>CAVWYL010000037.1:0-116069 GCA_963759225.1 uncultured Acidimicrobiales bacterium | reverse complement strand
CGGGACCGGCGTCGATCCGGTGACCTTCCGCTTTTCAGGCGGACGCTCTGCCAACTGAGCTACCCGACCGAGATGGTGGTGGCGGTCCCGACGGGATTTGAACCCGCGGCCTCCGGCTTGACAGGCCGGCGTGCACTCCAAACTGCACCACGGGACCGAGATGGCTTATCTGGCTGGTACGCACCCCCAACGGGATTCGAACCCGTGTTACCGCCTTGAAAGGGCGGCGTCCTAGGCCACTGGACGATGGGGGCTCGACCCGCCGGACGGGCGTCGGGACACATTAGCAGCCGCATCCCACCCTCCAAACCTCGATGTCAGGGGCCCGCGGCCGCCCGCCGGTGCATCTGCGCCCGCCCGTCGCGCGCGCCTAGATTCGGCCCCTATGAGCCGGACCGGGATCGTCTCGGCGGTGGCCCTCGCCCTCGTCGCCAGCGTCGGCGCCTCCGCCTGCACCACCGAGTCTGCGTCCCCGGTGGCCTCGAGCAGCGTCGTCCCCGCCGACATCCCGGCCTGCGACGAGGTCTACCAGGCCGGCACCGTCATCGAGGATGCCACCTTCGGCGTCGCCTGCGTCCGGGACGACGTCCTCCTCTCGCCCGTGGCCGTCCGCCTCGAGTGCACCGACGGCCGCCAGTTCCGGTACAACGACCTGGCCTGGGGCTACGTCGGCGAGGGCATGACCCTCACCCCCGAGGACGACCCCTCCAAGACGCCCGAGGCGGCGGTCGACGAGTGCATCGCCCCGGCACCGGGCGCACCCCCGGCCGACAGCTGACGCCGCCCGTCAGCCCCGGGGGTCGAGCGTGGGGGGCGGCAGGTCGGGGCTGAGCGCGTCGACCACCTGCGACAGCAGCCACCCCAGGTACTCGTACACCGCGTACGCCGGCGCCAGGGGGTCGTCGGGGTCGAGCGACGGCAGCTCCTCGTCCACGTCCAGCCGGGTGCCGAGCACCAGCCGCAGCGAGTTGAGCGTGCCCATCCACGCCGCCATGGCGTCGTCGTCGAGCTCGCCCCGCCGTCTCCAGCGTGCGCTCGACGACCTCGATGGCCGCCAGCTTGCGCTCCAGCAGCTCGTCCCGGGTCAGGACCTGGTAGCCGGCGTCGCGCTCGGGGTCGTCGGCGTACGCCGGGGGGAACAGGCGCCGCACCGAGGGCTCGTCGGTCGAGGCCAGCAGCTGCTCCCGCAGCTGGACCACGAGGTCGGCCACCAGCGTCTTCTCGTTGGGCCGCAGGCGCACGACGTAGCGCCCCGCCCCCTTGCGCTTGACCCGGTCGCGGTCGAACACGGCGGCCGTCAGTCCTGCTGCATCGTGGCCCACAGGCCGTGCTCGTGGAGGCGGAACACGTCCAGCTCGGCCTTCTCGCGGGTGCCGTTCGACACGACGGCCCGGCCCTCGTAGTGGACCGCGAGCATCAGCTTCTCGGCCACCTCGAGCGGGTAGCCGAACAGCTTCTGCAGCACGAACGTGACGTACGACATGAGGTTGATGGGGTCGTTCCACACGATGACGACCCACGGCCGCTCGGGGTCGACCTCGGTGCCGCCGACGGGCTGATCGACCTCGGCGGGCGCCGTCAGCGGAGCGGGCGGGCCAGCGAACACCACGCCCTCATTGTCGCACGGGCAGCCGTCATTCCGTCGCCGCGCACCTCGGGGATCTCCTCCGGGGACCGCACCGTCAGCCCGAGCCACACCCGCACCACGGCGATCCACACCAGCGCCGCCCCCAGCACGTGGATGCCCACCAGCCAGGCCGGGACCCCGGTGAAGTACTGCCAGTAGCCGACCGCCGCCTGCGCCACCAGCACGACCAGCAGCTCGTGCAGCCGGTCGACCACCACGGGCGCGGTGTCGCCCCGGTGGGCCCGGCGCACGGCCACCAGCGTGGTGACCAGGAACGCCACCATCGCCACGCCGTGCACGCGCACGACGTCGCCCACCGTGAGGTCCAGCCGGTCGGCCCGCTCGTCGCCGGCGTGGGGGCCGCTGCCGGTCACCAGCGTCCCGGTCACGATCACGACGCACGCCGCCGCCACCAGCACGCGGCACGTCGCCACCACCGCGGGCGTGGCCGCCCGCCGGACCCCGCCGGGCGCGTCCGGGTCCCGGAGCGGGGGACCGTGGGCGGCCCGCTCGTAGAGGACCACGGCGTTGGCCACCGACCCCAGCGACAGCAGGAAGTGGGCGATCACCGACACCGGCGACAGGTCGAGCACCACCACCAGCGCCCCCACCAGGGCGTTGGCCAGGACCCAGGCGGGCAGCCCGAGCGAGATCAGGAACAGGTCCCGCCGGTAGGGCGTCCGCCACAGGGCGCCGAGGACGGCGGCGACGGCGAACGGCGTGACGGCCCCGGTGATGAGCCGGTTGACCCACTCGATCATGCCGTGGGTGTCGCTGGCCGACCGGGGCGTGAAGCTGTCCGGCTCGCAGGTGGGCCACGTCGAGCACCCCAGCCCCGATCCGGTGAGCCGCACGGCGGCGCCGGTGACCATGATGAACACGAGCGCGGCCAGGGCCGCGAGCACGATGCGGCGGTAGGTGGTGGGGGAGACGCGGGGGACGCGCACGGGTCCAGGCTAGGAGCCGGCCGCGCCCGCGGGCCGAACCCGGCCGGCCCGCGTTGGCCCCTCTCCGGGGGCCAGTTCTAGGCTGCCCCGCGTTGTGTTGACAGCCCCCCGGCTCACCGTCCCCCTGCGGTCGCAGATCGGCGACTACGTCGCGCTCACCAAGCCGCGCATCATCGAGCTGCTGCTCGTGACCACGGTGCCCACGATGATCGTGGCCGAGCAGGGCCTCCCGTCGCCGTGGCTGATCGCCGCCACCGTGTTCGGCGGGACCCTGGCGGCCGGCGGCGCCAACGCCATCAACATGTACGTCGACCGCGACATCGACCGGGTGATGGAGCGGACCCGCAACCGCCCGATCCCCAGCGGCCGCATCGCCCCCCGCTCGGCGCTCGTGTTCGCCGTCGGCCTGGAGGTGGCGGCGTTCGCGTTCCTGTGGGCCACCGTCAACCTGCTGTCGGCCGTCCTGGCCGTGTCCGCCTGCCTGTTCTACGTGTTCGTCTACACGCTGTGGCTGAAGCGGACGTCGAGCCGCAACATCGTCATCGGCGGCGCCGCCGGGGCCGCCCCCGTGCTGATCGGCTGGTCGGCGGTCACCAACTCGCTCGACTGGGCGCCCGTGGTGCTGTTCGCCGTCATCTTCTACTGGACGCCGCCGCACTTCTGGGCCCTCGCCATCCGCTACCGCGAGGACTACGCCCGGGTCGACGTCCCCATGCTCCCGGTGGTGGCGAGCCTGCGCACGACGGCGACCCGCATCCTCGGCTACACGCTGCTGCTGTGGGCCCTCACCCTGCTGTTCGCCCCCGTGGCCGGCATGGGCGACCTCTACGTGGGGGCCGCCCTCGTCCTCGGGGCCGTGTTCGTCCTCTACGCCGTCCGCCTGCTGCGGGACCGCACCCCGCAGGCGGCGATGCGCGTGTTCACATGGTCCATCACCTACATAACCCTCCTGTTCGGCGCCATGGCCGCCGATCAGCTCATCCGATCGGGCTGGTAGATGCGCTGCCTGGTTTTTCGTGGCCTCATCGGCCATGTGACTAGATTCCCGAGCACAGCCAGTCTCCTGACCAGGGTGCGTTCATGACCGTGACCGAAGCTCCCCGCGCCGCCGCCGTCGAGGCCGCCGCCGCGCCGTCCCCATCGGCTCCGCCGGTCGGGCTGGCCGCCGTGGTGGGCTCCGGCGACCCGCGCACCGTCGGCAAGCTGTTCGTCGGGACCTCGCTGCTGTTCCTGCTGGCGTCGGGCGTGGTCGGCGCCCTGGTCGGCTTCGAGCAGTACCAGGCCGACACCGCCGAGATCTTCGGCGCCGAGACGGCCGTGCGGATGTTCACGCTGCACTCGACGGCCGGCCTCTTCCTCGGGGTCCTGCCGCTGCTGCTCGGCCTGGCCACCGCGGTGGTGCCGCTCCAGGTGGGGGCCTCGACCGTGGCGTTCCCCCGGGCCAGCGCCGCCGCCTACTGGACCTGGCTCGTGGCCGGGGCCATCGCCCTCGCCACCTACGGGTTCGACGGCGGGCCGTTCGGCACCGAGGTCGACGCGGTCGGCCTCTACATCGCGGCGCTGGTCGCGGTGGCGGTGGCGCTCGTCGTCGCCACGGTCTCGGTCGTGACCACGGTCCTGACCCTGCGGGCGCCGGGCCTGAGCCTGCGCCGGACCCCGCTGTTCTCGTGGTCGATGCTGGTGGGCGGCACCGTGTGGCTGCTGACCCTGCCGGTGCTGGCCGCCGGCCTGCTGCTCGCCTACCTCGACCTCGAGTACGGCGACGGGTTCCTCGGCGGCCCCGGCGGGCTCTACAACCGCATCGCCTGGCTGTTCTGGCAGCCCACCCTGTACGTGTTCGCCGTGCCGGCCCTCGGCGTCATCGCCGACATCGTGCCGGTGTTCGCCCAGCGCCGGCACCAGCGCCACCGCACGGCCATGGGCCTGCTCGGGCTGGCGGCCGCGCTCGGCTTCGGCGCCTGGGCCCAGCTCGGGGTCGACCTCGACGGGGCGCCGACGGCGCCGTGGCTGCACGAGGGCCCGTGGATCGTCGCCAGCTTCCTCGCCATCGTGCCGGTGCTCGGGCTGCTCCTGCTGTGGACCGGGACCCTGGCGCTCGGGCGGGTCCGGCTGTCGACGCCGCTGATCCTCGCCGTGTTCGCGGGCCTGCTCGTGTTCCTGGGGACGGCGGCCGGGGCCGCCACCGCGATCGAGTCCGCCGACCTCGACGGCACCACCTGGATGACCGCCCAGTCGCTGCTCGTCCTGCTGGGCGCCACCGTCGCCGGGCTGGCCGGCGTCGCGTTCTGGGCTCCGAAGCTCTACGGCAAGCTGCTGCCCGACGCCGTCGTGCGCCTGGGCGCCACCCTGCTCACGCTCGGGGCGCTGGTGGCCGCCGTGCCGCTGGCCGTCGCGGGCACGCTGGGCCAGTCCCGGTTCGTGGCGGGCGGCATCGCCGGCGTCGACCCCGGCGACGTGTCCACGGTCGAGTCGCTCAACCTGGTGTCGGCCATCGGCCTGGCGGTCGCCGTGCTCGGCGGCGTCCTGGTCGTGCTGGCGATGCTGCGCCCGCGCCGGGGCGAGGGCCCCGGGGACGACCCGTGGGGCGGTCACACGCTGGAGTGGGCGACGACGTCCCCGCCGCCGATCGGCAACTTCGCCACCCTGCCCGAGATCACGTCCGAGGCGCCGCTGTACGACAGCCGCCACGCGTCCGCCACCGCCACGGAGGTGCCCGCCTGATGGCCACCACCAGCGCCGACATCGAGATCTTCTCCGAGGCCCCGCCCCCGCCCCCGGCCCGGCCCCGGGTCCTGCTCGTGGGCTCGGCCCTGGCGTCGGGCAGCGCCGCCATGGTGCTGCTCACGCTCGTCGCCCTCTACGCCCGGGTGCGCTCCGACGTGCTGGCCGGCGGCGACGTCTGGCTGCCCGAGGAGGCCAACCTCCAGCTGTCGCCGGGCACGATGGGGCTGGTCACCCTGACCATGTCGCTCGTCACCGCGGCGTGGATCGTCCAGGCGCTCCGCACCGGCGACCGCGTCCACACCATGATCGCCTTCGGCGTGACGCTGCTGCTGGGGGCCGCCTACATCAACGTCACGGCGTTCGGCTGGCAGCAGCTGGGCCTCGGCATCGAGGACTCGACCCAGGCGCTGCTCATCTACACGATCACCGGCCTGCACGTGGCCATGACCGGCGTCGGGATGCTGTTCCTCCTGGTGATGGCGTTCCGGGCCCTCGGCGGGCAGCTCACCGGCCGGTCGGCCGAGGGCATGCTCGCCGCCGTCCTGTACTGGTACGTGACCGTCGGCGCGTTCGCCGTGGTCTGGTACACGATCACGATCACCAAGTAAGGCGACCTCGATGATCACGACCGGCTCCAAGTGGTTCTTCGGCCTGGGATTCGTCTCGCTGGTCCTCGCGGCCGCCTACGGGTGGACGACGGGCGGCAACGGTCTCGGCCCGCTGAGCCTCGGCTACAAGGGCAGCGTCGGCGACCACCTCGGGTACGGCATCCTCGTGTCCGGCGCCGTCGTCAGCCTGTTCCTCGGGTTCGTGGCCACGGCCGTGCGCGACGCCGACGCCGAGGCGGTGGCCCAGGTCGCCGGCACCGACACGGTCCCGGCCGTGACGCCCGCGGGCACCAGCTACTGGCCGCCGGTGGCCGCCTTCGGCGTGGCCCTCGTCCTCATCGGCCTGGTGTCGTCGACCCCGGTGTTCGTGTTCGGGCTGATCGTGCTCGGCATCGTGCTCGTCGAGTGGACCGTGCAGGCGTGGGCCGACCGCGCCACCGGCGACCCCGAGACCAACCGGCGCATCCGCAACCGGGTGATGAACCCGATCGAGTTCCCGGCCGTCGCCGCCCTGGCGCTGGGCGTGATCGCCATCGCCTTCTCCCGGGTGTTCCTGACCTTCTCGGCCGACGTCACCGTGTGGGTGGGTGTCGGGCTCACGGCCCTGATCGTGGGCGGGGCCTTCCTCGTCGCCTCCCGCCCCCGCATCAGCTCCAACGTGGTGATCGGCCTGCTCGTCGTCGCCGCGGTGGCCATCGTGAGCATCGGCGTGGCCGGGGCCCTGAACGGCCCCCGCGAGTTCCACGAGGAGGAAGAGGAGGAGGGCACCGAGGCCGAGGCCGAAGGTGCGCTCGGCCTCCCGGCCGCCGTCTCCGCCCCTGTCGCCGAGGTGGCCCGGTGATCCGTCGCCGCACGCCGCGCCCCGCCCAAGGAGCCCGCATGACCCGCCGCCGCCGGCTGGCGCTGCTCGCGGCGCCGCTGGCGCTGGTGCTGTTCGCCAGCGCCTGCGCCGCCGACGCCCCGCAGGACACGATGGAGCCCCAGGGCCCCATCGCCCGCAGCATCGACAACCTGTTCAACGGCGTGTTCATCGTCGCCGTCGTCGTGTTCATCCTCGTCGAGTTCGGCACCCTGCTGCTGCTGGCCAAGTTCCGCAGGCGCAAGGACGACACCGACGACGACCTGCCCGCCCAGACGCACGGCAACTTCAAGCTCGAGATCCTGTGGACGATCATCCCGGCCGTGCTGCTCGGCGTGATCGCGGTGTTCACCCTGTTCACGCTGTTCGACATCGACCAGCGCGACCCCGACGCCCTCGCCGTCCAGGTCACCGGCCAGCAGTGGTGGTGGGAGTACACCTACGACACCGACGGCGACGGCGAGTTCACCGACGAGGACGTCCTCACGGCCAACGACCTCATCATCCCGGCGGGCCAGGACGTCAACCTCGAGGTCGGGTCGAACGACGTCATCCACTCGTTCTGGATCCCGGCGCTCAACGGCAAGAAGGACGCCGTGCCGGGCCGGACGCACCCGCTGCGGCTCAACGCCGACGAGCCCGGCACCTTCGTCGGCCAGTGCACCGAGTTCTGCGGCCTGTCGCACGGCTACATGCGCCAGCGGGTCATCGCCATGACCCCGGACGACTTCGACACCTGGCTCGAGGGCCAGATCGAGGAGGCCGACGCGCCGGACAGCGGCGAGGCCGAGGCCGGGGCGCAGCTGTTCGCCACCCAGTGCTCCGGCTGCCACCTGGCCCGCGGCGTCAACGACGACGAGTTCGCGGAGCAGGGCAACGGCGAGGAGCTGCTGGTCTCGGGCAACGCGCCCGACCTCACCCACTTCGCCAGCCGCGGCGTGTTCGCCGGCGGCATCCTCGACCTGTGGATCGACCAGGACGACGACAGCATCGTCGAGGCCGACGAGATCGGTGCCGTGTTCAACCGCGGCGCCCTCGAGGCCTGGCTGCGCGACCCACCCGCGGAGAAGCCCATGGACGCCCCCGCGCTGCCCGAGCCCGGCGGCGCGAAGATCCGGGGCATGCCCGACCTCAACCTGCCCGAGGAACAGATCGACCAGCTGGTCGACTTCCTCGAGACGCTCGAGTAGGAGTTTCCGCCGTATGGCGATCGTCGAACGACCGACTGCGCCCCTCGAACTGACCACCGGCGAGCCGGAGGCCCTGCGGCCGCTGGGCGGGCTGACGCGCCCGCAGTCGACCAGCGGGTGGAAGAGCTGGTTCACCTCGGTCGACCACAAGCGCATCGGCATCATGTACGGCGCGGCCGCGCTGTTCTTCTTCGTGATCGGCGGCTTCGAGGCGGTGCTGATCCGCCTGCAGCTGGCAGCGCCCGAGGGCAAGCTCTACTCGGCCGAGCTCTACAACCAGCTGTTCACGATGCACGGCATGACGATGATCTTCCTCGTCGTCATCCCGCTCGGCGCGGCGTTCATGAACTACCTGATGCCGCTGCAGGTGGGCGCCCGCGACGTGGCGTTCCCCCGCATGAACGCGTTCAGCTTCTGGTGCTTCCTGGCCGGCGGTCTGATGCTGAACACGTCGTGGTTCCTCGGCGGCGGTGCCGACGGCGGCTGGTTCGCCTACGCCCCCAACACGGGCGTGACGTTCTCGCCCAGCCACGGCATGGACTTCTACGCCATCGGCCTCCAGCTCACCGGCATCGCCTCGCTGGTCGGCGCCATCAACCTGGTGGTGACCGTGCTCAACATGCGGGCGCCGGGCATGACGCTGATGAAGATGCCGGTGTTCACGTGGATGGGGTTCGTGACCCAGCTGCTGCTGGTGTTCGCCCTGCCCGTGATCTCGGTGGCGCTGTTCCTGCTGACGTTCGACCGGCTGTTCGACGCCAACTTCTTCAACGTGTCCGAGGGCGCCGACCCGCTGCTGTGGGAGCACCTGTTCTGGATATTCGGGCACCCCGAGGTCTACATCCTCGTCCTGCCCGCGTTCGGGGTGGTGTCCGAGATCATCCCGGTGTTCTCGCGCAAGCCGATCTTCGGCTACCCGTTCATGGTGTTCTCGGGCATCGCCATCGGCTTCATGGGCTGGGGCGTGTGGGCCCACCACATGTTCGCCTCGGGCATGGGGCCGCTGTCGGTGGCCGCGTTCGCGGTGTCGACGATGTTCATCGCCGTGCCCACCGGCGTGAAGATCCTGAACTGGCTGGCCACCATGTGGGGCGGGAAGCTGAGCTTCACGACACCGATGCTGTTCGCCATCGGCCTGGTCACGATGTTCACGATCGGCGGCCTGTCGGGCGTGACCCACGCGGTGGCGCCGTCGGACACCCAGCAGACCGACACGTACTACATCGTCGCCCACTTCCACTACGTGATCTTCGGCGGGGCCCTGATGGGCTTCCTCGGCGGCCTCTACTTCTGGTGGCCCAAGGTGTTCGGCTTCCTGCTCAACGAGAAGCTGGGCAAGTGGCACTTCTGGACCATCATGATCGGGTTCAACCTGACCTTCGGGCCCATGCACATCCTCGGGTTGCAGGGCATGCCCCGGCGCATGCACACCTACGTGGAGGGCTACGGGTTCGAGCTCTGGAACTTCTTCTCGACCGTCGGCGTGTTCATCATCGCCGTGTCGATGTGCATCTTCGCCGCCAACATCGGGCTCAGCTGGCGGTCGCACCGGCGCAACCCGGTGGACCCGGGCCCCGACCCGTGGGACGCCCGCAGCCTCGAGTGGATGGTCCCCTCCCCGGTGCCGGCCCACAACTTCGACGAGTCGCCGACCGTGTCGCACCTCGACGAGTTCTGGCACCGCAAGTACGGCGAGAACGCCGACGGCAAGGTCGTGCGGATCGCCACGGGCGCCGAGGTCGCCCAGAAGGGTGACGCCACCAACGTCCACCTGCCGTCGCCGTCGTACTGGCCGCTGGTGTCGGCGGCGGCGCTGCCGATCATCGGCTACGGCCTGATCTTCAACCTGGGCCTGGCGGCCGTCGGCGGCGTGCTGTTCGTGCTGTCGGTCTTCGGCTGGGGCTACGAGCCGGCCGACGACCCCGAGGCCCACCACGGCCACGGGTCCGGCGGGCACGACGACGGGCACGACGGCGACGGGCACGATGGTGACGGTGACGGCGACGGCGAGCTGGCGGCCGTGGGCGCCGGCCCGCAGGGCGCCGGCGACGAGGAGGCCGCATCCGATGACTGACACCGTGGCCGACGAGACCCGCTCGGAGGACGCGCCCGGGCCCGACGTCGATCCCGTGATGCATGCCAAGGGCGTGGTCAGCCACGCCACCAGCACCGGCGTCTCCAACGAGAAGCTGGCGATGTGGGTGTTCCTGGGGTCGGACTGCCTGCTGTTCGGCGCGCTCATCTCGACCTACCTGCTGCTGCGCCACCGCAGCACCCACGGCCCGGGGCCGCAGGACGTGTTCGACATCCCGTTCACGTCGGTGTCCAGCTTCGTGCTGCTGTTCAGCTCGCTGACGATGGCGCTGGCGGTGGGGGCCATCCACCGGGGCGACGAGCGGCGCTGCCGCACGTTCCTGATCACGACGGCGCTGCTGGGGTCGGTCTTCATCGGCGGGCAGGTGTACGAGTTCACCACCTTCGTGAAGGAGGGCCTCGGCTACACCACCAACATCTTCGGGTCGGCCTTCTACACGCTGACCGGCTTCCACGGCGTGCACGTGAGCGTGGGCATCATCTTCCTGCTCTCGCTGTTCGTGATGTCGCTGCGGGGGCGGCTCGGCGTCGACCGGGCCGAGACGGTGGAGATCTTCGGCCTGTACTGGCACTTCGTCGACATCGTGTGGATCCTGATCTTCACGATCGTCTACCTGATCCCGTGATGTGGGGGAGCGCACGATGAGCGTCGAGTCCGCACCCGAGCACAAGGGGCGCATGCTCGAGCCCCACCACGAGGCCCACCAGCACGAGCACCCGTCCGACGCCCTCTACTTCAAGGTGTTCGGGTTCCTCGGGGTGCTGACGGCGCTCGAGGTGGCGACCTACTTCTGGGAGGGCGCCAGCACCACCGGGCTGGTGCTGACGCTGTTCCCGATGATGATCATCAAGTTCGCGGTGGTGTGCGCGTTCTTCATGCACCTGCGCTACGACAACCCGCTGTTCCGGCGGGTCTTCGTCTTCGGGCTCGTGCTGGCGGTGATCGTCTACCTGATCATGCTGACGGCCATGCAGTTCTGGTTCCGGGACTACGCGTCGTGAGCCCCCGATGATCCTGTCCGCCGCCGGAGTCGACTTCTGGCGGTGGCAGCCGCACCCGGAGGTCTGGGTGCTGGTGGGGGGTGTCATCGGGCTGGCGATCTACGCGCTGCGCGTCGTCGGGCCCAAGGTCGTGCCCGCGGGGCAGCCGGTGGTGAGCCGCCAGCAGCTCGCCTGGTTCGGGCTGGGCGTGGTGCTGCTGTGGCTGGCGTCGGACTGGCCGATGCACGACATCGCCGAGGAGTACCTGTTCTCGGCGCACATGATCCAGCACATGCTGCTGACCTTCGTCGTCCCGCCCGTGCTGCTGCTGGCGACGCCCGAGTGGCTCGCCCGCCTGGTGCTGGGCCGGGGCACGGCGAAGAAGGTGTTCTACTTCCTGGCCCGGCCGGTGCCGGCGGCGCTGCTGTTCAACGGGTTCCTGGTGTTCACGCACGCGCCGGGCACGGTGAACATGGCGGTCCAGAACGCGCTGGTGCACTACCTGGTGCACACCGTGCTGGTGTTCACGGCCTTCCTGCTGTGGATGCCGGTGTGCGGCCCGCTGCCCGAGCTGCGCATCTCGTACCCGGCGCAGATGCTGTACCTGTTCGTGACCTCGATCGTGCCCACGGTGCCGGCGGGGTGGCTGACCTTCGCCGAGGGCGCCGTGTACTCGGCCTACGACGTGCCCGCCCGCCTGTGGGGCATCAGCGTCACGTCCGACCAGCAGGCGGCCGGCGCCATCATGAAGCTGATCGGCGGCAGCTTCCTGTGGCTGGTCATCACGATCCGGTTCTTCCAGTGGGCGGCGAAGTTCAGCGACACCGACAAGGCGTCCGACCAGGCCGGCCCGGCCCACGACCTCCCGTGGGAGAAGGTCGGTCAGGGCCAGGGGTAGGCGACGCCCGTCAGCTCCTCCGACAGCTCCCACAGGCGGCGGGCGGCCTCGGGGTCGCGGGCGGCGGCGGCCCGGCCGGCGGGCGAGGGGGCGCCCCACATGTCGAGGACCCGGGGCCCGTAGTAGTCGCCCGGGGCGACGCCGCCGGCGGTGGCCGCGTACAGCTGGGGGAGGGCGCCGGCCTTGTCGGACTGGGCGACGAGCCGGTTGCCGATGCCCATGGCGGCCGCGGTGATCCGGCGGGCGAGGGCGGTCTCGGACGCCGACGCGCTGGTGGCCATGAGGTGGGTGGCGGCGTAGCCGGGGTGGGCGGCGGCGGCCACGAGGGCGGTGCCGTGCTCGGCGGCCTGCCGGCCCAGCTCGGCCACGAACAGGAGGTTGGCCAGCTTGGACTGCCCGTAGGCGGCCCACTTGCGGTAGCCGCCGGTCTCGTAGTTGGGGTCGTCCCAGCGGATGGTGCCGTTGCGGTGCAGGTTCGAGCTGGTCACCACGACCCGGGGGGCGGGGGCGGCGAGCAGCGCGGGCAGCAGCAGGCCGGTGAGGGCGAAGTGGCCGAGGTGGTTGGTGCCGAGCTGGGTCTCGAACCCGTCGGCGGTCAGGCCCCGCGGGACGGCCATGACCCCGGCGTTGGCCATGAGGACGTCGAGCCGGTCGACCGTGGCGGCGACGGTGCTCGGCCGCGGACCGCACGGATGCGAGGTCGGCGAGGTCGAGGGGGACGACCGCGGGGTCCGGCCCGGTGGCGACCGCGGCCACGGCGGCGCGGGCGGCCTCGGCCCGGTCGGGGTTGCGGCAGCCGAGCAGGACGGTGGCGCCGCGGGCGGCGAGCGCCTCGGCCGACCGCAGGCCGAGCCCGCTGTTGGCCCCGGTCACGAGGACGGTGCGGCCGGTCTGGTCGGGGATGTCGGTGGCGGCCCAGCGGGTCATCCGCTCAGTCTCCCGGCTCCCAGCGGAACAACGCCACCGCCAGCGCCACGGCGGCGAGGGCCCACACGACGAGGACCGGCCACACCCGGCCGGGGACCGCGGCGCCGTCGGTCAGGGCGCCGCGGGCGGCGTCGGCCAGCGCGGTGGACGGCAGGGCCCGGGCCGCGGCCCGGACCCCGGCGGGCAGCTCGTCGAGCGGGACCACCATCCCCGACAGCAGCAGCAGCGCCACGAACACCGCGTTGGCGACGGCCAGCGCCACCAGCGCCGGCAGCCGCCCGGCCACCACGAGGGCCAGGCCGACGAACGCGGCCACGGCGAGGACGACGGCCGCCACCAGCGGCACCGGCTCGACGGTGGGGCGCCAGCCCAGCGCCAGGGCCGCGGCCGCCAGCACCACCGCCTGCAGCGTGATGACGACGAGGACGGCCAGGGCCTTGGCCGCCACCAGCCGGGGGCGCCCGAGCGGCGTGGTCCCGAGCCGCTTGAGCACGCCGTAGGAGCGGTCGAAGCCGGTGGCGATGGCCAGGTTGGCGAACGCGGTGGCGAGCACGGCCAGGGCCAGGCTGCCCGGCGCCAGGAAGTCGACGGCGTCGCCCTCGATGGGCAGCACGTCGACGAGGCTGAAGAAGACGAGCACCGCCACCGGTATCCCGAGGGTGAGCAGCAGCGACTCGCCGTTGCGGAAGGTGAGCGTGAGCTCGACCCGGAGCTGGGCCGCCAGCGCCCTCACGGCCGGTCCTCGGCGGTGAGGCGGAGGAACACGTCCTCGAGCCGCTGGCGCCCGGCCCGCAGGTCGGCCAGCGGCAGGTCGTGGTCGGCCAGCCAGGCGGTGACCGCGGCCACGGTGGCGGGCGTGGGCGGGGCCGCCACCTCGTACTCGCCCGGCGCGACCTCGGTCACGGCGACGCCGCCGAGGTGGGCGCCGAGCCCGGCGGTGTCGATGTCGGGGGGCGCCCCGAACCGCAGGCGGTCGCCCGCGCCCTCGCCGCCGACCAGGTCGGCCACCGTGCCGTCGGCCACCAGCCGGCCGTGGTCGACGATGACGACCCGGTCGGCGATGCGCTCGGCCTCGTCGAGGTCGTGGGTGGTGAGCAGGACGGTGACGCCGTCGTTGCGCAGCTCGGCCACGACCTGGCGGATGACCTGGCGCCCGGCCGGGTCGACACCCGCGGTCGGCTCGTCGAGGAACGCCACCTGGGGCCGCCCGACGAGCGCGACGGCGAGGGCCAGGCGCCGCTGCTCGCCGCCGGACAGCTGCCGGGTGGTCCGGCGGGCGAGTCCGGCCAGCCCGAGCCGGTCGAGCAGCGTCGCGGGGTCGACCGGCCGCGGGTAGAGGGCGGCGGCGTGCCGCAGCACCTCGGGCGGGCGCAGGGCCGGGTGGAGGCCGCCCTCCTGCAGCATGACCCCGATGCGCCCGGTCAGCGCCCGGTGGTCGGCGAAGGGGTCGAGCCCGGTCACCTCCAGCCGGCCGGCGGCGGGCCGGCGGATGCCCTCCAGCGCCTCGATGGTCGAGGTCTTGCCCGCGCCGTTGGGCCCGAGCACGCACGTGACCTCGCCGGCCTCGGCCCGGAACGACAGGCCGTCGACGGCGGTCACGCCGCCGTAGGTGATCGTGAGTGCCTCGACCTCCACTGCGGCCATGGAGGCCAGACGGTACCGCCCAGAGGCAGCGCCGACGCTCAGGGCACTGACGAAGGCGGCAGGGCCGGGATCGTCGGCGGGGGCACCATGCTGGTCGTCGGGGTGGGCAGGGGGGTCTGCTGCTCGGCGAGCGGCGTGACGGGCCGGGCCGGGTAGACGTTGGTGACGGGCTGCCCGTCGGCGCCGATGACCTCCTCGTAGAGCGGCATCCCGTTGGCGTCGTGGGTGGTGCCGAGCTCGATGGGCCGGCCCGCCTGGTCGAACAGGCGGACGTCGGTCAGCGGCTGCCCGGCGGCGTCGTAGGGCTGGATGTTGGTGATCGGCGTGCCGTCGGGGTGGCGCAGGTCCCACCCCGGGGCCGGGTGCGTCGTACACCGGGCCCTGGTTGTACTCGTAGACCACCCGGGTGCCCTGGACGTCGTCCGCGGCCATGAGCAGGGTGAGGATGGCGAAGGCGTTGACCACCCACACCCAGCGCGGCCGCGGGGTCCGGCGCCCGAGCCGCACCGACGCCACGGCGCCCACCGCCGCCAGCACGCCCCCGAGGAACCACGAGCCGAACGCCTCGGGGAACGGGAACGAGCCGGTGGTGCCGTCGCCCAGGGCCAGCGTGATCCCGTAGACGACGAGCCAGCCCCGGGCCACCCACCAGGCGGGGCGCAGCTCGGGGAGGAACTCCGCCAGGGCCCGGCCCCACGGGTGGCGGCGGGCCGGCTCCAGCCTCGCCGCCAGCGCGGCCCGGGTCCGGGCGAGGAGGCCCGCCCGGTCGGCGGGCGCCGCCGGCGAGAGCCCGGCCGACGCCAGCAGCTCGCGGGCGAACGCCGCGGGCGGGCCCAGCGACTCGGCCAGCGGGCGGTCGTCCTCGGAGGCCACCTGGTGGACGTGGGCGGCGAGGTCGTCGAGGAGGTCGTCGCGCTCGTCGTCGGGGATCCCGGCGAGATGGCTGCGCACCTCGGCCAGGTAGGCGGCCGCCCGGGCCTCGGGCCCGCCGAGGGTCTCGGTGTCGTCGGTCGTGACGGTCACGCCGCCTCCTTGCCGGCGGCGAGCAGGCCGTCGAGGACGTCCGCGAAGTGCCGCCACGTCTTGGTGCCGGTGGCCAGGGCGTCGCGCCCGGCCGGGGTGAGGGCGTAGTACTTGCGGTGCGGCCCCTCGTCGGACGGCACCACGTAGGACGACACCGCGCCCGGCCTGGAACAGCCGGCGCAGCGTGCCGTACACGGAGGCGTCGCCGACGTCGTCGAGCCCGGCCTCCCGCAGTCGCCGCACGATGTCGTAGCCGTAGGCGTCCTCGTCGGCCACGACCGCGAGCACGGCGAGGTCGAGCACGCCCTTCAGCAGCTGGCTCGTGTCCATACGCGTCTCCTCGGGGCTCTCCTGCCACACGCAGTACTACGCAACGCAGAGTACCACGGACCGCAAATCAGTGGGAGCCACCGTCACCCGGGCCGGTACCCTCGACGGCCATGCTCGACCTCCGACGCATCCGCACCGAGCCCGAGGCGGTCAAGGCCGCGCTCGACCGCCGGGGGCCGGGCACGTCCGAGGCGGTCGACGCCATCCTCGCCCTCGACGCCGACCACCGCCGGGTGATCGGCGAGCGCGACGAGGTCCGCAGCCAGGTCAAGGCCATCTCCAAGGACGTGGGCCGGATGCGGGGCCAGGGCCTCCTCGACGAGGCCGAGGCCCGCATGGCCGAGAGCCGCGAGCTGGGCGAGCGGGAGAAGGGCCTGGCGGCCGACGCCGACCGGCTCGCCGACGAGATCCGGGGCCTGCTGCTGCGGGTCCCCAACCTGCCGAGCGCGGAGGCGCCCGACGGGGCCGGCGAGGCCGACAACGTCGTGCTGCGCACCGAGGGCTGGGACCCCGCGGCCTACGCCGAGCACCAGCGGGTCCCCCACTGGGACATCGGCGAGCAGCTGGGCATCCTCGACATCCCCCGGGCCACCAAGATCTCGGGCTCGATGTTCGTGATGTACCGGGGCTGGGGCGCCCGGCTGCTGCGGGCCATGGTCCAGCTCGCCCTCGACCGCAACGGCGACGCCTTCGAGGAGGTGCGGCCGCCCACGCTGGTGCTCACCGACACGATGGTGTCGACCGGCCACCTCCCCAAGTTCGAGGAGGAGGCCTACCACATCGAGCGCGACGACCTGTGGGCCATCCCCACGGCCGAGGTGCCGCTGACGTCGCTCCACCGCGACGAGGTCCTCGACGGCGCCGCGCTGCCCCTGCGCTACACCGCCCACACCTCGTGCTTCCGCCGCGAGGCGGGCGCGGCCGGCAAGGACACCCGGGGCCTGCTGCGCACCCACGAGTTCGACAAGGTCGAGCTGCTGGCGGTGGCCGGGGGCGCCGAGCAGGCCGTGGCCGCGCAGGAGGACATCCTGGCCCGCAGCGAGGCGCTGCTGCGCACGCTGGGCCTGGCCTACCGCGTCGTCGACCTGTGCACCGGCGACCTCGGCGGCTCGGCCGCCCGCACGTGGGACATCGAGGGCTACGCCCCGGGCGTCGACATGTGGCTGGAGCTGTCGTCGGTGTCGTGGTTCGCCGACTACCAGGCCCGGCGGGCCAACATCCGCTACCGCCCGGACGGCGGCAAGGCCACCGAGGTCGCCCACACGGTCAACGGCTCGGCCATGGGCTGGTCCCGCACGGTCGCCACGTACCTGGAGACCCACCGCCTGCCGGACGGCTCGATCGCCATCGTCGAGGCCCTCCGCCCCTACCTCGGCGGCGCCGAGGCCATCCCCGCCCGGGCCTAGCCCTCATCCGCTCGGCTACCGGATCGCGCGTGAGCACCAGGACGGGGAGGTCACCGCCGGGGGTTGCCGCGAGCCAGACCCTCTGCATCGCGCCAGTCCGACCAGTCCTCCACGGGGCCCCAGTCCGCGATGGCCGCCAGGGCGCGTTCGCCGTCGTCGACTGGGCGAGCCTCCCAGATCGCGGCGTCGTTCGCGCTAGCTCGCATGACGGCAGTCCTTGCACTGGCCGGAGAGGGCGAAGTGCTGGGGGGCCAGCTCGAAGCCGTGCTTGTCCCGTAGCTCGTCCGCCAGGTGGTCGAGGGCGTCCCACGGGACCTCCACCACCGTGCCGCACGAGGCGCACACCGCGTGGTGGTGGGGTCGGGCGGCGAGGTGGAACGTCGAGGGCCCGTGCCCGAGGTGGACGTGGGTGATGACGCCCACCTGCTCCAGCCGCTCGAGCGTGCGGTACACGGTCGACCGGTGGACCTCGGGGTGCGACACGCCCACCCGGGCCACGATCTCGTCCGCGGTCACGTGGTGGCCGCCGGCCAGCAGCGCCTCGACCACCGCCCGGCGCGACGCGGTCATGCGGCCACCGGCCCGCCGCACGAGGGCCAGCACCTCGTCGGTCGACGGCGTGCTGCCGTTCATCCAGATGAACCTATAAGGTCCGAGGCACGGGGGTGGATGGAGGGAAGGTTGCCATGCGACGCGTTTGGGCATGGATGGCGGTCAACTTCGGCAAGCACGCCGGGATCGTCGGGGTCATCGGCCTCGCGATCACGCTCGTGCTCGGCCTCGGCATCACGAAGCTCGACTTCGCCACCGGCCAGGACTCGTACCTGAACAAGGACGAGCAGGTCTACGAGGACAGCGTCGCCTACCAGGACCTGTTCGGCGGCCAGGCCATGGTGAGCCTGTTCACCATGGACGAGGGCCAGACGGTCGCCGACTTCTTCACGCCCGAGAACATCGCCCACCTCGAGCAGGTCGAGGAGGAGCTGCGCGACGTCGACGGCGTCCTCACCGTCATCACCCCGCTCACGGCCCTCGAGTTCACCCAGAACATGGTGACCGGCCCGCCCGACGCGCCCGAGGACGTCACGCAGAGCGTGGCCGGCCAGGCCCTGCTCGGCGCCCGCGACCGCGACCCCGACCCCGAGAGCCAGGCCCTCCGCCTGGCGGACGCCGGCGTCACCCTCGCAGCGCATCAACGCCGTCCAGGGCGAGCGCAGCTTCGACAACCCCGAGTGGATCCAGTTCCTGCTGTTCGACAACCGGGACGAGATCCGCAAGTCGCTGCGGCCGTTCTTCCCCGACGAGAACCACGCCCAGATGATCACCCGCCTCGTCGGCAACGCCTCGCTGGAGGACGAGGGCCTGGCCAGCGAGGGCGTCGTGGACATCGTGTCGGCCGACCCGTTCGAGAACGCCGAGACCACCACGACCGGCGCCGCGGTGCTGCTCAAGGACCTCAACGACTACCTGCGGGGCGGGATGCTGACCCTCGGCGCCGTCGCCGTCGGGATCATGGTCGTGATCCTGCTGCTGCTGTTCGGGGTCCGCTGGCGGCTGCTGCCCCTGTTCGTCATCCTCGTCGGCGTCACGTGGGCCTTCGGCCTCGCGGGCTACCTGGGCATCCCGCTGTCGGTCGTGACCATCGCCGGCCTGCCCGTGATGCTCGGCGTCGGCATCGACTACGCGATCCAGATGCACTCCCGCATCGAGGAGGAGGTGATCATCGACCGGGCGGAGCACCCGATCCAGGAGGCCTCGGTCAACCTCGGGCCCGCCCTGCTGGTCGTCACGTTCGACGCCGTCTTCGCCTTCCTGGCCCTGCGCTTCGCCAAGGTGCCGATGATCCGCGACTTCGGCCTGCTGCTGGCCGTGGGCATCGCCGTGATCTGCGTGTGCAGCATCGTGCTGCCCCTGGCCATCCTCGGCATCCGCGAGTTCCGCTCGCCGACGCAGGGGCCGCGACTTCAGCCACGGGAACCTGGCCAAGCTGGTCGTGTGGCTGGGCGACCTGCCGTCCCGGACCGCGGTGCCGCTGGCCGTGGCGAGCGTCGTCGTGTTCGCGGGCGGGATCCTGGTGGAGGACGACCTGACCATCCAGAGCGACCCCGAGGAGTGGGTCAACCAGGACACCCAGGTCATCGAGGACATCGACACGCTCAAGCGGGAGACCGGGTCCTCCGCCGAGCTGGGCATCTTCGTCGAGTCCGACGACGTGTTCAGCGACGAGACGGTGGCGTTCGTGACCGACTTCGCCAACGAGGAGCTGGCCGAGCGGCCCGACGAGCTGCTGACGGCGTCCTCGATGCCGACGACGGTGGCGTTCCTGATCGAGATGCCGGGCACGACGCCGCTGCCGCCCTCCGGCGCGGACGTCGAGGCGGCCTACGCGGTGGCCCCGCCCGACATCCAGGAGGCGCTGGTCAACCCGGAGGCGGGGGCCCTGAACCTGGTGTTCCGCACCGGACCCGGCTCGCTGGACGAGCGGGCCGTGTACGTCAACGAGATCCGCGACGAGCTGGACGCCGGCGAGACGGCGGGCGGCGTGGCCGTCCCCGAGGGCGTGCGGGCCACGCCGTCGGGCCTGGCGGTGGTGGGCGTCGGCCTGCTGGAGAACATCGAGTCCAACCGCATCCTGCTCACCTACCTGGCCGTGCTGTTCGTGTTCCTGTTCCTCGCCGTGCGGCTGCGCAGCATCGTGCGGGCGCTGCTGTCCATGGTGCCGGTGCTGATCGCCGTCGGCGCCGCGTCCCTGGTGGCCTGGGCCTTCGGCCTCCAGCTCAGCCCGATGACGGCGGTGGGCGGGCCGCTGGTGGTGGCGTTGTGCACCGAGTTCACGTCGCTGATCCTGCTGCGGTTCATCGAGGAGCGGCAGCGGGGCTACTCGCCGAAGGAGGCGGTGCGGGTCACCGCGTCCCGCACCGGCCGGGCGTTCATCGTCTCGGCGCTGACGGCGGTGTCCGGCGTGGCGGTCATCGCCCTGTCGTCGCTGCCGCTGCTGCGGGACTTCGGCATCATCGTGACGATGAACGTGGCCGTGGCCCTGCTGTCGGCGCTCGTGTTCCTGCCGCCGATGCTGGTGTGGGCCGAGGAGCGCGGCTGGGTCACCCGCGGCATGAAGATGCCGCCCCCGCCGGCCACCCCCGAGCCGGTCCCGGAGCCCGCCGGCCAGACCTGAGCCCGGTCTGTCGTCTCTCACCGCGGATATCCGCGGTGAGAGACGACACATAGAGTCCCGGACCGTGCCCGACGACGTCCTCGACGACCGCGCCCTCGGGCGGGCGACGCTCGCCCGCCAGGGGCTGCTCGCCCGCGAGCCCGGCGACCCGGTCGCCACGATCGAGCATCTGGTCGGCCTCCAGGCCCAGGTGCCCCACAACCCCTACACCGCGCTGTGGGCCCGCCTCGACGGGTTCGACCCGGTGGCGCTGTCGCAGCGGATCGAGGACCGGGCGCTCGTCCGCATCGTGACGCTCCGGGCCACGATCCACCTCGTCACGGCCGACGACGCGCTGGTGCTGCGCCCGCTGGTCCAGCCGGTGCTGGACGGCGAGCTGGCCCGGCACGGCGAGCACAAGGACAAGTTCCCGGGCGTCGACCTCGACGCGGTCATGGCGGTGATGCGCCCCCTCGTCGAGGAGCGGCCCCGCACCGGGACCGAGCTGCGGGCGCTCGTGGCCGAGCACTTCCCCGACCTCGACCCCCCGGCGATGGCCTACGCGGTGCGCAACCGGCTGGCGATGGTCCAGGTCCCGCCCCGGGGCCTGTGGGGGCGGGGCGGCGTCGTGCGGACGACGACGGTCGAGGCGTGGCTGGGCCGCCCGCCCGTGACCGAGCCCGACCTCGACGCCGTGGTCCTGCGGTACTTCGCCGCCTTCGGCCCGGCCGCGGTGGCCGACGTGGCCACGTGGTCACGGCTCACCGGGCTCCGGGAGGTCGTCGACCGCCTCCGCCCCCACCTGCGGCCGTTCCGGGACGAGCGGGGCCGCGAGCTGCTCGACGTGCCCGACGCCCCCCGGCCCGATCCGGACACGCCCGCCCCGACCCGGTTCCTGCCCGAGTACGACAACGTCCTGCTCAGCCACGCCGACCGCAGCCGGTTCGTGCGCCCCGAGCACCGGGCGGACACCGCGGCCGCCTTCGCCGGCGCGACCGGGTCGGTCCTCCACGACGGGACCCTGCGGGGCGCGTGGCGGCTCGACCGGGACAAGGGCAGCGGCACCGCCACGCTCACCGTCCGACCGCTCGGCGTCCTGTCCGCCACGGACGAGGACGCGGTCACCGCGGAGGGCGCCGGCCTGCTCCGGTTGGTCGCCGGCGACGCCGCGGGCCACGAGATTCGGGTTGTCACGTGAGCGTGCGACGGTAACGTGACCCGCAATCGAAGACCCAGGGCCGCAACCAGCGGTCCGACGGCATCTCCCGGGGCCGCACCCAGCGGGGAGGGAACCGTGTCCGCCACCATCCACCATCACGCCGGAAGCGGGGCAGCCGCGTCGTGACCGACGCGCCGGCGGTGGCCGACGAGGCCGCCGCCCCTCCGACCGGGTCGGACGCGGCACCCATGGCCGCCATCCGGCTCGAGCGCCTCACCAAGCGCTATCCGGGCGCGGCCCGGCCCGCGGTCGACGGCCTCGACCTCACGATCCCGCGCGGCGAGCTGGTCGCCCTGGTCGGACCGTCGGGCTGCGGCAAGACGACCACGCTCAAGATGATCAACCGGCTGGTCGAGCCGACCGAGGGCACCGTGTGGCTGGAGGGGACCGACGTCCGCACGATGCCCGTGCACGAGCTGCGCCGCGGCATCGGCTACGTCATCCAGCAGGCCGGCCTGTTCCCCCACCGCAAGGTGGCCGCCAACATCGCCACCGTGCCCCAGCTGGCGGGCTGGTCCAAGGACCGGGTCGCGGACCGCGTGCGGGAGCTGGCCGAGCTGGTCGAGCTCGACCCCGACCTCCTGGACCGCTACCCGGCTGCGCTGTCCGGCGGGCAGCAGCAGCGGGTGGGCGTGGCCCGGGCGCTGGCGGCCGACCCGCCGGTCCTGCTCATGGACGAGCCCTACTCGGCCGTCGACCCCATCGTGCGGGCCCGGCTCCAGGACGAGCTGATCGCCCTGCAGCGCCGGGTGCAGAAGACGATCGTGTTCGTCACCCACGACATCGACGAGGCCATCAAGCTGGCCGACCGCATCGCCATCCTGAAGGTGGGGGGCATCCTCGGCCAGGTCGGCCCGCCGGAGCGAGCTGCTGCGGGCGCCCGCCGACGACTTCGTGGCCGACTTCCTGGGCGACGACCGCGGCATCAAGCGCCTGTCGCTCATGCGGGTGGCGCAGGCCCGGCTGAGCCCCGGTCCCGTGGTGGCGCCGGCCACGCCCGCCGCCGGGGCCCGGGCGGTGATGGCCGACCAGGAGACCGACTGGGTGGCGGTCGTGACCGCCGACGAGCGGCTCGCCGGCTGGGTCGGGGCCGCGGCGCTGGCGGACGACGGCACCGTGGACGCGGCCGCGGCCGAGCCGTTCGCGGCGGTCGTCCACCCCGACACGACGCTGAAGGCGGCGCTCGACACCATCGTCACGTCCCGGACCCGGGTGGCGGTCGTGGTCGACGGCGACGGCCGGTACCAGGGCGTCCTCACGCTCGACGACCTGGCCGAGGGGGTCACCCGGTGAGCGGTGGCCGTCCTGGCGGCCGAGGAGCCGATGGTCCGCTGGGACTGGGTGAGCGACCACACCGACGAGATCGTCGACGCCCTGTGGCAGCACATCTACCTGACGGTGGTGGCGGTCACGCTCGGGTTCGTGCTGGCGCTCATGATGGCGCTGGTCGTCGTCCGCTGGCGCTGGACCTACGCGCCGCTGGCCGGGTTCTCCGGCGTCCTGTACGCGATCCCCAGCCTGGCGCTGTTCGGGTTCCTGGTGGCGATCCCGTTCTTCGGGCTCGGGTTCCGCACGGCCGAGGTGGCGCTGGTCAGCTACACGCTGCTGATCCTGCTGCGGAACATCGTGGCCGGGCTCGACGGCGTGCCGCCCGCCACCCGGGAGGCGGCCGACGGCATGGGCTTCGAGCGCTGGCGGCGGCTGTCCCGGGTCGACCTGCCGCTGGCGTCGCCGGTCATCGTCGCCGGCCTGCGCATCGCCACCGTCACGACCGTCGGGCTCGTCACGGTGGCGGGGCTGGTGGGGGCCGGCGGGTTCGGCGACCTCATCACCGACGGGCTGGGCCGCAACTTCCCGACGCCGATCGTCGTGGGGGCCGTCGGGTCGGTGCTGCTGGCCATCGTCGCCGTTCGACCTGACTGCTTCGTGGGTCGGTCGAGCGGCGCATGACGCCCGTGGGCCCGGGTCAAGTGGTGGCGCCGCGCAGCGGCGATCGGTCATCAGCGGGCCGGAGGCACGCTGATGAGGAGTCGTGGCAGCAGTTCCTCGACTACATCGGGAGTGACGCCGCCTGGTCGGGACGCAACGGGCTCCCGTCGCTCGCGTGGGCCCACCTCCAGATCTCCGCCGTCGCCCTGCTCCTGGCGGCGGTGGCGGGGATCCCGCCCGCCGTGTGGCTCGGCCACGTGCGCCGGGGCGCGGTCGTGGCCGTATCGGTGGTCAACATCGGCCGGGCCATCCCGTCCTACGCGCTGATGGCGATCCTGCTGCCGCTCGCCCTGCGCTACGGGTTCGGCCTCGGGTTCTGGCCCACGATCGCCGCCCTCGTGCTGCTGGCCATCCCCCCGATCTTCACCAACACCTACACCGGCATCCGCGACGTGCCCGACGACGCCGTCGAGGCGGCCCGGGGCATGGGCATGCGGCCCGGCCAGCTGATCCGCAAGGTCGAGGTGCCGGTGGCGCTCCCGCTGATCATCACCGGCCTGCGGGTGTCGGCGGTCCAGGTGGTGGCCACCGCCACGCTGGGCGCGCTGGTCGGCTACCGCAACCTCGGGCACGCCGATCTTCGCCGGCTACCAGAGCCGCGACAAGGGCGGCCTGCTGGCCGGCGCCATCGCGGTGGCGCTGCTGGCGCTGCTCACCGACGGGCTGTTCGCCCTGGCCGAGCGCGGGCTGGTGCCCTGGCGCCGGCCGGTCGGCCGGGCGGCCGACGCGGTGGTGGCGGCCGACGAGGCGGCGTTCGAGCTCTCGACAGCAATCCCGAACGGGAAAGGACACACCCGATGAGACGACATCTCAAGGTGCTCGCCGTGCTCGCGGCGTTCGCCCTGCTGGGCGCGGCGTGCGGCGACGACGACGACGGCGGCGACGAGGCCAGCGACAGTGCCAGCGGTTCCGCACCCGCCGAAGTGCCCGACGGCCCGGCCATCCTGGTCGGCGCCCAGGACTTCGGGGAGTCGGCGATCCTCGCCGAGATCTACGCCGGGGCGCTGACGAACGCCGGCTACGAGGCCAGCACCGTCGAGCTGGGCGGGTTCCGGGACCTGCTGTTCTCGGCCTTCTCGTCGGGCGACGTGAACCTGGCGCCCGACTACGTGGCCTCCCAGCTCGAGTACCTCAACGAGGGCGCGGGCGAGGCCACGAGCGACGTGGACGCCACGTTCGACCTCCTGGCGCCGCGGCTGGAGGAGGAGGGCCTCGTGGGCCTGACGCCGTCCGACGCGGTGGACGTCAACTCGTTCGTGGTGACGGGCACGACGTCCGAGGACCTCGGCATCGTGACCCTGTCCGACCTGGCCGAGAACGGCGCCGACCTCACGCTGGGGGCCCCGCCGGACTGCGAGACCAACGGCTTCTGCATCCCCGGCCTGCAGCGCGTCTACGGCCTCGACATGTCGGCCAACTTCACGCCGCTCGACTTCGGGCTGATCGGCGACGCCCTCAACAACGGCGACATCGACGTCGGCGTGGTCACCTCCACCGACGGCCGCCTGGCCGACGAGGAGACCGACTGGGTGCTGCTCGAGGACGACCAGGGCATGGCG
Organism: uncultured Acidimicrobiales bacterium; assembly: GCA_963759225.1. Classification (GTDB taxonomy): domain Bacteria; phylum Actinomycetota; class Acidimicrobiia; order Acidimicrobiales; family VFJN01; genus ZC4RG19. The sequence goes on along the minus strand of CAVWYL010000037.1, from coordinate 90,890 downwards.
GCCGCCGACAACGTCTTCCCGACGGCGTCGCAGGAGCTGATCGACGCCTACGGCACCGACTTCCAGGAGTTCATGGACTCGCTGTCGGCCGAGCTCACCACCGAGGACCTCGTCGAGATGAACAAGCGGTACGACATCGACCGCGAGGACGCCGCGGACATCGCCGAGGACTGGCTGAACGACCACGGCTTCGGGAGCTGAATCCGTGCCCACGGGTCTGCCGCGCGCGGTAGACCCGTGGGCGTGGACGTCCACGAGCTGACCGAGCTACGCCAGGAGTACGGCTACACCGGGCTGTCGGCCGCCGACCTGGCGGCCGACCCGGTGGCGCAGTTCCGGGACTGGTTCCGGGCCTGGCACGAGGTGGCGGTGGGCGACCCCAACGCCATGGTGGTCAGCACCGCCACCCCCGACGGGCGGCCGTCGGTGCGCACGGTCCTGCTCCGCGCCCTCGACGCCGACGGCTTCGTGTTCTTCACCAACCGGGACAGCCGCAAGGGCCGCGAGCTGGCCGCCAACCCGTGGGCGGCGCTGCTGTTCCCGTGGCATCCGCTCGGCCGGCAGGTGATCGTCGAGGGGCCGGCCGCCCCGGTGCCCGACGAGGCGTCCGACGCCTACTGGGTCACCCGCCCCCGGGGCAGCCAGATCGCGGCGCTGGCGTCCCCGCAGAGCGACACGGTGCCCGACCGCGCCGACCTCGACCGCCGCTGGGCCGAGGCCGAGGCCGCCCACGCCGGCGGGGACGTGCCCCGCCCCGCGCACTGGGGCGGCGTCCGGGTCACCCCCGAGCGGGTCGAGTTCTGGCAGGGCCGCGAGATGCGCCGCCACGACCGCCTGGTCTACGTGCGCGACCCGTCGGTGGGCACGGGCTGGCGGGTCGAGCGGCTGGCCCCCTGACCGTCGGCGTCCCCGCCGCCGGCCGCCCGCGCCCCGGCCCCGGCCGACCCGCACGGCGACCGCGACCGCGGCGAGCAGCACCACCACCGCCACCGCGATCCGCACCGAGCCCACCGACTCGATCCACGCGGTCACGTCCGACGACCAGCCGGTCACGCGGTCGACGACGGCCGACGAGGGCGCCTCGCCCGGGTCGGCCCGGTTGGTCCGCAGCTCGAACCAGCCGTAGTAGGCGACGTACGCCCCGGCCAGCGCCACCAGACCGCCCGCCACCCGGGCGATGTAGGGCTGGGCCCGCCGCAGGAACCGCACGATCGACGTCCGGGCCAGGGCGATGGCCACGGTCAGGCCCAGCAGCACCAGCGTCATGCCGAGCGCGTAGAGGCCGAACGTGACGAGGCCGTCCAGCACCGACTGCCGGCTGATCGTGCCGGCCACCGCCCCCAGGAACAGCGGCAGCGAGCAGCCGATCGAGGCGATGGCGTAGGAGATGCCGAACACGAACATCGACCGCACGGTGCGCTCGCGGCCGCCCCGGTCGAGCCGCGGCAGCGCCACGTTCACCTCGACCCCGCACAGCAGCGCCACGCCCAGGGCGAACAGGGCGGCGCCGATCACGAGCGAGATCCAGGGGGCGTTCTCCTCGATCGGGAGCGAGGTCAGCTCGACGACCGTGCCCACCACCGCGAACACCGCCAGGAACCCGAGCGACACCGCCAGCGCCACCCGCACCGCCTGGCCCAGGGTCGCCTGCGGGGCCTCGGCGTCGTCGCCCTCCAGGCCCAGGAAGAACGACAGGTAGGCGGGCAGCATCGCGAACCCGCAGGGGTTGACGGTCGCCGCCATGCCGAGCGACAGGTAGAGGGCCCACGGCCCCTCCGGCCCGACGGCGGTGATCACGGGCCGATCCCCAGGTATGTCTGCAGGTTGTCCCGCAGCTCCTGCTCGGTGAGGGCGCCGCTGTGCACGTCGACCACCTCGCCCGCGGCGTCGATGAACACCGTGGCCGGCATCGACAGCCCGCCGAAGTACGTCAGCGCGCTGCCCTCGGGGTCGCTGTAGGCGGCGTAGGTGACGCCGGTGCGCTCGACGGTGTCGAGGGCGTCGGCGGGCGCGTCGCGGTAGGCGACGCCCACGATCGTGACCTGCCCGCCGAGGCTCTGGTGGACCTTCTCGAAGGCGGGCATCTCCTCGATGCAGGGGGCGCACCACGAGGCGAAGAAGTTGAGGACCAGCGGCGTGCCCGCCAGCTCGCCGACCGTGCGGTCGGCGCCGCCGTCGAGCGCCACCAGCTGGACCTCGGCCGTCGACTCGGGCAGATCGCCCGCGGGCGTCAGCTCCATCTCGGCGCCTGCGTCCTCGCCCGCGGGCGACGTGTCGTCCCGCAGCACGAGCGCGACCGCGACCGCCGCGACCAGGGCGAACACGGTCGCCAGGACCACGAGGGGGACGGGGAGGCGGCGCACTGCCACCGCGCGACGCTACCGCCACCCCGGCGGGGGGCGGCAATCGACCCACCGCCGGTCAGACCGGTCGGAGCCGGCCCTCGTGCAGCTCCAGCACCCGGTCGGCCGACGACACCGCCACCTCGTTGTGGGTGGCCAGCAGGCACGCGGTGCCGTCCGCGGCGGCCTCCCGCAGCAGGTCCATCATCGCCAGCGCCCACCCCTGGTTCTGGTGGGCGATCGGCTCGTCGGCCAGCAGCACCCGGGGCCGGACGACGGCCGCCCGGGCCAGCGCCGCCCGCTGCTGCTCGCCGAGCGACACCTCGTCGGGGAACCGGCCGGCGAGGTCGCCGACCCCGAGCCGGTCCATGACCGCCGCCGGATCGGGGGCGGGGCCGGCCGCGGCGGTCGCGTCGCCGCCCAGAACGTGCGCGGACAGGGCACGCCATCGCGGCCACCGTGGTCCGTGCTTCCCGCTCTTGCTGCTTCGCAGCGGGCCGCTCGGGCCACGGCTACGCCTATCGGCGCAGCCTCTCAGCCGGAACGGCAGGCCCACGTTCTCGGCCACGGTCAGCTCGTCGAGCAGGCCGAGGGTCTGGGGCACGATGGCGACCTCGCCCCACGGCACCAGGGCCGACGGCGCCCGGTCGCCGAACAACGTGACCTTCCCGGCGTCCGGCGACTCCCAGCCGGCGACGACCGTGAGCAGCGTCGTCTTCCCCGACCCCGACCGGCCCACCACGGCCACGATCTCGCCGGCGCGCCACCCGCAGGTCGAGGCCCCGCAGCACCGCGCGCGTCCCGGCCGGCGTGGGGAACCCCTTGTCCACCTCGACGAGCTCGACGACCGTCACGCCACCCGCCCCTGGCGCAGCGTGACGACGTCGTCGGCCGCGGCCACGACCGTGGGATCGTGCGACGTGACGACCAGCGTGGCGCCCTCGTCGACCAGGCGGCGCAGGGCCGCCACCAGGTCGGCGGCCGCCCGTCCGTCCAGCTCGGCGGTGGGCTCGTCGGCGAGCAGCAGCGCCGGCCGCCCGATGGCGGCGGCCGCGAACGCCACCCGCTGCTGCTCGCCGCCCGACAGCTCGCCCGGGTAGCTGCCGGCCCGGTCGGCCAGGCCCACCGCGTCGAGCAGGGCCCGGGCGCCGCCGGGATCGGCGCCCCGCAGCCGGGCCGCCAGGGCGACCTGCTCCTCGGCCCGCAGGTAGTCGAGCAGGTTGTCGGCCGGCGCCTGGAGCACGACGCCCATCGCCGTGCGCCGCACCCGCCGCAGCCGGCGGCCCCGCAGCCGCGTCAGGTCCATGCCGTCGACCACGACCCGGCCCGACGCCGCCCGCTGGAGCCCGGCGACCACCCGCAGCAGCGACGACTTCCCCGACCCCGAGGGGCCGGCCACGACGGTCAGCCGGGACCGGCCGAACGCCGCGTCCACGTTCTGCAGGGCGTGGACCGCGCCCGAGGCCGTGTCGTAGTCCACGGACACGTCCTCGCAGGCGGCCGCGGGGACGCCCGGGTCAGGTCCCGGCACGGAGCACCTCCACCGGGTCGTCGCGGTCGGTCCGGCGCTGGCCGACGACGGCGCCCACCGCCGCGACCACGACGGCGGCGACGGCCAGCGCGGCGCCGAGGGCGAGCGCGGGCCGGAGCAGGGGGTCGGGCCGGAAGCCGGGCACCGGGTCGACCCGGTCGTAGGCCAGCCAGGCCCCGGCCAGCCCGATGCCGAGGCCGAGCCAGCACCCGGTCACGACGCTCGCCGCCAGCTCCACGAACAGCACCCGGCGGTGGGTCGTCCGCGCCAGGCCCATCCGGCGGGCGAAGGCGTAGCCGAGCACCCGGTCGCGGCGGCGGGCGTCGAGGTAGACGGCGGTCCCGGCCACGACCAGCACGCCGGCGGCGGCGCCGAGCGACTGCATGTACGCGAACGTCCACGACACCGTGAGGAACGCCGCCTGGTCGACCACCGCCGTGAACGTGCGGTTCTCCTGGAACGGGACGCCCGCCGCCTCCAGCGCCGCGAGCGAGGCGTCCCGGTCGCCGGCGATCCACGCCTCGGTCGTCGTGGGCCGGGGCAGGTCCAGGTCGGCGACCGCCGACCGGGACACGATCAGCGTGGCGTCCCCCCGCTTCATGCCGGGGAAGGCGTCCACGTCCGCCACCAGCTCGACGGGGAACCGGGTGGTGCCCACGTCGGTGACCCCGGCCTCGGTGCGCGCCGGGACCTCGGCCCCCACGACGACGGCGGGGACCGCCCCGCCGGGCTCCCGGTCGTCCAGGCGGTCGAGGATCTCGTCCAGCGAGGCGTCGGCGAAGGTCGGGTCCCAGGACACGGCGGACTCGAACGTCGCCGGGTCGATCGCCAGCACGATCGTGTCGAGCCGGCGCTCGCCGACCCACGCCCGCCGGTAGACGTCCACGGTCGTGGACCGGGGGATGCCGTCCGGCAGCTCCACCTGGTAGCCGAGGCGGACGGCGAGGTCGCTGCCCACGAACGTCTCGGCCTTGGCCGCCAGCGTGGCGTCGAGCGACCGGTTGAGCGTCCCGGCGTAGGCCAGCACGCCGGCGGCGACGGCGGCCGCCGCCACGAGGCCCGTGACCGCACCCCGGTAGCGGGCCACCCGGCGCACCGCCAGGTACAGCGCGGTCGGCCACCCGGCGCTGCGGCGGCGCACCGGCCCGAGCGCGGCGTCGAGCACCCGGACCGCCACGGCCAGCGCCGCCACCAGGAACAGCACGGGGAACAGCAGCCCGAACACGTCCACGCGGCTGACGCCGGCGCCGGCGCTGACCGGCACGCCCCACTCGCCGAGCCGCCGGTACGACACGAGCGCCGCGCCCGCCAGCCCCAGCTCCCACGGCACGAACCGCAGCCACCGGCGGACCCGGCGGCGGCCGTGGTGCGCCCGGACCAGCCCGGCGACCACGGCGCCCACGACCAGCGCGCCGAGCGCCAGGCTGGCCGCCCCGGCCAGCGCCGCGCCAGCGGCCGCCGCCGGCTCGATCGCCGGCGACGGCCCGAGCCAGCGCACCGCGAGGTAGGCCAGCGCCACCCCGGCGGCGGCCCCGGCCACCAGCGCGAGCCCCACCTCCAGCACCGCCTTGAACCCCAGCGCCGCCGGCGACACGCCCCGCACGGTCAGCAGCGTGACCTCGCGGCGGCGGCGGTCGAACCACAGGGCGCCCGCGGCCCCGACGAGCCCGGCACCGGCCAGCGCCGCGAACCCGGCCACCGGGACCACGCCGCCGGCCACCGACGCCCGGATCGACCGACCCCGCTCCCGCACGAACGGCAGGCTGGTCGCGAGGACCGCGTCCACGAAGTCGTCGGCATCCCGCCAGCGTTCGGGCGGCAGGCCCCCGGCGCCGCCGAAGCGGCTGATGCCGCCTCGGGGCCGTACACCACGCCCTCGCACCACGAGAGCCGGCCTCGGCCGGCGTCCCGCAGGCCAGGTCGTCGACGAGCTGGTCGACCCCGGCCAGCGTGGTGCCCTCGCCCAGCGGGGCCTGCCACTGCCCGGAGGCGCCGGCGTCGTCCATGGCCGTCACCAGGTCGAGGAACGTCTCCCGGTCGGCGACGAGCACGGGCGGCGGCGGCACCGGGTCGACGCCCTGCAGCAGGAACAGCGGGCCGAGCGAGCACCAGTAGTCGCCCAGGTCCCGGCCCGCCAGGTCCTAGTAGACGCCCGCCACCGGCGCGGTCGCCGGCTCGGCGGCCGGCTCGCTCGCGGGTCCGCTCCCCGGCAACGCCGGCGGCCCGCGGCGCGGCACGTCCGCCGGCACCGGGCTGAGCACCGCCCCGTCGCCGGGGGCGAGGCCGGCATCGGACGCGGCCCGGTCGCTGACCCACAGCCCGGCGCCGGGCGGGCCGCCGGCGGGATCGACCGGGTCGATGTTGCCGGTGGCACCGTCGCGGGTGAGCAGGACCGCCGAGACCGTGCCCGATCCGTCGGCCCGCGCCAGCTCGACGTCCCGGGCCATCGACAGGCGGGCCGGCCCGAGCGCGTCGCCCAGCGGGGTGAACGGGTCGGACGGCACCTCGACGGCGGCCGCACCCCCCGGCCCCCCGGGGTCGGAGACGCCGGTGGCCACGCTGGCGCCGGTGTCGGTGGGGCACCGCTCGCGGGCCTGGACGGCCACCGCGCCGCTGCCGACCGACGACAGGAACAGCGGCACCGACGCCACCGCCGCGGCCAGCACCGCCGTGGCCCCGGCCACCGTGGCCAGCACGCCCGGCCGCCGGCGCAGCAGCAACGGCGCCCGGCGCCACGGTGCGGACGTCAGCGTCGCCCACCACCGCCCCCGGCCTCGTCCTCTCATCCGCCGGGACCGTAGCGCCCGCCCGCCGTGCGGGAGCATCGCCGCCGCGCGATGCCCCCGCACCGGATCTCCCCCGCTCCGCATTCGCCGCTGTGCCGGTGACGGCTCCGGTCGGCGCAGCTAGCAGAGGCGGTTCTTGTTCGTTCCGTGGTCTCCGTTCCTGGTCATCTAGGCGATGCGGACGATCGCCACGCCCTGGAGGTGCTCGGGGATGGGGATGTCGGGCAGCTGGTCCTCGGGCCGGGCGAGCTTCGGCGGGCGACCCCGCCGGCGCTTCGTCGCCAGGATCTTCCCGTTGAGGAAGAGCTGGCCACCCCACACGCCCCACGGCTCACGCCGCTCGAGCGCACCCTCGAGGCACGGGATCATCGCCGGGCACGTGGCACAGATGTGCTTGGCCCGGGCGATGTCTTGCAGCTCCTCGCTGAAGAACATCGTGGCGAACCGGCCGCTGCCGTCATTGCATCGGGCATGGGCCCACCAGGAGTCCTCCGTGGCGAGGAGCTCGGGTTCTGGCTCCTCGGCCTCGCTGTTCCCGAACTCCTCGGGTCTGGTCAGGTCGAGTATCTCGTCGATGTCTGCTGTGGTCGGGGCGATCATCTGCCCATTCCCCTCTGACGGTGCTGACAGTTGGCTGTTGTTTCTCGCTGGTGCTGGTGGGTTCGGAAGCTGCCCGGACAAACAAGAAGGCCGCCGGGAGATCCCGACGGCCTTCGGAGGTTTGCGCTTCGTGCGCCTGATCCAGTCAGGGGAAGCACTCCAACGGCCGTCGGGTGGGTCGATCGGTGGCGAAGAGCCAGGACTCCGGCTTGGCGTTCGACCGATCAACCCACGTGTAGGCATGAATCGGCGCGCCGGGCTGACCCGTCGTCGCGAGGGTGGCGGCGAGGCACACACCGGGGCGCGCGGCACCGGCGGCTACGTAGCCACCCATATGCATGGTGCCGGTGCGCATTGGTCCTGGTCCGTCCTTCCGTGCCCTCTACGGGCGTCGGGTGAGTCGTGCCTGCCGCGGGGACGGTAGCCCCACGGGCTCTAGGCCATCACGCGGCGCTACGCCGAGTCAATGAATTAACGAGATCTGGCGCGATTCGTTCGGTCTGCGGCAGGAACGGTGCGCCCTTCGCCCAACCGGGCGGGATCACCCCTGGTCGCAGGCCCCGTCCGAGTCGGCCAGGCGGAACAGGTGCTGGCGGTACCAGCGCAGCTCGTTGACGCTCTCGCGGATGTCGTCGAGGGCCCGGTGGGTGGTCTCCTTGCGGGGCGCCGCCTCGACCACCTCCGGCGCCCACCGCACCGCGAGCTCCTTGATCGTGGACACGTCCACCGACCGGTAGTGCAGGAAGTTCTCGATGTCGGGCAGGTAGGCGGCCAGGAACCGCCGGTCGGTGCCGATCGAGTTGCCCGCGAGCGGGACCGAGCGGGGCGCGGGCACGTGCTCGCGGATGAAGGCGAGCGTGGCCGCCCCCGCGTCCGCCAGCGACACCTCCGACGCCGCGATGGCGGGCAGGAGGCCGCTGCGGGTGTGCATGTCGCGCACGACGTCCTCCATGAGCGCCAGCGCCTCGGGCGGCTGGTGCACCACGAGGTCGGGGCCCTCGGCCACGATCTCCAGCGCGTCGTCCGTCACGAGGGTGGCGATCTCCACGATCACGTTGCGGGCGGGGTCGAGCCCTGTCATCTCGAGGTCCATCCACACGAGCACCGCTGCGACACTAGACCCGCCGGGCACCCCCTACGGGCGTGCGTGGACGAGGCACGGCTACGCCTATCGGCGCAGCCTCTTGGGCCGCCACAATGGCGGCGTGCTCCGCATCCCCGTCGTCCGCCTCGCCGCCGACCTGCCGCTGCCCGCCTACGCCCGGGCCGGCGACGCCGGCGCCGACCTGGTGGCGGCCGAAGGTGCCGTGCTGGCGGCCGGCGGCGGGCGGGCGCTGATCCCGACCGGCATCGCGCTCGCCATCCCGGAGGGCTACGCCGGGTTCGTGCAACCCCGCAGCGGTCTGGCCCTGCGCCACGGCGTGACGTGCCTCAACACGCCCGGGCTCATCGACGCCGGCTACCGCGACGAGCTGCGGGTGCTCCTCGTCAACACCGACCCCGAGGCCGACTACGAGGTCCGCCGGGGCGACCGCATCGCCCAGCTGGTCCTCCAGCGGGTCGAGCACGCCGAGTTCGCCCCGGTCCCGGCGCTCGACCCGTCCGAGCGCGGCACCGGCGGCTTCGGCCACACCGGCACCTGACCCCGCCGGCCGCCGGCGGCCGGGCCCGGGTTCAGTCGTCGTCGTCCTCGGTGTCGGTCAGGCGCTTCACGAGCACGAGGCAGCGGCCGCCGTCGGTCACCCGCCACTCGTCGACGCTGGCGTCGAGCACGGCGGCGGCGACGTCCGGGACCTGGCCCGGCCGCTCGCCCTGCGGCGGGCCGGTGAGCGCCAGCTCGACCCGCAGGCCGCCATCGTCCACGTCGTAGGTGACGTCCAGCGTCCCCTCGCCCTCGGGATCGGGGGCGAGCAGGGCCGCGGCCTCGCCCACGGCCAGCCGGAGCTGCTCGACCTCGCGGTAGGTGAACCCGGCCCGGGTGGCGAGCCCTGCGGCCCCCGCCCGGGTGATGCGCACGGCCGCCGAGGTGGCGGGCACGGTGAGCCGGATGCTGTCCACGCACCCCGATTGTGGCCTGTCAGGGACGCACCACGTCCTCCGGCGCCTTGTCGGTGCGTTCGCCCAGATAGACGGGGTGGCGCAGGCGCCCCTCCGACGTCCACTCGGCGTACTCGATCTCCACCACCATCGCGGGCGCCACCCAGTGGGCGCCCTTGCGGTGCAGCGGCGGGGGCGGCGGGTCGAACGGGCACACGTCGGTGGCCAGCGGCGCCAGCTTGCGCCTCGACGCGGGCCAGCTCCGCCCACGTGAACCCCGACCCCGCCCGACCCGCGTAGCGCAGCGGCCCGCCGGGCCCGTCGTGGTACCCGAACAGCAGCGACCCCAGCTTCCCCTCCCGGTTGCCGATGCCGCCGCTCCAGCCGCCCGACGACCATCTCGTCGTGCAGCCGCACCTTGACCTTCACCCACGAGCGGGTCCGGGCGCCCGGGACATAGGGGACCTCCCGGCGCTTGGCCACCACGCCCTCGAGCCCGTTGCGGCGGGCGGCCTCCAGCAGGTCCGCGCCGTCCTCGTACACGGTGGCCACGTCCACGCCCGGGGGCAGGTCGTCGGCCAGCTGGTCGAGCAGGTGGCGGCGCTCGTGCCACGGCCGACCGGTCAGGTCGTGCCCGGCCAGGGCGAGCAGGTCGAACACGACGTAGGCCACGGGGACCTCCGCCGCCCGGCGGGCCGCCTCGGTGGGCGACGACACGTGCATGCGCCGCTGCAGGCGCTCGAAGCTCGGGCGGCCCTCGCCGTCGAGCGCCACGACCTCGCCGTCGAACGTGGCCTCGACGGGGGCCAGCGCCGGGGCCAGCGCGGCCAGCTCGGGGAACGAGACGGCGGCGTCGAGGCCCCGCGAGCTCCACGCCCGCACGCCGTCCGGCCCGACCTCGGTGAGGACGCGCATGCCGTCCCACTTCACCTCGTAGACCCATCCGTCGCCGGTGGGGAGCGGCCCGCTCGTGGCCTTCATGGGGGAGAGCGCCACGACCGGCACTCTACGGGCGCGCCCGGTGGGCCGGCACGGGGCCGGCCCACCGTGGACGGGGGTGGATCAGCGCTGGTTCTGGGGGAACGCGACGCCCACGATCCGGTTGCGGGACGAGAAGTCGCCGGTGCGGCTGGCCTTCCCGGTCAGGAGGTCGACGCCGTAGAACGACGAGCCCTGCGGGCTGGACAGCGCGGCGTAGGCGGTGTTCGACACGGTCGTGCCGTCCTTGACCTCGCTGTAGATGTCGGCGGCCACGTCGGGCGTGGTGTCGACGCCGAGCTTGCCGGTGGCGACCAGCGAGCCGTTGTTGGGCGGCGACTGGATCGAGACCTGGTCGAGCGTCGAGTCGACGTCGAAGAGCGTGGTGACGGTGTTGGGGTCGGCGTCGTTGTTGGTGTACATCGCGCCGGTGACACCGAGGGCCGCGGCCGTGCTCGGCGGGTAGGTCAGGCCACCGTCGGGAGTGGTGGCGCCGTCGGCCACGTTGATGCGCAGGTTCTGGCCGGTGTCGCTCACGATCCGCAGGCGGTCGGCGGCCGGGTTGAAGTCGACGCCGAACGAGGTGCCCGACAGGGGCATGTTGGCCCGGACGGCGAGGCTGGCGACCGCGGTCGCCGGATCGATGGTGTAGATGCCGGCCTGGTCACCGACGCCGTAGAGGACGCCGTTGGCCGGGCGGTAGTCGATGCCCACCAGCTTGGTGTCCATCTGGCAGGCCGCTGACGACGGCGATGTCGCGGGCCAGGCGGGGCTTGTCGGCCCGGAAGCACACGAGGCGCTGGTCGGCGGTGAGGCCGACGGCCTCGAGGCTGCGGCCACGGTCGGTGCCGCAGACCCGGGATCGACTGCTGGCGTCGGCGCCGCGTACCGGGCGCCACGGCCAGGGTGGCGGCTGTCAGGGCGGCCAGACCGGCCGCGGCGAGTCGCGTGAACATGGCATTGCTCCCTCGGGGGATGGGAGCGGGGATCCGCCCGCTCGCGGATGCGCCCTTGGGGACGCACGTCCCCGTATTCGGCGCACCGCGGGCGCGGGGATGAGTCGCGTCCGGCCGCGCTCAGCCGTCGGTCGGGCGCGTCCTCGGGCGTGTCGTCCGGCGCGTCGTCCGCGGCGGGGAAGGTCACGGTCATCGTCAGCTCCGCCGTGCCCCGGACGACGGCGACCGTCACCGTGTCGCCCGGCCGGAGCCCGGCGAGCGCGGCCTCGAGGCCCGTCGGGTCGTCGACGGCGTCGTCGCCGACCGCCGTGATGAGGTCGCCCCGCTGGAGGCCGGCGGCCTGGGCCGGGCTGCCGTCGCTCACCCCCCGCACGAGGGCGCCGGGCCGGTCGTCGAGGCCGACGGCCGAGCGCAGCCGGCGGGCCACGTGCGCCGGGGCCACGCCCACGCCGAGCACGACGCGGGCGGGCTCGCGGCCCTCGGCCAGGTCGTCGACCCGGGCCCGCAGGTCGGCCCCGGCGGGCTGGGCGATGGCGAAGCCGTCGCCGAGGCGCAGCGTGGTGATGCCGACCAGCCGTCCGGCGGCGTCGACGACCGGGCCGCCGGAGCTGCCCCGGGCCAGCGGGGCGGTGTGCTCGATGCCGCCGGTGACGAGCCGGCCCCGCGGGCCCCGGAACGAGCGGCCCGTGGCCGACACCCGCCCGGCGGTGACGCGGTGGCCGTCGGTGAGCGTGGCGACGGCGTAGACGGGCTGGCCCAGCTCGGCCGGGTCGTCGGCCCACGGGAGGGCGGGGACGCCGCCGGTGTCGACGGCGAGGACGCTGAGGTCGCCGTCCATGTCGATGCCGGTGGCGCGGCCCTGGAGCGAGCGGCCGTCGGCGAAGGTGACGAGGGTGGTGCGGTCGCGCAGGTTGTGGGCGTTGGTGGCCACGAGGCCGTCGGCCACCACCACGCCGCAGCCCCGGCCGCCGTGGCGCCCGATGCGCACGACCGAGGGGGCCACGGTGTCGGCCACGTGGCGGATGGCGGCAGCCTGCTGGTCGTCGTCGGGCATGGGGTCCTCCCAGGGGTCTGTTGCTACTCACTTGCAATCTGCAAGTTACTGTAACCTCTCCCCATGCCTCCTCCGCAAGGGCGATTCCGCCGGGGACCCGCGGTCCTGCCGCCGTCCACGCCCGACGAGGCCATCGACCGGGCGCTCGCCAGCGCGGCCGACGCCGTCGGCGACCGCTGGTCGCTGCTGGTCGTGGCCCGGCTGCTGCACGGCCCGCGGCGCTTCGGCGAGCTGCTCGACGAGCTCGACGGCCTCGCCCCCAACATCCTCGCCCGGCGCCTGTCCCGCCTGGAGGCCGAGGGCGTCGTCGTGGGCGAGCCGTACTCGACCCGCCCCGTCCGCCACGCCTACCGGCTGACCGCGGCGGGGGCCGACCTGGCCGGAACCGTGCGGATGCTGGCCGGCTGGGGCGCCCACCGCCACGGCGAGGTGCCCGGCTCCCGGTCGCCGGTCCCGGTCCACGGCCCGTGCGGCACCGCGCTCGAGGCCCGCTGGTTCTGCACCACCTGTGACGAGGTCGTCGACCCGGCGCCGCCGGGCGGCGACGAGGCCGACCTCGTGTGGCTCTGAGACCGCGGCCGAAACGCCGCCGACGTCCAGGCCGGTGTCCCTGGGGGGCTAGCGTCGTCTGCCTCGGCGGACTTACGAATCCAAGAGGAGACACTCCGATGTCCCAGGTCAGTCCCGGCTGGTATCCGGATCCCTCCGGAAACTACGCCCAGCGATACCACGATGGCACCCGATGGACCGAGCACGTCGCGGACGCGGCCGGTCAGCGCAGCGTCGACAACCCCGACGCGCCGGGCCCGTCCTCCCCTTCGTACGAGAGCGCCGGCCAGCAGGGCTACGGCGCCGGCGGCTACCCCCAGGGCGGCGGCCAGGGCGGCGGTCAACCGGGCTAGGCGGCACCCAGGGCGGCGGCCAGGGCGGCGGTCAGCCCGGCTACGGCACCCAGGGCAGCAGCAGCGGCGAGGGCTGGCCGGCGGCCGGCGAGGCCCAGGGCAGCGGCCAGAGCTGGCCCGCGGCGGGCGGCCAGGAGGGCTACGGCCAGCCGGCCAGTCCGGGCAGTACGGCCAGCAGCCGGGCCAGTACGGCACGCCGGGCGACCAGTACGGCCAGCAGCCGGGCCAGTACGGCACGCCGAGCGGCCAGGGCTACGGCCAGCAGCAGGCGGGCTACGGCCAGCAGCCGGGCCAGTACGGCACGCCGAGCGGCCAGGGCTACGGCCAGCAGGGCTACGGCCAGCAGGGCTATGGCTATGCCGCACCGACCGCGAGCGGGTTCACGCCCACCATCGGGCTCATCGTCGGCGGCATCGGCGGGGTGCTGGTGCTGGCGTCGCTGTTCGTCCTCGACTTCCTGTCGGGTGGCGGCCAGTCGATCACCCTCGGCGACGTGAGCGACATCTCGGGCTTCGGGGTCGACGTGCCGGTGGCGATCGACACCTACGCCAGCTTCGGCCGGCTCCTGGCCCTGCTCGCCATCGCCTTCGGCATCCTCGCCATCCTCAAGCTGCCGCAGATCCCGCGCTGGCGAACCTGCCCAACCTGCCGATCATCGCCGCCGGCGTGCTCGGCGTGTTCACGCTGTGGCACGTGCTCGCCATGTTCACCAGCTTCGAGGGGGCCGACATCTCGCCGGCGTTCGGCGCCATCCTCGGTCTCATCGGGTGGGCCGGCCTCATCGCCGGCCAGTTCCTCACCCAGCCGGTGGGCGGCAAGCGCTGATCCCGGCACCGCGGGCTCGCGGTCCCGTCCTCCTCTGACGCTAGTGTCATCTGACACAGCGTCAGAAGGGGAGGGGACATGGGCGAGGTGCAGTTCACCCTGGCCGAGGTGTTCGACACGGTGGCCGCGGTCCACCCCGACCGCCCCGCGCTGGTCTGGGGCGACGTCCGCCTGACCTTCACCGACCTGGCGGACCGCAGCCGCCGCCTGGCCGCCTATCTGCGGTCCCGGGGCCTGGGCACCCACACCGAGCGGGACGGGCTCGCCGGCCACGAGTCCGGCCAGGACCACCTGGGCATCTACCTCTACAACGGCAACGAGTACCTGGAGGCCATGCTCGGCGCCTTCCGGTCCCGGGTGGCGCCGTTCAACGTCAACTACCGCTACGTCGAGGACGAGCTGCTCTACCTGCTCGACAACGCCGGCTGCCGGGCCCTCGTCTACCACGACACCTTCGCCCCCACGCTGGCCGCCCTCCTCGACCGCCTCCCCGCGCTGGAGGTGCTGATCCAGGTGGCCGACGACTCCGGGCACGACCTGCTGCCCGGGGCCGTCGAGTACGAGGCCGCGCTCGCGTCCGTCGACCCCGCCACCGGGCCTGCGACGCCGGCGCCGTCGCCCGACGACCTCTACGTCCTCTACACGGGCGGCACGACCGGGATGCCGAAGGGCGTGCTGTGGCGCCAGCACGACATCTACATGTCGGCCATGGGCGGGCGGAACATCCTGACCCGCGAGGCGGTGACGAACTACGACGACGTGGCCGCCGCGGCGGCGGCGTTCGCCGAGCCGCTGCGGTTCCTCGTCCTGCCGCCGCTGATGCACGGGGCCGCCCAGTGGGTGTCGTTCATCGGCCTCAACAACGGGCACACGCTCGTGCTCCCGCCGAACACCCGCCGGCTCGATCCCGCCGAGACGTGGGAGACGGTCGAGCGCGAGCGGTGCAGCACCCTCACCGTCGTGGGCGACGCCATCGCCCGGCCGCTGGTCGAGGAGCTCGAGGGCGGCAGCTACGACACCAGCTCGCTGCTCAGCGTGGGCAACGGCGGCGCCCCGCTCACGCCCACGATCAAGGAGCGGCTCCTGGCCCAGCTCCCCGAACATCATGCTGTCCGACTCGGTCGGGTCGTCCGAGACGGGCGCCCAGATGAGCCACGTGTCGGTGGCGAGCGGCGAGGTGTCGACCGGCCGGTTCACCCCGCTGCCGGGGACGGTCGTCGTCAGCGAGGAGCTCGACAAGGTCCTGGCCCCCGGCCACGACGGCATCGGCTGGCTGGCGCAGGAGGGCTGGGTCCCGCTCGGCTACCTGGGCGACGCCGCCAAGACCGCCCGCACGTTCCCCGTCATCGACGGGACCCGCTACTCGGTCCCCGGCGACCGGGCCCGCCACCAGGAGAGCGGCGACATCGAGCTGCTCGGGCGCGACTCCGTCACGATCAACTCGGGCGGCGAGAAGATCTTCGCCGAGGAGGTCGAGCGGGCCATCGCCGGGCACCCCGCGGTCCACGACGTGGTCGTCGTCGGCCGGCCGAGCGAGCGGTGGGGCCAGGAGGTGGTGGCGCTGGTGGAGCTGTCACCGGGGGCGGCGGCCACGGCCGAGGACATCGTCGCCCACGCCGGCGGGCACATCGCCCGCTACAAGCTGCCCAAGGACGTGCTGTTCCTGCCGGCCATCCAGCGCAGCCCCGCCGGGCAAGGCCGACTACCGCTGGGCGAAGGCCCAGGTCACACCCGGCTGAGCGACCGGCGGCGCCGGCCGGCGAGCGCCACGACGACGCCGCCGAACGCCGCCAGCCCGAGACCGACCTGGGCGAGCGGGATCGACGAGTCGCTGCCGGTGTCGGGCAGCGAGCCGGAGCCCGTGCCGCTGCCCGAGCCGTCGGCCGCCACGACGTTGAGCGTCAGCGACAGCGACAGCGTCGTGCCGTCGGGCGCCGGGCCGGTGGCGGTCAGGGTGTGGGAGCCGAGCGTGGTGTCGGCGGGGATGGTGGCGTCGAGCCGATGACGCCGGCGGCGTCGGCGGTGGGCGAGCCGAGCGTGACGGGATCGGACGTCAGCGCGACGGTCGCGGTCGAGCCGGCGGCGAACGTGCGGCCCTCGATGCTGATGGTCTGGCCGGGCGTCGGGGTGGTGTCGCTGACCGTCAGGCTGTTGACCGCGGGCGGGTACTGCTGGGCGGCCGCCGGAGCGGCCAGCGCCGTCAGGACAACCACACCCACTATCAACAGTCGCTTGACCATCGTGATCTCTCCCTGACTCCCGCCAGAGGGCGCCCGCCCCCCCAGCCCCACGGATCGTCGGCGAGACTAACACGGGCCTTTCGAGCCGGCGACAATCGGCGGGGGTCCCCGGGGTCCCGTCCTACGATGAACAGGGCGACACCCGGGGGTGTAGCTCAGTTGGCAGAGCGGCCGCCTTTTAAGCGGATGCGCGAGGGTTCGAGCCCCTCCACCCCCACGCCCGGCACGGCGCGCGTACCCTGGTCCCGTGGACGACGACGACGCCCGGCGCCACCTGGCCGACGAGCGCGACCGCCTCGACCGCCTGCGGACCAGCCTGGAGAACGGGCACCTGCACGACGAGGGCGGGATCGACAGCGCGGCCGACCTGTCGCATGTCCACCAGCACCTGGCCGACACGGCCAGCGACGCCTTCGAGCGGGAGAAGGAGTTCTCCATCCTCGAGCAGGTGGAGGCCGAGCTGGCGGACGTCGACCGGGCGCTCGAGCGGCTCGACAGCGGCAGGTACGGGACCTGCGAGGTGTGCGGCGGCGCCATCCCCGACGACCGCCTCGCCGTGGTGCCGGCCGCCCGGTTCTGCGCCGACCACCAGGCCGACGCCGAGGTCTGACCCCGGCCGCTCAGATCTGCCCGGGCACCGTGAGGTCGTCGGGGTCGGCGAGCAGGATGCGGTCCCCGAGCCGCAGGCGGTCGCCCACGATGTCGACCCAGCGCCCCTCGGCGTTGGCCAGGCGCCCGCGCTCGGCGCCGAGGTGGTCCTCGATCGTGTAGACGAGCCCGCCGTGGGTGACGACGAGGACGTCGCCCCCGGGGACCTCGGCGGCGATCCGGCGCAGCGCCCGGAGCGACCGGGCGAGCATGTGGTCGTCCGGCTCCCAGCCGGGCGGGCGCCGGTCGCTGCCCAGGTAGCCGGGGAACCGCTCCTCGATCTCGGCGCGGGTCAGCCCGGAGTACTCGCCGGCGTCGCGTTCCCGCAGGTCGGGGTCGAGGACGACGGGCCCGACGCCGATCTCCTGGGCGATGATGGCGGCGGTCTCGGCGGCCCGCTGGAGGTCGGAGGACCAGATGGCGTCCACCGCCCCGATCGCCCGGGCGGCCTCCCGCGCCTGCCGGCGGCCGAGGTCGGACAGCGGTGAGTCGGCCTGGCCCTGCCAGCGCCCGACGGCGTTCCACTCCGACTGGCCGTGCCGGACCAGCAGGACGCGCGTCGTCGTCGGGGTGGGGGAGTCCATCGCCGGGCGACGCTACAGGGACGGGGCGGGAGTAGGCTCGTCGGGCGCTCGTTGGGGAGCGCACCCGCCGCGAGGAGCACTCCACCGTCATGGCACCGCCGTCAGTCACACCCGGGACCGCCTGAGGGCGCGCGCGACGATGGCCGTGCTCCGCCTCTTCGCCCAGGCCCGCGAGGCCGCCGGCGCGACGCAGGATGTCGTCGACGGAGACACCGTCGACGCCGTCCTGGCGGCCGCCCGCGCCCGCTACGGCGACGAGTTCGCGAAGCTGCTGCCGACGTGCAAGGTGTGGGTCAACGGCGAGCCGGCGTCCGGCGACGCCGTCGTGGGTGACGACGACGAGGTGGCGATCCTCCCCCCGGTCTCCGGCGGCGCAGGATGACCCCCCCGCCCCCCGGCCGGCCCGAACCGGCCTGGCCCGGCGCCAACGGCAACGGCAACGGCCGTGAGGCCCGGAGCGCGGCCGACGGCTGGCCCACCTTCGGCGACGCCACCCCACCGCAGCCCTCCGACCCGGCACCCTGGCCGAACCAGGACGGCCCCGCCGACGGCGTCCGCCTGGACCCGTCCGGCTGGCCGGCACGCCCGAACGGCGCCGGTTCGTCGTCGTGGTCCGCGGACGAGGCATCGGGTTGGCCTGCAGACGAGGATGGCGGACCTTCAGGGTCGGAGTGGGACTCGCCGGGTGGACGGTCGGAGAGCCCGCCGGACGCGTCCGGCTGGTCGTCCGCCGACGGGTCGTCCGGGTGGCCGGGCGGGGGCGTCCCCGCCGCACCGCCGGTCGAGCCGGGTCGCCCGTCGCCCCGCCAGCAGGTCTTCGTCCCCGCACCGGAGGACCTCGACCCGCTCCCGCCCGAGGATCCCGCATCCTGGGGCCCGCCCGCCCCGGGCCCGATGCGCCCGCTCCGGGCCGCCCTCGCCCCGTCCCCGGCCTGCGGCCCGCCGGGGCATCGACCGGCGCCGGCTGGCGGTCGTCTACGACATCGAGGGGCCCCGGGTCCGGCTCGGGGTCGCCTGGTTCGCCGTCGCCCTCGCCGCCACCCTCCTCAGCGCCCCCACGACCGCTCTCGTCTACGCGGCCGCGGCGGGGCTCGCCGCCCGCCAGATCGTGCGGGCCTGGGGCTCCGTGTCCTGGCAGGCCGACGTCGCCGCCGCCATGGGTGCGCTGCCCGTGCTCGCCGCCCTGGTCGGCGTGCCGTTCGCGCTCATGACCGCCGGGCTCGTGGTCGCCGTCAGCATCGGCTGCAGCCTCGCCCCCGACGGGGAGCGGCTGCCCGGAGCGGGTGGCCGCCTGGCCGCCGCCGGGATCATGTGCCTCTCGCTCGTACCCGCGCTCGCCGGTGCCTCGTTCGTGCTGATCCGCGTCGAGTCGGTGATCCCCGCCGTCGTCCTGCTGCTCATGGTCAGCGCCTACGAGGCGGGCGACTACATCGTCGGGTCCGGCGCCTCCAACCCCGTCGAGGGCCCGCTCGCCGGCATCACGACGTCGACGTTGCTGGCGCTGCCGCTGGCGCTGGTCCTCGTCGAACCGTTCGACGCCGCGGGTGTGGGGCTGCTCGCCTTCGCCGCCGTCGCCTGCCCGCTGGGGCAGATCGTCGCGTCGGCCGCCCTCCCGGGCGCGGGCGCCCACGCTCCCGCGCTGCGGCGCCTCGACACGCTGCTCGTGCTGGCCCCGGTGTGGGCAGCGGCGGCCGGCGTGTTCTGACGGCCGGCCGCCGCTGCGCCACAGGTCCGCTGGCTAGGACTTGGCGAAGTTCTCCGCCGCGAACTCCCAGTTCACCAGGTTCCCCAGCCACGTCTCGATGTAGGCCGGGCGGGCGTTCTGGTAGTCGAGGTAGTAGGCGTGCTCCCACACGTCGAGGGTGAGCAGCGCCGTCTTCCCGTGCTTCAGCGGCAGGTCCGCGTCCTTGGTCTGGAGGATCTCCAGGCCGTCGTCGCCCTTGGCCAGCCACGTCCAGCCCGAGCCGAACAGGGTCTTGGCCTTGTCGGTGAACGTCTGCTTGAACTCGTCCACCGACCCGAACGCGGCCTCGATCGCCGCCGCCAGGTCACCGTCGGGATCGCCCCCGCCGCCCGGCGTCATGGAGTTCCAGAAGAACGTGTGGTTCCACACCTGGGCGGCGTTGTTGAACAGGCCACCCGGCTCGGCCTCGAGGATGATCTGCTCGAGCGGCTGGTCGGCGCGGGCACTGCCTTCGACGAGGCCGTTCAGGTTGTTGATGTAGGTGGCGTGATGCTTGCCGTGATGGAAGTCGAGCGTCTTCTCGCTCATGTGCGGAGCGAGGGCGTCCTTGGGGTACGGCAGCGGCGGCAGCTCGAAGGCCATCGGCACTCCTTGGTCGTAGAGGGACGAGCGCAACCTACCCGCGCCCGGACCCGCTGCACGCGCTGATGGCGTCGGGACCGACTTTGGGAGGTCGCCGGGCCGGACCTACCCTTCCCCGTCCTTGGCTGGGAACACAGGAATCTCTCACCGGGCGCCGGTGTTGGCTGGCTGATGGTGCGCCGTCTCGCCGTTCTCTCACTCCACACGTCGCCGCTGGCCCAGCCCGGATCGGGCGACAGCGGTGGCATGAACGTGTACGTGCGCGAGCTCGTGTCCGCGCTCGCCCAGGCCGGCGTGGCCAGCGACGTCTACACCCGGCGCTGGGCCGACCACCTGCCCGACGTCGTCGACGTCGAGCCCGGGTTCCGGGTCGTGCACGTGCCCGCCGGGTCGGTCGACCTGCCCAAGGAGGCCCTGCCCGAGATCGTCGACGAGTTCGCCGACGGGGTGCTGGCCCACCTGACCGGCGACGACGCGGCCGACGCCCTCCACGCCAACTACTGGCTGTCGGGGGTGGCGGGCCACCGTCTCAAGCACGAGCTGGACCTGCCGTTGGTCTCGACGTTCCACACGCTCGCCCGGGTCAAGGCCGAGACCGGCGACGCCGAGCCCCAGCGTCGGACCGACGCCGAGGCCCAGGTCATCGGCTGTTCCGATGCCATCCTGGCGAACTGCACGGCGGAGGCGGCCCAGCTCGTGCGCCTGTACGGCGCCGACCCCGACCGCATCGAGATCGTCCCCCCGGGCGTCGTCCACGCCTTCTTCTCGCCCGGCGACCGGGCCGGTGCCCGGGCCGCGCTCTCGCACCTCGGGCCGTTCCCGGGTCCGGTGCTGCTGTTCGTCGGGCAGGATCCAGCCGCTCAAGGGCCTCGACGTGGCGGTCCAGGCGCTGGCCGAGCTCGACGACGCCGACGCGGTGCTCGTCGTCGTCGGCGGCGCCAGCGGGGCGGGCGGCCAGGCCGAGGTCGACCGCATCCAGAAGCTGGCGGCATCCCGGGGCGTGAGCGAGCGGGTGCGGTTCGCCGACCCGCAGCCCCACCACATGCTGTCGACGTTCTACCGGGCGGCCGACGCCGTGCTCGTCCCCAGCCGCAGCGAGTCGTTCGGGCTGGTGGCCCTGGAGGCCGCCGCCTGCGGGACCCCGGTCGTCGCGGCCGCGGTCGGCGGCCTGCGCACGCTGGTCGACCACGGCCGCACGGGGTTCCTCGTCGAAGGCCGCGACGCGAGCCTACTACGCCGCCCACGCCGAGCGGATCCTGCGCGACCCCGCCCTCGCCCACTCCCTGTCGGCCCAGGCCGCCCTGCGGGCCCGCGACTTCACCTGGTCGACGGCCGCCGGCCGCCTCCGCCGGATCTACGCCGACATCACCGCCCGCGCCCCGGTCACCTGCACCGGCTGAGCCCGGTCACGGCTCCACGACGACCTCCTCGCCCAGCATCACCGGCCCGGGCCTGACGACGAGGGCGTAGAGCCGGCTCACCCCGGGCTGGCGCTCGTGGTGCATGCGGTTGAAGTCGCCGTCCACGAACCACTGGGCGTTCTTCGAGCACGGCAGCGCGGGCATCGTGATCTCGAGCAGCGCCCCGCCGACGGGCAGGCGGGAACCCGGTCGCAGCGACCCCCAGTCGACCCCGGCCACGGTCACGTTCTCGCCCGCGGCGCCCGGGAAGACGGGGTTGCCCTCGGCCACCAGCATCCGGATGGTCTCGGCCGACCACAGGCACACGGCCTGCCACAGCCGCCCGTGATGGCGGCGGGCGGCCTGCCGGTCGCCGGCCAGGCCGCGCCAGCCGATGTCCACCGCCTCGACCGGCATCTTGGGCACCCCGCCGTGGGACACGTGCAGCCCCGCCACCCTGCCGAGCTGACGGTCCGGGCCGAGTCCGGCGGCTGTGCGCCCGCCGCCCGGCCTCCGACAGGGCGGCCACCAGCGCCGTGCCCGACTTGCCCCGCACACCCACGTCGGCGTCGGCCCGGCCGGCCTCCGCCACGAGGCCTCCGATCCGCCGGCGCAGCGCGGCCAGCCCGCGGGTGGTGGGATCGATCCCCGCGGTGGCCAGGTCCCACCACACGCCGGCGGCGTCGACGGTGCCGGCCAGGTCCTGCGCGGTCCACTGCGGATCGGGTTGCATCCGTAAGATTCTGGCGCGGCCGTTACCGTCCGGTGGCATGACCCACCATCCGTCGACCGAGGCCGAGCTCGCCGATCTGGCCGCCCGGATCGAGGCATGGCTCGCCCGCCAGCTGGCCGACAACCCGGTCGTGGCCGCCGTCGAGCGGGACGAGGAGTCGGGCGAGCGCCGCTGGTTCGTCCGCGTCCGCGGCGAGGCGAAGGACGTGTTCACCATCTGGTTCCACCTCCGCCAGCGGACACTCCACTACGAGACGTACATGATGCCGGCGCCCGAGGAGAACCACGGAGCCCTCTACGAGCACCTGCTGCGGCGGAACCGCAAGCTGTACGGGGCGGCGTTCGCCATCGGCGACGAGGACGCCATCTTCCTGATCGGGCAGATCGACAACGGTGCCGTCGACGACGACGAGCTGGATCGGATACTCGGGTCGCTGTACCAGTGGGTCGAACAGTACTTTCAGACTGCGTTGCGCATCGGGTTTGCATCACATTTCTCACAATAGCATGTTGCACACTGAGATATCACGAAGTAGGGTGATGTCCGGATCCGAGGCCCGGTGCCACCGGCGGTCGGGGAAGCCGCCGGGTGCGGTGCCGGGCCGTCGGATCCACTGCTGATGACAACCGACGACGAACGCTTCGTGGAGCTGGTGCTGTGCAACCCTGCCGTGGGTCGCGTCCTGGCGCTGGCCGAGCAGTGGTCGCTGCCGGGCTGGTACCTCGCGGCCGGATGCCTGTTCCAGACCGTGTGGAACGTGCTCGACGGCCACGAGCCCGGCCGGGGCATCCGGGACTACGACCTCATCTACTTCGACGACCGGGACCTCTCGTGGGAGGCCGAGGACAAGGTGATCCGTGCCTGTGCTGCGTACGACGCAGGCGTGGAGGTGGAGGTGCGCAACGAGGCGCGTGTGCACCTCTGGTACGAGCAGCGCTTCGGTGTGCCCTGCGCGCCCTTCGCCTCCTCGGAGGACGCCATCCGCACGTTCCCCGGCCGGGCGTGCTGCGTGGGCCTGCGCACCGAGGGCGGGCGGCCGAAGGTGTTCGCCCCGTTCGGGTTCGACGAGCTGTTCGGGTTCGTGCTGGGTCCCAACCCCGTGCAGGCGCCACGCGAGGTGTACGAGGCCAAGGCGGCCCGGTGGCAGCAGCTGTGGCCACGGCTCACCGTGCTGCCCTGGCCCGAGGGCAACCCGGCCTAACGTCCATTCCCATGACGCCCAAGCTCCAGGTCATCGGTGGCGGCAAGATGGGAGAGGCGCTGATCGCCGGGCTGGTGGCCGGGGGGTTCGCACCGGAGGCCGAGCTCCGGGTGGTCGAGCGGCTGCCCGGCCGGGCGGCCGAGCTGCGGGAGCGCTTCCCCGACCTGCAGGTGGCCGACGAGCCGGCGCCCGCCGCGGGCCACGTGGTGGCCGTCAAGCCGGGCGACGTCGAGGCCGCCTGCCGGGCGGTGGCCGGCGTCACGGCCGCGGGCGCGGGCGGGGCGGGGAGTCGAGGGCGCGGCCGGAGGCGGCGCCGGGGCCGAATCGGGTGGGGCGCGGGGGGCGGCGCCGGTGTTGTCGATCGCCGCCGGGGTGACCATCGCCCGGCTGGAGGCGGCGCTGGCGCCCGGGACGCCGGTGGTGCGGGCCATGCCGAACACGCCGGCGCTCGTGGGTGCGGGGGCGGCGGCGGTGGCGGCCGGGTCGTCGGCGGGGGAGCGCGAGCTGGCGTGGGCCGAGGCGGTGCTCGGGGCCGTGGGGACCGTGGTGCGGGTGCCGGAGTCGCTGCTCGA
This sequence comes from uncultured Acidimicrobiales bacterium, assembly GCA_963759225.1. Lineage (GTDB taxonomy): Bacteria > Actinomycetota > Acidimicrobiia > Acidimicrobiales > VFJN01 > ZC4RG19. The sequence continues at coordinate 67,175 of CAVWYL010000037.1, read as the reverse complement.
CGCCGTGACCGGGCTCTCGGGGTCGGGGCCGGCCTACCTCTTCCTGGTGGCCGAGGCGTTGATCGAGGGTGGCGTCCTCGCCGGGTTGCCCCGGCCCACGGCGGTGGCGCTGGCCACCCAGACCCTGCTGGGCTCGGCGCGGCTGCTGGCCGAGTCGGACGAGGGGCCCGAGGCGTTGCGGGCGGCCGTGACCTCGCCCGGTGGGACCACGGCGGCCGGGCTGCGGGCGCTGGAGCGGGGTGGGGTGCGCAGTGCCTTCCTCGACGCCGTGATGGACGCCACGGAGCGCAGCCGCGAGCTCGGGCGGGGCTCCTGACCTGGCCCCACTCGCCACACCAGCAACGGTCGCATACAGTTCCCCCAGCGGAGTTGGAAGGGGTCTTCCACATGGCTGTGTCGCGCGCCCGGTTCTTCACCCCGCAAGAGGTCGCCGATCTCCTGCGGGTCTCATCCATGACCGTCTACCGGCTGATCAAGTCGGGGGAGCTGCGCGCCGCCAGGGTCGGCAAGGCGTACCGCATCCTCGAAGACGACGTCGACGCCTACCTGGCGGCCCGCTTCACCCAGGCGGGTTGAGCCGCCGCCGGCCCGGCGCGGCAGACTCCATCGCTGCATGCCCCCGCGCTTCGACACGATCAGCTTCCTGTCCGACTACGGCACCACGGACGAGTTCGTCGGCGTGGTCCACTCGGTCATCCGTGGCATCGCCCCCCACGTCGGCGTGGTCGACATCACCCACGACGTCCGCCCCTACGACATCAAGGGCGGCTCCCTCACCCTCGCCCGCAGCGTCCAGTACCTGTGCCCCGGCGTGGTGCTCGCCGTGGTCGACCCCGGGGTCGGCACCCAGCGCCGGGCCGTCGCCATCGAGGTCGGCGACGGCGAGTCCTACCTGGTCGGCCCGGACAACGGCCTGCTCGCCTCCGCCGTCGGCCTGGTCGGCGGGGCCACCGCCGCGGTCGAGCTGACCGCCCCCGAGTACCAGCTGCCGGCGCCCGGGGCCACCTTCGCCGGGCGCGACGTCTTCGCCCCCGCCGCCGCCCACCTGTGCAACGGCGTGCCGCTCGACGCGCTCGGGCCCCGGATCGACCCGGCCGAGCTGGTCCCCGGCCTCATCCCGCTCACCCGGGAGGAGAACGGGGCCCTGCTCGGTGAGATCCTGTGGGTCGACCGCTACGGCAACTGCCAGCTCAACGTCGACCCCGACGAGGTCGAGACCTGGGGCGAACGCGTCCAGCTCCGCTGGACCCGCCCGACCGAGGGCGTCCGCACCGCCCGGCGGGCCGCCGCCTACGACGACCTGGCGCCCGGGCAGGTCGGCCTGGTGGTCGACAGCTACGGCCTCCTGTCCGTCACGGTCGCCCGGGGCTCGGCCGCCGAGACGCTCGGGCTCGAGGCCGGCGACGAGCTCGGGCTGCTCCCGCTCGTCGGCGACGAGGATGCCGCGGACGGCAACGGCCGCCGCCACCGGCCACACGTCCCCCGTCACCCTCCAACCGCGCAGGACGCCATGAGACCCGGCACCACCGTCGTGATCGCCGTGCTGCTCGCCCTCATCCTGGGGGCGAGCGCCATCCAACTCCTACTGTTCGCCCGATGAACCTGGCGACCGTCATCGAGGGCCACGACGCCGACCGCCCGGCGCTGCACAGCCGGGGCGAGGTCGACGACCTACGGCGAGCTGCGCGACCAGGTCGCCCAGGCCCGGGGCGCCCTCGTCGCCCGGGGCATCGAGCCCGGCGACCGGGTCGCCGTCGTGGCCGGCAACAGCCGGTACTTCGTCGTCGCCTACCTCGCCACCCTCGGGGTCGGCGCCGTCGCCGTGCCCCTCAACCCCCTCAGCCCCGCCGCCCGAGCTGACCCGCGAGCTGGCCGCCGTCGGCGCCCGCCTGGCGCTGGCCGGGCCCACCGCCGAGGACGCGGTGGCGGCGCTCGCCACCGAGGACATCCCCGGGTTCGAGGGCAGCGTCCCCGTCGCCGACCTGCTCGGCGGCGACCCGGCGCCGCTGGTCGAGCGGACAGGACGGCGACCTCGCCGTCCTCCTGTTCACCAGCGGGACCGCGGGCCGGCCCCGGCCGGCGATGCTCACCCACGGCAACCTGCTCGCCAACATCGGCCAGATCCTCGCCAACCCGGCCCGGCCCGACCCCGGCGACGACGTGGCGCTCGGCGTCCTGCCGCTGTTCCACGTCTTCGGGCTCAACGCGCTGCTGGGCCAGGCGCTCGCCGTCGGCAGCTCGGTCGTGCTCGTCGAGCGGTTCGACCCCCACACGACCCTGCAGGCGATCGTCGACCACGGCGTCACCCTCGTGTCCGGCGTCCCGACCATGTGGGCGGCCTGGGCCGCGCTCCCCGACGCCGACCCCAAGGCCATGTCCGGGGTCCGCTACGCCGTCTCGGGCGCCGCCCCGCTCGAGCCCGAGACCCTCCGGGCGGTGCGCGACCGCTTCGGCATCGAGCTGACCGAGGGGTACGGCCTGACCGAGGCGTCGCCCGCCGTGACCAGCGGGCTCGGCCACGGCGCCCCCGCCGGCAGCATCGGCGTCCCGCTGCCGGGCGTCGAGGTCCGGCTGATCGACTCCTCCGGCGAGGACGCGCTCGTCGGCGACCCCGGCGAGATCTGGGTCCGGGGACCCAACGTGTTCACCGGCTACTGGGAGGACCCCGAGGCCACCGCCGCCGCCCTCACCCCGGACGGCTGGCTGCGGACCGGCGACGTGGCCGTCGTCGACGACGACGGCTTCCTGTCGCTCGTCGACCGGGCCAAGGACGTGATCATCGTGTCCGGGTTCAACGTGTTCCCGGCCGAGGTCGAGGACGTCCTCGTGACCCACCCCGGCGTGGCCGAGGCGGCGGTCGTCGGCGTGCCCCACCCGCACTCCGGCGAGGCGGTCAAGGCCTACGTCGTGCCCGAGGACGGCGCCCACCTGGAAGAGGACGCGCTCATCGACCACGTCGGCCGCCACCTGGCCCGCTACAAGTGCCCGTTCACCGTCGTGTTCGTCGACGCGCTCCCCCACGGCGACACGGGCAAGGTGCTGCGGCGCGAGCTGCGGGACCTGGGATGAGCGAGCGCGCACCCGGCGAGCTGCACCACCTGCCGGCCACCGACCTGGTGCGGCTGCTGGCCGCCGGCGAGGTGTCCAGCGTCGAGCTGCTCGACCACTTCCTGGCCCGGGTCGACGAGCACGACGGGGCGATCAACGCCGTCGTCGCCCTCGACGCCGACCGCGCCCGCGCCCGGGCCGCGGAGGCCGATGCCGCCCGGGCCCGGGGCGAGTCGTGGGGACCGCTCCACGGGCTGCCCATGACGATCAAGGACGCCTTCGAGACCGAGGGCCTCGTCACCACCTCCGGGGCGCCGGAGCTGGCCGGCCACGTGCCCGACCGCGACGCCGAGCCCGTCGCCCTGCTGAAGGGCGCGGGGGCGGTCGTGTTCGGCAAGACCAACCTGCCGATCTACGCCGGCGACCTCCAGACCTACAACGACGTCTACGGCCGCACCAACAACCCGTGGGACCTCGAGCGCACCCCGGGCGGGTCGTCCGGCGGGGCCGCCGCCGCCCTGGCCGCCGGGCTCACGCCGTTCGAGCTGGGCTCGGACATCGGCGGGTCGATCCGCAACCCCGCCCACTTCTGCGGCGTGTTCGGGCTCAAGCCCACCTGGGGGGTCGTCCCCGGGCGGGGCCACATCCCGGGCCCGCCGGGCAGCGTGGGCGGCGTCGCCGACGTCGGCGTGTTCGGCCCGATGGGCCGCAGCGCCGCCGACCTGGCGCTCGGGCTCGACGTCCTCGCCCGCCCCCGGGCCGACGACGCGGTGGCGTGGCGGCTGGAGCTGCCGCCCCCGGCCAACGGCGGCGCGGCGGCCGGCCTCCGGGTCGGGACCTGGTTCGACGACCCGGCCTGCCCGGTCGCCGCCGACTACCGGCTGCTGCTGGAGCTGGCGGCCGCGGCGCTGGCCGAGGCCGGCGCCGACGTGCGCCCGGCGACCCCGCCGGCCGGGCTGGACGAGCTGGTGCCGCTGTGGGAGCGGCTGGTGCTGCCGGTCATGTCGGCCGGGCTGGACGAGGACACGTTCCTGGCCTTCGCCGCCGTCGAGGCGATGCCCGTCGCCCCCGACGAGGACGGCCCCACCCGGTCGCTCCGTGCCATCACCGCCCGCCACCGGTCGTGGCTCGGCGCCAGCGAGCACCGCCACAAGCTGCGGGCCGCCTTCGCCCGGTTCTTCGCCGACCACGACGTGCTGCTGGCGCCGGTCATGCCCGGCGCCGCCTTCCCGCACGACACGGAGCGCGAGATGGTCGAGCGCACCATCGAGGTCGACGGGGTCGTGCGCCCCTACCTCGACGGCCTCGCCTGGAACGGCGGCGTCGGCATCCTGCTGCTGCCGGTGGCGACCCCGCCGATCGGCCGCACGCCCGACGGCCTGCCGGTGGGCGTGCAGATCATCGCCCCGCAGTACCACGACCGCACGGCGGTGGCCGTGGCCGGTCACCTGGAGGCGCTCCTCGGCGGCTTCGTCCCGCCGCCCGGGTACTGACCGACGGTGAGCGCCGGCGCACCGACGGTGAGGCCCGCGGAACCGCAGGCCAGGGACCATCGCTTGTGACCACGTGAACAAGCGGAGGTAGCATCCGGCCGTATGGCCGAGGGCAGCAAGCGGCAGGCACGGAAGATCCCGGAGGCCACGGTGGCGCGGCTGCCGCTGTACCTCCGCAGCCTGCTGGAGGCCGCCGGCGACGGCACGCCGACCATCTCGTCGGAGCGGCTGGCCGAGCTGTCCGGCGTCAACGCGGCCAAGGTCCGCAAGGACCTGAGCTACCTCGGCAGCTACGGCACCCGGGGCGTCGGCTACGACGTCGAGTACCTCCTGTTCCAGATGAGCCGCGAGCTGGGCCTCACCAAGGACTGGCACGTCGTCATCGCCGGGCTCGGCAACCTGGGCCACGCCCTCGCCAACTACGGCGGGTTCGGCGACCGCGGCTTCCCGGTGGCCGCGCTGGTCGACGCCGACCCCAAGGTCGTCGGCACCGTGATCAACGGCATCACCGTCCGCCACGTGGACGAGATGGACGACATCGCCCACGAGTACCAGATCGCCATCGGCATCATCGCCACCCCGGCCTCCGCCGCCCAGGAGGTGGCCGACCGCCTGATCGCGGCGGGCGTCAGCTCGATCCTCAACTTCGCCCCGACCATCGTGACCGTGCCGCCCGAGGTCTCGCTGCGCAAGGTCGACCTGGCGGTCGAGCTGCAGATCCTCAGCTTCTACCAGCAGCGCAAGGCGGGAGCCGACGGCGCCGCCCGGGTGCCCGCGGCCGAGGCGGCGGCCCCGCCCGCGGGCTGAGCGTGCCGGTCGAGCACCCCCTCTACCCCGTCAACCTCGTGGTCGACGGCCGCCCCTGCCTCGTGGTCGGCGGCGGGCGGGTGGCGCTCGGCAAGGTCCGGGGCCTGGTCGAGGCCGGCGCCCGGGTCACGGTCGTCGCCCCCGACGTCGTCGACGACCTCGCCGCGCATGGACGGCATCGCCGTCGAGCGCCGGCCCTACCGCCGGGGCGAGGTGGCCGGCTACCGGTTGGCCGTCGCCGCCACCGGCGACCCCGACGTCAACCAGGCCGTCTACGACGACGGCGAGGCCGCCGGCGTGTGGGTCAACGCCGCCGACGACCCCGAGCGGTGCAGCGTGGTGCTGCCCGCCCGCATCCGCCAGGGCCGGCTGACCGTGACGGTGTCCACCGGCGGGCACAGCCCGGCGGTGGCATCATGGCTGCGGGATCGCCTGGCCGCCGAGCTCGGACCGGAATACGACCAGCTCATCGGCCTGTTGGGAGAAGCCAGGAAAGAGGTGCAGGCCCAGGGTCTCGGGACCGAGGAGCTCGATTGGCGAGCGGCGCTCGATTCGGGGATCCTTGACCTGGTACGGGCCGGTCGGCTCGAGGCTGCCAAGGAGCGCTTGCGCGCGTGTCTGTCGTCGTCATCGGATTGAACCACCGCACCGCTCCGCTCGACCTGCTCGAGCGGATGGCGGTCGGCGAGGGTCAGCTCCCCAAGGCGCTCCACGACCTGTGCACCCGGCCGAACCTCAGCGAGGCGCTGGTCCTGTCGACGTGCAACCGCACCGAGGTCTACGCCGTCGCCGAGCGGTTCCACGGCGCCTACAGCGACATCCGGGGCTTCCTCGCCGACTTCTCGTTCCTGCCGCCCGAGGAGTTCGCCGACCACCTCTACGTCCACTACGACACCGCGGCCGTGTCCCACCTGATGTCGGTGACCGCCGGGCTCGACTCGGCGGTGCTCGGCGAGAGCGAGATCCAGGGCCAGGTCAAGCACGCGTGGGAGCGGGCCCGCGAGCAGGGCGCGGCCGGGCAGACGCTCAACCTGCTGCTGCGCCACGCGCTGGAGGCCGGCAAGCGGGCCCGGTCCGAGACCGGCATCGCCCGCAACATCGCCTCCGTGTCGCAGGCCGCCGTGGCCATGGCCGGCGAGCACCTCGGCGGCATCACCGGCACCACCGTGCTGGTCGCTCGGAGCCGGCGACATGGGCGAGGGCATGGCCGTCGCCCTGGCCGGCGCCGGGGCGGCCCGGGTCCTCGTGGCCAACCGCACGCCGGGCCGGGCCGCGGCGCTGGCGGCGCGGATCGGCGGCGAGCCGGTCCCGCTGGTCGAGCTGCCCGAGCGGCTGGCCGAGGCCGACGTGCTGCTCACCTCCACCGGGTCGCGGGCGCCGATCATCGAGCCGGACGACGTCGAGCCGATCATGGCCGGCCGCGGGCGCCCGCTGCTGATCGTGGACATCGCCATGCCCCGCGACGTCGACCCCGGAGTCGGCGACGTCGAGGGCGTGACCCTGCTCGACATGGACGACCTGCGCCGCTTCGCCGCCCTGGGCGTGGCCGAGCGCCGGCGCGAGGTGGCGGCGGTCGAGACCATCCTCAACGCCGAGATCGACCGCTACCTGGGGGCCACGTCGGCCCGCGAGGTCGCGCCGATGATCGTGGCGCTGCGCCAGCGGGCCGAGGCCGTGCGGGCGTCCGAGCTCGACCGGTTCCGGGGCCGCTACGACGACCTCGACCCCCGCCAGCTCGAGCTGGTGGAGGCCGTGACCCGGGGGCTGGTGGCCAAGCTGCTGCACCAGCCCACCGTGGTCCTCAAGGACGCCGCCGGCAGCGCCCGGGGCGACCGCCTCGTGGCCGCCCTGCGCGAGCTGTTCGAGATCGAGGGCTAACCACTGGTGAAGCTCCGGGTGGCCACCCGGGGGTCCGCCCTCGCCCGGTGGCAGGCCGACCATGTCGCCGCCCTGCTGCGGGCGGCCGACCCCGGACTCGACGTCGAGATCGTGGTCGTCGAGACCGGCGGCGACCGGCGCCTCGACGTCCCGATCTGGGAGCTCGGCGGCAAGGGCGTGTTCGTCAAGGAGATCCAGACCGCGGTGCTGGAGGGCCACGCCCACGTGGCGGTCCACTCGGCCAAGGACCTGCCCTCGGCCACCCCCGACGGCCTCGTCATCGCCGCGGTGCCCGAGCGGGCCGACGTGCGGGACGCCCTGGTGGGCGGCCGGCTCGCCGACCTGCGCCGAGGGCGCGGTCGTGGCCACCGGCTCGCTGCGGCGCCGGGCCCAGCTCGCCCACGCCCGCCCCGACCTGCGGTTCGAGGGGGTGCGGGGCAACATGGCCACCCGGGTGGACCGGGCGGGCCGCGACGGCGTGGACGCCGTGGTCGTGGCCGCCGCCGCCCTCGACCGGCTCGGGTGGGGCGAGCGCATCGCCGAGCGGCTCGACGTGGACGTCGTCCTCCCCCAGGTGGGGCAGGCGGCGCTGGCGGTCGAGTGCCGGGCCGACGACGACGACGTCCGCTGCGTGCTGGAGCGCATCGAGCACGGCCCCACCCGCCGGGCGGTCGACGCCGAGCGGGGGTTCCTGGCCGAGCTGGGCGGCGACTGCTCGCTGCCGGCCGCCGCCTACGCCACCATCGCCGGCGACGGCCTGCGGATCCGGGGGCTGGTGGCCACCGTCGACGGCGCCACCGTCGTGCGCCACGAGGTGTCGGGCCCGGCCACGGCCGGCGCCGCGCTGGGCCGGTCGGTCGCCCGCCACCTGCTCGACGAGCAGGGCGGGGCCGCGCTGCTGGGCCGATGACGGTCCACCTGGTCGGCGCCGGGCCGGGCGACCCGGGGTTGCTGACCGTGCGGGCGCTCGACGTGCTGCGCCGGGCCGACGTCGTCGTCTACGACCGGCTGTCGCAGGAGTCGCTGCTCGACCTGGCCCCGCCGGGCGCGGAGCGGATCGACGTCGGCAAGGCGCCGGGGCACGTCCGGCTGTCCCAGGACGACATCAACGCCCTGCTGGTCGAGCGGGGGCAGCGGGGCGAGAGGTGGTGCGGCTCAAGGGCGGCGACCCGTTCGTGTTCGCCCGGGGCGGCGAGGAGGCGGCCGCGCTGGCCGCGGCGGGCGTCCCGTTCGAGGTGGTGCCCGGCATCACGTCGGCCATCGCCGTGCCCGCCTACGCGGGCATCCCGGTCACGCTGCGCCACTCGTCCACGAGCGTCACCATCGTCACCGGCCACGAGGACCCGGCGGCGGGCGAGGAGGGCAGCGTCGACTGGTCGGCGGTGGCCCGGGTCGGCGGGACGATCGTGATCCTCATGGGGGTGGCCCGCATCGGGCGCATCGCCGCGGCCCTCGTCGCCGGCGGCCGGTCGCCGGACACGCCGGTCGCCGCCGTGCAGTGGGGGACCCGGCCCGAGCAGCGCACCGTGCGGGCCACGCTCGGGACCATCGGGGCGCAGGCGCTGGGCACGCCGTCGACCATCGTGGTCGGCGACGTGGCGGCCAGCGACCTGGCGTGGTTCGAGAACCGGCCGCTCATGGGCCGGCGGGTGGTCGTGACCCGGGCCCGGGAGCAGGCCAGCGAGCTGGTGGCCCGGCTGTCCGCCCTCGGCGCGGCGACGGTCGAGGTGCCCGCCATCGCCATCGCCGACCCCGACGACGGCGGGGCCGCGCTGGCCGCCGCGGTCGACCGGCATCGGCGACTACGACTGGGTCGTGCTGACGTCGCCCAACGGCGCCCGGCGGCTGCTGGCGGCGCTGGAGGCCGCGGGGCGGGACGCCCGGGCGCTCGGCGGCGTGGGGCTGGCGGCGATCGGGCCGGGGACGGCGGCGGCGCTGGCGTCCGCACGGCTGGTGCCGGACCTGGTGCCCGAGCGGTTCGTGGCGGAGTCGCTGCTGGCGTCGTTCCCGGCGCCCCCGGCCGGGGGCGGGCGGGTGCTGCTGGCCCGGGCGGCGGTCGCCCGGGACGTCCTGCCGGAGGGCCTGGCCGCCGCGGGGTGGACGGTCGACGTGGTCGACGCCTACCGCACCGACGCCGTCCCGCTCGACGAGCGGCAGGCGGCGGCGCTGGCCGAGGCCGAGATCGTGACGTTCACGTCGTCGTCCACGGTGACCAACCTGCTGGCGGCGGCCGGACGGGCGCCCGCTGCCGCCGGTGGTGGCGGCCATCGGCCCGGTCACGGCGGCCACGGCCCGGGCCCACGGGCTCGGGGTGGACGTCGAGGCGGAGGTGCACACGATCGACGGCCTGGTCGACGCCCTGCTGGCGTGGGCGGCCGACCATCCCGGCAAGCCATGACGGGACCGCTGCCCGGCGCGCTGCTGTTCGACTTCGACGGGCTCGTGCTCGACACCGAGTCGTGCACGTACGAGGCCGTCGCCGACGCGTTCGCCGAGCACGGCCTGGCGCTCGACCTGGCGTCGTGGCAGGCGATCCTCGGCACCGCCGACCACCCCCACTGGACCGAGATGCTGGCCGAGCGGCTGGGCCGGCCGGTCGACCGGGCCGCGCTGACGGCCCGGCGGGAGGAGGCCCGCATGGCGGTGCTGCTCACCCTGCCGCCGTGCGCCGGGGTCGAGGACCTGCTGGACGCGGCGGCTGGCGGCCGGGGTGCCCACCGCGGTGGCGTCGTCGTCGGCCGCCGGCTGGGTGGTCGGCCACCTGGAGCGCCTGGGCCTGGCGGACCGGTTCACGGCGGTGGCGACGTCCGACGACGTGGGCGGCGACCCCCGGCGCACGAAGCCGGCCCCCGACATCTTCCTGGCCGCGGCGGCCAAGGTCGGCGTGGCGGCGGACCGGTGCGTGGTGCTGGAGGACTCGCCCAACGGCGTCGCCGGCGCCCGGGCCGCGGGGATGGCGGTCGTCGCGGTCCCCGGCCCGATGACCCGGGGCCTCGACTTCACGGCCGCGGACCTGGTGGTGCCGTCGCTGGCGGGCCTGGACCTGGCCACCCTCGGGTCTGTCGTCTCTCACCGCGGATAGCCGCGGTGAGAGACGACAGACCGGCGGTGGCCGGGACGGAGATCGCCGCCGTGTGTCGCGTGTGCTTGACTGTCAGACACTCGTTTCCGGCCGTCGGAGGGACGGCGCGACAGCAGGTACCGAGGGGGCACCCCGGTAGGAGACAGCCGGGGAATCGAGAGGCCGCGTGTCACTTCTGACCGTCAACAACGTGGGAGTGCGTTTCGGGGGCGTCGTCGCCCTCGACGATCTCTCCTTCACCGTCGAGCCCGGCAACATCTGCGCCCTCATCGGGCCCAACGGTGCCGGCAAGACCACGCTGTTCAACGTGCTCAGCCGGCTGTACCAGCCGCAGGACGGCACGGTCACCTTCGACGGGCACAACCTGCTCTCGGTGCCCTCGCACCGGATCGTGCGCCTGGGCCTGGCCCGCACGTTCCAGAACGTGGCCCTGTTCCCCGCCCTCACCGTCCTCGAGAACGTGATGACCGGGGCGCACGCGCTCGGTCACGTGGGCTTCGGCCGCTCGATGCTGCGCATCGGCGCCGCCCGCGAGGAGCGCAAGCTCCGGTCCCGCTGCCTCGACCTGCTCGAGCGGCTCGACCTCGCCCCGCTGGCCCACCGGCCCGTCGCCGGCCTGCCGTTCGGCACGACCAAGCGCATCGAGTTCGCCCGGGCGCTCGCCACCGACCCGCAGCTGCTCATGCTGGACGAGCCCGCCAACGGGCTCACCCACAGCGAGGTCGACGAGCTGGGCGAGACGATCCGCGAGATCCGCGACCAGTTCGACCTGACGATCCTGCTGGTGGAGCACCACATGGCCATGGTCATGGCGATCTCGGAGCACATCGTGGTCCTCGACTTCGGCCGCAAGATCGCCGATGGCCCGCCCGAGTCGGTCCGCAACGACCCGCTCGTGATCGAGGCTTACCTGGGGGCCCCGGCATGAACCTGCTCACGCTCGAGAACGTGAGCGGTGGCTACGGCCAGTCGCAGGTGCTCCACGACATCGACCTGACCGTCGAGGAGGGCCACGTGGCCGTCGTGCTCGGGGCCAACGGCGCCGGCAAGACCACCACGCTGCGGGCCATCAGCGGCGTGATCCAGGTGAGGGGCAGCATCGTGTTCGACGGCATGTCGCTCGTCGGCAAGTCGCCGGAGGCCGTGTCCCGCCTCGGCATCGCCCACGTCCCCCAGGGCCGCGGCACGTTCAGCGAGCTGACCGTCGACGACAACATGCGCATCGGCGCGGTCAACCGCAAGGACAAGGAGATCCGGGCCGACCTGGACCGCTGGTACGGGGTGTTCCCCCGCCTGGGCGAGCGCCGCCACCAGGAGGCCGGCAGCATGAGCGGCGGCGAGCAGCAGATGCTGGCCCTGGCCCGGGCGATGATGGCCCGGCCCCGGCTCCTGCTGCTCGACGAGCCGTCCCTGGGCCTGGCGCCGCTGGTGACCCGCGAGCTGTTCGCCCAGCTCGGCGAGCTCAACCGCGAGCAGGGCCTGTCCATCCTGGTCGTCGAGCAGAACGCCAACCTGGCGCTCGACATCGGCAACTGGGGCTACGTGCTGGAGGCCGGCCGCATCGCGGTGCAGAACGCCGCCGACAAGCTCCACGACGACGAGGCCGTCCGCAAGGCCTACCTGGGGTTCTGACATGGATCTCTTCATCGAGCAGGTCTTCAACGGCGTCGGCAACGGGGTGGTCTACGGGTCGGTGGCCCTGGCCCTGGTGCTGATCTTCCGGACCACCGGCGTCCTCAACTTCGCCCAGGGCGAGATGGCGCTGTTCTCGACCTACATCTCGTGGAAGCTCACGACCGAGGGCATGCCGGTCTTCGGGGCGATCGCGGTGTCGATGGTCATCGCCTTCATCGCCGGCGCCGCCATCGAGCGCACGCTGATCCGGCCGGTCGAGACGGGCCGCAGCCCGCTCAACGTGGTCATCGTGACCCTCGGCCTGTTCCTGGCCCTCAACTCGCTGGTCCAGCTGTTCTTCGGGACCGACCCGCAGGTCATGCCGTCGCCGTTCCCCTCCGGCAGCGTGGACATCCTGTCCGCCACCGTCCAGAAGGAGACGATCGGCCTGATCGTCGTGCTCCTGCTGGAGTGCCTGTTCCTGTGGTTCCTGCTCCAGCGCACCCGCCTCGGCCTCAAGCTGCGGGCGGTGGCCGCCAACCCCGAGTCCGCCCGGCTCCACGGCATCCGGGCCGGCACGATGCTGATGGCTCGGATGGGCGCTGTCCGCGGCCATCGGCGCGCTGGCCGGGTCGCTGGTGGCCGGCGAGCGCACCGGCTTCGACGCCACGCTGATGCAGACGATCCTGGTCTACGCCCTGGCGGCCGCGGCGCTCGGCGGGTTCACCAGCATCTGGGGCGCGGTGATCTGCGGGCTGATCGTCGGCATCGCCGACGCCCTCACCATCCAGTACGTCGACCCGCTCGACGGCATCGAGGTGGTCCTGCCGCTGGGCCTGATCATGGTCGTGCTGGTGGTCATGCCCAACGGCCTGTTCGGCCGGCGCACGGTGGAGAGGGTCTGACATGACGACCGAGCAGACCGGCGCGGCCGTCGGGCCGGCGATCGGCGGGGCGCCCGTCGACACCGGCGGCACCCGTCGCCAGCGGCACCCGGCCGCGGCCTGTTCCCGCCGGTGCCGCGGGAGGTCACCGTCGCCAAGGTGATCATCGGCGTGGTCCTGTCCGCCGCCGCGCTGTACGCGCCGTTCTACTTCGAGCCGACCATCAACCGGGTGCTGTCCCAGGCCATCTACATCGCCATCGCGGCGATGGGCCTCAACCTGCTGACCGGCTTCAACGGGCAGGTGTCGATCGGCCACGGGGCCTTCTACGGCGTCGGCGCGTTCACCAGCGCCATCCTGATGATCGACTACGGCTGGACCTTCGAGGTCACGATCCTGGCCTCGGTGGTCATCAACGCCGTGCTCGGCTTTCTCATCGGCGTGCCCGCGCTGCGGGTCCGGGGCCTGTACCTGGCGCTGGTCACGCTCGGCCTGGCCGTGCTGTTCCCCCGCGTGGCCCAGAAGTTCGTGGACGGCATCGGCGGCGTGGCCCTGCTGCGCCCGCCCCGCAGCGACTTCGCGTCGCTGATCGACGGCCTGGCCGACGACCAGTGGGCCTACTTCCTCAGCCTGGGCATCATGGTCGTGCTGTTCATCCTGGCCTGGAACCTGGTCCGGGGCCGGGTGGGCCGGGCCATGATCGCCGTGCGCGACCAGGAGATCGCGGCCACCACCGTGGGCGTGAACCTCGCGGGCACCAAGGTGGCCACGTTCGCCATCAGCGCCGCCTACGCCGGCGTGGCGGGGTCGCTGTCGGTGATGATCGATCGCCTGGCCGACGGCACCAACCCCATCCTCTACTTCCAGCGCTCCATCGAGTTCCTGGTGGCGATGACCATCGGCGGCGCGGCGACCATCCTCGGCCCCGCGGTCGGGGCGCTGGTGCTCGTCCTGCTGCGCCGCAACACGGAAGACCTGATCGAGGGCAAGGAGATCCTGGCGCCCGCCCTCTACGGCGCCGCTCTCATCGCCATCGTGTTCGTGCTGCCCGAAGGGCTGGTCGGCGGCGTGAACCGCCTGCTGGCCCGGCTCGGTCGGCGCTCGTCGGCGAAGGGAAGGCCGCCGACCCATCCCATCCCTGACGACAGCCAATGACCTAGGAGGGCAACACCCATGAGAGGACCGAAGTTCCGCATCGTCGCCGCACTGCTGGCGCTGGCGCTGGTCGGCGCCGCCTGCAGTGGGCGTGACGATGATGACAGCGCCTCGACCGACGACGAGTCGAGCGGGGAAGAAGCGGCCGCGTCGAGCATCGACACGGCCGACTGCGTCGCCGATCCCACCGTCGAGATCGAGGGCGACGAGATCAAGCTGGTGTCCAGCTTCCCGCAGTCGGGGGCCACCGCGGCGTTCAGCCAGATCGCCCGCGGCTGGAAGGCGTACTTCCAGATGGTCAACGAGGCCGGCGGCGTCGAGATCGCCGGCAACAACTACACGATCGTCACCGAGGACAAGGACGACCAGTACAACCCGGCCACCACCGCCCAGAACATCGACGAGCTCGTCGGTGCCGACGGCGAGAACGCCTTCGCCACGTTCAGCGTCGTGGGCACGGCCAACAACCTGGCCATCCGCGACCAGCTCGGCGAGCTGTGCGTGCCCAACCTGTTCGCGGCGACCGGCTCGCCGACGATGGGCAGCGACGACTACCCGTGGACGGTGGGCTCGTCGCTCTCGCCCTACTCGCTCGAGGGCAAGGCGTTCGCCGACCTGCTGGCCGACCAGAAGCCCGACGCGACCGTGGCGATGCTCGTCCAGGACGACGACTTCGGCAGGGCCTACGAGGAGGGCTTCGCGGCCGCCATCGAGGACACCGACATCGAGGTCGTGAAGGTCGAGCGCTACTCGACCGGCGCCAGCGAGGTGTCCGCCCAGATCACCAGCCTGGCCGCCACCGGCGCCGACGCCTTCTTCAACGGCGGCACGCTGCTGGCCTGCCCGGACGCACTGACCAAGGCCCAGGCGGCCAACTGGACGCCGATCACCTGGATCTCGGCCACCTGCACGTCGAAGACGCTGATGGGCGTCGCCGGCGCAGCGGGCAACGGCGTGTACAGCTACACCAACCTCAAGGACCCGCTGAACCCCGACTTCGACGCGGACGAGGCGATGGTGGAGTACCGCGAGACGGTTGCGCAGTACCAGCCCGAGGCCGATCTCGACAACGGCATCGTCGCCTACGGCTGGACCCAGGGCGCGCTGCTGGTCGCCGTGCTGGAGAACGCGGAGGCCCCGACCCGCCTGGCGGTGATGGAGTCGATGCACAACTTCGAGGCGTCCGACATGGGCGTGCTGCTGCCCGGCGTCACGGTGAAGACCGGCGAGGGCGACAACTACCTCGGCGAGGCCTACAACACCATGCAGTACGAGTTCCAGGCGCCCGGTGCCCGGAACCACTTCGTGCTGATCGGCACCGAGCTGACCGACCTCGAGGGCATGACCACGGACCTGACCCCCGAGTCGCTCATCAACGGCTGACCTTCGGGTCGTCCGCCGTCTCCGATGGGGAGGGGTGTCTCCGGACGCCCCTCCCCGTTCGCGTCTAGGAGACGGCGGCCGGATCGCCGTAGCATCAAGACCGTGAGCGAGCGAAGCGAGCGAACCGTCAGCA
Source organism: uncultured Acidimicrobiales bacterium (assembly GCA_963759225.1). Classification (GTDB taxonomy): domain Bacteria; phylum Actinomycetota; class Acidimicrobiia; order Acidimicrobiales; family VFJN01; genus ZC4RG19. Next base: position 51,698 of record CAVWYL010000037.1, on the reverse strand, counting down.
CAGTGCGTTACTCGGCCCGAAGGGCCGATGGCTCATTGCGCGCATCCCGAAGGATGCGCCAATGAGTTTTCCTCAACGCCGGCTGCGCCGGCTCCGCCGCACGCCGGCGATGCGCCGGCTGGTCGCCGAGACGCGGTTGTCGGTCGACGACCTGATCGTGCCGCTGTTCGTCCGCGAGGGCATCGACGAGCCGCAGGCCATCTCGTCGCTGCCGGGCGTGGTCCAGCACACCCGCGAGTCGCTGCGCAAGGACGTGCACGAGCTGGCCGACCGAGGGCGTGCCCGCGGTCATCCTGTTCGGCCTGCCCGCCACCAAGGACGCCGAGGGCAGCCAGGCGTGGCACCCCGACGGCATCGTCCAGCAGGCGCTGCGCGACCTGCGGTCCGACATGGGCGACGACCTGGTGGTCATGGCCGACCTGTGCCTCGACGAGTACACCGACCACGGCCACTGCGGCGTGCTCGACGAGCGGGGCGGGGTCGACAACGACGCCACCATCGACCTGTACGCCCAGGTGGCCCAGGCCCAGGCCGAGGCGGGCGCCGACGTGGTGGCCCCCAGCGGGATGATGGACGGCCAGGTGGCCGCCATCCGCGACGCGCTCGACGAGGCCGGCGCCGAGCAGGTCGCGATCCTGGCCTACGGGGCCAAGTACGCGTCGGCGCTGTACGGCCCGTTCCGGGAGGCGGTCGACGTCACGATCGTCGGGGGCGGCGACCGCAAGGCCTACCAGCAGGACCCGCGCAACGGCCGCGAGGCGCTGGAGGAGATCCGGGCCGACCTGGCCGAGGGCGCCGACATGGTCATGGTCAAGCCGGCGCTGGCCTACCTCGACGTGCTGGCCACCGTGCGGGCCGAGGTCGACGTGCCGCTGGCGGCGTACCACGTGTCCGGCGAGTACGCGATGGTCAAGGCGGCCGCCGAGCGCGGCTGGATCGACGGCCCGGCGGTGATGTTCGAGCACCTGACCGCCATCCGGCGGGCGGGCGCCGACATGATCCTCACCTACGCGGCCCGCGACGTCCTCGACCGCCTGCGCTGACGTGACGACCAACCGCGAGCTGTTCGCCCGGGCCGAGCGGGTCATCCCCGGCGGCGTCAACAGCCCCGTGCGGGCCTTCCGGTCGGTGGGCGGCACGCCGTACTTCGTGGCCCGCGCCGAGGGCGCCCACGTGTGGGACGTCGAGGGCCGGCGCTACGTCGACCTGGTCCAGTCCTACGGGGCGATCATCGCCGGCCACGCCCACCCGGCCATCGTGGAGGCGGTGCAGCGGGCGGCGGCCGACGGCACCAGCTACGGCGCCCCGACCGCCCGCGAGGTGGCGCTGGCCGAGGAGATCTGCGCCCGGGTGCCGTCGTGCCGGATGGTGCGGCTGGTGTCGAGCGGCACCGAGGCGACGATGTCGGCGATCCGGGTGGCCCGCGGGTTCACGGGGCGGCCGAAGGTCGTGAAGTTCGCCGGCAACTACCACGGCCACGGCGACCTGCTGCTGGCGGAGGCCGGCAGCGGCCTGGCCATGCTGGGCCTGCCGGGCTCGGCCGGGGTCACGCCGTCGGCGGTGGCCGACACCGTGGTGGTGCCGTACAACCGGGTGCCCCGAGCTGGACGAGCGCACGGCGTGCGTCATCGTCGAGCCGATCGCCGCCAACATGGGCCTGGTGGCCCCGGACCCCGGGTTCCTGCCCGGCCTGCGGGCCGAGTGCGACCGGGTCGGTGCGCTGCTGGTGTTCGACGAGGTCATCACCGGGTTCCGGGTGGCCCGCGGCGGGGCGCAGGAGCTGTTCGGCGTCGCCCCCGACCTGACGACGATGGGCAAGGTCATCGGCGGCGGCCTGCCGATCGGCGCCTACGGCGGCCGGGCCGACGTGATGGGCACGGTGGCCCCGCTCGGCCCCGTCTACCAGGCGGGCACGCTGTCCGGGAACCCGCTCGCCACGGCGGCGGGCCTGGCCGTCCTCGACCTGCTGGACGACGCCGCCTACGACACGCTGGGCCGCCAGGCCGCGACGCTGGCCGGGCACCTGCGGTCGGGCCTGGAGGCCGCGGGCGTGCCCGCGGTGGTGTCGCAGGCGTCGTCGCTCGTGGGCCTGTACATGGGCCGGCGGCCGCCGGCCGACTACGACGGCGCCCTGGCCACCGACGAGGCCGCCTACGCCCGCCTGTTCCACGGCCTGCTCGACAACGGCGTCGCCCTGGCGCCGGGCGCCTACGAGGTGATGTTCCCGGGCCTCGCCCACACCGACGAGGTGCTGGCGGACGTGGCCGCGGCCGTGCAGGCCGCCGCCGTTCCCGCCCCCGCGGCGCGCTAGCGGCTCCCGGCCGCCGGGTTCTGTGCCCGCGACGGTGCGGTCCGTGCCGATCGCTGGTAGCAAGTGGCGACGTGATCCTCGACGACACCCCCGACCGCCTCGGATCGCTGGGGCAGCCCGCCGCGGCCGCCCTCCGCGAGCTCGCCGACCGGGACGCGGTGCCCCGGGCCTGGGCGGGCGACCACACGCTGTGGCGTGACGATCCCACCGAGATCTCCGACCGCCTCGGCTGGCTGCCCGTCGTGGCCGACATGGCCGCCCGCCTCGACGACGTCGCCGCCCGCGCCGCGGCGCTCGCCGCCCCGGTCGACCACGTGCTGGTGGCGGGCATGGGCGGCTCCAGCCTGTTCCCCGAGGTCGTGGCCCGCCACGCCCCCCGGGCCCCCGGCGCCCCCGACCTGACCGTCCTCGACACCACCGACCCCGCGGCGGTGGCCCGGGCCGGACGCGAGCTGGCGCCCGACCGCACGCTGTTCGTGGCCGCCTCCAAGTCGGGGTCCACGATCGAGACCCGCAGCCACCTGGCGTGGGCCTGGGACCGCCACCCCGATCCGGCCGGCTACGCCGTGATCACCGATCCCGGGCAGCGACCTCGGCCGGCTGGCGGCGGAGCGGGGCTTCGCCGGGGTGTTCGAGAACCCGCCGGACATCGGCGGCCGCTACTCGGCGCTGTCGCTGTTCGGTCTCGTGCCCACGCTGCTGGCGGGAGCCGACGCCGCCGGGCTGCTGGCCGCGGCGGGCGAGATGGCCGACCGCCTGCGGGCCGCGGCGCCCGCCAACCCCGCGGCCCGGCTGGCCGCGATCATGGCCGCCGGGGTCCGCGCCGGGCGGGACAAGCTCACCGTCGTCGTCCCCGAGGCGTACGCCACGTTCGGCCTGTGGCTGGAGCAGCTGCTGGCCGAGTCCACCGGCAAGGACGGCACCGGCATCGTCCCGGTGGTGGGCGAACCGCTCGGCGGGCCCGACGTCTACGGCGACGACCGGGTCTTCGTGGCGCTCGGCGAGGGGACCCAGACCGCGGCGCTCGACGCCCTGGCGGCCGCCGGCCACCCGGTCGCGGTGCTGCCCGCGGGCGACGAGTTCGCCGCCGTGGGCGGCCAGGTCCTGCTGTGGGAGCTGGCCACCGCCCTGGCCGGGGCGCTGCTCGGCATCCAGCCGTTCGACCAGCCGGACGTGGCCGCGGCCAAGGAGGCCACCGCGAGGGTGCTCGGCGGCGACGCCCCGGCCGTCGAGGCCACGCCGCTCGCCGACCTGCTCGACCAGGTGCGCGCCGGGCGACTACCTGGCCATCCAGGCCTTCGTCGACCCCGGCAGCCCGGTGGTGGCCGACCTCGACCGCGCCCGGGTCGCCCTGCGGGACCGGCTGCGGGTGGCGACCACGGTCGGGCTCGGGCCCCGGTTCCTGCACTCGACCGGACAGCTCCACAAGGGCGGGCCCGACACGGGCGTGTTCGTCCAGGTCGTCGGAGACGATCCCGACGACGTGCCGATCCCCGGTGCAGGGTACGGCTTCTCCACGCTGAAGCACGCGCAGGCCGACGGCGACCTGCTCGTGCTCGGCGACCGCAAGCGACGGGCGGGCCGGGTCCGCCTCGACGAGCTGGTGGAGGTGGCGACGTGAGGATCGGCATGGTCGGCCTGGGCAAGATGGGCGGCAACATGGCCGCCCGCCTCGGGGCCGGCGGGCACGAGGTGGTGGGCTACGACGCCTACAGCGACCAGTCGCAGGTGGCGTCGCTGGCCGAGCTGGTCGACCGGCTGGACGCGCCCCGGGTCGTGTGGGTCATGGTCCCGTCCGGCGACCCGACCGAGCAGGTGATCGCCGACCTGGCCGGCCTGCTGGCGGCGGGCGACGTCGTCGTCGACGGCGGCAACTCCAACTGGCACGACTCGGTGCGCCGGGGCCACGAGCTCGGCGGCGACGGGCATCGGCTTCGTCGACTGCGGCACGTCCGGCGGGGTGTGGGGCCGGGACGAGGGCTACTGCCTGATGGTGGGGGGCAGCGACGAGCACGTGGCCACCTGCCGGCCCCTCTTCGACGCCCTGAAGCCCCCGGACGGCGGCTTCGTGCACGCCGGGCCCGTCGGCACCGGGCACTTCACCAAGATGGTCCACAACGGCATCGAGTACGGGCTGATGCAGTCCTACGCCGAGGGCTACGAGCTGCTGGCCCGGTCGGGGCTCGGCATCGACGTCGAGGGCGCGCTCGACGCCTGGCGGTCCGGCTCGGTCGTGCGCTCGTGGCTGCTCGACCTCATGGTGCGGGCGCTGCAGGCCACGCCCGACCTCGACGGCATCCGCGGCTACGCCGCCGACTCCGGCGAGGGGCGCTGGACCGTGCAGGAGGCCGATCGAGCGGGGCGTGGCCACCCCGGTCATCAGCGCCGCGCTGTTCGCCCGGTTCGTGTCGCAGGAGCCCGAGTCCGTCGCCATGAAGGCCATCGCCGCACTGCGCAACCAGTTCGGCGGCCACGCGGTGCTGCCCGAGGACGCCGCCGCCGCCGGCGACGAGCCGGTGCGGCCGCCCGCGGGCAGCGGGGCGGCGACGGCGGGCACGCACGGGGAGGAGGCAGGATGACCGAGCGCCCCCGCAGCGACGCGCTGGTGCTGTTCGGTGCCACCGGCGACCTCGCCCGCAAGAAGATCTTCCCCGCCGTCTACGAGATGGAGCGGGACGGCCACTGCGGCATGCCGGTCATCGGCGTCGCCTCCTCGGACTGGGACGACGACACGCTGCGGCAGCGGGCCCGCGAGGCGATCGAGGAGAAGCACGAGGGCGAGGCCGTCGACGAGCGGGCGTGGAAGGCGCTGTCCGACCGCCTGACCTACGTGAGCGGCGACTACCGGGAGCGGTCCACGTTCGAGAACCTGGCCCGCCACCTGGCCGGGGTCGAGCGGCCGCTGTACTACCTGGCCATCCCGCCGTCGATGTTCGACGAGGTGGTCGAGGGCCTGGCCGGCGTCGGCCTGACCGAGCCGGGGTCGCGGGTCGTGGTGGAGAAGCCGTTCGGCCGGGACCTGGCGACGGCGGCCGAGCTCAACGCGGTGCTCCACAAGGCGTTCCCGGAGGAGGCGATCTACCGGATCGACCACTTCCTGGGCAAGGAGTCCGTCGAGGACCTGCTGGTGTTCCGGTTCGCCAACTCGATGCTGGAACCGCTGTGGAACCGCAACTACATCTCCAGCGTCCAGATCACGATGTCCGAGTCCTTCGGGGTCGGGAGCCGGGGCCGGTTCTACGAGTCGGTCGGGCGCGCTGCGGGACGTGTTCCAGAACCACCTGCTGCAGGTGGTGGCGCTGCTGGCCATGGAGCCGCCCGTGTCGGCCGACGAGAACGCCCTGGCGGACGAGAAGACCCGCCTGTGGCGCCAGATCCGGGCCATCGACCCGGACAAGGTGGTGCGGGGCCAGTACCGCGGCTACCAGGACGAGACCGGCGTCGAGCCGGGCAGCGACGTCGAGACGTTCGTGGCCCTCCAGGTCGAGATCGAGTCGTGGCGCTGGGCCGGGGTCCCGTGGCTGGTGCGCACGGGCAAGATGCTGCCGGTGACCGCCACCGAGGCGGTCGTCACGTTCGCGGCCCCGCCCCGGCTGCTGTTCTCCAAGGCGGGGTCGCCGCGGCCCCAGCCCAACCGGCTGCGGTTCCGGCTCGGCCAGGACGACGGGGTCACGCTGCAGATGCAGACGAAGAAGCCCGGCGACGACCTCGTGTCCCGGCCGGTGGACCTGGAGGTCAGCTACGACAGCCTGTTCCCCTACCGCCAGGAGGCGTACCAGCGCCTGCTGGAGGACGCCGTCGACGGCGACCACCGGCGCTTCGGCCGGGCCGACGGCGTCGAGGAGCAGTGGCGCATCGTCGCGCCGGTGCTGGAGGTCGCCGCCGTCGGTCGAGCTGTACCGGCGGGGGACCTGGGGCCCGGCGGGGGCCGACACGCTGGCCGCGGCCAGCGGCGGCTGGGTCGAGCCCCTCGCCGAGGGCTGACCCCGGCTCGCACCGGGCGCCCGGAGCGACCACGATAAGGGCGTGCTCGCTGTCATTCCCTACACGACCTTCCCCACGATCGAGCTGGGGCCGCTCAACCTGCGCACGTTCGGCCTCATGGTGGCCATCGGCGTGCTGCTGGGTGCCTGGGTGGCCGCCTCGTACATCGAGCGGTTCGGCGTCCCCCGGGACGACACCTACCGGGTCGCGACCTACATGGTCCTGGCCGGCATCATCGGCTCCCGGCTGACCTGGGCCGCCACCCACACCGACCAGATCGAGAACCCGATCGACGTCATCGCCATCTGGGAGGGGGGCATCCAGTTCTCGGGCGGGTTCATCTGCGCGCTGATCGTCGGCCTGCCGTTCTTCAAGCGGTGGAACCGGCTGCAGCGGTGGCGGGTGCTCGACGGCTACTCGCTCGGCCTGGCGCTGGGCCTCGCCATCGGGCGGATCGGCTGCTACGCGGTCGGCGAGCACTTCGGCCGCACGTCCGACTTCTTCCTGGCCAGCCGGTACGACGGCGGCGAGGTGCGGGAGCCGTCGCTCGGCGACCAGCCGCTGCTGGTCGGCACCACGTTCCACAACACGGCGCTGTACGAGTTCCTGTACATGATGGTCCTGTTCGCGGGCCTCGGGGCGCTGGTGCTGGCGGCCCGGCGCCGGGGCCGGGAGGTGTCGCCCGGCACGCTCACCGGCATCTTCGTCCTGTACTACGGCGTGGCCCGGTTCCTGAGCGACGCGCTGCGGGTCAACGACGAGCGGGTCGGCGGCCTGACCGGGGCCCAGTGGATGTGCCTCGTGATGATCCCGGCCGGGGCGTGGATCCTGGCCAAGGTGCGGCCCGGGCCTGGCCGTGCTGGCCGCCGAGACGGACGAGCACCCGGTCGAGGTCCCCGACGAGGTCGAGGCGCCGGAGGACGACGCCGGCGACGCCGAGGCCCTCGACGCGGACGATGTCGACGCGGACGACACCACGGGGGGTACGGAGGGCGCTACGGTCGACTGACGCTTCCGAGGACGAAGCGACCGAGAGGCTGGAGACATGATCGACACCCGTCCATCCGCGACCCGCGCCCGCCGTCTGGTCGCCGCCATGCTCGCCGCCGGCCTGGCCCTGGGGCTGGCCGCCTGCGGCGACGACGGCGACGACGACGAGGCGACCGACACGCCGTCCGAGGAGGAGTCCGAGCGACGGCGGCTCGGGCGACGCCACGCTGGAGGTCACCGAGTTCGAGTTCTCGGACGTCACGGCTCCCGCCGGCGGCACCCTGGAGGTGGTCAACTCGTCGGGCGGGCCGCACACGGTCACGGCCGACGACGGCGCCTTCGACGAGGAGCTGCCCGACGGCGAGACCATCAGCGTCACGATGCCGTCCGAGGCGGGGGAGTACCCCTACCACTGCGAGATCCACCCGTCGATGACGGCCACGATCACGGTCCAGTAGCGGGAACGGGCCCGAGCAGCGTCAGCGCTCCGTCAGCCTGGCGCTGCTCGTCGGGCCTGCGCGGTGTCAGCCGCGGGGCGAGACGACCTGGGTGATGCGGGCCACCGAGCGGTAGGCCGCCTCGGCCGGGCCGATCTCGTCGTCGCGCAGCAGGTTGGCCATGATGCGCAGCACCCATTCCATCAGCGAGCGGGACCGCATGCCGACGCGGGTCAGCTCCCGCATGAGCACCGGCTGGCCGATGATCGTGGCGAAGTGGCGGGCCACCCGGAAGTACAGGCCGTACTCGTCGTCGAGCATGGTCGTGTAGCGGGCGAGCGGGGTGCCGGTGCCCGTGACGATGGCCTCGTCGACCAGGTCGGCCGCCATTCTCGCCGTCTCGTAGGCGTAGTCGATGCCCTCGCCGTTGAACGGGTTGATCGACCCGGCGGCGTCGCCGACCACCAGCCAGTTGGGCCCCACCTTGGGGTTGATCGACCCGGCCATGGGCAGGCGGCCGCCGGTGGGCGGGGCCAGCATGGCGTCGGGGTCGATGCCCCAGCGCTCGGGGGCGGTGGCCGCCCACTCGTGCATGAGGTGGGTGGTGTTGACGTCCTTGTAGCCCTTGAACGTGGACAGCAGCCCGATGCCGACGTTGATGGTCCCGTCGCCCAGCGGGAAGATCCAGCCGTAGCCGGGCATGGACTGGCCGGCCCGGTCGTGGACGTCGAGGCACGACTCGATCCACGGGTCGGCGGACAGCGGGCTCTCGAAGTAGCCGCGGATGGCGATGCCCTGGGGGTACGCCTTGTTGCGGCTGGTCCCGAGCGCCCGGCCGAAGCGGGACAGCGACCCGTCGGCCACGATCACGTAGCGGGCCCGGACCTCGCGGGTGGCGCCGCTGGCCTTGTCCTTGACCACCGCGCCGGTCACGAGGCCGTCGTGCACCAGGGGCCGCACGGCCTCGGTGCCGGTGAGCAGCGTGGCCCCGGCCCCGGCGGCGTGGTCGGCCACCAGCCCGTCGAGGTCGCGCCGGCGGACGACGTAGCCGTAGCTGGGGAACACCGGGTGCTCGGGCCAGGCCAGCTCCAGCGTGATGCCGTGGGCCACGGCCCGCAGCCCGTCGTGGCGGTGGTGGTGGGCGGCGATCGTGGGCTCGAGCCCCATGTCCCGGATCTGGTGCACGGCCCGGGGCGTCAGCCCGTCGCCGCACGTCTTGTCGCGGGGGAACTCCTTGCGCTCGAGCACGCAGACGTCGTGGCCGGCCTTGGCCAGCCAGAACCCGGCCGCGCTCCCGGCGGGCCCGCCGCCGATCACGAGGACGTCGTGGCGCTCGGCAGGCATGGGTCAGAGCCTACGGGCGAGGCGCCCGGGTCAGCCGCCCAGGTCTTCCTCTGTGACGCCTGACCGCTCGGCGTCGGGGCCGAGGCCCGCCTCGGCCAGGGTCATCTCGCCCCGGGCGACGGCGTAGAGCTCCTCGTTGTCGGGGTTCTCCTCGCTCATGTCGGCCCCGGACAGCTCGCGCTCGTGCATGACGACCGCGGCGATCTCGGCGTCCGACAGCGTCGGCCAGGCCGGCATCACGCCGCCGCTGCCGCCGACCGGCTTCTGCGAGTCGCCGTAGGTGTCGGCCGGCCAGCCCTCGGTGCCGATGCGGACCCAGGCCGCCTGGTCGCGCCAGTCGCCGAAGGTGGCGAGCACGGCCCCGTCGGCCAGGGCCGGGGCGTTGCCGATGCCGGCACCGGTGCCGCCGTGGCACGAGGCGCAGTTGCCGCTGAAGGTGTCGGCCCCGATGACGAGCGGGTCGTCCTCGCCGGCGGGCGGCGGCTCCAGCGTGCGGACGTAGACGTAGCCCCACAGCGGGAGGGCGGCCAGCACGGGCATGGCCCAGTACGGGATGCGCCGGCGCCGCTTGGCCGCCTGGATGTAGGGCGGGTCGGGCTTGGGCGGCTCCGGCTTCGGCTCCTCGACCGGCGCGGGCGCCGGGGCCGGGGTCGCCGCCGTGGTCGCCGGGACCGCGGCCGCCGCGGGCGCGTCGTCGCCAGCCGCCGCCGGCGCGTCGTCGCCCCCGCCCCCACCCAGTCCGAGGGCGGCGCGACGCTCGCGGGAGCGCTTGAGAAGGTGCTCGGGGATCTCGGTCAACTAAGGCCTCCGCGGAGGGATCACGGTCGGCCACTCTATGCACGAGGCGCCCGGCACCACCAAGCGCGCCGACCGGTTCGGAGCAGGTGCGCGACGGCCCCGCAGGGGGTCCGACGCGAATGTGAACGATTCCACATCACCGTGCTAAACCTGCCGAGGACTCCGGCCCCCCGGCGTCCGGTATGTTTCAAGTGAGCGATTTCACGAGGAGTCGCGATCTCTTGGTCGCCTTCATCGCAACCCTGGTGGTCGGCTTCGCCGGCGTCGGAGCGGTCGTCCTGTACGGCAGGCGCCGCCCTGTCGGCGCGCCCCTGTCCTGGGGCCAGGGCATGGCCGCCGCGACCTTCGCGATGTTCCTGCTCCTGTGGTGGTACGGCGTCATCCCGCACCAGTGGCTGACCTGGGGCGAGGGCCAGCTCAACTGGCGCGCCGACCGGCTGCTCCTCGAGCCCACCGGCAACCAGCCGCTCACCGTCAGCTACCAGACGCTGCGGGACATCATCGCCGTCGGCATCTACGGCCTCGGCCTGACGCTCCAGATCGGCCTGTGGGCCTGGTGGAACGACCGCGGCAAGGCCCGTCCGGTCACGGTCCCGGCCTCCCGTTACGGGCGTCCGCTGGTGAGGAAGGGATAGGCCGTGGGCAAGAACGACGCCAACCCGCCGATGCCGGAGTTCCGGGACGACTACGTCCTGCAGGAGGTCGACGCCGCCTGGCTCGCCAAGGCGGTCAAGCCCAAGCAGTTCATCCACATCGACCAGTCCGAGTGCATCATGTGCGAGGGCTGCGTCGACATCTGCCCGTGGAAGTGCATCCACATGGTCACGCCCGACGCGGTCGACGAGGCCATCGGGGTCGACCAGCCGGGCGTCGACCCGAGCGACCACGTGATCTTCACCATCGACGACGACGTGTGCACCCGGTGCGCCCTGTGCGTCGACCGGTGCCCGACGGGCGTCATCATCCTCGGCAAGGTGGGCGACCCGGTGGCGACCGGCGACGCCCATCAGCGCACCAACACCCACGGCTACGGCTACGGGATGCGCCTCGGATGACCGACCCCGCACCCGCCTCCGCTGACGGCCGGCCCCCGGCGCGACTGGGAGGCTGCGCCCCGCGCAGCCGTGGCCCGAGCGGCCCGGCGCCCACGGCGCCAGGAGCGGGGGACGCTGACCACCTGCGGCGCGCCCGACGTGCCTGACCCGCGGACGCACTGAGGAGAGCCTCGTGGCCAAGACGATGGAACCGAAGCCCCCGCTCGTGGACCGGGCGACCGCGGCGCTGAAGGGCCTGCCGGACCAGGTGCAGGGGTCCCAGGCGTGGAACTCGATCTTCCGCCCCGGGTCGATCTTCCGGAAGGGCTACACCGACAGCCCCCGGAACCGCTCCTACGTCATCATGAACAGCGTCCTCTACCACCTCCACCCGGTGAAGGTGAAGCGGCACGCGGTCAAGGTCAGCTACACGCTGTGCCTGGGCGGGTTGAGCTTCTTCCTGTTCATCCTGCTCACGGTGACGGGCATCTTCCTGATGTTCTTCTACCGGCCCACCGCCGCCCAGGCGTGGGACGACATCTACACGCTGCAGACGTCGGTGACCTTCGGCCTGCTCGTGCGGAACATGCACAGATGGGCGGCCCACCTCATGGTGATCTCCGTCTTCCTGCACATGGCCCGCGTCTTCTACCACGGCGCCTACAAGCCGCCCCGCGAGTTCAACTGGGTGATCGGCGTCGTGCTGTTGACGCTGACGCTGCTGCTCTCGTTCACCGGCTACCTGCTGCCGTGGGACCAGCTGGCGCTGTGGGCCGTGACCGTGGGCACCAACATGATGGGGTACACCCCCGTGTTCGGCGACCAGGTGCGCTTCGCCCTGCTGGGTGGGTCCGAGATCGGCACCGACACGTTGTTGCGGTGGTACGTGCTGCACGTGTTGTTGCTGCCGTTCGTCATCGTGATCTTCATGGCCATCCACTTCTGGCGTGTCCGCAAGGACGGCGGCGTCTCCGGGCCGCTGTGAGGGACTCCGAGGCACCGATCCCATGACCGAGATCCCCGAACATCTGCGCAAGCGGGCCGAGGAGGCCCGGCGCAAGGCCGCCGCCAAGTCGGGCGGGGGCGAGGCCGCGGCCACGCCCGAGCAGCCCGCAGCCGCCGCGGACGAGCCCAAGAGCGAGGCCGCCAGCCGCATCCCCGCCCACCTGCTGGAGCGGTCCAAGGCCGCCAAGGCCCGCACCGCCGGCGGCGACGCCGGGGGTGGCGGCGGGACCGCCACCGCGGTGGCCACCGCCCCGGCGCCGGCCGCCGCCGCGGCCGCGCCCCCGCTGGCCACCGGCCCCGGCGGGCACACGCAGCGCCTGCTCACGGTGGTCAAGTCGGGGTCCATCCAGGACGTCAAGGCCGTCCCCCAGGACAAGGTCCACGTGTGGCCCCACCTGCTCGGCCCCGAGTTCGTCGCCGCCCTCGCCTGCACGGCGTTCACGCTGGTGTTCTCCGTGTTCGTCAACGCCCCGCTGCTGGAGCTGGCGAACTCCAACCAGACGCCCAACCCGTCGAAGGCCCCCTGGTACTTCCTGGGCCTGCAGGAACTGCTCACCATGTTCCACCCGATGGTGGCGGGCGTGACCCTGCCCGGGTTCGGCCTCATCGGCCTGATCCTGGCGCCGTACACCGACCGCAACCCGTCCAACAAGCCCGAGGACCGCAAGTTCGCCATCTCGCTGTTCACGATCTTCCTGATGTCGTGGGCGGTGCTGGTCCTCATCGGCTCGTTCTTCCGAGGTCCCGGACAGAACTTCGTGTTCCCCTGGAACGCAGGTCTGTTCTTCGAGCTCTGAGCTCCGAGGCAGACATGAGCGAACGCAGTGAGCGAATCATGAGCACGGTGCACTTCTCGCCGCGAAGCGGCGATGGGCTCACTCGGGCCGACCGGAGGGAGGCCCAGTGAGCACCACAACGATCATCGCCATCGCCGGGCTCGTCCTCGTCGTGCTGGCCGGCGTGCTGCTGCTCGCCACCGCCCGCCGCCGCGACACCGACGTCGTCTCCGGGGTCATGAGCAGCGAGACGGCGCGGCGCGACCGGGGGCCCGTGGCGCTGTCGGAGACGGGCGAGGCCGCCCCGCTGACCGGCCGCGAGGTCGAGCTGGCGGCCGTGGTCGCCCGCCGGGAGGCCGACAAGCCGGTCAAGGTGGTCGAGAAGGCGCCGGTGGCGTGGGTGCCACCGGACGAGGAGACCATCGGCGTCACCCGCCGGCAGTTCTTCAACCGCTCGATCGTCGCCACGTTCGCCTTCGGCCTGGCGGGCTTCGGCGCCTCGGTGCTCGCCTTCATCTGGCCGTCCAACTCCGGCGGCTTCGGCTCCAAGATCAACGTCGGCAAGATCGACGACATCAACGCCAAGATCGAGGAGGGCAGCGGCTTCGCCTACTACCCCGAGGGCCGCATGTGGATGACCAACTACCCCTCGGAGGCGCTGGACAAGGCCAAGGCCGTCTACTCGCCGCCCGAGCTGTCCGGCATGGAGGCCGGGCTCGTCGCCCTGTGGCAGAAGTGCCCCCACCTCGGCTGCCGGGTGCCGTCCTGCGTCAGCTCGCAGTGGTTCGAGTGCGGCTGCCACGGCTCGCAGTACAACCGGGTGGGCGAGAAGAAGGGCGGCCCGGCCCCCCGGGGCATGGACCACTTCGCCATGGAGGTCAACGGTGAGCAGATCGTCGTCGACACCGGCACGGTGATCGCCGGCCCGCCCATCGGCACCAACACCACCGGCCAGGAGGCCGAGGGCCCCCACTGCGTCTCGGGTGGCGGCCACTGATGCTGTCCCCGTTCGCGTTCCCGACCGTGCTGGCGGCCAGCACGGTCACGACGATCGGCGCCGTCATCGTGGCGGTGCTGCTCCTCGGCTTCGCCATCTACGCCATCGCCAACGTCCGGGCCGGCCGGGCCGAGGTCGGCTCCGAGATCGAGCTGGCCCCCAACCGCAAGCCCTACCTCAGCGACGAGGAGCTCGAGACCACCAAGCTCAACCGCACGCTGCGGTGGGCGCTGATCCTGCTGGTCATCGTCGCCGTCGGCCTGCCCCTGTACTGGCTGAACGAGCCCGCCCGCATGGAGGGGGCCGCGGCGACCTTCCAGGACTCCTTCGTGAAGCGGGGCGAGGAGCAGTACGTCGAGGGCTCGCAGTGCCAGAACTGCCACGGCCCCGAGGGCACGGGCGGCCAGGCGCCCTACACGATCCTCGACCCCGACGGTGACTTCGTCGCCACGGTGAACTGGCGGGCGCCCGCGCTCGACACCGTGCTGCTGCGGTTCACCCGGGAAGAGGTCGAGTACATCATCAACTACGGCCGCCCGTTCTCGCCCATGCCGGGCTGGGGCGCGGCGGTCAACAAGGGCCCGCTCAACGAGCAGCAGATCTCCAACATCGTCGACTACCTGGCCTCGATCCAGCTCTCCGCGGAGGAGTCGCAGCACGAGGCCGAGGTGGCCCTGGCCGAGGACCTCGGGCTCGTCGAGGAAGGCGCCAGCGACGAGGAGATCGACGCCGCCATCGACGAGATCGACTACGACGACCCCGCGGCCGGCGAGGCGCTGTTCAACCAGGACGCGGCCGGCGGCGCCTTCGCCTGCGCCCGCTGCCACACCCGGGGCTGGTCGATCATCCTCGAGGGCGACGACGCCGTCTCGCCCCCCGACGCCGACCTGTCCAGCTACGTCGGCTTCCCGCCGGGCAGCGGCGCCTTCGGGCCCAACCTCACCGGCGGCCTGATCCCCCGCCAGTTCGCCACCTACGAGCAGCTCGTCACGTTCGTCACCACGGGCAGCGTCGACGGCGAGCTGTACGGCCGCAACGGCATCGGCAGCGGCCGGATGCCCAGCTTCGGTGACGACCCCAACACCATCGAGACCGAGGGTGACGGCATGCTCACCCCCGACATGATCGCCGCCATCGCCCGCTACGAGGCGGCCCTGCCGGCGACCGAGACACCCAACCCGCCCAACGCACCGTCGGTCGAGGAGCTGACCGCGGAGCAGGGTGAGGGAGGCTGACCGTGGACGTCCTGCCCGTACTCGCCGGCATCGCCTGGGACCCGCAGATCCGCGGCATCCTCGCCGTCCTCGTGGGCGTCGTGGTGCTCATGGGGTCCGTGTACCTGATCCTGGCGACCGACGTCGCCAACCGGCTCGGCTTCCTGCTGGTGCTCACCGCCTTCTTCGGCTGGATGATCATCCACGGCCTGACCTGGTGGATCTACCCGCCCGGCCAGGGCCCCTCCGGGCGCATCCCCTCCTGGGAGGTGCAGGAGATCGTCTACGGCGACCTGAGCGAGTCGCTGAACGAGAAGGTCCACGACATCGACACCTCGACGCTGCCGGCGGCGGTGGAGGTCAACGAGCTCACGCCCGAGGAGGTCGAGGCGCTGAGCGAGGAGCACGCCGACGAGCTCAACGAGTGGACGCTGCTCCCCGCCTCCGACGCCTCCCGCGGCGAGGCCCAGACGGCCGTCGACGCCGTGCTGGTCGACGGGGCCATCCCCGGCCTGGAGGACGCGACCGCCCGGGTCTACACCTACACGTTCGAGACCGGCGGCAAGCCGCAGCGCGAGGGCGACGGCATCTGGGACCGCATCACCAACCGCGTCAGCAACACGCTGCGGATCACGAACCCGCCGCACTACGCCGTGGTCCAGTTCCAGCCGGCCCTCGCGCAGGAGGAGGTGCCCGGCGAGGCGCTGCCGCCGCCCGAGGCCGACCCCGACGCCCAGGTGGTGTCCGCGGTGCTGGTGCGCGACATCGGCGAGCGCCGGCTGCCGGCCGCACTGCTCACGATCGGCTCGGCCCTGACCTTCGGGCTGTTGTGCGCCATGCTTCACGTGCGCGACCGCCGCGTCGTCGAGCACCGCTCGGCGCCGGTACCCGCCACGACCGGAGGTTGACCAGCATGGGCCAGTACCTTCCCGTCGTCACGATGACGGTTCTCGCCATCGCGTTCGCGGCGATCAGCCTGCATGATGTCGAGGCTGCTGGCCCCCCGCCGGATGACCAGCGCCAAGTCGGCGCCCTACGAGTCGGGCATCCTGCCCTCCCGGGACGCCCCCCAGCGGTTCCCGGTGCGGTTCTACCTGGTGGCGATGATCTTCATCGTCTTCGACATCGAGATCATCTTCCTGTACCCGTGGGCGGTCATCTACCGGAACCTCGGCGCCTTCGGCCTGGTCGAGATCCTGGTGTTCGCCCTCGCGGTGTTCGTCAGCTTCGTCTACCTCATCAGCAACGGGGCGCTCGACTGGGGCCCGATCCACCAGGCCCGGCGCCAGTCGCCGCTGGTGTCCGAGGAACGCACCACCCGCACGACGGTCCGCCGCGTCGGCCTCGAGGGCCGCGAGGGCGACGGCAAGGAGGTGGCGGCCTGATGGGCTGGGACATGTCGAAGGGCTTCGAGGGGATCGACCACAACTTCCTCACGGGCAAGCTCGAGGACCTGATCCAGTGGTCGCGCGCCAAGTCGTCGTGGCCGGTGACGTTCGGCCTGGCGTGCTGCGCCATCGAGATGATGGGGGCGGGCGGCGCCCACTACGACCTGGCCCGGTTCGGCATGGAGGTGTTCCGGGCCTCGCCCCGCCAGGCCGACATCATGATCGTGGCCGGCCGGCTGTCCCAGAAGATGGCCCCGGTGCTGCGCCAGATCCACGACCAGATGATGGAGCCCAAGTGGGTCATCTCGATGGGCGTGTGCGCCAGCACCGGCGGCATGTTCAACAACTACGCGCTGGTGCAGGGCGTCGACCAGATCGTCCCGGTGGACGTGTACGCCCCCGGGTGCCCGCCCGGGCCCGAGACGCTGATCCACGCCATCGAGACCCTGCGCGACAGCATCGAGTCGGGTGAGCTGCTGCGTCGCCGCCAGCAGACCGGCGCCGGCGCCGGGCTGGTCATCGAGCAGCGCGACGGCGTGCGCGAGCCCGCGGTCGCATCCTCCGGGAGTCGCTGACCATGAGCGATCCGACGACGACCACGGGCGCCGAGGGGCCCGCCACCGAGGCCGACGCCGAGGAGGCCGCGCCCGAGGGCCCGCCCACCCGCTACGGCGTCCCGCTGACCGAGAGCCGGGGCCAGACGGTGCTGCACCCCTCCCGCGAGGGGCTGGTCGACCTGGTGCGCACCCTGCGCGACGACGAGGGCTTCCGGGTGTGCGTCGACGTCACCGCGGTCGACTACGTCGCCTACGGCGGGCGCCGCGACCTGCCCGACGGCATCGAGCCCGGCCGCTTCGAGGTCGTCGTCGGCCTGCTGTCGCACGCCACCGCCGAACGGCTCCGCCTGCGGGTGCAGGTTCCGGCCGACGACGCGACGTGCCCGTCGCTGTTCGACGTGCACCCGGGCACCGAGGCGCTGGAGCGCGAGGTGTTCGACATGTTCGGCATCGCGTTCGACGGCCACCCCGATCTGACCCGCATCCTCATGCCCGAGGACTGGGACGGGTACCCGCTGCGGAAGGACAACCCCGTGGGTGCGATCCCGGTCCAGTTCAAGGGCGTCCAGAACGCCCGGTGACGGGAGGTGCACCGATGACGGCCACCGACCACCTGTCCCGCACCGGCGAAGGCGTCCAGGAGATGGGCCCCCGCAAGGGGGCGGGCGCGTCCGAGCTGCTGCGCGAGCTGGGGGCGGTGCTGCGCCTGTCCGAGGCCGACGCCGCCGCCCTCGCCGACCAGGAGCCGTCTGACGAAGAGCAGACGATGATCCTGAACATGGGCCCCCAGCACCCGTCCACCCACGGGGTGCTGCGGCTCATGCTGGAGCTGGAGGGCGAGACCGTCCTGCGCACCAAGCCGATCATCGGCTACCTGCACACCGGCATGGAGAAGACCGGCGAGACGCTGACCTACCTCCAGGGGCCGACCAACGTCACCCGCATGGACTACGCGGCCCCGCTGTTCAACGAGCTGGTCTTCTCGCTCGCCACCGAGACGCTGCTCGGCATCGACGAGGAGATCCCGCCGCGGGCCCAGTGGATCCGCATGCTGCTGTGCGAGCTGAACCGGATGTCGTCGCACCTGCTGTTCCTCGCCACCAACGGCATGGACCTCGGGGCCGTGTCGATGATGATCTACGGCTGGCGCGAGCGGGAGGAGACGCTGCGCCTGCTCGAGATGATCACGGGGCTGCGGATGAACCACAACTTCATCCGCCCCGGCGGCGTGGCCGCCGACCTGCCCGACGGCTGGCGGGACGCCACCCTGCGGGTGCTCGACCTGGTCGAGCCCCGGCTGGAGGAGTACGAGACCCTGATGACCGGCCAGCCGATCTGGCGGGAGCGGCTGCAGGGCGTGGGCATCATCACCGCGGACGAGGCGATCGCCCTGGGGGCGACGGGGCCGATCCTGCGCTCGACCGGCGTCGCCTGGGACCTCCGCAAGGAGACGCCGTACCTGTACTACGACCAGGTCGAGTTCGGCGTGGTGGTGGGCAGCTACGGCGACTGCTTCGACCGCTACGCCATCCGGCTCAACGAGGTGCGCGAGTCGATGGCCATCGTGCGCCAGATCCTGGAGGCGCTCCCGCCGGGCGACTACCGCATCCAGGACCGCAAGGTGACGCCGCCGCCCCGGGCCCGCATCGACGAGTCGATGGAGGCCCTGATCCACCACTTCAAGATCTTCACCGAGGGCTTCAAGGTCCCCGAGGGCGAGGTCTACCGGGCCGTCGAGAGCCCCCGCGGCGAGCTGGGCTGCTACATCGTGAGCGACGGCTCGGCCCGCCCGTACCGCATGCACATCCGGGGGCCGTCGTTCGTGAACCTGCAGTCGATGCCCCACATGCTGCGCGGCGGGCTCATCGCCGACGCGGTCGCGGTCATCTCGTCCGTCGACCCGATCATGGGCGAGGTGGACCGGTGAGGGCGACCGGACAGGGAGCCCGTGGCCCGAGCGGCCCGTCGAGCAACAAGTTCACGGCCGAGAACACCGCCATCGCCGAGGAGATCATCGCCCGCTACCCGGTGCCGCGCTCCGCGCTCATCCCGCTGCTGCACCTGGCCCAGGAGCAGAACGGCTACCTGACCGAGGAGGCGATGGAGCACGTCGCCGAGCTGGTCGGCGTGACGCCCGCGGCCGTGCTCGGCACGGCGTCGTTCTACGAGATGTTCAAGCGCGAGCCCGTGGGCGACTACATCGTCAACGTGTGCACCAACATCTCGTGCCTGCTGCGCGGGCGGCGAGGAGCTGCTCGAGCACCTGGAGCACCGCCTCGGCATCAAGGCCGGCAGCACCACGCCCGACGGCAAGTTCACGCTCGAGGACGTCGAGTGCATCGCGGCCTGCACCGAGGCGCCGTGCCTGCAGGTGAACTACCGCTACTTCCACCGGATCTCGCCCGAGGCGGTCGACGTCCTGATCGACGACCTGCGGGCCGGCAAGCGGGCCCACGACGTGCCCCGCCACGGCACGCTCAGCCGGGTCCGCCAGCAGATCCCCGAGGACCGCCGGGCCGGCGTGGCCCCGCCCGACCGCAACGTCGAGCCGGTGTGGCTGGCCCGCAACGACGCCGGCAAGACGGAGGCCACGACGTGAGCGAGCGAAGCGAGCGAACCGTGGGCACAGTGTGGTACTCGGCCCGCAGGGCCGATCGGTCACTGCGTGCATCCCGAAGGGTGCACCAGTGAGCGACGCCGCCGCCGCGCGCGAGATCCCGCGGATCGTCACGTCCCGGTGGGACCTGCCCGACGGGTTCACGCTGGAGCGCTACCTCGACACCGGTGGCTACGAGTCCCTGCGCCGGGCCCTGACGCTGACCCCGGCCCAGGTGGCCGAGGACGTCAAGGCGGCCAGCCTGCTGGGGCGGGGCGGCGCCGGCTTCCCCGCCGGGGTCAAGTGGGGCTTCTGCCCGCCGGGCGTGTTCCCCCGCTACCTGGTGGTGAACGGCGACGAGTCCGAGCCGGGCACCTACAAGGACCGCATCCTCATGGAGCGGGACCCCCACCAGCTCATCGAGGGCATGCTCATCGCCTGCTACGCCATCGGCGTCAGCCAGGCCTTCCTCTACGTGCGGGGCGAGATGGCGCTGGCGCAGGAGCGCCTGGCCCAGGCCCTCAACGACGCCTACGCCGCCGGCTACGTCGGCAAGGGCATCCTCGACAGCGACTTCTCCGTCGACATCGTCCTGCACTGGGGAGCGGGGGCCTACATCGTGGGCGAGGAGACGGCGCTCATCGAGTCGCTGGAGGGCAACCGGGGCATGCCGCGGCTCAAGCCGCCGTACTTCCCGGCCGCCAAGGGCCTGTACATGCAGCCGACGGTCGTCAACAACGTGGAGACGCTGTCCAACCTGCCGTGGATCGTGTCCAACGGCGGGGCGGCGTTCACCGACTTCGGGGCCGAGAACTCGCGGGGGACCCGGCTGTTCGCGGTGTCGGGGCACGTCCGCAACCCGGGCGTGTTCGAGGTCGAGTTCGGCACCACCACGTTCCGGGACCTGCTCTACGGCGCCCGGTACGGCGACGGCATCGTGGACGGCAACCAGCTGAAGGCGTTCATCCCCGGCGGGGTCTCGGCGCCGTGGTTCTTCGAGGAGCACCTCGACCTGCCGCTGGAGGCGGGGGCCGTGGGTGCGGCCGGGTCGATGCTCGGGTCGGGCGCCATCGTGGTGATGGACGAGACCACCGACGCGGTCAAGGCGGCGTGGCGCGTGGTGCGGTTCTTCGCCCGCGAGTCGTGCGGCAAGTGCACGCCGTGCCGCGAGGGCACGTCGTGGCTGGAGAAGATCCTGCGGCGCATGCTCGACGGCCACGGCCGCCCGGCGGACGTGAACAAGCTGCTCGACATCTGCGACAACATCAGCCCGGCCATCGCCTGGCCGCCCAAGCAGACGACGATCTGCCCGCTCGGGCCCTCGGCCGTCTCGCCCATCGCGTCGGCGATCGTGCGCTTCCGCGACGAGTTCTTCGCCTACTGCGGTGGCGAGCCCGTCGAGATCACCGTGCCCATCGCCGGCAAGGCGTACATTGCTGCTCCGTCCACCGTCGGAGCCACGCCGTGACCGATACCGCCGCGCCGACCACCGTGAGCGTCACGGTCGACGGCCAGACCATCGAGGCCGCCAAGGGCGAGCTGGTCATCGACGCCGCCGAGCGCAACGGCATCTACATCCCCCGCTTCTGCTACCACCCGCGCATGACGCCGGTGGGCATGTGCCGCATGTGCATCGTCGAGATCGACACCGGCCGCGGCCCGGCGCTGCAGCCCTCCTGCATGATCGAGTGCAGCGACGGCATGACGGTGGCGACCGAGTCGCCGGTGACCCGCAAGGCGCAGGAGGGCGTGCTCGAGTTCCTGCTCGTCAACCACCCGCTCGACTGCCCGGTGTGCGACAAGGGCGGCGAGTGCCCCCTGCAGGACCAGACGATGTCCTACGGGCCGGGGGAGAGCCGCTTCGTCGAGGAGAAGCGCCACTTCGAGAAGCCGATCCCGGTGAGCGAGCTGGTGCTGCTCGACCGGGAGCGCTGCATCCTGTGCGACCGCTGCACCCGCTTCGCCGACGAGGTGGCGGGCGACCCGCTGATCTCGTTCATGGACCGGGGCAACGAGACCCAGGTCAACACGTTCCCCGACCACCCCTTCGCCAGCTACTTCAGCGGCAACACCGTGCAGATCTGCCCGGTGGGGGCGCTCACGGCCACGCCGTACCGGTTCAAGGCCCGCCCGTGGGACCTCGAGCAGTCCGAGTCCACGTGCATGTCGTGCTCGGTGGGGTGCCGGGTCGTGGTCCAGTCGAGCCGCAACCGGGTGCTGCGCTACCTGGGCGTCGACGTCGACGCGGTCAACTGGAGCTGGATGTGCGACAAGGGCCGCTTCGACTTCGAGGGGGTCAACAGCGAGGAGCGCCTGGGCAGCCCGCTCGTGCGGGACGAGGGCCTGCTGCTCAAGCCGGCCACCTGGAACGACGCGCTGCGGCGGGCCGCCGGGGCGATCAGCCAGGGCCTCGACCGCTCCGGGCCCGGCGGGTTCGGCGTCATCGGCGGCTCGCGGCTGACCAACGAGTCGCAGTACGCCTGGACGAAGCTGGCCAAGGGCGTCGTGGGCTCCGACCACGTGGACGCCCAGCTCGGTGACGGGCTGCCGGCCGAGGTGGTGCTGGGCCTGCCCCGGGCCACCATCGACGAGGCCTGCGCGCCGGGCGGGACCGTGCTGGTCCTCGGGCCCGACGTCAAGGAGGAGCTGCCGGTCCTGTTCCTGCGGCTGCGCCACGCGGTCCGCAACGACGGGGTCCGCATCGTCGAGCTGGCGTCGACCCGCACCGGGGTCGCCGACGAGCTGGTCACCGAGTCGCTGCGCTACCGGCCGGGTCACGCCCTGCCGGTGGTGCGGGCGCTGCTGGCCGGCGACGCCGACGACGACGTGGGCGGCGTGGCGCCGGAGTCGCTGCGGGCCGCCGCCGCCCTGATGGCCGAGGGGCCGGTCACGGTGCTGCTGGGCCGGGCCAACCTGGCCGAGTCGTCCCGCTCGATCGCCGCCGCGGCCGCGGCCATCCACCACGCCCGGCCGGACGTGCGGTTCCTGTCCGCGCTGCGCCGGTCCAACGTCCACGGCGCGCTGGAGCTGGGCATGGCGCCCGGCCTGCTGCCCGGGCGGGTCACGCTCGACACCGGGCGCGACTGGTTCGCCGCCCACTGGCCGACGCTGCCCACGGCCCGGGGCCTCGACGCCGCCGGCATCCTGCGGGCGGCGGCCGACGGCAAGATCGACACCCTGGTGCTGCTGGGGGCCGACCCGCTGGCCGACTTCCCCGACCGCGACCTGGCCGAGCGGGGCCTGGCCGGCGCCCGCACGGTCATCGCCTGCGACCAGTTCCTCACCGAGTCGGTCAAGCAGGCCGACGTGGTGCTGCCGGCCGCGGGCTACGCCGAGGTCGACGGGACCACCACCAACCTGGAGGGCCGGGTGACCTCGGTGGCCCGCGAGGTCACCCCCCCGGGCACCGCCCAGGCCGACTGGGGCATCGCCGCCGAGCTGGCCTACCGCCTCGGCACCGACCTGGGGCTGGAGTCGCCGGCCCAGATCGCCGACGAGATCGCCGCCGTCGCGCCCGCGTTCGCCGGGCTGGCCCACGGGGCGCTGCGCACCGCGGCCGGCCAGGACGGCGTGGTCGTGGCGCTGCCCGCCCGCCGCAACGGCCACGGGGCGCCCGAACCCGAACCGGCCACGGCCGGCGAGGCCGGGACCGAGGGCGAGCCCGCCACCGCCGCCGGGGCCGAGGCGACGGTCGACGTGCCGCCGGCGTCCGCCGCGCCGGCCGAGCCCGCGGCGGTGGCCGCCGCCGAGGCCGCGGTCGAGGGCGACGGCGTCGCGGACGACGCCGACGAGGCAGCCGAGGGCGAGGCCGGGTCCGGGGCGCCCGAGGTGGGCGTGCCGCTGCCGGTGTGGACGATCATCGACCCGCCGCTGCTCGACGCCTACTCGCTGCGGCTGGTCGTCACCCGCAAGCTCTACGACCGGGGCACGCTGGTGCGCAGCTCGCCGTCGCTGGCCGACCTGGCCGAGCCCGCCACGCTGCGGCTCAACCCGCAGGACTTCGACCGCCTGGGCGTGGGGGCGGGCGACGACGTGCGGGTCACGTCCAACCGCGGCAACGTCACCGTGCCGACCGTCCCCGACGCCGGGGTGCCGCGGGGCATCGCGCTCGTCCACGCCAACCAGGCGGGCGGCCGGGCCAACGTGCTCATCGACGGCAACGCCCCGGTGACCGACGTGCGGGTGGAGCGGCCGTGATGTTCGGGCTCGATCCGCTGCTGTCGGGGGGCATCGGCCTGACCGAGGTCCTCATCGTCCTGCTCAAGACGCTGATCGCGTTCGGCCTGCTGCTGGTGGCCGTGATCCTCATGATCTGGTTCGAGCGGAAGCTGATCTCCGACTTCCAGAACCGGGTGGGCCCCAACAAGGCCGGACCCTGGGGCCTGCTCCAGACCCTGGCCGACGGGCTGAAGCTGATCATGAAGGAGGACCTGATCCCGGCCAAGGCCGACCGGCGGGTCTTCATCCTGGCCCCGTTCCTGTCCGCGGTCCCGGCGTTCGTCGTGTTCTCGATCGTGCCGATCGGCGGGGCGTTCGACGGCACCAGCGACGGCGTCGTCCGCATCTTCGGCCACGACACGTACATGCAGCTGGCGGACCCGCCGATCGGCGTGCTGCTGATCCTGGCCTGCTCGTCGATCGCCGTGTACGGCGTGATGCTGGCCGGCTGGTCGTCGGGGTCGAAGTACTCGCTGCTCGGCTCGGTGCGGGGCACGGCCCAGATGGTCAGCTACGAGGCGGCGCTGGGCCTGTCGGTGGTGGCCGTGGTCATGCTGGCCGGGTCGCTGTCCACCCACGAGATCGTGCTGGCCCAGTCGGGCGGCGGCTACGACCTGTCGGGGTCGTTCGGCCTACCGCGCTGGAACGTCATCGCCACCGGCCTGGTGCCGTTCGTGGTGTTCCTCATCGCCGGCACCGCCGAGCTGAACCGCCCGCCGTTCGACCTGGTCGAGGCGGAGCAGGAGCTGGTCGGCGGGTTCCACACCGAGTACTCCTCGTTCCGGTTCGCGCTGTTCTACCTGGCCGAGTTCATGAACACGATCACGATGTCGGCCATCATCGTCACCCTGTTCTTCGGGGGTCCGGCCGGCCCCGTGTTCATCGGGCCGGGCTGGCTGTGGGGCGTGATCTGGTTCTCGCTCAAGGTGTTCGTGTTCCTGTTCATCTTCGTGTGGGTGCGGGCCACGCTGCCCCGGTTCCGCTACGACCAGCTGATGAACATCGGCTGGAAGGCGCTGATCCCGCTCTCGCTCGGGTGGATCCTGCTGCTCGGCGCCATCAACATCGGGCGCGACGAGGACTGGAACATGGGCGTCGTGGTCGGCGGCTCGTTCGCCGTCCTGGTCGTCGCGTGGCTGCTGCTCACGATGTCGATCGACGCCGCGCAGCGTCGCCGCGCCCACGACGACGAGGAGGCGCTTGTCTGATGGGCTACCTCGACGGGTTCCGGGTCACGTTCAAGAAGCTGTTCGAGGAGCGGCTGACCCGCGACTACTCCAAGCACACGACCGGTGGGAAGCGCACCAAGCCGGTCCGGCTGCACGGCCGCCACGTCCTCAACCGCTACGAGGACGGCATGGAGAAGTGCATCGGGTGCGAGCTGTGCGCGGGCGTGTGCCCGGCCCGCTGCATCTACGTGCGGGGCGCCGACAACCCGCCCGACGACCCGGTGTCGCCGGGCGAGCGCTACGGCTACATCTACGAGATCAACTACCTGCGCTGCATCCACTGCGACCTGTGCGTGGAGGCGTGCCCGACCGAGGCCATCACCGAGTCGAAGCTGTTCGAGTTCAGCTTCACCAACCGCGACGACGCGGTGTACACGAAGGCCGAGCTGGTCGTCGACGACGACGGGCTGCCCAAGCGGCTGCCGTGGGAGGACTGGTCCGACATCGACGACGTCGCCCCGCTGACCTCGGCGTGGATGCGGGCCACGTCGCCCAGCGGGTCGGCCGCCTACGAGGGCCGGGTGCAGTGGTCGGGCGAGCTGGGCTTCGGCGTGCGGCCGCCGGAGCAGGGCCAGTCCGTGCCGGAGTCCGAGGCCTCGACCGCGGAGGCCGACGCCATCTTCAGCCACCCGGGCGAGCCCGGCGGCCACGCCGCCGACGACGCGCCCGGCCACGACGACCACGACCACGACGACCACGACCACGACGCCAAAGGGACCAACCCGTGAGCGTCGAGCTCTTCGTCTTCGTCTTCGCGGGCGCGGCCTGCCTGGCCGGCGCCGTCGGCGTGGTGGCCAGCAGCAACCCGGTGCACGCCGCGCTGTCGCTCGTGGGGACGCTGTTCGGCATCGCCGTGCTGTTCGTGGCCGAGGAGGCCAACTTCCTCGCCGTGGTGCAGGTCATCGTCTACGCCGGCGCCATCGTCGTGCTGTTCCTGTTCGTCATCATGCTGCTCGGCGTCGACCGCACCGACGACCTCGAGGTCGAGCCGCTGGTCGGCCAGCGGGTGGCGGCCGCCGTGGTGTCGCTCGGCATCCTGGGGCTCACCTTCGGCGCCATCGCCAGCACCGGCTACGAGGCCACCGGCGTCGTCAGCGGGTTCGACGACGAGGTCCCCGACATCAACCGGCTGGGCGAGTCGCTGTTCACCGACTACCTGTTCGCGTTCGAGATCACGTCGATCCTGCTCGTGATCGCCGTCGTGGGCGCGGTCCTGCTGTCCCGGCGCAGCCGCCGCGACGACGAGATCGTCGACCCCGGCCAGGAGGAGCGGGTCGAGGAGATCGCCGAGCGCATGGAGGAGGCCGAGCACCGGGCCCACCCCGAGCTGTACGTGGGCAACGGCCACGACGACGGCGGCGACGACGAGGACGAGGCCGAGGCCGAGCCCGAGGAGGTGGGCCGGTGATCGCCGCGCTGGAGGTCACGCCGGCCTGGTACCTGGTGCTGGGGGCGGTGCTGTTCTCGATCGGCGCCTTCGGGCTGCTGATCCGGCGCAACCCGCTGGTGATGTTCATGTGCGTCGAGCTCATGCTCAACGCGGTCACCCTCACCTTCGTCACGTTCTCGCGCATGCTGGAGGACACCGGCGGCCAGTCCGTCGTCGTGTTCGTGCTGGTGGTGGCCGCCGCCGAGGTGGTGGTGGGCCTGGCCATCATCGTCGCCCTGCTCCACAAGCGCCCCGACGCCACGGCCGACGACGTCGCCATCCTCGAAGGTTGATCCCGTGCTCGATGCTGTCTGGTTGATCCCTGCGCTGCCGCTGGCCGGCTTCCTCGTGCTGCTGGTGGCGGGGCGCCTGCTGGGCGAGCCCGGCGCCGGCTGGCTGGCGACGGCCATGAGCGGGCTCAGCTTCGTGGCCACCCTGGTCGTGTTCGCCGGCCTGCTGGGCGAGCCGGCGGAGGACCGCCACTTCGTCCAGATCCTGTTCGAGTGGATCCCGGTGGGCGACCTGCGGGTCGACGTCGGGTTCCTGGCCGACCCGCTGTCGATCACGATGGCGCTGTTCGTCACCGGGGTGGGCACGCTCATCCACCTCTACGCCATCGGCTACATGCACGGCGACGGGGACTTCGCCGAAGTTCTTCGTCTACCTGAACCTGTTCATCTTCTCGATGCTGATGCTGGTGCTCGGGAACAACCTGGTGATCACGTTCCTCGGCTGGGAGGGCGTGGGGGCCTGCTCGTACTTCCTGATCTCGTTCTGGTTCAGCGACGAGGCCAACGCCAGCGCCGGCAAGAAGGCGTTCATCACCAACCGCATCGGTGACTGGGGCTTCATGCTGGCCATCTTCCTGGCCTTCGCCGCCGCCGGCACCGTCGACTACCTGGAGCTGTTCGCGGGGGTCGAGGGGCTGGCCGCGGTCACCGCCACCGCCATCGGCCTGCTGCTGTTCGTGGGCGCGGTGGGCAAGTCGGCGCAGATCCCGCTGTACATCTGGCTGCCCGACGCCATGGCCGGCCCCACCCCCGTCTCGGCGCTGATCCACGCGGCCACGATGGTCACGGCCGGCGTGTACCTCATGACCCGGGTCAACCCGATCCTGGCCACGGGCTACGACTGGGTGCCCGACGTCATCGCCTGGACCGGCGCGATCACCGCGCTCGTCGCCGCCACCATCGCCGTGGCCCAGAACGACATCAAGAAGGTGCTGGCGTACTCGACCATCAGCCAGCTCGGCTACATGTTCCTGGCCGTGGGGGTGGGCGCCTACGTGGCCGCCATCTTCCACATGGTCACCCACGCCTTCTTCAAGGCGCTGCTGTTCCTCGGCTCCGGGTCGGTGATCCACGGCCTGGGCGGCGAGCAGGACATGCGCAGGATGGGCGGGCTGCGGAAGTTCATGCCGATCACGGCGGCCACCTTCATCGTCGGCTGGCTGTCGATCGCCGGCGTGCCGCCGTTCTCCGGCTTCTGGTCCAAGGACGAGATCCTGCTGTTCGTCTGGGGCAGCCCCGGGGTGCAGGGCAAGATCCTGTGGGGCATCGGCCTGGTCACGGCGCTGCTGACCGCCTACTACATGAGCCGCCAGGTCTACCTGGTGTTCTTCGGCAAGGCCCGCTGGTCCGAGGACGAGGAGCACGCGGCCGTCGAGGCGCCCGTGGCGGCCGGCGCCGGGGCGAACCCCGGGCCCGCCGACCCCGACGCCGCGCCGACGCCCACGCCGGGCACGGCGCCCACGGCGAGCCCCACGAGTCGCCGTGGATCATGACGCTGCCGCTCGTCGTGCTGGCCGTCCTGTCGTTCGTGGGCGGCGGCCTCAACCTGCCGTTCACCACCGACGTGCACTTCCTCGAGCGCTGGCTGGCGCCGGTGGTCGAGGAGAACGAGCTGCACATCGACGTGACCACGGCCACCAAGGTCGGCCTGGCCGTCGTGGCGGTGATCGCGGCCCTCCTCGGCATCGCCATCGCCACCCGGGTGTACCTCCGGCGCCGGGGCCGGGTCGTCGAGCCCGAGCTGCTGGCCCACGCCTACCACTACGACGAGGCCGTGTCCGCCTTCGTGGCCGGCCCCGGGACCAAGGGGTTCGAGGCCGTGGCCTGGTTCGACGCCCACATCGTCGACGGCGCCGTGAACGGCGTCGCCCACGTGGTCGCCGGCGCCGGCCGGCGGCTGCGGACCGTGCAGTCCGGTTTCGTCCGCTCCTACGCCCTGGGCGTGGCCACCGGTGTGGTCATCGTCCTCGGCTACTTCCTGACCAGGATCAGCCTCTAGTGCCCCGACCGCTACGCCCTGCACTTCCCGATCCTCACCGCCCTGGTGCTGCTGCCCGCGCCGGCGCGCGCTGCCTGGCGGTGGGGCTGGTGCCCCGGTCCCGGTCCGAGCTGCTGCGGGGCGTCGCCGTGCTGTTCTCCGTCGCCACCGGCGCCCTGACGATCTACCTGCTGACGGCGTTCGACCCGTCGGACGCCGGCTACCAGTTCGAGACCAACCGGTCGTGGGTGGCCGACTTCGGCATCTCCTGGCACGTGGGCATCGACGGCATCTCGCTGTTCCTCGTCGTGCTGACCGGGATCATGTTCCCGATCGCCCTCCTCGGCTCCACCCCCAGCCACGACCCCAAGCCGTACTACGCCTGGCTGCTGATGCTCGAGGCGGGCTGCCTGGGCGTGTTCGTGTCGCTCGATCTCTTCCTGTTCTTCGTGATGTTCGAGATCGTGCTGGTGCCGATGTACTTCATCATCGGCGGGTGGGGCTACAGCCGCCGGGTGTACGCGGCGCTGAAGTTCTTCCTGTTCACGATGTTCGGCTCGGCCCTGATGCTGGTCGGCATCGTGGCGCTCGCCTTCCTGCACCGCGACGCCATCCAGGACGAGCGGCGGGAGGAGGCGCAGCAGATCCTGCTCGACGCGCAGGGCGAGCCGACGGAGGGCGAGCAGGCCGAGGTCGACGAGCTGCAGGCCGGCGTGCCGCTCAGCTTCGACCTGGTGGAGATCGCCGAGAGCCGCACGGTGGTCGACGACTCGTCGAGCGCCAACCCGTTCGACTGGGCGGCGGCCCGCTGGATCTTCCTGGCCTTCACCATCGCCTTCGCGGTCAAGGTGCCGCTGTTCCCGGTCCACACGTGGCTACCGGACGCCCACACGGAGGCGCCGACGGCCGGGTCGGTGATCCTGGCCGGCGTGCTGCTGAAGCTGGGCACCTACGGCCTGGTGCGCTTCGGGCTCTACCTGTTCCCCGACTCCGCCAACTTCTTCGCGCCCGCGCTGGTCACCCTCGGGGTCATCGGCATCATCTACGGCGCCATCGTCGCCACCATGCAGAAGGACCTGAAACGCCTGGTGGCGTACTCGTCCGTGGCCCACCTCGGCTTCATCGTGCTGGGCACGTTCGCCATCACCACCCAGGGCCTGCAGGGCGGCCTGATGCAGAACGTCAACCACGGGCTGTCCACGGGGGCGCTGTTCCTCCTCGTCGGCATGATCTCCGAGCGGCGCCACACCCGTGAGATCGCCTCGCTGAAGGGCCTCCAGAAGGTGGCCCCGATCTTCGCCGCGGTGTTCACGGTGGTGATGCTGTCGTCCATCGGCCTGCCCGGGCTCAACGGCTTCGTCGGCGAGTTCCTGGTGCTGATCGGGTCGTTCCTCACCCGGCGCTGGTGGACGGTGATCGCCGCGGTCGGCGTGATCCTGGCCGCCCTCTACCTGCTGTGGGCCTACCAGCGGGTGTTCCACGGCACGCCCGACGACGAGAACCGGTCCTTCCCCGAGATCACGTGGTCCGAGGGCCTGGTCCTGGCCCCGCTGATCGCGCTCATCGTGTTCCTCGGCGTGTACCCGAAGCCCATGCTCGAGCGCATGCAGCCGTCGGTCGACCGGCTGATCGAGCACGTGGACGAGAACAGCGACTTCGTGTCCCCGACGACCGAGAGCCAGGAGGCGGGCGAGTGATCGGCTTCCTGGCGTCCCAGCCCCTGCCCGTCGACCCGACGCCGATCGAGACGCCCGGGGTCGACTGGGGCGCGGTCGCGCCCATGCTCGTGCTGGTGGGCGGGGCGCTCCTGCTGATGCTGGCGGCGTCCTTCGTCCGGTCGCGGACGACGACGGTGCCGTACACGGTGTTCACCTGCCTGGTGGCGCTGGGGGCGGTGGCGGCGTCGGTCCCGCTGTGGCGGGAGGTGAACGACGCCGACCGGGGCCCGTTCTCGACGATGGCCGGGGCCGTGGGCGTCGACGGGTTCTCGGTGTTCATGACCGTGGTGATCGCGGTGGCGGTGGTCCTGGCCGCGCTGCTGACCGACGGCTACCTGCGGCGGGAGGGCCTGGAGGGCGTCGAGCCGTACGTGCTCGTGCTGCTGTCGGCGTCGGGCGGGGTCATCATGGCCCAGGCCAACGACCTGATCGTGCTGTTCCTGGGGCTCGAGATCCTGTCGATCGCCGTCTACGTCCTGGCCGCCATGCACCGGCGGCGGGTGACGTCGCAGGAGGCGGGCATCAAGTACTTCGTGCTGGGCGCGTTCTCGTCGGGGTTCTTCCTGTACGGGATCGCGATGGTCTACGGCGGGACCGGCACGACGAACCTGGTCGAGATCCTCGACACGCTCAGCGCCAACGTCCTGCAGGAGGACGGCCTGCTGCTGGCCGGCCTGGCGCTGATGCTGGTCGGCCTCGGGTTCAAGGTGGCGGCGGTGCCGTTCCACTTCTGGACCCCCGACGTGTACCAGGGGGCCCCGTCGCCGATGGTGGCGTGGATGGCCTCGGGCGTGAAGGTCGCGGGCTTCGCCGGGCTGATCCGGGTGTTCGTGCTGGCCTTCGACTCGTACAAGGTCGACTGGCAGCCGATGATCTACGCGCTGGCCGTGGCCACGCTGCTGGTGGGCGCGGTGCTGGCGGTCGTGCAGACCGACATCAAGCGCATGATGGCGTACAGCTCGATCAACCACGCCGGGCTGGGTGCTCGTCGGGGTGCAGGCCGCCACGCAGCAGGGCGTGCAGGCGGCGCTGTTCTACCTGGCCACGTACACGTTCCTGATCGCGGGGACGTTCGGCGTGATCACGCTCGTGGGGCGGAAGGGCGACAGCCACCACAGCCTGGACGACTACCGGGGCCTGAGCCGGTCGCAGCCGGCCCTCGCGCTGCTGCTGACCGTGTTCCTGCTCGCCCAGGCGGGGGTGCCGCTGACCTCGGGCTTCTTCGCCAAGTTCTACGTCATCACCGCGTCGGTGGACGCGGGCTCGGCGTGGCTGGCCGTGATCGCGATGATGTCGTCGGTGATCTCGGCGTTCCTCTACCTGCGGATCACGGTCAACCTCTACATGACGGACCCGGACGACGCGCCGGCGACGCCCCGGTTCCCGATCCCGGCGGGGGCGACGATCGCCCTGGCGGTGTGCGTGGCCGTCACGCTGGTGGTCGGGGTGTGGCCCGGGTCGATCGCGGACCTGGCGAGGGACGCCGTACCGGTCCTGACGCTCGCGTCCGGCTGACGGGCATGCCGGTCGTGTGGTGAAATCCCCCATGGCGCCTCCGCGCTCCCCCACAATGTGGCGGCGGTGCCCGAACTGAGCCCACGACTGTGCCCAAGACCCGACGACTGAGCGACGCGAGCCTGGTGCGCCGGTCCCAGCAGGGTGACCGGAGGGCCTTTGGCGCGCTCGTGGGCCGCTACGACGCCCGGCTGCGGGGCCTGGCCTACGCCCTGCTCCTGGACCCGGGAGCCATGGACGCGGCCCTGGCGTCGGCCTACCTGCGCGCCTGGCGGGACGTGGTCCGCCTGACGGCGAAGGACGACGCGGGCGCGTGGCTGTACCGCGTGACCTACAACGCGTGCATCGACGCCCTCCGCCGCGACGGCGACCCGCCGCCCCCGAGCCCCGGCAAGGGCACCCGGGCCGGCCTGGCGTCGCTGCCCCCGACGGACCGGGTCGCGGTCGTCCTGGTCGACCGCGAGGGCTTCACCCCCGAGGGCGCGGCCAGGATCCTCGGCCTCGCCCCGGCCGACTTCCAGGCCCGCCTGGAGGCCGCCCGCGCCACCCTGGCCCCGTACCTCCCCCCGCCGCCCGAAGCCCGCCCCGCCAGGCCGACCCCGAGAGCGACCGAGGCCCCGACCCCCGAGCCCGAGCGCCGGCAGCCGAGGCCCGCAGAGCCCGAGCCGACCGAGGCCCGAGGCGACCGAGCCCGAGGCCCGGAGCCGAGGCCCCGAGCCCGAGCCCGAGGCGCCGGCAGCCGAGCCCGAGGCCGATCCCGGTCTGGCGTCTGTCACCGCGGATATCCGCGGTGAGGGACGACAGACCGCCGGGAACGGGAACGGGAACGGGCGGGTCATCGAGCCGCGGGCGCGCCGCAACCGCGGGAACCGCCGGCGCAAGCCGCCGCCCGCCAAGGCCGCGCCGGCCGATC
This sequence comes from uncultured Acidimicrobiales bacterium, assembly GCA_963759225.1. Taxonomy (GTDB): domain Bacteria; phylum Actinomycetota; class Acidimicrobiia; order Acidimicrobiales; family VFJN01; genus ZC4RG19. The sequence goes on along the minus strand of CAVWYL010000037.1, from coordinate 18,977 downwards.
CCGGGCCCGACGAGGACGAGGTCGAGCCCGTGTCCGAGGCCGGGTCACCGTGAGCGACGACGGGGTCGACACCCCCGACGCCGACGCCGACGCCGACGGCGGCGCCGCCGACCGCCGTGGCGCTGCAGCGGATGCGGCCGCCCGAGCACCGGTCCGGGTTCTGGACCGACCTCGACGCCCGGCTGGCCGACGAGCCGCAGCTGCGGCTGGCGCCCCGGGCGGCGATCCGGCCGATCACCCAGCCGCCGCCCGTCATCGACGACCGGCATCTGGCCAAGACGCTCGCCGGGGGCACCACCGACGTCACCCCGCCCCGCCGGTCCGGGGGCCGGCTCATCGTCGCCGCCGTGGCCGGGGTCCTCGCCCTGCTGATCGCCGTCGCCGCCCTCCAGGACCCCGACGACGACCTCGCGACCGACGATCCCACCGACCAGACCGGCGACGACGCCGGCGACGAGCCCGCCGCCACCGGCGACGACGACGCCGGCGACACGACGCCCACGCAGCCCACCACCACGCTGCCCCCCGGGACCGTCGAGCCCACCGCCCCGCTCGACCCGGCGGGCGTCGGCCCCCTCCGCATCGGGGCCACGCTCGGCGAGCTGCAGGCCGCCGGGGTGCTGATCCAGCCCGACCAGGCCACGTTCCGGGGCTCCGGGGGCACCTGCTACGACGCCAAGGTCACCGGGGCGCTCGACCTGCGGCTCCGGTTCCGCAACCCCGACGGCCAGCGCCGGGCCGAGCGACCCGGCCGAGGGCGTGCTCGCCGCCATCGGCATCGAGTCGGCCCTCCCCACCGTGCGCACCAGCGCAGGCACCAACATCGGCCTCGGCGCCCCCCAGGACCAGGTGCTCATGGCCTACGCCGGCAACATCGACGACCGCGACCACCCGTTCATCCCCCGGGGCCGGATCCTCCGGGCCGACGCCGGCAACGGCCTCGGGATCGCCTTCGCCACCGACGGGACCACGGTCATCGGGGTCACCGTGGGGCAGTACGACGTCATCCGCTTCGTGAACGACTGCGGCTGACGGAACGGGTCGGACACACCCCAATCCCAGGTCACGAGCGGCTTTGGCCCCTCGTGCAAACGCTCACTAGGCTCCCGCCACGTGTCGGACTTCCTCCGCTCCTACCTGACGGTCGGGATTTTCCTGGTCGTCGCGGTGGCGCTCGTGGCAGCCATCATGGGCCTCGGCAGCCTCGTCCGACCGACCCGGCCGCAGCCCGAGAAGTACGTCAACTACGAGTCCGGCGTCGACCCTGCGGGGTCGATGTGGGGGCAGACCCAGGTCCGCTACTACCTGTTCGCCCTGCTGTTCGTGCTGTTCGACGTCGAGGCCGTCTTCATCTTCCCGTTCGCCACCCGGGCCGAGGCCTACGGTTGGTTCGGGTTCGTCGAGATGGGCATCTTCATCGCCATCCTCGCCCTCGGTCTGCTCTACGCGTGGAAGAAGAAGGTCCTCCGCTGGATCTGACATCCGTGACACCAAACCAGGACAACGTCGTCTGATGGGTCTCGTCGAGAGTGGCAAGCTCCCCAAGCCCCTGACCTCCCTGCTCAACACCGCCCGCAAGTACAGCCTCTGGGCGTACCAGTGGGGTCTGGCCTGCTGCGCCATCGAGATGGGCGCGGCCTTCGCGTCCCCGCGCTACGACGTCATGCGCCTGGGCGTGATCCCGCTGCCGGCCAGCCCCCGCCAGGCCGACGTCGTGGTCATCTCCGGCACCGTGACCGACAAGATGGTCCCCGCCATCAAGCGCCTGTACGAGCAGATGGCCGACCCCAAGTACGTGATCTCCATGGGCTCGTGCACCAACTGCGGCGGCCCGTACTGGGACAGCTACTCGGTCACCAAGGGCGTCGACCAGATCGTGCCCGTCGACGTCTACATCCCCGGCTGCCCGCCCCGGCCCGAGGCCCTGCTCGAGGGCATCGTCCTGCTCCAGCAGCGCATCGGGCGGGAGGACATGGCCGACCGCTGGCGCGGCGACCCGCTGGTGGTGCAGTGATGGCCGACGCCACCGACACCAGGGCGGACGACGCCGAGGCCGAGGGCCCCGCGGTCGACGAGGCCCGCGAGGCGGTGCTCGCCACCTTCACGGAGGCGCTGGGCGACGCCGTCGTCGGCAGCCACGTCGCTGCCCGGCCGCGAGCCTGTGGGTCCGGGTCACGCGGGATGCGTGGACGGCCGCCGCCGAGACCGCCAAGCTGCGGCTCAACTTCCACTTCTTCGACTACCTGTCGGCGATCGACTGGATGCCGTCGCCGTGGGGCCGCTACGAGGACAGCGCCGTCGACGTGGGCGTCATCCCGTTCGACCCCGACGGCCCCGATCGAGACGGGCGTGGCCGGGGGCGACACCCGGTTCCAGATGCTGTGCCGGCTGGCCAACGTGCGCCGCCACGCCGAGCCCCACCTCAACGTCACGCTGAAGGCCGACCTGCCCGACGACGACCTGCGCATCGCCAGCCTCGTGCCGCTGTACGCGGGGGCCAACTGGCACGAGCGCGAGTGCTGGGAGATGTTCGGCGTCACCTTCGACGGGCACCCCGGCCTGCGCCACCTGTACCTGCCGGGCGAGTTCGAGGGCCACCCGCTGCGCAAGGACTTCCCGCTGCTGGCCCGGCTGGTCAAGCCGTGGCCGGGCATCGTCGACGTCGAACCGATGCCGGGCGAGCCCGACGCACCGGCCGAGGCCGAGGGCGAGGGCGACACCGCGGAAGGAGGGGACGGATGACCGCCGTCACCGAGCGCCAGCAGCGCGCCTACGTCGACGCCCAGGCGGCCGACGCCCGGGTCAACGTCGAGCTCGAGACCGACGAGGGCATGATCCTCAACATCGGCCCGCAGCACCCGGCCACCCACGGCACGCTGCGCGTCACCGCCAAGCTCGACGGCGAGCAGGTGGTGTGGGCCGACGTCGTGCCCGGCTACATGCACCGGGGCTACGAGAAGCTGACCGAGGTCCGCACGTACCCCCAGGTCACGACGCTCGTGAACCGCATCGACTGGCTGGGCAGCTTCGCCAACGAGGTGCCGTTCATCCTGGCCGCCGAGCAGCTGATGGACATCGAGGCCCCGGCCCGGGCCCGGCACATCCGCACGATCCTGTTCGAGATGGCCCGGGTGGCCAACATCGTGCTGTTCCTCGGCGACCTCGGCGTCCAGCTCGGCGCGGTGACCCCGGCGTTCTTCGCCTTCCGCGACCGCGAGCACGTCCTCGACCAGATCGAGTCGGTCACCGGCGGTCGGTTCCACCCCAACTTCGACCGCATCGGCGGCCTGAAGGACGACCTGCCCAAGGGCTGGGTCGCCGACACCAAGGCCGTCATGGTCCGCATCCGCAACTTCTGCGACGAGATCGAGACGCTGCTGTTCGGCAACGAGATCTTCGAGGCCCGCACCCGCGGCGTCGGGGTGATCCCGGCCGAGGTCGCCATGGCCTACGGCCTGACCGGCGCCAACCTGCGGGCGTCGGGCGTCGACTGGGACCTGCGCCGCGACGGCAACGTCGGGCTGGCCCACGACCAGGTCGACTTCCAGGTCTGGACCCACCCGGACGGCGACAGCTTCGCCCGCTGCTGGGTGCGCCTGCAGGAGACCCGCGAGGCCACCAAGATCATCGACCAGCTGTGCGACGGCCTGCCCGGCGGGCCGATCATGGCCAAGGTGCCCCGCATCATCAAGGTGCCGGCGGGCGAGGCCTACGTGGCCACCGAGAACCCGCTCGGCGTCATGGGGTACTACATCGTCAGCAAGGGCGACCTGGGGCCGTTCCGGGTCAAGATCCGCTCGGCCAGCTTCTCCAACGTGTCGATCGTGCCGTGGCTGCTGCGGGGCGTGTACGTGCCCGACATCATCACGATCCTGGCCAGCCTCTACTTCATCCTCGGGGACATCGACCGGTGAGCACCGCGCGGACCATCGGCGCGCTCGAGCTGGCCTACTGGCAGCAGACCATCCTCCGCACCATCGGCGTGCTGGTGGCCGTGCTGCTGCCCGCGGGCACGCTCGTCTACGTCTTCCTGTTCAAGATGATGAGCTTCATGCAGAGCCGGCTCGGCCCCATGGAGGCCGGCCCCTACGGCTCGATGCAGCTGCTGGCCGAGGTCGGCAAGTGGATCCAGAAGGAGGACATCGTCCCCTGGCGGGCCGACAGGCGCCTCTTCGCCCTGGCCCCCTACGTGGTGGTGGCCTCGGTGTTCCTCATCTACGTGGCCGTGCCGTTCGGGCCGGACGCCTGGTTCACCGACCTCGACACCGGCATCTTCTACATCCTGGCCGTGTCGTCGATCTCGGTGCTCGGCATCCTCATCGCCGGCTGGTCGTCGGCCAACAAGTACTCGCTGCTCGGCGGCCTGCGGGCCGCGGGCCAGCTCATCGCCTACGAGCTGCCGATGGTGCTGGCGGTCGTCGGCGTCGTGATCCAGGCCGGCACGCTGAACATGCAGGGCATCGTGATGGCCCAGGCCGACGGCGAGATCTTCGGCTGGGGCGGCATCGGCAACCCGTACGTCATCACCCAGTTCGTCGGCTTCTTCATCTTCCTGGTGGCGATGCAGGCCGAGCTGACCCAGACCCCCTTCGACATGCCGGTGGCCGAGTCCGAGCTGGTCTCGGGCTACATGACCGAGTACTCGGGCATGCGCTTCCTGCTGTTCTTCATCGCCGAGTTCGCCAGCGCCGGCGCCTTCGCCGCGGTGGCGGCCACGCTGTTCCTCGGCGGCTGGAGCCTGCCGGGCGTCGACCTCGACGCCGACTGGATGAACGTGGTCGGGCCGATCGTCCTGCTGGTCAAGATCATGTTCGTGTCGTTCCTGGTCTTCTGGGTGCGGTTCACCTACCCCCGGTTCCGGGAGGACCAGCTCCAGCAGCTCGCCTGGAAGTTCCTCATCCCGCTGTCGCTGGTGAACATCCTGGCGACCATGGCTCTGAAGGTGGCCTGGTAGATGGCCAAGCTCCCCGCTCCCAAGACGCCCGGCCTGGTGAAGGGCCTGGGCGTCACGCTCAAGACGATGGGCCGCACGATGTTCCCGGCCCGGGGCCTCAAGACGCTCATCCCCGCCCCGTCCAAGGGCGCGGCCACGGTGCAGTACCCCCACGAGAAGGAGACGCCCGCGGCCCGCTCGCGTGGCGTCATCGCCCTCAAGGAGGACAACTGCACCGTCTGCATGCTGTGCGCCCGCAGCTGCCCCGACTGGTGCATCTACATCGAGGGCCACAAGGACACGGCCCCGCCGCGGCGCCCCGGCGGCAAGCCGCGCACGGTCAACAAGCTCGACCGCTTCGACATCGACTACGCGCTCTGCATGTACTGCGGGATCTGCGTCGAGGTGTGCCCGTTCGACGCCCTGTTCTGGAGCCCCGAGTACGAGTACTCCGAGCTGCGCCTGGCCGACCTGCTCCACGACAAGGAGCGGCTGGGCGAGTGGATGCAGGCCGTGCCCGACTTCGAGGCCTACGAGGCGGGGTCGGAGCAGAAGGTCCGCAAGGTGCCCGAGGTAGCCGCCCGATGGTCGCCCAGAACATCTTCTTCTACGCTCATCGCCGCGATGATGGTCGGCGCCGCCCTCGTCGTGGTCACCAGCCGCAACGTGGTGCGCGCGGCGCTGGCCCTCATCGTCGTGTTCGCGGGCGTGGCCGCGCAGTTCCTCATCCTGGCGGCCGAGTTCGTGGCGGTCACCCAGGTGCTCGTCTACATCGGGGCGATCATGGTCCTGATGCTGTTCGGCATCATGCTCACCCGGGCCCGCATCGGCCGCGACGTCGACGCCACCAACGAGCACTGGTGGGTCGGCGTGGTGACCGCCGCTGCTGCTGGTCGGCGGTCATGGGCTACGCCCTGGTCGACGCCTGGGGCGACGACCCGCTGCCGGCCGACCGCCAGATCAGGCTCGACGGCTCCAACACGGCGGCCGGTCAGCGACTCGGTCTTCTCGCAGTACCTGATCCCGTTCGAGGTCGTGTCCGTGCTGCTGCTGGCCGCCCTGGTCGGGCGCCATCGTCATCGCCCGGAAGGACCGGTAGATGGACGACCTGCTGATCAACCAGTTCCTGCTGCTCGGGGCGATCCTGTTCTGCATCGGCGTCTACGGCGTCATCGCCCGCAAGAACACGGTGCTGGTGCTGATGTCGATCGAGCTGATCCTCAACGCGGTCAACATCAACCTGCTGACCTTCGGGGCGCTGTGCGGGCGACGTGTCCGGCTCGGTGTTCGCCCTGTTCATCATCGCCGTGGCGGCCGCCGAGGTCGGCGTGGGCCTGGCGATGGTCCTGATCATCTACCGCAACCGCTCGAGCGTCGACCTCGACGACGTCGACTCGATGCGAGGCTGACGTGCTCGACTACGCCTGGATCATCCCGCTCCTCCCCGCGGCCAGCTTCTTCCTCATCCTGTTCTTCGGGAAGCGGCTGCCCCGCAAGGGCAGCGAGCTCGGCATCGCCGCCGTGGGCCTGGCCTTCGTGCTGGCCATCGTCGTCAACGTCAACTGGTGGAGCCACGTCGACGACGCCGAGCACGAGGCCGAGACCCACACCGAGGAGGTCTCCGAGGAGGAGGAGGGCCACGCCGCTCGCGCCCGGCCGCCGGCGAGTCGGCCGCCCCCGCCCAGGAGGGCGAGCAGCCGGTCGAGGGCGAGGAGGAGGAGCACGCCGAGGAGGAGGAAGCGGCCCACTTCACCGTCGAGCCGGTGACCAAGGCGTGGACCTGGTTCCAGAACGGCGGCGTGGACATCGAGATCGGCATGCTGCTCGACGGCCCCGCGGTGATGATGCTGTTCGTCGTCACGCTGGTGTCGCTGCTCGTGCACGTGTACTCGACCGACTACGTGGGCGGCGACCGCCGCTACACGCACTTCTTCGCCTTCCTGTCCCTGTTCACCGCGTCGATGCTCGGCCTGGTCATGGCCAAGACCACGCTCCAGCTCATCGTCATGTGGGAGCTGGTGGGCGTCTGCTCCTTCGTGCTGATCGGCCACTGGTGGGAGGAGAAGGCCAACAGCGACGCCGCGCTCAAGGCGTTCATCACCAACCGCGTGGGTGACGTGGGCCTGATCGTCGGCGTGATCACGCTGTTCTGGGCGGCCGGCGGCACCTTCGACATCCTCGAGATCAACACGGCGGCCCTCGACGGCACCATCAGCCACACCGCCCTGCTGGTGGCGGCCTGCTGCCTCGTGGCGGCGATCATGTCCAAGTCGGGCCAGTTCATCCTGCACACCTGGCTGCCCGACGCCATGGCCGGCCCCACGCCGGTGTCCGCGCTGATCCACGCCGCCACCATGGTCGTGGCCGGCATCTACATGGCCGGGCGCCTCTACTCGGTGTTCTTCGAGGGCTTCTCCATCGGCACCTCCAGCGTCAACCTGCTGGCGGTGGTGGGCGGCGTGACCGTCCTCGGCGGGGCGGGCCTGGCCTTCGTCCAGAACGACATCAAGAAGGTGCTCGCCTACTCGACCGTGTCCCAGCTCGGGTACATGGTCATGGCGCTGGGCATCGGGGCGTGGACCGCCGCCTTCTTCCACCTGTTCACCCACGCCTTCTTCAAGGCCTGCCTGTTCCTCGGCTCGGGCTCGGTGAGCCACGCCGTGCACAGCTTCGACATGAAGAAGGACATGGGCGGGCTGCGGAAGTGGATGCCGCACACCTACAGGACGTTCATCGTCGCCACGGCCGCGCTGATCGGCCTGTTCCCGCTGGCCGGGTTCTGGTCGAAGGACGAGATCCTGGCCGGGGCCAGCCAGCTGGGCGGGGCGGGCAACTACAAGGTGTTCATGGCCGTCGGCATCGCCGGCGCCTTCATGACCGCGGCGTACATGACCCGGGTGATCTACCTCACGTTCTTCGGGGAGTTCCGGGGCCACGGCCACCCCCACGAGTCCGGCCCCCGCATCGTCGTCCCGCTGTGGATCCTGGCGGTGCTGGGCGTGTCCGCCGGCGTGGTCAACCTGCCGTCCGCGCTCACCCCCGACACGGCGGCGCTGCGGTTCGAGCACTACTTCGAGCCCAAGGGCGCCTACTTCCCGGTCGAGAACTTCGCCCACCCCGAGTTCTCGTCGGCCATCGCGCTGGGCAGCACGGTCATCGGGCTGCTCGGCATCACGCTCGCCTACCTGTGGTGGTGGCGGGGCGCCGGACCGCAGGGCATCACCGCAGCGCAACCGCATCGCCCGGGGCGGCTACACGGTGCTGGTCAACAAGTACTACTTCGACCGCCTCTACACCGACATGATCGTCGGCGGCGTGAAGGGCCCGGTGGCCCGGGCCACGTACTGGGTCAACCAGAACATCATCGACGGCGTCGTCAACGGCGCCGGTCAGCTGTCGACGGTCGTCGGCCGCTTCGTCTACACGCGCATCGACCAGCAGGTGGTCGACGGCGCGGTCAACGGGTCCGCCGCCGCCGCCGAGGGCGGTGGCCAGATCTTCCGCCAGCTCACCTCCGGCAAGGTGCAGCAGTACGGCGCCCTGCTGTTCGGGGCCGCCGCGCTGTTCGCCGGTGCCTTCATCATCTTCGTCTGACGCCAAGGGTCACTCATGGACAACAACCAGTTCCTCACCGATTGGGGCCTGACGCTCATGGTGTTCCTGCCGCTGGCAGGGGCGCTCGTGATGCTGCTCATCCCCCGGACCGAGGACAACGTCCACCGGTGGGTGGCGCTCCTCGTCACGCTGGCCACGGCCGGCATCGGCGCCGCGGTCATCGCCGACTTCAACTACGGCGACTCGGACGTCCTGCAGTTCGTGGTGAACAAGCCGTGGATCGACGTGATCAACGCCCGCTACGTCGTCGGCATCGACGGCCTGTCGGTGCCGCTGATCGCGCTGACGCTGCTCATCGTGCCGCTGTGCATCGTCTACTCGTGGAACCACTTCCCCGAGCCGCGCAACCCCAAGGCGTTCCTCATCCTGCTGCTGGTGCTCGACACCGGCATGCTCGGCACCTTCGTGGCCCAGGACCTCATCCTGTTCTTCGTCTTCTTCGAGGTCGTGCTGCTGCCGATGTACTTCCTCATCGGCGTGTGGGGCGGCGAGCAGCGCCAGTACGCGGCGATCAAGTTCTTCCTGTTCACGCTGTTCGGCTCGGCGCTGATGATCGTGAGCTTCCTGGCCCTGTTCTTCGTGACCGGGGGCGAGACGTTCGTCATCCCGGAGCTGGCCGTGCTGGTGGCCGAGTCCGACATCGCCCGGTGGACGGGCCTGCTGATCTTCGGCGGCATGTTCATGGGCTTCGGCATCAAGGTGCCGATGTTCCCGTTCCACACCTGGCTGCCCGACGCCCACACCCAGGCGCCCACCGTCGGCTCGGTGATCCTGGCCGCGGTGCTGCTGAAGCTGGGCACCTACGGCTTCATCCGGGTCGCCATCCCGATCCTGCCCGAGGCCGCCGTCGAGTGGGCCCCGATCATCGGGGCGCTGGCGGTGGTCGGCATCATCTACGGCGCCCTGGCCTGCCTGGCCCAGACCGACATGAAACGGCTCATCGCCTTCTCGTCGGTGTCGCACATGGGCTTCACCATGCTGGGCATCGCCACGCTGACCGACTTCGGCATCAACGCCGCGGTGATGGGCATGGTGGCGCACGGCCTCATCACCGGGATGCTGTTCTTCGTGGCCGGCTCGGTGAAGGAGCGCTACCACACCCTCGACATCAAGCGGCTCGGCGGCATCCTGCTCAAGGCGCCCCGCATGGGCTGGATCCTCGGCTTCACCGCCATGGCGTCGCTCGGCCTGCCGGGCCTCGCCGGGTTCTGGGGCGAGTTCCCGGCCATCCTGTCCGCCTACGAGCCGGCCGCCGGGCTGTCCGACGTCACGTTCCGGGTGTACATGGTGGTGGCGGCCATCGGCACCGTGTTCGCCGCCGGGTACCTGCTGTGGCTCTACCAGCGCACGGCCTTCGGCACGCCGACCGACGAGTTCGCCGACGAGGAGATCCCCGACGTCACCATCCCCGAGTGGATCGCGTGGACGCCGATGCTGGTCCTCATCCTGGCCATCGGCATCTACCCGAACCTGGTGTTCCGGGTGACCGACAGCTCGGCCAGCGCGGTGGCGGAGTGGGTCTCCGCCATGGGCGGCTGACGCGTGCTCGCCTCGTTGCTCGCCCAGGCCGCGGAGGCGCCGTTCGACCGGCCCGTCGTCGACTGGCACGCGCTCGCCCCCGAGCTGGTCGTGGTGGGCGTGCTGTGCGTCGTGCTGGTGGCCGACCTGTTCCTCCCCGAGGACCGCAAGGCGCTGCTGCCGTCGCTGGCCGGCCTCGGCCTGCTCGGCGCGCTGATCCCGGTCCTGACCCTGGCGGTGGACGGGGCCGACCGCCAGCTGTTCGGCGGGGCCTACGCGGTCGACGACTTCGCGCTGGTCCTGAAGGCGCTGTTCCTGGTGGCCGGGTACGTGATCGTGCTCCAGTCGACCAACTACATCGCCGAGGGCGACTACGCCGAGGGCGAGTACTACTTCCTGCTGCTGTCGTCGATCCTGGGCATGACCGTGATGGCGTCGGCCCGCGACCTGGTGACGATCTTCGTGGCGCTGGAGATGCTGTCGATCCCCGCCTACCTGCTGGCCGGCTGGCGCAAGCGCGACCGCAAGGGCAACGAGGCGGGCGTGAAGTACTACCTGATGGGCGTGTTCGCCACCGGCGTCCTGCTGTACGGCATGTCGCTCGTGTACGGCGTGGCGGGCAGCACCAAGCTGGTCGACATCGGGGCCGCGCTGACCACCGGCGAGTCGGTGCCGGTCATCACGCTGGCCGTGGTGTTCTGCATCGCCGGCTTCGCGTTCAAGGTGTCGGCCGTGCCGTTCCACACGTGGGCCCCCGACACCTACGAGGGCGCGCCCACCCCGATCACCGCCTTCCTGTCGGTGTCGTCGAAGGCCGCGGGGTTCGTGGCCCTGCTGGAGCTGATCATCATCGGGTTCGCGGGCCAGACCGAGGTGGTGCGCCCGCTGGTGTGGGTGCTGTCCGTCCTGTCGATGACGATCGGCAACGTCGTGGCGCTGCGCCAGACGAACCTGGTGCGGATGCTGGCGTACTCGGGCATCTCGCAGGCCGGGTTCATCCTGGCGCCGATCGCGGTGGTGGGCCAGATCGGCCAGTCGACGCTGACGTCGGTCGTGACCTACCTGTTGATCTACGCGGCCATGAACCTGGGTGCGTTCACGGTCGTGATGGCGGTGGCCCGCAAGACGGGCAGCGCCGAGGTCACGTCGTTCGCCGGGCTGTTCACCTACGCCCCGTCGCTGGCCGTGCTGATGTCGGTGTTCCTGTTCTCCCTGGCGGGCATCCCGCCGCTCGCCGGCTGGCTGGCCAAGTTCGTGGCCTTCCGGGCGGTGGTCGACGCGGACACCCCCTGGGCCTACGCCCTCGCCGTGGTCATGGCGGTCAACTCGGTGATCGCGCTGGCGTACTACGCCAACGTGGCCAAGGAGATGTGGATGAACCCGGCGCCCGACGGCGACACGGCCCCGGTCCGGGTACCGGTGTCGCTCAGCGCGGCGCTGGTCATCACCGCCAGCCTGACCCTGGCCTTCGGCGTCACCCAGTGGGCGACCGAGCTGGGCGACATGGCCACGTTCGTGGCGGTCGCGACGCCGTGACCCACGGGTTTGTCGTCTCTCACCGCGGATTCCCGCGGTGAGAGACGACAAACCGGGGCCACTGGCGGCCGTGGCGGCCGAGATCCGTCGCCACGGCCCGCTCCCGCTCGACCGGGTCCTCGACCGGGCCCTGTACGACCCCGCGGGCGGGTTCTACGAGGCCGGGGGCCGGGCCGGCGGCCGGCACGGCGACTTCCTGACCAGTCCCGAGGTGGGGGCGCTGTTCGGCGCCGTCGTCGCCCGGTTCCTCGACGCCTGCTGGCGGGACCTCGGCTCGCCCGACCCGTTCGTCGTCGTGGAGGCGGGCGCCGGCCCCGGGACGCTGGCCCGCACCGTGCTGGCCGCGGCCCCGGACTGCGCCCGGGCGCTGCGCTACGTGCTCGTGGAGCGGTCGGCGGCCCAGCGGGCGCTGCACAGCCGGCACCTGCGGCTGGAGGACCCGTCCCTGGCGTTCGCCCCGGTGGAGCACGACACCGAGGCGCCGGTCCCCGACGCGCCCACCGGGCCGATCTGCGTGAGCCTGGCCGACCTGCCCCGGCTCACCGGCCCGGCGGTCGTCGTCGCCAACGAGCTGCTCGACAACCTGCCCTTCGCCCTGGCCGAGCGGCGGTCGGGGGCGTGGTGGGAGGTCCGGGCCGACCTCGACCCCGCGGCCGCCGCCGGGGGCGGGGACCGCCTGGTCGAGCGCCTGGTCCCGCTGGACGACGACCGGTCCGCCCTGCTGGCCCGCCTGGCCCCCGACGCCGGCGACGGCGCCCGGGCCCCGCTGCAGGCCGCGGCCCGGGACTGGCTGGCCGACGCCCTGGCGGTGGCCGGCCCGCGGGGCCGGGTCGTGGCGATCGACTACGCCACGACGACGGCCGACCTGGCCGCCCGCCCCCCGGCGGAGTGGCTCCGCACCTACGCCGCCCACGCCCGGGGCGGGGCGCCGCTGGACGCCCTCGGCGCCCAGGACGTCACCTGCGAGGTGGCGGTCGACCAGCTCGCCCTGGTCCGCCCGCCGCGGGCCGACGTCCCCCAGGCCGGACTGGCTCCGCCGCTGGGGCATCGACGAGCTGGTGGCCGACGCCCGCGCCGCGTGGACGGCCGCGGCCCACGCCCCCGACGTCGCCGCCCTCGCCGCCCGCAGCCGGGTCACCGAGGCGCAGGCCCTGCTCGACGTGGCCGGGCTAGGCGGGTTCCGGGTGCTGGAGTGGTGACAGCAGCTGCTCCACCCCGGACACGATGAAGTCGAGCCCGAGCTCGAACTCGCGGTCGTAGTCGGTGGGCTTCATCTCCCCGAGCGAGGCCACGAGCGGGAAGCGGGCCGCGTCGACCGCGTCCTCGTCGAGGTCGGGCCGCCCCAGGTTGCCGACCTGCTCGGCCACCAGCCCGAGCGTGAAGCCGGCGATCACGCCGAGCACCCGGTCGGCGGTGACGAGGTCGAGGCCGAGCGACCGCAGCAGGGCCAGCGCCGACTCCACGAACGCCGCCGTCCCCTCGGTGACGAGCGGCCGCCCGGCCACCAGCCGCACGGCGTTGGGGTGCGCCAGCAGCACCTGCCGGTAGGCGGCGGCGTGGTGCCGCACACGGTCCTGCCAGTCCCCGGGCCCCGGCACGATGAGCGGCATCTCCCGGAACACCTGCTCGACCACGCCCTCGATCAGGTCCTGCTTCGACCGGACGTAGCCGTACAGCGACATGGCCTCGATGCCGAGCTCGCGCCCGAGCCGGCGCATGGTCAGCGCCTCGACCCCCTCGGCGTCGACGAGCTCCAGCGCAGCCCGCAGCACGCGCTCCCGGGAGAGGGGGCTGCGGCGGGTCACCATGCGCAGCACCATGGCACGGCACCGGGCGCTGTGCCACCCGACACACCCGGGGCCGATCCCCACGACGTGCCCGTCCGAGGGGCCGGTAGGCTCTCGCCGACCGGGCACCGAGCCGTCGAGGGGGAGCACGCATGGCCGACGAGCCGGCGATCGAGGACTACTTCGTCGAGGACCGCACCTTCCCGCCGCCGGCGGGGTTCAAGGCCGACGCGCTGGTGACGGGGGCCGAGATCTACGACGACGCCGAGGCCGACTGGCCGCGCTTCTGGGCCACCCAGGCCGCCGACCTCGTCACCTGGTACGACGAGTGGCACACCATCCTCGACTGGGACCGGCCGTTCGCCCGCTGGTTCGTGGGGGGCACCCTCAACGTGTCGGCCAACTGCCTCGACCGTCACGTCGAGGCCGGCCGGGGTGACCGGGTCGCCTACCACTGGGAGGGCGAGCCGGGCGACACCCGCACCATCACCTACGCCGACCTGCTCGGCGAGGTGCAGCGGTTCGCCAACGTGCTGCGGGGCCTCGGGGTCGCCAAGGGCGACCGGGTGGCCATCTACATGCCGATGATCCCCGAGCTGCCGGTGGCCATGCTGGCGTGCGCCCGCATCGGCGCCCCCCACTCGGTCGTGTTCGGCGGCTTCTCCGCCGACTCGCTGTCCGACCGCATCAACGACGCCGAGTGCAAGGTGCTCGTCACCGCCGACGGCGGGTTCCGGCGGGGCGCGGCCCACCTGCTCAAGCCCATCGCCGACGTGGCCCTCGCCTCGGCCCCCACCGTCGAGCACGTCGTGGTGGTCGACCGGGTGTCGTCGCACCCCGACGCCGGCGACGTCGCCGTCGACCTCACCGAGGGCCGGGACCACTGGTACCACGAGCTGATGGCCGGGGCGGACGCCGCCTGCGAGCCCGAGCGCATGGACAGCGAGGACCTGCTCTACCTGCTGTACACCTCGGGCACCACGGCCAAGCCCAAGGGCATCATGCACACCACGGGCGGCTACCTGACCCAGGTCGCGTTCACCCACAAGTACGTGTTCGACCTGAAGCCCGAGTCCGACGTCTACTGGTGCGCGGCCGACATCGGCTGGGTCACCGGGCACAGCTACATCGTCTACGGGCCCCTCGCCAACGGCGCCACCAGCGTCATCTACGAGGGCACGCCCGACACCCCGGGCAAGGACCGGCTGTGGGACATCGCCGAGCGCTACGGGGTCACGATCCTGTACACGGCGCCCACCGCCATCCGCACCTTCATGAAGTGGGGGGCCCAGGAGCCCGAGCGCCACGACCTGTCCTCGCTGCGGCTGCTGGGGTCGGTGGGCGAGCCCATCAACCCCGAGGCGTGGATGTGGTACCACACCCACATCGGCGGGGGCCGGTGCCCGATCGTCGACACCTGGTGGCAGACCGAGACGGGCGCCATCATGATCGCCCCGCTGCCGGGGGCGACGACGCTCAAGCCGGGCTCGGCCACCTTCCCGCTGCCGGGCATCGCCGCCGAGGTGGTCGACGAGGCCGGCAATCCGGTGGACGAAGGGAGGCGGCTACCTCACGCTCACCCGGCCGTGGCCGTCCATGCTGCGGGGCATCTACGGCGACCCCGAGCGCTACAAGGACACGTACTGGTCCCGCTACGAGGGCCGCTACTTCGCCGGCGACGGCGCCAAGATCGACGCCGACGGCTACCTGTGGCTGCTGGGCCGGGTCGACGACGTCATGAACGTGTCCGGGCACCGCATCTCCACCACCGAGGTCGAGTCGGCGCTGGTCGACCACCCGGCGGTGGCCGAGTCCGCCGTGTGCGGGGCCAACGACCCGCTGACCGGCCAGGCCATCGTCGCCTTCGTGACGGTGCGGGGCGGGGTCGACCCCACGCCCGAGCTGGGCGAGGAGCTGCGTGGCCACGTGGCCACCAAGATCGGCCCCACCGCCCGGCCGAAGATGATCATCTTCACCGACGAGCTGCCGAAGACGCGGTCCGGCAAGATCATGCGGCGGCTGCTGCGGGACGTGGCCGAGGGGCGGGCCCTGGGCGACACGACTACCCTGGCCGACCCGACCGTGGTCGACGAGATCCGCAAGCGGGCCGAGGCCATGCCCCAGGAGGACTGACTGGACGTCCTGATCCGCCCCGCCGAGCCTTCGGACGCCGTCGCCATCGGCACGGTGTGGCAGCGCGCCGCGCTCGTGGGCTACGACGGGATCTTCCCCCCGAGCGCGCCCCAGCCCACCTCGGAGGCGCTGGCCGAGCGGTCGCGCCAGGCCATCGCCACCCAGGGGTTCAACACGCTGGTGCTGGTGGCGTGCACGGCGGGGCCCGACCGGACGATCGTCGGCACGATCGGCGCCCTGCCCGACCCGGACGAGGGCACCCGGGCCCAGCTGGTGCGGCTCTACGTCGACCCGGGCCACTGGGGCCGGGGGATCGGCCGGCGGCTCCACGACCAGGCGCTCGTCCACCTGCAGGCCGCGGGGTACCGGGTGGCGGTCCTGTGGGTGCTGGAGGCCAACGTGCGGGCCCGGGCGATGTACGAGCGGTGGGGCTGGCGGGCCACGCCCGGTCGCCACACCCAGTTCCCCGGCGTCGACGAGGTCTGCTACCTGCTGGTGCTGTGACCGGGGCGCCGGGGTCGCGCCCCGCCGCCGGTAGCGTCACGGGTCGTGGGCACCGTCGAGATCCCCGAGCACTGGCGCTGGCGCGACGGCGCGGTCGAGCCCGGTCCGGCCGTCGTGTTCGACATGGACGGCGTGCTGTCCGACGCGTCACGGCGCCAGCACTTCCTCGAGTACCCGCGCCGCGACTGGGAGGCGTTCTTCGAGGCGTGCGGCGACGACGCCCTGATCGACGAGGTGGGCCGGCTGCTGGAGGTGCTCGACCCGGCGCTGCGGATCGTGCTGCTCACGGCGCGGCCGCTGCGGGTCCAGCCCCAGACCCTGGCGTGGCTCGACCGCTACGCCCTCCGCTGGGACCTGCTCATCATGCGGGAGTGGGGCGACTACTCGGCGTCCCGCTCGTTCAAGCGGCAGTCGGTCGACGACCTGCGCCACTACGGGTTCGACCTGCGCCTCGCCTTCGAGGACGACCGGCGCAACGTGGCCATGTTCCACGGCGAGGGCATCCCCTGCGTGTACATCCACTCCGGGTACTACGACTGACACCCGCCTCACAGCCGACTCTCAGGATGCGTCGGTAGCGTTCATCCCGTGAAGAACATGTTCAAGACCTTCGTCCTGCTGGCGGGGCTCGGCGGTCTGCTGATGCTCATCGGCGGCCTCGTGTGGGGCGGCAACGGCGTCATCATCGGCGCCGCCATCGGCTTCGCCATCGTCGGGTTCTCCTACTGGAAGAGCGACACGCTCGCCATCAAGGCGGCACGGGCCGTGCCCGTCACCGAGCAGGAGATGCCCGAGTACTACGCCATCGTCCGCGAGCTGACCGAGAAGGCGGGCATGCCGATGCCCAAGCTCTACGTCACCCCGGACCAGCAGCCCAACGCCTTCGCCACCGGCCGCAACCCGGACCACGCCGCCGTGGCGGTGACGCGGGGGATCCTGCGGATCCTCGACTGGAACGAGCTGCGGGGCGTGCTCGCCCACGAGATCAGCCACGTCGGCAACCGCGACATCCTCATCGGCTCGGTGGCGGCCGCCATCGCGCTCGGCATCACGATGATCGCCAACATCCTCCAGTTCACCGCCATCTTCTTCGGCGGGGGCCGGGACGACGACGACGGCAACCCGCTGGTGCTGCTGGCGCTGGCCATCCTGGCCCCGATCGCCGCCGGCCTGCTGCAGATGGCGCTCAGCCGCAGCCGCGAGTTCGAGGCCGACCGCACCGGCGCCCGGCTCATCGGCGACGGCGAGCCGCTGGCCCGGGCCCTCCAGAAGCTCGAGGTCGGCGCCCGGCAGATCCCCATGGACATCGACCCGGCCCACGCCTCGGCGTTCATCGTCAACCCGCTGGCCGGCCGCAAGATGAGCTTCGGCAACCTGTGGCGCAGCCACCCGCCCACCGAGGACCGGGTGGCCCGCCTCCGGGCCGGCGACTGGCAGAAGGCCTGGTAGCCCCGCTCCGGGTCCGGCGTCCGGGGCTCAGTCCCGGAAGTTGCTGAACTGGAGGGGGATGCCGAAGTCCTCCTCCCGCAGGGCCTGGATGGCGGCCTGCAGGTCGTCGCGCTTCTTGCTGCTCACCCGCAGCTGCTCGCCCTGCACCTGGGACTGCACGCCCTTGAGGCCGAGCGCCTTGATGAACTTGTTGATCTCGGTGGCCTTGTCGCGGGAGATGCCGGCGACGAGGTGGACGTGCTGGCGGGCCGTGCCGCCGGCCGCGTCCTCGACGGTCTGGTAGTCGAGCGCCTTGAGCGACACCTTCCGCTTGACCAGCTTCTCCTCCAGCACCTGGCGGAGGGCGGTCAGGCGGTCCTTGCTGACGCTGTGGAGGACGATCTCCTTGTCGGTCAGGTCGAGCGTGCTGTTGGTGTTCTTGAAGTCGAAGCGGTTGGCGACCTCGCGCCGCGCCTGGTCGACGGCGTTGGTCACTTCCTGCATGTCGATCTCGGACACCACGTCGAACGTCGGCATGAGGGCGAGGCTAATCCCGGAGGGCCGCGATCGCCGCCGGCACCATGCGGCCCAGGCTGGCGGCCAGGGCGGGGTGGCCGAACTGCGGCGTCCACTCCCCGTCGGCCAGCGAGTCGCTCACGGCGAAGGCGGAGGCGATGTCCGACGCCCCGGACGCGGGCCACGGTGAACAGGGCCGCGGCCTCCATCTCGACGACGGCCACGCCCTCCTCGGCGTAGTGGACGGCCTCGGCCACCGTCTCGCGGAAGGGGGCGTCGATCGTCCACGCGCCGCCCGTGGTGGGGGCGCAGCCGGCCTCGTCCAGGCGGGCCCGCAGCCGCTCGGTCAGGGCGGGGGACGGCTCGGCCCACCGGGCGGGCGGCAGGTAGTGGTGGGACACGCCCTCGTCGCGCACGGCCCGGTCGCACACGACGACGTCCCCGGTGTCGAGGTCGGCCCGGAGCGCCCCGGCGGTGCCCACGCTCACGAACCGGCGCACGCCGAGCGCGGTGAGCATCTCGACGATGTTGACGGCGGCCGGCGCCCCGATCCCGAACCGCCCGACGACGCCGACCGCGCCGCCGGTGTCGTCGAAGGTGTGCACGTCGAGGAAGGCCGACGGCCGCGGCCCGGGCGCGAACGGCGTGACCGGCCCGGCCAGCCCGCCGAGCACGGCATCGTAGATCTGGCGCTGGTACAGCAGCAGGAGGCCGCCGGGGGCGGGCGTCCCGGCCGGCAACAGACCGTGCCCGACCCAGTAGTCGAGCAGCGCCGAGGGCTCGACCAGCGCCTCGTGCGCATGCTTGTCCGGGAAGTTCGGGTACGCCACGGGCCGGGACGGTACCCCGCCTCCCGCCCGGCCCGAGCCGGTTTTCCCGTGTGGAGTGGCCTCCGGCGGAGGCGCTACCGTGTTCGGTCCCAGGGTCGGTGCCCGAGTGGCCAAAGGGAGCAGACTGTAAATCTGCCGGCATCGCCTACGGAGGTTCGAATCCTCCCCGGCCCACGT
>CAVWYL010000036.1:0-157718 GCA_963759225.1 uncultured Acidimicrobiales bacterium | reverse complement strand
GCGGTTGAGCGCACCCCGCTCCTTGAAGGCCGCCACGAACTGGAGGTTCTCGAACTTCACCACCACCGTGCACCCGAGCACCTGCGACAGCGTCTGGCTGTGGGTGCTGGGCGTGCGCTCCACCGCCCCGGCGATGCGCCCGGCCGCGGCCACCACGTCGTCGTAGGTGACCGGCAGGTCGCTGCGCTCGCTCACTGGTGCACCCTTCGGGGTGCACGCAGTGAGCGATCGGCACTTCGTGCCGAGCAATGCACTGTGTCGATGGTTCGCTCGCTGCGCTCGCTCACTGTTCGGCCCGCAGCGTGCGGTGGTTCACGGTCATGTCCTCCAGGGCGTCGGGGTCGGGCTCGACGCCGAGCCCCGGCCCGCTCGGCACGATCATCGTGCCGCCCCGCGACTCGAACGGGGCCGTCAGGTCCCGCCGGAAGTAGCGCGACGACGGCCCCAGGTCGGGCGGCAGGTTGCAGCCCGGCAGCGCCGCCACCGCCAGGTTCAGCGCCCGGCCCAGGCCGGTCTCCAGCATGCCGCCGCACCGCAGGGACACGCCGGCGTCCCGGCACCGCTGGTGGATCCGCCGGGCCTCGACCAGCCCGCCCACCCGGCCGGCCTTCAGGCTGACGGCGCCGCACGCCTCCAGCGTCAGCGCCGAGTCCAGCTGGGCCAGCGAGCCGATCGACTCGTCCAGGCACACGGGGATCCCGATGCGGCGGGCCAGCCGGGCGTGGCCCACCAGGTCGTCGGGGGCGAAGGGCTGCTCGATGGCCACGAGGCCGATGCTGGCGTCGGCCAGCCGGCCGAGCGTGGCCAGGTGGTCGATGCTGTCGCTGCGGAAGCTGCCGTTGGCGTCGGCGAGCAGGGCCACCTCCTCGCCCACCTCGTCGCGGACCGCCCGCAGCGGCTCGACCTCCCAGCCGGGCTGGATCTTGATCTTGAACGCCCGGTGCCCCTGGCCGTGCCAGCGCAGCACGTCGTCGACCAGGTCGTCGACGCTCGCGGCCAGCCCCAGCGCGATGCCGGTGGGCACGACCGGGCGGGTGGCGCCGAGGAACGACGCCATCGACCGTCCCTCCGAGCGCAGCCCGGCGTCGAGCGCGGCGCACTCCAGTGCGGCCTTGGCCATGTGGTGGCCCCGGACCTCCCGCAGCGAGCGCCCGCCCAGCAGCCGGGGGACCAGGTGGTGCTCCAGCACGTGCAGCGCACCGGCCGTGTACTCGGGCCAGTAGGTGGGGTCGGGCTCGGCCACGCACTCGCCCCAGCCGTCGGGCCCGTCGGCCACCATGGCCCGGACGACCACCACCTCCCGCCGGCGCCGGGTGCCCCGCGAGGTCACGAACGGCTCGGCCAGCGGGACGCGGAGCAGCCGCAGCTCGACACCCTCGAGCGCGACCTCCATCGTCCCTCCTGGTCCGGCCGTCCGTGTGCCGGCCCATCATCGCCCGAGAACGCGGGCCGTGCGGGGATCGGTAGCCTGGTCGGGTCATGTCCACGACCATGCTCGCCGTCAAGGCCAACGACCCGTGCTGGTGTGGCAGCGGCCGCAAGTTCAAGCGGTGCCACAAGGCCAGCACCGACCACATCCGCCCCGGGCGCCTCAGCCCCACGCGGGTGGTGCCGCCGGAGATCCCCCGGCCGCCGTACGCCGAGACCGGCGTCCCGGTGCGCAAGGCCGGGTCCCACGTGCGCACGCCCGAGGTCATCGAGCGCATGCGCCGGGCCGGCCGGGCCGCGGGCGAGATCCTGGCCACGGTGGGCGCGGCGGTGGCGCCCGGCGTCACCACCGACGAGCTCGACGCCCTGTGCCACGAGGAGTGCATCCGCCGCGGCGGCTACCCCAGCCCGCTCAACTACGGCGCGTTCCCCAAGTCGCTGTGCACGTCGGTCAACGAGGTCATCTGCCACGGCATCCCCGACGACCGGGCCCTGGTCGACGGCGACATCGTCAACCTCGACGTCACGATCTACCTCGACGGGGTCCACGGCGACACCAACGCCACGTTCCCGGTGGGCACGGTCGACCGGGCGTCGGCCGACCTGATCCGGGTCACCCGCGAGTGCCTCGACCTCGGCATCGACCAGGTCCGGCCGGGCAACCAGATCCGCCAGATCGGCCGGGCCATCCAGACCCACGCCGAGGGCCTCGGCTACGGCGTCGTGCGGGCCTTCGTCGGCCACGGCATCGCCGAGCAGTTCCACACCGACCTGCAGATCCCGCACTACGACGACCCGCGGGCCACCACCGTCATCGAGCCGGGCATGACCTTCACGATCGAGCCCATGATCACGATGGGCGCGTGGCAGCACGAGCTGTGGTCCGACAACTGGACGGCCGTCACCGTCGACAGGCGGCGCACCGCCCAGTTCGAGCACACGCTGCTCGTCACCGACGACGGGGTCGACATCCTCACGAAGGTCGACTGACCGCGGCGCAGAAGTCGTCGATCCGGCCCCGCACCACGTCGAGGCTGTCCGCCCAGAACGCCTCGTCGGTGACGTCGATGCCGAACCGCGCCCCCAGCTGCGACGCCGTCTCCACGCCCGTCGACGCCAGCATGTCGGCGTAGGCGCCCCGGAACCCGGACGGGTCGTCCTGCCAGCGGGCGTAGAGCCCCAGCCCGAACAGCAGCCCGAACGTGTAGGGCCAGTTGTAGAACGTCGAGCCGTAGTAGTGGGGCTTGGCCGCCCACATCAGCGGGTGGCGCTCGTCGGGGTCGAGGCCGTCGCCGTACGCCTCGGCCTGGGCCTCGGCCATCAGCGCGGACAGCTCCCGCACCGGCACCGTCGAGGCCCGGCGCCGGGCGAACAGCCGCGACTCGAACAGGAACCGGCTGCGGATGTCCACCACCACCTGGCAC
This sequence comes from uncultured Acidimicrobiales bacterium, assembly GCA_963759225.1. GTDB lineage: Bacteria > Actinomycetota > Acidimicrobiia > Acidimicrobiales > VFJN01 > ZC4RG19. The sequence goes on along the minus strand of CAVWYL010000036.1, from coordinate 154,866 downwards.
GCCCCCTGGAGGTCGGCCTCCAGCAGGGCCAGGCGCTCGCCCTCGGTGGCGGTCTCCAGCGAGCGGTCGGTGAGGATCGTCTCGCAGAAGATGCTGGCCGTCTCGGCCAGCGCCATCGGCGTCCAGCGCTGCAGCGGCGTGCGGTCCGCCAGCGTGACGTTGTGGTAGGCGTGGCCCAGCTCGTGGGCCAGCGTGTGCACCGCGTCGATGGACCCGTCGAAGTTCATGAGGATGCGGCTGGCCCCGTCGCCCACGTGCATGCAGAAGCCGCCGCCGACCTTGCCGGCCCGGGGGCCGGCGTCCACCCACGCCCCGTCGAGAGCGCGGCGGGCCAGCCCCACCAGGTCGTCGCCGTAGCCGGCGAAGGCCCGGTCGACCGTCGCCGTGGCCTCCGGCCAGGCCACCACCGGGGAGTCGCCCACGGGGGCGAACAGGTCCCAGAACGCGAGGCGGTCCTTGCCGAGCGCCTGGGCCTTGGCCGCCAGGTAGCGGCGGAAGTCGGGGAGCGAGTCGTCGACGGCCGCCTGCATGGCCTCGAAGGCGGGGCGCTCGACCGCGCTGACCTCCAGCACCGGGTCGAGCGGGTCGTCCCAGCCCCGCCGGGCGCCGAGGGCGAGCGTCTCGCCCTTGATGGCGTTGAGCGCGGCGGCGATCGGCACGGCGTTGGCCTGCCAGGCGACCAGCTCGGCCCGGAAGGCGGCCTCCCGCACGCCGGCGTCGGGGTCGGTGGCGAGGCCCCGCACCGCGAAGATCGGCAGCGTCTCGGTGCGCCCGTCGGGGAACTCGACCGTGGCCGTCACCCCGGCCGACACGTCCTGGTAGAGCCGGGACCACGCGGTGCCGCCCGTGACGCCCAGCTCGGCGGCCAGGTCCTCCTCCGGCTCGGACATCTGGTGGGCGGCGTGGCGGGCCGCCTTGCGCAGCGGCCAGGCGTGGGCGGCGGCCGCCTCGCTGCGCCCGATCAGGGCGTCGATGTCGATCGTGGCCACCCAGGCGTCGAACCGGGTGCGCAGCACCGACATGCGGGCCTGGAGGGTGGACAGCCGGGAGAGCAGCGCCTGGGCGTCGTCGTCGTCGCTGTCGGTGCTCACGTGGCCGTAGGCGAAGCTGTTGAGCCGGGCGAAGCGCTCCATGACGTCGTTGAGGGCGCCGAGGGCGCCCTCGAACGTCGCCACCAGCCCGTCGTCCACGGGCCCCGGTTCCGCGGTGTCCCGCACCCCGGCGTCGTCGAAGCGCTGCCCCAGCGCCGCGATGCCGTCGGCCAGGGCCGCCTCCGCGGCGGCCACCTCCGGCCCGTCGACGGTCGGGAACAGCGGGGTGAGGTCCCACCGCGGGAGGGTGTCGTCGCGCACGGTCATCCCGCCATGGTGCCCCCTCGGGGCGGCGCTACGGGATCGCCGCAGCGACGATCGAGTAACCACCCGGCCCGACCAGGCACCCGACCACGATGAGAACGATGCCGAGCAGGATCTCGCCGCGCACGATGCGCAGGATGCCGAGGATGACGAGAACGGCCGCGATGAGCCACAGGATGAAGAGCATGCGCCGAGGAGTACCCGGGTGCCGGCCCCGTCAGACGTGGTCCGACAGGTCGGCCGCCAGGTCGCCACGGGGCTCCACCGCGACGCCCCCCGGCAGCCCCAGCCACGCCGCCATCGCCGCCAGCTCCGCGGCCAGCTCGCCGCACACCCTGTCGGGCTCCGCGGCGGCCGTCGGCTCGCTCCACGCGGCCTGCACCCGCAGCACCCCGGCCTGGCGGTCGGCCTTCAGGTCGACCCGGGCCACCAGCGCCTCGTCGAGGAGGAACGGCAGCACGTAGTAGCCGTGGACCCGCTTCGGCGCGGGCGTGTAGATCTCGATGCGGTAGCGCATGTCCCACAGCCGCTCGGTGCGGGACCGCTCCCAGATCAGCGAGTCGAACGGCGACAGCAGCGCCCGGGTGCGCAGCCGCCGCCGGGGCAGCCGGGCGTCCGCGTGCAGGTAGGCGGGGTCCTTCCACCCGGCGACCGTCACGGGGACCAGTGCGCCCTCCTCGACCAGCTCCGCCACCAGCGGCCTGGCCGCCGGGATGTTGAGCCGGTAGTAGTCGGCCAGGTCGCGCAGGGTCCCGACCCCGTGGGCGGCGGCGCCGAGCAGCAGCAGGGCCTTGCGGGCCTCGACGTCGCCGATGTCGGTGGCCTCGAGGTGCTCGGCCGGCAGCCACTGGCGGGGGAGCATGTACCAGCGCGTGAAGCCGTTGCGGCGCACGGCGGTGATCTCGCCCTGGTGGAACAGCGCCTCCACCACCCGCTTGCCGTCGCCCCATCCCCACCACGATCCTTCCTTGCGGGGCGCCTGCCGGTTGACGTCCATGTCGCCGATGGGGATCGGCCCCCGCTCGGTGATCTCGGCCAGGGCCGCCGCCACGAGCTCGGGGTTCTCCTCGACGCTGCGCCGGACCCCGCCCCAGGCGTGCAGGCCGGCCATGCGCCAGCGCAGCAGCGGCCAGCGCTCGACCGGGTGGAGCGATGCCTCGTGGCCCCAGTACTCGAACACCTCGCGGCTCTGCCACAGCCACCGGGTCAGCGCCTCCCGGTCGTAGGCACCGAGCCGGGCGAAGAACACCAGCTCGTGGCTGCGGGTGATCACGTTCACCGAGTCGATCTGCACGGTGGCGAGGCGGTCGAGCACCCGGCGGAAGTGGCGGCGGTCCACCCGGCCCGCAGGACGGGGGTCGGCGAAGCCCTGGGCGGCCAGCGCCACCCGCCGGGCGTCCCGAAGGCTCATGTCGAGCGGAGTGGTCATGCCCCGGCGAAGCTACCGGTACTACGTTTGCCCGGTCAGGCGTGTTCCGAGGAAGGAGGGCCCAACGTGGGCTATCGCGTGGTGGTCGACTTCGACCTGTGTGAGAGCAACGCCCGGTGCATGGAGGTGGCGCCCGAGGTGTTCGAGGTGCGGGACGACGACTTCCTCTACGTTCTCGACGAGACACCGCCCGACACGCTGCGCCCGGCGGTCGACGAGGCCGTGCGGCGCTGCCCCAAGGCCGCCATCACCGTCGTCGAGGAGTGATCGAGCGGCCGCGGCCCGGCGCATCGTCGTCGTCGGTGCGTCGCTGGCCGGGCTGCGGGCGGCCGAGGAGCTGCGCCACCGGGGGTTCGACGGCACGATCACCGTCATCGGCGACGAGCCCCACGCCCCCTACGACCGGCCGCCCCTGTCCAAGCAGGTGCTGGCCGGGAAGGTGCCGGCGGAGCAGATCGCGCTGGCCGTGGCCGGCGACGGCGGGATCGACGCCCTCGCCCTCGACTGGCGGCTGGGGCAGCGGGCCACCGCCCTCGACCTCCGGGCCCGGCAGGTCACGCTGGCCGGCCGGGAGCGCGTCCCCTACGACGGGCTGGTGATCGCCACCGGGGCCTCGCCCCGCGAGCTGCCGGGCACCGAGGGGCTGGCCGGCGTCCACACGCTGCGCACGCTGGACGACTGCGCCGCCATCCGCGACGGGCTGGCCGGCGGGGTCCGGCGGGTCGTCGTGGTGGGGGCCGGGTTCATCGGGTCCGAGGTGGCGGCCACGTGCCGCACCGCGGGCCACGACGTCACCGTGCTGGAGGCGCTGCCCGTCCCGCTGGGCCGGGCGCTGGGGCCGGAGATGGGGGCGGCCCTCGGCGAGCTGCACCGCGACCACGGCACCGACCTCCGCCTGGGCGCGGGGGTGGCCGGGTTCGAGGGTGGGGCCGGTCGGGTCGAGCGGGTCCGCCTGGCCGACGGGGGCGCGGTCGACGCCGACCTGGTGGTCGTGGGCATCGGGGTGGCGCCGAACACCGGCTGGCTGGAGGGGTCGGGCCTGGCGCTCGACGACGGTGTGGTGGCCGACGCCACCACGCTCGTCGGCCCCGGGATCGTGGCGGCCGGGGACGTGGCCCGGTGGCCGAGCCACCGCTTCGCCGAGCTGATGCGGGTCGAGCACTGGGACAACGCCATCGCGATGGGCGAGCACGCGGCCCGCCGGCTGCTGGCCGACCTGGCGGGCGCCGACCCGGCGGGGTGCGATCCCTACGACCCGGTGCCGTGGTTCTGGTCGGACCAGTACGACCGCAAGATCCAGCTGGCCGGGCGGTCCTCGGGCGCCGACGAGGTCCGGGTGGTCGACGGCGAGGTGGCCGAGCGGCGGTTCGCGGCGCTGTACCGGCGGGGCGACCGGCTGGTCGGGGTGCTGGCCATGAACCGGCCCCGGGTGCTCAACACGTACCGGGCGCTGGTCGAGCGCGGCGCCACGTGGGCGGAGGCGCTGGCGGCGTGACCGCCGCGGCCGCCGGCTGGCTGGTCCTCGCGGTGGTGGCGGCGGTCGCCGACTGGTTCGCGGTCGCACCGCGAGCGCCGGCCGCTGGAGCTCGTGGCCAAGCCGGCCACGATGGTGGCGCTGATCCTCGCCACGCTGGCCCTGGACCCGGCGGAGGCCGGACGCCCGGTCGTGGTTCGTGGCCGCCCAGGTGCTGTCGCTGGTGGGGGACGTGGCGCTGATGCTGCGGACCCGCACGCTGTTCCTGGCCGGGCTGGCCGCGTTCCTGGTGGCGCACGTGGCCTACGTGGTCGGCCTGGCCGGTTTCGGGCTGTCGCTGGGCAGGCTGGGGATCGGGTTGGCCGTGGTGGCGGTCGCGTTCGCCCTGGTCGGCGTCCGCCTGCTGGCCGGCGTGCGCCGCACCGACGAGACGATGGGCCCGCCCGTGGTGGCCTACGTGGTGGTGATCTCCGCGATGCTGGTCACCGCGATCGGCACCGGCAACCCGGTGGCGATCGCCGGTGCCGGGCTGTTCTACGCCTCGGACGCCACGCTGGGCTGGAACCGCTTCGTCCGCCCGCTGGCGCACGGCAACCTGGCCGTGATGGTCACCTACCACCTGGCCCAGATCCTGCTGTTCCTGTCGCTGATCTGGGGGTAGCGGGACGGCATGACCGTGACACCTTCCAGGACCTCCCGCTCGCCGACCGGGACCGGGCATGGGACGGCGACGCCGCCGACAAGCGGGTCCGCGAGTGGGCCGACGCCACCGACGAGCCGGACGCCGAAGTACCGGGACGCACATGTCTGGTACGACGCCGACAACAAGGACGAGTTCGGCGCCTACAAGCTCCTGATCGCCGACGTGATCGACGGCCGCCTGAAGGCCGTCCCCCGCGGCGTGATGGCCGCCGGCAACGTCATGCAGGGCGCCCGGGGCGGCGTCGACCTCCCCGCCGAGGACATCGACCGGGTCAAGTCCCACCTGGCCAGGTACTACGCCAAGATGGGCGACACCGCCCCCTGGGACCGCGACTGACCACCGCCCCGGCCGCGTGGCCTGAGCCGTCCCCTCAGCCCCGCACGCGCTCCGCGAGGGCCACCGTGACCCACATGCGCTCGATGTGCTGGCGGACCTGGAGCTCGCCCTGGGGGATCGGGTGGGCGGCCAGGAACTCCACCACCTCGTCCGCCAGCGCCCGGTCATGGAGCGAGCGGATGCCGCCGACCAGGCGGGACAGGCTGTTGGCCGGGAACCGCTTCTCGATCTCCGGCCAGTTGGCGGCCACGAACGCCCACGCCTCCGGCCCGTTGTCGCGGTTGGCGACGCACTCCCGCAGCAGGTAGGGGGCGTCCTGCGTGCGGACGTCGCCGGACAGGCTCAGCTCCAGGGTCCGGCGCAGGGCCTCGGGGTCGCGGAAGCGCGACAGCGACAGCAGCACCCGCTCGCGGTCCTGCGGGTTCTCCGCGGTGCGGAACCGGTCGGCCAGGCGCTCGTGCAGCGCCACGTCGCCGAGCGTGGCCGACACCACCAGCGCCGGTGACGCCAGGCTGGGGTCGACGCTCGGCGGGTGGGCCAGGAACCGCTCCAGCAGCTCGCCGGCCCGCCGGCGGGCGGCGTCGTCGTCGGCCAGCAGAGCCGCGGCCGACAGCAGGTGGCCCCGCAGCGTGCGGGTGCGGTCGTCCTCGCCCGGGCGGGCCTCGGCGCCCAGCTCGGCCCGGGCCGGGCCGATGAGCGTCGCCACCCGGGTGTGCAGGGCGACCGCGTCGTCGCCGTCCAGCAGGCGGTCGATCTGGCCGAGGCCGCCGACGATGCGGTCCCACACCGACAGGTCGCGCTCGTCGGCGAACCGCTCGGCCAGGGCCACGAACCCGTCCGCGGTGGTCGACCCGGCGAGCACCGACGCCCAGGCGTCGTCCACCACCGTGTACCGCTCCAGCGGCGTGAGCGACCCCAGCCCGCCGAGCACCGCGTCCAGCAGCGCGCCCGTGTAGCGCACCCGGTAGAAGCCGTGGGCGCCGGCGTTGGCGTTCAGGAGGCCGCCGTCGCCGCCGACGTCGACCGTGGCCGTGGGACCGTCGAGCAGGACCCGCCGGGTCGCCGGCTCGCCCCCGCCCGCGGGCCGGTGCTCCACGACGACCGGGACCGCCCAGCGCTCCGCGGCGTGGCCGTGGTCCCCGAACCGGAACCGCTGCTGCGACAGCGTCACGCCCCGCGTCGCCGTCGCCGTCGGCGGACGCCACCGTCACCTCGGGGAAGCCGCCCTGGAAGATCCAGCTCTCGGCGATGCGCCGCACCGGCTCGCCGGTCTCGGCCTCCAGCGCGTCCCACAGGTCGGACGTCTCGGTGTTGCCGTACTGGTGGCGGGCCATGTAGCGGCGGATGCCGGCCCGGAACGCGGTCGGCCCCCAGGTACTGCTCCAGCATGCGGACCACCGACGCGCCCTTCTCGTAGGTCAGCACGTCGAACATGCCGTCGGCGTCGGCGGGGGAGACGACCGGGTACTCGATCGGGCGGGTCGAGGCCAGGGCGTCGGTGTCGAACGCGGCCGAGCGGGACAGCCCGAAGTCGACCCACCGCTGCCACTCCGGCCGGAAGGCGTCGGTGCAGGTCATCTCCATGAACGTGGCGAAGGCCTCGTTGAGCCAGATGCCGTTCCACCACTTCATCGTCACCAGGTCGCCGAACCACATGTGGGCCAGCTCGTGGGCGATGACGTCGACCACCGCCTGCAGCTCGGCCTGGGTGGCGGTGGCCGGGTCGACCAGCACGTAGCGCTCGCGGAACGTGACGCAGCCCAGGTTCTCCATGGCCCCGAACGCGAAGTCGGGGATGGCCACCAGGTCGAGCTTGTCGCCCGGGTAGACCATGCCGAACCACTCGGTGAAGTAGCGCAGGGCGAAGCTGCCGACCTCGAGCGCGAAGCCCGCCAGGTGCTCCTTGCCCGGCGGGTGGACGACCCGCAGCGGCTTGCCGTCCACGTCGACCGGGTCGGTGGCCACCAGCGGTCCCACCACGAACGCCACCAGGTAGGTGGACATCGGCATGGTGTCGGCGAACCGCACGGCCACCTTGCCGTCGCCCGCGGGCTCGCGGCCGATCTCGCCGGCGTTGGAGATGGCCAGCAGGTCGTCGGGCACCACCAGCGTGACGCCGAAGACGGCCTTGGCGTCGGGCTCGTCCCAGCACGGGAACGCCCGCCGGGCGTCGGTCGCCTCCATCTGGGTGGTGGCGAGCACCCGCTCGACGCCGTCCTCGTCGGTGAAGGTCGACCGGTAGAAGCCGACCAGCTTGTCGTTGAGGATGCCCCGGAACCGCAGCCGCAGCGTGGCGTCGCCGGCGGGCAGCTCGGACGGGAACCGCAGCGTCGCCCGCTCGGCCTCGGCGTCGAAGCCGACCGTGGCGACCAGGACCTCGCCGTCGCCGACCTCGGGCGGTGGCCTCGTCGATCTCGATCTCGACCGCGTTGAGCACGACCTCGGCGGTCGGCGTCGCCACCTCGACCGCCACGACCTCCTCGCCGGCGAACGTCGCGGCCTCGAGGTCGGGGGTCAGCGTGAGGTCGTAGCGCCGGGGGACGACGGTACGCGGGAGCCGGTGGGGGTTGTCGGACACGGCGGTAAACGGTAGCGACCTTCGAGGGTCCCGCCGCGTAGGTATCGGCGGCGCCGGGGCGGCTAGCCTCGCCCGAATGACCGCTGAGGCCACCCTCGACGTCGTCGGCATCGGGAACGCCCTCGTCGACGTGATCTCGCACGAGACCGACGAGTTCATCGCCGCGCACGGGCTCGTGAAGAGCTCGATGACGTTGATCGACACGGAACGGGCCGAGGAGCTGTACGCGGCCATGAGCTCGGCCATCGAGGCGTCGGGCGGCTCGGCCGGCAACACCGTCGCCGGGGTGGCCAGCTTCGGGGGCCGGGCGGCCTACATGGGCCGGGTGTTCGACGACCAGCTCGGCGCCGTCTACGCCCACGACATGAAGGCCCAGGGCGTCCTGTTCGCCAACCCGCCGGTCGTCGAGGGCCCGCCCACCGGCCGCAGCCTCATCGTGGTCACGCCCGACGCCCACCGCACGATGAACACCTACCTGGGGGCGTCGGCGTTCTTCTGCCCGTCCGACGTCGACCCGGCCCTGATCGCCTCCGCCCAGGTCACGTTCCTGGAGGGCTACCTGTTCGACCGCCCCGAGTCGCAGGAGGCGTACTGGACGGCGTCCGGGTACGCCACCGACGCCGGCCGCAAGGTGGCGCTGAGCCTGTCGGACCTGTTCTGCGTCGAGCGCCACCGGGACGGCTTCCTCCCGCTGGTGCGCGAGCGGGTCGACATCCTGTTCGCCAACGAGGCCGAGGCCTGCGCCCTGTGGGGTTGCGACGAGGTCGGCGCGGCGGTCGAGCGGGCCCGGGCCGAGGTGTCGGTGGCCTGCATCACGCTGTCGGAGAAGGGCTCGGTCGTGGTGGCCGGCCCCGAGACCTACGAGGTGCCCGCCCACCCGGTCGAGGTGGTCGACACCACCGGCGCCGGCGACCTGTACGCCGCGGGCTTCCTGTTCGGCTACACGACCGGCCGCCCGCTGCCCGAGTGCGGCGAGCTGGGCTCGCTGGCGGCCGCCGAGGTGATCAGCCACATCGGCGCCCGCCCCGAGGTCTCGCTGGCGTCCCTGCTGGACTGAGTTGCGCCGCAGGCGCAACCGTGGCCGAGCGGCCCGCTGCGAAGCAGCAGGAGCGGGACGCACAGTCGGTTCTACTTCGGCGCCACCTTCACGATGACCCGCTCCGACTGGATCGGGTTGCCGTAGTCGGTGCCGTTGTACTTCTGGGACAGCTGGTCGATGTGGGACCGGGCCTCCGGGCCCCGCACGGTGTCGACCACGACGCCCCGCAGCTCCGCGTACTCGTAGGGGTTGGCCGCGTTCCAGATCGTGACCGTCACGCGGGGGTCGCGCTCCATGTTGCGGAACTTCTGCCGGTGGACCTCCGTGTTGAGCAGCAGGTGGTCCTCGTCGGCGTCGACCCACAGCGGGTGGGTCTGCGGCGTGCCGTCGGGCATGAGGGTCGTGACGGCGGCGAAGTTCTTGCCCTCGGTGGCCAGGCGCCTGAGCTTCTCGTCGAGCATGGGGCTCAGGCTACGGACCCCCGGCGCCGGCTGCCCGGGACGGCCGACCAGGGCGACCAGCCCGGCCGCGACGAGCCCGACCCCGGCGAGCGTCGTCCCCCCGAACCGCTCGCCGACGACGAGCACGCCGAGCACGGCGGCGGTGGCCGGCTCGGCCAGCGTGAGGGTGCCGGCCGCGGCCACGCCGACGCCCCGGAGGCCCCGGCCGAACAGCACGTAGGCCAGGGCCACCGTGGCCAGCCCGAGGTGGGCGACCGTCAGCACCCCGCCCGGCGACACCAGCGGTCCCACGCCGGCCACCGCCGCCACCGGGATCAGGGCCAGCGCCGCCCACCCGAACACCCGGGCGGTGACGGCGTCGGGCGCCCAGCCCCGGTCGAGGACCAGCTTGGTGGCCAGCACGTAGACGGCGTAGGCCAGGCCGGCGCCGACGGCGAGGGCGAGGCCCACCGGGTCGACCTCGTCGCGGTCGCCCGCCCCCACGAGCAGCGCGGTGCCGGCGAGGGCCAGGGCGGTGGCCACGGCCCACCGCCGGCCCGGCCGCTCGCCCCGCACCGCCACGCCGAGCACGCCGGCGAACACGGGGGCGCTGCCGATCCCGACGACGGTGCCGACGGCGACGCCGGTGCGGGCCACGCCGCCGAAGAACAGCGGCTGGTAGGCGGCGATCGCCGCCGCGCCCAGCGCCACGACGGCGGTGTCCCGGCGCCGGTCGCCGCCGGTGGGCCGGGCCAGGCCCCGGCCGGCCGCCACGACCAGCACGAGGCACGCCCCGCCGACGACGAGCCGCGCCGCGCCCACCGCGGCCGGGTCGGCGGCATCGGGTCCCAGGGCGCGCGCGGTGCCGGTGGTCCCCCACAGCGTGGCGGCGGCCACCACCAGCAGCCGGGGATCGGAGAGCAGCGCGCGGTCGGGCGTGGGCCGGTGTCTTAGCAGGTGGCGCGACGAACTCGCCCGAACCGCGGGCAGGTTCGTGCGCTGGCCGCTCGTGCTGCTTCGCAGCGGGCCGCTGTCAGCCGACGTCGACCACCTCGGCGCCGACCTGCAGGTCGCCGTCGGGCGTCGGGGCGAGCGCCTCGCCGGGGGCCGGCGGGGCCGGCAGCGGGGTGTCGGCCAGGCGCTGGACGAGCCCGTCGGCGCCGAACAGCACGGTCCGGGCCACGCCGTCGGCGCCGACCGCCACGTAGCGGTTGGTGCCGTCGGGCTGGGGGACGCTGACGCACACGGCGCCGGCGATCTCGTCCGCGGCGAGCAGCCCGGGGACGGGCTCGCACTCGACCGTGCCCGACTCCCACAGCGGTGCGCCCGCCGCGGCGGCGTCGGCCGCGGCCACCCGGGCCCCGGCGTCGTCGGCCGCCTCGGCCTCGGCGAGCAGCCCGCCGACGTCCGCGCCCCGGTCCGGCTTGGCCGGGGCGTCTGCGCCCGACTCGAGCGCGGCCAGGCTCTCCTCCAGCATGCGCACCTTGGGGTGGTCGGCGGGGATGCCCGAGGCGATCATGGCGTCGATCTCGTCCTGGAGGTCCGCTTCGAGCCGGGTCGGACCCGACTCCTGGCTCAGCGCCGCGCTGGCCGCGGCCGAGGCCGCCACCGCGGTCAGGACCAGTGCGGCCAGCAGCGCCGTGCCGCGGCGCCGCCCGGGACTCGGCTGCCGGGGGGTGCGGTGCTGGGCGTCGTCGCTCATGGCATCGGTCCGATCACGAGTTCCAGCGGATGTCGGTCATGCCGTCGACGCCGCCCTGCGCCGTGCGGGGGTCCGTGTTCAGCCACCACGTCAGGAAGTCGTTGGCCTTGTGGACGGTGTTGTCCGTCCCGGCGCAGCCGCCGGCCTGCTGGCACGCCGCCCACTGGCTCATCGTCCCGTAGAAGAACATGCCGTCCCCCAGGTGCGTCGTGGCGTACAGGTCGATGAGCTGCCACTGGTGGGCGTTGACGCCGCTGGTGGCGTAGATCTGGGGGAACGGCAGGGCCGAGTCGAACTCCCAGTTCAGGTGCCACACCCATCCCTGGTTCCAGCCGTTGTCGCAGGCGCCGCCGGTCGCCGTGGAGGTGGGGCAGCCGTCGGCCGAGGCGTTGGTGTAGAGACCCGGCCGCCCCGGGGTCCCGTCGTAGCCGGCCATCCAGTGGTGGGCCTTGAACGGCGACGACCACGACGGCTCGTCGTCCCAGGCCCCGTAGACCTGGGCGAAGCCGGGGTAGTAGGTGGCGACCCAGTTGGCGACGTCGCGCACCATGCTGCCCCACGCCCGGCCGTGGGCGTAGAGCCAGTCGTCGGTGTCGTCGTCGATGGCGCTGTTGCTGGTCCCGATGCCGACGAGCAGGCGACCGCCCGGCTCGGTGCGGCAGAAGGCGTAGCCCCGCACGAAGTCCATGACGGCCTGGCCGATCTGGTACACGTGCAGGTTGGGGGCGCCCCACACGGTGGCGCCCGGGACGCCGCCCACGCTCGTCGGCGCGCCGAAGAACAGCGTGAGCCGGCCCGACTTGTCGCCGTTGTAGCAGCCGAGCGAGGCCGCGTCGCTGGGCGAGGTCCGGGCCATGTAGTAGCTGTTGGTCTCCGCGCTGATCGGCTTGTGGCACGCGCCGGCCGCGCCGATCACGCCGGCGCACAGCAGGGCCGCCAGCCACCGTCTCGGTCGCAACGCCATTCCCGACCTCCTGTCGACCGGGGCCCGGGGAGCTGGCTCCGGCCACGCGTCGGGGGAACGTTTCCGCAGAGCGCGGTGAAGGTCAAGCGTCGAGTAGTCGAATGGCCGCGCGATGTGGCGCGCCGGGCGCTCAGTGGCCGTCGTCGACCGGCGGCAGGAACGGCAGCGTCAGGTCGCCCAGCTTCACCAGCGTCGAGGCGATCCAGCCGCCCATGGCGCTCAGGTGGTCGTCGAGGATCGTGCCGTCGGCCAGCGTCTCCTCGTCGAGCTCGTAGCTGCCCTCGTAGGAGACCTCGATGGCGAACTCGCGCTCGTTGAGGTCGGCGGAGCACACGGTCTCGATGGTGGGGCCGGACCGCTCGAGGTGCTCGGACCCGATGGGGGCGCTCGACTCGGGCAGCACCGCCAGGACCTGGCTCGGCTCGGGCGACTCGGCCAGGCGCTGCACCCGCAGGACGAGCTCGATCTCGATGCGGGGCGGGTCGTTGAACGGCTCGCCGATGTACCACGACCGGTAGGCCGTCTGCGCCCACGTCGGCCAGTCGAGCGTGAGGTCGGCCTGGACCCGGGGCGGCAGCCCCTCGCCGGGCAGGCCGTAGGACGTCTCCCACGTGATGTCGCCGAGCAGGACGTCCACCTGGAAGCGCTCCTCGAACGCCTGGCGCTCCAGGAAGGCGCGCTCGAGCGAGTCCCGCAGGGCCCCGATGGCATCGGTGAAGACGTGGTCGAGCATGGCGTCGGCAGGCTAGTGCCGCGCCGCCGGGCCGCCACCGGCGGAGGCGGCGGCCGCCGACATGAAGGCCACCGGCACCGACACGGCGTCGCCGGCGTGCAGCGTGGCGATGCGCCGGCCCGGCTGGACGGCGTCCTTGGGGGCGCCGGACCGGTCGCCGAGGACGGCGACGGTGGCGTCGAGGTCGGCGACGGTGAAGGCCAGGCCCCAGAACGTGGCCGGCCCCTCGCCGCCCGGGGCGGTCGGCCCCACCAGCTCGAGGACGACCTCGCCGAGGCGGAAGAACCGCTGGGCCCGCCCCCGCCCGGTGTCGCGGGTGCGGCGGGCCACGATGCCGCGGTCGTCGAGCGCCGCGGTCGTGCGGTCCAGGTCGGGGGTGAGGGCCACGACATGGTCGATGCTCGTGGTCCCGTTGGGATGGGTCCCGGGGACGGGGGCCGGGCCGCTCGCCGCCGCGGTGGGCAGGCCGTCGATGTCGCCGCCGTCGGCCAGGTCGGGTGCCAGCGCCCACCCGAGGATCCCGCGGCCGCCGACCGCACCGGCCAGGCGCAGCCGCACCGCGCCGACGGTGGCGGTGCCGTCCGCGCCGACGTCGAACCCGATCGCCGCCCACGCGGCGGCCCCGTCGCCCACGGTGATCTCGACCAGCGGTGGTGCCGGCGTCCCCACGGGCCGGACGCTACTCCCCACGGCCGTGGTCAGTAGTACGGGCAGCGGCACCGGTGGCGGGGGACCGCCTTGACCGCCGGATCCTGGCCCCGCTGCCACAGCTGATGGTCGAGCGCGGCCGGCGTGAGCCCGGTGCGGGCGGCCAGCAGCTCGACGGCGTGGACGCCGCACGCCCGGATCTCGACCTCCTCGGCGCACCCGGGCGCCAGCAGGTCGCCGCCCTCGATGCGGTCGGCGAGCCCGTCGTCGTAGACCAGCACCCCCGCCATCCGCAGGGTGTGGGGCACCAGGTTGTCGGCGAACGCGGTCAGGCGGTCGATGTCGGCGAAGGCGCCGATGCCGGTGCCGCCGGTGGCCCGGGACAGGTGCGACGCGGTGATCTGGGCCCGCTTGTACAGCGGGACCTCGACGTCGCCGTGCTGGGCCACGTCGTGCATCAGCGGCAGGGCGTCGAGGGTCGACACCAGCTCGGCGGCCGAGCCGCCCGCCGAGCGGACGAGCGCCGCCGCCGAGCCCGCGAACCGGTCGGTCAGCAGCGCCCCCAGCTCGCGCCAGGCCCGGGCGAACAGGGCCAGCAGGTCGTCGACCGGGCCCGGGTAGGGCTGGCCGAACACCGCCGCGCACGTGGCCGGGTCGGCCTGGCACAGCCAGGTGGCGGTCGGCGGACCCTCCCGCTCCACATGGTCGGACAGGCACGCGGCCAGCGTGCGGGCGCCCGACAGCCCGGGGCGCTTGCGCAGGTCGGGGAACCAGCCCGACCCGAAGTTCACGGCGTTCCAGGCCAGGACCGAGGATGCCACCGCGTCCTCGTCGCCGGCGGCCCGCTCCTCGGGGAGCAGCGGCGGGTCCTCCGGGGAGACGGTGGAGGCCAGCGCCTCGACCGCGGCCTCGTCCACCGTCACGTACGCCGCGGCGCCCGCCACCGTGGCGCAGGCGTCCCGGACGCGGGCGAAGACGTCGGGGCCGGTGCTCGCTTCGCTCGCTCACCCGGCGCCCACGCCGATCTGCCAGCGCAGGAAGGCGTGGACGTCGGCGGCCTCCTCGGCCTGCTTGGAGGCCGGCTTGCCCTGGCCGTGCCCGGCCCGGGACTCGACCCGCACCAGCACCGGCCGCTCCTCGGGGCACGACGTGGCCCACGCCAGCGCGGCGCCGAACTTGCGGGCGTGGGCGGGATCGACCCGGCTGTCCTCCTCGCCGGTCAGCACCAGCGTGGCCGGGTAGCAGGTGCCCTCGACCAGGTGGTGGTACGGCGAGTAGGCCCACAGCCAGGCGAACTCCTCGGCCACCTCGGGGTCGCCGTACTCCGGCGTCCACAGCTTGGCGATGAGGAACCGGGGGAAGCGGACCATGTCGGTCAGCGGCACCGCGCACACGGCCGCCCGGCACAGGTCCGGCCGCTGGGTCAGCGTGGTGGCGACCAGCAGCCCGCCGTTGCTGCCGCCCCGGATGGCCAGGCGGTCGCGCCCGGTCCGGCCCTCGGCCACCAGCCAGTCGGCCGCCGCCGCGAAGTCGTCGAACACCTGCTGCTTGCGGTCGCGCATGCCGGCCCGGTGCCAGTCCTCGCCGTCCTCGGACCCGCCCCGGATGCAGGCGACGGCGAAGACGCCGCCGTCGTCGGCCACGGCCACCGCCGTCGGGCTGTAGGCCGGGCTCATCGACACCGCGAACCCGCCGTAGCCGGTGAGCAGCGTGGGCGTGGCCGGGCCGGGTGCGACGTCGCGGCGGCGCACGGTGAACAGCGTGATCTCGGCGCCGTCGGTCGACGGGTAGCGGTCGACGCCCACCGCGTACGCCGCGGGGTCGACGGGGGAGGGCAGGTCGCTCCACCGGCGCAGCGGCTCGCCGGGGACCCAGCGCCACAGCTCGGACGGCCGGGCCCACGAGGTGAAGCCGATCACCGCCGTCTCGCTGTCCCGGTCGCCGGCGACGCCGGCCAGCGACCCGGGCTCGGGCAGCGGGATGTCCTCGGGCACGACCGGCGCGTCGCCGTCGAGCGCCGCCAGCGGGACCCGACCGAGGCGGCTGGTGGCCCGCCTGCTGGTCGCCACCAGCAGCGACGACGCGGTGACGGCCACGCCCTCGACGACGTCGTCCGACTCGGCGACGACGGTCCGCCAGTGGTCGGGGGTCGGGGACGCCAGCGGTGCCGTCACCACCCGTCCCCGGGGGGCGTCGAGCAGGGTGGTGCCGACGAGCCGGTCGCCCACCACGGTGAACGAGGACACGGTGTCGACGCCCTCGATCACCGTGGTCCGGTCCCCGGTCGTGCGGTCGATCAGGTAGACGTCGGTGCGGGTCCAGCCGAGCGACACCTCGATCACCAGCCAGCGCCCGTCCCGGGACAGCTCGACCGACGGCCACGCCGTCTTGTCGGGCAGGTGCGCGAACACGACCTCGTCGTGGCCCGGGTCGTCGCCGAGGATGTGCCAGCGGACGGTGCGGTTGTAGTTGGCCTCCTCGTCGCCCACGACCGCGGGGTCGGGGTAGCGGGTGTAGGCGAAGGCGGACCCGTCGGGCGCCCAGCTGACCGACGCCGCCCGGGTGTGGGGGATGCGGTCGGCCAGGATCTCGCCGGTGGCCACGTCGACGACGCCCAGCGTCGAGCGCTCGTCGCCGCCGGTGGACACGCCGTAGGCCACCAGCCGGCCGTCCTTGGACGGCGCGTACCAGTCGAGGGCGGCGGTGGCGTCGCCGGTGACCTCGTGGGGGTCGAGCAGCGTGCGGGCGGCCGGGACCGCCTCGCCGTGGGCGTCGCGCACCACGAGCACGGCCTGCTCGTGGCCCGCCCAGCGGTCGACCGAGAACAGGCGCCCGCCCCGGATCGACGGGGCCCCGGCCGTCCCGGCCGAGAACAGGTCGGTGAACCGGGCGACGAGGCCGGCCCGCTCGGGGCGGGCGTCGAGGGTGGCCCGGGTCCGGGCGTTCTCGGCCTCGACCCACGCCCGGGTGGCGGGATCGTCGCCGTCCTCCAGCCAGCGGTAGGGGTCGGGCACGGTCACGCCGTGCACGCTCTCGGCGACGTCGTCGCGCCGGGCCTGTGCGGTCATTCGAGGATCTCCCCCAGGTCGGTCACGCGGGGGACGTCCGCCACCGGGATGCCGGTCTCGTCCCCCAGGCGGGCCAGCAGGTCGTCGTCGACGGGCACCTGGCGGCCGAGCGGCCACCGGGTCCGCTCGCCGGCCGGGCCGAACAGGGCCAGCGCCCGGCTGCCCCCCGGGTCGTGGCGCACCCGGTAGCGCACGCCCCCGTAGCCGGCGCGGGCGAAGGCGGCCGCCCACCGCTGGGGCAGGTCGTAGGGGGTCATGCTGGCCAGCTCGGCGGTCACGCCGAAGCCCCGGGAGGCCCGGACCGTGGTGTCGGCGGCCCGGCACTGGTCGGGCAGCCCGAGGTACCAGAGGCTGAGGCGGCGGGCCCAGCCGGCGCTGACGACGACGATGGGGCCGAGCACCTCCAGCAGCGCCCCGATCTCGTCGTCGGCGAGGTAGCAGGTGCCCCGGGGCGGCTCGAGGTCGAAGCGCCCCTGGCCGTCGCTGGAGAACCACCACGGGCCCAGGCCCACCGTCGTGACCCGGCACAGCGTGGTGCCCGCGTGGACGTGCCAGGTGGGGAAGCCGTCGAGGTCCTCGGGGTCGGGCGGTGACCCGATGCTCGGGATCTGGCGGGTGTCGGGATGGCGCTTGGCGTCTTGGACCATGGCCTCGGGTCGATCTCCGGGCGCGGGAGGGCGGATCGCTTCGTGCCGCCGCCGGGCGTGGAGACTACGACGCCAGCGACCAGCGGGCCGCGCGCTCGTCGGCCAGCGCCAGTGCCGGGCCGAGGTCGCCGCCGGCCCGCAGGTGGTCGACCACGGTCCGGCCGTCGAGGCCGGGCTGGGCCGCGGCCAGGAACGAGGCGACCATCCACTCGTCGTCGCGGGCCCGGGGGTGGAAGCGGTCGAGGACGTCGGCCAGGCCCCGGACCACCCGGTTGTGGTCGTCGAGCTGGAAGGCGGGGTAGACCCACACGTCGTCGGCGGTGCGCAGGGCCAGCACGGTGCGGCGGCGCCGGCGCTCCTCGATGGCCTGGCGGGACACGCCGCCCAGCACCCGGGCCAGGCCCGCGGTGCTGTAGTAGGGGCCGAGCTCGGCCCACGGCGACGGCTCGGGCACGGTGGCCAGCATCCGGGCGGCGATCTCGTCGGGGTCGCCGAGGGCGGCGGCGTGCTGTCCCTGCTGCTGCAGCGCGCCGATCCGCCGGGCCAGGCCCTCGGACACCCGGCTCGACACCGCCTGCACGTAGTTCCGGGCCTCGGGGTCCATGCCCCCAGGCTAGGGGCGCAAGGGCGTCAAGGCAAGGGTGTCAAGGGCGCTGTCTGTCGTCTCTCACCGCGGATATCCGCGGTGAGAGACGACAAACGGTCAGGCGTGCGCCTGCGGCCCACGCCACCAGGTCGTCGGCCGCCATGGTGTTCACGATGCGGTCGGGGTCGACGCCGTGGCGGGCCGCCTTGTCGCAGCCGTAGGCCTGCCACTCCATCTGGCCGGGGGCGTGGGCGTCGGTGTCGACCGCGAAGCGCAGGTCCCAGTCGAGCGCCAGCGCCAGCAGCTCGTCGGGCGGGTCCTGGCGCTCGGGCCGGCAGTTGATCTCCAGCGCCGTGTCGAACTGGGCGCACGCCGCGAACACGATCTCGGCGTCGAAGGTCGACGGCGGCCGTCCCCGGCCCACCAGCTTGCGCCCGGTGCAGTGCCCCAGGATGTCGACGTGCGGGCTGGCCACCGCCGTCACCATGCGCCGTGTCATCTCGCGCCGCTCCATGCGCAGCTTGGAGTGGACGCTGGCCACGACCACGTCCAGCTGGGCCAGCATCTCCTCGGTCTGGTCGAGGGCCCCGTCCTCCAGGATGTCGACCTCGATGCCGGTGAGGATGCGGAACGGGGCCAGCTCCCCGTTGAGCCGGCGCACCTCCTCCAGCTGCCGGCGCAGGCGCTCCTCGTTCAGCCCGTGGGCCACCGTGAGGCGGGGGGAGTGGTCGGTCAGGACCATGTACTCGTGGCCGAGGGCGATGGCGGTGCGGGCCATCTTCTCGATCGGCGCCCCGCCGTCCGACCAGGTCGAGTGCGTGTGGCAGTCGCCCCGCAGCGCGGCCCGCAGGTCGGCGCCCTCGCCGGGGTCGATGACGGTCTCGCCCTCCAGCTGCGCCAGGTAGGACGGCACGTCGCCGTCGAGCGCCTCGGCGATGACCCGGGCCGTCGTCGGCCCGATGCCGGCGAGGTCGGTCAGCTTGCCCGCGGCGTGGAGGCGGGCGATCTCGTCGTCGCCGGTGGCCTCGACCACGTCGCGGGCCCGGGCGAAGGCCCGCACCTTCTGGCCCTCGGCCAGGACGCGGTCGAGCAGGTAGACGATGCGGTCGAGGGCGTCGGCGGGGCGCATCGTCACAGCAGGCGGAAGCCCACCTCGACGGCGGCCTCCACGGTCATCTCGGCGGCGGACAGGTCCTCGGCCGGCTCGGGTCCCTCGGCGCCGGCCCGGGACACCA
Organism: uncultured Acidimicrobiales bacterium; assembly: GCA_963759225.1. Classification (GTDB taxonomy): domain Bacteria; phylum Actinomycetota; class Acidimicrobiia; order Acidimicrobiales; family VFJN01; genus ZC4RG19. Next base: position 135,929 of record CAVWYL010000036.1, on the reverse strand, counting down.
TGGCCATGGCCCGCATCGCGCCGCCCGGGGGTCCGCCGGCGGGCACGTCCGGGCGGAGGCCGGGCTCCGCCACCCACGCCACCGGCCCCAGCTCGAGCCCCAGCGCCTCGGCGTAGGCGGTGGCCCGCAGCCGGGCGTCCTCGGCCGCGGCCCGGCGGGCCTCGGCGTGGGCGGGGTTGGTGGGGGCGAGCGTCCACTCGGGCCCGGTGACGGCGGCGCCCGCCTCGACCAGCCCCGCCATGATCGGCCCCAGGGCGTCGAGGCCGACGAGCTCGACCAGCGTGGTGCGGCCGGCCCGCCAGCCCTCGTGCAGCTCGCGGCCGTCGGCCCACCGGACCCGGGGCTGGACCCGCAGGCCGGCCACGGTCGTGCGGTCGACGGCCGGCGCGTGCTCGGCCAGCACGGCGTCGACCCGGGCGGCGATCTCGGCCCGGGCCTGGTACGCCCGCTCCTGGTCGCGGTGGTCGGCCGTGACCTCGACCCGCAGGCGGGCCCGGTCGGGCAGGGCGCGGGCCTCGGCGGTGCCCCGGACGACGATCTCCGGCTCCATGGCTCGCAAGCTACCGGCCTAGCCTGCCGGGGTGGAACGGTTCGGGTTCGTCGGTCTCCCCAATGCCGGCAAGTCGTCCCTGTACAACGCGCTGGCGGGCGGGGGCGCGCTGGCCGCGCCCTACGCGTTCGCCACCCGCGACCCCAACGTGGGGGTGGCGCGGCTCCCCGACCACCGGCTCGACGCGCTCGCCACCATGTCGGCCAGCCGCAACGTGGTGCCGGCCGCGGTGCAGTTCGTCGACATCGGCGGCCTCGTCGAGGGGGCCAGCAAGGGCGAGGGCCTGGGCAACCGGTTCCTGGCCAGCATCCGCGAGGTGGACGCCATCGTCTACGTGCTGCGCGCCTTCACCGACGCCGACGTCCCCGGGCCGTCCGACCCGCTGGAGCACCTGCGCGTCGTCGAGCTGGAGCTGACGCTCGCCGACCTGGAGTCGGTCGAGAGCCAGGTGGCGAAGCGGCGCAAGGCGGCCAAGGGCGACCGGGCCATCCTCGACGAGGTGGCGGCGCTGGAGGCGGCCGAGGCGGCGCTGGGCGAGGGCGTCCCGCTGTACCGGGCGGGTCTCGACCCGGCGGCGGCCGAGCTGCTGCGCCCGTACTTCCTGCTCACCAACCGGCCGGTGCTGGCGGTGGTCAACGTCGGCGAGGACCAGCTCGACGACATGGCGGCGGTGGTCGCCCCGGTCGAGGCCGAGCTGGCGGGCAGGGCCGAGGTGCTCGGCATGTGCGTGCAGCTGGAGGCCGAGGCCGCCCTGCTCACCCTGGAGGAGCGGGGCGAGATGCTGGAGGCCCTCGGCCTCGGCGAGGGCGCCCTGCTGCGGTTCGTCCACTCGGCGTACCACCTGCTGGGCCTGCGCACGTTCTTCACCACCGGCGAGAAGGAGTCCCGGGCCTGGACGTTCAAGGCCGGGTGGAAGGCGCCCCGCTGCGCCGGGGTCATCCACACCGACTTCGAGCGGGGCTTCATCCGGGCCGAGGTCATCGGCTGGGACGAGCTGATCGCCATCGGTGCGTGGTCCAAGGCCCGCGACGTGGGCAAGCTCCGCATCGAGGGCAAGGACTACGAGGTGGTCGACGGCGACACCGTGGAGTTCCGCTTCAACGTGTAGCGGGGCGCCCGCGTGCCGTCTGACCTGGCGTTCCTCGCACAGCGGGTCGGCCGCGCCCCCATCGGTACCCACCGTCTCGCGCGTTCCGTGGCGTTCGGAGAGCGCGCGAGATCGGCCGTCATGAGCGCTTGAACATGAGCCGCCGAACTTCGCCAAACGGCACCACGACGAACACGGCGAGGGCGAAGTACAAGACGACTGCGAGTGTTGGTAGGGCGAGCCCGACAAGGATCGCTCCGACGTAGCTGATGACAACGGGCACCAGCGTTCGGCGGTCGGTCTGCAGCTGGTCGTCGGCTTGTTCGTGCGAGTAGAGGTGCTCGCGTCGGGCGTATGCGTCGAGGGCGTACCCGAGGAGGCGGATGGTGAGCAGCGTCACGCCGTACAACGTGACGAACACGCGCTCGCCGTTGGTGTCCTCGGCGATTCCGTCGGCGACGAGGCTCGTCGGGAATGGAAGGAACGCGATGACGAGTAGCAGGAGCAAGTTGATGCGAAGGAGTAGTGAGTCTGCGTGTGCCAGGCGGTCGGTCATCGCGCTGTGTCCGAGCCATGCCGCACCGATCGTCAGGAAGCTGACGACGTAGCCGAGATAGGCAGGCCACGCATGGAGCACTTGCTCCAGCGGCGTTCCCGGCGGATCAAGCGCAATGTCGAGTACCAGCAGTGTCGCCGCGATCGAGAACACACCGTCACTGAACGCCTCCATTCGCGTAGAGCTGAGCGATCGGGGCACTTGCGCATAGTGGCCTGACAGTTCTGTAGCTGCCAGATCTCCTGGCCCGCCAGGGTGGGTGGTGGTTGACTGGAGGGTGAGGGCTCCCGTGGGAACCGGTCTCGAGGTGCGCCATCGTGGCCCAGTCGACCAAGCGAACGGCGGAGGCCGCATCGGCATCGGATCGACGCGATGTGGGGGTCGAGCGTCCGAGCCCCGAGGAGCGGGCGGCGTCGGGGAAGGCGGCGCGTGCGAAGGCGCCGCTGGAGGCGCATGCCGACTTCGAGCCGGCGGCGTCACGCGACCCGGTGGGGTTGTTGATCGGACCAGGCGAAGACCCGCGTCCCCGAGCTGGTGCCGATCCGTTACGGGCGGATGTTGGTGTCGCCGTTCGCGTTCTACCGAGGCGCGGCAGTGGTGATGGCCGCCGACCTCGACACGACCCCGACGCCGGGCCTGAGAGCCCAGCTTTGCGGCGATGCGCATGTGTCCAACTTCGGTGCGTACGCCTCCCCCGAGCGTCGCCTGGTCTTCGACGTCAACGACTTCGACGAGACGCTGCCTGGCCCGTTCGAGTGGGATGTCAAGCGGTTGGTTGCGAGCCTCGTGGTGGCGGGACGGGACAACGGGTTCACCACGAAGCAATGCCGGAAGACGAGCCTGGTGGCCGTGGCGAGTTACCGCGAGGCGATGCGTGCCTTCGCCAGCCAGACGATCCTCGCGGTCTGGTATGCGCACCTCGACGTCGAAGACGCCGTCACGGAGTTCAGGTCCGTGCTCAGCGCTCGGAAGCGCAAGAAGGACAAGGCCGGCCTCAAGGCGACCCAGCGTTGGGTCGCGAAGGCCCACACCCGCGACAGCCTGGAGGCGGTCGACAAGCTGACCACCGTGAACGGCGCGCGGCGGATCATCAGCGATCCGCCGTTGATCGTCCCGATCGACGAGCTGAGCGAGTTCGACCAGGACGGGCTGCTCGGGCGGATCGACGACCTGGTCGCGACCTATCGCGGCACGCTGCAATACAACCGGCGGCACCTGCTCGATCACTTCGCCCTGGCCGACGTCGCCCACAAGGTGGTGGGAGTGGGCAGTGTCGGCCTCCGGGCGTGGATTCTCCTACTCGAGGCCGGCGACGCCGATCCCCTGCTCCTGCAGGCCAAGCAGGCCGAGCGGTCGGTCCTCGCCGCCTACGCGGGCAAGTCGGTCTACGCCAGCCACGGTAAGCGCGTGGTCACCGGTCAGCGCCTCATGCAGGAATCGAGCGACATCTTCCTGGGCTGGATGCGCGCCCGGCCCAGAGTCGGCCAGGACCAGGACTACTACGTGCGCCAGCTCCGGGACTGGAAGATGTCGGCCGACATCGAAAACCTGAGCCCCCGGAGAATGGGGGCGTACGCCAGGCTCTGTGGCTGGACGCTCGCCCACGCCCACGCCCGTTCCGGCGATCGCATCGCGATCGCGGCATACCTCGGCAACTCGGCCAAATTCGACAACGCACTGGCCGACTTCGCGGAGACCTACGCCGACCAGAACGAACGCGACCACGCCGCGCTCGCAGCCGCCGCCGATGCCGGAAGGGTCGAGGCACGCACCGGGATATGACTCGATCGTCCTGGTCGAACCTGAGCACCTCACTGCCGGCCTTGCGGCCGCCTTCGAACCTGCGACCTCAGCTCCGCTTCATCGTGTAGCCGACGCCGGCGGCGGCGCATCCGAACGGCAGCCACAGGGACGGGAACAGGACCAGGAGGACGGTGAGCTCCCGGATGGTCCCGCCGAGGATGTGGACCGGGTTCCCGTCGCCGGCGTAGATCCGCGCCGCCTCGGACACCGAGATCGCGTAGAAGGCGAGCGACACGAGCAGCGCGGTCCACACCGCGGCCCGGACGCCGGCCCAGGCCGATCGTCGCACGGCCGCGAGCACCAGCGCGGTCGCGCAGATCGCCACCAGCGGCATCAGGAACAGGTAGCCGAAGATCCCGTCGTCGTGGCCGCGCGGGTCGAACCGCGACGTCACCAGCAGGCCGAGGGCGAGCAGCAGCGTCACGCCGACGGCGATGCGGCGCCCCAGCGGGTCGCCGGTCAGCGCGGGGCGGGGCCACGACGAGCCACAGCGCGCCGACCAGGATGGCGGCGAGGAGGATCGCGTCTCCGGGGTGCAGGTAGAGGGCCGCCGCCGGATGGCGGTCGACGTAGGACCACGTGGCCGCGATGCACGAGGCGACGCCGGCGATGCCGGCGGTCATGACGAGCGGGCCGGACGTGCGCCGGGACAGCGGGCGCGCGCGGGCCAGGGTCACGGCGGCGGCGGCGCCGATGAGCCCGACGAAGGTCATGGCGAAGACCCGCATCGGGGGGACGACCTCGCCCAGTGCGAGCCCGGCCACGCCGACCCCGGCGGCGCCGAGCACCGCGGCCGCGACCACCGGCCCGCGGTTGCTGCGCGGCGGGAAGATCGCCGCCCGGGCGCAGCCCAGCGCGAAGCGCCACCGGCCCGGGCGGGTCGGCACCTGGGCGAGCTCGGCGGTCATCGCCGCGCCCCAGTCGCGACGGTCCTCGGGCAGCGTGGCGATCGCCGCGGCCAGCAGCCGGGCGGGGGAGTCCGGCGTCGTCGTCGAGGCGGGCGCCTCGGCCAGCCACGCCGACCACAGCAGCCAGGCCGTCAGGAACCACGGGTGTGGCGAGCACCATCGACGCCACGACGAACTCGGACCACTGGACGTGGGGCCGGTCCTCGGACAGGCCGCTGCCCGCGAGGATGAAGCCGGCCTGGAGGAGCGCGGTCACCACGACGGCCGACCCGTAGAGGACGGCCGTGCGGACGAGTGCCCTCGCGTTCACGTGCCCTCCCAGGACAGCCGCGGCCGCAGGCCCCGCTCCGCTCCCGCCGGCCCGACGTCGGCCGCCAGCTCGGTGGCCAGCGCCCGTCCCGGCCCGGTCAGCCGGTAGAGGTGCCGTGGCGGCCGCCCCGAGGGAGCGTCGCTCTCCCACGTCGTCTCCAGGAGCCCACGGTCGGCCAGCCGCATCAGGATCGGGTACATCGACCCCGCCTTGATCGCCAGCTGCTGGCAGAGGTCGTAGCCGTAGCGCCACTCGGCCGGCGACTCTCCGAGGGCCACCACCACCGCCGCTGCCTGGTCCGACAGCCTCCGCTTCCGAGCCATGCCCTAACTCTAGCTATATAGAGTTAAGCGTCAAGCGGTCGCTTCGACGTGTGACGTACGCTCCCGCGGTGGACCTGGACACGGCGAGGCGGTTTGCCCTGGGCCTGCCCGAGGCGAACGAGGAACCCCACTTCGACCTGTCGTCGTGGCGGGTGCGGGGCAAGATCTTCGCCACCATCCCGCCCGGCGGGGAGCAGTTGCGCATCCCGGTCGACCCCGACGAGTGGCACGCCCTCGTGGAGGGGAACCCCGCGGCGTTCACCGAGATCATCTGGGGCAAGCGGCCGATACGGAACTGGGTCCAGGTCAACCTGCCGGCCGCCGCGACGGACGAGGTGCGCGAGCTGCTGGAGGAGGCGTGGCGCCGCCGGGCGCCCAAGCGGGTCGTCGCCGCCTACGACGCCGAACAGGCCATCTGAACGCCGGACGGCGACCGGGTGTGCCGCACATGGCGCCCGGCTCGGCATCATTGTGCTCCGTGGCCTGGTTGCTGAGAGACGGCGAGGTGCTGGCGAGCCTGGAGACCGCCGAGGGCCGCCGCGCCCGCGCCCGGGGCCTGCTCGGCCGCGACGGCATCGAGGGGGCGATGCTGCTGGCGCCCACCCGCAGCGTCCACACCGTGGGGATGCGGTTCCCGATCGACGTCGCGTTCTGCGACGCCGACCTGCGGGTCCTCCGCATCGTGACCCTGCGCCGCCACCGCGTGTCCCGCCCGGTGTGGCGGGCCCGGTCCGTGATCGAGGCGGAGGCGGGCGCGTTCGCCCGCTGGAACCTGCACGAGGGCGACCAGCTCGAGGTGAAGGGGTGAGAGCGTGAGTGGCGGGGCGCTGGTGCTGGTGGGCACGCCCATCGGCAACCTCGGCGACCTCAGCCCCCGGGCCGCCGAGGCCATCGGCTCGGCCGACGCCGTGTGCTGCGAGGACACCCGCCGCACCGGCAAGCTGCTGACCCTGGCCGGGATCGACCGCCGGCCCTTCGTGGTCGTCAACGAGCACACCGAGGACCGCGAGATCCCGCGGGTCCTGGACCGCCTGGCCCGGGGCGAGCGGGTCGTGCTCGTGTCCGACGCCGGCATGCCCGGCATCTCCGACCCCGGCGAGCGGCTGGTGGCGGCGGCCGTCGCGGCCGGGCACCCCGTCGAGGTCGTCCCCGGCCCCTCGGCGTCGCTGGCGGCCCTCGTCGTGAGCGGCCTGCCCGCCGGCCGGTTCGTGTTCGAGGGCTTCCTGCCCCGCAAGGGCGCGGGCCGCGGCGAGCGCCTGGCGGCCGTGGCCGCCGAGCCCCGCACCGCCGTGGTCTACGAGGCGCCCCACCGCCTGGCCCGCACGCTGGCCGACCTGGCCGCCGCGTGCGGCGGGGACCGCCGGGTGGCGGTCGCCCGCGAGATCACCAAGCTGCACGAGGAGGTGTGGCGGGGCACGCTCGACGGCGCCGCCGCCTGGGCCGCCGAGCGCCAACCCCCCGGCGAGATGGTGATCGTGCTCGACGGCGCCCCGGCCGCCGCCCCGCCGGGGGACGACGACGTGGTCGCCGCGCTGCGGGCCGAGCTGGCCGCGGGCGCCACCGCCCGCGACGCGGCCCGCACGGTGGCCGCCCGCCTCGACGTCCCCCGCCGCCGGGCCTACGACCTGGCGGTCCGGGAGAAGTGAACGGCAGCGGCTGCCAGAGCGCAACCTCAGCCGACGACGTTGAGGTGCTTGGCCGCCAGCTCGGGGGCCACGATGTCGATCATGACGCCGGTGCCCTGCTCGAACCCGGCGACGCTCGTGACCCGGGGCAGCACGTGGACGTGCCAGTGGAACGGGCCGGCGTGGCGGTGCGGCGCCGTGTGGAACACCAGGTTGTAGGCCACCGACCCGAGCGCGCCCCGAAGCTTGGCCAGCGCGATGCGCAGCGAGCGCCCGATCGCGACCACGTCGGCGGGCGACGCGTCCGTGACGTGCACGGCGTGGGCCCGGGGCAGCACCAGCATCTCGTAGGGCGTGCCCGACCAGAAGGGGCACACGACCACGACCCGGTCGTCGGCGTAGACCATGCGGTGACCGGCGGCCTCCTCGGCCTCCAGCGTGGTGCAGAGCAGGCACGAGCCCTCGAACCGCCGGAACCCGGCCTCCTCCTCGGCGATCTCGCCGGGGACGAACGGGGTGCCGAGCAGCTGCCCGTGCGGGTGCTCCAGGCTGGCGCCGGCCTCGCGGCCGTGGTTCACGATGACCTGCGTGTAGCGGATCGTGGGCCGGCGGGCGTGGTCCTCCATCCGGTCGCGGATGGCGGCCATCGTCACGGCGGCCTGGGCGTCGTCGAGGTCGGCCCAGCCGGCCGTGTGCTCGGGTGAGAACACGAGCACCTCGTGGATGCCGCTGGCCACGGCCTGGGTGAAGACCGGGCCCATGTTCTGGACCCGCAGCGGCTCGTCGCCGTCGAACGCGGGGAAGCGGTTGGGGACGACCCGCACGACCCACTCGCCGTGCTTGTCGTAGGTCTCGAGGGCGGGCGGGGTCGCCTCCTCGTTGCCCGGGCAGAACGGGCAGGGGCGGTTCGGGTCGGCCTCGACGGGGAGCTGGCGGGAGACCAGATCACCCGGGCGGTTCTCCCGGCCGGCGGCGACCGCAACCCACCGACCGGTGAGCGGGTTGAGGCGAAGCTGGCTCATGGACACGGGGGCGGGGGGCGGCGCATAGCCACGGTCATGGACACCGCGTCAACGTACCGCTTCGGCGTCGGGGCACGGAGCGTGTTCTTCACGCGTTCTTCATTCCTGGCGGGCATAGCCGGTGACGTGGACGTCCGACGAGGACGTGAATGGCTCGCCCTGCCACCCAGCGTGGCGCTCCACCCGGCGCAGCCCGGCGGCGGCGGCCAGCGCGTCGAGCTCGTCGGGACCGGCGTAGTGCAGGACCCACGGCCGCAGGCGGATGCCGTCCTCGCGGATCTGGACGTGCTGCCCGGTGAGGGTGCGCGCCGCCGGGTCGATCCGGCTGACGCTGAGCACGACCTCGTCGAGCCCGATGTGGCGGGCCTCGACCGCGCTGGACGGCCCGCCCGCGTCGCCGGCGGGCGGGGGGACGAACGCCTCGACGAGCAGCCGCCCCCCGGGCGCCAGCACCTCGGCCACGCGGGACAGGCAGCGGCGCTGGGCGTCGGTGTCGGTCAGGTTGAACAGGGTGTTGAAGGCGCACAGGACCACGGCGAACGCCCCGGGCGCGCCCGGCCCGAGGTCGAGGTCGGCCATGTCGCCCACCACCGTGTGCACCCGGTCGCCGCCCGGCTTGGCCCGCAGCGCCTCGACCATGGCCGGCGAGGCGTCGATCGCCCACACGTCGAGGCCCGCGCCGGCCAGCGGCACGGCCAGGCGCCCGCTGCCCGCCCCCAGCTCCAGCACCGGGCCCCGGGCGCCGCCCTCGGCCCCGGCCAGGGCCACGACCCGGGCCACGGTGGCGTCGACGTCGGTGACGTCGCCGTACCAGCCGTCGTACACGTCGGCGAAGCGGTTGCCGTAGGTGCTCGGTTCGTAGCCCTCCACGTGGTCGGCACCGTCCTTCCCCTCGCGCCGCACCCCCACCCATCATGGGCGATGATGTCGCCCGTGGAGGAACAGGCCGGTCGCGCGGGAGGGGAGCAGGGCTGGGCCATGCCCGGCTCGTCCGTCGACCAGCCGGTGCGCGACGCTCCGGTCGACGCCCCGGCCGTGTCCGGCTGGGGCTCGGTGGTGGCCGACGGTCCGCCGGCCGCGGCGCCCGGCGCCCCCGACGTGCCCCGCGTCGCGCTGTATCCCCGGACGACGGCCGACATCCTCGACGGCGGGTTCGCGGTGCTGAAGGCCCGCCCCAAGCGGATCCTGGCCGTGACGGCGGTGTTCGTGGTGCCGGCCCAGCTCCTGGCGGCGTTCCTGCAGCGCGACGTGGCGAGCTCGGGCTTCGACGTCTCCAGCATGCTGTCGAACGATCCCACCATCCTCGACGAGCAGTCGAACACCGCCGACTGGCAGCTGGTGGCCATGCTGGCGGTGCTGTTCCTGGCCACGAGCGCCCTCGTGTGCGTGGCCGCCGCCCTCGCCCACCTGATCACCCAGTGGATGATGGGCCGCGACCCGGCGGCGGGCGAGCTGCTCGGGGTCGTCGGCCGGCGGGCCTGGCCGCTGCTGGCGTCGTTCGTGCTGGTCAAGCTGGCCGAGGGGGCGGGCGCCTTCGGGTGCTACATCGGCATCGTCTTCGTGATGGCGCTGTTCCTCGTCGTGGCGCCCGTGATCGCGGTCGAGGGCCTGGGCCCGCTGGCGGCCATGGGGCGCTCGGTCCGGCTGGTCCGGCCCCGCTACTTCCCGGCGCTCGGGGTCGCGATCGTCATGGCGATCGTGAGCGAGCTGCTCAGCCTGGCCCTCAGCGCGCTGCCGCAGCTCCTCGCCAGCTGGATCGGCTTCGAGCAGCGGCTGGCCGCTCCTGGCCCTGGGCGTCCATCGTCTCCGAGCTGATCGTCCTGCCGTTCGTGGCCGCCGCCACGGTGCTGCTCTACCTCGACCTGCGGGTCCGCACCGAGGGCCTCGACATCGAGATGGCCGCCGGCCGCGTGCTGGACCGGGCCGGCTGACGGTGCCGCTGCCCCTCGACCTGCCGGAGCCCACCCACGATCCGGACCAGGCCCGGCAGCTCGCCGACGAGATCCTGTCGCGCCCCGAGTACCGGTGGGCCGACGACCGCACGCTCATCGAGCGGATCAACGACTGGATCGGCGACCAGCTGGCCCGGCTCGGCTCCGCCCTGGCGTTCGGGGGGCTGCCCGTGTGGGTCGGCTACCTCATCCTCGGGGCCCTGCTCGGCGGCCTGGCCTACCTGATCTGGCGCACCCGGGACTCGTGGCTGCGCGCCGCCGGGCCGGGCCGGCGCGGGGGCCGGGGACGGGTGGTCGTGTCGGCGGACGAGGACCTGGTCGACTGGCCGGCCGAGGTGGCCCGGGCCGAGGCCGAGGGCCGCTGGCGGGACGCGCTGCGGGCCCGCTACCGGGTGCTCGTCGGCGACCTCGCGGCCCGGGGCGTGCTCGGCGACCTCGTCGGGCGCACGACGGGCGAGCTCACGGCCGAGGTCCGGGCGGTGGCGCCCGCCGCCGGTCCCGCCTTCGCCGCCGCCACCGACCTGTTCGAGGCCGCCTGGTACGGCGGCGCGCCCGTGGGCCCCGGGGACCGCGACCGCTTCGTCCCGCTGGCCGACGAGGCCCGCCGCCGGGCCGAGCCGGTGGGCGTGCCGTGAGCGAGCGAAGCGAGCGAACCAGCAGCACAGTGCGGTACCCGGCCCGGAGGGCCGCTCGCTCACTGCGTGCACCCCGAAGGGTGCACCGGTGAGCGCGCCCGGGCCCGCGGCGGCGGGGGCGTCCAGCCGTGGCTGCTGGGCGGGTTCATCGCCCTCGTCGTCGTCCTCGGTGTCCTGGCCGTGGGCGCCGGCAGCAGCGGGCCGCCGCTGTCGCCCCGCTCGGACGAGGAGCTCGGGACCAGCGCGCTCGTGGCGCTGGCCGGCGACCTCGGCGCCGAGGTGGACGTGGCGGACCGGCTCCCGGACCTCGACGGCCCCGAGCCGCCCGACGTCGTGCTGCTGTTCCAGGACCTGCTCGACGAGGACCAGACCGGCGAGGTCGAGGACTGGGTCCGCCGCGGCGGCGTGCTGGTCGTCACCGACTCCCTGTCGTCGTTCGCGCCCGCCGAGTCGGGGTTCTTCGACGAGGTCTCCGAGCTGGGGACGCCGGCCCGCCTCACCGCCGCCTGCGAGATCGAGGCCCTCGACGGCATCGAGGCCGGCGGGATCGAGCCCCACAACGGCGGTCTGCTCTACCAGCCGCCCGTGGGCTCGGCGTCCTGCGTCGAGGTACGCCGGCGGCGCCTACATCGTGGCCACCGGGGACGGCGACGGGACCGTCGTGGCCATGGGCGGGGCGGGCATCCTCGTGAACGCGGCGCTGGACGAGGGCGAGAACGCCCCGGTGGCGGCGGCGTTCCTGGCGCCCCGGGAGGGCACCCGCCTCACCGTGCTGGAGCCGGGGTTCCTCGGCAGCTCCGGCGGCGACGGCGACTCGCTCGTCGACCTGATCTCGCCCGGGGTCAAGCGGGGCCTGCTGCAGGCGGCGCTGGCCTTCGTCGTCTACGCGCTGTGGCGCGCCCGGCGGCTCGGCCGCCCCGTTCCCGAGCGCCAGCCGGTGGCCGTGGCCGGGTCCGAGCTGGTGGCGGCGGTCGGCAACCTGCTCGACCGCAGCCGCTCGCCCCAGCACGCCGCCGCCCTGCTGCAGGCCGACCTGCGGCGGTTCCTGGCCGACCGGCTCGGTGTCCCCGCCGGTGCGGGCGTCGACGTGCTCGTGGCCGTGGCCGCCGAGCGCACGTCGCTCGACGAGGCCGAGCTGCGCAAGGCTCTCGCACCCGAGCCGGTCACGAGCGACGCCGCCCTCGCCGACCTGGCCCGCACCATCGACCGCATCCGTGAGGAGGTCCTCGCCCATGTCTGACGCCGAGCCCGCCGACGCGCCATCCGACGCGCCGGCCGGACGCGACCCGCGCACCGCCATCCTGGCCGTGCGCGACGAGGTCGCCAAGGTGGTCGTCGGCCAGGACGGCACCCTGTCAGGCCTGGTGGCAGCGCTGCTGGCCCGCGGCCACGTGCTGCTGGAGGGGGTGCCCGGCGTGGCCAAGACCCTGATCGTCAAGGCCCTGGCCGCGGCCGTGGACCTCGACGTGAAGCGGGTGCAGTTCACCCCCGACCTGATGCCGTCCGACGTCACCGGCCAGCTCATCCTCGACGGCGACGGCGCCGGCGAGGCCCGGTTCCGGTTCCGGCCGGGCCCGGTGTTCACCAACGTGCTGCTGGCCGACGAGATCAACCGCACGCCGCCCAAGACCCAGGCCGCGCTGCTGGAGGCGATGGAGGAGCGCCAGGTCACGACCGAGGGCACGGCCCACCCGCTGCCCGAGCCGTTCATCGTGATCGCCACCCAGAACCCCATCGAGTACGAGGGCACCTACCCGCTGCCCGAGGCCCAGCTCGACCGGTTCCTGTTCAAGCTGGCGGTCGCCTACCCGAGCGCCGACCAGGAGCAGGAGGTCCTGGCCCGCCACGACCGGGGCCTCGACCCCCACGACACGGTGGCGGCCGGCATCAAGCCGGTGGCCGGGGCCGACGACATCGCCGCGGCGCGCCGCCAGATCCAGGACGTCCGGGTCGACCCGGCGGTGCTCGCCTACATCGTGGCGCTGGTCCGGGCCACCCGGGAGGCGCCGGCCGTCACGCTCGGCGTGTCGCCCCGCGGCGCGGCCATGGTCCTGCACGCGGCCAAGGCGTGGGCCTGGCTGGCCGGCCGCCCGTTCGTGACCCCCGACGAGGTCAAGGCCGTGGTGAAGCCGTGCCTGCGCCACCGGGTGCAGCTGCGCCCCGAGCTGGAGCTGGAGGGGACCACGGTGGACGGCGTCCTCGACGGCATCCTGGCCGCGGTGCCGGTGCCCCGTTGAGCACCGGACCGCGGCCGCGGCTGCGGCGGGTCGGCGTGACGCCGACCCGGCGCCTCGCGCTGGCGGCCGCGCTGGCGTCGCGTCGTGGTGGTCGGCCTGCCCGAGCGACGCCGTGCTGGCCCCGCTGCTGGTCGGTCAACGCTGTGCTGCTGGCCGTGGCCGTGCTCGACGTGCGTGGCTGGCCCCGTCGCCGGGGCAGCTCGAGGTCCGCCGGTCGCTGCCGCCGGCGGTGACGCTGGGGGCCGAGGCCGAGATCGTCTGGACCGTGCGCAACCCGCTGCGGCGGGCGGTGTGGGTCGCGCTGGCCGACGAGCTGGCCCCGTCGCTGCGGGCCGAGACCCGCCGGGCCGCGGGCCCGGGTGCCGGCGGGGGGCACGCTGCGGGCCGCCACGCTCGATCCGGCCGGCCCGCCGGGGCCGGTTCACGGTGCGGGACCTGGTGGTGCGGGTGGCGGGCCCGCTCGGCCTGGCGTGCCCGGCAGGCGCACGCTGACCGTGCCGGGCACGATGCGGGTCTACCCGTCGTTCCGGTCCAAGGACGAGGCCGAGCTGCGCATCCGCAAGGCCCGCATCCTGGAGGTGGGGCTGCGGTCGGCCCAGGGGCGGGGGGCGGGGACCGAGTTCGACCAGCTGCGCGAGTACACGGTCGACGACGAGTTCCGCCGGGTCGACTGGGGGGCGACGGCCCGGCTGCGCCGGCCGATCGTGCGCACCTACCGGGCCGAGCGCAACCAGACGGTGCTGGTCCTGCTGGACAACGGCCGGGTGATGGCCGGCCGGGTCGACGGCGTGCCCCGGGTCGAGCATGCGGTCGACGCGGTGATGATGCTCACCGCGGTGGCCACCGGCCTCGGCGACCGCTGCGGGGTGGTGGCGTTCGACCGGGAGGTGCGGGCCGCGGTGCCGCCGGGGTCGGGCCGGGCCCAGCTGGGCCGGGTGGTGGAGGCGCTCTACGACCTCGAGCCGGTGCTGGCCGAGAGCGACTACGCGGGGGCCTTCAGCCAGACGCTGGCCCGGTTCCGGCGCCGGACGATGCTGGTGGTGCTCACCGACCTGGTGGCGCCGGCGGTGGACGAGTGGCTGGCCCCGGCGCTGCCGCTGATCCTGCGGGAGCACGTCGTGGTGGTGGCGGGGGTCAGCGACCCCGACGTCGTGCGGTGGTCGACGGCGCCGGGCGGCGACGCCGCGACGGTGTACCGGCGGGCGGCGGCGCTCGGCGCCCTCGACAGCCCGGCGGCGCACCGTGACCCGCCTGCGGGGCCTGGGCGCCACCGTCATCGACGCCCGCCCGGGCGAGCTGGCCACGGGCCTGGCCGACACCTACCTCCGGGTCAAGGCCACCGGCCGGCTGTAGGCCGGGGTCACCGGGCCCAGGCCTTCTCCCGGGCCTCGGCCAGGTCGTCCCAGCCCCGGTCGAGCTCGCCGAGGGCGCCGGTCACGCCCTGGCGCGTCGCCGCCCGGCCCTGGATCACGATCCAGGCCACGAACACGGCCTCGGCCAGCACCCCGATGCCGACCCGGACGGCCGTCGGGAGCCCGCGGCCGGTGACGAACCCCTCGATCAGGCCGGCGACGACGAACGCCAGGCACAGCCCGAGGGCGATGACGCCGGCCCGGCGGGCCTCCTCGCCGAGGGCCTGGCCCCGGCTGCGGTCGCCGGGCGCGATGATCGCCCAGCCCAGCCGCAGCCCGGCGGCGCCGGCCACGATGACGGCGCTCAGCTCGAGCAGGCCGTGCGGCAGGATCAGCCCGAAGAACTTGGGCAGCTCGCCCGCGTCGGCGAACAGCCCGGCCGCCACGCCGAGGTTGGCGCCGTTGAAGGCGAGGATGGCGGCCGTCGGCAGGCACAGCACCACGCCCGCCGCGAAGGCCGTCACGGCCACCTGGATGTTGTTGATGGTGACCTCGCTGGCGAACTGGGCGGCGGGCTCCGACGAGTAGTACGACTCGAAGTCCTCCTCCAGGTACGCCTCCCGCACGGCCTCGGACGCCGACGCCTCCAGGGCCTCCTGGTCGGTGCCGAGCCAGGCCCCGAAGGCGACGGCCGGCCCCAGCAGCAGCAGCGCGGCGACCGCCACGAACCGCCAGCTCTGGTAGACGGCGGCGGGGAAGCGCCAGGCGAAGAAGTCGGCCACGGCCCGCCGGGTGCGGGACCGGCTGGCGTAGATCACCCCGTTGGCCTGGCTGACGAGCCGCGTCAGCCGGCCGATGAGCGCCCGGTCGTCGTAGGCGACCCGGGCGTGGGACAGGTGCGACGACACCCGCTGGTAGAGGTCGACCAGCTCGTCGACCTCGGCCGGCTCGAGCCGGCGCAGCCCGCGGCCGGCCCGCCGGCTGAGCTCGTCGAGCCGGTCCCAGGCGGGGGCGTTGCGGGCGATGAAGCGGTCGATGTCCACGGGCTGCGCCGGACGCTAGCGGTGCCCCGCTGTAGCGTTGCCCGCGGTGGCGCTGACGCCAGGGACCCAGGGGATCGTCACCCCCGAGGCGGTGCTGCTCGACTTCGAGCGGGCCGGGGTCGCGTCGCGCACCCTGGCGTTCGCGATCGACATCGTCGCCCTGGCCGCCACCGTGCTGGTCATCGTGCTGGTGGTGAGCGCGCTCGGGAGCCTCGACGGGGCGGGCGGCGCCCTGGTGGCGGGCATCAGCGGGCTCGGCCTGTGGGTCGCCTGGTTCACCGGCTTCGAGACCCTGGCCCGGGGCCGCACGCCCGGCAAGGCGGCGCTCGGCCTGCGGGTCGTGAGCGCGGACGGCACGGCCGAGCGGTTCCAGCAGGCGTTCCTGCGGGCCGCGGTGGGCCTGGTCGACTTCTTCCTGATCCCGATCGGGTTCGTGGCCGTGGTGACGGCCACGCTGTCGCCCCGCGACCAGCGCCTGGGCGACATGGCGGCCGGCACGCTGGTGGTGCGGGAGCGCACGGCGCGCAACCAGGTCGTGCCGGCCTGGTTCCCGGCGCCGCCGGGCTACGAGGGCTACGTGGCCTCGCTCGACATCAGCGCCCTCGACGAGGACGCCTACGAGGTCGTGCGCACCTACCTGCTGCGGGTGCCCGAGCTGACCGCCGCGGCGCGGGACCACCTGGCGCTGCGGCTGGCCAACCCGGTGGCCGTGCGCATGGGCTACACGCCGCCGACGTGGCTGCACCCCTACCTCTTCCTCGTGTGCGTGGCCGCGGCCTGGCAGCGCGCCCACTGACCTGATCCACTTGGGGGGTGCCGGACCGGCTCACCTACCTCGATCACGCCGCCACCACCCCGCTGCGCCCGGAGGCCGCCGACGCCATGGCGCCCTGGCTGGGCGGGCGCTTCGGCAACCCGTCGGGCGCCCACCGGGTGGCCCGGGCCGCCCGCCGGGCGGTCGACGAGGCCCGCGACGTCGTGGCCGCGGCCGTGGGGTGCCGGCCGGGCGACGTGGTGTTCACGAGCGGGGGCACCGAGGCCGACAACCTGGCCGTGCCCGGCGTGCCCGCGGCCCGGCCGGGCCGGGTCCTGTGCAGCGCCGTCGAGCACGAGGCGGTGCTGGCCCCGGTGGCCGCCGGTCGGCGGGCTGCACGCGTGCCGGTGGACGCGTCCGGCGCCGTCGACGTGGACGCGCTCGCCGGCGGCGCTGGGGCCGGACGTCGACGCTGGTGTCGGTCATGGCCGCCAACAACGAGGTCGGCACGTCCAGCCGGTGGCCGCCGTGGCCGAGGCGGTGCGCCGCCGGGCGCCGCGGCGCCGCCGTGCACGCCGACGCCGTGCAGGCCGCGCCGTGGCTCGACCTGCCCGCCCTCGTCGCCGGGGCCGACCTGGTCAGCGTCAGCTCGCACAAGGTGGGCGGCCCCCAGGGCGTGGGCGCGCTGGTGGTGCGGCCCGGCACCCCGCTGCGGGCCCGGGCGCTGGGCGGCGGCCAGGAGCGCGAGCTGCGCAGCGGCACCCACAACGTGGCCGGCATCGTGGGGTTCGCCGCGGCGCTGGCCGCCGCGGCCGCCACCCGCGACGAGGCGCGCGGCCCGGGTCCGGGCGCTGGCCGACCGGCTGGCGGACGGGCTGGTGGCCGCGGTCCCGGGGGCGGTCGAGACCGTCGCCCGACCGGGCGGCCCGGCTGCCGGGCCTCGTGCACCTGTGCGTGCCGGGGACCGAGAGCGAGGCGCTGCTGTTCCTGCTGGACGAGGCGGGCGTGTGCGCGTCGGCCGCCGCGGCCTGCGCCAGCGGCGCCCACCAGGACTCGCACGTGCTGGCGGCGATGGGCGTCCCCCGGGCCCGGGCGGCGGGCGCGCTGCGGCTGTCGCTCGGCTGGTCGAGCACCGGCGCCGACGTCGACCGCGCCCTGGCGGTCATCCCGGCGGCGGCGGCCCGGCTGCGGGAGGCGGCGGCGTGAGGGTGCTGGTGGCCATGTCCGGGGGCGTGGACTCGTCGGTGGCCGCGGCCCGGCTGCTGGCCGCCGGGCACGACGTCGTGGGCGTGACGATGAAGCTGTGGGGCGGCGAGTCCGACACCGGCTGCTGCTCGGTCAGCGACGTGGACGACGCCCGCCGGGTGGCCCAGCAGCTCGGCATCGACCACCACACCTGGACCTTCACCGACGACTTCGAGCGCCACGTGGTGGGGCCCTACGTCGACGCCCACCGCCGCGGCGCCACCCCCAACCCGTGCGTGGAGTGCAACCGCCACCTGAAGTTCGACCGGCTGACCCGGCGGGCGTGGGCGGTCGGGTTCGACGCGGTGGCGACCGGGCACCACGCCCGCATCGTCGAGCGCCCGGACGGGACCCGGCGGCTGGCCCGGGGGGCGGACGCGGCCAAGGACCAGAGCTACGTGCTGTACGTGCTCGACCAGGCCACGCTGGCCCGGACGCTGCTGCCGGTGGGGGCGACGTCCAAGGCCGCGGTGCGGGCCGAGGCGGCGGCGCTGGGCCTGCGGACGGCGGCCAAGCCCGACAGCCAGGACGTGTGCTTCGTGACCGCGGCCCGGGGGCGCCGGGACTTCCTCGGCCACCGCATCCCGCTGCGCCCGGGGCGGGTGGTCGACGGCGACGGCCGGGCCGTGGGCGAGGTGCCGGCGGTCGAGCTGGTGACCGTGGGCCAGCGCCGGGGCCTGGGCCTGCCCGGCGGCGACGAGCCCCGCTACGTGGTGGACGTGGACGTGCCGGGGGCGACCGTCCGGGTCGGTCCGGCGACCGAGCTGCTGGCGGGCGGCGTCGCCCTGGCGTCGATGGTGTGGCCGGGCGCGGCCGGTGTCCGGCCCGGTGGTCGCGCAGTGCAGTGCGCACGGTGCCGCCCGCCCGGCGACGGTCGAGCCGGGGCCGGGCGACGCGGCCGTCGTGCGCTTCGCCACCCCGCAGCGGCGGGTGGCGGCGGGGCAGTCGGTCGTGCTGTACGAGGGCGACGAGGTGGTGGGCGGCGGCGTGGTCGCCGACCGCGTGACGAAGTTCACGGACTGATTCGTTCCGGAACTCTTGCGTTCCGTAATCCGCGGGGCGCAGTCTGGATCCATGACCACCGCCGACACTCGCGCCCCCGAGGCCCGCCAGGCCGACCCGCGCCGTTGGGTCGTGCTCGGCGTCATGTGCCTCAGCCTGCTGCTGATCGTGATGGACAACACGATCGTGAACGTCGCCCTCCCGACCCTGCAGGAGGACCTCGGCGCCTCCACGAGCCAGCTCCAGTGGATCGTCGACGCCTACATCCTCGTGTTCGCCGGGCTGCTGCTCACGATGGGCTCCCTCGGCGACCGCTTCGGGCGGCGGGGAGCGCTCGCCATCGGCCTGTCGATCATGGGCATCGCGTCGCTCCTGTCGTCGTTCTCCACCAGCGCCAACCACCTCATCGCCGCCCGGGCCGTCATGGGCATCGGCGGGGCGCTG
The DNA here is from genome assembly GCA_963759225.1 of uncultured Acidimicrobiales bacterium. Taxonomy (GTDB): domain Bacteria; phylum Actinomycetota; class Acidimicrobiia; order Acidimicrobiales; family VFJN01; genus ZC4RG19. Next base: position 117,081 of record CAVWYL010000036.1, on the reverse strand, counting down.
GTGATGCCGGCCACCCTGTCGATCATCACCAACGTGTTCACCGACCGGAAGGAGCGGGCCCAGGCCATCGCCATCTGGGCCGCCATGGCCGGCGTGGCCGTCGCCATCGGCCCGGTGACCGGCGGCTACCTGCTCGAGCACTTCTGGTGGGGCTCGGTCTTCCTGATCAACGTGCCCGTCGTGATCGTCGCGCTGGTGCTCGGCCAGCTCTACGTGCCCACCTCCCGCGACCCCTCGGCCCCGCCGGTCGACGTGCCCGGCGCCGTGCTGTCGATCACCGGCCTGGTCGCGCTGGTGTGGGCGATCATCGAGGGCCCGCACGGCTGGACCGACCCCATGGTGCTCGGCGCCTTCGCGGCCTCGTTCGTGCTGCTCGGCGCGTTCGTCCTGTGGGAGCGGCACACGCGGACGCCGATGCTCGACATCGACTTCTTCCGCAACGCCCGGTTCAGCGCGGCGAGCGGGGCGCTGATGCTCACGTTCTTCGCCATGTTCGGCTCGCTGTTCCTGCTCACCCAGTTCCTGCAGTCGGTGCTCGGCTACACGGCCCTGGAGGCCGGTGTCCGCCTCGTGCCGATGGCCGCCGTCCAGATGGTGGTGGCGCCGATGTCGGCCAAGATCGTCGAGCGGGTCGGCAGCAAGATCGTCGTGGCCACCGGCCTCGGCATCGGGGCCGTCGGCCTGCTGCATGGCCAGCCAGCTGACCGCCGAGGCGACCTACGGCGACGTGCTCGCCTCGCTGATCGTGCTGGCCGTGGGCCTGGCGCTGGTCATGCCGCCCGCCACCGAGTCGATCATGGGCTCGCTGCCGCCGGCCAAGGCGGGCGTCGGCTCGGCCGTGAACGACACCACCCGCGAGATCGGCGGGGCGCTCGGCGTGGCCGTGCTCGGCTCGGTCATGGCCTCGACCTACCGGCCCCGGGTGAGCGACGCCATCGCCGGCTTCCCCGTGCCGGCCGAGGCGGCCGACGCCATCACCGACCAGGTGGGCGCGGCCATGCGGGCCGCGGCGGAGATCGGCGGGGAGCCGGGGCGCGCCCTGGCCGACGCCGCCTCGTCCGGCTTCGCCGACGGCATGGGCATCGCCTTCATGATCGGCGCCGCGGCGCTGGCGCTCGGGGCCCTGATCGTGGCCCTGTACCTGCCGGCCCGGGGCCACGACCACGAGGACTACGGCATCCCGGAGCCCGAGGCCGACCCCGACGAGGCCGCCGACCCGATCGACGGCACCCCGGCCGACGTCGCCCCGGCCGATGTGCGCCCCGGTCGACGTCGCGCCTCCGGCCGAGGTGCGATGAGCCCCGCCCAGGACGACGGTCGACCGCCGGCCCGGGCGTCCCCGCGACGCCGGGGCCGACGAGGCGATCATGCTGGCGTCCGTCGAGGTGCTGGCCGAGAAGGGCCCGGCCGGGTTCACCGTCGACGCGGTGGCGGCCCGGGCCGGGTGCGGCAAGGCGACGATCTACCGGCGCTGGCCGTCGCGGGCCAACCTGCTGCTCGACACCGCCCACCGCATGGGGCTCGAACCGGCGCTCGTCGACACCGGCTCGCTGCGCGACGACCTGGTGCAGATCATGACCCAGCTCGGCACCAAGCTCCGGGACACCGCGGCCGGCCGCATCCTGCCCGGCGTCATCGCCGAGGCCGCGGTCAACCCCGAGATGCGGGAGGTGCTGGGCCGCTTCATCCGCGACCGCCGCAGCCGCCCGCGCGAGGCGGTGCAGCGGGGCGTGGACCGGGGCGAGCTGCCCCCCGACACCGACGTCGAGCTGCTGCTCGACATCCTGGGCGGCACGGTCTTCTACCGCGAGATGGTGTCCGGCGAGCCCGCCGACGAGCCCTTCGTCGAGCGCCTCGTCGACCGCCTCCTCGCCTCCTTCGACCAGGGCCTAGCCGAGCCGGCGGCGGCGGGCCTCGGCCAGGACCCGGCCGGGGCGGCTGGGGGTGACGAGCAGGGCGGTCACCTCGGTCAGCTCGACCGGGGTGCCCCGGCGGGCGGCCGGGACGACGGCGACCGGGTCCGCGAGCCGCACCTCGAGCGCCAGGCCGGCCGCGCCCGCGGTGAGATCGAGGGCGTCCGTGGTGGCCGGCGCCGCCGCCAGCGACCGGATCGCGCCGCGGCGCAGCAGGGTCGGCTCCGCCAGGGCGAGGTGGTCGTGCACGACCAGGCCCGCCGGCACGAACACCAGCCACCGCCGGGCCAGGGCGTGCAGCGACCGGGCGCCCAGCCATGCGAGCGGGAGCCCCGCCGCCAGCACCAGCGCCCCCGCCAGCCACTGTCCTGCGGCCAGCAGCAGCGCGCCCGCCGCCGGGCCGGCCACCACGGCCAGCCACGCCAGCTCGACCGGGCCCGCCACCAGGGGCGTGGGGGTGCGCAGCGGCAGGCGCCGCTCGTCGCCGTAGGACGAGCCGTCCACGAACACCTCGGCGGTCTCGGGGGCCAGCGACACCAGCGCCACCAGCAGCCCGGCCGCCACCGCCGCCACCCCGGCCGTCGGGCCGGTGCCCGCCACGCAGGCGGCGACGCCCGCGGCGAAGGCGGCCGGGCCGGCCACCCGCAGCACGGTCAGGCTCACCGTCGACGGGACCAGCGTGGCCACCAGCGCCACCAGCCAGCCGCCCCACGCCAGCACGCCGGCGACCCACCGCACGGGCCCCGACGACCCGGCCAGCGCGCCGCTCAGACCGGGTCCGGCCACCAGCGGCAGCGCGAGCCACACCGCGCGCACCGGCCACGGTGAGTGGGCGAGCGCGCCGATCCGGTGGGCGAGCCCGGACCCCGCGGAAGCGGTGGTGAGAGGCGCGGCGGGCGGTTCCACGGCCCGGAGATTTGCCGATGCCGTGCTCCGGTCGCTATTTCAGAGCCGGTACAAGCCGAGTGGGGGCTCTCAGTGACCAACAGCGTGGAACCGCGGGTGGCGGAACCATGAGGGACGTACTTCTCCCGATCGGGCTCGCGTCGACGGTCGGCAGCCTGCCCCACGACGACGTCGCCGACGCGGTCGCGTTCGTCCTCGACAGCCAGCCGCGCCTGCCCGCCGCCCCGTCGCTGCCCCGCCGGGCCGCGGTCGAGGGGATGATCCCCCAGGCCGCCTGGGGCATCGACGGGGTCAGCGTCCTTCCCGACGGGTCGCTGCTGGTGGACGAGGCCGCCGTCGACCCCGAGGCTCCGGTGGGCGGCGGGCTCGACGAGGAGCCCTTCGTCGCCCTGCGGGCCTTCCTCGACGCCATCGCCGGGCGGGTGGCGCCGTTCAAGATCCAGCTCACCGGCCCGGTCACGCTGGGCCTGGCGCTGCACGCCGTCGGCGTCCCCGGCGACCGGGCCTTCGCGGTGGCGGCCAAGGCGGTCGGGACCCGCACCGAGGAGGTCCTGCGGGCCGCCCGCCGGGCCGCGCCCGGGGCGACGCCGCTGATGTTCCTGGACGAGCCCGGCCTCACCGCCGCGCTCGACCCCGGGTTCCCGCTGGGCGTGGACGACACGCTGGACCTGGTGTCCTCGGCGCTGGCCGCCATCGAGGAGCGGGCCATCGCCGGGCTGCACTGCTGCGGTCGGGCCGACTGGCCGGTCGTGCTGCAGGCCGGGCCCCAGATGCTGTCGCTGCCCGTGGGGGCGGGCGCCGTGGACCATCCCGGCGCGTTCGCCGACTACCTCGAGCGCGGCGGCTGGCTGGCCTGGGGCGCCGTGCCGACCGACCGCCCGCTCGGCGAGTCGGCCGAGATCCTGTGGCGCCGCCTCGTGGCCGAGTGGGACGGCCTGGCCGAGGGCGGCTGCGACCCCCGCCGGCTGGTCGAGCAGGCCCTCATCACCCCGGCCTGCGGGCTCGTGGGCATGGACGTGGCCCAGGCCGACCGCGTCGTCGACCTCACCGGCCACGTGGCCCAGCGGGTCGAGGCCCGGGCCCTCGAACTGGGACTTACCCTGGGGGCCTGAACGGCGGTCTGTCGGTAAGGTCCGGTCATGGCCGACCGGGACATCGAGCAGCGGGCCGAGGCGCTGCGCAAGGAGATCACCGAGCACAACCGGCGCTACCACGAGCTCGACGACCCGATCGTCAGCGACGCCGAGTTCGACGAGCTGGTCCGGGAGCTGCGGGCCATCGAGGAGGAGTTCCCGGAGCTCATCACCCCCGACTCGCCGACGTCGCAGGTCGGCGGCGCTCCCCGGGTCACCCTGTTCACCCCGGTCGAGCACCGGGTGCCGATGATGAGCCTCGACAACGCCTTCGAGGAGGCCGAGCTGCGGGCCTGGGTCGAGCGCCTGCACCGGCGCCTGGCCGGCGCGCCGGCCGCCTCGGACGACGAGGCGTCCGACGAGGTCGGCTACGTGTGCGAGCTGAAGATCGACGGCCTGGCCATCTCGATCCGCTACGAGAACGGGCGCTACGTGCGGGCCGCCACCCGCGGCGACGGCCGCACCGGCGAGGACGTCACCGCCAACGTGGCCACGATCGGCCAGGTGCCCCGGTCGCTCGGCAAGGGCGGCCCGGCCGTGCTGGAGGTCCGGGGCGAGGTCTACATGGCCCTGTCGGCGTTCACGGCGCTCAACGAGCGGCAGGAGGCGGCCGAGCTCCGGCCCTTCGTCAATCCCCGCAACGCCGCCGCCGGCGCCCTCCGCCAGAAGGACCCCCGCATCACCGCCGAGCGCGAGCTGGCCCTGTGGAGCTACCAGCTGGGCGAGGTCGAGGGCGGCCCCGACTTCGTGAGCCACCACGAGACCCTCGACTGGCTCGCCTCGCTGGGCTTCCCGGTCAACCCGGAGATCCGCCGGGTCAGCGGGCCCGACGACGTGCTCGCCTACAGCCTCCACTGGCAGCAGCACCGCCACGACCTCGACTACGAGATCGACGGCGCCGTGGTCAAGGTCGACGACCTGGCGCGGCGGCAGCTGCTCGGCTCGACGTCCAAGGCGCCGCGCTGGGCCCTGGCCTACAAGTTCCCGCCCGAGGAGCGCACCACGTGGCTGCAGGACATCCTGGTGTCGATCGGCCGCACCGGGCGGGCCACGCCCTACGCGGTGCTGGAGCCGGTGTTCGTCGGCGGGGTCACCGTCGGGCAGGCCACGCTGCACAACGAGGACCAGGTCCGCATCAAGGACGTGCGCCCGGGTGACCGCGTCATCGTGCGGCGGGCGGGCGACGTCATCCCCGAGGTGCTGGGGCCGGTCCTGGCCGAGCGCCCCGAGGACAGCGAGCCGTGGGTCTTCCCCACCACCTGCCCCTGCCCGGTCGGGTCGACGCTCGTGCGGCCCGAGGGCGAGGCCGAGCACCGCTGCATCCACCCCGAGTGCCCGATCCAGCGGTACGGGGCCATGGAGCACTTCGCCAGCCGGGGCGCCCTGGACATCGACGCCCTCGGGTCCAAGCGCATCGCCCAGCTCATCGAGGCGGGCATGGTGTCGAGCGTGGCCGACCTCTACACGCTCGACTGGGAGCGGGTCGAGGGGCTGGAGCGCATGGGCGCCCTGTCGACCGCCAACCTGCGGGCGTCGGTCGACGCCTCCCGGTCGCGGCCGCTGGCGCGGCTGCTGGTGGGCCTGAACATCCGCCACCTCGGCCCCGCGGGGGCCGAGGCCCTGGCCGCGGCGTTCGGCGACCTCGACCGCATCATGGCCGCGTCCGAGGAGGCGCTGGCGGCGGCCGACGGCGTCGGCGCCGTCATCGCCACGTCGCTGCACACCTGGTTCTCCGACCCCGCCAACCGCGAGCTGATCGAGCGGCTGCGGGCCGCGGGCCTCAACTTCCAGGGACCGACCGGCGACGACAGCCGGCCCAAGGTGCTGGCCGGGATGACCGTGGTGGTCACCGGCACGCTGGAGGGTTACAGCCGCGACGAGGCCGAGGCCGCCATCAAGGAGCGGGGCGGCAAGTCGCCCGGCAGCGTGTCCTCCAAGACGACCGCCGTGGTGGTGGGGGAGGGGCCGGGCGCCTCCAAGGTCACGAAGGCCGAGGAGCTGGGCGTGCCCGTGCTCGACGAGGCCGGTTTCGTGTCGCTGCTGGAGACGGGCGAGCTGCCGGCCTAGACGACCTCGAAGCACCAGGGGATGGTGCGGTCGTTCACGCCCCGGCCGTCCTGCAGGCGCCAGATCACCGCGGTCACGCAGTTCTGCCCGCTGTCGAGCGCCTCGACCGTCCGGGTCGGGCCGGGGGTGAACTCGATGAGCCCGAGCTGGGGCGTGATCACCAGCTCGTCGTCGGGGATCTCGGTGCCGTTGACGACGAGCCGTCCCGACCAGCCGACGACCAGGTCGATGCCGACGCTCGACTGCTGGGGCACCTGGGCGTTGCGGCGGGGGATGAGGTTCTCGACCACCTGCGAGTCGCCCGCGGACAGCACCGGGTCCTCGTCGTCGCCCAGCGAGGTGAACGCGAGGTAGAACAGCACGCCGGCGAGCGCGACGACGACCGCGGCGACGATCTTGAACCGGGTGCTGTAGGGCGAGGTCCGGGTGGCCATGGCGACCGGCAATCCTGGCACGCCGGGGCCCGGCAGCCGAAGCCGGAGCGGGCGGGCACGGTCGCAGCACCACCGCGATCGGGTCCAGCGGCGGGGAAGCAGTATCCTCGCGTCGTGGCCATGACCCGCATGACCGAGCAGATCGGTCGTGTGCTGGGCGGGCGATACAGACTCCTCTCGCCACTCGGTTCGGGGGCGTCGGCGCAGGTGTACCTGGCCGATGATGTGCGCTTGCGGCGCCGGGTGGCGGTCAAGGTCCTGCATCCCGGCCTGGCCGACGACGAGTCGTTCCTCCGCCGCTTCCGGGCGGAGGCGCAGGCGACCGCGGCCCTGAGCCACCCGCACCTGCTGGCGGTGTACGACTGGAGCGACGACGAGGTCCCGTACCTCGTCACCGAGTTCCTCGGGGGCGGCAGCCTGCGGTCGATGCTCGACCGGGGCAAGCTGCTCGCGCCGGCCCAGGCGCTGGTGGTCGGGCTGGAGGCGGCCCGGGCGCTCGACTACGCGCACCGCCAGGGCTTCGTCCACCGCGACATCAAGCCCGCCAACCTGCTGTTCGGGTCCGACGCCCGGTTGCGGGTCGCCGACTTCGGGCTGGCCCGGGCCATCGCCGAGGCCGGCTGGACCGAGCCCGCGGGGGCGGTGCTGGGCACCGCCCGTTACGCCTCACCCGAGCAGGCCCGGGGCGAGTCGGTCGACGGCCGCAGCGACGTCTACTCCCTGGCCCTGGTGCTGGTCGAGGCGGTCACCGGGCAGGTCCCGTTCACCGCCGACACCACCATCGGCACGCTGATGGCCCGGCTCGACCGCGACATGGACGTCCCCGACGAGCTCGGCCCGCTCGCGCCCGTCGTCATGGGGGCGGGCCGGCTGGACAGGGACCAGCGGGTCGACGCCGCCGCGCTGGGCAGGGGCCTGGTGGCGTCGGCCACCCAGCTCAAGCGGCCCGAGCCGCTGCCGCTGACCGGCGTCGAGGTGCCCGAGGAGCCGCCGGCCGACCAGCGGGACACGACGCTGCTGGGCCCGACGGCCCAGCGGCCGCCGAACGGGGGGCCGCCCGCCGGCCCGGACGCCGGCGCCGCCGTCGCCGTGGCCGCGGGAGCCGGCGCCGCCGGGCCGGGCACGCCGCCGTCCGGCACGACCGCGGTCGTCGACCGTCCCCGGGTCCCGACGGAGTTCCAGGGGACCGAGGCCACCAACGTGATGGGCGCCGTCGGCGCCCCGCCGGGGCCCGGCATCCCGCCCCCGATGGGCCCGCCGCTCCCCCGGCCGTGGGACACCGGCCACCTCGAGCCCCGCCGGGGCCTGTCGGCGGGCGACCGCAGCGTCCGCCGGCTGATCCTGAGCGCGCTGGTGGTCGGGGTGGCGGTGGCCGTCGGCATCGGCGCGGCCGCGTTCTACATGCAGGCCCAGGTGCCGTCGCACACCGTGCCGGCCACGCTCGTGGGCGCCCAGTTCGACGACGCGGTCAATGCGGTCGAGCCCTTCGGGTGGGAGGTCGAGGCCGAACGGACCCGCCAGGACGGCACCCAGCCCGGCCAGGTGCTGGCGTCCGACCCGGCCGCGGGCGAGAAGCTGAAGGAGGGCAGGACCCTCACCCTGACGGTGTCCGACGGCCCCACGCTGGTGGCGGTGCCCGGCAACCTCCTCGGCATGACCGAGGAGGACGCCCGGGCGACGCTGGAGGGCGTCGGGCTCGAGGCGGCGTTCGTCCCGGCCGAGGGGGGCGACGCCGAGGAGGGCACGATCATCGGCTTCGCCGACGGGCAGCCCCCGGCCGAGGGCCTGCCCAAGGGCACGACGGTCAAGCTGCAGGTCGCCACCGACGACGACGTCGACATCCCCGACCTGGTGGGCGACCCCTACCAGGAGGCGGTCGACGAGCTGGAGGCGCTCGGCCTGGTGCGTCACGGTCGTGGGCCAGCGCCCGGAGGACGACCAGGAGCCGGGCACGGTCGTGCGCACCGGATCCCGGCGAGGGCACCGAGGTCCAGCCCGGCGCCGCCGTGCAGGTCGTGGTGGCCGTCGACACGGTGGCGGTGCCCCAGCTGACCGGCAAGTCGATCGAGGAGGCCCGCTCCGAGCTGGAGGGCATGGGCCTGTCCGTGGGCAACGTCCTCGGCCCCCAACGGGGGCGTGTGCTGTTCACCGCGCCGGGGGCCGGCGCGGAGGTCGACGTGGGCACGGCCATAACCCTCATCACGAGAGGGCGCGATTGAGAAAATTTCTCGATCTGGGTCTTGACCAGGGACCCTGGTTCGGGGGAATCTTCCCCTATCCCGGAGACCCCCTCCGGGCTTATCGGCCTCTCCCCATGCGGCCGAAGGCTGAGCCTCGTCCTGAGGTTTTTCATGTCGGCTGTATGGCGAAAGCTGACATAGCAGTGAGCAGCGAGTAAACTACGGAGCGTGCCGGGCCCGTTGGGGCGGTATGCCGGACGCGGTGTTCCCCAGCCGCCGCGATGAGGCTGCCGCCCCAGCAGGCTCGGCACACTTTGTTTTGGCCCCCGCCGCGCACCCCCGCGGCCCTCGGGCCCAGGGCGCGCTACCCTGGCGTTCGGGTCGCTCCGCCGTGGGCCATACTGGTCGGGCCGATACGGCATGACGCTGGAGGGGATCTGGGGTGCAGGAACCGCGCAGAGGTGAGTTGGCCGGCGAGCCGGTGATCGATACGAGCGTGGCGCACGAGGCGCGTGTCTACGACTACCTGCTCGGCGGCGTGACCAACTTCGAGGCCGACCACGTCGCCGCCGAGCGGGCAGGCGCCGCCGTCGGCGGCATCGACGTGGCCCGGGCGTCGGTGCGGAGCAACCGGGCCTTCCTCCGTCAGGTGATCCGCTACCTGACCGTCGAGGCCGGCGTCCGCCAGTTCCTCGACATCGGCACCGGCATCCCGAACGCCGACAACCTGCACGCCGTCGTCCAGGGCTTGGCGCCCGAGGCGCGCATCGTCTACGTCGACAACGACCCCATCGTCCTCGCCCACGCCCACGTGCTCCTCTCGGGCACGTCGGAGGGCGTGACGGCCTTCCTCCAGGCCGACCTGCGAGAGCCCGAGGACATCGTGCGGCAGGCCGCAGAGCACCTCGACTTCTCCGAGCCGGTGGCGCTCGTGCTCAACGCGGTCCTGCACCACGTCCCCGACGAGGCCGAGCCCTACCGCCACGTGGCCCACCTGGTCTCTGCCGTGCCCTCGGGCAGCTACCTCGCCCTGTCCCACCTGACCGACGACATGCGCAACGAGGAGATGGCGGCGCTCACCCAGTCGGTGCCGACCCAGGCCCGCTACCTGTTCCGCTCGCGGACCCACGCCGAGCTGGCCCGCTTCTTCGAGGGCCTGGAGCTGGTGGAGCCCGGCATCGTGCGGATCGACGAGTGGCGCCCCGGCGACCCGGACGGACCGACGGAGGGCCGCTTCCACTACGGCGGCGTCGGCCGGAAGCCCTGACCCCTCCGGCGACAGGACGCCGCCCGCCGTTCCTGTACGTAGACGCGAGAAGGGCGCCCCGCAGGGCGCCCTTCGATCATGTCGTGCTCGAGCCCGGGGCTACTCGGTGATCTCCTGGATCCGCTTCGTCAGCTCGGGGTTCGGCGGGCCGCTCTGCAGCGCCATCGCCTTGGTCATGTCGCCCTGCAGCTTGATCTTGCCGGCCATGAACGCCTGCATGGCGGCCTGCGGGTTGGCGTCGACCATCATCGCCTTGGCCGTCTCGTAGTCGAGCGTCGCCGTCACGTCCGGTCCCTCGACGTGCCCCGTGTCGAGCACCAGCTCGCCGCTGGTGGTGTCCATGTGAGCGTCGACGGTGCCGTCGTCGAACGGCACGTCGGTGATGACGAGGTTCATCTTGACGGGCTGCGGAGCCGCGGCCGGGGAGTCGAGCTCCTCCCGGATCTTGCGGGCTTCCTCGACCCACTCAGCGGACAGGAACTTGTAGGGCACGGGATTCTCCCCTCATCGCCGGCGAAGTGACCGCATGGTAGCTGGTACTTGCAGCGCCGGTGCAACAGTCCGCGGCGGGTCAGCCGCCGGTCGTTTCGGTCGTCGTGGCGTCGCCGGACTCGGTGGTGTCGCTCGAGTCGGAGCTGCCGTCGTCGCCGCCGCCGGAGCCGTCCACGCACTCGTCGAGGATGCTGTTGACGGTCTGCTCGGAGTCGCCGGGGAAGTCGCCCTTCTCGGTGGCGGCGGCCACCTCGTTGTAGAGGTCCTGGTCGTCGGCGAACGCCTCGTCGAACCCGTCGCCGACGCAGTCGGCCTGGTCCTGGTCGAGACCGGCATCGGTCATGGCGTCGACGACGTCGCTGCGCTTGGCGTCGTTGCTGGAGCAGGCCGACAGGAACAGGCCGGCGATGACGGCGAGCGCGACGACGCGGTGACGGCGGATCATGGGACGGAGCACCTCGTGGGAAAGCGGACCGGGAGAGGCTAGCGGGACCTCACCCGGGGGTCACACCGCAGGGGCGGTCCGGTACCCGTCCCGCAGCGCGAGCAGCGACGTGCGGGCGACGTTCTCGTCCGCGGTCAGCATCCGGGCCACCAGCCGGGCCACGTAGCCGGCCAGCTCGGCGAGCGACAGGTCGATGCGCCCGGTGCGATGGAAGTGGCTGAACTGGCCCACGGTGCCCACGACCGCCAGCGCCAGCAGCTCGGCCGGCTCGTCCTGGGTCACGGTGCCGTCGCGCTGGCCGTCGAGGATGAGCACCGAGATGTCCTGCAGGTGCTGCTCGGTGCCCTGGCGCAGGACCTCGGACACGTTGCGCCCCTCGACCTCCAGCAGCGAGAAGAACGGTGCGTTCTCGGCCATGAACACCACGCTCGCCACGGTGCCCTGCAGGATGCGGACGAGCGCGGGGGCGTCGTCGTCGATGGCGGCGCCCTGCTGGCGGCGGAGGCGGCGGCGGATCTCGGCGGCGAGCTCGCGGAACAGGGCTTCCTTGTTCTCGAAGTACCAGTAGAACAGGCCCTTGGCGACCCCGGCGGCCTCGACGATGTCGACGACCCGCGTGGCCGCGTAGCCCTGCTCGGCGAACAGGCGGGCCGCGGCGTCCAGGAGCTGCTGCTTGCGCTCGGCGCCCTGCGAGGTGAGCTGACGATCGTTCATGGTCTCTCCGACCGACAGTGTGGCGAGACTTGACCCAGGGGTCAATTGCCGGGGCTACGCTCGGCGGCCGTGCAGACCTCTGACGGCAAGGACATCATCGCCGGTTGCGAGCCGTGGTCGGCGGACGGTGGTCCCCACGGGGCCCTCGTGGTGCACGGCTTCACCGGGAACCCGCAGGGCCTGCGGGGGCTGGCATCCGCCTTCGCCGGCGCCGGGCTCGCCGTCGACCTGCCGCTGCTGCCCGGCCACGGCACCTCGGTCGACGACATGGCCGGGACCCGCTGGGACGACTGGGCCGCGGCGGCGGAGGCCGCGTACGCGGCGCTGGCCGAGCGGTGCGACAAGGTGGTCGTGTCCGGGCTGTCGATGGGCGGCACGCTCACGCTGTGGCTGGCCGAGCGCCACCCCGAGATCGCCGGCATCGTCCTCGTCAACGCGCTCGTCGACGTGCCGGCCGAGATGGTCGGCCCCCTCCAGGACCTGGTCGACAGCGGGGTCGACCGCATCCCGGCCATCGGCAACGACGTCGCCGACCCGGCGGCGCGGGAGAAGGCCTACGACGCCACCCCGCTCGAGGCGCTGATCAGCCTGGCGGCCGGCGCCGCCCACGTGCGGGCCGACCTGGCCAAGGTGGCCTGCCCGGCGCTGGTCCTCACCAGCACGCAGGACCACGTGGTCGACCCGCTGAACAGCGAGCTGATCGCGGGCGGCGTCAGCGGCCCGGTCGAGCGGGTCACGCTGGAGCGCAGCTACCACGTCGCCACCCTGGACTACGACAAGGACCTCATCGAGGAGCGGGCGGTCGCCTTCGCCCGGCGCGTCACCGGCTGACCTCGCAGGTGAAGGTGCCCTCCCGGGCCTGCGAGTCCGGCGGCGGGTCGTCGAGGAGGCGGCTGCCGAGCGTGCAGGATCCGGTGGCGCCGGCATACGCCCCGGTGCCCTCGGCGATCTCCAGCGTGTAGGGGCCGCTGCTGGTGGCCAGCTCCGTCTCGGTGACCAGCCGGCCGGACAGCGTGTCGCCGCCGGGCGTCGTGAGCGTGAACACGCCCTCGGCCGTCACGCGCTCGGCCCCCTCGCTCATCGAACCGCAGTAGGTCGCGGTCAGCGACCAGGTCGTGCCGTCGCCGATCGTGAGCGTCGCATCGAGGGTCTGGTCGATCTCGCAGTCCGGGTCGGCCGTGAAGGTGAACAGCTCCGTGCCGGCGAACGTGCCCGACATCTCGACGGCGCCCTCGCCGACCAGCCCGGGATCGGCGGGCGCTTCGGGCGCCTCGGGCGTCGCCGGCAGGGTGAACCCCGTGTGGCTCGTCGACAGGTAGGTCCCGGCGGCGTCGACCGCCCGGACGAGCACCTCGACGTCGGCGCCCCACGGGGCGACCACCTCGAGGTTGGCGGTGATCCCGTCCGGATGCGCCGGCCCGTTGCGGACCGTCGCCTCCTCGCCGTCGGCGAACGCCTCGACCCTCAGCTCGTGGCCGGTGGCCGGCCCGGTGACGTGGAGGGCGAACCCGATGTCGTCCCCCGCCGACTCCAGGGCACCGAAGGCGACCTGCACGCCGTCGGTCTCGGCGCCCGTCACGACCCAGACCGGGACGGTGGCGAGGCCGGCGTTGCGGAGGGCGACGATGCCCGCCAGATCGCCGGACGACCACGGCACGGTGGCATCGCCGTCGGGGCCGACGACCGTCCCCGCGAGGTCGGCGGTCGCCGCCGGGGCGACCTCGGCGAGGTAGGCGGCGGCGGCCGACTCCGGCGACGACAGCGTCGCGGCCATGTCGCCGGGGTCGGCGACGAGGGCGGCCAGGGCGTCGCGGCCGACCACCGGCCACACCGCCCCGAGGGTCTGGAACACGTCGGGGACGTCGGGGGCGGCCGGCTCGGCTGCGGGCACCGAGTCCGTCTCGGCCCGGTCGCGGCCGACGCCGCCGGCGAGCATCACCGCGGCGCCGGCGACCACGAGGACGGCCGCGGCCGCCGCGGCCAGCGGGGCCCACCGCCGGCGCCGGGACGCCGGCCGGGCCAGCGGGACGGCGGTCGGTCCGGCCGGCACCGGGGGCCGGGCCGGCCGGACGTCGGTGGCCCGGCGGGCGAGCATGGCCCGCAGCTCGGCCTCGAAGTCCTCGTCGTCGAGCACGGGGGAGCGGGTCATCGGTCGATCTCCTTGCGCAGCTTGGCGAGGGCCCGGTGGATGGAGGTCCGGACGGTGGGGACCCGGCAGCCGAGGGCGGTCGCGATCTCGGCGTCGGGCAGGTCGCAGTAGAACCGGAGCACCACCGCGGCCCGCTGGCGGTCCGTGAGGGTGCCGAGCGCGTCCCACAGCTCGTCGGCCGCGAACGGCTCCGGCTCGGGCGGCCGGGGGCGGCGCTCCCGCTCCAGCACCTGGCGGCGCCCGAGCGAGCGGCAGCCGTTCACCACGGCGGTCCGCAGGTAGGGCAGCGGGTCGCGGACCCGGGCCCACGAGCGCTGGGCGCGCACGAAGGCGTCCTGCACCACCTCCTCGGCCTGCGCCGCCTGCCCCGACACCAGGTAGGCGAGGCGGACGAGGTCGTCGTAGTGCCGTTCGTAGTGGCGCACCAGGTCGTCGTCCCAGGGGACGACCGTGGCAGTCGGGTCCAGGGGCACGGCGCTCATCGACAAGGGGACGCCCGACGGGCGCCGGACGTTCCCCGCCTAGCATTGTCCCCCTATGGCGCAGATCACCCGCGACGACGTCGCGCACGTCGCGTCCCTGGCGCGGCTCACGCTGACCGAGGGCGAGCTCGACATGTTCACCGAGCAGCTCGCCAAGGTGCTCGACCACGCCCGCGACGTCGAGGCGCTCGACGTCGGCGACGTGCCGCCGACCTCGCACCCGTACCCGCTGGTGAACGTGCTGCGGGCCGACGAGGAGGTCGCCTGCCTCGACCGCGACCAGGTGCTGGCCGCGGCCCCGGCGATCGAGGACGGCCGGTTCCGCGTCCCGCCGGTCCTGGGGGAGGCACCGTGAGCGAGCGAGCAGCGAACCAGAGCACAGTGAGTCCGACAACGCCGACTCGGCTCTCGGCATCGCCGCCGCGGTGCGGTCGGGGGCCCGGCCGGCCGTCGAGGTCGTCGAGGAGCATCTCACCGCCATCGCGTCCCGGGACGGCGAGATCCACGCCTTCAACCTGGTGACCGCCGACCAGGCCCGCCAGGCCGCGCTCGCGCTCGACCGCCGCATCGCCGCCGGCGAGGACCCCGGCCCGCTGGCCGGCGTGCCGGTGGCCCTCAAGGACAACCTGGCCACCCAGGGCGTGGCCACCACCTGCTCGTCCCGCATCCTGGAGGGCTGGCGGCCCCCGTACGACGCCACGGTGGTGCGCCGCCTGGTCGAGGCCGGCGCGGTGGTGGTCGGCAAGACCAACCTCGACGAGTTCGCCATGGGCAGCTCCACCGAGAACTCGGCCTTCGGCCCCACCCGCAACCCCCACGACACCGCCCGGGTGCCCGGCGGGTCGTCGGGCGGCTCGGCGGCGGCGGTCGCCGCCGGGTTCGCGCCCCTCGCCCTCGGGTCCGACACCGGGGGGTCGATCCGCCAGCCGGCCGCGCTGTGCGGCGTGGTGGGCATGAAGCCGACCTACGGCGCCGTGTCCCGCTACGGGCTGGTGGCGTTCGCGAGCTCGCTCGACCAGATCGGCCCGTTCGCCCGCACCGTGGCCGACGCGGCCGCGCTGTACGAGGTGATCGCCGGCCACGACCCGCTGGACGCCACGTCGATCCCCGAGGCCGTGCCGCCGGTGAGCGCCGGGCTGGACGAGGGCGTGGCCGGCCTGCGGGTGGGCCTGGTCACCGAGCTGTGCGAGGCCGAGGGCATCGAGGCCGACGTGTCGGCCCGGCTGCGGGACGCGGCCGCCGCCCTCGAGCACGCGGGCGCCAAGGTCGACGAGGCCTCGGTCCCCGCCGCGGTGTACGGCCTGTCGGCCTACTACCTCATCGCCCCGGCCGAGGCGTCCAGCAACCTGGCCCGCTACGACGGCGTGCGCTTCGGCCTGCGGGTCGACGCCCCCACCACGGGCGAGATGTACGACCGCACCCGCACCGAGGGGTTCGGGGCCGAGGTGAAGCGGCGGATCATGCTCGGCACCTACGCGCTGTCGGCGGGGTACTACGACGCGTTCTACGGCAAGGCCCAGCGCGTGCGGACGCTGATCCTGCGGGACTTCGAGGCCGCGTACGAGCGCTTCGACGTGCTGCTGAGCCCGACGTCGCCCTCGACCGCGTTCCCGCTCGGGGCCAAGACCGCCGACCCGCTGACCATGTACCTCAACGACGTGTGCACCATCCCGTCCAACCTGGCGGGCCACCCGGCCATCTCGGTGCCCTACGGCGCCGGCGACGACGGGCTGCCGGTCGGCGTGCAGGTCATGGCGCCCGCGCTCGGCGAGGCGATGATGTTCCGGGTGGCGGCGGCGATCGAGGCGGCCGCGCCCTAGCGGTTCGTCAACGCGAACTCCCTGGCCGGAAGTCTCAGTACGGCTTCAGTGGTCCTTCAGCCCCGCTTCAGGAACCATCCCGAGACTCACAGGGAAGCTCGGGCAGAACTGTGCCCGGCACGAGACCCCGGTCAAGTCGCGTCCGGTGGCGCGGCTTGGCCGGGACAGAGATAGGGCGGAAAGGGCGATGGGCGGCAATTCAGGCCAGGACGGCCACGAATCGCTGATGGCGGGTCCGCGTTCTTCGGCGCGTTCGGACGGCGCTCGTTCCTGAAGGGCGCCGCGGCCAGCGCGGGCGCGGTCGGGATGATGGGGGTGCTCGGCGGGGAAGCCTCGGCCGCTCCCAACGCAGTGTCCGTGGAGAACGCCCTCCCGGGGGCGCCCTCCAGCGAGTGGGACTCCTTCGAGGACTCGAGCATCGAGGGCTTCGCCACGCAGTTCAGCGTCAACGCGGGCGAGACCATCCGGTTCAAGATCAAGACCCCCTCCACCAACTACCGCATCCGCATCTACCGGATGGGCTGGTACGGCGGCCTCGGCGCCCGGCGGGTGGCCGAGATCATGCCGTCGGTCCCGCTGCCCCAGAACCAGCCCAACCCGATCGTCGACGCCGCCACCGGCCTCGTCGACTGCGGCAACTGGGCCGTGTCCGCCTCGTGGGCGGTCCCGGCCAACGCCGTGTCCGGCGTCTACACCGCCAACATCCAGCGCCTCGACAACTCGGGCGAGAACCGGATCCTGTTCGTCGTGCGCAACGACAGCCGCGCCGCCGACGTCCTGCTGCAGACGTCCGACACGACGATGCACGCCTACAACCGCTGGGGCGGCGCCAGCCTGTACTGGGCCGAGAACGGCGGCCGGGCCCACAAGGTCAGCTACAACCGCCCGTTCCAGATCAACGGCAACGGCAACGCCTTCTGGGACGCCGAGTACCCGCTCGTCCGGTGGCTGGAGCGCAACGGCTACAACGTCAGCTACACCTCCGACGTCGACAGCGACTTCCGCGGCTCGCTGATGCTCAACAAGAAGGTGTTCATCTCCTCGGGCCACGACGAGTACTGGTCGGCCGCCCAGCGGGCCAACGTCGAGGCCGCCCGCGACGCCGGCGTCAACGTCGTCTTCATGGCCGGCAACGAGGTGTTCTGGAAGGTCCGCTGGGAGAACAGCGTCGACGGCACCAACACGCCGCGCCGCACCCTCGTCTGCTACAAGGAGACGCTCGAGGGCGCCAAGCTCGACCCCACCCCCGCCTGGACCGGAACCTGGCGTGACGCCCGCTTCAGCCCGCCGTCCGACGGCGGCCGGCCCGAGCTCCCGCTCATCGGGCAGATCTTCGGCGCCATCAACGACGAGTCCGCGCCCGACCTCACGATCAAGGTCCCGTCGCAGTACAAGGCGCTGCGGTTCTGGCGCCACACCGACGTGGCGTCGATGCCCAACGGGTCGACCATCTCGCTCACCCAGGGCACGCTCGGCTACGAGTGGGACGACGACCGCGACGTCGGCCCCAAGCCCCCCGGCCTGCTCGAGCTGACGTCCACGACCGAGACGGTCCCCGCCGTGCTCGTCGACGAGGGCGGCAGCTACCACGCGCAGCCCGCCACCCACCGCCTCACCCTGTACCGGGCCCCCAGCGGCGCGCTCGTGTGGGGCACCGGCACCTGCCAGTGGTCGTGGGGCCTCGACGACACCCATCCCCGCACCGGCGGCGCCCCCCAGGCCCGCATGCAGCAGGCCACGGCCAACATGCTGGCCGACATGGGCTCCCTGCCCGCCACGCTGCAGTCGGGCCTGACCATGCCGTCCACGTCCACCGACCACACGGCCCCGGTCTCCACCGTCACCTTCCCGGTCGCCGGCACCACCGTGCCGGTCGGGTCGCCGCTGACGGTCACGGGCACCGCCTCCGACGTCGGCGGCGTGGTCGCCGCGGTCGAGGTGTCGGTCGACGGCGGCACCACCTGGAAGCGGGCCGCGGGCACCACGTCGTGGAGCTTCGTCTTCATCCCCACGGCGCTCGGGCCCCTCACGATCCGGTCGCGCGCCATCGACGACAGCGTGAACACCGAGACGCCCGGCCCGGGCGTCACCATCACCGGTGGCCCCCGCGCCTTCCCGGCGTCGATCTGGCACTCCTCGATCACCCCGATCCGCCCCTCCATCGCCGACAACGGGCCGCTGGAGCTGGGCGTCAAGTTCCGCACCGTCGAGGACGGCTTCGTCACCGGCGTGCGCTTCTACAAGGGCGCGGGCAACACCGGCACCCACGTCGGCCACCTGTGGAGCGCCTTCGGCGGCGCCCCGCTCGCCACGGTCACCTTCACCGGCGAGACCGCGTCCGGCTGGCAGCAGGCGCTGTTCCCGAACCCGGTCGCCGTGTCCAAGAACACGACCTACATCGTCTCGTACTACGCGCCCAACGGGCACTACGCCGGCGACGTCGGCTACTTCAACAGCGCCTACGACGTGTGGCCGCTGCGGGCCCTGTCGGTGGCCGAGGACGGCCCCAACGGCGTGTTCCGCTACGGCTCGACCGGCTTCCCCGACTCGTCGTTCAACGCCACCAACTACTGGGTCGACGTGGTCTTCGACATCGACGACCACCGGGCCCCGACCGTCGTCGACCGCAACCCGGCCCCCGGGCTCGACGGCGTGCGCCTCGACCCCACGATCAGCGTCCGCTTCAGCGAGGCGATGACCGGCAGCTCGATCGACATCGACCTGCATCGGGCCGGGCGGCGTCTCGGTCCCCGGCGCCGTGGCCTACGACACCGCCACCCGCCGGGCGACCTTCACGCCCGAGGCTCCGCTGGACACGGTGACCACCTACACGGCCCGCGTCGTGACCGCCCGCGACCGCGCCGGCACGCCGATGGCGGCCCCGGTCGAGTGGACGTTCACCACCACCGGCACGAACGACTCGTACCCCCTCACCGTGTGGGACACGTCGGTCACCCCGGCCACGCCCTCGGTCACCGACACGCTGGCCGTCGAGCTGGGCGTGAAGTTCATCCCGAACCTCAGCGGCCTCATCAAGGGCGTGCGCTTCTACAAGGGCCCGTCCAACAGCGGCGGCCACGTCGGCCACCTGTGGAAGCTCGACGGCACCCTGCTCTCGACGGCCACCTTCGTCGACGAGAGCGAGACCGGCTGGCAGCAGGCCAACTTCCCGACGCCGGTGCCCGTGACCGCGGGCCAGAGCTACATCGCGTCGTACTACGCGCCGGCCGGCGGCTACTCGGCCACCCCCAACGAGTTCGGGGCGGCCGACAAGGGCCGCGGGGCGATCAGGATCCCCCGGGGCAACACCATCGGCGGCAACGGCGTGTTCCGCTACGGCGCCTCCGGCGTCCCCACGTCGAGCTACAACGACACCAACTACGCGGTGGACGTCGTGTTCGTCATCCCGCCCGACACCACCGGTCCGGTCGTCCTCGACCGCTCGCCGGGCATCGGGCTGGTGAGCGTCACCACCAACAGCGTGGTGACCGCCACCTTCGACGAAGCGATCGCCACGGCGTCGCTCGCCTTCACGCTCACCGGCCCCGGCGGCGCGGTCGCCGGCGCGGTCAGCTACAGCGCGGCCACGAAGACGGCCACGTTCACGCCGTCGGGGGCGCTGGCCCAGGCCACCGTGTACACGGCGTCCGTGTCGGCGTCCGACACCAAGGGCAACGCCATGCCGGCCCCGGTGGTCTGGCAGTTCACCACGGTCACCGCGCCGGGCGGGGTGCCCGCCACCATCTGGGACAGCTCGGTCGTGCCCGCCACCCCGGCGGCCAACGACAGCGGCGGCATCGAGGTCGGCCTCAAGTTCCGGGCCGCCAGCCACGGCCACGTGGGCGGCGTCCGGTTCTACAAGGGCCCGGGCAACACCGGCGCCCACGTGGGCAACCTGTGGCGGTCCGACGGCACCCCGCTCGGCCAGGTCGCCTTCACGACCGAGACGGCGAGCGGCTGGCAGCAGGCCAACTTCGCCTCGCCCATCCCGGTGACCGCCGGCCAGACGTACGTGGTCTCGTACCACGCCCCGGTCGGGCGCTACTCGGTGGAGGCCAACAAGTTCGCGGCCGCCGGCGTGGTCCGCGCCCCGCTGGAGGCCCTGCGCAACGGCGTCGACGGCGGCAACGGCGTGTTCCGCTACGGCGCCACCAGCGGGTTCCCGACCGGCAGCTACAACTCGTCCTGGTATGGCGTGGACGTCGTGTTCGTCGACACCACCGGCCCGACCGTCATCGCCACCACCCCGGCGGCCAACGCCACCGGCGTGGCCACCGACACCCCGGTCATCGCCACCTTCGGCGAGTCGGTCGACACGGCCAACCTGACCTTCACGCTGCGGGACGACACCGCCGGCGCCAACGTGGGCGGGTCGTGGGCCTACGACGCCAACACCCGCACGGCCACGTTCACGCCCTCGGCGGCCCTGGCCACGGCCCACACCTTCACCGCCCGGGTCAACGGCGCCCGCGACGCGGCGGGCAACGCCATGGCGGCGGCGCACGCCTGGTCGTTCGCCACCGTGGCCGGCGGGCGTGCTCAGCTTCTGGACCCCCACCACGGTCCCGGCGGTGACGGCGGCCAACGACGGCGCGGCCATCGAGGTCGGCACCAAGTTCCGGGTCGACGCGGCCGGGCTGGTCGTCGGCGTCCGGTTCTACAAGGGCGCCGGCAACGGCGGCTCCCACGTCGGCAGCGTGTGGCGGTCCGACGGCGCCCTGCTCGGCCAGGTGACCTTCACCAACGAGTCGGGCACCGGGTGGCAGCAGGCCAACTTCACCAACCCGGTCGCCGTGGCCCCGGGCACCACCTACGTGGTGTCCTACTACGCCCCGCAGGGCCGCTACGCGGTCAACGGCGGCTACTTCTCGACCCAGGGCGTGGACAACGGCGTGATCCACGCGCTCGCCAACGGGGTCGACGGCGGGAACGGCGTCTACCGCTACGGCAGCGGCGGCGGCTTCCCGACCGGCACCTTCAACGCCGGCAACTACTGGGTCGACATCGCCTTCCAGGAGGGTTCGTGAGCTCCCCCTCACCCGACCTCCCCACCGACCCCGCCCCCCTCGGCTTCGCCGTGGTGGGTGCGGGCTACTGGGGCCCCAACCTCATCCGCAACATCCTGAAGACCGACGACGCGGACCTGCGCTGGGTGTGCGACCTCGACGTCGGCCGGGCCCGCAAGGCCGTCGGGCGCCAGAGCGCGGTGCAGGTCACCGACTCGCTCGACACCGTGCTCGACGACCCCACCGTCCAGGTCGTGGCCGTCGCCACGCCGGCCCACACCCACGTGCCGGTCGCGCTGGCCTGCCTCGAGGCCGGCAAGCACGTCATCGTGGAGAAGCCGCTGGCCACCTCCGTCGACGACGGGCGCAAGCTGGTCGAGGTGGCGGCCGACGCCGGCCTCGTGCTGATGTGCGACCACACCTACTGCTACACGCCGACGGTGCGGCACATCCGTGACATGGTCGCCGCCGGCGACGTGGGCGACATCCAGTACGTCGACTCCATCCGCATCAACCTCGGGCTGGTGCAGCAGGACGTCGACGTGTTCTGGGACCTGGCGCCCCACGACCTGTCGATCCTCGACTTCGTGCTGCCGGCCGACGCCCGCCCCGTGGCGGTGGCGGCGCACGGCGCCGACCCCATCGGCGCCGAGCGGTCCTGCGTCGGCTACCTGACCATGCCGCTGGCCAACGGCGGCATGGCGCACGTCAACGTCAACTGGCTGAGCCCGACCAAGGTGCGCACCATGCACGTCGGCGGGTCCCGCCGGATGCTGGTGTGGGACGACATGAACCCGGCCCAGCGCCTCACGGTGCACGACCGGGGCGTCGAGCTGACGGGCGCGATGAACGTCGAGGCCCGCCGCGACACGCTGATCTCGTACCGCATCGGCGACATGGTGGCTCCCGCGCTGCCGGAGGCGGAGGCGCTGGGCGGCGTCATCCGCGAGATGATCTCGGCCGTGCGTGAGGGCCGGCCCGCCGCCACCAGCGGCGAGTCCGGGCTGTGGGTGCTCCAGGTGCTCGACGCCGTGGGCCGCAGCCTCGACCAGGGTGGTGCGCTCGTCGCCCTGCCCGGCTGATCGTCACAGACATATCCCGCTCCCGACCTGAACCGCGACTCGGCCGAGGAGGCCCCGTGACCGAACTCTCCCCAGCTTCGCTCCGTCCACGCTGGACGGCGCGCGCGTGCTGATCACCGGCGGCGCCGGCATGATCGGCTCCACCATCGCCGACCGTCTGGCCCGCACCGCCGACGTCGACATCGTCGTGCTCGACAACTTCGTCCGCGGCCGCCGCGCCAACCTGGCCTCGGCGATCGCGACCGGCAAGGTCGAGATCGTCGAGGGCGACATCCGCGACCGCGAGACCGTGGCCAAGGTCATGAGCGGCGTGGACGTCCTGTTCCACCAGGCCGCCATCCGCATCACCCAGTGCGCGGAGGAGCCCCGCCTGGCGCTCGAGGTGCTGGTCGACGGCACCTTCAACGTCGTCGAGGCGGCGGTCGACGCCGGCGTGCGCAAGGCGGTCGTGGCGTCCTCGGCCTCCGTGTACGGCCTGGCCGACGCAGTTCCCGACCACCGAGTCCCAGCACCCCTACGCCAACCGCACCCTGTACGGGGCGGCCAAGGCGTTCAACGAGGGCCTGCTGCGCAGCTTCAACGACATGTACGGACCTCGACTACGTGGCCCTGCGCTACTTCAACGTCTACGGCCCCCGCATGGACATCTTCGGCGTCTACACCGAGGTGCTGGTGCGGTGGATGGAGCGCATCGCCGCCGGCCAGCCGCCGCTCATCCTGGGCGACGGGCTGCAGACCATGGACTTCGTGTACGTCGACGACGTGGCCCGGGCCAACATCGCCGCCGCGGTGGCGCCGGTCACCGACGAGGTGTTCAACGTGGCCTCGGGCGTCGAGACCAGCCTGCGGGGCCTGGCCGACGCGCTGCTGCGGGTCATGGGCTCGGACCTCGAGCCCGAGTACGGCCCCGAGCGCAAGGTCAACCCCGTGTCCCGGCGCCTGGCCGACACCGCCGCCGCCCGCGAGCAAGCTCGGCTTCGTGGCCGAGGTCGACCTGGACGAGGGCCTGCGCCGGCTCGTCGACTGGTGGCAGAACGAGCGGCGACGAGGACGGACGGGTGACCGCGGTCGAGACGCGCCGCACGTCCGATGATCCCGGTGATGCGGCCCTGGCTCGGCCAGGAGGAGGCCGACGCGGCCGCCGCCGCCGTGCTGTCCGGCTGGGTGGCCCAGGGCCCCCGGGTGGTCGAGTTCGAGGCCGCCTTCGCCGCCCGGGTCGGCGCGGCCGACGCCGTGGCCGTGTCGTCGTGCACCACCGGCCTGCACCTGGCGCTGGTGCTGGCGGGCGTCGGCCCGGGCGACGAGGTCATCGTGCCGTCGCTGTCGTTCATCGCCACCGCCAACGCCGCCCGCTACGTGGGGGCGACGCCGGTGTTCGCCGACGTCGACCTCGCCACCCAGAACCTCACCCCGGCCACCGTCGCAGGCGGCGCTCACCGCCCGCACCCGGGCCGTGATCCTGGTCGACCAGGCGGGCGTGCCCGCCGACATCGACGCCGTGCGGGCGCTGTGCGACCCGCTCGGCATCGCCGTCGTGCAGGACGCGGCGTGCGCCATCGGCTCGACCTGGGCCGGGCAGCCGGTCGGGGCGCGGGCCGAGCTGGCCGCGTTCTCGTTCCACCCCCGCAAGGTCATCACCACCGGCGAGGGCGGCATGGTGGTCACCGACGACCCCGGCACCGCCGCCGTCGGCCGCCGGCTGCGCGAGCACGGCATGAGCGTCAGCGCCGCCGAGCGCCACCGCGGCCCGGGGCCCCGTGCTGGAGCAGTACCTGGAGACCGGGTTCAACTTCCGCATGACCGACATCCAGGCGGCCGTGGGCCTCGTCCAGCTGGCCAAGCTCGACGCCATCGTGGCCCGGCGCCGCGAGCTGGGCCTGCGCTACCAGCGGCTGCTGGCCGGCGTCGAGGGCCTGGCCGGCGCGGTCACCGCCGCCGACCCCGAGGGCGGGACCACCAACTTCCAGTCGTTCTGGGTGCTGCTGCCCGACGGGTTCCCCGTGGGCCGCGACGACCTGCTGGCCCGCCTGGCGGCCGCCGGCGTGTCGCGCCCGGCGCGGGATCATGGCCTCCCACCTGGAGCCGGCCTACGCCGGCGTGCCGGTGGCGCCGCTGCCGGTCACCGAGCGGCTGACCCGCGACTCGCTGATCCTGCCGCTGTTCCACGACCTGACCGAGGCCGACCAGGACCACGTCGTCGACGTGCTGGCGGCCGCGGCCGAGGGGCGGGGCTGATGACCCGGCGGCCGACGGTCAGCGTGATCGTCCCCTGCTACAACTACGCCGAGTTCCTGCCCCGCTGCCTGGGCAGCATCCTCGACCAGCCGGACGTCGACGTCTCGGTGCTGGTCATCGACGACTGCTCGTCCGACGACACCCCCGCCGTCGCCGCCGCCCTGGCGGCGTCCGACCCCCGGGTCGAGGTGCGGCGGCACGAGGTCAACCAGGGCCACATCGCCACCTACAACGAGGGCCTGGAGTGGGCCGGCGGCGACTACGTCGTGCTCATCTCGGCCGACGACATGATGACCCCCGGCTCCCTGGCCCGGGCCACCGGCGTCATGGACCGCAACCCCCGCGTCGGCATGGTCTACGGCCGCGCCCTCTACGCCCCCTCGGACCGCCCGCTGCCCACCCCTGCGGGCCGGTGGCGGGGCACGACCGTGTGGCCCGGCCTGCGCTGGATCTCCCAGCGGTCGAAGACGGGCTACAACGTGATCTCCTCGCCCGAGGTGGTCGTGCGCGGCTCGGTCCACCGCGCCGTCGGCGGCTACAAGCCGTCGCTGCCCCACTCGGGCGACCTCGAGATGTGGCTGCGCATCGCCGCCGTGTCCGACATCGCCTACATCCGGGGCGTGCCCCAGGCCATCTACCGGGTGCACCCCCGCAGCATGCTGCGCTCCACCTACGCCGACCCCATGGTCGACCTGCGCCACCGCAAGGCCGCCTTCGACGCCTTCTTCGCCGAGTGCGGGGAGGCCGTGCCGGGGGTGGCCCGCTACGAGGCGCAGGTCGGCCGGGCGTTCGCCCGCCAGGCCCTGTGGCAGGCCAGCCGGGCCCTCGACAAGGGGCGCGAGGGCGAGGTCGACGTCGACGCGCTCGTGGCCTTCGCCCGGAGGTGTGCCCCACGGTCCGGCGCCTGCGCGAGTGGCACGGCCTCGCCGTGCGGCGCCGCCTCGGTCGCCGGTCGGTGTGGCTCCCGCCGCTGCTGGTCGCCGGGGCGACCCACAAGGTCCGCTCGGAGCTGGGCACGCTGCGGTGGAAGATGACCGGCCAGTGACGGCACCGGTGAGCGAGCGCCGCGAGCGCACGCTGGGCGCCAAGGTCGGCCGCGGCCTGGCCTGGAGCACGGTCAACACGATCATCGGTCGGGTCGGCCAGCTCTTCGTCGGGATCGTCCTGGCCCGGCTGATCGCACCGTCCGAGTTCGGTGTGTTCGCCGCCGCGCTCGTGGTGCTGTCGGTCGTGATCAGCGTCAGCGAGCTGGGGGTGAGCGTCGCCATCGTCCAGGCCAAGGACCGCGAGGAGGTCGACCGCATCGCACCGGTCGTCACCACCCTCTCCGTGGCCTCGGGCGTCGGCCTGGGTGCGCTGATGGCGCTGCTGGCGCCGTG
The DNA here is from genome assembly GCA_963759225.1 of uncultured Acidimicrobiales bacterium. Lineage (GTDB taxonomy): Bacteria > Actinomycetota > Acidimicrobiia > Acidimicrobiales > VFJN01 > ZC4RG19. The sequence continues at coordinate 91,377 of CAVWYL010000036.1, read as the reverse complement.
GCTGGCGCAGGCCCTCGGGGCCCCGGCCGCCACCGGCCCCATCCGGGTCCTCGCCCTGTCGCTCGTCATCGCCGGCCTCTCGGCCACGCCGTCGGCCTGCATCCAGCGCGAGTTCCTCCAGGACCGCAAGCTGATCGCCGACACGGTGTCGTTCGCGGTGACGACCGCGGTGGCCATCGCCATGGCGTCGGCCGGGTTCGGGGCCTGGAGCCTCGCCTGGTCGCGGGTGATCGGCAACATCGTGCTGTTCGCCTTCACGTTCGCGCTGGCTCCCAAGCGCTACCGGCCGGCGTGGGACGCGGCGCTGGCCCGCCGGCTCCTGCTGTTCGGGCTGCCGCTGGCCGGCGCCAGCATCGTGGTCTTCGCGGTGATGAACGTCGACTACGCCGTGATCGGCAACGTCCTCGGGCCGACGGCGCTCGGCATCTACGTGCTCGCCTTCAACCTGTCGGGCTGGCCGGTGGGGGCGTTCTCCGCCACCGTGCGGGCCGTCAGCCTCCCGGCGTTCTCCGAGCTGCGCGCCGACACCGCCGCGCTACCGGGCGAGCTTCGGCCAGGCGCTCGGCATGCTGTTCGTGCCCGTGGTGCCCGCCTGCGTGCTGCTCGGCGTGCTGGGCGGCCCGCTCGTGCGGTTCGTGTACGGCTCCCGCTGGTCCGACGCCGCCGGGCCGCTGGCGTTCCTGGCGGTGCTGGGCGCGTCACGGGTGGCCCTCGAGCTCGCCTACGACTTCCTGGTGTCGGCGGGGAAGTCCAACGAGGCGCTGCGGCTCAACCTGCTGTGGTTCGTGTCGCTCGTCCCCACGCTGATCGTGGCGGCCCATCTCGGCGGCATCACCGGGGTGGCCGCGGGTCACGTCGCTGGCGCTGGCTGGTCGTCGTCATGCCGGCGTTCATGCGGTCGCTGTCCCGCCTCGGGGTCACGACGGCGTCGATCATCGGCCCGATCTCCCGGCCGCTGCTGGGCGGCGCCCTGATGGCGCTGACCGCCCTGGCGGCCCTCGCCGTGGTCCCGACGGACTTCGCGCAGCTGGCCGTCGGCGGGCTCGCGTCGGCCCTGGTCTACGGCCTGGTCGTCGGCCTACCGTTGTGGCGGCAGCACCAGCGGGGCGAGCTCTTCCGTGTCGCGGCGCCGGCCCCGGTCGTGGAGGTGGCGGCGTGAGCGAGCGAAGCGAGCGAAGTGAGTCGAGCATGGACGCACTGAGCAGTGTGGGCCGCAGGATGGGCCGGGCGCGCCGCCTGATGCAGCACGAGGGCGCCTCCGGCGTCGCCGCCCGTGCGCTGCGCCGCCTGTCCGAGCGGATGGCGCCGCCGAGCCACATGCTCAACGTGCTCCGCGAGGACGTGGTGGCGGCCGCCGAGGCGGCCGGCGCCCGCCCGGCCGCGCTGCCCGCCCTGCCGGGCGAGCCGCTGACGGTCGCCTGGGTCATGACGCCCCCCGTCGAGGGGTCCGGCGGCCACACCACCATGCTGCGCATGGTCGGCGCCCTCGAGCAGGCCGGGCACCGGTGCGTCCTCTACTTCTACGACCGCTGGGGCGGGTCGCTCGACGACCACGAGCGGGTGCTGCGCTCGTGGTGGCCGTGGGTCCGGGCCGAGGTGCGCGACGCCGCGGCGGGCATCGAGGACTCCCACGCCGTGATCGCCACCGCATGGCCGACCGCGTACGCGGTCGCGGGCTCGCCGGCCAAGGGCGCGCGCTTCTACTTCGTCCAGGACTTCGAGCCCTCCTTCTTCCCGGCCGGCGGCGAGGCGCTGCTGGCCGAGGCCACCTACGGGTTCGGGTTCCACGGCATCACGGCCGGCCGGTGGCTCTCCGGCAAGCTGCGCGCCGAGTACGGCATGCCCGCCGACCACTTCGACTTCGGGTGCGACCTCGACCACTACCGGCTGGAGGACCCCTCCGGCGGCGCGGGCCGGCGCACCGGCGTGTGCTTCTTCGCCCGGCCGACCACGCCCCGCCGGGCGTTCGACCTGGGTGCGCTGGCGCTGGAGCTGTTCTCGTCCCGCCACCCGGACGTCGACATCCACTTCTACGGCGACCCCGTCGGGCGCATGCCCTTCCCCGCGACCGACCACGGGGTCATGACCCCGGCCGAGCTGGGCCGGCTCTACAACCGCAGCCTCGCGGGCCTGGTCCTGTCGGCCACGAACGTGTCGCTCGTGCCCCACGAGATGCTGGCCGCGGGCTGCACCCCGGTCGTCAACGACGCCGACCACAACCGGATCGTCCTCGACAACGACCACGTCGCGTACACGCCCCCGACCGCCCAGGACCTGGCCGACGCGCTCGGCCGCCTCGTCACCCGGCCGCCGGCCGAGGTCGACGCCGATGCCGTGGCCGCCGCCGCCAGCGTGCGGTCGCTCTCGTGGGACGTGTCCGGCCAGGCGGTGGAGGCCATCGTGCGCCGGGTCGTCGACGAGGCCGGCCGTGGTGCCGGTGGCTGAGCCGCTGCTCGTCGTCGGGGCCGGCGGCTTCGGCCGCGAGACGGTCGAGGTGGTGCGGGCGGTCAACGCCGACCACGCCGACCGCCACGGCCGTCCCCGCTGGGACCTGGCCGGCTTCCTCGACGACAACCCGGCCCGGTGGGGCACCGCGGTCAGCGGCACCACCGTCGTCGGCCCCGTGGACACGGCGGCCGACCGGCCGTCGGCCCGGGTCGTCGTCTGCACCGGCAACCCGGCCGACTTCACCTCCAAGCGGGCGATCGTCGCCCGCCTGGGCCTCGATCCGGCCCGCTACGCCACGCTGGTGCACCCGGCGGCCGTGGTGCCGCCGTCGTGCACGGTGGGCGAGGGCACGGTCGTGCTGGCCGGCGTGGTCGCCACCGCCGACGTCTCGCATCGGCGCCCACGTGGGCCTGATGCCCCAGGTGGTCCTCACCCACGACGACGTGCTCGGCGACTTCGTCACCGTCGGCTCCGGCGCCCGCCTGGCCGGCGGCGTGACCGTCGGCACCGGCGCCTACCTGGGTGCCGGCTGCCTCGTCCGCGAGTCCTGCACCGTCGGCGCCTGGGCCCTCGTCGGCATGGGCGCGGCCGTCACCCGCGACGTCCCGGCCGGCGAGGTCTGGGCCGGCGTGCCCGCCCGCTTCCTCCGCACCGTCGATCTCCCCCGAGAGGTTCTCTCCCCATGAACCGATCCCATCCCCCTGGTCGACCTGAAGCTCCAGCACGCCCAAGTGGCCGACGAGGTGGCCGCCGGCTGGGACCGGGTGACCGCCTCCGGCGCCTTCATCCTCGGCCCCGACGTGGCCGCCTTCGAGGACGAGTTCGCCGCGTTCTCCGGCGCCGCCCACTGCGTCGGCGTGGCCAACGGCACCGACGCCCTCGAGCTGGCCCTGCGGGCCCGCGGCATCGGGCCCGGCGACGAGGTGATCCTGCCGGCCAACACGTTCGTCGCCACGGCCGAGGCGGTCAGCCGGGTCGGCGCCCAGCCCGTGCTGGTCGACTGCGACCCCGACCACCTGCTCATCGACCCGGAGCTGCGTGGCCAAGGCGCTCACCGACCGGACCCGGGCCGTCATGGCGGTCCACCTCTACGGGCAGATGGCCCCGGTCGACGCCCTGGCGGACGTGCTGCCGCCCGGCGTCGACCTCGTCGAGGACGCGGCCCAGTCGCAGGGCGCCACCCACCACGGGCGGCGCAGCGGCGGCGTGGGCGTCGTCGCCGGCACCAGCTTCTACCCGGGCAAGAACCTGGGCGCCTACGGCGATGCGGGCGCGGTCCTCACCGGCGACGACGCCACCGCCGCCACGCTGCGGGCCCTGCGGGACCACGGCGGCACCCGCAAGTACCACCACGACCTCGTCGGCATGAACTCCCGGCTGGACACGCTCCAGGCGGTGGTGCTGCGGGCCAAGCTCGCCCGCCTGCCGGGCTGGAACGAGCAGCGCCGGGAGGCCGCCGCGCCGCTACGACGACCTGCTCGGGCGGCCACGACGGCGTCGGCCTGCCGGCGACGCTGCCCGGCAACGAGCACGTGTGGCACCTCTACGTCGTCCGGGTCGCCCGGCGCGACGCGGTGCTGGCGACGCTGCAGGGGGCCGGCATCGGGGCGGGCATCCACTACCCCCACCCGGTCCACCTGCTCGGGGCCTACGCCGACCTGGGCCACGGCCCCGGCGACTTCCCGGTGGCCGAGGCGGCGGCCGGCGAGATCCTGACGCTGCCGCTGTTCCCCGGCATCACCGCCGCCCAGCAGGAGCGGGTGGCGGGCGAGCTGCTGGCGGCCGTGGGCGGGGCGGCATGACCGAGCGTCGCGAGGTCCATAGGCACAGTCCGCCCTGCGCCACGAAGTGGCGATCGGGTCACCGGTGCGGCCGAAGGGTGCACTCGTGACCCTCGACCCCCGCGTCTTCGTCCACCCCCAGGGGCTGTGCGAGAGCGACGACGTCGGCCCCGGCACCCGCGTCTGGGCCTGGGCCCACGTGCTGCCCGGCGCGGTCGTCGGCGCCGACTGCAACATCTGCGACCACGCGTTCGTCGAGGGCGGGGCCCGCATCGGCGACCGTGTCACGGTGAAGAACGCCGTGCTGGTCTTCGACGGCGTGACCGCCGAGGACGACGTGTTCCTCGGGCCCAACGTCGTGTTCACCAACGACTATCAGCCCCGGGCGCACGTGCGGAAGGGCCGCGGACGAGCTCCTGGCCACCACCGTGCGCACGGGCGCCACGATCGGGGCCAACGCCACCGTCGTGTGCGGCACGACCGTCGGCCCCCACGCCCTCGTCGGGGCCGGCGCGGTGGTGACCCGCGACGTCCCGGCCCACGCCCTCGTGGTGGGCAACCCGGCCCGGCAGATCGGCTGGGTGTGCACCTGCGGCGCCCGGCTCGGCGACGACCTGACCTGCGCGGCGTGTGGGCGTGCGCTCGCCCCCGACGCCGGGGGCGACGGCCTGGTCGAGCTCGAACGGCAGCGCTAGGCCGACCGGTGCCGTCGACGCCCCTGCGGGTCTGGTACAGCTTCCCCCACACGCTGGGGTCGCCCGGCATCGGCACGACCGCGCTCAACCAGGTGCGCGGCCTGGCCGAGGCGGGCGTGGACCTGCGGGTCTTCTGCACCTTCAACGCCGCCGCGCCCCCGGCCGGGGTCGCCTTCACCGAGACGCTGCGGGTCGCCGGCCGGCGCGTCCCGCACCGGACCCTGGGCGTCGACCGCGCCTACCGGTGGCACGACCGGATGGTGGCGCGGGCGCTGCGCCGCGCCGCCCGAGGCCCCGGACGTCGTCCACGCCTGGCCGGGCGGCTGCCTGGCGACCTTCGCCGCCGCTCGCCGGGCCGGCGTCGTCTCGCTGCGCGAGGCGCCGAGCCCGCACACCGCGTCGGCGTTCGAGCGCGCCGGCCGGGCCGCCGCCGACCTCGGGCTCGAGGTGCCGGTGGGGCACTCGCACCGCGACGACCCGCAGCGGCTGGCCACGGAGAACGCCGAGTTCGACGCCGCGGACCTCGTGCTCGCCCCCAGCGACTACGTCGTGCGCACCTTCGTCGAGCGGGGCTACGCCCCCGAGCGGCTGGTCCGGCACCGCTACGGGTTCGATCCGGTGGCGTTCCCGGCCCCGCCGGAGCGGGAACCGGGGCGGCCGTTCACCGTCGCGTTCGTGGGACGGGGGGAGCCGAACAAGGGACTGCACGACGCGCTGCGTGCCTTCGTCGACGCGGGCCTCAGCGGCACCGGCCGGTTCCTGATCTGTGGCCGCATCCAGCCGGACTACCGGACCGTGATCGCCGGCCTGCTCCAGCAGGCGGGCGCCGAGGAGCTCGGGTTCGTCACCGACATCGGCGCCGTGCTGCGCGGGGCCGACGTGCTCGTGCTGCCCACGGTGACCGAGGGCAGCGCCCTGGTCGTCTTCGAGGCGATGGCGTCGGGGGCGGTGCCGGTCGTGTCCGACGCCGCCGGTGCGCCGGTCGACCACGGTGCCGACGGGCTGGTCCACCGCCGCCGGCGACGTCGCCGCGCTGACGGGCGACCTGGCGGCGCTGGCCGCCGATCCGGCCCGCCTGGCGGCGATGCGGTCCCGGGCGCTCGCCCGCCGGGACGAGCTCACCTGGCGGAGCGCAGGCGCCGACCTCCGCGCCGCGTACGAGGCGGCCCTAGCCGTCGCCGAGGCCGGGTAGCAGCCGTTGGGCGTTGGCGGCGTAGACCTTCCGCAGCGTGGGCTCGTCCAGCGCCAGGCCGGAGATCTCCCAGCGCCCGCGGGGCGGGGGCTGTTCCACGGAGTAGGCGAAGCACTCGTCGTCGGTCTCCAGGCAGCGGAAGTAGATGGCGAGCTCGTCGGGGCGCAGGGGGTAGACGTCGCTGCCGAACAGCACCCGGTCGGGGTGGGCGGTGACCAGCCGCCGGGCCGCCCGCGGCTGGCGACCGAGGTCGCCGACCCGGGCGGACACGTCGACGTACAGGTTGGGGCAGTCGGCCAGCATCGCCCCCACCTGCGCCAGGTTCTCGCTCCACCCGGCCATGTGGGCGCCGACGAACGTCGTGGCGGGGTTGGCCCGCACCAGCGCCTCGAACGACGCCATGAGCTCGCCCGTGGGTCAGGCCGGAGCGGGCCCACGACGCCCCGGGCGAGCGCCGCAGCTCCTCCAGCCGCTCGTTGCGCCGGTCGACGGGGCGGAAGTGCGCGACCGGGTCGGCGGTGTGGACGAGCACCGGGACGCCCGCATCGGCGGCGGCCCGCCACAGCCCGGCGAGGCGGGGATCGTCGGGCGCCACGAGCCGGCCCGCGGCGTCGCGCACGCGACCGGCCGAGGTCCTTCCACACCTTCAGGCCCCGGGCGCCCCGGCCGACGGACTCGGCGAGCTGGCGGGGGAGGTCGTCGAACCCGTCGCGGCCGCACACCGACCAGTCGACGTGGCAGAACGTGGCGAAGCGGCCGGGGTGGGCGCGGTCGTAGCGGTCGAGGTTCTCCTCGAGCTCGGCGCCCCACCGCCCGTCGAGGTTGACGACGGCGCCGAGGTTGCACCGGTCCATGGCCCGCAGCAGGCGGTCGACGTCGGGCTCGACCCAGGAGCCGTCGCCGCTGAGCCAGCGCCCGAGGTGGTTGTGGACGTCGACCGCCCGGAACCGAGCCGCCGGCCGCGGGTGGGCGGGCAGCTCCAGCGTCGACTCCGGCTCGTAGCGCGACAGCCGGGGCTCGGCCGACCAGGGCCCGTGCACGGCGCGCCGACCCCATCGTCCGACCTGGGCGCGCAGCGACATGGCCAAGAGCATGGCATGCCCGATACCGGCCGCATGGCCCCTCGCCTGGTGCTTGACCAGGCTGTTTCGTTCGGGCAAGCTGGCGGCCGTCGGGGCTCTGTGGCCCCGCGGCGGGCCCTCCACCGGGTCGGCGCCTGGGGAACGATTCCTGCCGCGGACTGGGCCTTCGATCTGCACGCAACCGTTTTGCACGCGACCGGAAGACCCACCGCCATGAATCGAATCTCATCCCGCGGCCCCGTCCGCACGGTGGCGATCGCCGTCGCCGCCCTCCTCGTGCCGATCGCCGTGGTCGCCATGGTCGGCGACGGGGCCTCGGGCGTCGGTCGGCGGGCGGCGCCGGCGGCGTCCGCCCGGGACGCGGCCCAGACGCCGCCCGCCAGCGCGGGCGGCTACCACCGCGGGCCCCGGTGCTGGGTGCGCCCGGCGCCCGGTGGTGCGCACCGGGCGCGCCCGCCGCCGCCCCCACCCCCACGACCGTCGCGCCACCGGCCGAGGAGGCCGCGGCCGCGCCGTCCTACCGGCCGGGCACCCACCCCAACCCGGCCACGACCGGCGTGCCGGCAGGCTGGACGCCGGCCGGCGTCCACGAGGGCGACCTGTGGGTCTACGACGCGGGCACGGTCATCGAGGACCTGCTGATCACCGGCGACCTGCAGATCCGGGCCACCGGCGTGACGGTGCGCCGCACCCGGGTGATGGGGATCATCTGGAACCAGTGGGACGACGACGAGCAGTTCGGCGGGCTCCTCATCGAGGACGTCGAGGTGGGACCCGACTCCGGCGATCCTGAACTGGGGCCACGGCTCGGTCGGCACCGCCGGCTACACCGCACGCCGCGTCGAGATCCACAACGTGACCGACGGGTTCCGGGTGTCGGGCGACGACATCGTCATCGAGGACTCGTTCGTCAAGCTGTCGGTGCGGGAGGGCGAGTGCAACCACCTCGACGGCGTCCAGGGCTACGGCGGCGGCCGCAACGTGACCATCCGCCACAACACGATCGACGCCCGCGGCAACTGCGGCAACGCCGCCGTGTTCTTCGGTGACAGCAGCCCCGAGGCGGACGTCCAGGAGAACATCCTCATGGGCGGCGCCTTCTCGCTCCGGCTCCACCAGGTCGAGGTCCCGACGGTCTTCGTCGCCAGGAACAACCACGTCGTCAACGGCGAGTACGACTACGGGCCGCTCTACTTCGTCGACGCCGGCGCCCTGAATCTCGTTTGCGAGGGCAACGACCTGGTGACGATCGACGCCAACTACCAGATCACCGGGGTGGTGGGCGAGGCGCCCTGCAGCATCGACGACCGGCGGTGAGGCCCGCCGAGGGCCCCGCTCAGCGGCTCCGGACCACGGTCACGGCCCGCTCGGCCGCATCGCGCACCGGCTTGGCGACGCGGAAGGCGCCGTCCCGGGCGGCCCGGGCCGGGTAGCCGACGACCCGGTCGAGCCAGTAGGCGGCGGCGGTGTCCGCCGCGGCCTCGGTGTGGAGGTCGAGGGCGAACGTGGCGTGCAGCCGGTCGGCCGGCTCGCGGCGCCCGCGCACGCGGTTGGACACGTTGCGCTCGTGGATCACCTGGAGCCACGCCGGGCCGCCGGGGACCTGCCGCACGGGCGCGACCTGCGACGCCTTCTCGTGGGGGTCGGCCCAGACCGACCGGAAGCCGTCGGCCGGCTCGGACAGGCTGAGGAAGGCGTTGCTCGGGTGGCTGTGCCGGTACAGGCGGCCCCGGTGCCAGACGTAGCCGTCGGGCAGGTTGAGGAACTCCCGGGGCCCGGGCCTCACGGCGGCCCGGATGCGGGCCAGGGCGTCGCGGGCCAGGGCGTCGTCGTTGTCGAGCCGGGTGGTGACCAGGCGGTCGGCGCCGCCGAGGTGGGCGGCGATGGCGTCGTCGTAGGCCTCCGACGACGGCGGCCCGATGAACACCGGGGTGAACGCCGGCCAGTCCCGGTAGGTCTCGATGCGGGAGCGGAAGGGCTCGGGCGTGTCCTCGTCGAAGAACACCAGCCACCGGAACCCCTGATCGGTCTGGCCCCGCATCGACGGCAGGCAGTAGCGCTCGAAGAGCTCGAACCGCTGGGCCAGCCATTCGGTGTCGTGCGGCCCGACGATCCACCGCACGTTGAAGCGCGTGAGGACCAGGTGGGTCAGCGTCATCGGGGGGTCACCCTCGCCACCCGCATCGACGCGTCGTCGCGGGGGTGCCAGGTCAGGCGGCTCGACTCGACGCGGGCGATCCGCCAGGCGGCCCCGATGAGGCCGAGCACGACGAACAGCAGCCCGGCCACCATCCGGAAGCCGAGGGCGTCGAAGGTGATGAAGCTGGTGATGACGACGAACATGGAGGCCGCCAGCGCCCGCCCCAGCTCGCCCAGCTTGGTGAGGCCGGCGTTGCGGCACATGCGGTGGACGCTGCGGGCGGTGAACAGGCCGACCAGGAACAGCGCGATCATCGACACGAGACCGACCAGCCCGGTCTCGACCAGCGTGCCCAGGTACTGGTTGTCGAGGAAGAAGTAGATGCGGGGGTCGAAGGTCCCGAGGCCGTGGCCGAACCAGGGCCGCTGGCCGAACATCTCGCCGATCTTGCTGTAGTCCATCGTCCGGCCCTGGTAGCTCGGGTCGTTGAACATGTTGACGAACATGCCCCGGATCGTCCCCAGCAGGCCGTCGACGAGGAGCCGCATCCCGACGATGTAGGCGAGCGTGATCTTGATGGCCGCCTTCTTGCGCTCCCAGGACCAGCCGCACCAGAGCATCAGCATCCCGCACAGCACGCCGAGGATCGCCGAGCGTGCGAGCGACAGGGGGGCGGCGACGCCGATCAGCCCCACGCAGATCCAGCGGGCCCGCTTCTCCTCCGCGGTGGCCGTGAGCGCCAGGTGGAGGGCGATCGGCAGGACGATGGCCATCACCACCCCGAACTCGATCGGGTGCGACGCGGTCGCCACCACCCGCCGCAGGTTGCCCCGCTGTTCCAGGGCGAACACGTCGGTCGGCACGATGGCCGGCGTCAGCCCGGGGATGCTGATGAACCCGGCGATGTCGGTGCCGGTGTAGAACTGCAGGATCCCGGCCGCCGCCAGCCCGGCCGTGATGTCGACCAGGCGCCGGATGGCCTTGTTGAGCTGCTCGAGCGAGCCGATCCCGTCGGCGGCCAGCAGCGTGATGCCGGAGAAGCCCAGCAGGATGAGCAGCGTCCGGTCCGAGCTGGTGACCTGGATGCCCTGCAAGCGGGTGGAGGGCACCCGCCCCGAACCCGGCCATCATGGCGAGCGTGAACCCGATCACGGCCCAGCGGATGGGGTTGAAGCCCCAGGCCATGCCGCTCGGCACGGACCGCGCGCACGCCCACCAGGCCAGGCAGAAGAGGGCCAGCATCACCGCCGGGGCGCCCGCCCCGCCGAGCGGCCCGACCACGAGCGGCGACGGGATGACGAGCAGCACCGTGATGAACGCGCCCACCATCCAGGCCGGGTCGAACCGTGCCCGCCGTGCGAACGCGTCGCGGCGGACGGCGGTCCGGTAGAGACCCGCCGGGAAGACGGTGGCGGTCATGTGCAGGTTGGCGCGCGGCGGCTCGGTGACCTTCGCGTTCGGACGGCGGCCGGGCGTCACCCGCCGGGCGCGGTCCGTCGCCGGGGTGGCTCTCGCCCTCGGGGCGCGACGGCGGACCCGTCGGGCGGCGGGCGGGCGCCGGCCGCTCGGCGGCGGCCGTCGCGCCAGAGGAGCGCTCGCCGGCCGGGCGGTCGTCGCCGGCGCTCGGCCCGGACTCGGCGGGGCCGTCGGGGGCGACGGGGCGACGGGGCGACCGGGGCGACGACCGCCGCCGGCCGCGAGCGGACGGGGCGGTAGACGCTCGTCCGCCCGTTGGCGGCGCCGTTGCCGTTGACCACCGGCACCGGGGGCGCGGCCGGCGTACGTGCCGTTGACGGTGGGGGACCGGCGGGGCTCGTCGACGGGCCACGAACCCCGCGGGGTGGGGACGACGCGTTCGGGCGGCTCCCAGCCGTCGTAGTCCGCGGCGGCGACCTCGGCCTCGGCCTCACGCCGGAGCCGGACCTCCCGGCGCTGGCGCATGACGGCGTCCGTGGCCAGCCCGGCCGCCACCGTGCCCGCCAGCCCGATCGCGAACGCGGCCGCCTGGGCCCGGATGCGGCTGCCGAGCTTGGCCTTCGAGGTCGGCTCGGTCAGCGCCTCCAGCGTGATCTGCTGGTCGGCCGGCGCGGCGCTCTGGCGGGCGTCGAGCTCGGCCTTCAGGCCTTCGACGATGAGGTTGACCGTCCGGGTCGCCTCGTCGGCCGAGGCACCCTCGGCGGTGATGTCGACGATCGGGCCGTTGGTCCGCTCCAGCTTGTAGGCGGCGGTGGCCCCGGCGGCTTCCAGCCGCTCGCCGCCGGCGGGGCTCTGCAGCTGGACGATGAGCGCGTCGGCGGTCACCTCCAGGCCCGCGGGGAACTCGAGGTAGCTGTTGCCGGTGCCCGGGCTGAGGAAGAGCACGGTGCTCTTCGCCTCGTAGGTGGGTTCGATCATGGCGCCCACCTGGACGACACCCACGATCGTGAGCACCAGCCCGGCCAGCACCACCGGCCAACGTCGGATGAGGATCTTGAGCGCGGTCAGAAGATCCATGTCGTGTCACACCCCTTGGAGATCGCGGCTCCGTCTAGAGGGAAAGGTCCGGGTGGGCGCAGCGTCGCCGGTGCCGGCCGAGGGGTTCCGCCCCAGCAGCCGATCGTAGGCGGCGATGTAGCCGGCAGCCTGTGTCGGCCAGCCCATCCCGTTCTCGATGCGGTCACGACCAAGGCGCCCCATGATCGTGTTCCGCTCGTTGTCGTCGATGATCTCGACGACGGCGAGGCCGAACGCCTTGGCGTCGGCCTCGGGGTTGCCCAGCCACGTGACGGACTGGGTCGCCGGCCCTGCGGCACGCAGGGTCTCGGCCAGGTCGAACGAGACCACGGGCACCTCGTGCGCCATGTACTCGAGGACCTTGTTCATGGTCGACCGGTCGTTGAAGGGGGTCTTCGGGTCGGGGCACAGCCCGACGTCGGCGGTCGAGAGGTAGCGGGAGATGTCGGCGGGGCCGACGCGCCCGGTGAAGGTGACGTAGTCGTCCAGGTCGAGCTCGGTGGCGAGGGCCTTGAGGCCCTCCAGGGTGTCGCCGAAGCCGAGCAGGGCGAAGTGGATGTCGGTGCGCCCGAGGTCGTGGACGATGACGTCCGCGGCCCGCAGGACCATGTCGACGCCGTCCTGGTGGCCCATGATGCCCGAGGTAGACGGCGAGGTGGTCGCGGCCGTGGCGCAGCTCGGGCACCGCGTCCTCGCGCTTCATCAGCGCCGGGTCGGGCGAGCTGCGGACGATGGTGAAGTCGCCGAGCGGCTTGCCGGTGCGCACCCGGGCGGTGTCGCGGTAGGACTCGTTGGTGGTGATGACGTGGTCGGCGGCGCCGTAGGTGCCCCGCTCCAGCAGCCGCAGCGCCGCCATGAGCGGCTTGGACGGCGGCTGGGTGAGGTCGCGGGACTCGAACAGCTCCGGGCACAGGTCGTGGTGGTCGAACACGAACTTCACGCCGAAGGGCCGGTACAGCGTGGCCAGGGCGAAGTAGGTGTCCGGCGGGTTGCACGCCTGGATGACCTGGAAGCGGCGCCGGGCGTAGATGCGGCCCGACAGCAGGGCGGTGCGCATCCAGCAGTAGGCGAACTCCCACACGTAGCTGAGGGTGCCGGTGGCGGCCCGGGGCGGCGCGTAGCGGTGGATCCGCACGCCGTCGAGCAGCTCGAACCGGGAGTCGCGCTCGCCGTCCTTCTCGCCGCGGGGGCAGATGACCGACACGTCGTAGCCCGCGGCCACGAGGGCCTTGGACTCCATCCACACGCGCCGGTCGAGCGGAACCGGCAGGTTCTGCACGATGACCAGCACGTGGGGCTTGCGCGGGTTACGCCCCCGCCTGCGCCGTCCCGAGCCATCGGCCGGGACACGCCGCACCGCGCTGCGGCGGTGCCCACGGGCCGACGGCACCAGGCCGGTTGCGAGGCGGCCCAGGTCCGGTGCGGACGCAGGCGGGGGCGAGCTGACCGGCGCCGGGGCGGACGGCGCCGATCGGCGAAGGGCGGACAGGGCCCGTCGCGAGAGGGTGGGGATGGTGTTGATGAGGATCGACAGGTCGAGCGCGACCGACCAGTTCTTGACGTAGAACAGGTCGAGGCGCCGGTACTCGTCGAAGGCCGCCTTGTGGTTGGCCTCGGTCTGCCACAGACCGGTCAGGCCGGGGCGGACGACCTGACGCTGCTGCAGCTCGGGGTCGAAGGTCTCGGCCTCCGACGGCAGCGCCGGGCGGGGCCCGACGACGCTCATGTCGCCCCGGAGCACGTTGACGAGCTGGGGCAGCTCGTCGATGCCCGTGGCCCGGAGCATGTTGCCGACCCGGGTGACCCGGGGGTCGCGCTCCAGCTTGAACAGCGGGCCGTTGCGCTCGTTCTGCTCCTGCAGGTCGGCGAGCCGGTCCTCGGCGTCGACCGCCATCGTGCGCAGCTTCAGGCACGTGAACGGCTGGCCGTCGCGGCCGACGCGCTCCTGCCGGAACAGCACCGGGCCCCGGTCGTTCAGCTTGATGGCGAGGGCCGCGGCCGCCAGGACCGGCAGGCTGACGACGAGCGCCAGCGACGAGACGACGAGGTCGATCGTCCGCTTGACCGCCCGCTGGGTGGTGCTGTGCTGCAGCGGGGCCAGGACCAGGAACGGCTCGTGGGCCACCGGCATGGTGCGCAGCCGGGACGACGCGAACCCGGTGAGGCCGCTGGAGAGGTGGACCGGCAGGCCGATGGCCGAGACCTCGTGCAGCAGGGCCTGGAGGGCGCCGCTCGGGATGTGGTTCACGGCCACGAGCACGCCCGACGCCCCGGTCTGGCGCACGGCGGCGACCGTCTGGTCGTAGCCGCCGAGCCAGGGGACGGGGAGCACGGACTCGACCGGCTCGCCGACGTCGCCGCTCGGGTGCCCGTCGCCGGACCGCCCGCCCACGGAGGCCGCGGCGCGGAAGCCGGCCTCGGGGTTGACGGCCAGGAACTCGACGAGCGCCGCGGTGTCGTGCGCGGTGCCCGCCACCACGACCGGGGTCAGGTAGCGGCCCTGGCGCCGGCAGCCGATGAGCCAGACGTCGAAGCAGTAGCGGGCCGTGATGACGGCGAGGAAACCGCCGCCGGCCGCCCCGACCGACAGGCCGGGGGCGGCGTTGCCCACGACGGCCTGAAAGCCGGTGACGGTCACGGCGGCGACAGCGATCGCCTGCGCGGCGGGGCCCGCTGCGGCTGCCCGGGTGCCATGGGAGGGGGCCCGGTACAGACCGAAGAGGACGAACGCCACGAGGCTGGCGAGGATGCCGACGACGATGTCGTCGACCTGGAGCGCGGGAGCGGGCACCGGCCCGCTCGTGGCCGCGGCGGCGATGATCCAGCCGAGGGCCCATCCGAGGGTCAGCGCGGCCACGTCGAGCACCGCCAGGCGCGCCGCGAGGCTGACACCGGCTTTGCGCCGGTGCCGCGTCAGATCGATCACTTGTGCGCTGTGGACTCGCGATTCGAGACTGAGCGCGCCCGCCAAGTTGCGCCCATTTCGGTCTTCTAGGGGAAGCCCCACGATGACCCCTTCAATTGTCCGCCCATCCGCCTGTCCGCGGGATCGAGAGGCAGTTTCCGAGCCTTGCCTGAAGGCCCGCTGAAGAGGCACTGAGTTCTCACTGAAGTGTTCTTCGGGGGTGCACGCTGTTCCGGCGCGGGGCGCGCTATGCTCTCGTGCGTGCCGGGCTTGGCGGTCCGGTACGCAGACCCGCCTCATGGCGGTCTGGGCACGGGCGGGCTCACCTATTCGGGTGGGCCTTCATAGGACAGGGTTCGGTCGCCGGTTGCGAGGCGACTGTCCGGGCGGAAGGTGAGAGACAGCTGAGATGTGCTGGTGGTTGGCGCCATGACGGGCGCCGGTGAGTTGGTCCTCGTCGTCACCGAAGACGACTTCCTGGCCGACGCCGTGGGTCAGGTGCTCGGCGGTGCCGGGTTCGTGGTCGAACGGCGCCGGCGGGGTCCGGTCGAGCCGCTGCTCGTCGACGAGCGGCCTGCGCTGCTCGTGATGGACACCGGCGACGTGCTGCTGGCGGAACGCCAGGTGCTCGTGCGCCGCGTCCGGCAGGCGAGCGACGTCCCCCTCATCGTCCTCACGCGCTCGACGCGCCTCGAGGACCGGTTGGCCGGGCTGGAGGCGGGCGCCGACGAGGTGCTCGTCACCCCGTTCCCGCTGGCCGAGCTGCGCTGGAAGGTGACCGCCATCCTGCGGCGCGCCGGTGCCCGCGGGGGCACGGTGCACCTCGGCGACCTGCTGGTCGACGAGCCGGCCCACCTGGTCGAGCGCAACGGCGAGCTGGTCGACCTCACGGCGCTCGAGTTCTCGTTGCTGTTGGCGTTCTGCCGCAACCGCGGCCACGTGCTGTCCAAGTCGCAGCTCCTCACCATGGTGTGGGGCTTCGACCACCACGACGTGAACCTCGTCGAGGTGCACGTGTCGGCCCTGCGCCGCAAGCTCGAGCAGGCCGGCGGCCGCATCATCCACACGGTGCGGGGCGTGGGCTACGTGCTCCGCCCGGTCAGCCCCGCCGCGGTCCCGATGGCCGCCCGGCCGATCAGCTGGGCCCACGGCGACTCGGTCCTGCGCACCGCGTAGCCCCCGGCCTGCGGTCTGTCGTCTCTCACCGCGGATATCCGCGGTGAGAGACGACGGACACGCCATCTAGCCTGGCGGCATGTCCTCCGAGTGGGAAACGGTCATCGGCCTCGAGGTCCACACCGAGCTGGCCACGGCCACCAAGCTGTTCTGCGGCTGCCCCAACCGCTTCGGCGACGAGCCCAACACCAACGTGTGCCCCACCTGCCTCGGCCTGCCCGGGTCGCTGCCGGTGCTCAACGAGGCGGTCGTCGAGCTGGCCCTGCGGCTCGGCCGCGCCCTCGGCTGCGAGGTGCGCCGCTCGG
Organism: uncultured Acidimicrobiales bacterium; assembly: GCA_963759225.1. Lineage (GTDB taxonomy): Bacteria > Actinomycetota > Acidimicrobiia > Acidimicrobiales > VFJN01 > ZC4RG19. The sequence goes on along the minus strand of CAVWYL010000036.1, from coordinate 75,160 downwards.
TCTTCGCCCGGAAGAACTACTTCTACCCGGACATGCCGAAGGACTACCAGATCAGCCAGTACGACCTGCCGATCAACGTCGACGGCGCCCTGGAGCTGGCCTCGGGTCAGCGGGTCGGCATCGAGCGGGCCCACCTGGAGGAGGACACCGGCAAGTCCACCCACGTCGGCGGGGGCGGCCGCATCACCGACGCCGGCTACAGCCTCGTCGACTACAACCGGGCCGGGGTGCCGCTGCTGGAGATCGTCTCGCGCCCCGACCTGCGCTCGGCCGAGGACGCCAAGGCCTACGTGTCCGAGCTGCGGGCCATCCTCGTCGCCACCGGCGCCTCCGACGCCAAGATGGAGGAGGGCTCGCTGCGGGTCGACGCCAACGTGTCGATCCACCACCCCGGCGAGCCGTTCGGCACCCGCTGCGAGATCAAGAACCTCAACTCGCTGCGGTCGCTCGGCCGCGCCATCGACTACGAGGTCCGCCGGCAGATCGAGCTGGTCGAGGCGGGCGAGACCGTCCGCCAGGAGACCCGCCACTGGGACGAGGACGACGGCCGCACCCACACGATGCGGTCCAAGGAGGAGGCGGACGACTACCGCTACTTCCCCGAGCCCGACCTCGTGCCGCTCGACCCCGGCGACGAGTGGGTCACCCGGGTCGACGGCCGCCCTGCCGGCGCTGCCGGCCGAGCGCCGGGCCCGCCTGGCCGCGTCCGCCGGCTACGACACCACCGGCGGCGCCGTGGCCATCGCGGTCGAGCGCGGCCTCGACGAGCTGGCCGCGGCCGCCATCGACGCCGGCGGCGACCCCGGCCGGGTGCTGACCCACGTCGAGCACAACCTGGCCGTCGAGGGCGCCGCCAAGCTCGATCCCGGCCGCCTGGCCGCGCTGGTGTCGATGGAGACCGAGGGCCTGCTGACCGCGCACGCAGGCCAAGACCGTGCTGGCCGAGATGGTCGAGACCGGCGGCGACCCGGCCGCCATCGCCGAGGCCCGGGGGTTCGAGGCCATGGGCGACGACGCCCTCGGGGCCGCCGTCGACGAGGTCGTCGCGGCCAACCCGGCGGAGTGGGCCCGCTACCGGGAGGGCGACGACAAGGCCCGGGGCAAGCTCACCGGGTTCTTCGTCGGGCAGGTCATGAAGGCCACCCGCGGCCAGGCCGACGGCAAGGCCGTCACGGCGCTGCTGCGCCAGCGGGCCGAGGCGGCGCGCAGGGTGACCCACGAGCCGCGGCTCATCGAGCCGGGCGAGGCCGAGGCGACCATGGACATCGTGGCCGCGGTGTTCGGGGCCGGGCCGGTGGCGCCGGACGACTACCGGGCCGAGATCCGCGAGATCCTCGAGCCCGACCGCACCTTCGCCGTCGAGGACGGCGGCCGGCTGGTCGGCACCGCCGGCGCCTTCACGTTCGGACTCGCGCTCCCCGGTGGCGGCACCGTGCCGATGGCGGGCGTCACCGAGGCCGGGGTGCTGCCCACCCACCGGCGCCGGGGCTTCCTCTCGTCGCTCGTCGAGGCGCTGCACGACCACGCCGCCGAGCGGGGCGAGCCCGTCGCCGGCCTGACCGCCAGCGAGGCCGGCATCTACCGGCGCTTCGGCTACGGCGTCGCCACCCGCTTCCAGTCGCTGGCGCTCGACGCCCGCCGCATGGCCGAGGTGCCCGAGGCCGCGGCCGTCGACCGCGCCCGGGGTCGTGCGCCTCGTGAGCCGGGACGAGGCCGTCACCGCGCTGCCCGCGGCGTGGGAGCGGCACTGGCGGCGCACGCCGGGCGAGGTCAGCCGGACGCCGGGCTGGTGGCGGATGTTCGCCCTCGACGCGGCCCACAACCGCGACGGCGCCAGCGCCTGGTACGCCGCGGTCCACGACGATGCGGGCGGCGAGCCGGACGGGTTCGTGCTGTACCGCCTGGCCCGGGCCTGGGATCCCGGCGGCCCCGAGTTCGAGCTGCGCATCGTCGACCTGGCGGCGGCGTCGCCCGCGGTCGAGGCCGCGCTCGTGCGGTTCGCGGTCGAGCGTCGACCTCGTGGCCCGGGTGACGTGGCACGGCGCCCCCGCCGACGACCCGCTGCGCTGGCGCCTGGCCGACGCCCGGGCCGTGCGGGTGACGGCCGAGCGGGACCACCTGTGGCTGCGCCCGCTGGACGTGGCCGCCTGCCTGGCCGCCCGCCGCTACGCCGACCGCGGGCGGGCTCGTGGTCGAGGTGGTCGACGGCCGGCGCCCCGAGCGCGGGGGCCGGTTCCTGCTCGACGCCGGCCCCGACGGCGCCGCCTGCGCCCGCACCGACCGCGAGGCCGACGTGGCCGTGCGCATGCCGGAGCTGGGGTCGCTGCTGCTCGGCGGCGTGTCGTGGGCGCTCCTGCGGGACGCGGGGCTGGTCGACGAGCGGGTCGACGGGGCGGTGGCCCGGGCCGACGCCCTGTTCCGGACCGAGCGGGCGCCCTGGTGCGCCACCGACTTCTGACCCGACCGGTCGGGCCGGTGACCATGGCGGACCACGTGGGTCCTCCGCGACGTACTGCCAGCCGGCGAGGCCGCGAGGCCCTCCAGCGGCAGACCCCGGCCCCCGGACCAGAGCCGGCCCTGGAGCCGGACCAGGTTGACCACGAACCCGATCGCGATCACCACGATCACGCCGAGGGCGAGCGACGAGGTCATCGCCCGCAGATGATGGCAGAGGCTCAGCCGCCGGAGACCGCGGGGATGATCGCCACCTCGTCGCCCCCGGCCACGGGGGTCGCCTGCTCGCGGAGGTCGCGCACGTTCTCGCTGCCGAGGAACACGTTGACGTGGCGGCGCAGGCGGCGCTGCTCGTCGCGGACCCGGCGCTCGAGGTCGGGGTGGACCCCGGCCAGGTGGTCGAGCAGGGCGCCGACGGTGGCGTCGCCGCCGAGCGCCGCCACCTCGACCTCGAGCACCGCCGCGCCCCCGGTGTGGTGGCGCAGCCCGGCCGGCACCCGCACGGCCACCGCGCTGGCGGCCCCGGTCACTGGTGCACCCTTCGGGCACACCGGTGACCGGATCGCCACTTCGTGGCGACAGATCGACTGTGCTTCTGGACCTCGCTGCGCTCGGTCATGCGACCCGGGCGGCCCGCACGGTCAGCACGTCCGGCAGGTAGCGGGCCAGCGACGTCCACGACTCGCCCTCGTCCGCGCTGGCGAACACGTCGCCGGTGCGGGTGCCGAAGTAGACGCCGGCGGGGTCGGCGTCGTCGGTGCACAGGGCGTCGCGCAGCACCGTGATGTACGCCTGCTCCTGGGGGAGCCCGGCTGGCGAGCGGGTGCCACGAGTCGCCGGCGTCGGTGGTGCGGTAGACGCGGCACCGGTCCTCGGGCGGCATGCGGTGCGCGTCGGCCACCAGCGGGTAGACGTAGGCGGTGCCCGGCGTGTGCGGGTGGGTCACCAGCGGGAACCCGAACGTGGCCGGCAGCCCCTCGTGGATCTCGCCCCACGACGCGCCGCCGTCGCGGCTGCGGTACACGCCGCCGTGGTTCTGCAGGAACATCTCGTCCGGGCGGTCGGGGTGGCGGGCCACCTTGTGCACGCACTGGCCGAACTCCGGGTGGGGGTCGGGGTTGTGCCAGGCGGCGATGCCGGTGTTGGACGCCTGCCAGGACTTGCCGCCGTCCTCGGTGCGGTAGACGCCCGACGCGGAGATCGCCACCAGCAGGCGGTCGGGGTCGGTGGGGTGGGGGAGCACCGTGTGCAGGCACAGCCCGCCGCCGCCCGGCTGCCACCGGGGCCGGTGCGGGTGGTCCCACAGGCCCTCGACCAGCGAGAACGTGGCGCCGCCGTCCTCGGACCGGAACAGCGCCGCGGGCTCGACGCCGGCGTAGACGACGTCGGGCTCGGCGGGGCCCGCCGGCTGGAGCTGCCAGGCCCGGGCCAGCGCCGCCCCCGTCTCGGCGGGGAAGCGCAGGGCGCCGCCCTCCGTCTCCGTCCCAGGTGGTGCCGAGGTCGTCGGAGTGGAACACCGACGGGCCCCAGTGCTCGCTGTCGGCCCCGACCAGCAGGCGGGGCGTGGCCCGCCGGGTGTCGAGCGCCACCGCGTACACCGCGTTCATGGCGAAGTGCGGGCCGTCGACGGCCCACGTGTCCCGGTCGTCGCTGCGGGCCAGGAACAGGCCCTTGCGGGTGCCGATCATCAGCAGCGTGGTCATACGGGCGCCTCCCTCCGTGTTCCCGAGGGGAACGTACACCTCACCTGGAGGCGCCGAGGACGGCCCAGCGGTCACCGGCGAACCGGGCCCCGAGGGCGATGGCGCGGGACGCCATGAGCAGGCCGATGCAGGCCCACAGCCAGCCGATGCCGAGGTCCAGGACCGCGACCGCCACCGCCGGCGGGACGAACACCACCGCCGCGCCCACCATGGCCCGGGCCAGGAACGCCATGTCGCCCGCGCCGATGAGGATGCCGTCGAGCACGAACACCACCCCGTTGAGCGGCTGCATCAGCGCCACCCACACCAGGACGAACGCCGCGAGGTCGATGACCGCCGGGTCGTCGGTGAACACGTGGGGCAGCGCCGTCCGGGTGGCCAGCACCGCGGCGCCGACCACGACGCCGAGCACCACGCCCCACTCGAGCATGCGCCGCCCGGCGCCCCGGGCCGAGCCCTCGTCCCCGGCGCCCAGCGACCGGCCCACCATGGCCTGACCGGCGATGGCCACCGCGTCGAGGGCGAACGCCAGCGCCGACCAGATCTCGATCGCGATCTGCTGGGCCGCCAGGTCGACCGGTCCCATCCGGGCCGCCACCGCGGTGGCCACCACCAGCGCGGCCCGCAGCGCCGCCGTCCGGATCAGCAGGTCGCGGCCCACCCGGATCAGCGCCCGCAGGCTGGCCGGGTGCGGGCCCCGCTCGACGCCGAGCCGCCGGGCGGCCCGGCCGATGATCCGCAGGTAGACGGCGGCGGCCACGCACTGGGCGACGACCGTCGACAGCGCCGACGCCCCGATCCCCTGGTCGAACCCGTAGACCAGCACGAGCTCCAGCACCAGGTTGAGCACCACGGTCGCGACGGCGACGACGAGCGGCGTGCGGGTGTCCTGCAGGCCCCGCAGGTAGCCGGTGCCCGCCAGGACGGCCAGCAGCGCGGGCACGCCGAACAGGCTGATGCGCAGGTACACGAGCGCGTTGTCCCGCACCGCCCCCTCGGCCCCCACCAGCGCCACCAGCGGCTCGGCCAGCACCAGTCCCGCCGCCAGCACGGCGACGCCGAGCATCCCGGCCAGCCACAGCGACTGCACCGCCTGGTGGGCGGCCTCGGCCCGGTCGCCGGCGCCCAGCAGCCGGCTCACCGCCGCGGTGGTGCCGTAGGCCAGGAAGATGAAGACCGCGTACAGCGTGAGCAGGATCGTCGACGCCACCGCCAGGCCGGCCAGCTGGGGCGTGCCGAGGTGCCCGACCACCGCGGTGTCGCTCAGGATGTAGACGGGCTCGGCGATCAGCGCGCCGAACGCCGGGATGGCCAGCCGGGCGATCTCGCGGTCGTAGGGACTGCGGCGGCGGAAGCGGGCCTGGGACGGCACCCGCCCTTGCTTAGCGCCCGCGGGGGTCACGACACCGGGCGTCCACGCCCTCGGGGCCGACTGATTCCGGCTGGCGGCGGCGCCCGGCGGCGGGCGTACGCTGCGCACATGGCCGAGCCGCCCACGACCCCCGAGACCACCGTCGACATCAAGCCCCGCAGCCGCGACGTCACCGACGGCTACGAGCGGGCACCGGCGCGGGCCATGCTGCGGGCCATCGGCATGACCGACGACGACTGGGACAAGGCCCAGGTCGGCGTGTGCTCGTCGTGGAACGAGGTCACCCCGTGCAACATGCCGCTGGCCCGCCTGGCCAAGCGGTCCAAGGAGGGCGTGCGCGACGCCGGCGCCTTCCCCATCGAGTTCACGACGGTGGCCGTCAGCGACGGCATCTCGATGGGCCACGAGGGCATGCGGGCGTCGCTCGTGTCCCGGGAGGTCATCGCCGACTCGGTCGAGACCGTCATGCACGCCGAGCGGTTCGACGCCCTCGTGACCTTCGCCGGCTGCGACAAGTCGCTGCCCGGCATGCTCATGGCCGCCGCCCGGGTCAACGTGCCCAGCGTGTTCGTGTACGGCGGCTCGATCCTGCCCGGGCACCACAACGGCCAGGCCCTCGACATCGTGAGCGTGTTCGAGGCCGTCGGCGCGCACGCCGCCGGCACCCTCGACGACGCCGGGCTGCTCGCCATCGAGCGCAACGCCTGCCCGACCGAGGGGGCCTGCGCCGGCATGTTCACCGCCAACACGATGGCGTCGGTGGCCGAGGCCATCGGCATGTCGCTGCCCGGCTCCGCCTCCGCGCCCGCGGTCGACCGGCGCCGCGACGACGACGCCTACGCCGCGGGCGTGGCCGTGGTCGACCTGCTGCGCCAGGGCATCCGCCCCCGCCAGATCATGACCCGGGAGGCGTTCGAGAACGCCATCGCCGTCGTCATGGCGCTCGGCGGCTCGACCAACGCCGTGCTCCACCTGCTCGCCATCGCGGCCGAGGCCCGGGTCGAGCTGGCGCTCGACGACTTCAACCGGGTCGCGGCCCGGGTGCCCCACATCGCCGACACCAAGCCGGCCGGCAAGTACCACATGGCCGACGTCGACCGCATCGGCGGCGTGCCGGTGGTCATGCGCCACCTGCTGGAGGCCGGGCTGCTGCACGGCGACTGCCTCACGGTCACGGGCCGCACGGTGGCCGAGAACCTGGCCGACCTCGACCCGCCCGAGCCCGACGGCGACGTCATCCACCGCCTCGACGCCCCCATCCACGCCATCGGCGGCATCGCCGTGCTCACCGGCTCGCTCGCCCCCAAGGGCGCGGTGGTCAAGGTGGCGGGCATCAGCGTCGACCGCTTCGAGGGCACGGCCCGGGTGTTCGACGGCGAGGACGGGGCGATGGAGGCGATCCTGGCCGGGTCCATCGAGCCGGGGACGGTGGTCGTCATCCGCTACGAGGGCCCCAAGGGCGGCCCCGGCATGCGCGAGATGCTGGCCGTCACCGGGGCGATGAAGGGCGCGGGGCGGGGCGGCGACTGCGCGCTCGTCACCGACGGCCGGTTCTCCGGCGGCACCCACGGGTTCTGCGTGGGCCACGTGGCGCCCGAGGCCGTCGACGGCGGGCCCATCGCCCTCGTGGCCGACGGCGACCGCATCGTCATCGACGTGAACGCCAAGACCATCGACGCTCGACGTCGACGCCGCCACGCTGGCCCGCCGCCGCGGCGAGTGGAAGCTGCCGGCGCCCCGCTACACGAGCGGCGTCCTGGCCAAGTACGCCCGCCTGGCGTCCGGCGCCGAGCGGGGCGCCATCACCGAGGCGTAGCTCACAGGAACGCGAGCGCCGGGAGGGCGTCGACGACCTGGTCGGCCAGCGCGGTGTCGCCGGTCGCCTCGTAGACCACCCCGTCGCGGGGGAGGCGGGCGCTCAGCCCGCGGCAGAACGCCAGCGCCGGTCATGGTCAGCTCGGCGTCGGCCTCGCGGTCGCCCGCGGGCCGCGTGCTGCCGACCACGCCGAGGTCCACGTCCCACGCGGCGACCGGGTCGAGGTCGGGGAACCGGAGGCGCAGGACCCGCCCCGGATGGTGGGCGCCCCGGGCGGCGAGCAGGCTCGGCACGAACCCGCAGGCCCGCGACGCCATCGTGGTCATCGACCGGGGCGGCGGCGGCACCTCCGGGATCCCGAGGGCGCGGCGGATGTCGTCGCTGTGGGTCCAGGCCTCGAACGCCCGCACCAGCAGCAGCACCCGGATGGCGGACGGGCCGCCCCACCACTCGATCCGGTCGTCGAGGCCGGCGGGACCCCGGGCGGCGACGGCATTGTCGACGGCCTCGGCGGCGGCCTCCAGCTCGACGATGGCGGCCGCCGGCGGCAGGCCGCGGTGGCGGGCCCGGGCCTCGGCGGTGCGGCCCTCGTTGTCGCGCTCGCGTCTCGACGACGCCGGGCACCGGGTCGCCCAGGCGGTCGGCCAGCAGGGACTCGTTGGCCATCACGTGCACGGCGACGTCGTGGACGGTCCAGCCCGCGAGCTCGGGCGGGTCGACGGGCCGGGCCCAGTCGCCGGGGCGCAGGTCGGAGAGCAGGAGCACGGCGCGCGACAGCTCGACGCGGTGCACCTCGACCGGCGAGGCGCCGGTGGTCGTGGGCGCGGGCGGGCGCCGCTGCGGTGGCGGCCTGCAGGACGCGGGCGGCGAGGTCGGCGGGCGGGCCCGCCTCGGGGCCGGCGGCCGCCGCCAGCTCGCCGGCGGCGTCGCGCAGCGTGCGCTCCCAGCGGGCGGCGCCGGGGACGGTGTCGAGGTAGGCGGCGATGCCGCGGCTCCTCGGCCGGCTCGTGCGCGTCGAGCGCGAAGACGGCCAGGTCGTCCAGCGACGGCCCAGCGGGCGGGTGCTGTTCGTTCATGCCCATCGGTCGCTCAGTTCGGGTCGGAGGATCTCGGCGATGCGCTGCAGCCCCAGCCGCAGCCGCGATTTGGCCGTGCCCTCGGGGATGCCGAGGGCGATGGCCACCTGCCGGTAGGTGTGCCCGTGGAAGTACGCCAGCTCCAACGCCTGGCGCTGCGCCTCGGGCAGCAGGGCCAGGGCGTTGCGGACCCGGCCCGAGGCGTCGGTGCGGACCGCGGCCTCGGCCACGTCCGCGGGCGGTGGAGCGTCGGCCGGGGCCCGGGACTCGCGCCGGCGACGGGCGTCCTCCCGGCGGATGAGGTCCACGGCCCGGCGGTGGGTCATGGTGCCGAGGAACCCCCGCAGGGTGCCCCGCGTCGGGCTCGAACCGGCCGGGGTTCTGCCACAGCGCGACGAAGACGTCCTGGGTCACGTCCTCGGCGGCCTGGCGGTTCATGAGCATGCGGTTGGCGAGTCCGTAGACGAAGCCGGCGTAGCGGTCGTAGAGGTCGGCCAGCGCGGCGTCGTCGCCGCCGGCGAGACGCTCGACCAGGACCCCCTCGGCCCATCTGCCCTGACGCCGTTGCTCCATGAGGCATGTCCTCTCCACGGGGCACTGTTCGGAGCTGCCTCCCGCCGCGGATCACACACTGCGTGCGGACCACCCGACGCAACGGGATGCGGCCCAGTGTGCCACCGTTGGCGGCGTGAGCGACGCGGATGTCAGCGGGATCCCCGACGAGGACACGATCTTCGGGTGGATCGCCACCGTGTTCGAGCGGGGCGTCCGCCGGCCCGGGTACCCGGCCGACGAGTGGGCCGAGCAGTGGTGCGCGGAGCGGTTCCGGGAGCTCGGCCTGGAGCGGGTCCGGCTGGAGCCGGTGGAGGTGGCCCGGTGGGAGCCGACCGACTGGTCGCTCGAGGTCACCGACGCCGCCGGCACCACCACGCGGGTGCCGTGCTTCCCGCTGCCCCACGCCGCCCCGGCCGCGGGCCTGGAGCTGGACCTGGCCGCGTGGCGCGGCGCCGACCCGGCGGCCGTGGCGGGCAAGGCGGCGCTGTACGACGTGACGCTGCTGCGGTTTCCCGCCGAGGTGCTGCTGGCGGCGGGCAGCGCGCCCGCCGATCTCGCCGGCCGGGCGGTCGACGCCGGCGGCACGCTGGGGCGCGAGCACGTCCTGCCGTTCGGCATCGAGATCCAGGCGGTGATGGAGCCGGCGATGGCCGCCGGGGCCGCGGCGTTCGTGGGCGTGCTGAACGGGTATCCGGGCGACTCGCACGAGTACTACGTCCCCTACGACGCGGTCGAGCGGCCCATCCCCGGGGTGTGGGTGTCGGGCAGCGCCGGCGCCCGCCTGCGCGGCCTGCTGGACGCCGCCGGCCGGGTGCGGGTGCGGCTCACGGTGGCGTCGGAGCGCCGCATGGTCACCAGCCACAACGTGGTGGGCGAGCTGGCGGGCGCCGACGACGAGGTGGTGATGATCGGCTCGCACCACGACGGCCCGTGGTCGTCCGCGGTCGAGGACGGCAGCGGCATCGCGCTGGTCCTGGCCCAGGCGGCGACGTGGGCCGCGGTGCCGCCGCCCCGGCGGCCCCACCGGCTGGTGTTCGTGCTGCAGGGCGGGCACATGGCGGGCGGCGCGGGCCTGCGCGCCTACATCGAGGCCCACCGGGCCGAGCTGGCGCAGGTGGTGCTGGAGCTGCACCTGGAGCACGCCGCGCTGGAGGTCGACGACGGCGGCGGCCCGACGGGGCTGCCGGTGCCCCGCTGGTGGTTCACGAGCCGCAACCCGACCCTGGAGGCCGCCGTGGCCGGCGCCCTGGCCGCCGAGCGGCTCGACCGGTCGATGGTCCTCGCCCCCGACGCGCTCGGCGAGCACCCGCCGACCGACGGCGGCTTCTACCACCTGGAGGGCGTGCCGCTGGTCAACTTCCTGGCCGCGCCCCACTACCTGTTCGACAGCATGGACACGCTCGACAAGATCGACCGCGACCACCTCGTCCCCCTCACCCGCGCCGCGGCCCGCATCGTCGCCTCGACCGCGGGCATCTCCGCCGCCGCCATGCGCGCCGGGATCGTCCCACCGTGAAAATCAACATGTCGTGTTGAACTTCATGATCACCCGTCCGCACGGATGAGGTGCTCCGGTGATCTTTCTTGCCCGGTCGTCGTCGCTCGCGCGAAGCTGAACGCTCGATGCGACGCCTCACCACGCTCGTAGTCCTCGCCTAGCGCACGCCGGTCCTCAACCCGCGTGCGCCCTTCCGACCTCCCACTGGGAGGTCGTTCCAGTTTTCGGCCCCGATTCCCACCTGCACCCAAGGAGCACCCGCCATGACCATCGACGGCGGACGAGCGTTGATCCGAGCCCTCGAGATGGAGGGCGTCGAAGTGATGTTCGGCCTGCCCGGCGGGGCCATCCTGCCCGTGTACGACCCCATCATCGACAGCCCGATCCGCCACATCCTCGTGCGCCACGAGCAGGGCGCCGGGCACATGGCCGAGGGGTTCGCCCACGCCACCGGCCGCCCCGGGGTGTGCATGGTGACGTCCGGCCCGGCCGCCACCAACGTGGTGACCCCGCTGTGCGACGCCTACATGGACTCGGTGCCCATGGTGTGCATCACCGGGCAGGTCCCGTTCGCGGCCATCGGCACCGACGCCTTCCAGGAGTGCGACACGGTCGGCATCACCCGGTCGGTCACCAAGCACAACGAGCTGATCACCGAGGCCCAGGACATCCCGCTCATGGTGCGCCAGGCGTTCCACCTCGCCACCACCGGCCGGCCCGGCCCCGTCCTGCTCGACGTGCCCAAGGACATCGTCGACCCCAAGAACCCCCGCTCCCAGATGGAGTGGTACTGGCCCTCCGACGACGAGGTGGCCGCCAGCCTCCCCGGCTACCGGCCCACCACCAAGGGCCACCCCAAGATGATCCGCCAGGCCGCAGAGCTGATCCTGGCCTCCCGCCGGCCGGTCATCTACGCCGGGGGCGGCATCCTCAAGGCCCGGGCCGCCGAGGCGCTGCTCGAGCTGGCCGAGCTGTGCGACATCCACGTCGTCACCACGCTCATGGCCCGGGGGGCCTTCCCCGACGACCACCGCCTGTGCCTCGGCATGCCGGGCATGCACGGCAACTACACCGCCGTCACGTCGATGCAGGAGAGCGACCTGCTCATCGCCCTCGGCAGCCGCTTCGACGACCGGGTCACCGGCAAGGTCGACGGCTTCGCCCCCGACGCCAAGATCATCCACGTCGACATCGACCCGGCCGAGCTGGGCAAGGTGCGCCGGCCCGACGTCCCGATCGTGGGCGACTGCCGGCTGGTGATCGAGGAGCTGGTCCGGGCCGTGCGCGACCTGGTCGAGGGCGGGGCCGAGTTCCCCGACCGCGTGGCCTGGAAGCAGCGGATCTCCGGCTGGCAGGAGCGGTTCCCGCTCACCTACCAGCAGTCCGAGCCGGGCGAGGCGCTGAAGCCCCAGTTCGTGCTGGAGCGGCTGCGGGACGCCACCCCCGACGACACGATCGTCGCCTCGGGCGTGGGCCAGCACCAGATGTGGACCTCGCAGTACTGGAAGTTCAACCACCCCTACACCTGGGTCAACTCGGGCGGGCTGGGCACGATGGGCTTCTCGGTGCCGGCCGCCATCGGCGCCAAGGTCGGCCGGCCCGACCGCATGGTGTGGGCGGTCGACGGCGACGGCTGCTTCCAGATGACCGCCCAGGAGCTGGTCACCGCCACCAGCGAGCGCATCCCGATCAAGGTGGCGATCCTCAACAACGCCTACCTGGGCATGGTCCGCCAGTGGCAGGAGATGTTCTACGACGAGCGCTACAGCGAGGTGTACCTCTCGCCCGACCTGCCCGACTACAAGCTGTGGGCCGAGGCCATGGGCTGCGTCGGCATGCGGGTCGAGTCGCCGGAGGAGGTCGACGCCGCCATCCAGAAGGCCAACGAGATCGACGACCGCCCCGTGGTCATCGACTTCCGCACCGACGCCCGCGAGAAGGTGTACCCGATGGTGCCGTCCGGCCTGAGCAACGACCAGATCGTCACCGACCCGTCCCAGGGCGAAGGAGGGCACTGACATGAGCGAGCGTCCCGGCGAGCGGGGCCCGAGCGGCCCGCTGCGCAGTAGCAGGAGCGAGCGATAATGGCGCTGCCCGGTACCGATGCCCGGCACCACACGCTGGTGGTGCTGGTCGAGAACAAGGCGGGCGTGCTCGCCCGCGTGTCCGGCCTGTTCGCCCGGCGGGGGTTCAACATCTTCTCCCTGGCGGTGGCCCCCACCGAGGACGAGCGCTTCAGCCGCATCACGATCGTGGTCGACGTGGCCTCGTCGCCGCTCGAGCAGATCACCAAGCAGCTGTACAAGCTGATCAACGTGGTGAAGATCTCCGAGCTCGACCCCCGCGACTCGGTGGAGCGCGAGCTGATGCTGGTGACGCTGCGGGCCGACATCTCCGCCCGCAGCCAGGTCATCGAGCTCGTCAACCTGTTCGAGGGCCGGGTGGTCGACGTCGGCCACGACGAGCTGACCGTCAGCCTCGACGGCGAGCCCGGCCGCCTCGACGACTTCGAGGGCCTGCTGCGCCCGTTCGGCATCGTCGAGCTGCAGCGCACCGGCCGCGTGGCCCTGCCCAAGCTGGAGCGCACCGCCCCGTCGCTGCGGTCCGTGCGCCGGACGGCGTGACCCCATGGACCGGGCCGACTTCCTCCCGCCCCGCATCCGGGACCTGCCCGACTTCGACGGGCCGTTCGACGCCTTCCGGCTGGCGGCCGACGGGGCCGAGGTCCTGTTCGCCACCTACCCGGCGGGCACCGCCATCGACGCCCACGACCACCCGACCGACAATGTCGGCGTGATCATCCGGGGCGAGCTGATCCTGACCATGGGCGGCGAGGAGTCGCGCTACGGCCCCGGGGACTGGTACCACGTCCCGCCGGGCACGTCGCACGCCGCCCGCTTCGACCAAGACACCGCCGAGATCGAGCTCTGGTTCTCGGCCGACACGGAAAGAAACTCCTGATGGCCAACGTGTACTACGAGAAGGACGCCGACCGGTCGCTCATCGCCGGTCGCAAGGTGGCGGTGATCGGCTACGGCTCGCAGGGCCACGCCCACGCCCTCAACCTGCGGGACTCGGGCATCGACGTGCGGGTCGGCCTGCGGGCGGGCTCGTCGTCGGTGGCCAAGGCCGAGGCCGCGGGCCTGCGGGTCCTGCCGGTGGCCGAGGCCGCCGCCGAGGCCGACCTGGTGATGCTGCTGGGCCCCGACACCGAGCACAAGGCCATCTTCAACGAGCACATCGCCCCCCACCTGAGCGAGGGCGACGCCCTGTTCGTGGGGCACGGGTTCAGCGTGCGGTTCGAGCAGGTGGTGGCGCCGGCGGGCGTCGACGTGGCGCTCGTGGCCCCCAAGGGCCCCGGCCACCTCGTGCGGCGCACCTACACCGAGGGCGGCGGCGTGCCGTGCCTCATCGCCGTGTCCCAGGACGCCTCCGGGTCGGCCCACGGGCTGGCGCTGGCCTACGCCGACGCCATCGGCGGCAGCCGGGCCGGCGTCCTCGAGACCACGTTCGAGGAGGAGACCGAGACCGACCTGTTCGGCGAGCAGGTCGTGCTGTGCGGCGGCCTGACCGCGCTGGTGCAGGCCGGGTTCGAGACGCTGACCGAGGCCGGGTACCAGCCCGAGTCGGCCTACTTCGAGTGCCTCCACGAGCTGAAGCTGATCGTCGACCTCATGTACGAGCAGGGCATCGCCGGCATGCGCTACTCGATCAGCGACACCGCCGAGTACGGCGACCTCACCCGGGGCCCCCGCATCGTGAACGACGCGGTGAAGGCCGAGATGCGGGCCATCCTCGACGAGATCCGCACCGGCAAGTTCGCCGACGAGTGGATCGCCGAGTCCGAGTCGGGCCGGGCCCGCTACCAGGCCCTGCGGGAGGCAGGCAAGCAGCACCCGATCGAGACGGTCGGCGCGGAGCTGCGGGGCATGATGCCGTGGATCTCCGCCGGCAAGCAGCGGGTGGAGGACGTCTCCGGCGGCTGACCCACGAGCGTCTGTCGTCTCTCACCGCGGATATCCGCGGTGAGAGACGACAAACCGCTCAGTCGGCGATGTCGGCCTCGGCGACGACGTGCGTGGGGGTGACCCGGACGAGCAGCTCGCCGGGCACCCCGTTGCGCGCCCCGTACTCCTCGGCCCGGTCGGGGCCCATGTAGCGCCCGCCGATGCGGGTGGCCCAGGCCCGGACCTCGTCGAGGTCGTCGGTCCAGGTCGCCTCGCCGGTGACCACCACGAAGCTGAACGGCGGCCGCTCGTCGTGCACGGACAGCACCACCTGCCCGGTGCGGCGGATGGTGCGGCCCTTCACCGTGTCGGCCCCGGTGTTGAACAGGATGGTGCCGTCGTCGTCGACGTCGTACCAGACCGGTGCGGCGTGGGGGCGGCCGTCCCGGCGGGTGGTGGCCACGACCGCGGGCCGCACCGGGTCCCGCAGGAAGGCGCGCCACTCGGCCTCGTCCATGGCGTGGTACGGCATGGGGCATGGCGGCTCCGGCCGGATGGCCGCTTTCGCAGCGCCCTGCCACGGTCGCCGTCGGCGCAGCGGGCGGAACGCCTCGACCAGCCCGGCCCGCCAGGCGGCGAGGGTGGCGGTGTGGTCGTCGCCGGTCGAGCGCCCGAGGCGCACGGCCAGCAGGTCGAGCGGCGGGCACACCATGATCGACTGACCCTCGTAGCCGCTGGCCCAGAAGGTGCCGAGCTCGTCGCCCACGCTCCACCAGTGGGCGCCGTACCAGCGGTCCTCGGCCTCGTCGTAGGAGCGGATGCGGCGGCCGTGGTCGACCCAGCCGGCGGGCAGCAGCCGGGCGCCGTCCCACATGCCGTCCCGCAGGTAGAGCAGGCCGAAGCGCAGGTAGTCGCGGGCGGTGGCGTACACGAACGACGACGCCTTGAACGTGCCGGCATCGTCGAAGCGGGCCTCGGCCGAGCGCATGCCCAGCGGGCCGAACAGCCGCTCGTGCAGGAACCGCTCGTAGGGCTCACCCGGCCCCAGCGTCCGGGCCACGATGCCGGAGATGATGTTGGACGTGCCCGACGAGTAGTTGAACACGGTGTCCGGGGCGTGGAGGGCGGGCCGGGCGGCGGCGTAGGCGGCCATGTCGGACTGGCCCTCGCCGAACAGCATCTCCACGACGTGGGACACGGTGTCGACCTCGTAGAGCTCGTTGAAGTCGAGCCCGTCCCGCATGGTGAGCAGGTGCTCCAGCGTGATGGCGGCCCGGGGGTCGGCGGGGTCGGCCCACTCGGGCACGGCGGCGGGGGCGTCGAGGTCGAGGCGGCCCTCGGCGACCAGCATCCCGACCACGGCGTGGAGCACGGACTTGGCCATCGACCACGACAGCAGCCGGGTGGTCGGGCCGACGGGCTCGAACGGGCGGTCCCAGTGCTCGAGCTCGCCGCCGTAGCGCTCGGCCAGCAGGCGGCCGCCCTGGACGACGGCGACGGCCCAGGTGGTGCCGTAGCGCTCGGTGTCGCCCATCAGGTCGTCGAGCAGCGGGGCGAGCGCCGGGGGCGGGTCGGCCCGCGGCCACTCGTCGGTCGGCCACGGCACCCCGTCCGGCTGGGGAGGCAGCGGCACCAGCGCCCGTTCGACCACGTCGTCGCCCATCGGGCCACGGTACTCAAGGCTCGCCATGCGTAGGCCGTGGCCCGAGCGCACCTTCAGGCGGGCAGGGCGACGCAGTTGCCGGTGGGGGTGCCCCGCAGGTGGACGTCGTGGCCGAAGGTGGCGACCGCGCTGCACAGGCTGCGTCGCCGCGCCCTTGTTCCCGGGGCTGAACTGCGGTGAGGTACGGTCGCGGTCTCGTCGGTCAGCTCCCACACGCCCGGCGGCTGGCCGTTCTCGCCGGCGTTCTCGGGGGCGGTGGTGTCGAGGAAGAAGTGGACGTGCAGGGCCTCGGGGTCCTCGATGTCGGGCTCGTAGCCGACGACCCGGTAGTTGACCCGGTACGTCCCGCCGTCGAGCACGACCTCGTCGATCTGGACGAACGGCCCCTCGGGCAGCGTGGTGGTCGTGGGCGCGGCGGTCGTGCCGGGCGCCGCGGTGGTGGTCGGTGGAGCCCCCGCCCTCGGGATCGTCGTCGGGGCCGCCGAGCGCGGCGACGGCGCCCACGCCGGCGACCAGGACCAGCACGGCCGCGGCGGCCATGACCAGCGGCCGGCGGCTGCGACGCCCGGGCTCGGGCGCGGGCGGCGGCGGGCCGCCGTCGCCCCCGGACCGCGGCGGCGGCGAGGAGGGCGCCGGGAACGACGCCCGCGCCGGTGGGCGCTCGGCCGCCCGCTGCGGCGTTCGCTCGCCTCGGACATCGCCGGGAGCCGGCGGCGGTCCGCTCGGCTCGCCGCCCGCCGGCGCCGGCGGCGCGGCCGGGGCCGGTCCGGGGGGCGGCATGGCCGCGGCCGCCGTGGCCAGCGCGATCGCCGGGCCGGCCGGTGCGGCCGAGGTCGGGGCGACCGCTCCCGCCCGCGGCCGGGGCGCTGCCCCGCTGGGCGGCCAGGATCGAGGCGCCCAGGGCGACGCCGTGCTTGGGGTGGGCGTCCACCGCCACCGGGCGGCCGAGGGCCGTGCCCACCAGCTCGGCCACCAGCGGGGTGCGGGACGAGCCGCCGACCAGCAGGACCGCCGTGACGTCGTCGGGGGCGACGCCCGCCGAGCGCAGGGCCCGGTTCGTGGCCGTGATCGAGTCGGCCAGGGCCGGCCGCACCATCTGCTCGTACTCGGCCCGGGTCAGGCGCACCTCGGTCTGCAGGTTGGGCAGCAGCACCGGGATCGACACGTCGGTGTCCGACGACAGCGCCTCCTTGGCCTCGACGCACTCCTGGCGGAGCCGGGCCACCGCGGCGGACGCCGCCGGGTCGGCCGGGTCGAGCTGGTCGATGGCGCCGTCGACCGCCTGCGACCACGTGGTGGAACACCGCGGCGTCGAAGTCGACCCCGCCCAGGCGCTCGATGCCCTCGGGCGAGCCCAGCGTCTCCCACCCCGCGTCGGTCTTGCGCAGGACCGCGGCGTCGAACGTGCCCCCGCCCAGGTCGTAGACGGCGATGACGGCACCGGTCTCGACCCGCGCCTGCGAGGCGTAGTGGATGGCGGCGGCCTCGGGCTCGCTGAGGGTGGCCACGTTGTCGAGGTCGGCGATGCGGATGGCCTGGCGCAGCAGGTCGAGCTTGTAGGTGCCCCAGTTGGCCGGATGGGTGACGGCGATGCCCGCCGCGGGCCCGCCCTCGGCCTCGGCCACCCGGTCGACGACCCAGCGCAGCAGCTTGGCGATCAGCGCGTCGGCCGAGTACGGCGTCCCCGCCACGATGATCGGCGTGGGGTCGCCCAGGCGCCGCTTGAACTCGCGGGCCACGCGCTGGGGCTCGGTGGCCGCCCGCCGGGCGGCGGCCTCGCCGGTGAGCACCGTCTCGTCGTCGCGCAGCAGCACGACCGACGGGATGGTCGGCGCCCGGTTGCCCAGGCTGGCCACGTCGTAGCGACCGTCGCGCCACACTGCTGCCGCCGTGTAGGTGGTACCGATGTCGATACCCAGGAAGTACGCCACGAATCGCCGCCTCTGGTGCCGGCCCCAGCCGCCTCGGCGGGCCTCTCAGGATTGGCGAGTATACGACTCACATGGTCTCGGCGAAGCTCACCTCGCCCTTCGCCCCGCAGCACGTTCTTCAGCAGCTTGCCGGAGGCGTTGCGGGGGAGGGGACCGGGGCGCAGCTCGACGTGGGCGGGCACCTTGAAGTCGGCCAGCTCGGCCGCCACCCACCGCCGCACGTCGTCCTCGGTGAGGGACGCGCCCTCCTCGACCTGCACGACGGCCTTGACCTCCTCGCCCAGCTCGGGGTGGGCCACGCCGATGATGGCGGCGTCGGCCACGGCCGGGTGCAGCACCAGGCGGTTCTCGATCTCGACGCAGTAGATGTTCTCGCCGCCCCGGATGATCATGTCCTTCTTGCGGTCGGTGATGGCGAGGTAGCCCTCGTCGTCGAGGTGGCCGATGTCGCCGGTGTGCAGCCAGCCGTCGGCGTCGATGGCCTCGGCCGTGGCCTCGGGCTTGTTCCAGTAGCCCTTCATGAGGATCGGGCCCCGGATGCACACCTCGCCCGTCTCGCCCTCGGCCAGCGGGTTCCCGAGGGCGTCGACGATCTGCACCTCGACCGTGGGCACGGGCGGTCCCACCGACCACGGCTTGCGCTTGGCGTCCTCGCCGCCGATGACGGTGGCCACCGACGACGTCTCGGTCAGGCCGTAGGCGTTGGCCGTCGAGCGGACGTTGGGGAACGTCTCGGCCACCTTGCGCTGCAGCTCGTCGGCCGACGGCGAGCCGCCGAAGGCCACGCTGGTCACGCTGGAGGTGTCGTAGTCGTGGCGGGCCGGGTGCTCGCACACCCGCCACACCATCGTCGGGACCGTGGCCCACACCGTGACCCCGTGGTCCTGGATCAGCTCCAGCGCGCTGGACCGGGTCGAAGCGCCCGGTGGGGATGACGATCTTGATCCCGGCCAGCATCCCCACCACCAGGCCCGAGTGGCAGCCCGACACGTGGAACAGGGGCGAGGTCAGCAGCGACACGGTGGGGGCCGGGCCGTTGGACAGCATGGCGGCGGACGGGTTCACCATCGACGACGCGACCGTGCTCCAGATCGTGTTCTGGAGGTTGGCGATCATCGAGCGGTGGGTGGAGATG
This sequence comes from uncultured Acidimicrobiales bacterium, assembly GCA_963759225.1. Classification (GTDB taxonomy): domain Bacteria; phylum Actinomycetota; class Acidimicrobiia; order Acidimicrobiales; family VFJN01; genus ZC4RG19. The sequence goes on along the minus strand of CAVWYL010000036.1, from coordinate 56,010 downwards.
GCGCCCTTGGGCTTCCCGGTCGTGCCCGACGTGTAGAAGATGACGGCGGCGTCGTCCTCGTCGATGGCGGCCGTCGGGGAAGTCCTCGGAGGGGGACCCGGTCAGCTCGTCGAAGCGGTGCAGGGTCACGCCGGCGGGCGCCGGGAAGTCGGCGGGGTCGGCGTCCACGAGGAACACGTGGGCCAGGTCGGGGGCCTCGTCCAGCCGGTCGGCGATGCGCTCGAAGCGCTTGCGGTCGGCGACGAGCACGGTGGCGCCGGAGTCCTGCAGGCCGTAGAGGACCTCGTCGGCCTTCCACCAGCCGTTGAGCCCGACGAGGATGGCGCCCTGGGACACGGTGGCCCAGAAGGCCAGGCACCACTCGGGGTTGTTCTGGCTGAGCACCGCCACCCGGTCGCCGGGGCCGATGCCGTAGTCGGCGGCGAGGGCCCGGGCCACGCCGTTCGCCTCGGTCACGAACGACCGGAAGCCGTAGCTGCGGTCGCCGTGGACGAGGAAGGTGGACTCGTCGCCCCGGGCGATCGCGGCCTGGACGATCTCCCGCAGCGACCCCATGCGCTGGGCGTAGACCTGCATCGGCCGCCCGGCGACGTCCTCGGTCACGACCTCGAACATTCCCCCGGGCCCGGTGAGCTGGGCGCGGACCTCTGCCAGCGTGGGCATCCCTTCCCCCTCCGTTCGCTGATACTGATGTCAGCCGAGACTACCCACGGCGGTCACCGGAACGCGGCGGCGACCTCGGACGCGAACCGGTCGAGCGTGTCGAGCTTGGCCTGCCCGGTGCCGAGCGTGAAGTCGGGCACGATCAGCTCGTCGACGCCGGCCTCGGCGTAGCCGGCCACGATGTCCCGCAGCCGGGCCGGGGTGCCGGCCATCAGCGGGCGGGGCGCGCCGGCCATCATGCGCTCGCCCGCGGCGTCGTCGTCGGTGATCACGACGAGCGCCTGTGCCGTGCGGGCGATCTCGCCGGGGTCGCGGCCGGCGGCCTCGCACCGGCGGGTGAGCGTCGCCCGACCGCTCGGCGATGTGGTCCGGCAGGCCCCAGGTGTTCCACTCGTCGGCGTGGCGGGCCGCGATGCCGAGCATGCGGTCGCCACTGGCTCCGACGAGGATCGGCAGCCGGGCCTGGACCGGCTTGGGCTCGCACTGGGCGTCCGTGAGCCGGTAGTGCTCGCCGGCGAAGGTCGTCGTGGGCTCGGTCAGCAGGCTGCGCATGACCTGGACGGCCTCGGCGAACCGGCTCACCCGCTCGCCCACCGGGGGCAGGGTGATCCCGTACTGCTCGTGCTCGTCGACCTGCCATCCCGCCCCGACGCCGAGCACGAACCGGCCCCCGCTCACGTGGTCGGCGGTGGCGGCCATGTTGGCCACGACGGCCGGGTGGCGGTAGGTGTTGCCGTAGACCAGGGTGCCGAGGCGGACCCGGCCGGTCGCGGCCGCCAGCGCCCCGACCAGCGTGCCGGCCTCGAGCGTCGGGGTCTCGGGCGGGAAGGGGCCGCCGGCACCGGCCATGAAGTGGTCGGCGAGCCAGATGCCGTCCCAGCCGGTGGCGTCGGCGTGGCGGGCCGTGGCGAGGATCTGGTCCCAGGGCTGGTAGGCGGAGGGCCACACGGAGAAGCGCATCCGTTCAGCATGCCGTCACCCGACCGCCCCTTGACTCTCGCGGACCTGCTGTCATCATCGTCGCCATCGACGGAGGGGGACGCAGCATGAGAGGGAGCCTCGCTCGGCGCGCCGGCGCGCTGGTGGCCGTGTCGCTGGCGCTGGTGGCGGGAGCGGCATCGCCGGCGGCCGCGGCCGACATCCCGGTGTCCGGGGACTTCACCGCCACCGGCACGTTCACGTTCGCCTGCGACTTCGCCCTGGAGTCCACCGACGGCGGCGGCGACTGGACCGGGCTCGGCCCGTCGACCTTCCACCTCGACTGGTGCGTCGGCCTCCCGCCGGACCCGACGGTCGACGACTGGCCCGTGACCAGCGGGACGTTCACGGTGACGACGGCGACGGGCACGCTGACGGGCACGATGGGCGGCTGGGTCGACCCCGTGACGCCCGACCCCCAGGGCCGCTACCCGATCCACCTCGTCCTGACGATCACGGGCGGCACCGGCGCCTACGCCGGCGCCACCGGCGAGCTGGTCCTCGACGGCGGGCTCGTGGTCCCCCAGCTCCCGGACCGTGAGATCTCGGGCACGGTGTCCGGCACGGTCACCACGCCGGGCCCGGTGGTGAACACGCCCACGTCGAAGGCCGACTGCAAGCACGACGGCTGGCGGGCCTTCACCGACGAGGCCGGGGTGCCGTTCGCCAGCTTCCCGGACTGCTTCCGCTGGGTGAAGAAGAACACCTGACCGCTGTCACGGCGCGGCCGTACGCATCCACCATGCGCACCGCCGTCTGCCTTCCACCCTTCACCGACCCGGGCACGCTCGTGGCCATGGCCGCGGAGGCCGAGCAGGCCGGGTGGGACGGCGTGTTCCTGTGGGACCACGTCGTCCTCGTCCCCGACATGCGCCTCGACGTCCACGACCCCTGGGTGCTGCTCGGCGCCATGGCCCAGGTCACCGAGCGGGTCACCCTCGGCACGCTCGTGACCCCGCTGGCCCGGCGCCGTCCGTGGATGGTGGCCCGCCACCTCATCACGCTCGACCACCTGAGCGGCGGCCGGGCCACCCTGGGCGTCGGGCTGGGCGACCCCGCCGACGTCCGACTTCGCCGCCTTCGGCGACCCCGCCGACGCCCGGGAGCGGGCCCGGCTCCTGGACGAGGGCCTCACCGTGCTCGACGGGCTGCTGCGGGGGCCGCTCACCCACGAGGGCGAGCGGTTCCAGGTCGACAGCGAGCTGCTGCCGCGGCCCGTGCAGCAGCCCCGCCCGCGCATCTGGGTGGCCGGCGTGGCTCCCCACCGCCGGCCCCTGGCGCGGGCGCTGCGCTGGGACGGCCTCGTCCCCATCGCCGAGGGTGACCTGCTCACGCCCGAGCAGCTGGCCGAGTACCTCGACGGCGTCGACCGCCCCGAGGGGTGGGACCTGGTGGCCAACGTCGCCCCCGGCACCGCGTTCGAGGACTACGAGGCGGTCGGCGCCACCTGGGTGGTCGAGGGCGCGTGGCCGGTGGGCGACTGGGTCGCCGACCTGCGCGACCGCATCACGGCCGGTCCCTAGCCGGCCCCCACCAGGGATGCAGCACCAGGACGGCCGGCGCGCCGGCCGCCCCCACCGTCGTGACCGGACCCTCAGCCCACGTCGTCATCGTTGCGTACCCCCGTTCGTGCGACCCGTGCAGCATGCCCGCCCGGCGGCCTCTCGATAGCCTGACGCTCCGTGATCCTCGTCTCTGCTGCAGTGAAGGGCGGCGTGGGGAAGACCACCACGTCGGTGTACCTGGCGGCGCTGGCGGCCGATGCCGGCCGGGCCGTGACCCTGATCGACGCCGATCCCCAGGCCAGCGCGGCCGAGTGGGTCGAGGAGGCCACCGACGCGGTGCTCGGCAAGGTCGAGGTCGTCGAGGCCCCGACCGAGCGGCTGCTGGCCAAGGCGGTCGGGCGGCTCGCCCCCGGGACCGTGGCCGTCGTCGACACGCCCCCGGCCCACGAGCGGCTGCTGGCCAAGGCGCTGGAGCGGGCCGACGTCGTCGTCGTCCCGACCCGGGTCGGCGGGGTCGAGACGCCCCGGGCCACCGCCATGCTCGACATGGTGCCGGAGGGGGTGCCGGTCGGCATCGTCATCTGCTCGGCCCGCACCCAGACCCGCGACTTCCACGAGGCCCTCGCCACCTGGGAGGACGAGGAGTCGGCGGTGTGGGGCACGATCCCCGAGCGCGTCGCCATCGCCACCGGACCGGACGGCTGGCTGGCCCCCGACGGTCTCGACGCCTACCGGTCCGTGTGGCGCGAGATCCTGCGGGCGGCGCCCGGCACCTGAGCTAACGCAGCCGCTCCGCCACGAAGTCGATGCACGCGGTGAGGGCCTCGACGTCCTCGGGATCGATGGCCGGGTACAGCGCGATGCGCAGCTGGTTGCGGCCCAGCTTGCGGTAGCTGTCGGTGTCGAGGATGCCGTTGCGGCGCAGGACCGCGCTCACGGTCGGGGCGTCGACCGCGTCGTCGAGGTCGACGGTGCCGACCACGTGGCTGCGGATGGCCGGGTCGGACACGAACGGGGTGGCGTAGTCGCTGCGCTCCGCCCAGCCGTAGAGGATCTCGGCCGACCGGTCGCACCGCCCGGCGGCGAACGGCAGCCCGCCGTTGTGCAGGATCCACTCGATCTGGTGGGCGGCCAGGAAGATCGTGGCCAGCGCCGGGGTGTTGTAGGTCTGGTCCTTGCGGCTGTTGTCGAGCGCGATGCCGAGGTCGAGCGACGCCGGCACCCAGCGGTCGCCGGCCGCGATGCGCTCGATGCGCTCGACGGCGGCGGGGGACAGGGCGGCCAGCCACAGCCCGCCGTCCGACGCCAGGCCCTTCTGGGGCGCGAAGTAGTAGGCGTCCACCTGGGCGGGGTCGAAGCGGAGGCCGCCGGCCGCCGAGGTGGCGTCCACCAGGACGAGCCCGTCCGCGCCCTCGGGGCGCCGCAGCGGGGCGGCCACCCCGGTCGAGGTCTCGTTGTGGGTGAGGCAGTAGGCGTCGACGTCGGGCGTGGCCTTGGCCTCGGGCACCGTGCCCGCGGGCGACTCGATGACGTCGGGATCGTCGAGGTGGGGGGCGGCCAGGGCGCAGGCGGCGAACTTGGACGAGAACTCGCCGAAGGACAGGTGCTGGCTGCGCTGGTCGATGAGCCCGAAGGTGGCGGCGTCCCAGAACGCCGTCGTGCCCCCGTTGCCCAGCGCCACCTCGTAGCCGTCGGGGAGCGACAGCAGCTCGGCGATGCCGTTGCGCAGGGCGGCCACCATGAACCGCACGGTGGCCTGGCGGTGGCTGGTCCCGAGATAGGTGGCGCCGGTGGCGGCCAGGGCCTCGAGCGCCTCGGGGCGGACCTTGGACGGCCCGGAGCAGAACCGCCCGTCGGCGGGCCGCAGGTGGTCCGGGATGGTTATCTCTGGGGTGGGCGGGCTCATCGGTGCCACTATCGCGGGCGTAAGAGACAAGGAGCCAGCCCGTTGCCCTCCACCCGCATCTCCGCCCGCGTCGCCGCCATCACCGAGTCGGCCACCCTCGCCGTCGACGCCAAGGCCAAGGCCCTGAAGGCCGCCGGCGAGCCGGTCATCGGCTTCGGCGCCGGCGAGCCCGACTTCCCCACGCCCGACCACGTGGTCGAGGCGGCGCTCGAGGCGTGCCGCAACCCCCGCTACCACAAGTACACGCCCGGCGGCCGGCCTGCCCGACCTGCGGGAGGCGATCGCGGCCAAGACCAAGCGCGACTCCGGCTACGACGTCACCGCGGCCCAGGTCCTGGTCACCAACGGCGGCAAGCACGCGGTCTACAACACGTGCGCCACCCTGCTCGACCCCGGTGACGAGGTGCTGCTGCCGGCCCCGTACTGGACGACCTACCCGGAGCCGATCCGGCTGGCCGGCGGCGTCCCCGTGGTGCTGCCCACCGACGAGGCAACGGGGTTCCGGGTCACGGTCGACCAGCTCGACGCGGCGGTGACCGACCGCACGAAGGCGCTGCTGTTCGTGTCGCCCTCCAACCCGACCGGCGCGGTCTACCCCCGCGACGAGGTCGAGGCCATCGGCCGGTGGGCGGCCGAGCGGGGCATCTGGGTGGTCACCGACGAGATCTACGAGCACCTGACCTACGGCGACCACGAGTTCTCCTCGATCGCCACGCTGGTGCCGGAGCTGGCCGAGCGGTGCGTGGTCCTCAACGGCGTGGCCAAGACCTACGCCATGACCGGCTGGCGGGTGGGCTGGATGATCGCCCCGCCCGACGTGGCCCGGGCCGCCATCAACCTGCAGAGCCACATGACCTCCAACGTGGCCAACGTGTCGCAGGTGGCGGCGCTGGCCGCGGTGTCCGGCGACCTCGAGGCCGTGGCCCGCATGCGGTCCGCGTTCGAGCGGCGGGGCCGCACCATGCACCGGCTCCTGTCGGACATCCCCGGCGTCCACGTCATGGAGCCGCAGGGCGCGTTCTACGCCTTCCCCAACCTGTCGGCCCACCTGGGCCGCGAGATCCGGGGCGCCCGCCCGGCCACGACGGTCGAGCTGTGCGGCGTCCTGCTGGAGCAGGCCAAGGTGGCGGTCGTCCCGGGCGAGGCGTTCGACGCCCCCGGCTACGCCCGCCTGTCGTTCGCCCTCGGCGACGACGACCTCGGCGAGGGCATCCGCCGCATCGCCGACCTGCTGGCCGGCTGAGCGTCCGTCGTCTCTCACCGCGGATGTCCGCGGTGAGAGACGACAGAGCGCCGGGTCAGGGCACCGTGAAGCCGAACTCGGCCGCCCCGTCCTGCTCGACCGTGCCGGACTGGGGCGTCTCCTGGCCCTCGACCGTGATGGTCAGGCTGAAGTCGCCGCCACCGCAGTCGGAGCCGTCGTCGCGTTGCAGGCGGAAGCCTTCGACGCGGACCAGGTACTCGCCGGGCGGGGCCTCGCCCTCCGGCCAGAAGATGTTCTCGACCCCGCCGTCGTTCTCGCAGTCGATGTTGGAGTCGACGTCGAGCTGCCCGCCGGTGGACGACGGGCCCGGGTTGGTGTAGTCGATCTCGGTGCCGTCGGGCTCGATGACGTGGAGGTCGAGGTCGGAGTCCGCCGCCCACTCCAGGGTGACCTGGACGTCGCCGGTGCCGGTGTCGGTCTTGCTGGCGCCGTCCGAGCCGACCGGCCGCTCGATCAGCCCGCCGGCGTCGAAGTCGACGAGGGTGATCTCCTCGACCTCGGAGCCCGGCTCGACCTTGACCGCCTGGGCCGGGTCGAGGCCCTCCCAGGCCTCGTCCGGGTTCTGGGCCACCGCCTCGATGTCGAGCGCCTCCGACTCGCTGACCCCGCCGAGACCCTCGGGCTCGGCCAGCGGGTTGCCGCAGTTGCACTTGACCCGGGGCACGCCGGTGTTGTCGACCAGCACGGCCGTGCCCGCCTCCAGCATCGACTGGAACGGGGTGGCCTCGCCGTCGTTGAACCCGTGGTTGGTGACCCGGGTGTCGAAGCGCAGGCGCACGGCGGTGAGCCCGCTGATGTAGGTGGGGATGTCGGCCACCTCGACGCCCAGCACGCCCGCCCACGCCTCGGCCTTGTCCGAGTTGGCCGGGTCGGTCAGGAACGCCGTGAGCATGGCGACGTCGCACACCTGGGTGTCACGGCTGCCGCCGTAGACGGCGGGGTCGGCGCCCTGCACCACCCGCCCGGACAGCGGCGTGGCCACCTCCTCGGTGCGGGGGTCGGGCACCGTGGGATCGATCTCGGCGGTGCTGAGCGCGGCGCCGGTGGCGTCGCCCACGTCGAGGTTGCCCGCGAAGTCGTCCTCCTGGACCATGCCGATGGGCTCGAGCACGATCTCGACGCCCTCGTCCTCGGGCTGGAGCAGGAAGAACGCCGCGGCGCCCACCGCCACCACGACGAGGATGGCGAGGGCGACGAACAGCCCGCGCCGCGACTTCTTCGGCGGCGGCCCGCCGGCCGGGTAGCCCTCCGGCGGGTACGGGCCCGGCGGGTAGCCGCCGGGCGGGCCGGGGGGATAGGCGTCGCCGGGGCCCTGCCCGGGCGGGGGCGGGTAGCCGCCGGACGGGATAGCCCCCGCCGCCGGGCGGCGGGTAGCCGCCCTGGTCGGGCGGGGGGCCGGGCGGGGGGCCCGGCGGGGGCCCGTACCGCGCCGGGCGCGCCCGGGGGCGGCGGCGGGGGTGCCCCGGCGTTGCCGGGACCGGGCGGGGGCGCCGAGGACAGCGGCAGGCCGCAGCCCACGCACACCTGGACGCCCGGGGCGTTCATCGTTCGACAGTTACCGCACTCCACCGCAGAATCCTGACTGTGTATCGGGGCCGCGTCGCCAGGCGTTTCCCCGGGTTTCTGGTGCGCCGCGCGGGGCCCTTCGCCGCCCCGCTGCCGCCCCACGGGAGCGGCGGCCCGCCGACGCTACCCTCCGGGCAATGGCACCCTACGGCTCCTGGACCACCCCGATCACGTCAGCCCTGGTGGTAAAAGCGGCCGCCGGCCTCGGTGGCGTCGCGGTGGAGGGTGACACGGTCACGTGGGCCGAGGCCCGGCCCGAGGAGGCCGGGCGCACCCAGATCGTGCAGCGGGCCGCGGACGGCACGACGGTCGAGCGCCTGCCGGCCGGGCTCAACGCCCGCACGGCCGTCCACGAGTACGGGGGCGGCGCCTGGTGGGTGCGGGGACCGGTCCTGTGGTTCACCCACTGGGACGACCAGCGCCTCTACCGCCAGGAGGGCGACGGGGCGCCCGAGCCGGTCACGCCCGAGCCCGCCACGCCCCGCGGCGACCGGTGGGCCGACGGTGACCTCGACCCGACCGGCCGGTGGCTGGCGGTCGTGCGCGAGCACCACCCGCCGGGCGGCGGCCCGGCCGACGTGGTCAACGAGGTCGTGGTGCTCGACACGACCGGCGAGCTGGACCCCCGGGCCGTCGTGTCGGGGCCCGACTTCGTGTCGTCCCCCCGCTTCTCGCCCGACGGCGGCCGGCTGGCCTGGCTGCAGTGGTCCCATCCCGACATGCCGTGGGACGCGGCCGAGCTGTGCGTGGCGGGCCTGCGGGACACCCCGGTCGGCCCCGCGCTGCAGCACGTCGAGGTGGTGGCGGGGCGCCCCGACCACGGCCCCGGCGGGCACGGCGACGGCGAGTCGGTGACGCAGGCCCGGTGGGCGCCCGACGGGTCGCTGTGGTTCGTGGCCGACCCCGCCAACTGGTGGAACCTGTACCGCTGGACGCCGGGCGGCGAGGTCGAGCCCCGGGCCGAGGGCGAGTTCGAGGTGGGCGGTCCGCCGTGGATCTTCGGCCAGTCCGCCTTCGCGTTCCTCGACGACGGCCGCGTCGCCTACGTGTACGCCCGCGACGGGCGCGACAACCTGGCGGTCCTCGGCGCCGACGGCACCTCGTCCGACCTGGGCCTGCCGTACACGGCCGTGTCGTCGCTCCAGGCCGCGGGCGACAGCATCGTGTTCGTGGGGGCGGGCCCGACGGCCGAGCCGGCGCTGGTCCGGGTGCGGCTCGCCGGGGGCGGCGTGGGCGAGCCCGAGATCCTGCGCCCGCCGCGCGACCTGGGCGTGGACCCGGCCTGGTTCTCGGTGCCCGAGTCGATCGACTTCCCGACCAGCGGCGGCCGCACCGCGCACGCCCTCTACTACCCGCCGGCCAACCCCGAGGCGATCCCGCCGCCGGGCGAGGCGCCGCCGCTGCTGGTGGTCATCCACGGCGGGCCCACGGCCGCGGCCCGGCCCATGCTGCAGCTCGGCATCCAGTACTGGACCAGCCGGGGCTTCGGCGTCGTCGACGTCAACTACGGCGGGTCCACCGGCTACGGCCGCGCCTACCGCAACCAGCTGCGGGGCACCTGGGGCATCGTCGACCTCGACGACTGCGAGGCCGCGGCCCGGTGGCTGGGCGGGCAGGGTCGGGTCGACCCCGCCCGGCTGTGCATCCGGGGCGGGTCGGCGGGCGGGTACACGACGCTGGCGGCCCTGGCCTTCCGGGACACCTTCGCCGCCGGGGCCAGCCACTACGGGGTGGCCGACCTGGAGGCGCTCGCCACCGAGACCCACAAGTTCGAGAGCCGCTACCTCGACGGCCTGGTGGGGCCGTACCCGGAGGCCCGCGACACCTACGTCGAGCGGTCGCCGGTCCACCACGTCGACGGCTTCGACCGCCCGCTGATCGTGCTGCAGGGCCTGGAGGACGAGGTCGTCCCGCCCAACCAGGCCGAGATGATCGTGGACGCCCTGCGGGCCAAGGGGGTCCCCGTGGCCTACGTGACGTTCCCGGGCGAGCAGCACGGCTTCCGCCAGGCGGAGAACATCCGCAAGGCGCTCGACAGCGAGCTGTCGTTCTACGCCCAGGTGTTCGGGTTCACGACGCCGCCGGGCGAGGCGATCGACGCGGTGCCGGTCGAGAACCTGTGACCTCGAGGTCGAGCAGCCGGCGCTTGGCGTCGAGCCCGCCGGCGTAGCCGGTCAGCGTCCCGTCGGCCCCCACGACCCGGTGGCAGGGGACGACGATGGCGAGCGGGTTGGCGCCGTTGGCCGCCCCGACGGCCCGGGCGCTCCCGGGCCGGCCGATCCGCTCGGCCAGCGCCGCGTAGCTGGTCGTCTCCCCGTACGGGATGGCCGCCAGCGCCGCCCACACGCGGCGCTGGAAGTCGGTGCCCTCGGGGGCCAGCGGCAGGTCGAAGCCGGTGCGCTCGCCGGCGAAGTACTCGCGGAGCTGGCGGGCGGCGTCCTCGTGGGCGCCGTCGTCGCGGCGCCAGCCGGGCCGGACCGGGGTCCGGGACGCGAACCCGATGCCGGTGATCGAGGCGCCGTCACCGGTCACGACGAGGTCGCCGACGGGGGAGGGGACGACGGTGTAGGTGGTCTCGCTCATGCTCTCTCAACGCCCGCCGGCCCACGGTTCGTGAGGTCTTTCATGCTTCTTGGAGACGAGCCCCGGGCCCGGCCACACTTGGACGCGATGGCGCGCATCCTCGTGACCGAGAAGATCGCCGACGGCGGGCTGGCCCAGCTCCGTGACGACGGCCATGTGGTGGACGTACGGCTGGGGCTCAGCCCGACCGAGCTGATCGAGGTCGTGCCCGGGGCCGCGGCGCTGATCATCCGCTCGGCCACGCAGGTCAGCCGCGAGGTGCTGGAGGCGGCGCCCGACCTCGTGGTGGTCGGCCGGGCCGGCATCGGCCTCGACAACGTCGACGTGACGGCGGCGACCGAGCGGGGCGTGATGGTGGTCAACGCGCCCGCAGTCCAACATCCTCTCCGCGGCCGAGCACACGATGGCGCTGCTGCTGGCCCAGGCCCGCAACATCCCCCAGGCCCACAACGCACTGGTCGACGGCCGCTGGGAGCGGTCCCGGTGGGAGGGCGTCGAGCTGTCCGACAAGACGCTCGGGGTCGTGGGCCTCGGGCGCATCGGCAAGCTCGTGGCCCAGCGGGCCCACGCCTTCGGCATGCGGCTGGTGGCGCACGACCCGTTCGTGTCCGAGGACCGGGCCCGCCAGCTCGGGGTCGAGCTGATGACGCTCGACAGGCTGATCGAGGTCAGCGACTTCGTGACCCTCCACGTCGCCAAGACGCCGGAGACGGTGGGCCTCATCGACAAGGACCTGCTGGCCCGGGCCAAGCCGGGCATCCGCATCATCAACGTGGCCCGGGGCGGCATCGTCGACGAGGACGCGCTGGCCGAGGCCGTGCGCATCGGCCACGTGGGCGGCGCCGCCCTCGACGTGTTCGCGGCCGAGCCGACGACCGACTCGCCCCTGTTCGGGCTGCCGCAGGTGGTGGTCACGCCCCACCTGGGCGCCAGCACCCGGGAGGCGCAGGACAAGGCGGGCGACACCATCGCCGAGCAGGTCGGCCTGGCGCTGGCGGGCGAGTTCGTGCCCTTCGCGGTGAACGTGAGCGCGGCCGAGGCGTCGGAGACCGTGCGGCACTTCCTGCCCCTGGCCGAGCGGCTGGGCGAGATCTACACGGCGCTCGCCGAGGGCCTGCCCAAGGCGCTGGAGATCGAGTACGCGGGCCAGATCGCCGATTCGGACACCCGCATCCTCACGCTGTCGGTGCTGAAGGGCGTGTTCGGCGGGGTGACCGACGAGCCGGTGTCGTACGTGAACGCCCCCCGCATCGCCGCGGAGCGGGGCGTCGAGGTGCGCGACACGTCGACCGCCACGGCCCACGACTACGTGAACCTGATCTCCATCCGGGGCGGCGACCACGGCATCGGGGGCACGCTCGTCGGGCTGCGGGGCGAGCCCCGCATCGTGATGCTCGACGGCCACACCATCGACCTGCCCCCGGCCAGCCACATGCTCGTGGTCCGCAACGACGACCGCCCGGGCATGATCGCCCACGTGGCGGGCGTGCTGTCCGACGCCGGCGTCAACATCGACGACATGCACCTGGGCCGGTCGGAGCGGGGCGCGGCCGCCCTCCAGGTCATCGCCACCGACCGCTCGGTGCCGTCCGAGGTCCAGGACGTGATCCGGCGGGGCGACGGCATCGTCTCGGTCCACTCCGTGGGCTGAGCCGCGCGCCCGGCACGCGCGGCCGCGGTCAGGCGCCCGGCGCCGTCGCCCTCGGGGGCCTTCTTCGTGGCCGGCGCCTTCTTGGCGGGCGCCTTCTTCGCCGCCGGTGCCTTCTTGGCCGCCGGCGCCTTCTTGGCCGGGGCCTTCTTGGCGGGCGCCTTCTTGGCGCGGCGCCTTCTTCGCCGCGGGTGCCTGTCGGCGGCCTTCTTGGCGGGCGCCTTCTTCGCCGCTGGTGCCTTCTTGGCCGCCGGGGCCTTGGTGGCGGGCGCCGCCTGCTTCACGGGCTCCGGTTCCGCCCGGGGGGCGGGGGCCGGCGGTCCGGGCGCGGCCGGGGTCACGCGGTCGGGCGCGGGGCCGGTGCCCGCCGTGGGGTCCGGGGTCGGCGGGGGTGCGGCCAGGAACCGGCGCACCGCCTGCTGCACCACGCCGACAACCACGACCAACAACCCGATCCGGAACCAGCGACGCCTCACGGCCCCCGAGGCTATCCCCGCGTGCGCTGCCGGGCGCGGAGCGGGGGTATCGCCTTGACGCCGCGGCACCCGGACCGGCAGCATGGAGCGATGCGTCAGACCGTCACCGGCCTGCTTCTTATGTAAGGCGAGCACCCCACATAGGTGCTCGCCCCGCCTCCTGCGCCCTCTCGGGCCAGGGGGCTTTTGAGTTTTCCGGCGACTTTCCGACGCGTACCCACCACCCGAACACCCCAGCGAGAGCGAGCGAGCCATGCCTCCCGAACCCGTGACCCCGAAGAAGATGCCGTTCGAGAAGTACCAGCCGTTCCTCCCGCTTCCCCAGATCATCGAGGACCGCACCTGGCCGACCCGCCGCATCGAGAAGGCGCCGCTGTGGTGCTCGGTCGACCTGCGCGACGGCAACCAGGCCCTGATCGACCCCATGGACCCGGCCCGCAAGCGCCGCATGTTCGACACGCTCGTGCACATGGGGTTCAAGGAGATCGAGGTCGGCTTCCCCAGCGCCAGCCAGCCCGACTTCGACTTCGTGCGCCAGCTCATCGAGGAGGACCTGATCCCCGACGACGTGACGATCCAGGTGCTGACCCAGTGCCGGGCCGAGCTCGTCGAGCGCACCTACGAGTCGATCCGGGGCGCCCGCCAGGCGATCGTCCACTTCTACAACTCGACGTCGATCCTGCAGCGCCGGGTGGTGTTCGGGCTCGGCTACGAGGGCATCACCCAGATCGCCACCGACGCCGCCCGCCTCGCCCGCAAGCTCGAGGACGACGTCCCCGGCACCGCGGTGCGCTACGAGTACTCGCCGGAGAGCTTCACCGGCACCGAGATCGACTACGCGGTCGAGATCTGCGCGGCGGTGATGGACGTGGTCGAGCCGGAGGCCGACCGGCCCATCATCCTCAACCTGCCGGCCACGGTGGAGATGTACACGCCCAACATCTACGGCGACGTCATCGAGTACTTCCACCGGAACGTGCCCCACCGCGACCGGGTCGTGCTGTCGCTGCACCCCCACAACGACCGGGGGACCGCGGTGGCCGCCGCCGAGTTCGGCGTCATGGCCGGGGCCGACCGGGTCGAGGGCACGCTGTTCGGCAACGGCGAGCGCACCGGCAACGTCGACGTCGTGACCCTGGCCATGAACCTGTTCAGCCAGGGCGTCGACCCCGAGATCGACATCAGCGACATCGACGCCGTCCGGCGGGTGGCCGAGTACTGCAACCGCCTGCCCGTGCACCCCCGCCACCCCTACGTGGGCGACCTCGTGTACACGGCCTTCTCGGGCAGCCACCAGGACGCCATCAGGAAGGGCTTCGCGGCCCTCGGCACCGACTACGAGACCTGGGGCGTGCCCTACCTGCCCATCGACCCCAAGCACGTCGGCCGCACCTACGAGGCCGTGATCCGGGTCAACAGCCAGTCGGGCAAGGGCGGCGTCGCCTACATCATGTCGGCGGAGCACGGCTACGAGCTGCCGCGGCGCCTCCAGATCGAGTTCTCCAAGACGATCCAGGGCATCACCGAGGACACGGGCACCGAGATCACGCCCACCCACATGTGGGAGGCGTTCGTGGCCGAGTACCTCGACGAGGACGCCGACGTGCAGCTCGTGTCGCACGAGTCCACGACCGGGGAGAGCGGCTCCCGGGTCACGGCCCAGCTCACGGTGGAGGGCGAGCACCGGACGGTCACCGGCGAGGGCAACGGGCCCATCGCGGCCTTCGTGGCCGGCCTCCAGGCCGACCTCGGCGTCGAGGTCGACGTGGTCGACTACAGCGAGCACGCGGTCGGCGCCGGGTCCGATGCGGTGGCCGTCGCCTACGTCGAGACCCAGCGCCCGGACGGCACCGTGCGGTGGGGCGTCGGCCGCCACGAGAGCATCACCACGGCCTCGCTCCGGGCGGTGATCTCGGCGGTGAACCGCCAGCGCGCCGATCGCCACGTGGTCGAGCGTCACGAACCGTAGCGCGAGCCCCGCTGTACGGAAGTTTTTCTCCGTTTGGGGCTGTTACGGATGTCACAAGCGCGGTACGATCCTCACTCCCAACGGCCGAACGAACGCCGAGCGAGTGCCCCGGGCCTGGGCCGGGCACTCGTGACGGGTTCCTCCCGTCGGAACCGGGTGCGCCCGGCTCCGACGGGAGGGCGGTCGGGGAGCGCGATCGTGCCGGTCCGGCGCCGTGTGCCATCCTGCGCACCGCCATGTCCCGCCGACCCCTCGCCATCACCGCAGCCGTGGTGGCGGCCGTCGTCGTCCTCGTCGCCGCCGTCGTCCTGACGTGGCCCGATCGCGGCGGCGGCGACGGCGGCAGCGACGACCCGGCGGCCCGCCCCGACGCCGGCGCGCCGGCCGCTCGACCCCACCGACGGCGCCCCGGGGCTCGGCGACCCGTACTTCCCGGACGCCGGGCAACGGCGGCTACGACGTCACCCACTACGACCTCGACCTGACGTGGGACCCCGACGCCGGCCGCATGGACGGGATCGCCTCCCTCACGGCCACCGCCACCCAGGACCTGTCGAGCTTCGTCGTCGACCTGGCCGCCGGCATGGAGGTCGGCGACGTCACGGTGGACGGCGAGCCCGCCGCCGTCGCCCGCGAGAGCGAGCGCGACCTGCGGATCACGCCCGCCGAGCCGCTGGCGGAGGGCCGGCGGCTTCACCACCGTGGTCACCTACGGCGGGCCGCCCTCGACCGTGCCGGGCGACGAGTTCTTCGACCCCGGCTGGTTCGGCGACGACGGCGAGGTCTACGCCCTGTTCGAGCCCATCGGGGCGGCCGCGCTGTTCCCGGTCAACGACCACCCGACCGACAAGGCCGGCTACGCGTTCCGCATCACGGTGCCGGAGGACCTCGACGTGGCGGCCAACGGCCTGCTGCAGGAGACCATCCCGGGCGACGGGGTGCAGACCTGGGTGTTCGACGCCCCCGACCCCATGGCCAGCTACCTCGTGCAGGTGGTGATCGCCGACCTCACCTTCGCCGAGTCGGAGGGCCCCGGCGGCCTGCCCATCCGCCACGCCGTACGACGCCGACGTGGCCGGCGACTTCGACGAGGTCATGGACCGCACCGCGGCGATGATCGAGGCGTTCGAGGCGTGGTTCGGGCCCTACCCGTTCGTGGCCTACGGGGCGGTCGTCGTGGACGACCCGCTCAGCCTCGCCCTGGAGACGCAGACCCTGTCGATCTTCGGGTCCACCGCCGCCTCGTCGCGAGGACGATCGTCGCCCACGAGCTCGCCCACCAGTGGTTCGGCGACGACGTCAGCCCCGAGACCTGGCGCGACATCTGGCTCAACGAGGGGTTCGCCACGTACGCCCAGTGGCTGTGGTCGACCGGCGGCGACATCGCCGCGGTCGAGCCCGTCGCCGAGCAGGCCCTCGCCGGCGAGCTCGCCCTGCCGCCCGCCGACCCCGGCCCGGGGCGACTGTTCGACACCTCGGTCTACGACCGCGGGGCGCTCACGCTGCACGTGCTGCGGCACACCGTGGGCGACGACGTGTTCTTCGCCATCCTGCGGACTGGGTCTCGCGCTTCGGCGGCGGCGTGGCCACGACCGCCGACTTCGAGGCCCTGGCCGAGGAGCTGTCGGGCCAGGAGCTGACCCCGATGTTCGACGCCTGGCTGCGGGACGAGGGCCTGCCGGACTACGACGAGTGGGTGCCCGTGAGCGCCGGCCGGGCGCGGCGGTCGCGCTGGGGCGGGATAGCTTGGCCCGCGTGACGAGCGAGCAGTCGAACCTCGAGATCGTCGATCGCAGCGACGACAGGGCCATCGCACGGTTGTCGGGCGACCTCGACATCGTCACCTCCGAGGAGGTGAAGCGGGACCTGGCCCAGCTCATCGACGACGGTCACCGCGAGCTGGCGCTCGACCTGTCCGGGGTCGGGTTCGTCGACTCCAGCGGCCTCGGCGTGCTCGTCGCCGTCCACCGCCACGCCGAGTCCCAGGGTGCCGTGTTCGTGGTGCGGTCGGTGCCACCCCAGGTCCAGCGCCTGTTCGAGATCACCCGCCTCGGCGACCTGCTCACCGTCGACGGCGACTGACCGGTCGCCGCGGCGCAGCCTCTCAGCCGTCGAGCGTGGCGCCCGCAGGTCCACGAGGCAGCGGCGCATCGAGCCGCGACACGTGCATCTGGCTGATGCCGAGCCGCTCGGCGATCTGGCTCTGGGTCAGCTCCTCGAAGAACCGCAGCCGCATGATCTCGGCCTCGCGCTCGGGCAGCGTGTCGAGCAGCTGGTCCACCAGCAGCCGCATCTCCACGCGGCCGGCCGGCGCCTCGGCCCCGGGCAGCCGGTCGCCGAGCGGGCCCTGGTCGTCGTCGCCGGGGCGGCGGGCGTCGAGGCTGGTCGCCCGGTAGGCGGCGCCCGCCTCGACGGCGTCGAGCACGTCGTCCTCGGACACGTCCAGCTCGCCGGCCAGCTCGGCCACGGTGGGCGGGCGGCTGAGGCGCAGGGACAGGGCGGCGCGGGCCCGCCGCAGGTCGAGGTGGCGCTCCTGGGCGCTGCGGGGCGGGCGCACCGCCCAGGTGCGGTCCCGGAAGTACCGCTTGATCTCGCCGTTGACGGTGCGGCTGGCGAACGACGAGAACGGGATGCCGCGGTCGACGTCGTAGCGCTGGACGGCCTTGATCATGCCCAGCATGGCGATCTGGACGAGGTCGTCGAGCTCGACGCCCCGGCCCCGGTAGTCGTTGGCGATGGAGGCGGCCAGCCCCCGGTGCGCCTCCACGAGCTCGTTGCGCACGGCGCGCTCGCCGGTGTCCCGGTAGGTGACGAACAACCGGTCCAGGTCGCCCGGAGCGCGCTGGCGCACGGACCCGTCACGTCATGCGCTCACGCGTGCCCGCTTCACGAGGTGGAAGCGCCGTCCGCTCTCGTCCGCGTCGAAGGAGTGGTCGTCGACGACCACCCGCAGGATCTCCAGCGCCAGGTCGTCGACGGCGGCGCTGTCGTCGCCGTTCGGCACGGCGGGTCGCTCGCCGTCCACGACCACCTCGCCCGTCCTCGGCGCGGTAGCGCACCACGATCGGCGTCGACGGGTCGTCGACGCCGTCGACGAGCAGCGCGACGAGCTCGCTCACGGCGATGCGCAGGTCCTCGGTGTCGTCGATGCTCAGGCCGGCGTCGGCGGCCACGCCGGACGCCAGGATGCGGGCCAGGCGGGCGGAACCGGGCTCGGCGGGGGCGGTCAGTTGGACGGGCGGGCGGGTGTCCATGGTCAGGCCTGCGGGTCGTGTCGGCGGCAGCGGGTCGTGCACGACACTACGACCGTGGGCCGGACGGCCACCACCGGCGTTTGTGAGATGGGTCGGGAGGGTATGGCGAGCCCGATGGATGCGCGAATGAGCACGCGGTTTCGGCGCGAACGTGCGGCCGTTCCATCCGCCCGCGCGTTCGTGCACCGTGCGCTGCGCGAGAAGGGCGTACCGTCCGGCATGCTCGACACCCTGGTCCTGGCGGTCGCGGAGGCGTGCAACAACGCCATCCTCCACGCCAGCGGCGACGCCTTCGGCGTGACCGTGGTGCTCGAGGGCAGCGACGTGCACCATCATCGTGTCCGACTCGGGGGCCGGCTTCGTGCCGCCCGTCCGGGCCGAGATGCCCGCCCCCGAGGCCACCAACCACCGGGGCCTGGCGCTCATGCAGGCGCTCGTCGATCACGTCGAGGTGGTGTCCGGCGAGAACGGCACCACGGTCGTGCTGGGCCAGTCGCTGGCGGCGGAACCGGCCGGCACCCGCACCAACGGGGTGACGGCCCGCCGCTGATCAGCCGGTGGGCACCGCCGGCATCCACGGGGCGCGCCGGGTCTCGTAGGTGTCGATGGCGCCGGCGTCGCGCAGCGTGATGCCGATGTCGTCGAGCCCCTCCAGGAACCGCTCGCGGGTGGCGTCGTCGAGCGGGAACTCGCACTCGATGCCCGCGGCGGGCGCCGACAGCGTGCGGCGCTCGACGTCGACCGTCACCTCGAGGGTGGGGTCGGCCTCGACGGCCCGCAGCAGCGCCTCGCCCACCTCGGCTGTCACCAGCACGGGGACGAGGCCGTTCTTGGTGGCGTTGTTGCGGAAGATGTCGCCGAAGCGGGGGCTGACGACGGCCGCGAAGCCGTAGTCCATGATCGCCCACACCGCGTGCTCGCGCGACGAGCCGGTCCCGAAGTTGGGGCCGGCGACGAGGACGCTGGCGCCGGCGTAGGACTCGTCGTTGAGGACGAAGTCACGGTCGTCCCGCCAGGTGGCGAACAGGCCGCGGCCGAAGCCGGTGCGCTCGACCCGCTTGAGCCACTCCGCCGGGATGATCTGGTCGGTGTCGACGTCGGAGCGGTCGAGGGGGACGGCGGTGCCCTGGACGACGCGGACGGGGTTCATGGCGGGTGCTCCTTCGTCGGTCAGTCGAGGTCGGCGGGCGTGGCCAGCGTGCCGGCCACGGCGGTGGCGGCGGCGACGGCGGGGGACACGAGGTGGGTGCGGCCGCCCCGGCCCTGGCGGCCCTCGAAGTTGCGGTTGCTGGTCGAGGCGCTGCGCTCGCCGGGGGCGAGCTTGTCGGGGTTCATGGCCAGGCACATCGAGCAGCCCGGCTCGCGCCAGTCGAAGCCGGCGGCGGTGAGCACGGCGTCGAGGCCCTCGGCCTCGGCCTGGGCCTTGACCGCATGGCTGCCCGGCACGACGAGGGTGCGGACCCCGGGGGCGACCTTGCGCCCGTCGGCGACGGCGGCCACGGCCCGCAGGTCCTCGATGCGGCCGTTGGTGCACGAGCCGATGAACACGGTGTCGACCGCGACCTCCCGCAGCGGGGTGCCGGCGGTCGAGGCCCATGTAGTCGAGCGCCCGGCGGGCGGCGTCGCGCTCGGACGGGTCGGCGAAGCTGTCGGGGCTGGGGACCGTGCCCGTGATGGGGGCGACCTGGCCGGGGTTGGTGCCCCACGAGACGTGGGGGGCGATGGCGGACCCGTCGAGGTCGACGGCCTTGTCGAAGGTGGCGCCGTCGTCGGTGGCGAGGCTGCGCCAGTCCTCGACGGCCCGGTCCCAGTCGGCGCCCGTCGGGGCGTGGCGGCGGCCCTCGAGGTAGGCGAAGGTCGTGTCGTCGGGGGCGATGAGCCCGGCCTTGGCGCCCGCCTCGATCGACATGTTGCACACGGTCATGCGGCCCTCCATCGACAGGGCCCGGATGGCGGAGCCCCGGTACTCGATGATCGAGCCGATGCCGCCGCCCGTGCCGATGCGCCCGATGATGGCGAGGATGACGTCCTTGGCGGTGGCGCCGGCGGGCAGGTCGCCCTCGACGGTGACGGCCATGGTGCCGGGCCGCTGCTGGGGGAGGGTCTGCGTGGCGAGGACGTGCTCGACCTCGCTGGTGCCGATGCCGAAGGCGAGGGCCCCGAACGCCCCGTGGGTGGACGTGTGGCTGTCGCCGCACACGATGGTCATGCCGGGCTGGGTGAGGCCGAGCTCGGGGCCGATGATGTGGACGATGCCCTGGTCGGGGTCGCCGATGCCGTAGCAGGCGATGCCGAACTCGTCGCAGTTGGCCCGCAGGACCTGCATCTGGCGGGCCGAGATCGGGTCGGCGATCGGCTGGTCGAGCCCGGCGGTGGGCACGTTGTGGTCCATCGTGGCCACGGTGAGGTCGGGCCGGCGGACGGTGCGCCCGGCCAGGCGGAGGCCGTCGAACGCCTGGGGCGACGTGACCTCGTGGACGAGGTGGAGGTCGATGTAGAGCAGGTCGGGCTGGCCGCCGCCGCTGCGGACGACGTGGCGGTCCCAGACCTTCTGGCTCAGCGTGCGGGGTGTGGCCATGGATCTCACCTGCGGTGCTGGAGGCGTCTCAACATGTGAGATAGAGTTCTCACGTGGTGAACAGCCTAAGCGGTGTGGGCGTGCTCGACAAGGCGATGGCGGTGCTGACCGCCGTCGAGGCCGGCCCCCGCTCGCTGGCCGAGCTGATGCAGGCCACGGGCCTCACCCGGGCGACCGCGCACCGCCTGGCCGTGGCGCTCGAGGCCCACGGCCTCGTCCGGCGCGACGACGACGGCCGGTTCTCGCTGGGCCTGCGGCTCATCGGCCTCGGCCACGCCGCCGCCGAGGCCCTGCCGGGCTGGCTGCGACGCCCGCCCCGCGCTGGCCTGGCTGCAGGAGCAGACCGGCGAGTCGGTCCAGCTGTTCGTGCGGGACGGCGACGTGCGGGTGTGCGTCGAGTCGCTGGAGGCTCCCCACGAGCTGCGCACGATCGTCCCGGTCGGCGCCCGCCTCCCGCTCGACCGCGGCTCGGGCGGCCGGGTCCTGCGCCCGCCGGCCCGGCGGCGGGCTGGGTCGAGAGCGTCGCCGAGCGCCAGGCGGGCGTCGCCTCGGTCAGCGCCCCCGTCGTCGACCCGTCGGGCCGGGTGATCGCCGCGGTCAGCGTCAGCGGCCCGATCGACCGCCTGACCCGCAGCCCCGGCCGGCGCCACGGCGCCGCGGTGGTCGAAGCCGCCGACCGCATCGCCGCCGCCCTGCGCTGACCCATGCCGGTCTGTCGTCTCTCACCGCGGATATCCGCGGTGAGAGACGACAGACCGGTCGTCAGTTGACCTGGCGGTCGCGGCCCTCCCAGTACGGCGCCCGCAGCTTGAACTTCTGCAGCTTGCCGGTCGCCGTGCGGGGCAGCTCGTCGCGCAGCTCCACCGTGGTCGGGCACTTGTAGTGGGCCAGGCGGCTGCGGCAGTGGTCGATCAGCTCGCGCTCGTCCGCGCTCGCCCCCGGCGCCAGCACGACCAGCGCCTTGACCGTCTCGCCCCACTTGTCGTCGGGCACCCCGATCACCGCCACCTCCGCCACCGCCGGGTGCGAGTGGAGGGCGTCCTCCACCTCGATCGACGACACGTTCTCGCCGCCCGAGATGATCACGTCCTTCTTGCGGTCCGAGATGGTCAGGTAGCCGTCGTCGAGCGTGCCCCCGTCGCCGGTGTGGAACCAGCCGCCCTCCAGGGCCTCGGCGGTGGCGTCGGGCTGCTCCCAGTACCCCTCCAGCACGACGTTGGACCGGGCGAGCACCTCGCCCGCCGCGCTCGTGTCCAGCGTGACGCCGAGCGTCGGCGCGCCGGCCCGCACCAGGCGGCCGGCCCGCTCGGCGGGGTCGAGGTCGTCCCACTCGGCGCGGCGGCGGTTCATCGTGAGCAGCGGGGCGGTCTCGGTGAGCCCGTAGATCTGGATGAACTCCCAGCCCAGCTCGGTCTCCATCCGCTCGATGACCCGGGTCGGCGGCGGGGCGCCGGCCACGACCATGCGGGTGCGGTCCCGCCCGGGGACCGGGCCGTCCCAGCGCTCGGCCGCGTCGAGGATGGCGGCCACCACCGCCGGGGCGCCGCACAGCAGCGTGACCCCGTGGCGCTCCACCCGGCGCAGGATCTCCGCGCCGTCGACCTTGCGCAGCGCCACCTGCCGGGCGCCCATGCCGGTCAGCGCGTACGGCATGCCCCAGCCGTTGCAGTGGAACATCGGCAGCGTGTGCAGGTACACGTCCCGGTCGCTCACCCCGGTGTGCCAGCCGAACATGGCGGCGTTGAGCCACAGCGTGCGGTGGGTGAGCTGCACGCCCTTGGGCCGGGCGGTGGTGCCGCTCGTGTAGTTGATCGTGCCGGTGGCGTCCTCGTCGGGGTCGGCCCACGGCTCCGGCTCGCCGCCGGCGGGCCACAGCGTGGCGTCGGTCTCCGCGCCCAGCACGAAGCGGTGCTTGCACTCGACCCCGGCCAGCGCCTCGTCGAGCTCGGGGTCGACGAGCAGCACCGAGGCGCCCGAGTGCTCGACGATGTAGCGGACCTCCTCGGCTGCTCAGCCGGAAGTTCACCGGCACGAGCACCCGCCCCCACGCGCTCACCCCGTAGAACGACACGAGCAGCCGGGCCGCGTTGTGGGACACGACCGCCACCCGCTCGCCGCGCCCGATGCCGAGGGCGTCGAGGCCGGCCGCCTGGGACCGCGCCAGCTCGGCGACCCGGGCGTAGGTCAGCTCACCCCACGACGGGGCCGGCTGGTCGGGCTCGTCGACCACGCCCACCCGGTCCGGGTACACCAGGGCCGCCCGGGCCAGGTGGTCGGCGATCGTCAACGGAACGCGCATGCGGTCCTCCCCTCGTCGTCGCGGCTGCCCACGACACTCCCACACCACCGTGCTTCCCGCTCATGCTGCTTCGCAGCGGGCCGCTCGGGCCACGGCTGCGCCCGTCGGGCGCAGCCTCAGCTCCACGAGCGTGACGTACACCGGCGGGCGGAACCGGGACACGGGCACGCTGGCGTCGGCCCGGTGCATGGCCTGCATGGCGTGGGGGGTGTCGAGGAACCGTCGCAGCCGGTCGGTCGCCATCGACCGCCGCCCGGGCGGCAGCGTGTTGGCGAACCACATGAGGTCGATCGGGGTGCCCTCCACCGGCAGCACCACGAGGTGGCCCCGCACCACCTCGTTGTCGACCAGGTGGGCGATGCCCGGCGCGATGCCCTCGCCGTCGGCCGCGGCCGCCCACGCCGCCGCCATGCTCGGGAACACCCGGATCCGGTCGTCCGGCACCCGCAGCCGGGTCAGCAGCAGGCCGACGTCGGTGGCCGGGTCGGCGCCGCTGGCGTCGACCAGCCACGTCTGGCGGCCGAGGCAGCCCGCGCTGATCCGGTCGGACCGGGTCAGCAGGTGGTGGGGCCCGGCCACGACCACCAGCCGGTGGCGCAGCATCGGCTGGGACTCGAGGTCCGCCAGCCGGGGACCGAGGCCGACGTCGGCCAGCCGCTCCAGCAGCAGGGCCGGCATCTCGCTCGCGGTCGCCACGCCCAGCGTCACCTCGACGGGTCCGTGGCGGGCGGTGAACGCGTTCAGCAGCGGGCGGGCCACGTGCTCGGCCACGGTGCTCGTGGCCACCACCCGCAACAGGTCGGGGGCGCCCTGGGCGTGGCGGATGGCGTCGGTGGCGTCGGCGGCCAGGTTCACCATCTGCGACGCGATGGGCAGCAGGCGCTGGCCGCCGGCGCTCAGCTCCATGGTCCCCGCGGCCCGCTGCACGAGCGGATCGCCGAGGTGCGCGCGCAGCGCGGCGAGGGCGCCCGACACGGCCGGCTCGGACACGCCGAGGGCGCGGGCAGCGGCTTTGACCGACCCGAGCCGGGCCACCAGGACGAACGCCTCGAGCTGTGTGAGCGTCACGCCCCGGGACGGTAGCGCCCCGATAAGCGTTCCCTTAGGGTGACATGGACATCACCCTTGGGGGTAGCGCAGACTCACCGTGCGCCGGGCCGCACGGTCCGCCGCTTGGCGTACGACCCACGGGGGATGAACGTGCAGACGCCTGCACCGTTTACGTACGAACGTGCCGGCAGCGTCAACGACGCTCTGGCCCTTCTGGAGCGCCACGGTCCGGACGCCCGGCTCGTCGCCGGCGGGCACAGCCTGCTGCCGATGATGAAGTTGCGGCTCGCCCAGCCCGAGGTGCTCATCGACATCAACGACCTGTCCGACCTGTCCTACATCCGCCTCGACGGCACCGCGATCGCCATCGGGGCCATGACCCGCCATGCCGACCTGCTCGACTCGCCGCTGCTGGCCGAGCACTACGCCATCTTCGCCGACGCCGAGCGGGTGATCGCCGACCCGATCGTGCGCAACCGGGGCACGATCGGCGGCTCGTTCTGCCAGGCCGACCCGTCCGAGGACCTGTCCGCCGTCGGGTCCGCCCTCGGGGCGACGCTCGTCGTCACGGGCGCCGGCGGCACGCGGGAGGTGCCGGCCCGGGAGTTCCACGTCGGCCCGTACGAGACCGTGGTGGGCCAGTCCGAGATCCTCACCGAGATCCGGGTGCCGGTCCGGGCCGGAGCCGGCAGCGCCTACGAGAAGGTCGAGCGCCGGGCCGGCGACTGGGCCATCGCCGCGGCCGGCGCCTTCGTCACGCTCGACGGCGACACCGTCGGCGACGTGGGCATCGGGCTGACCGCCGTGGGGGCGCCCCACTTCTGCGCCCCGGCCGCCGAGGACGCCCTGCGGGGTCAGGCGGCCACCGAGGAGAACCTGGCCGCGGCCGCCGAGGCCGCGGCGTCGGCGGCGTCGCCGTCGACCGACCAGCGGGGTCCCGCCGAGTACAAGCGCCACCTGGCGGGTGAGCTGACACTGCGGGCGCTGCGGCGCTCGGTGGCGCGGGCCCGAGGGGAGGGGGGCTGACATGCAGGTGACGATGACGGTCAACGGGACCGAGGTGTCCCGGGACATCGAGCCGCGGCTGCTGCTCGTGCACTTCGTGCGCGACCAGCTCGGGCTCACGGGCACCCACTGGGGCTGCGACACCTCCAACTGCGGGACCTGCGTCCTGTGGATGGACGGCGAGCCGGTCAAGAGCTGCACCGTGCTGGCGGCCATGGCCGACGGCCGGACGATCCGCACGGTCGAGGACCTCGACACCGGCGGCGAGCTCGACCCGCTCCAGCAGGGCTTCATGCAGTGCCACGGGCTGCAGTGCGGCTTCTGCACCCCGGGCATGCTGATGACGGCCCGGTGGCTGCTCGACCGCAACCCCGACCCGAGCGAGGCCGAGATCCGCGACGTGATCTCGGGCCAGTTCTGCCGGTGCACCGGCTACGAGAACATCGTGCGGTCCGTCCGGTGGGCGGCCGAGCACCCCGCGGGCGCCGACGGCGACGGCGAGGGCACGACCGACACGGCGCCGGCCACCGACGACGAGGAGGTGACCGCATGACCGCCGCCGACACCAGCGACACCACCGCCGGCGAGGCGCAGGCCGCCGCGGCCGACGCCGCCGCGCAGGCCGACGCGCCGCTGAGCGACGCCGGCAACCCGATCGGCTTCGGCCGGATGCTGCGCAAGGAGGACGCCCGGTTCCTGCGGGGCCAGGGCCGCTACCTCGACGACATCCAGCTGCCCGGGATGCTCTACGGGGCCATCCTCCGCAGCCCGTACGCCCACGCCCGCATCGTGTCCATCGACACGTCGGCGGCCGAGGCCCACCCCAAGGTCCAGGCCGTGATCACCGGCGAGGTGCTGGCGACGCTGGGCCTGGCGTGGATGCCGACGCTGTCCGGCGACACGCAGGCCGTGCTCGCCACCGACAAGGTGCGGTTCCAGGGCCAGGAGGTCGCCTTCGTGGTGGCCGACGACCGCTACGCGGCCCGCGACGCCCTCGAGCTGATCGACGTCGAGTACGACCCCCTCACACCGCTGATGGACGGCCGCCGGGCGCTCGACGACGACGCCCCGATCATCCGCGACGACCTCGAGGGCAAGGCCGACAACCACATCTTCGACTGGGAGTCCGGCGACGCGGCGCGGTGCGACGAGGTGTTCTCGGGCGCCGACGTCGTCGTCACCCAGGACATGCTCTACCCCCGCTCGCACCCGGCCCCGCTGGAGACGTGCGGGTCGCTGGCCCACATGGACAAGGTGACGGGCAAGCTCACCGCCTGGATCACGAGCCAGGCCCCGCACGCCCACCGCACCGTGTACGCCCTGGTGGCCGGGCTGCCCGAGCACAAGATCCAGGTGATCTCGCCCGACATCGGCGGCGGCTTCGGCAACAAGGTGCCGATCTACCCCGGCTACGTGCTGGCGGTGGTGGGCTCCATCGTCACCGGCAAGCCGGTGAAGTGGATGGAGGACCGCTCCGAGAACCTGATGTCCACCGGGTTCGCCCGCGACTACCACATGCACGGCGAGATCGCCGCCACGAGCGACGGCAAGATCCTCGGCCTGCGGGTCGACGTCATCGCCGACCACGGTGCGTTCAACGCCAGCGCCAACCCGACCAAGTTCCCGGCCGGGTTCTTCAACATCTTCACCGGGAGCTACGACCTGCAGGCCGCCCACTGCAAGGTCACCGGCGTCTACACCAACAAGGCGCCGGGCGGCGTCGCCTACGCCTGCTCGTTCCGGGTCACCGAGGCGGTGTACCTGGTCGAGCGCATCGTGGACGTGCTGGCGGCCGAGCTGGGCATGGACCCGGCCGAGCTGCGCATGCGCAACCTGCTGCGCCCGGAGCAGTTCCCGTACCTGAGCCAGACCGGCTGGGAGTACGACTCCGGCGACTACCCGCGGGCGCTGCAGCTGGCGCTCGACACCGCCGGCTACGACGAGCTGCGCCGCGAGCAGGCCGAGAAGCGGGACCGGGGCGAGCTCATGGGCATCGGCCTCAGCTTCTTCACCGAGGGCGTGGGCGCCGGGCCCCGCAAGCACATGGACATCCTCGGCCTCGGCATGGCCGACGGCTGCGAGCTGCGCATCCACCCCACCGGCAAGGCGGTGGTGCGGCTCAGCGTGCAGACCCAGGGCCAGGGCCACGAGACGACCTTCGCCCAGATCGTGGCCAGCCAGCTGGGCATCCCGCCCGAGGACATCGAGGTGGTCCACGGCGACACCGACCAGACCCCGTTCGGCCTCGGCACCTACGGCTCCCGCTCGACACCGGTGTCGGGCGCCGCCGCGGCCGTGGTGGCCCGGCGGGTGCGGGACAAGGCCCGGATCGTGGCCGCCGCGGCGCTGGAGTGCAGCCCCGACGACCTCGAGTGGGAGCACGGCCGCTGGTTCGTGAAGGGCGACCCGTCCCAGGGCCGCACGATCCAGGAGATCGCCCTGCTGGCCCACAGCAGCCTGGAGCTGCCCGAGGGCGTGGAGGGGCACCTCGACGCCAGCGCCGTCTACAACCCGCCCAACCTGACCTACCCGTTCGGCGCCTACCTGTGCGTGGTCGACGTCGACAAGGGCACCGGCCAGGTGGCGGTGCGCCGGTTCATCGCCGTCGACGACTGCGGGCCCCGCATCAACCCGATGATCGTGGAGGGTCAGATCCACGGGGGCCTGGCCGACGGCGTCGGCATGGCGCTCATGGAGGCCATCGCCTTCGACGAGGACGGCAACTGCCTCGGCGGGTCGTTCATGGACTACCTGCTGCCCACGTCGCTCGAGTGCCCCTCGTGGGAGCTCGGCGAGACCGTCACGCCGTCGCCCCACCACCCGCTCGGGTGCAAGGGCGTGGGCGAGTCGGCCACCGTGGGCTCGCCGGTCGCCATCGTCAACGCCGTGATCGACGCGCTGTCGCCGTTCGGGCTGCGCCACGCCGACATGCCGCTCACCCCGGCCCAGGTGTGGCTGGCCATGCAGGGGAGGCCCGCACGCACCGACCTGGCGTTCTCGTGAGCGAGCGAAGCGAGCGAACCATCAACACGGCGCTCTACTCGGCACGAAGTGCCGATCGCTCACTGCGTGCATCCCGAAGGGTGCGCCAGTGAGCGAGCGAAGCGAGCGAACCATCGACACGGCGCTCTACTCGGCGTGAACCCGACCGTCGCGGCGCGTGCGGACGAGCTCCGGCGGGCCCGCCTGCCGTTCGTCCACGCCCGCGTCGTGCGGGCCGAGCGGCCGACCTCGGCCAAGCCCGGCGACGAGGCGGTGGTGCTGGCCGACGGCACCATCGAGGGCTTCGTCGGCGGCGTGTGCGCCGAGGCCACCGTGCGGGCGCAGAGCCTGTCGCTGCTCGACTCCGGGGACTCGCTGCTGCTGCGCATCCTGCCCGAGGAGGGGGCCGCCGGGCCCCCTCCCGAGGGGTCGGACGGGTCCCTGACCGTCGTCAACCCGTGCCTGTCCGGGGGCACCCTCGAGATCTTCCTCGAGCCGGTCGTGCCGGCGCCGACAGTGGCGGTGGTGGGGGAGTCCCCCATCGCCGTCGCGCTGGCCGACCTCGCTCCCCGGGTCGGGCTCCAGGTGGTCCCCGGCCTGCCCGGGGACCTCACCGCGCTGGTGGTGGCGTCCCACGGGCGCGACGAGGAGGACGCCCTCGTGGCGGCGCTGCGGGCCGGCGTCCCCTACGTGGGGCTGGTGGCCAGCCCCAAGCGGGGGGCGGCGGTGGTCGCCGGGCTGGACGTGGACGACGCGGCCCGGGCCGCGGTGCACACGCCCGCCGGCCTGGACATCGGCGCCCGCACCCCCGCGGAGGTGGCCCTGTCGATCCTGGCCGAGATCGTGGCCCTGCGGCCCCGGCCCTCGGCCCGGCCCACCGCGGCCGGTGGTGGCGTAGCCGGGGGCGTCACCACCGGTGCGCCCGTCACCGCCACCGACCGGGTGTGCGGCATGGAGGTGGTGGCCGACGACGCCGCCCTGCACCTCGACCACGACGGCGAGCGCTACTGGTTCTGCGGCACCGGCTGCCTGCGGGCCTTCGCCGCCGACCCGGGCGCCTACCTGCCGTGACCGACCCGGCCCCCGACGTCGACATCGCGGACGTCGACGACATGCGCCGGCGGCTCGACGCCGCCGACTACCTCGCCGACCTCGGCCTGGCCACGGCGCTGTACTGCGCGGCCGGCATGCCCCAGCCCCTGCTGGTCGAGGGCGAGGCCGGGGTGGGCAAGACCGAGGCGGCCAAGGCGCTGGCCCGGGTCCTCGACACGCCCCTGGTGCGGCTGCAGTGCTACGAGGGCATCGACGCCGCCGAGGCCCTGTACGAGTGGAACTACCCCCGCCAGCTGCTCGGCATCCGGCTGGCCGAGGCGACGGGCCGCGACCTCGACGAGGACGACCTGTTCGGCCCCGACTACCTGGTCGAGCGGCCGCTGCTGCGCGCCATCCGCCACCCCGGGCCCCGGCCGGTCGTCCTGCTGGTCGACGAGGTGGACCGGGCCGACGACGAGTTCGAGGCGTTCCTGCTCGAGCTGCTGGCCGAGTCGACGGTCACGATCCCGGAGCTGGGGACCATCCGGGCCCTGCGGCCGCCCGTGGTGGTCCTCACGTCCAACCGCACCCGCGACCTGCACGACGCGCTGAAGCGCCGCTGCCTCTACCACTGGATCGACTACCCCGAGCTCGACCGGGCCGTGGCCGTGATCCGGCGGCGGGTCCCGGCGGCGTCGGTCACGCTGGCCGAGCAGGTGGCGGCGGCGGTGCAGCGGCTCCGCAGCCTGGACGTGCAGAAGCCGCCGGGGCTGGCCGAGGCCATCAACTGGGTGGCGACGCTCGGGCTGCTGGGCCTCGACCGGCTCGACGCGGAGGGCGCCGACCGGACGCTGGGCACGGTGCTCAAGTACCGGGAGGACCTCGACCTCGCCCGCAAGCGGGGCACCGAGTGGGTGGCCGGGACCGAGTGAGCGCGGGGCCGCTCGACCGGGTCGACCTGGCCGAGCTGGCCGGCGCGTTCGGGCAGCTGCTCCACGCGGCGGGCGTGCCCGTGTCGCCGGAGCGCAGCGGCCGCTTCGCCGCCGCCGTGGCCCTGGTGCGGCCCGCGGCGCTGGACGACTGGTACTGGGCCGGCCGGGTCACGCTGGTGTCCGGCCGCGACGAGATCGAGACCTACGACCGGGTGTTCGGCCAGGTGTTCCGGGGCCTGGCCGACGTGGCCGACTGGCGGGGGCAGTCACCTCCCCCGCCGGTGGCCCGGCGTCCTGCCACCGCCGCGCCGCGTGACGCGGCGGTGGCGGACGACGCCGGCGTCGAGGACGAGATCCGCCCGGGCGTGGCGAGCGGCGAGCAGGACGCGGCCCCGGCGCCCGCCCCCGCCGACGGCGCGCCCGACGCTCCGGACCTGCTGGCCGCGGCCAGCCCGGACGAGCGCCTCGGCGCCACCGACCTGTCCGACCTCACCGACGACGAGCTGGTGGCCCTGCGCGACCTGATGGCGGCGCTGCCCGCGGTCACGCCGCGGCGGGCCAGCCGCCGCATGGTGCGCGACCCGCGGGGCCGCCGCCTCGACGTCCGGGCCACGCTCCGGCGGGCGCGGGCCACCGGCGGCGACCCGGCCCGCCGGCAGTTCCGCCGCCGGACCGAGCGGCCCCGGCACCTGGTGCTCGTGGCCGACGTGTCGGGCTCGATGGCCCCCTACGCCCGCGCCTACCTCCACCTGCTGCACGGGGCGGTGCGGGCGAGCGGGGCGGACGCGTTCGTGTTCGCCACCCGGCTGACCCGCCTGACCCGCCAGCTGCGGGCCACCGACCCCGACCTCGCCCTCCGGCGGGCGCTGGCCGCGGCCCCCGACTGGTCGGGCGGGACCCGCATCGCCGACGCGCTGCGGGAGTTCAACGACGGCTACGGCCGCCGGGGGATGGCCCGGGGGGCGGTGGTCGTGATCGTGTCCGACGGCTGGGACACCGGCGACCCCGCGGACCTGGGCGAGCAGATGGCCCGGCTGTCCCGGCTGGCCCACCGGGTCGTGTGGGTCAACCCCCGCAAGGCCGCCGCCGGGTACCAGCCGCTGGTGGCCGGCATGGCGGCGGCCCTGCCGCACGTCGACGCCTTCGTGAGCGGCCACTCGGTGGCCGCGCTCGACGAGGTGCTGGCCGCGATCGGCGGGTCAGGAGGGGCGGGGGATCTCCTGGACGGCCCAGCCGTTGCCGTCGGGGTCGCTGAAGTAGACGAAGCGCCCCCAGGGGAACGACTCGACGTCGCTGACCTCGACGCCCCGGTCGAGCAGCTCCTGGCGGGCGGCGTCGATGTCGGCCACGACCATCTGGAGGCCCTGCAGCGTGCCGGGCGCCATCGGGGAGAGGTTGGTCCCGAACGCGATGGAGCAGGCCGACCCGGGCGGCGTGCACTGCACGAAGCGCAGGTCCTCGTTGATCTGGTGGTCGTGGTCGGCCACGAAGCCGGCCTGCTCGGTGTAGAACTTCTTGGCCCGGTCCACGTCGGTCACGGGCACGCCCACCAGCTCGAGCTTCCAGTCCACGGTGGCATTCCTTCCGTCGGTGCTGCGGTGTCCGGGGCGGTCGCCGCCGGCACGGACAACGTACGCAGCCTTGCGGTCAGCTCTTGTCCGCGTTCGGAGTTTTCCGGCCCGGGAACTAGGGTGCGTTGATGCAACGGCCGCACCTGCCGAAGCCGAGCCTCCGGGGCCGGCTCCACCAGGTGGCGTTCTTCGCCTCGATCCCGGCCGGCATCACGCTCGTGGCCCTGGCCCGCGGCGCCGAGGCCCGGGTGGGCGCCGCCATCTTCGCCGCCAGCCTGTCCGCGCTGTACGGGGTGAGCGCCGCGTACCACCGGGGCCGGTGGTCGGCCCGGGCGCACAAGATCATGCGTCGCCTCGACCACTCCATGATCTTCGTGCTGATCGCCGGGTCGTACACGCCGGTCGTGCTGCTGGCGCTGCGGCCGTCGTGGGGCATCACCCTCCTCGTGGTCTCCTGGGTGGGCGCCACGGCGGGCATCGTGATCACGGTCCTCCGGTTGGAACGCTGGCCGGCGGTCGGCTTCACCATGTACCTGGTCCTGGGCTGGCTCGCCGTGATCGCCGCCCCCCAGCTCGCCCAGTCGCTCTCGGGCGTCGAGCTGGCCCTCCTGGCCACGGGTGGTGTGCTCTACACCGTCGGCGCCGTGGTCCTGGCGTCGGGCCGCCCCGACCCCCGCCCGGCGACGTTCGGCTACCACGAGATCTGGCACACCTTCGTGGTCAGCGCCAGCGCCAGCCACTTCGCGCTGGTCGCCCTGCTCGTACGCCCGTGACCGCGCGACCGGCCCGCGCCGGTCGCCGGAGCGGCCGGTGGACCCGATCGGCTCACGTCCGTCGGGTCGTCCGCCGCCATCGGCGGGCTGGCCGGCGCCGCGCTGGCCGCCGGGCGGGGGCCGCGGGCGGTCGCGCTCGCCGCGGTCGCCGGGGCCGCGGGGCTGGGCGCCGCCGAGGCCGTGGCCCGCGCCCGCCAGCGCCCGGGCGAGATCCCCGCCCTGTGGCAGCGCATCGCCGTCAGCGCCGCGCTGGCCGCCCCGGTGGGGTGGGCCGCCGGGGCCGCGGGCGCCGGGCCCGTCGCGATCGGCGCCGGGGCCGGGGCCGTCGCGGGTGCCCTCGGCCTGCGCCCGCAGAAGGTGGCGCTCGGCCCGGTCGTGGGCGCGGCCGTCGGGCTCGCCGCCGCCCGCCGGCCCGCCGTGCCGCCCGCCGCGGTCGCCGGCGCGGCCGTGCTCGCCTACCGGGTGACGTCCGCCCTGGCGTTCCGCGACGCCCAGGTGGCGCTGCTGGCGGAACGGGTCCGCCCCGAGGACCTGCCGTTCGTCGTCCCCCGGGAGGCCCGCTCCCGCTACGTGGGGACGGGCTACGTCGAGGACCTGGCCCGCACCCTCGGGGGCACCTACGTCGCCGGGGCGGCCGACGTCGGCATCGTCGCCTCGCTCGACGAGCTGGCGGGGCCGGACTTCGACCCGGGCGCCGTCGACCCCCGGGTCCGCGAGTTCTACGAGCACACCACCCGCTTCAGCCTCGACATCGTCCCCGCGTGGCGGCGCTGGGTCCGGCCCGGCTACCTGCTGTACCGCACCCTGCTCGCCCGCCCCCTGGGCCAGGCGAGCGTGCCGATGAACCAGCGGGAGGCCCAGCGCGGCGTGCACAGCCGCATCGACACGATCTCGCTCGACGGGGACGCCACGGTCGCCGTCCGCGGCTGGATCCGCTCCTACGCCGACGACGACGAGCCGATCTACGTCGGGATCTACACCACCTACCGGGACCGCGACCGCGGCTACGTGAGCGTCGGCTTCCCGCTCCCGCAGGCCAGCTTCACCGCCACGCTGGTGCCCCGGGCCCGGCCCGGGGGCGGCCTGGTGCTGACGAGCCGCAGCGAGCTCGACCACCCCGGCCACTACCTGACCTACGTCGACCCCGACACCCGCGACCTCACGGCGCTGGCCGTGCACGGCTTCGCCGAGGAGCTCGACGTGCACGTGGAGGCCGGCGAGCTACGGGCCGAGCACGCCTTCTGGGTGTTCGGCCTGCCGTTCCTGGTGCTGCACTACCGGATCCGTCCGAAGGCGTGAGATATCAGTCGACCGAGACGACCTCGACCTTGAGCTCGGCGCCCGTGGGGGCGACGAAGGTCACGGCGTCGCCCGGCGCCGAGCCGATCAGCGCCTCGCCCAGCGGAGAGGAGGGGCTGATGACGTCGAGGTCGTCGTGGCGCTCCTCGATGGAGCCGACCAGGTAGCGCTCGACGTCGTCGTCGCCCTCGTAGCGGATGCCGACGACCGACCCGTGCGACACGTGCTCGCCGCCCTCGGACTCGACGATCTCGGCGTTCTCGAGCATGTAGGCGAGCTGGCGGATCCGGCCCTCCATCTTGCCCTGCTCCTCCTTGGCGGCGTGGTAGTCGCCGTTCTCGGAGAGATCCCCCAGTTCCCGGGCGGTCTCGATCTTGCGTGCGATCTCCACCCGCCCACGCGTCGTCAGGTCGTCGTGCTCGGCCGCGAGCCGGTCGTACGCCGCCTGAGAGAGGTGGTGGGTCTGTGCCATAGAGCTTCCAGATTAGCGGCGGACCACGTTCACCGGCATGGGCCGCGATGCTCCGACGTCCCGTGATCCCAGTTGACGTCGCCTCCGGCGAAGGTGAACACTGGCCCGCGATGATCTGCCCGCCCGCCTCGGTAATCATCATCACGTAGCGCACGCCGGCTCCCCGACGTGCGCTGTCGACCGTCCGCCTCCGAGGTGGGCGGTTTCTCGTTTCTCGGGGCCCTTTCGACGACGGAGACACAGTGAGTGCGAAGATCGGAGTGATCGGTGGCGACGGCATCGGCCCCGAGGTCGTGGCCGAGGCCCTGAAGGTCGTGGCCGCCACCGGGGTCGACCTCGAGACGGTCGACTACGACCTCGGCGGGGCCCGCTACCTGCGCGACGGCACGATCCTGCCCGACAGCGTGCTCGACGAGTGGCGCGACCTCGACGCGCTGCTGCTCGGTGCGGTCGGCACACCCGAGGTCCCGCCCGGGGTCATCGAGCGGGGCCTGCTGCTCAAGATGCGGTTCGACCTCGACCTCTACATCAACCAGCGCCCCTTCGTCGACGCCGCCACGGGCATCGACATGATCGTCATCCGCGAGAACACCGAGGGCCCCTACGTGGGCGAGGGCGGGGTCCTGCGCCGGGGCACGCCCCACGAGGTCGCCACCCAGGGCTCGGTCAACACCCGCCGGGGCGTCGAGCGGTGCGTGCGCTACGCCTTCGACCTGGCCGAGTCCCGCAGCCGCAAGCACCTGACCCTGGTCCACAAGACCAACGTGCTCACGTTCGCGGGCGACCTGTGGCAGCGCACGTTCGACGAGGTGGCGGCCGAGCACCCCGACGTCGGCACCGCCTACAACCACGTGGACGCGGCCTGCATCTACTTCGTCTCCGACCCGCAGCGCTACGACGTCGTCGTCACCGACAACCTGTTCGGCGACATCCTCACCGACCTCGGCGGAGCGGTGTCCGGCGGCATCGGCTTCGCCGCCTCCG
This sequence comes from uncultured Acidimicrobiales bacterium, assembly GCA_963759225.1. Taxonomy (GTDB): domain Bacteria; phylum Actinomycetota; class Acidimicrobiia; order Acidimicrobiales; family VFJN01; genus ZC4RG19. Next base: position 21,221 of record CAVWYL010000036.1, on the reverse strand, counting down.
GCAACCTCAACCCGGCCCGCACCGGCCCGTCGATGTTCGAGCCGGTGCACGGCTCGGCGCCCGACATCGCCGGCCAGGCCCGCGCCAACCCGACGGCCGCCGTGCTGTCCGCCGCCATGATGCTCGACTTCCTGGGCGAGGCCGACGCCGCCGCCCGCATCCGCAAGGCCTGTGCCGACCCGTCGGCCCAGTCCGGCTCCACGCCCGAGATCGGCGACGCGCTCGCCGCCCGGGTCTGATCACGAGGGGATCCGACGCCATGCCCATCACGCCCACCGAGAAGATCTGGTTCAACGGCGAGCTGATCCCGTGGGACGAGGCCAACATCCACATCCTCACCCACTCGCTCCACTACGGCATGGGGGTGTTCGAGGGCATCCGCGCCTACGAGACCGACGACGGGCCCGGCGTGTTCCGGCTCACCGACCACATGCGCCGCCTCCAGCAGTCGGCGCAGATCCTGGGGATGGAGCTGCCCTACACGGTCGAGGAGATGATCCAGGCGGTGAAGGACACCGTGCGCTCGACCGGCCTGCCGTCCTGCTACATCCGCCCCATCGCCTACTACGGCTACGGGGAGATGGGCCTCAACACCCTGCCGTGCGAGGTGGACGTGGCCGTCGCCTGCTGGCCGTGGGGCGCCTACCTGGGCGACGACGCCCTGACCAAGGGCGTGCGCATGAAGATCTCGTCGTGGGCCCGCCACGACCACAACATCATGCCCCCGGCGGCCAAGACGACCGGCAACTACGTGAACAGCTCGCTGGCCAAGGTCGAGGCCCTGAAGGCCGGCTACGACGAGGCCATCCTGCTCAACCGGGCCGGGTTCGTCGCCGAGTGCACGGGCGAGAACATCTTCGTGGCCCGCCACGGCAAGCTGATCAGCCCGCCGCTGTCGGCGGGCGCGCTCGAGGGCATCACCCAGGACACGGTGATGACGATCGCCCGCGACTTCGGGTTCGAGGTCGTGCTCGACCACCTGTCCCGCAGCGACCTCTACATCGCCGACGAGATGTTCGTGTGCGGCACGGCGGCCGAGGTGTCGTCGGTGAGCTCGGTCGACGACCGCGAGATCCCGGCCCCCGGGCCGATGACGCTCGCCATCGGCGAGGAGTACGGCCGGGCCGTGCGCGGCCAGGTCGACCAGTACAAGGACTGGGTCGAACATGTCGGTTGACGGAGTACCCACCGCCGTCGACGTCTTCGACACCACCCTGCGGGACGGCGCCCAGTTCGAGGGCATCTCGCTCACCGTCGAGGACAAGCTGCGGGTGGCGGAGCAGCTCGACTGGCTGGGCGTCCGCTGGATCGAGGGCGGCTACCCGCAGGCCAACCCCCGCGACGCCGAGTTCTTCCGGCGGGCCGCCACCGAGCTCCACCTGGAGACGGCCACGCTCGTGGCCTTCGGCTCGACCCGCAAGCCGCTCGGCCGGGCCGACATCGACCCCACGCTCTCCGCCCTGGTCGGCAGCGGCGTCACGACGTCGTGCATCGTCGGCAAGAGCTGGGACTTCCACGTCACCGAGGCCCTGCGCACCACCCTCGACGAGGGCGCCGCCATGGTGGGCGACTCGGTGCGGTTCCTGCGGGCCGAGGGCCAGCGGGTGTTCTTCGACGCCGAGCACTTCTTCGACGGCTACAAGGCCAACCCCGAGTTCGCGCTCCGGGTCCTGGAGGCCGCCGCCACCGAGGGGGCCGAGGTGCTCGTGCTGTGCGACACCAACGGCGGCTCGCTGCCCCACGAGGTGCAGCGGATCGTGGGCGAGGTCGCGGCCTACTTCGGTCCCGACCAGCAGATCGGCATCCACACCCAGAACGACACCGGCTGCGCGGTGGCCAACACGGTCGTGGCCGTCGTGGCCGGCGCCACCCACGTGCAGGGCACCGTCAACGGCTACGGCGAGCGCACCGGCAACGCCAACCTCATGACGGTGGTGCCGGACCTCCAGCTCAAGATGGGCATCCACTGCCTGCCCGAGGGTCGCATCGAGCGCCTGACCGCGGTGAGCCGGCACGTGGCCGAGCTGGTCAACCTGCCCCCGCACTCCGCCGACCCCTACGTGGGCGCGTCGGCCTTCGCCCACAAGGGCGGGCTGCACACCTCGGCGCTCGGCCGGGTGGGCGGGGCCTCCTACGAGCACATCGACCCCACGGTCGTGGGCAACCACACCCGGGTCCTCGTGTCCGACCTGGGGGGCCGGGCCGGCATGTCGCTCAAGGCCGGCGAGTTCGGCGTCGACCTCGACGACCGGGCCGCGGCCGAGCTGTCGGAGCGGCTCAAGCACCTGGAGGCCGCGGGCTACCAGTTCGAGGCGGCCGACGCCTCGCTGGAGCTGCTCATGCGGGAGGCGTCGGGCTGGTCGCAGCCCTACTTCAACCTGGAGGGCTACCGGGTCACCACCTACCACCGGAACCCCACGCGGGCCGGCGAGCCCATCCCCGACGGCGAGTCGATGATCGACACCGAGGCCACGGTCAAGGTGTGGGCCGGCGACGAGCGCCTGGTGGCCGTGGGGGAGGGCAACGGCCCGGTCAACGCGCTGGACGCCGCGCTGCGGTCGGTGCTGACCCGCCGCTACCCGCAGCTCGGCCGCATCCACCTCACCGACTACCGGGTCCGGGTGCTGGAGGGCGCGGCGGCCACCGGCGCGGTCGTGCGGGTCCTCATCGACTCGACCGACGGCGACCGCACCTGGTCGACGGTGGGCGTCAGCGAGAACGTCATCGAGGCGTCGTGGCAGGCGCTGGTCGACTCGCTGGTCTACGGCCTCGTGCACGCCGAGGAGGACGTTTTCCCCGCGTGACGGGTCCCGCCTAGCGTGGGCGGCGTGGCCGCTCCCGAGTACGTCCCGCTGAGCCCGCTCAAGCCCGTCCGCAGCTACGAGTCGCCGCCCCGCCGGCCCGACTCGTGGCGCCCGGACCGGCCGGGCGACTCGGAGGTCGGGTTCGAGCGGGGCAACCGCCTGGGCTCGCAGGGGCCCGACCAGGGCTACGTCTACGTGCTGGCCCGGCGCTTCCAGGGCCAGCTCGCCCTCGCCCGCGACGAGCGGGAGGAGGACGCGCTGGCCGGGTGCAGCGCCGTGGCGCTGAAGCGGGCGTCGCTGTACGGCCGGGCGCCGGTGATGCCGGACATGACGGTGGCGCTCACCATCTGGGGCTTCCTCGGCGACGCCGCCCCCGACCTGATCGCCTTCCGCCAGCCGCTGTTCGCCGAGGTCGCCAACCCGCACCACTACCCGGAGCTGCGCCGGGTCGTCGACCGGGTCCCGGACGATGTCCCTGCGGCGCACGCCCGACGACGTCGCCGACGCCCACCGCGCCGACTGGCGCAGCCTGCTGGCCGTCTGAGCCCGCCGTGGACCGCATCGACATCCCGGTGGGACCGCTGGTGTTCGACGGCCTCGTCGCCGGCCCGGACGGCGGCGAGGGCGTGCTGTTCCTCCACGGCTTCCCGCAGACGTCCCTGGCGTGGGCCGACCAGCTCGAGGCGCTCGGCGCCGCCGGCTACCGGGCCTGCGCGTTCGACCAGCGGGGCTACTCGCCCCGGGCGCGGCCCCGCGAGGTCGAGGCCTACCGGTCGCCGGAGCTGACCGCCGACGTCGTCGGCGTGGCCGACGCCCTCGGCCTCGACCGGTTCCACCTGGTCGGCCACGACTGGGGCGGCGCCGTGGCCTGGCAGGTCGGCGGCCGCCACGCCGACCGGCTCCGCACGTTGACGGTCGTGTCCACGCCGCATCCGGCGGCGTTCGGGCTGGCGCTGGCCGGCGAGCTGGGCGGCGACCAGGTCCAGCGGTCGAGCTACGTCGACGTGTTCCGCCAGCCCGACTCCCAGGACACGCTGCTGGCCGACGACGCCCAGATCCTGCGGATGGTGTACGCGGCCAGCGGCATGCCGGCGGGCCGGGAGGCGCCCTACCTGGAGGCGCTCGGCACCCCCGAGGCGCTGGGCGCGGCGCTCAACTGGTACCGGGCCGCCGACCTGTCGATGATCGATGGCCTGGGGCCGATCACGCCGCCGACCATGTACGTGTGGTCGACGGAGGACCCGGCGCTGGGACGGGAGGCCGCCGAGGCCACGGCGCAGTTCGTGGAGGGGCCGTACCGGTTCGAGGTCCTGGAGGGCGTCGGCCACTGGGTGGCCGAGCAGGCGCCCGACCGCCTGAACTCCCTGCTCCTCGACCATCTTGCGCGATCCGACTGACGGTATGGACCTGAGGAGGTGCCGCCGTCCGTAAACTGTCAGCCACCCTGCGTCACAACTAGGCGGTGACGAGTGTCTTCTTCCATGTGGAACCCCCCGACCGGTCCGCCCAACGACGTCCCCCTGCGTCCGGCGGACGCCCGCCGCGAGGTCGCGCAGGCGATCGAGACGGCCCAGGCCCGCGACCGTGAGCTGCGGGCCGAGATCGCGGCACTGGCGAGACGGGGGATCGAGGCGTCCGGCGCCATCGAGGACTCGACCGCCGAGGCGGCCGAGTCGCGGGACCTGGCCAAGCGGGCGCTGGAGCGGGCCGAGGAGTCGGCCCGGGCCGGCCAGCGGGCCGACGCCGCCCGCCTGACCGACGCGGCCCGGGTGTTCGCCCTGCGCCTGCGGGACGCCCGCGCCCGGGTGGCCGGTCTGGAGGCCGAGGCGCCCCGGCTCGCGGCCCGGCGGCAGGCGGCCGAGGCCGCCCTCGCCGCCAACGCCGCGACGCCGGAGCAGGTGGCGGTGGCCCGGCTGGCGTCGCTGAGCGCCCGCAAGGCCGCTCGGCTGCAGGCGGAGGTGGACGAGGCGACGGCGGCGCTGAGCGCGCCGGTCGACCCGGTCATCGCGGCCGCCGAGCGCGATGCCCGGGCGGCCCGCGAGGCGGCGGCCGCCGGCGGTCCGGGCACGGCGAACGGCGACGGGTCGCACGCGGTGGCGCTCGACGACCTCGAGGACGAGGTCGACCTGGCGGCGGCGGACCCGCTGCTGGACGAGCTGCGGGCCGAGCTCGGCATCGGCGATGCCCCGCCCGCTCCCGTGCCGCCGGCCCCGCGGGCCGAGGCGCCCGCCGGGCGGCGCTGACGCGGCCTACGCGCTCCGGGGCTGTCACACCGGGCGGATACCCTGAATCCCGATGTCCGCCCCGCGCCTGCGCTTCGCGCCCTCGCCCACCGGCTGGTTGCACCTCGGTGGCGCGCGCACGGTCCTGTTCAACTGGCTCGTGGCGCGCCAGCAGGGCGGCGAGATGCTGCTGCGCATCGAGGACACCGACACCGAGCGCAACCAGCCCGAGCTCACCGACGACATCCTGCGCGAGATCGAGTGGCTGGGCCTGGCGTGGGACGGCGAGCCGGTCCACCAGACCGACCGGCTCCACCTCTACGCCAAGGCCGCGTCGCAGCTGCGGGCGGCCGGGTCGGGCCTACTGGTGCGACTGCACGGGCGAGCAGGTGCAGGCCCGGGCCAAGCAGCGGGGTGGCCCGCCGGGCTACGACGGCCACTGCCGCGACCGGGGCCTGGCGCAGGGCCCCGGCACCGCCCTGCGGTTCCGGGCACCCGACGAGGGCACGACGTCGTTCGCCGATCTGGTGCGGGGCGAGGTCAGCTTCGCCAACGACAAGATCGAGGACTTCGTCCTGCTGCGGTCGAACGGCATCCCGACATTTCTGCTGGCCAATGTCGTCGACGACGCCGATATGGGTATCACCCACGTCGTGCGCGGTGAGGAGCACCTGAACGGCACCCCCAAGTACCTGCTGATCGGCGAGGCGCTCGACCTCGACTACCGGCCGGTGTTCGCCCACCTGCCCGTGCTCGTCGACCACGCCCGCAAGAAGCTGTCCAAGCGCCGCGGCGGCGCCGCGGTGTCGGTCGCCGAGTTCCGCGAGTCCGGCTACCTGCCCGAGGCGATGGTCAACTACCTGGCCACGCTGGGCTGGGGCCCGCCCGACGGGGTGGAGATCCGCCCGCTCGGCGAGATCGTCGAGCTGTTCCGGCTCGACGCCGTGACCCCGTCGCCGGCGTTCTTCGACACGAAGAAGCTGGCGCACTTCAACGCCGAGTACATCCGGGCGCTCGACACCGACGCGTTCCTCGACCGCGCCCGGCCCTACTTCGCCCACGGCGACGAGACCGAGGCCGTGCTGGGGCCGCTGGCCCCGCTGGTGCAGCAGCGCGTGCGGCTGCTGACCGAGGTCGAGCCGATGGTCGACTTCCTGCGGGTCGACGAGGTCGACATCGACGAGGAGTCGTGGCAGAAGTCGGTGGTCAAGCTGGGCGAGCGGGCGGCGGCCATGCTCGACGCCGCCGTCGCCGCGCTGGCCGGCTGCGCCTGGGAGCGCGACGCTGTGGAGGCGGCTCTGCTGGAGGCCGCAGTGAGGGCCGAGATCGTGAACGCCGAGGGGAATCCCCAGATGGCCAAGGCGCAGGGGCCGGTGCGGGTGGCCGTGACGGGCCGCGCCGTGGGGCCGCCCCTGTACGAGTCGCTCGTGGTGCTGGGGCGCGAGCGCACGCTCGCCCGGCTGCGCGAGGCCAGGGCGCGACTGTGATCGCCACGCTGCGCCGGCCGTCCGAGCGTCGCACGGCCGAGCGGCAGGGCCGACGCCGCCGCCCCGTGCTGCGGTGGGTGTGGCGCGGCGCCGTGCTGGCGGTGCTCCTCGTGGTCGGGTACCTGGCGGTGACGTTCGTGCAGGTGTGGCTGGCCAGCAACGAGGACAGCGCCCCGGCCTCCGACGCCATCGTCGTGCTGGGCGCGGCCCAGTACGACTGCGTCCCGTCGCCGGTGCTGGAGCGCCGGCTCGCCCACGCGCTGCAGCTGTACGAGGACGGCGTGGCGCCCCGCATCTTCGTGACCGGCGGCAAGCAGGCGGGCGACCGCTGCACCGAGGCGACGGCGGGGGCCGACTGGCTGATCGCCGAGGGTGTGCCCGACGCCGACATCCTGCGCGAGAACCAGGGCGCCAGCTCGTGGGAGTCGCTGGCGGCGGCGGCCCGCATCCTGCGCGATCAGGGTCTGACCCGGGTGGTGCTGGTGACCGACGGCTACCACGCCCTGCGGGTCCGGGCCATCTCCGACGAGCTGGACCTCGACGCCGCGGTGTCGCCGAGCCGCAAGGGCGGCAGCCTGCGCGACTTCGGCGAGGAGACGGCCGCGGTCGGGCTCGGCCGCATCATCGGCTTCAACCGGCTGGTCGACATCGACGACCAGGTCGAGCAGCAGCTGGACACCCCCATATCGACCGAGCAGGCGCCCGAAGACGACGTGCGAGCGGGCGACCCCGGCGGGTAGGGTGTCGCTCCGCCTTCGGGGGTGGTGTAATCGGCAACACTACTGGTTCTGGTCCAGTCATTGGGGGTTCGAGTCCTCCCCCCCGAGCCAAGAAGCCCCAGGTCACAAGCCTGGGGCTTTCGCCTTCCCGGCCCCAACGCCGTCGGACTCGGCCGCCCGTAGTTGCCCCCGCAACCGGCGTTCATTCGTCCCGGTATACGACACGAACGAACGCCAGACCGCCACCAGCCGCCGCCGTCCGCCGAGCGCCGGGCAGGGGGCGCCGTCGGGGTGGTGCGGCGGTAGTTGTCCCCGCAACCGGCGTTCGTTCGTCCCGGTTTGCGACACGAACGAACGCCGGACCGCGGCTGTGGCCGCCGTCGTCCGCCTGGCGGCGGCTGGGCGCTGTCGGGGTGGTGTGGCGGTCGTTGTCCCCGCAACCGGCGTTCGTTCGTCCCGGTTGCGACACGAACGAACGCCGGTTGCGGACCGGGCCGGGGTCAGTCGTGGTCGCAGCCGGTGGGGCTGTTGTGGCAGATGGTGGCTTGGATTTCGGTGACGTGCAGGCTGAAGGGGGTGGTGCGGGTGATGTCGGCCAGCACGCCGGTTTGGCCGTCGCTGGTGTGCCAGGTGACCGCCCAGGTGGTGGTGACCGTGGCGTGGTAGAGGGTGTCGGGGGTGTCGTGGGTGTCGGTGAGGGTGTCCGAGGCCCACCGGTAGGTGTAGGTGCAGTCGCTGTGTTGCCGGTCGTCGGGTCGCCCGAGGTCATAGGCGGTCCCGGGCCCGTCACAGACCACGGGTGCGGTGTCGGGGTCCTCGCCCATGTCCCAGCGCACCGAGGTCGGGGTCACGGTGGCGGTCACCGCGAACCCGCCGGCGTCGACCGACGCTGCGAGGGGGGTCCAGGTGGTGGGGTCGATCCACAGCCAGGTCGGCAACCCCACGACCTGGGGCAGCCCCAGGCCGGGGGAGGTGGCGGGCACGGGTGCCGGCACCTGGATGGACGGCGAGGGCTTCGATGGCCACGACGTCGGGGGGTCGGGGGTCGGATCGCCGGTACACGAAGCCGCCCTCGTTGTCCCAGTGGTCCGGGCCGATCTGACACAGCCGCCAATACATCGACCCGTCGACGAGGTTGGTGGCCGCCATCGAGGGGACATCGCCATGGAACGAACTCGCCCCGCTCATCACACCCGCCCCACCCCGCGTCGTCACACACCGACGCCCCGACCCCACCCCCGCCGGCTCACCGGCGGCCGACCCCTCCGCCCGCGCCCCCACCGCGACCTCCCCATCCGCCGCGCGTCACCGTGGCCCGTCACGGCCGGCCGGTGCCGCCGCCACGGGCGGCGGCGAGGGCGAGGTGACGACTGTGGTGGCTGGTGGCGGCTGTTCCTGGGCCGCGATCGGCGGCGCGGCGAGCAGATGAGCGGCTGCTCCGTGCGGCGACGACGATCACGTGCTGCAGTCGTGGACGCCGGCCCACTCGTCCTCCTCCTCGTTGTCGAAGAAGCGCACCTTCCAAGCCCGGCCTCACGGACCATTTCGACGGTGTCGAGCGTCGTGACGATCGTCCATCGGGACCAGCTCGGCCCCGGTCGCGGCGTCGTACACGCCGGACTGGTCCACGTAGCAGACCGACAGCGTCGCGGTGTCGCCGTCGACCGACACGGACAGGATCGTCTGGTTGTCGTCGGGGCCGCCCCTGATCACGACGACTCCTCGTGCCGTGTCGCTCGGCGGCGGCTCGCTCCAGTCTCGGCTCGGACCCGCCTGTTGCGTGCTCGGCGATCCCGGGATCGGTGGGATCGGGCGCCTCGGCGACCGCGGAAGCCATCGCCAGGAAGTCGCGATACGCCTGGCGGACCTCTTCCTCGGCCGCGGCTTCCGCGTCGAGGGTTGTCGTCGTGTCCGCCGGCGGGTCGGGGTCGTCGTTGCCCTGGCAGGCCGTGACCACCAGGCCGACCAGCACCGCGACCAGCGCGAGGATCACCGCCGCCTCCGCCCACGCGCGACGCGAGCGATACCACGGCACCGCGGCGGCGTCCTCCGGTTCCGTCCCAGCTTCCACGACCATCACAGAGCACGCTACGCGCGCCCCACACTACGGTCAAACTATACCGAAACTGACCGGAAAGGACCCTCCCGGGCATCACGGGCCGTCGAGGAGGGCGGCCAGCTTCTTCGGGGCGACCTTGCGGTAGGCGTCCTCGATGATGCCCGTGATCTCGTCCCAGTCGGGGTCGCGGTCGAGGCGGACGCCGAGCCAGCCGCTCGGCCCGACGTAGGGCGGCCGGAAGAACCGCTCGGGCTCCTCCCGCACCATGGCCTCCTGGACGCCGGGCGGGGCGGGGCACCAGATCGCCAGCCGGCCGTCGCCGTGGTGGTCGTCGAGGTACATCGCGACCGTCTTCTTGCCCCGCACGAACCACGCGGGCGAGCCGTGGCTCAGCCGCTCGGTCGTCTCGGGCAGCGCCAGGCAGATCTCGCGCAGCCGCACCAGCTCGGGTCGTTCGTCTCCCACGCTCACGCTGCGCCAGTGTGCCAGGCGGCATCCGGAGCGTGCGGGGCCTGGCAGGATGGGCGCCGATGAAGACCGACTGGAATCCGGTCCTCCGGGGCGAGTTCGCCAAGCCCTACTGGGCCGAGCTGCAGGCGTTCGTGGCCGAGGAGCGGGCCCGGGGCGTGGTCTACCCGCCCTCGGACGAGGTGTTCGCCGCGCTGCACCTCACGCCCTACGCCGAGGTCAAGGTCGTCATCCTCGGCCAGGACCCCTACCACGGCCCCGACCAGGCCCACGGCCTGTGCTTCAGCGTGCGGCCGGGCGTCCCGCAGCCGCCGTCGCTGCACAACATCTTCAAGGAGCTGGAGTCCGACCTCGGCATCCCCCCTCCGGACCACGGCTGCCTCGACCACTGGGCCCGCCAGGGCGTCCTGCTGCTCAACGCGTCGCTCACCGTGCGCCGGGGCCGGGCCGCTTCCCACCAGGGCAAGGGCTGGGAGACCTTCACCGACGAGGTGCTGCGGGCGGTCAACGACAAGCCCGAGCGGGTCGTGTTCATCCTGTGGGGCGCGTCGGCCCGCAAGAAGAAGGCGCTGGTCGACCGCAGCCGCCACGTCGTCATCGAGTCGCCCCACCCGTCGCCGCTGTCGGCTTCCAGCGGTTTCTTCGGCAGCCGGCCGTTCTCCCGGGCCAACGCGGCCCTGGCGGAGGCGGGACGCGAGCCGGTCGACTGGGCCGTCCCGCCGCGCTGACGGGTGAGCGCGGCGGCGTAATGTGATTACCTATTGACTGGAAGTCAAGAGGTCCCCGCTCGGGGCCGTCGATGAGAGCGACTTCGGGGGAGAGATGACGAGCGAAGCCCGTTGCGCGCGCCGGGGTGCCGGCGCGTGACCGCCACGAGCGCCGGACACCGGGGCCGCGCCTGGCTGTCCACGCTCGGGCCCGCGCTCGCCATCGTGGCCGTGCAGCAGGTGCTCTTCCCCAGCGTGGGGAGCGACGGCCGCTTCCTGTGGGGGCTGGTGCTGCAGGGGCTCACGCTCGGCCTGCTCACGGCGCTCGTGGCCCTCGGCATGGCGCTCGTGTACCGGGCCAACCGCATCATCAACTTCGCCCAGGGCGACCTCGGGCTCGTGCCCACGGCCCTGGCCCTCGACCTCATCGTGTTCTCGGGCCTCAGCTACGCCCTGGCGCTGGTCATCGGGCTGGCGGCGGCGCTCGTCGTCGGCGCCGTGGTCGAGCTGGCGATCGTGCGGCGGTTCTTCCGCTCGCCCCGGCTGATCCTGACGGTCGCCACCATCGGCCTGGCCCAGCTGCTCGCCTTCGCGTCGCTGATGATGCCCCGCCTGTGGGGCGAGGACCCGCTCAACACCCGCCTCGACGTGCCGACTCGACTGGCAGATGGACCTGGCGCCGCTCGTGTTCGGGAGCGGCTACGTGGTGGCGTGGGTGCTGGCCCCGCTGGCGGTGGCCGGCATCGCCGCCTTCCTCCGCTTCACCCACGTCGGCATCGCCGTGCGGGCCGCCGCCGACCGGGCCGACCGGGCGTCGCTGCTCGGCATCCCGGTCGGGCGGCTGCACACGGTCGTGTGGATGCTGGCCACGGCGCTGTCGTTCCTGGCCCTGTTCCTCCAGGCCGGCATCGTGGGCATCCCGCTCGGGTCCCCGGTCGGGCTCACCGTGCTGCTGAGCGCGCTGGCGGCGCTGATGCTCGGGCGCCTGTCCGACATGCCCGCCATCGTGGCCAGCGCCATGGCCCTGGGCCTGCTCGAGGCGCACGTCCGCTGGAACGACGAGCTGGCCGTCGGTCCGTTCCACCTCGACCTGGGCAGCGACTTCGTCGTCGCCCCCGTGCTGGCGGTCGTGATCCTGGTGACGCTGCTGGTGCGGCGGCGGGACATCACCCGGGCCGCCACCGACGCGACGTCGTCGTGGCAGGTGGCGGGCGAGGTCCGGCCGGTGCCGGGCGAGCTGGCCGGCCGGACCGAGGTCCGCCTGGCCCGGTGGGGTGGCCTGGCGCTGGCGGCCGCGGCGCTGGTGGCGCTGCCGGCGGTGATGGGCCCGGGGGCCACGCTCAAGGCGGCGGCCGTGATCATGTTCGCCCTCATCATCCTGTCGATCACCGTGCTGACCGGGTGGGCCGGCCAGGTGTCGCTCGGCCAGATGGGCTTCGTGGCCATCGGCGCCGCGCTGGGGGCGTACATCTTCCAGAGCTGGGGCTGGGACCTCGCCCTCACGTTGCCGGTGGCGGGCGTGGCCGGGGCCCTGGTGGCAGTCGTGGTCGGGCTGCCCGCCCTGCGGCTGCAGGGCCTGTACCTGGCGGTCACGACGCTGGCGTTCGCGCTCGCCACCACCCGCTACTTCCTCAACCCCCAGTTCTTCCCGTGGGTGCCGGCCGACCGGGTCGATCCGGGCCCCGTGCTCGGCGTGTGGCACGTGGAGGAGCCGGCCGACCTCTACTTCCTGGCGCTGGCGGTGTTCGTGATCGTGGTCGGCGCCGTGCTCGGCATCCGCAACAGCCGCACCGGCCGGGTGCTGGTGGCGCTGCGCGAGAACGAGCGGGCGGCGGCGTCCTACGGCGTGTCCGTGGTGCGGGCCAAGCTCACCGCCTTCGCGATGTCCGGGTTCATCGCCGCCATCGCCGGGGTGCTGCTGGTCGTGCAGAACGGCCGCTTCACGCTCGGCCTGTTCCCCGAGTCCGACAACCTGGTCGTGTTCACGGCGGCCGTGGTCGGCGGCCTGGGGTCGGTGACCGGGTCGGCGATCGGGGCGCTGTTCCTGAAGGGCGGCGACTGGTTCCTGGCCGACGCGTGGCGGCTGTTCGCGTCGTCGATCGGCGTCCTCGTCGTGCTGCTGCTGGTGCCCGGCGGGCTGGGCGGGGCCCTGTTCCGGGCCCGCGACCTCGGCCTGCGCTGGGTGGCCCGCCGCCACGACATCGTGGTCCCCAGCCTGGTGGCCGACGTCGGCCGGCTGGAGGAGGAGGCCGAGCAGGCGTTCGAGGCCCGGGCCGCGGCCATCGAGGACGCCGACGCCGCCGCCGACGACCGAGCGCCGCCACCGACGCCGAGCCCCCACCCAGCCCGGCCCCGGCGCCCGCGACGACGGGACGGGACGCGTGATCACGCTCACCCCGCCGCCCGTCGACCCCCGGCCGTGGCAGCAGCGGTTCGCGGCCGCGGTCCGCCACCCGGTGCGCTGGGTCGCAGGCCCTGACGGGCAACGGCCCGGCGCTGGCGCTGCTCATCCTCACCGGGCTGAACGCGGTCGACGAGCTGGCCCGCAGCTCGTTCTCGGTGGTCGCCCCGACCATCGCCGACTACTTCGGGGTCGGCCTGGCCGGCGTGACCATGCCGTTCGTGCTGGCCTTCGCGGCGGCCTTCGCCCTGTCGGTGCCGATCGCGGGGCTGGCCGACAAGCACAACCGGGTCCGCCTGGCCATGGCGGGCGGCGCGATCTTCGCCGTCTGCTCGACGCTCGTCGGCCTGGCCCCGAACCTGTGGGTCCTGGCCGTCTTCCTGGCCGCGTCCAACCTGGGCAAGGCCGTGATCGAGCCGGCCCACACCTCGCTGATGGCCGACTACTACGCCGTCGAGCTGCGGCCCCGGGTGTTCTCGTTCCACCGGGCCGGCAACGCGGTGGGCGCGCTGATCGGCGGCATCGGGGCCGGCTACGTGGCCGAGACGTTCGGGTGGCGGGCGCCGTTCTTCGTGTTCGCCATCCCCACGGTCGCCCTGATCCTGATCGGCGGGCGGCTGCACGAGCCCGTGCGCGGCAGGCAGGAGCGGAGCCTGGTCCCCGGGGCGGCCGAGTCGCTCGACGTCGAGGAGGAGGCCCCCAGCCTGGCCGAGGGCTGGCGCATGTGCTGGCAGATCGACAGCCTGCGGCGGATCTACCGCACGCTGCCGTTCCTGACCCCGGCGGTGGCGGGCTTCGCCATCTTCAGCTCGTTCCTGTACCTCGACGTCTTCGGGCTCGACGAGTCGGCCCGCGGCTGGGTGGTCGGGCTGGTCGAGGGGCCGTCCCAGCTGGTGGGTCTCGTCATCGGCGCCCGCATCGGCATGCGGCTCTTCGCCAAGGACCCCAAGCTGGTGTTCCGGATGCTGGCCCGCACCATGTTCGTGGTGGCGCTGGCCGCGCTCGTCTTCGCCTGGGCGCCGTGGGTGTGGCTGGCCGTGGCGGCGAACGTGATGATCAGCGGGTGCCTGGCGTTCGTGCTGCCGGGCGTGCTGGCGGCCCTGTCGATCGCCATCCCGCCCCGGGCCCGGTCGGTCGGGTTCTCGATGGGCTCGGTGTTCGTGCTGGCCGGGATGCTGACGCTGCCGCTCATCGCCACGGTGGGCGACACGTGGGGCATGCGCTGGGGCATGACGCTCATGATCCCGATGTTCGTGATCGGCGGCCTGGTCATCGGGTCGGCCGGCGACCTGATCCAGCGGGACATCGCCCAGGTGTGGTCGGCGGCCGCGGCCCGGGCCGAGGTGCTGCACCAGCGCCGCCAGGGCAAGGCCAAGATGCTGCTGGTCCGGGGCCTCAACGTCAGCTACGGCGACGTGCAGGTCCTCTTCGACGTCGACTTCGAGGTCGACGAGGGCGAGATCGTGGCGCTCCTCGGCACCAACGGGGCCGGCAAGTCCACGCTGCTCAAGGCGATCGCCGGGCTGGTCCCGGCCAACAAGGGCACGGTCGTCTACGACGGCCGCGACATCACCTACGCCCCCGCCCACGAGATCGCGCCCCGCGGCGTGGTGCTGGTCCCCGGCGGGCAGGGCACGTTCCCGTCGCTGACCGTGGGCGAGAACCTGCGCACCGCCGGCTGGATGGACCGGCGGTCCAAGCGGCTCATGGCCGAGCGGGTCGAGGAGGTGCTGGACATCTTCCCGGCGCTGCGGGAGCGCCTCGGCGACCCGGCCGCCGACCTGTCCGGCGGCCAGCAGCAGATGCTGTCGCTGGCCATGGCGTTCCTGTCCCGGCCGAAGCTGGTCATGATCGACGAGCTGTCGCTGGGCCTGGCGCCCGTCGTGGTCGAGCGGCTGGTGGAGATCGTCCGGCGCATCCGTGACCAGGGCACGACGGTCGTGGTGGTCGAGCAGTCGGTCAACGTGGCGCTCACGCTGGCCGAGGAGGCGTACTTCATGGAGAAGGGCGAGGTGCGCTTCCACGGCCCGACCGAGGAGCTGCTGAACCGCCCCGACGTGCTGCGCTCGGTGTTCCTGGAGGGCGCGTCCGCCGGTGTCCGGCTGTCGTCGGGACCGGCCGCGCCGGCGGTCTCGAACGGCGACGGCAACGGCTCGGCCGCCGTCGCCGACGACGGGGCGGGGGCGACCGGCCGCGGACGCGGCACCGCCCGTCCCGGCGCTGGAGGTCGCGGGCCTCACCCGCTCGTTCGGCGGCATGCGGGCGGTGGACGACGTGTCGTTCGCGGTGGCGCCGGGCGAGATCCTCGGCGTCATCGGCCCCAACGGCGCCGGCAAGACCACCGTGTTCGAGCTGATCTCCGGCTTCCTGCCCGCCGAGGCCGGCCGGGTGCGGCTCGGCGGCCGGGACGTCACCGCCTGGTCGCCCGACGCCCGGGCCCGCCGGGGCCTCGGCCGGTCGTTCCAGGACGCCCGCCTGTTCCCGGCCATGACGGTCGAGCAGTGCATCGCGGTGGCGCTCGACCGCTGGGTCGAGGTGCGGGACCCGCTGCAGGCGGCCCTGCACCTGCCGGCCGTGTTCGACGCCGAGGCCAAGGTGCGCACGCGGGTCGACGAGCTGGTCGAGCTGCTGGGCCTGGGCGCGTTCCGGTCCAAGTTCGTGCACGAGCTGTCGACCGGGTCGCGGCGCATCGTCGACCTGGCGTGCCTGGTGGCGCACCGGCCGACGGTGATCCTGCTGGACGAGCCGTCGAGCGGCATCGCCCAGCGGGAGACGGAGGCGCTGGCCCCCGTGATCGAGCGGATCCGGTCCCAGGTCGGGGCCAGCGTCGTGATGATCGAGCACGACATGCCGCTGGTGACCGCGGTCGCCGACCGGCTGCTCGCGCTCGACCTGGGGCGGGTCGTGACCGCGGGCGCCGCGGCCGACGTCCTGACCCACCCGGAGGTCGTGGCCTCCTACCTGGGGACGAGCGAGGCGGTCATCAATCGGAGTGGAAGCAGATCCGGCGCCGCAGGCGCCGTGACGGCAGGAGGGGAGTCCCGCTGATGCAACCTGCGGACGACGGAGGGTCGGCCCGGTCCAACCAGCTGCGGCGCTACGGGCCGGTGGCCATCATCGTGGTGCTGCTCGTCGTCATCGCCGGCGTGGTGGTGATCGGCGGCGGCGACGACGGCGACTCGGCGAGCGACGCCGGGACCGACGGCGGCGCGTAGGAGTGGACGTCGGTCGAGGGGGCCGAGCCGGGCGCGCCCGAGCCGGTCGGCGACATGCCCGTCACCTACGCGGAGGCCGAGGAGGCCGGGGCCACGGACGACCACTCGTGGCCCGACACCTGCGACACCGAGCTGGGCACGATCATGATCCCGTCGGTGTACGCCCCGCCGTGCGTCCCCGCCTTCGAGGGCGACAACGGCGGCGCCACCAGCCCGGGCGTGACCGCGGAGTCGATCAAGGTCGTGTACTACGCCCCCGAGCAGAGCAACGACCTGACCGCCATCCTCGGCGGCATGGGCGTCAACGACACCGCCGAGCAGCGGGTCGAGACGCTGGAGAACTACCTGACCATCTTCACGTCGATGGGGGAGTCCTACGGGCGGGAGATCGAGCTGGTCCGCTTCGCGGCGTCCGGCGCGACCAACGACGTGGTCGCCTCGGCGGCCGACGCGGCCGACGTCATCGCCATGGAGCCGTTCGCGGTCATCGGCGGGCCCGGGCTCGACCGGGGCACGTTCGCCCAGGAGATCGCGGACGCCGGCATCCTCTGCTACGGCTGCGGCGCGTACCTGCCCGACGACATGATCCAGGAGATGGCCCCGTACGTGTGGAACGGGCCGCCGTCGCCGGACCAGTTCCTCGGGCTGCTCAACGCGTGGACGACCGCGGCCCTGCAGGGGGCCGACAGCACCGCGGCGTTCGCCGGCGGCGACCTGGCGGGCAAGGAGCGCAAGGTCGGCGTGATCCACTTCGAGCAGGACCCGCCGATCTACGGGGGCACCGAGGAGGAGCAACGGGAGCGGTTCGGCGAGGATGCCGTCGCCTTCAACGAGGCGTACATCCTCGACCTGCCCAACATGCCGGCCAAGGCGGCCGAGCTGATCGCCAAGTACAAGGCCGAGGGCGTCACGACGATCGTGTTCCTCGGCGACCCGTTCATGCCCGGCTACCTGACCTCGGCGGCCACCGAGCAGGACTACCACCCCGAGTGGATCTTCACGGGGACGGCGCTGACCGACACCAACGTGCTCGCCCGCACGTGGGACCAGGAGCAGATGACGCGGGCGTACGGCATCTCGCAGCTGGCGGCGCCGACCGATCAGGACCTGCAGGAGGCGATCACGGTCTACCGCTGGTACTACGGCGAGGGCGCCATGCCGCCGGCGCAGAGCCAGTACGCGCTGGTCGCCCCGCCGGTGGCGTGGCTGGTCGCCGGCATCCACATGGCCGGCCCGGACCTGACCCCCGACACGTTCGCCCGCGGCCTGTTCCGCATGCCGCCCCGGGGCGGCGGCCCGTCGCGGCCGCAGGTCAGCTACGGCAACTGGGGCCTGTTCCCGGAGATGGACTACCAGGGCATCGACGACGCGGTCGAGATCTGGTGGGATCCGAGCGTCGAGGCCGAGGACGAGCGGGGCACACCGGGCACGGGCGCCTGGCGCCGGTCGAACGGCGCGGCCCGCTTCACCATCGACGAGGCCCCCGAACCGGCCCCGTTCACCGACGCGTCGGACGCCCTCACGATCGTCACCGAGCTGCCGCCGGAGGACGCAGCCCCGGAGTACCCGCCCCCACCAGGTTCCCCGGCCGCGGGAGGCTAGGAACGGTTTCGACGGGCGGGACGCGGGCGATATGCTGTCCCGTCCCGCCCCCATCGTCTAGAGGCCTAGGACACCACCCTCTCAAGGTGGCGACACGGGTTCGAATCCCGTTGGGGGTGCCAGCTACTGCGGCGCTGGTCACGGCGTTTCGACCGGGCTGGGCGCTTCGCTCTCCGGTTGGCTTCGAGCCTCCTGCCCGCGTGCCCGTTGTGTCGGCCAGATCGCCGCCTCGATGGTCGTCGGAGAGCCCGGCCGCGATGGCCTGCTCGCCCTCCGGTCGGCGTGCTGGTAGATCAGTGCGGCGTGTGCGTGCGTGGCCCATGTGCGCATCACGTCCCTGATGCTGGCGCCCGGTGTCAGGTTGTTCCCGGCGTGGCGCAGGTCGTGGAAGTGTAGCCCGACGTCGGGGGCGATGCCCGCCGCCCCACCGCTTGCTGCCAAAGCCGGTTGAAGTTGCTGCGCCGGGGCGTCGCGTCGTTCGGCCCCTTGAACACCCGGCCATGCGAGCCCGACTCCGCCCACCGCCGCACAGCCCGGGTCAGCCCTGAGCCGGTGCGGGCGTGAACTCAATGAGCTCGATGCGGCCCTCGCCGCCCGCGGTCTTCACCTCAAGGACCGTGCCTACCCCGGGGGCGAAGTACTGTCCTCGGTGACCTCGGGCTCGAGCGGGTTCCATTCCTGGATGACCAGCAGCTTGTCGAGTCGCCGAAGGGGACGCTCTCGGAGGCGTCGCCGCGGCGGTGACTTTGGCCAGGTCTTCGGCCTCGCCGGCGTAGTACTCCTGGCGGTAGGCGTCGCCGACGGTGGGTTGGGCCTGCATGATGATTCCGGGCAGCGCCCTGTCGACTCCGGCCTCCCAGGAACCCTCGGTGCTCGAGACCTCGCCGTTCTCGTACTCCGTGGTGTCCTCACCCAGGTACCAGACGTTGCCGTCGCGGTCCTGGGCATACCAGTCGAACGTGTCCTCAGCCAGCTCGCCATCGACGTACACGGTGTCGCGGACGACGGTCGTCGAGACGCCCATGACCTGGCGGTGGTCGTTGGTCACCTCGACTTCGATCCGTTCGGTCTCGCCGTCGTCGGTGCCCTCATAGACCCAACGAGAACCGGGGACCAATGGCAGGTAAGGGTTGTCGATCGCGGCGACGAAGTCGGCGGGGTCGATCTCGGGGTGATAATCACCGCCGTCGCCCGGGTCGATCACGGGCCCGGCCGCACCCTCGGCGGGGGCGTCGCCGTCGGCCGTGGTGGTGTCGTCTCCGCACGCGGCCACCGACGCGACGCCGACGGCCAATCCCAGGGCCAGGGCGATCGGCCGGGCCACGCGGGCCGTGCGGTCGTTCATGACGCTCCTCCTCGATGCGGTGTCGCGCCGCTGATGATGCGCTGCGGGGGTTGAACACGTGCTGAACGAACGCCGCTCGTGTCGCCCGAGAGCTCAGCCGCCGCCGTGCAACGAGCGTGACCCGATGCAATGGAGCGGGGCGCCTCGAGATCATCACGAACGTGCTGCTTGTCGTCGCCCGCAAACGACGAACAGCCAGCAGGCCGATCACCGCCGCTGTCAACCGACAACTGAACCCGCCATGTCGTGCATCAACCGGAGCCGGCCAAAGGTTGTCCAGCGTGCTCTGCCGAATCTGGTTCTACAGGGTCACGATCAGTGTGCTGGTGGATCAACGCTGCACACGTGTGCAGGCGTGGCCGACCGGGCAGTGGAACCCGGAGCCGGCGGACATCCGTTCCGTCGACTCCGGGTTCCGCCTGCCGGGAGGTCGTTGCCGCCCCCCACCCGGCGGCTATCGGCCCGCCTCGACCGCCCGGTTGCCGGCCTCCCACACGTTCGGCCCCGCATCGGTGCCCGACGTGTCGGCGATCTCGGCTGCCTGGTTGTAGAGGTGGACGTCGCTGCCCATCACCGCCGAGCCCGCCACGGTCCCGGCGTCGCTCGGCTGGGCCTGCGTGTCGGCGATCTCGGCCGCCTGGTTGTACAGGTGGACGTCGCTGCCCACGACCGCCGTCCTGGCCGGCGATCTCGGCCGCCTGGTTGTAGAGATGGACGTCGCTGCCCATGACCGCCGTCCTGGCCGCGATCTCGGCTGCCTGGTTGTACAGGTGCTGGTCACTCCCGAGGGATGCCTCGACGTTCCCGGCCGTTCTCGTATCGCTGGCGTCCTCGTCGCCGCAGGCGGCCAAGCCGCCCGCGACGACGAGCGCCAGCGGGGCCAACCAACCGAGCTTCTTGATCCTGTTCTCCGCCATCGTTCTTCCTCCCGTATGTCGGATGACCGCCATCCGATGGGGAGACGATGCGCTCCTTCGCCGCGGGCGACCGTTGCGGACGACGCACTGCGGCGGTGACATCCGTCAACGACGCGGCGCACACACGCCGTCGGTCAGCCGGCGAACTCCCGCAGGCCCGCGAGGTCGAGCACGGCGACCTCGCGGCGACCGGTCGACACGAATCCCAGCGTCCGCAGGGTCGCCAGCGCGCGGGCGACCGACTCGCGGACGCGCCCACCATCCCGGCGAGGTCGTCCTGCGTCAGCCCGCTGCGCAGCACCAGATCCGACCCCGAGGACCTCCGTGGTCGGCGGCCAGGTCGACCAGCAAGCGAGCAACACGCTGAGTGGTGCCGTACGCACCGAACTCGACGCGACGGCGGTCCGACGACCGCAACCGGGCGGCCACCATGCGCAGCAGCTCGAACGCGACCGCCGGCCGGCCGGCGAGGAGCGACCGGAACTCGTCGACGCGCACCACCCGGCAGACGACGGCGTCGAGGGCGACGACCGTCGCCACCCGCGGTGTCGGCTCGTCCTCGATCGCCGACAGCTCTCCGACCAGGTCACCCGGCCCCCGCAGGCTGAGCACGGCCTCGGTGCCGGCTGCCGACGGGGCGAACACCTTCACACGACCCTCGGTGATCAGCACGACGAAGCCGCCGGGGTCCCCGGTGACGAAGATCGGTTCACCCGCCCGGTAGTGCCGTGGCCGCCCAGCGTTCAGCAGGCCCTCCCTGTCGGCCACCTGCAACCGCTCGAGGAACGTACCCGCGCCCGGCCCGTCCACGCCCACGCCGCCGAGTCTGCCACCGACAGTGACATCCGCGCCGCCTCGGCGGCTGCCCGGGCACCGAGGCGGTCGTGGGTGTGCAGCGGACCAGACCGTCAAGCGACGGTATCCGGGCAGCCCGTCGGTACGGTGGGCCCCTTGGAAGCCCGCTTCGTCGCTCGGCCATGGCTCGAGTCGCACGTCGCCTCTTCTGAGCCGACACGAGGAGGCGACCATGCCGAGTTCGATCGAGACGTGGACGGGTGACGATGATCTGTCCCGGCAGCGGCGCAAGCGGGAAGCGCGACTGCTCGACGGCGAGGTCCCCGACTTCCCCGGTCTCACCGTGGCCGACGTCGTCGCCGATGTCCTGGCGGCGAGCAACGAGGGCCACGCCACGTTCGACGTGCCCAACTACCTCGTCGAGCGAGGCCACACATCGATGACGATCACGACCGTCGTCGACTACCTCCAACGCGGCCG
>CAVWYL010000035.1:0-13456 GCA_963759225.1 uncultured Acidimicrobiales bacterium | reverse complement strand
GGCGTCGCGCTGCTCCTCGTCCTGTTCGCCACCGAGGGCGAGCGGGCCCGGGCCCGCGGCGATGCGCTGTCCACCGTGGGCTACGTGGCGAACTGGCACCGGGTGTTCTCCGACCTGGGCTACTGGGACATCTTCGGCACCCCGTCGCCGCTCGACCACATGTGGAGCCTGGCGATCGAGGAGCAGTTCTACGTGCTCTGGCCGGTGGTGGTCCTGTTCGTCCTCGGGCGCTACAGCACGCGGGCGATGGGCTGGGTCGTCGCCGTCGGCGCCGCCGTGTCGTTCGGGCTGCTGGCCCTCTACTACTCGCCGACGGACACCAACCGCGCCTACTACGGCACCGACAGCCGCCTCGGCCCCACCCTGCTCGGTGCCGGCCTGGCGCTCCTCGTGGCGGGCCGGGCCCGCCGTTCCGCCCCGCCGCGTCCCGCCGTCGAGCTCGCGGCGGTCGCCGCGCTCGCGGTGATGGCGGTGTCGCTCTTCGGTGTGGACGGGCAGGCGTCGTGGTACTACCGGGGCGGCCTGGTCCTGTTCGCCGCCGCCGCCACCCTGGTGATCGCGGTGGTGACGGGCGGGCCGCCGGGGCTGGTGGCCAAGGGCCTCTCCGTGCGACCGCTCGCCGCCCTCGGCGTCATCAGCTACGGCGTCTACCTCTGGCACTGGCCGCTCATCGTCTACCTCAGCCCCGCGCGGGTCGGCGTCGGCGGGTGGCGCCTGGCCGTGGTGCGGATCGGGGCCACGCTCGCGATCGCGATCGCGTCGTACGTGCTCATCGAGCGTCCGATCCGGCGCGGGGCCTTCCGGGCGCCGCGCCTGCGGCTCGCCACCGTCGGCGCGGTCGCGGTGACCCTGGCGGTCGTGCTGGTCGCCACCTCGGGCCGGTCCGAGACGGCGGTGGCCGGCGGCATCCTCCCGGTCCACGGCTCCGACGACCCCGCGCTCCTCTACCCCGAGGACATCCCGCCCGCTGCCCCCCGCCTCCTGATGGTCGGCGACTCCGGCGTCTACGCCCTCGGCCCCTCCCTCCGCGACGCGGCGGAGGACGAGGGCGTCAGCGTCGCGACGTCGTCGCAGATGGTGTGCTCCGTCGTCGTGCCCGAGGGCGCCACGCGCAGCTCGCTCGGCGACATCGAGACCTACGAGCCGTGCCACGACGTGCGACGCGACCTCTGGACCGACCTGGTCGACGAGTTCGACCCCGACGTCATCGTCTACTACCTCGCCAGCGCGGGAACCCTCGGCGACGTCCGCCTCGACGGCGAGTGGATCGCGGACTGCGACCCCGCGTACGACGAGTACTTCCGCCGAGCGCTCCGCGAGGACGCCGCTGTGTTGCAGCGCGGCGGCGCCCGGCTCGTGATCGCCACGAGCCCGACGCCGCTCGTGTCCGACCGCGAACGGGTGCGGTGCCGCAACGAGACGTACGGCGCCGTCGCGAGCTCGCTCGAGGACGCGGAGGTGGTCGACCTCGCCACGTTCGTCGACGGCCACCAGGACTCGGGCGACGACATGTTCAAGGACCTCATCCACCTGTCGCTCTCGGGGTCGCGGCTCGCGTCCGACTGGTTGCTCGCGGAGCTCGGCCCGATCGAGACACCGCCGCTAGCGTCCGGGCCGTGGCCCGGCTGCTGATCGTCCACCACACGCCCTCGCCCGCCATGCACAGCCTGTTCGAGGCCGTGCGGGCCGGGGCGACCGACCCGCAGATCGAGGGCGTCGAGGTCGTGGCGCGGCCGGCGCTGGTGGCGTCGGCCGTGGACGTGCTGGAGGCCGACGGGTACCTGCTGGGGGCGCCCGCCAACCTCGGGTACATGGCGGGCGCGCTCAAGCACTTCTTCGACACCGTGTACTACCCCTGCCTCGACGCCACCGTGGGCCGGCCCTACGGCGTGTGGGTCCACGGCAACGACGACACCGCGGGCGCGCTGGCCGGCATCGACAAGATCGTCACCGGGCTGCGATGGCGGGCCGCGCAGGCGCCGCTGTCGCTGGTGGGGCCGCCGTCGCGGGACGACCTCGACGCCTGCTGGGAGCTGGGGGCGGCGGTCAGCGCCGGGCTGGCCGCCGGCTGAGCTCCACCCGCAGGACCGTGCAGTCCACCTTCGGCTGCGGGTCGAACGCGCCCCGGGGGACCCGGCGGCCGAGGCCCACGGCGTAGGTCCGGGACCAGCGGCCGGCCCCGGGGGCCCGGCCCTCGGCCCAGCGCCGGGCCGCGGCCCGCTGCACCACCACGTCGGCCCGCACCAGGCGGGATCCCGGGGCCAGCAGCCGGCCGAGGATGGCGGTGGTCCGGGCGAACGGCGGGTTGGCCACCACCCGGAACGGGCGGCGGGGCAGCCGCAGGTCGGCGGCGTCGGCGTGCACGACGACGACGTCGTCGCCCGCGAACCGGCGCCGGAGCGCGGCGGCCCGGCCCGGGTGCAGCTCGACGGCGATCACCCGGGCGCCCGCGGCGACGAGCGGCGCGGTGAGCGCGCCGGTGCCGGCACCCACGTCGAGGACGAGGTCGCCGGGGGCGACCCCCGCGTCAGCGACGAGCCTGTCGGCCCACGCCGGCGTGAGGCGGTGCCACCCCCATGTTCCGTGCCCGGAGGCGGGCACGACGCACCATCACTGTCACTGCCATACGGGCGACTCTAGAGGGCGGTTTGTCGTCCCTCACCACGATTATCCGCGGTGAGGGACGACGAACGAGGCGATGACCGGGGCGAACGCCGCCACCGCCGCCGGCGTCGGGACCCCCGGCAGGTTCACGATCGCCGTCTGGACGCCGGCCTCCGCGTACTGGCGGTACCGGCCGACGTGGTCCTCCACCGACGGCGCGTCCGCCGTGGTCAGGTTGGTGACCCGGACCTCGGCCGGGTCGCGGCCCTCCCGGGCGCAGTGGGCGTGCAGCACCTCGACCTTGTGCCGGACCGTGTCCGGGTCGCCGAACACGTTGCAGGCGTCGGCGTGGCGGGCCACGAGCCGCAGCGTCACCTGCTCGCCCGACCCGCCCACCAGGATCGGCACCTTCTCCTGCAGCGGCCGGGGATAGCACACGGCCTCCGGCACCTCGATGGTCCGCCCCTTGTAGGCGGGCGCCCCCTTGCCCCACATGAGCGGCAGCAGCTCCAGGGCGTCCTCCAGCAGGGCGAACCGCTCGGCCCGGGGCGGGAACCGCCAGCCGTAGGCCCGGTGCTCGCGCTCGAACCACGCGGCCCCGATGCCGCAGTTGGCCCGGCCGCCCGACAGCACGTCGAGCGTGGCCACGATCTTGGCCAGGTGCCCGAGGTTCCGGTAGGTGACCCCGGTGACCAGCGTCCCCAGCCGGATCCTCGACGTGCGCCCGGCCAGGAAGCCCAGCGTGGTCCAGCTGTCGAGCATGTCCTCCCAGTGGGGGCCGACCGGCGGGATCTGCAGGAAGTGGTCCATCAGCCACAGCGACGCGAACCCGGCCTCCTCGGCGGCGACGGCCACCTCGGCCAGCCGCTCGGCGGTCTCGGCCGGGCCGCCGGGCCAGCCGAACCGGGGGACCTGCAGGCCGAACTCCAGCGCCATGGGGCTCTCCTCCTGGCGGGCGGCGGCCACGGGCGCGGCCACGAGGTCGGGGGCCACGATCGTGACCTCGGTGGGCGGGTGGACGGCGGCGAACCCCTCGCCGGCGAGGGCGTCGCGGTGTCCGGGCCAGGCCGCGAGCATCGACGACAGCACCGGGCCGGGCACGGGGCGCTCGCGGGACCGGTTGCGGGCGCGGCACTCCGCGGCATCGACGTCGAACACCACCGCCACGCACGGGACCCCGGCGGCGGCCGCCGCATCCCGCCACCGGCGGCGGCGCTTGGCGTCGGTGCCGAGGGTGTCGACGACCGTGGTCAGGCGGCGCCGCAGCCGGCGCTCGACCACCAGGTCGAGGACGTCGAACGCGTCCTTGGACGCCCGCTGGTCGTGCTCGCCGGCGCCGACCACCGCCCGCAGGCCGTCCGACGACACGACGAGGCCCGGCGGGAACTGCCCGGCCGCCCACGTCGACTTGCCCGACCCCGGCGGCCCCACCAGCACGACGAGCGATCCCTCGGCGAGGCGCACACGTCATCCTCGCGCGGGAGCGAAGGCCTCCAGCGTGGCGTCCACGTCGCCCAGCGGGTAGAGGATCGGCGACGTGCAGCCGGTGGCCACGTACTCGGCCACCTTGGCCCGGCACTCGTCCGCCGTTCCCGCCGCGCACAGCATCTGCACGATCTCGTCGGGGACCAGCTTGCTGGCCGCGACCACCTCGTCGTGGCCGGCCGGCCAGGTCAGCACGGCGCCGATCTCGTCCAGCAGGGAGTCGGGGACCCCCGACGCCGCCATGATGTGCGGCTGCTGGCCCAGGTACTGGGTGACGAGCAGGCGGGCGGCGTCGAGCGCGGCGTCCCGGTCGTCGGACAGCGAGCACACGACGAGCTGGGGCCGGTCGATGTCGTCGAGCGCGCGCCCGGCCCGGGCCGCGCCCTCGGCCAGCGCCGCCAGCGCCCGGTCGTTGTAGGCCGGCGACACGAGGTAGTTGAGGACCGCCCCGTCGGCGATCTCGCCCGCCAGCCGCATCATCTGCATGCCGGTCGCGCCGATGTACAGCGGCACGTCCTTGGCCCGCCGCTCCTGGTGGACGTAGTCCAGCTCCACCCCGTCGAGGTGGACGTAGGCGCCGTCGTAGGTGACGGGTCCGTCGCAGGCCAGCAAGGCCCGCACGGCCTCGACCACCTCCCGCATGACCCGCAGCGGCCGGTCCCGGGACACGCCGACCTTGGCCGCCAGCGGGTCCCACCAGGCGCCCAGCCCGGCCAGCACCCGGCCGGGGGCGAGGTCGTCGAGGGTCGAGAACAGCGACGCCAGCCGGGCCGGGTTGCGGGTCCAGATGTCGATGACCCCCGACCCCACGGCGATGCGGTCGGTGGTGGCGGCGAACGCCGCCATGGGCACCGTCGCCTCGCGCACCAACCGGCTGTCGGCCTGCCACACGGCGGCGAAGCCCAGGTCCTCGGCCCGGGACACGAACCCCATGGCCTCCCGGATGGGGTGGGCGTCCTGCACGTAGAGCGCCATCGGCACCCCCGCCAGCCGATCTACAGACCTCGACCACAGCCTTCGCGCCTCCTCCCAGGCCCGGGCCCGGATCCGTTCGCCGTCGACCCGGGTGCAGCGACCCCCGTCGACCACCACCTCGCCGTCCACGACCACCCGCTCGGCCCGCACGCCGGGCGTGAAGGCCAGGTACCACGGGTCGGCCCGGTCGGCCGACCACGTCACCTCGTCGCCCCGCACCTCGGGGACCAGGTCGGCGCCGGCCGCCAGCCAGCCCCAGGCGTCCTCCGGCGTCGCCGTGACGTCGTCGGCCCGCTGGGCCACGTAGGCCAGGGCGAACTCCTCGACCATGGCCGCCCCGATTCCGTCGCTGCCCAGCACGACCCGGTTCCCGGCCGCGGCCCACCGGGCCGGGCGGGCGTAGCCGACCCCGTTGTTCATGTTGGACCGGGGGTTGTGGGCGATCGTCCCGGCCAGCGGCGGGCCGACGTGGACGCAGTGGGCCAGCAGCCAGTCGTCGGCCGCCAGCGGGCGGAGGCGGTCCGCGGCCCCGGCGTCGGTCGCGTCCTCGCCCACGTGGATGTGGACGCCCACGCCCAGGTCCCGAGCGAGCCCGACCACCGCGTCCAGCGTCCCGTCCGACAGGGTGAGGCAGGCGTGGGCGCCGACCAGGCCCCGGCCCCCGGCCCGGAGGAACCGCTCGTTCTCGGCCAGCCCGGCCTTGGCCCCCTCGGGCCCGTGGCGGTCGGTGACCTCGTAGGCGCACAGCACCCGCACCCCGACCTCGGCGCACGCCCCGGCGATCACGTCGAGGCTGCCGTCGATGGCGGCCGGGGAGGCGTGGTGGTCGACGATGGCGGTGGTCCCCGCCTCCAGCGCTTCCACCGCGCCCAGCAGCGCCGACCAGCGCACCAGGTCGAGGTCGAGGGCGAGGTCGAGCCGCCACCAGATCCGGTCCAGGATCTCGGTGAAGTTCGTCGGTGTCCCCGGCGGAGCCGGCATGCCCCGGGCCAGTGCCGAGTAGAGGTGGTGGTGGGCGCAGACGAGGCCGGGGGTGGTGCGTCACCTTGCTTTCACGCGCCGTTCCGCATCGGCAGCGCCGCCCGCCACTCGCCGTCGAGGTCGTGCAGCGCCCCCGCCACCGCGCCGGCGGTGGGGACGAGGCCGATCTCGCCCACGCCCTTGATCCCGTACGGCGCCCGGGGCTGGGGCCGCTCGACCAGGATCACGTCGATCGGCGGGACGTCCTTGGCCCGCAGGATGCCCAGCTGGCGCAGGGTCATGGCGGTGGGGCGGGCCTCGTCGTCGGTGGGGAAGTCCTCGGTCAGCGCGTAGCCGAGGCCCATGTGGACGGACCCGATGACCTGGCCCTCGCACAGCAGCGGGTTCACGGCCCGGCCGACGTCGTGGGCCGCCACGACCCGCTCGACGGCGCCGGTGTCGCGGTCGATGACCACGAGCTGGGCGGCGTAGCCGAACGTCGAGTGGATGGTGGGCCGCTCGACGGTGCCGAGCGCCTGGGTCCAGTCGACCCGGTACTCGCCCTCGTAGTCGACGCCCGGCCGGCAGCCGTCGGCGCACGCCTTGCGGCAGGCGTCGGCCACCGAGCCGGCGCCCATGAGCGTCCCCCGGCTGCCGGTGGTCTGCCCGGCGCCCAGCTCGTGGCTGGTGTCGACGACGACCCGGACCTGCTCGGGTGTCACGCCCAGCTCCTCGACCGCGACCTGGAGGGCGACCGTGTGGACGCCCTGGCCCATCTCGGTCCAGCAGTGGCGGACCTCGACCGCGCCGTCCTCGTCGAAGCGGACGACGGCCCGGGCGATCTCCTTGAACCCGTTGCCGAGGCCCGAGTTCTTGAGCCCGAGCCCGACGCCGACGGCCTTGCCGGCCGCCACCGCCTCCTCCCAGCGGGGCTTCACGGCGTCGAGGCAGTCGCGGGCGCCGAGGCAGCCGTCGTCCATGACCTGCCCGGGTCCCCACGTGGCACCCGGCATCACCACGTTGCGCGACCGGATCTCCCAGGGGTCGATGCCCGCCTTGTCCGCCAGGCGGTCGAGGACGCCCTCGGTGGCGAACTGGGCCTGGTTGGCGCCGAAGCCCCGGAAAGCCCCGCACACCGGGTTGTTGGTGCGCACGGCCACGGCCTCGACGTCCACGACGGGCCACGAGTAGGGGCCGCTGGCGTGGCCGGCGGCCCGTTCCAGCACCTTCATGCCCACGGACGCGTAGGGGCCGGAGTCGCCCACGATGCGGGCCTTCAGCGCCGTGACCCGGCCGTCGGCGTCGCACCCGGCCCAGAACTCGGCCCGCACCGGGTGGCGCTTGGGGTGGACGTGCAGCGACTCCTCCCGGCTGAACGTGCACTTCACGGGGCGGCCGAGCAGCCAGGCGGCCAGGGCGGTCTGGGTCTGGTTGGCGCAGTCCTCCTTGCCGCCGAAGGCGCCGCCGTTGGCGACGAGGTGGACGAGCACGCGGTCCTCGCCGATGCCGAGCACGTCCGCGATCTGGCGGCGGTCGTCCCACACGCCCTGGCCGCCGGAGAACACCTCGAGGGTGCCGTCGTCGTGGGGCACCGCCAGGGTGGACTCGGGCTCCAGGAAGGCGTGCTCGATGCGCTGGGTCCGGAACACCTCGTGCACGGTGTGGGCGCTGGCGGCCAGGGCGGCGTCCACGTCGCCGTCGCGGGCGTAGGCCGAGCGGGACAGCACGTTGGGCTCGGCGGGGTCGCCGACCTCCCACACGGCCGGCTCGTCCGATCCGAGCGCCGCCAGGGCGTCGGCGAACGGCGGGAGCGGCCGGTAGTCCACCTCGACCAGCTCGGCGGCGCGGCGGGCCGTGGCCCGGTCCTGCGCCACCACGAGCGCCAGCAGGTCGCCGGTGTAGGACGTCCGCCCGCCGACCGGGATGAACACCGGCCAGTCCCGGTGGATGAGCCCGATGCGCAGCTCGCCGGGGACGTCGGCCGCGGTCAGCACCCGCTCGACCCCGGGGACCGCGGCGGCGGCGCCGGTGTCGATGGCGAGGACGTCGGCCCGGGCGTGGGCGGCCAGCACCGGGGCGGCGTGCAGCATCCCGGGGACCCGCAGGTCGTCGACGTAGGGCTTGTCGCCCAGCGCCAGGTCGTGGGCCTGGTACCTGGTGATGCTGGCGCCGATGCCGGCGCGGGGGAGGTCGACGGCGACCCCGGCACCGGGCTGCGGGAGGTCGACGTCGACCTCCTTGCCCGCCGCCAGCAGGTCGACGGCGTCGAGGATCGGGTGGTAGCCGGTGCAGCGGCACAGGTGGCCCCCGAGGTGGCGGGCGGCCTTCTCGCGGGTGAGGCCGGGCCCGTCCTTGTCCACGAGGTACTTGGTGCGCATCACGATGCCGGGCGTGCAGAACCCGCACTGCAGCGCCCCGGTGGCCGCGAACGCCCCGGCGTAGCGGGCGCGCTCGTCGGCGTCGATGCCCTCCAGCGTGGTCACGGCCTTGCCCGCCACCCGGTCGAGGGTGAGCGAGCACGACACCGTCGGCTTGCCGTCGACGAGCACGGTGCAGCACCCGCACTGGCCCGTGGGGGAGCAGCCGTCCTTGGGGCTGGTGACGTCCAGCTCCTCCCGGAGAGCCGCCAGCAGGTGCGGATGGTCGCCCACGGACACGGGCGCCCCGTTCAGGACAAAGCTCACGGCCACACCACCAGGTTGCCACGCCTCAACAAAGTGTTGAAGTCCGATGCGTTTCCGGGGAGTGAAACGGTCAGTGGCGCCGGACAGGTTCAGGCCGACGACGGCCACGATCAGCAGGGCGAGGGACGCGGCGGTGGGGAGCGCGGGACCGGATCCGAGCCCGGTCAGCGCCCCAGGCGACGGCCCCGGAGCGCGCGGTCGCGGGCCAGGGCGCTGCGGGCCTGGTCCGACATCTTCCGCTAGAAACGTCGCATGGCCTCGACGCTGCACGTGAACCACGAGACCGCGGAGCTCCCGGGAACCGCGGAGCCGGGGCCCGCGGTCCACGTGTTCCACCAGCGCCTGCCGGGCTACGCGGCCACGCCGCTGTGGGACCGGCCCGAGCTGGCGGCGGCCGCCGGGGTCGGCCGGGTGCTGGTCAAGGACGAGTCGCTGCGCTTCGGCCTGCCGGCGTTCAAGGTGCTGGGAGCGTCGTGGGCCACCTACCGGGTGCTGTGCGACCGGCTCGGCGGCGAGCCGGCGTGGACCACCCTCGACGACCTGGCGGCCGTCGTGGCCGACCGGCTCGGCCCGCTGCGGCTGGTGGCGCCGACCGACGGGAACCACGGCCGGGCGGTGGCCCGCATGGCCCGGCTGCTCGGCCTGGCCGCCACCGTCGTCGTGCCGGAGGGGACCGCCGCCGCCCGCATCGAGGGCATCGAGAGCGAGGGCGCCACGGTGATCGTGTTCCCGGGCACCTACGACGACGCGGTGCTGGACGCGGCCGAGATGGCCGACGACCGCACGCTGGTGGTGTCGGACACGTCGTGGCCCGGCTACGAGGACGTCCCCCGGTGGGTCATCGAGGGCTACACGACCATCTTCACCGAGATCGAGGCCCAGCTCGCCGGGACCGGGGACCCGGTGGTCGACGCCGTGTTCGTCCCCCTCGGCGTGGGCGCGCTGGGCGCAGCGGCCGGGGCCAACCTGCGGGGCGGGCGCGAGCCGGGCGACGGCCCGCTGCTCGTGGGCGTGGAGCCGGACACCGCGGCCTGTGTGGGCGCCGCCGTGGCCGCCGGGCACATCGTGGAGGTCCCGGGACCCCACCGGTCGATCATGGCCGGGCTCAACTGCGGGCTTGCCTCCCTGCTGGCCCTGCCCACCGTGACCGCCACGTTCGACGCCTTCGTCGCCATCGACGACGAGCGCTGCCGCCAGGCCGTCCGGGCGCTGGCGGCCGCCGGGCTGGACGTGGGGGAGACGGGGGCCGCGGCGCTGGCCGGCCTGCTCGCCGTCGTGGAGGAGCACCGGGACGCGTTGCCGCTGCCGCCCGGGGCCACGGTGCTGGTCCTGGCGACCGAGGGCGTGACCGACCCGGCCAACTTCGAGCGGATCGTGGGGCGCCCGCCCCGCTCCTGCCTTAGCGGTCGGGCTCGTCCGTCAGCGACCGGTAGAGGTCGGGCTGGCGGTGGCGGGCGAAGTCGAACACGGTCGTCTTGTACGAGACGGTGTCGTCGAGGTCGCAGGCGGCCACCGCCACCTCGTCGCCCACGCCGACGCACTCGGCCACGATCGTCCCCGACGGGTGGATGACGCACGACCCGCCGATGTGGTCGATGCCCTCCTCGACCCCGGCCTTGGCCACCCCGACCACGAACGTGCCGTTCTGGTAGGCGCCCGCCTGCATGACCAGGTGGTTGTGGAAGTCGGCGAAGCGGTCGTGATCGGGCGCCGGCGGGTTGTGGACCGGCGTGTTGTAGCCGATGCACACCAGCTCGACGCCCCCCAGCCCGAGCGCCCGGAACGCCTCGGGCCAGCGCCGGTCGTTGCAGATCAGCATCCCCACCCGGCCGGCGAACGCCTCGTACACCGGGAACCCGAGGTCGCCGCGGGCGAAGTAGCGCTTCTCCAGGTGCTGGAACGGCCGCCACGGCTCGTGCTCGCCGTGGCCGGGCAGGTGGACCTTGCGGTAGCGGCCGACCTCGTGGCCGTCGGGGCCGACGAGCACGGCGGTGTTGAACCGCTCGCCCGCGGGGGTCAGCTCCGCGAACCCGAGGCTGAACCCCACCCGGAGGCGGGCGGCCTCGTCCCACAGCGGCTTGGTGTCGGGGCCCGGGACCTCGCTCTCGTACCAGGCGTCGAGCGCGGGGTCGCCGTCCTCGTACCACCAGCGGGGGAAGAACGTGGTCAGCGCCAGCTCCGGGAACACCACCAGGTCGGCACCCCGCTCGGCCCCCGTGCGCAGCAGGGCGACGAGCCGCTCGACGACGGCGGGCCGGCCGTCGTCCCGGGCGATGGGGCCCATCTGGGCGGCGGCGACGGTGCGACCAAGTCACGCAGTGACCGATCGGCCTTCGTGCCGAGCAAGCACTGTGTTGATGGTTCGCTCGCTCCGCTCGCGACGCCTCGCCCTCCGCCAGCTCGACCAGCACGTCGGCCAGGACCTGGGCCCCGGCCGCCAGCTCGGCGGGGTGGGTGTACTCGGCCGGGTTGTGGCTGACACCGCCCCGGCTGGGGACGAACACCATCCCGGTCGGGCACACCCGGGCGAACATCTGGGCGTCGTGGCCGGCGCCGGACGGCAGCCGCAGCACCGTGTGGCCGTGGCCCGCCGCGGTCCGCTCCACGAGGTCGACGACCGCCGGGTCGAACGTCACCGGCTCGAACCTGGCCAGCTGCCGCCACCCGACCTCGACGCCCTCGCCGTCGGCCAGCGCCGCGACGTGGTCGCGCAGGCGGCGCTCGGCTTCGGCCAGGTCCGCGTCGTCGGTGTTGCGCAGGTCCACCGTCAGCGTCGCCCGGGCCGCCACGACGTTGACCAGGTCGGGGTGCAGGTCGAGCCGGCCGACAGTGCCGACCTGGTGGCCTCCGAGCTCGTAGGCGAGGTCCCGCACGAACGTGACGACCGACGCCGCCACCCAGCCGGCGTCGTGGCGCAGCCGCATGGGGGTGGTGCCGGCGTGGTTGGACTGGCCGGCGACGGTCAGCTCCTGCCAGGAGATGCCCTGGACCCCGGTGACGGCCCCGATGGTGACGCCCTGCTCCTCCAGGACCGGGCCCTGCTCGATGTGGAGCTCGACGTAGGCGTGGGGCGCCGGCCCCGGCACGGCGGCGTCTCCGGCCCAGCCGATGCGCTCGAGCTCGTCGCCGAGCACCCCCCCGTCGACCCCGACGACGTCGAGGGCGTCCTCCAGCGGCATCCCACCGACGTACACGAGGCTGCCCAGCATGTCGGGGGCGAAGCGGCTGCCCTCCTCGTCGGTGAAGAAGGCGACGGCGAGCGGCCGCCGGGTGCGCAGGCCGGCGTCGTCGAGCGCCCGCACCACCTCCAGCCCGGCCAGGACCCCGAGCGTCCCGTCGTAGCGGCCCCCGGTGCGCACGGTGTCGACGTGGCTGCCGGTCATGACCGGGTCGAGTTCGGGCTCGCGGCCGGCCCGGGTGGCGACGACGTTGCCGATGCGGTCGACCCGGACGTCGAGCCCCAGGTCCCGCATCCAGCCGACGACCAGCTCCCGCCCGCCGGCGTCCTCGTCGGTCAGCGCCAGCCGGCAGTTCCCCCCGTCCCCGGTGTCACCCACCTTGGCCAGGGCCTCCAGGTCGGCCACCAGGCGCTCGCCACGGATCCGCACGTCAGCCATGCTGCCTCACGGGACCGAGACCGGCACCACCACCAGGCCGTCGATGCCGGCGAAGTCGTCGGGGTTGGCCGTGTACAGGGGCAGGCCGTGAGCCAGCGCGGTGGCGGCGATGAGTGCGTCGTAGGTCCGGGCGCTGACCTTGCGCCCCGCCCGCCGGTACGACACGGCCACCCGCCCGAACGAGCGGGCGGCATCGGCGTCGAAGGGCAGCACTGTGAAGTCGCTCTCTGCCTGTTGCAGGTGCAGCAGCCGGCGGGCGCGCTCGTCGTCGCTCGTTGCCACGAGCGGGCCGACCGCCAGCTCGGCGAGTGTTATCGCCGTGATGTACTGCTCGTCGGGCAGCGAGTCCGGATCCTGCAGAAAAGGCAGCCGAATTACGGTCGACGTGTCGAGCACACCCCGAGCGTGAGCCGAGCCGCTGCTCACAGGGAGGGGTCGATGATCTCGTCGAGCTCTGCGCGCAGGGCGTCGTAGTCCATAGGCGGCAAACGCCGCCACCGTGCGAGCAGCGCCTCCGCGGTGAGCGGGCGCTTCTGCAGCGGCACCAACTCGGCCACCGGCTTGCCGGACCGGGTGATGACGATGCGCTCGCCGGCCGCGGCGCGGTCGACGATCTCGCCGCCGTGGTTGCGCAGGTCACGGATCGACACATCGGCCATGCAGCCAATGTATCACGCGTGAGACACCCCGATGACCGGCGGCTCCGCCGACCACGGGAAGTCGATCCAGCGCTCGGTCTCCTTCCAGGCGTAGTCGGGGGCGACGACCGAGCGGGGCTTGCGGTAGAGGACCGCGGTGCGGGCCTCGGCGACGTGCTGGGCCAGGACCTCCCGGACCAGGCGCAGGGTGTGCCCCGTGTCGGCCACGTCGTCGGCCACGAGGACCCGCAGGCCGGCCACGTCCACCAGGTCGAGCGTGGGCGGCAGCACGACCGGCACGTCCAGGCGCTGGTCCACCCCCGTGTAGAACTCCACGTTCACGGCCCCGCAGTTCTTGACCCCCGAGCGCGTAGGCCAGAGCACCCGCCACCGTCAGCCCGCCTCGAGCCACCGCCACCACCACGTCGGCCCGGTAGCCGTCGTCCGCCACCGCCTGGGCCAGGGCGCGGGTGGCCACGCCGAACTCGGCCCA
>CAVWYL010000034.1:0-159423 GCA_963759225.1 uncultured Acidimicrobiales bacterium | reverse complement strand
GGCGGTTCGTGTTCATCGCCTCGTCGGCCGGCCTCTTCGGCCAGCCCGACTCGGCCCACTACGCGGCGGCCAAGGCGGGGACGCTCGGGCTCGCGAACGTCATCGCCGTCGAGGGAGCGGAGCACGGCATCCTCGCCAACTGCGTCCTGCCCTTCGGCTACTCCCGGATGGTGTTCGAGACCGTCGGCGACCGCGAGCGGCTCGAACCCGAGCCGGGGTTCCTCCATGCCATCGAGCCGGACCTGGTGGTTCCGGTGGTCGTCTACCTCGCCAGCACCGCCAACACGTTGACCCACCACAACGTGTCCGCCTGCGCGGGCAGGTTCGCCAGGGTCTTCGTCGGCCTCGGCGACGGCTGGGTCGCAGGGACGGGGACGACACCCACCGCGGACGACATCGCCGAGAACCTCTCCTCGATCGTCGCCGCGGAGCCCTACACGATCCCCGCCTCGATATTCGACGAGGTGGCCAGGGTCTGCACCCAGCTCGGCATCGGTTGACGTGGGGACGTCCCGCCGGCCCCGACGACCGTGGTCACCGCAGGCCCCGGTAGAAGTCGCGGATGTCGGTGAGGAGCAGGTCGGGGGCGTCGTGGGGGGCGAAGTGGCTGCCGCGGTCGTAGCTGCGCCAGTGGACGATGTTGCCGTGGTCGCGGCGGGCGAAGCGGGGGATCGTCTGGAAGTCGGCGGCGAAGACGGCCACGCCGGTCGGCACCGTGGTCGGCTCGGTCGGGGCGTCCTGTGCGTGGGCGTCGTCGTAGTAGCGGCGGACCGACGAGCCGATGGTGCCGGTGAGCCAGTAGATGGCGGCGTTGGTGATGATGTAGTCGGGGTCGACGCTGCGCTGGAACAGCTGGGCGACCCACGCGAGCCAGCCGGCCGGTGAGTCCTGCAGGGCGTAGGCCAGCGTCTGGGGCTGGGCCGACTGGTACTGGTTGTAGGCGAGCCCGCCGCCGGCGGTGAAGTTCTCGAGGAACCCGAGGGCGGCCATGTCCTCCTCGGTGAGGTCCTCGAACTCGGTGGGGTCGCCGGAGGGGAACGAGAACAGCTGGGTGACGTGCACGCCGACCACCCGGTCGGGGGCGAGGCGGCCGACCTCGGGCGAGATCAGCGAGCCGGCGTCGTTGCCGTGGGCGCCGTAGCGGTCGTAGCCGAGGCGGGCCATGAGCTCCGTCCAGGCGCGGGCGGCGCGGCGGGTACCCCAGCCGGCCTCGTGGGTGGGGCCGGAGAAGCCGATCCCCGGCACGGACGGCACGACGAGGTGGAAGGCGTCGGCGGGGTCGCCCCCGTGGGCGCGGGGGTCGGTCAGCGGCCCGATGAGGTCGAGGTACTCGACGACGGACATCGGCCAGCCATGGGTGGCGATCAGCGGCAGCGCGTCGGGCTCGGGGGAGCGCACGTGCAGGAAGTGCACCTGCTGGCCGTCGATCGTCGTCGTGAACTGGGGGTGCTCGTTGATGCGGGCTTCCTGCGCCCGCCAGTCGTAGCCGCTGCGCCAGTGGTCGACCAGCTCGCGCACGTAGCCCAGCGGCACGCCGTAGCTCCACTCGGCGCCGGGGGCGTCGTCGGGCCAGCGGGTGCGGGCCAGCCGGTCCTGCAGGTCGTCGAGGTCCGCCTGCGGGATGTCGACGCGGAACGGTTGGACGTCGGCGGTGGTGGCTGCAACGGTCATGGCATGCGCCTTTCCTGGTGGCGGGCCATGGCTCCCCTGCCCGCACGGAACGAATCGGTCGACCCGGACGGTAGTGGAACAAAGTACTTCGTTTCAGCGCGCCCCCACGATGTCTGAGCCCCGTCTCAGCGGACGGCAGGCCGCGGCCCGCCGCAACGACGTGGCGATCCTCGCCGCCGCGCGCGCCGTGTTCGTCGCCAACCCGGGAGCGCCCATCGCCGCCGTCGCCGAGCGGGCCGGGGTCAACATCAGCGGCCTGTACCGGCGCTTCGCCAGCAAGGAGGACCTGCTCCGCCAGCTCTGCCGCGACGGCCTCCAGGCCTACGTCGACATCGCCCGCGCCGCGCTCGACGACGAGGCGGGCGACCCGTGGGAGGTCTTCGCCACGTTCATGCGGCGCGTCGTCGAGGCCGACTCGCACGCGCTGACGGTCAAGCTCGCCGGCAGCTTCCAGCCCACCGAGGACCTGTGGCGCAACGGCGTCGACGCCGAGCAGCTCCACGCGCAGCTCATCGCCCGCACCCAGGCCGCCGGCGCCCTCCGCGCCGACCTCGATCCCGAGGACCTGTCCTTCATCTTCGAGCAGCTCACCAGCCTGAAGGCCGCCACACCCGAGCGCACCGCCCAGCTCCGGGCCCGTTACCTCGCCCTCCACCTCGACGCCCTCCGGGCACCCGGCCGCACGCCCCTCCCCGGTCCCCCACCGACCGCGGAGGAACAACGCGGCCGCTGGCTCCCCCACGCGTGACGAGGGGGCACGCGACGATGGACCGGATGGCGTGGGAGCACTGCGACGAGTGCGGCTTCGACGGCGAGCGATGGACCGACGAGGGCGCGGTCGACGCCATCGGCCGGCTCCCGGCCCGCTGGGAGGCGGCGGTCGCGGATCTCGACGATGCCGAGCTGCTCCGCCGGCCGATCCCGGGGATGTGGTCGATCGGCGAGTACGTCGACCATGTGCGCGAGGTGCTCTTCGCGATGCGGTTCGTCCTCGACAGTGCCGTCGCCGAGCCGGGGGTGGACCTCGGCGAAGCGCCCGAGCCCGACTTCGCGCCCGCCCCCGCACCATCGACGTCCGCCGGGCCCTGGCCGGCGTCGACCGCGAGGCAACGGAGCTGAGCCGCCGCTTCGAGGAGCTGCCCGCCGCCTCCTGGACGGCCACGGCGACCATCGGGGGAGACGTGGTCGACGCCCGATGGATCTGCCGGCACGCCGTCCACGACGCCACGCACCATCTCGAGGACGTCGAGCGGCTCCGCCGGGCACTGGACACGGGCGAGCACGCCTCTAGAGCATGAACCCGTCGGGTTCGACGCCCAGGAGGACCTTGCCGGTCATCTCGTAGGTCGGCGGCGCGAGGAAGAAGTGCTGGGTGAGCGTGTGGATGTCCCGCAGGCTCCGCTGCAGGCGACTCGACCCGAAGATCGCCGAGCTCCCGGCCGCCGTGTAGGCGCGGTCGACCGCCGCCGCTGCCGCCCCCGTTGCGTGGGTGGCGGCGATGCGCAGGTGCGCTCGCTGGTCCGGAGTGGGCGGCCCACCGGCCTGCACGGCCTGCCACATGCGGTCGGCCTCCTGCCGGAGGAACGCACCGGCCGAGCCGGCCATCGCCAGGGCCTCGCACACCGCGATCTGGGTGGTTGCCCGGGTCGCGAGCGTCGAGGACATCCCGAACGGCGTCTTGGTGCATGCGAGGTCGAGCACCTCGTCGATCGCCGCGCGGCCAGCCCGAGCGCGCACGCGGCCATGCCGACGGAGAACAGGCCGACCAACGGGAACCGGAACAGCGCTCCGTCCTGGACGGGCTCCGACATCTCGATCGAGATGGCCCGGTGCTCGGGGACGAACACGTCGGACACGTCGACGTCGTGGCTGCCGGTGGCCCGCAGTCCGACGGTGTCCCAGGTGTCGAAGATCCGCCACTGCGAGGCCGGGACGAACGTCATCACGATCTGTGGTTCGCCTGCCGCCGCTGTCGCCCCGTCGCCCGCCACGACGACGCACGACAGCGCAAGCCAGGTGCAGCGGTGGCAGTTGCTGACGAAGGACCACCGCCCGCTCACGCGGTACCCGCCGTCGACCTCGACGGCTCGGCCGGCCGGTGCGATGACGCCGTTGACGACGACATCGTGCGAGGCGCCGATCTCACTCGCACCTTCCGGGGCCAGGAAGGACTGGAGCACCCCGGCGATGCCGCAGTTCAGCGCGCACCACGCCGCGGACCCGTCGTGACGAGCCAGCTCCTCGACGACGTCGATGACCGTGAGCGGGTCGGTCTCCAGGCCCCCCAGCCGGCGGGAACGGCAGAGACGGAACATTCCGGCTGCGGCGAGCGCGTCGGTTGTCGCCGCGGGGAGGCGGCGGTCCCGCTCGCCCTCCTCGACGTGGCGTCGCAGGACGTCGCCGATCGCACCTGCTGCGGCGACGAGCGCGCTGCCTTCCGGCGACTGCCCGTCACCCAGCCGGCGGGTGCTGACCGTGCCCGTGGGCATGATGTGACCTCCCTGTGTGCTTCGTCGGAGGCCAGGACGGTACGAGCGGGTCCCACCGCTGCGCATCGGGCG
The DNA here is from genome assembly GCA_963759225.1 of uncultured Acidimicrobiales bacterium. Lineage (GTDB taxonomy): Bacteria > Actinomycetota > Acidimicrobiia > Acidimicrobiales > VFJN01 > ZC4RG19. Next base: position 155,191 of record CAVWYL010000034.1, on the reverse strand, counting down.
CGATGTGCAAACCCGCGCGACGCCCGATGGGCCGAACCATGCAGATCGTGGGGGGCGACCTACACCAGGGCGTGCCGGTGCGCGAACGCGGTCGCGGCCGATCGCGACGAGAGACCGAGCTTGGCGTAGATGTTGGCCACGTGCCGCGCCGCCGTCTTCTCGCTGATGACGAGGTTGGCCGCGACCTCGCGGTTGCTCTGTCCGGAGGCGACGAGGCGGAGGACCTCCACCTCGCGGGGAGTCAGGCCGCCCGGCGGTGCGTTGCCGGCATCGAGGGCCCGGAGGTCCGGGGCGGCGCCCAGGCGTTCGAACACCCTCCGGGCGGCCGCGCACTCGCGGGTCGCCGCGTCGTCGTCGCCGAGCAACCGGTAGGCCTGGGCGAGCAGCACACGGGTGCGCGCTGTCTCGTACGGCACCTCCAGCTGCTGCCACGCCTCGACGGCCAGTCGCAGCGAACCGAGCGCCTCGACGGCCCGGCCGGCAGCGAGGCTGACGGCGCCCTGGCAGCGATGCGCCACGGCTCGCAACCCGTCGCTCTCGAACTCGACGGCGATCTCGGCGATCTCCGCGGCAGCCGCCTCGGCGAGACCGGCGTCGCCCGCGACGAGCGCGATGTCGACCTGGGCCGCCAGCAGTCGTGCGCGCTCCAACCGCCCGCCGGTGCACGCGGCCAGCGCCGCGGCGATCGACGCGGCTGCGGCGTCGGTGCGCCCCTGCGCGAGCCGCAGCAGGGCCAACCCCGGCTGGGGATCCCTGCCCGCCTCGTGCGCCCGCAGATACGCCTCCTCGGCGCCGGCCAGGTCGCCGCGCCGGCGACTGAGCTCACCGAGCAGGTAGCGACCGTCGGCGACGGCGAACACGTCGATGCCGGCCAGGTCGCCGCACGCAGCCGACGCCTCGGCTTCGGCGTCCTCCCAGGCTCCCCGCAGGTCGAGGATCTCGACCCGATGCAACCGGCAGATCCCGGGGTGCAGGGAGGCGGCCGGCAGCGGCGCGCACCACCGCGACATCGCCTCGGTCCACTCCTGGGCGCGGCGCAGATCGACGAGCTCGTGGCAGGCATCGAGCAGCCCGCAGTAGATCGTGCCCGTCCAGATCGGCTCGAGCCGGTCCGAGACCGCGGCCAGCATGGCCTCGTCGAGCTTGGCCAGACCCTCCCGCACCCGTGCCTGCTTGACCAGCGCCCGACCCTCGTACAACACGCCCAGCGCCACGAGCGAGTCGTCCCCGTAGAGCTCGCCGAGGCCCTGCATCCGCCGGGCCGACGCCTCGGCCGCCACGGGATCGACCGTCAGGACGGACCACATCTCCAGGTGCAGGGGGTAGCCGTGCTCCGCACCCTCGTCCGCCTCCTTCAGCACACGCAGGGCGCGAGCGTGCCAGCCGTCCGCCTCGGCGCGATCGCCTCGGAAGTGGAGGTGACAGGCCAGGAGCAGGGCCGACAATGAGGCCCTGCGCTCCTCGCCGGCATCCCGGTGGGCCCGATACGCCTCGGCGTACGCGACGATGCTCTCGTCCGGGCGTCCCAGCCAGTGCGCCGCCTCCGCCACCGCATCGAGGTCGTCGCCGGTGAGACCGTCACACGCACGGAAGGCGTCGTATGCGGCCTCCCACCGCCGTGCGGCGAACGCGGCACGAGCCTGGTGCAGTGGCTCCACCTGACCATTCTGTCGGGCGTTCACGGGAGCGGCCCGCACCTACCCCGAGCCCCGACGGTTCGGGGCTCGCGGTAGGTCCCTCCGGCGTCAGGGATTGCAGTCGTCGAAGATCACGGTGTTGCTGGGACCGGACACGTTGCCGGACGTGTCGGCGGCCCTGACGACGATCTCCAGCGGATCCGTCGATGCGCACGACAGGATCGTCCTCGTGCCCAGGCCGACCGCGGCGAGCGTTCCGTCGACGAACACGTCGTAGCGGATCTGTGCCTGCGGGTCGGTGTCGTCGGTCGACGCGTTCCAGAACAGCTCGAGGTCCAGGCCGTCGGGCGTGTCCGCCCGCAGGCCCGTCGGCGCGGTCGGCGCCTGCTCGTCGGTCTTGGCCGGCGTCGTGACGGCCAGCGGCGGTCCGGTCACGGCGTTCCCGTCGCGGTCACGCACACTGACCTGGAACGTGTAGGTCGTCTGCGGGGTCAGGGCCAACAGCGTCTCGGTGGGCGGGCCGAGCCGATCGGGATAGCCGAGCACGCTCCCGTTCATGAAGAGGGTCCAGTAGACCTGCGTGCTGAAGTCGTCGACGGGCTGCGGCCAGGTCAGCACGGCCCTGGTCGGGAACAGCGTCGTCACCGAGATCACCGGCGCCGGGCTCGGCGGCATGGTGTCCGGTGCCGTGGTGAAGCTCACCGTGTTGCTGTTCGCCGACCGGTTGCCGGCGGCGTCGACGGCGTAGACGGAGAACGTGAAGGTCCTGTTCGGCAACGAGAACGTGCGGGTGAGCGTCGTCCGCGGCGGGTCGACGCGGATGCAGCCGCTCCCGCTCGTCTGCACGCAATACCAGAAGTTCGACGTGTTGTCCGTCGAGCTGTTCCACGCCAGGGAGACAGTCGTCGCCGTCGATGCCGTGACGCGAAGGCCGCTCGGCGCCGTCGGCGGCGTGCGATCGCGTGCCGCCGAGGCAGGGCCCGCGGCGAGCACCAGGCTGCAAACGAGCGCCGCGGCTATGCCGAGCGCGCTGACTGATCGACATCGGGCCATGTTGATCCCCCTGTGGGCCGAAGACGGTGTCGCCTCCACTACGCAGGGGAGGTGCCCGGCGGTTCTCGCCACTCGATGAATCCTGGGCAACTGACCGGTGACAACCAGGTGCCCCGACCGCCCGCTCCCGTCGCGCCCGAATCGGTTCGCGACAGCACTGGGCCGTGGATCCAGATTCGGCGTGAACCTTCCCCGCCATTTGCAACCTAGCGCGAGGCGGGGGGCTTGCCGCAAACGACCGAAACGTGCTGACCATGACAAGTCCACTGAGACGATGACGGCCAGAACCTGTGGAGTCGAGGAGCGGCGATGACCGGACATGCGGTGGTGATCGCGGGAGGCGGCCCGACCGGGCTGATGCTGGCGGGCGAGCTGGCGTTGGCGGGGATCGACGTCGCGATCGTCGAACGCCGCGCCGATCAGGAGGTCGACGGATCGCGTGCCGGCGGCCTTCACTCCCGCACCATCGAGGTGCTCGACCAGCGCGGCATCGCGGAACGCTTCCTGTCAGAGGGGCAGCAGCATCCGTTCGTGGGCTACGCCGGGACGTTCCTGGACATCAGCGACTTCCCCACCCGCCACAACTACATCGCTCGCCCTCTGGCAGAGCCGGATCGAGCCCATCCTGGCCGGGTGGGTCGCTGAGCTCGGGGTCCCGATCCATCGTCGCTGCGAGGTGGTGGGCTTCGCCCAGGACGACACCGGCGTCGACGTCCGGCTGTCCCACGGCACGTCGCTCCGGGCCGACTACCTCGTCGGCTGCGACGGAGGACGCAGCCTGATCCGCAAGGCGGCCGGCATCGACTTCCCCGGGTGGGACCCGACGGCCAGCCACCTGATCGCCGAGGTCGAGATGGACGAGGAGCCGGCGATCGGCATGCGGCCCGAGGGTGGTGGCATCGGTCCCGTCAACCGCGAGGAGGGCGGAGGACCGTACCGGGTCGTGCTGCTCGAGGAGTACATGGGAAACGCCCCCGAACCCACCATGGGGGACCTCAGCAAGGCGCTCGTCGCCGCCTACGGGACGGACTACGGGGTGCACAGCCCCAGTTGGATCTCCCGGTTCACCGACATGACCCGGCAGGCGGCGTCCTATCGCGAGGGACGGGTGCTGCTCGCAGGCGACGCCGCCCACGTGCACGGCCCGGCAGGTGGACAGGGCCTCAACACGGGCGTGCAGGACGCCGTGAACCTGGGATGGAAGCTGGCCCAGGTGGTCAACGCGACATCACCCGACAGCCTCCTGGACACCTACCACGCCGAACGGCACCCGGTCGGCGCCCGGGTGCTGCACAACACGATGGCGCAGGTCGCGCTCGCCCGCGTCGACGAGCGCAGCCGGGCCCTTCGCGACATGACGCTCGAACTGTTGAGCATGGACGAGCCGCGCCGGCGCATCGCCGGGATGATCTCCGGTCTCGACATCCACTACGACCTCGGAGAGGGACACCCGCTGCTCGGGCGGCGCATGCCCGACCTCGACCTGCACACCGCGGACGGTCCCACCCGGGTCTTCAGCCTGCTGCACGGCGCCCGGCCCGTGCTCCTCGACCTCGGTGGCGGGGGCTTCGACATCTCGCCGTGGGCGGATCGGGTCCGTCTGGTCGACGCCAGGCACGACGGCGTGTGGGAGCTCCCGGTCCTCGGCGAGATCGCTGCACCCCCGGCCGTGTTGATCCGACCCGACGGGCATGTCGCCTGGGCAGGAGACGTCACGGACCCAGAGCTGCCCCGCGCCCTCGGGACCTGGTTCGGCGCGGCCGCTCCGGTTCGGTAGAACCCCCACGTACGTCGCGCACGGCGGGTGTCGATTTCCGCTCGGGCCGTTCGTGGTGGAGGTGAGCGGTGCACCCCGCACCGGCCGAGACAACCAACTCATCGGGAGCAAGGCATGGGCCTCATCCACATCGAGCTGTTCGCAACCCTCGACCTCGTCGGGCAGTCGCCCGGCGGCCCTGACGAGGACCCGGTGGGGTTCCCGTTCGGCGGCTGGCAGGCGCCCCTGCTGGACGAGGTCGCCGGGGCGCAGGTCGTCGCTGCGTACGAGGGCACGGACGCCCTCCTGCTCGGCCGGCGGACGTATGACATCTTCGCCGCCTACTGGCCGCACCAGGAGGGCGGCGAGGACGACGAGATCGCCACGCTCTTCAACAGCGTCCCGAAGTACGTGGCCTCCCGCGGCAGGCCCGACCTCTCGTGGGCCGGGTCCACGCAGCTCGGCCCGGACCTGGCCGGCGCGGTGCGCGAGATCCGTGACCGGCACGAACACGTGAAGGTCGTCGGGAGCCTGAACCTGGTGCAGACCCTCCTGCGCGAGAAGCTCTTCGACCGCCTCGACCTCTGGGTGCACCCGGTCGTGCTCGGCGTCGGGAAGAAGGTGTTCGACGGTGGCGCGGTGCCCACGAACATCACACTCCTCGAACCGCCCGTAGCGGGTCCGAAGGGCACCGTGTACCTGCGCTACGGGCTCGCCGATGGCACGCCCGGGACGGGGGACATGAGCGCACCCGATCGCGGCGCCGGGCGCGACGACTGAAGCCGCCGCGCCAACGTCCGCGTGCCAACGTGAGGTGGTGGAACCCGCAGTCGAGTTCCGAAGGTTGGGCCGGACCGAGCTGTCGCGCGTCGTCGAGATCGACCGTAGGGAACGCATCGACGTGCTCTACGACCAGCACGGCACCCAACTCGTCGCGCGGCACGGCAACTGGAGCGCGTCGGCCTGGGACCCGGACGGTCACGGCGAACACTCCGTCGAGGCCCGGGTGCACACGCTCGAGCACTACGTCGACACCGGCGGGATCGCGCTCGGTGCGTTCGCCAGCGGACGGCTGGTTGGCATCGGTGTCGTCGTGCCACACCTTCGGCCCGGGATCGCGCAGCTGGCATTCCTCCACGTCAGCGCACCGAAGCGTGGGACGGGTATCGGCAGCCGTCTGTCCGAGCAGCTCGACCAGATCGCCCTCACCGCCGGCGACTCCGGCATGGTCGTCTCGGCGACGCCATCGGAGAACACCGTGCGGTTCTACCTCGGTCGCGGCTTCCAGCCCATGGCGGAACCGCTGGCCGAGCTGTTCGAGCTCGAGCCCGAGGACGTCCACATGCGCAAGGTGCTTTGAGCGCCCCGACCTCCAAGAGCCTGAATGCTCGGGGCTACTCGATCGGCTGGTCCGTGATCGCTCGGACTGCTCGTTCGAGGTCGGGTTCATCGACGTCGAGGCGCCCGGGGGTCCAGTGGTCGTGGTCGTGTTCGAGGTGCCCGGCCATCACCCAGAACGGATCGAGTGCTTCGCCTGTTGCCGCGGTGTAGGCCGCCACGAACCGATCGCCGGTCTCGGCGTCCGCCAGGTCACGCAGATTCGCACGACAGTGCGCGATGTCACAGCCGATCGGGCCTCGACACGCGGCCGACCAGTCGACGATGCCCGTCAACCGCGGCGCGACCACAGCAGGTTGCCGGGGTGGAAGTCCCGGTGGATGAACGTGGGCCGGTACTCGGGCAGCGCGCGGCGCCACAGCTCGATCGCCAGCTCCCACAGGCCGCGCCGCTCGGTCAACGGCGGCGGCGTCGTCATCTCCTCCTCGTACCACGGGAAGTACTCGTGGCCGAGATCGTCGGCGCGGATCTCATGGATGGACGCGGCGACCTCCGCCAGCCGCTCCAGGTCGGGCACTGCCTCGGGTCGGCCCGGGAGGAGCGTCACGAGCACGACCGGGACGCCGTCACCGACGCGGTCTCCCGTGACGTCGGCCGCCACGACCTCGGGCACGGCCAGCCCGTGCCGGCGAGCGAAGCACAGGGCGTCGGTCTCGCGTCGGGGAGCCTCGGGTTCGGCCTCCCGATAGGCGCGCCAGGCGTACCTCCGTAGGACGAGTCGAGAGCCATCCGCGAGGTCGAGCCGATGCAGCGCTGCCGAGCTGGCGCCCGGCAGTCGACGGGTTCGCACCACCGCCGAGCCCGTCCTGTCCTTCACCCAGTCACGGACGTGGTCAGGGACCGATGTTCGGCGAAGCTCCGTCGGCAGTGATGCCAGCGGCCGGTGATTCGGATGACGCCACACGAGTCACGATCTTGCACCGCAGCTGAACGACCTGGGGCGACGGGTCAGGCGACAGCAGCGCGAGGAGCTGGCGATCCGCTCGGTGACGACAGACGGGTGTACAGCCATAACCGGCGTCGCTGCTGGTGATGGCTTCCGCCGTCTACCCGCTCTGATCGTAGATGGCTTCGGGATCAGCCCGCACGGCCTGGTCGAGGACGAGGGCGTCATCGCCCACGAGAATTCGCCATTTCCCGGCGCGTACGCCGTCGAGGATGATCGTCACCGCTCGCGCTGCAGTCATGGGGGCGTTATCGCGGAAATTCTCGCCCGTCGCCTTCAACATGTTCGGGAGCTCATCGTCCGACACACCCTCGGTCTCCACGCCGAGACGCGCCAGGCGCCGACGAGTCACGTCGGGGTCCGCGGCAGCGTGGACGTTACCGATGTTGAGGATGATGTCGGTGCCGACGTGGCCGGGCATCACAACTGCGACGTGCACGTGCGGCGCGTTGGTGCGAAAGTCCTCTATCAGCGCCTCGGTGAACCCCTTCACCGCGAACTTGGCCGCGCTGTACGCGGTGTGCGGAGCGCCGGGACCCAGCGAGGCCCAGAAGCCGTTCACGCTGCTGGTGTTGATTACGTAAGCCTCGTCACTCGCCACCACCAGGTCGGCGAACGCACGCATGCCGTTGTAGACGCCACCCCAGCACACAGCGAAGGTCTTGTCCCACTCGGCTCGGGGGCTGGTGAGGAAGCTGCCGCCGCCGACGATGCCAGCGTTGTTGAACAACAGATCCACGTGGTCCGCCTCCTGCTGGGACACGACCTGGTCGCGGAAGCGGTTCATCTGTGCCTCATCCGACACGTCGGCGACGTGAGTCGTGATCCGGACGCTGGCCGGGGCGTTCTTGCCGGCCAACCTCGCTGTCTCGGCCATGCTCTCGCCGTTGATGTCGCAGGTGGCGACGGAGCAGCCCTCCGCGGCCAGCTGGATCACCAGCTCCCGGCCCATCCCAGTAGCGCCGCCGGTCACCACGGCCAACCGACCCTCAAACGAATCCATCGTTCCCCGCCTCCACCTCACCCTCAACCCCAACCGCGGCTACCAACCCCGCTCCGAATGACCAAGGACCCAACCCCCCGGGGATTCGGTCCTTGCACATGTCTCGCGACATCACAGTGCGGAGCGGGTGGGATTCGAACCCACGGATCCCGGAGGATCGGCAGTTTTCAAGACTGCTGCCTTCGTCCACTCGGCCACCGCTCCAGGGGGAGAGGGTAGCTACGAGGATCTCGTCGCGCAGTTGCTCGACCCAGTCGCGGGCGTCGCGCCAGGCGGCCTCGGCCTCGCGGCGGCGGGCCGGGCCGTGCTCGCCGGCGGCCGGGTACGAGCCCAGGAACTTCACGTCCTCGACCTTGGACCTCAGGTCCCGCAGGCAGTCTGCGACCAGCTCGTCGCCGACGTGGCCCTCCAGGTCGACGAGGAAGCAGTAGTGGCCCAGGCCCTTCTTGGTCGGCCGCGACTCCAGCTTGGTCAGGTTGATCGACCGGGCGGCGAACTCCTGCAGGATCGTGAGCAGCGAGCCCGGGCGGTCGGTGCGCTGGAAGATGACCACCGACGTCTTGTCGTGGCCCGTCGGCGCCGGGATGCCCCGCCGCGCCACCACGACGAAGCGGGTGGCGTTGTCGGGGTGGTCCTCGATGTCGGTGGCCAGCACGTCGAGCCCGTACACCTTGGCCGCCACCGCCGGCGCGATCGCCGCCGTGTGCCCGTCGTGCTCGTCGCCGGCCACCAGCATGGCGGCCTCGGCCGTGGACGACGTGGCCACCGTCGTCGCCCCCGGCAGCTCCCTCGCCAGGAACGACCGGCACTGCGCCGTCGCCACCGGGATCGACAGCACCCGGCGCACGTCGGACACCCCGACCCCGCTGGCCGCCAGCAGGTTCATCTGCACGCCCATCACGACCTCGCGCTGGATCAGCAGCCCGGTCTCGAACGCCAGCGTGTCGACGGTGACCGTCACCGCACCCTCGATCGAGTTCTCGACGGCCACGAACCCGAGGTCGACGTGCCCCGACTCGACGGCCCGCAGGACGTCAGGGATCGACGGCAGCGCCACCAGCGTTCGGGCGGCCAGGTCGGCCTGCGACAGCAGCGCCTGCTCGGTGAATGTGCCCTCGGGACCGAGGAAGCCGATGCGCTCCCCGCCCGGGGGCCGATCGGGTGCGGACATGACGGACGATGCTACCCGCCCCGCGCATATCCCCTGGCAGCCGCCGTCGCTCAGGTCCGCATGGCCCGCACCGTCGCCGGACCTCACGTGTAGCGGGGGTGGGGCAGCATGCCCCGCCGGTCGAACGCCACCCGCCCCCCGATCACCGTCGCCACGACCTCACCCGCCCGGTCGAGCACGACGAGGTCTCCCACCGCGCCGGGCATGATCGTGCCCCGGTCGGCCAGGCCCAGCAGACCCGCCGGCGTGGCCGTCGCCGCCTCGACCGCCGACGCCACCGGGACGCCGGCCCAGGCCACGACGTTGCGGACGGCCCGGTCCAGCGGCAGCGTGCTGCCCGCCAGCGTGCCGTCGTCCAGGCGGAATCCGGCGGCGTCGCCGGGGTCGACCGCCGTGCCCAGTGCCGCCACCGCGTCGGTCACGAGCGACAGCCGTGACCCGAGGGCGGCGGCGGCCACGGCGACCGCCGTCGGGTGGAGGTGGACGCCGTCGGCGATCACGCCGACCGTCAGCCGCGGATCCGTGAGGGCCACGCCGGCCAGGCCGGGCTCGCGGTGGTGCCAGGGCCGCATCGCGTTGAACAGGTGGGTCACGTACGTCACGCCGGCGTCGGCGGCGGCCGTGGCCTCCGCGGCGGTGGCCGCCGAGTGCCCCGCCGACACCACGACGCCCCGCTCCACCAGCTCGCGCACGACGTCGACGGCCCGGGGCAGCTCCGGGGCCAGCGTCACGAGCGCCACGCCCGCCGCGGCCGACCAGTCCTCGCCGGCGACGACGGCCCGGTCCGGGTCCGCCAGGTGCTCGCGCCGGTGCGCGCCCCGGTGCGCCGGGGCCAGGAACGGGCCCTCCAGGTGCAGGCCGAGCGGCACCGCGTAGCGGCCGGGCGCGATCCCGTCCGGCGGCCCGGCCCGCAGGGCGCCGAGCGCCCGCCGGCGGACCTCGGCCGGGCCCGACACGATCGTGGGCAGCCACGCCGTCACGCCCCACCGGGGCAGCAGGACCGCGATCTCCCACAGGCGCTCCGGCTCGGTCGCCAGGTCGATGCCGCCGGCGCCGTTGCACTGCAGGTCGATCAGCCCCGGCGCCACCACGAGGCCCGCGGCGTCGAGCGTGGCCCCGATGCCGGCCAGGGGCGCCCCGGCCACGCTGACGACCCGATCGCCGGCGATCACCACGTCGGCCGCCACGGAACGGGCGGGGGCGAGCACGGTGCCGCCCGTGATGGTCAGTCCGTCACCCGGCACGGCGCGAGGTTACCGACGACCCCCGGACGCATTCGCGGTCGGGGTCACGGAAGGAGCATGCTCTTGCCGTGGACGAGGATGCCCTGCGCCGGCTGCTCGACGCCGTGCAGGTCGGTGCCGTGACGACCGACGACGCGCTCGACCGGCTCCGGCGGCTGCCCTACGCCGACATCGGCTTCGCCCGGATCGACCACCACCGCGCCCTGCGCCAGGGCATGGCCGAGGCGGTCTACGCCCCGGGCAAGACGCCCGAGCAGTGCGCGGCCATCGTGTCGGAGCTGCTCACCGAGGCGGGCAGCACGCCGATCCTGCTGACCCGCGCCGACGACGCCCGGGCCGAGGCGGCCCTGGCCGCCAACCCCGGCGGCGAGCGCACCGGCACCACCGTCGTGTGGCGGCCCGCCGCGCCCCGGCCCGAGACGATCGTGGTGGCCACCGCCGGCACCGCGGACCTCCCGGTGGCCGACGAGTGCGCGACCACGCTCGCCGCCCACGGCCTGACCCCGCAGCGCCTGACCGACGTGGGCGTGGCCGGGGTCCACCGGCTGCTGGCGTCGGCCGACATGATCGTGGACGCCGACGCCGTCGTCGTCGTGGCCGGCATGGAAGGGGCGCTCGCCAGCCTGGTCGGTGGCATCACCCCGGCCCCCGTGGTGGCGGTGCCCACCAGCGCCGGCTACGGGGCCAGCTTCGGGGGCATCACCGCGCTGCTGGCCATGCTGGCGTCGTGCGCGGCCGGCATCACCGTCGTCGGCATCGACAACGGCTTCGGCGCCGCCTGCGCCATCCTGCGGATGCTCAAGTGACGATCGCCTGGTTCCACTGCTTCTCCGGCGTCGCCGGCGACATGGCCCTCGGGTCGCTGATCGACGCCGGCGCCGACCCCGACGCCGTCCGCGACGTCCTGGGCCTGCTGCCGGTCGACGGCTGGGAGCTGGAGGTCGAGCCGGTCCTGCGGTGCGGCATCGCCGCCACCAAGATCCACGTGCGGACCGAGGAGACCGGCGTGATCCGCACCGCCGCCCACATCACCGCCCTGGTGGAGGAGGCCCGCCTGCCGGAGCGGGTGGCGCGCCGGGCGCTGGCCGCGTTCCGGGCGCTGGCCGAGGTGGAGGGCCGCCTGCACCGGCGCCCGCCCGAGCAGGTCCACTTCCACGAGGTCGGCGGGCTCGACGCCATCGTCGACGTGGTGGGAACGGCCGCCGCGCTCGAGGTCCTCGGGGTCGACGAGGTCCGGTGCAGCTCGGTCGCCACCGGGACCGGCATGGTCCGGGCCGCCCACGGCCTGCTCCCCAACCCGGCGCCCGCGGTCGTGGGGCTGCTGGCCGGGGCGCCGACCCACGGCGTCGACCTGCCGTTCGAGCTGACCACGCCCACGGGCGCGGCCCTGGTGGCGACGCTGGCCACCGGGTGGGGCCCGCTGCCCGCCATGCGCATCGAGTCGACGGGGTTCGGCGCCGGGACCCGGGAGATCGACGGCCGGCCCAACGTCGTGCAGGTCGTGCTGGGCGAGGCGGCGGCGACCGGCGCCACGGGCGTCGCGCCCGGCCAGCCGGTGGTGCAACTGGAGGCCAACGTCGACGACGCGACGGGTGAGGTCCTGGCCCACACGGTCGCCGCCCTGCTCGACGCCGGCGCCCACGACGCGTGGGTCACGCCGGTGGTGATGAAGAAGGGCCGCCCGGCGCACGTGGTCAGCGCCCTGGCGGACACGGCGCTCGCCGCCCAGGTGGCGGCCGTGCTCGTGGCCGAGACGGGGACGCCTGGGCGTCCGGGGGGCCAACCTCGAGCGCTGGCCCGCCGCCCGGGCCGCGGCCACCGTCGACGTCGCCGGCCTCCCGGTGCGGGTGAAGCGCAGCCCGGGGCGGGTCAAGGTCGAGCACGACGACGCCGCCCGCGTCGCCCGGCTGCGCCAGATGCCGCTGCGCGAGGTGCTGTCGCTGGCCGAGTTCGAGGCCCGGCGGGCGCCGGCACCGGCCGCGGAAACCGATCCCGACGGGGGCGACGGCGCCTGATCGGGCGCCGCCCGCCGGGGGTCAGCTCCAGACGATCGGGTCGACGTCCGGGGCGGACGACGAAGCCGACGCTGGTGACCCGGGTGCCCTCGTTGGCGACGAACGCCTCGCAGGTGATGAACGTGCCCCCCACCGGCAGGGAGGCGACCCCGTTGTCGGGGCACGGCAGGAACCCCGGCGGCTCGTTGACCGCCACCGCCTGGCGTCCGTCCTCCTCGAACGCGATCAGCTCGGGGACGTAGGACCCGAGGTCGGGCGGGGCCGCGGTGTTCTGCACGGTCATCGTCACGTAGAACGGCTCGCCGGTGGCGAGCTGGAGCGTGAGGGCCTCCTCGGGCGTGCCGGGGGTGATGCTCACGATCGACACGGCCACGACACCCGCCTGCTCGTCCTGCTCGAGCAGGATGCTGGCCGGCTGGCCGAACGACAGCTCGGTGCCGGGCGCGGTGACGGCCACCGTGGCGGTCGGGGTCGGGCTGGAGGACGGGGTCGTGGAGGGGCTGGCGGCGGACGGGTCGCCCCCGCCGCCGCTGCACGAGGCCGCCAGCAGCAGCGCGCCGGCCGCGGCGGCGAGCGGCGGCATGCGCCCCAGCAGTGTTCTCATCGTTGGTGCCCCCATTCTCGCCCCAGCACCGTGCACCGTTGACGTACGCCCTGTGCGCCCGTCCCCCCATGTCTAGTCCGACCCCCTACCCCCGAGGCGACTTCGTCGACCGCGAAAAGCGGCTGGTCGAACGCAATGCCGGCCGGAACCTGACGGAGCGTCAGGCGGCCCGCTCCGAGGGTGCCCGACCGGCCGTCGAACCGGGGCACGTGTCGATCGGCGGGCCCTCGACCCCGCAGAACCACCCGGTCGGCGCCGGGGCGGGCTCGACCTCCGGCACGGCCTCGGGGTTGCGCACCAGGAGCGCGGCGATCACGCCGCCGAGCGCCGCCAGGGCGGCCGTGATGATCATGGCGGTGCGGAAGCCGGACGTGAAGGCGTCGGGGTCGAGGTAGGTCTCGCCGGTGATGCCGGCGGCGAGCGGCAGCGCGGCCACCGCTCCCAGCTGGGCGGCCCGGGCGACGGTGGTGTTCACGCCCGAGGCCACGCCCGCGTGCCGGTCGTCGACCGAGGACAGGGCGGTGGCGGTGAGCGGCGCCACCACCGTCGCCAACCCGAGCCCCGTGACCAGCACGGCGGGCAGCACGACCTCGACGTAGCCGACCCCGGGCTCGATCCGGGTCATGAGCAGCGTGCCCAGCGCCACGAGCAGCGGCCCCGCCGTCATCTGCAGGCGGGGCCCGATGCGGGCCGCGAGGGCCCCGGACCGCGACGACAACGTCAGCATCAGCAGCGTGATGGGCAGGGTGGCGGCCCCCGCCTCCACCGCCGAGTAGCCGAGCACCGTCTGGAGCTGTATGACCAGCAGGAAGAAGGTCCCGCCCAGCGCGGCGTACACCGCCAGGGTCACGAGGTTCGCCGCCCGGAACTGGGGGATGGCGAACAGGCCGGGGGGCACCATCGGGTAGGGGCTGCGCCGTTCGACGACGACGAACAGGACGAGGGCCACGACGCCGGCCACCAGCGGCGCCCACACCGCAGTGGCGGCCCAGCCGTCGTCGCCCGCCGCGATCAGGCCCCAGCTCAGCCCGCCGAGGCCGAGCGCCACCAGCAGCGCGCCCGGCACGTCGACGTGGCGCGGGGCGTCGGGGTCCGACGACTCGGGCACGTGGCGGGCGGCGACCGCCAGCACCGCCGCCGACAGCGGCAGGTTGATGAGGAAGATCCAGCGCCACGAGGCCGCGTCCACCAGCCACCCGCCCACGAACGGGCCGATGGCGGAGGCCACGCCGGACAGCCCCGACCAGGCGCCGATGGCCCGGGCCCGGTCCTCACGCCGGAAGCTCGCCTCCAGGATCGCCAGGCTGCCGGGGGTCAGCAGCGCGCCGCCCACGCCCTGCGCCACCCGGGCCGCGACCAGCATCACCACGGTGGGGGCGACCGCGCAGCCCAGCGAGGCCGCGGCGAACACGACGACGCCGATCTGGAACACCCGCTTGCGGCCGAACCGGTCGCCGAGCGAGCCGCCCAGCAGGATCAGCGAGGACACCGCCAGCAGGTAGCCGGTCAGGACCCACTGCAGGCCGCCGACGCCGGCGTCGAGGTCCTCGCCGATGTGGGGCAGGGCGACGTTGACGACCGTGGAGTCGAGGAAGGCGATGCTCGACCCACCCACCGTGGCGGCCAGCACCCAGCGCCCCCGTGCGGACGACAGCGTGAGGCCGGCCACCGAGGCCGGTGCCGCAGCCGTGGTCAGCCCGCCTCTCCGGAAGCGAAGCGGTCGAGCACCCGGCGGGCCAGCGTCGTGGCCCACAGCAGCTTGATCGGCGAGCCCTGCGGGGCGTCGACCAGCACGTAGAACGCCCGGCCCTCCCCCCGCACGTACAGCAGGCCGTCCTCGTACACGGCCTTGTCGCCCAGGTCGTCCACGGGCTCGGGCTCGTCGAGCAGGGCGACCATCCACTCGAACCAGCTGAGCGGGTCGAACGGGATGTCGTCGGACACGGCGTGCCCGGCGTGCACGCCGAACGACCACGCCCGGCGGTGCCCGTCCTCGGCGTCGAACCGGACGCCCAGGTCGTCGTCGGCGTAGGTGAGCGAGGGGCCGCCGACCGGGATGCCGGTGAGGGCCACGACCTCGTCGTGGGTGATCAGCGAGTAGGGGTCGGGCGCACCCAGCGCCATGGCCCGCTTGGCGATGCTGATGTCCTGGCTGTGGGGGTCGACCGCGTGCACGCCGTGGATGGCGTCGGCGTCGTTGAGGACACCGGTCTCGGCGAGCTTGGCCCGCGCCGCCTCGGCGGCCTCTCGGAAGCGGTCGGTGAAACCCACGCGCCCCGCAGCATACGGGCTGGTCCCCGTTCGCCTCATGTCGGGTCGTTCAGTCAATGGAAGCGCAGTTCAGATCATGTAGGGCAAGCTCGTGACGATCGCGCCACCGAGAGTGGTATCGCCGGCGAGAGCGACCGCCGACGCGGCATCCTCCGCGGTGGCCCGACCGCCGACGATGCGCATGAAGCGGTCGCCCGGGACGGTGAGCGTCACCGTCGGTTCACCAGGAATTCCCTCGACGACACGGGCCCGGTCGCCCACCTCGATGTCGATCCGCGCCGTCAGGGGTCCGGTCAGCACGAAGCGCACCGTCGTGCCCGCGGGCGGGCCGACGCGCTTGCCCACGACGAAGCCGAGCGCGGCCACGACCTCCGCGAGCGCGCACTCGGGGGCCAGGCCCGCCAGGTGCCCGGGCTCGCCCACCGCCTCCCGGATGTCCTGCTCGTGGAACCACATGTCCATCACCCGGATGCGCATGAACCGGCCGTAGGTGTCCCGCCCGCCGGGCGTGTCGGCCGGCTCGTCGAACCCGGCCTGGTCCATGCCGGCCAGGCTCGCCCGCCGCTCGGCCACGACGGACCGCAGGTCGGCCACCAGCTCGGCCGGCGGGCGGCCCCGGTAGTGCACGACCCACTGCTCGTTGAACCGGCCCATGTCGTTGCGGACGTGGGGCACGTCGCCCAGCTCGACCTCCGGCGCCGGCCGCCCCTCCATGAGGGCCTCGGTGCCGATGACGTGGGCGACGTTGTCCTGCACCGACCAGCCCGGGCAGTCGGTGGGCCGCCCCCAGTCCTCCGGCGCCAGGCCGTCGAGCAGGGCGAGCAGCTCGCGCCACTCCTCCTCGAGCGCGGCCACCACCCCGTCACGATCGACGCTCGTCATGGCCGGACCCTATTCACCCAGGACCGCGTCCGCGAAGGCCGCCAGCGAGGCCACGTGCTCGTGCCCCGCCTCCGGGCACAGGCCCAGCGGGTCGACGTGGACGGCCCGCATCCCCGCGGCCGCACCGCCGTCGGCGTCGTAGGTCCCGCTGTCGCCGATGTGGCAGATCCGCCCGGGCGGCAGGCCCAGGCCCTCGGCCGTGGCCGCGAACATCGCCGGGTGGGGCTTGGCCACCCCGACGACACCCGAGTCCGTGATGACCTCGACGGCCACGCCGGGCCCCGGCCCCACCTGGGCGATCTCGTGGCGGGCGAGCAGGTCGGCCACGGTGCCGTCCGAGTTGCTCGTCACGGCCAGCCGGACCCCGGCGTCCGCCAGCCGGCGCGCCGCGTCCCGGGCGCCCGGGATCGGCTGGCACCACAGCCCGGGGACCAGCTCGCGGCGCAGCACCGCGCACGCGTCCTCGACCTGGTCGGGCGGCACGCCGACCGCATGGGTGAAGCCGTGGTTGTAGTCGGTGAACTCCTCGGGGACCGAGCGGCACCGGTCGACCTCGGCCATGGCCCGGAAGTGGCCGTCGCCGAAGCAGGACCGGTCGAAGTCGATGCCCGCCGCCCGCAGGTGGTGGGCCAGCACCCCGTGGTCGGGGACCACGAGCACGCCCCCGACGTCGAGGCTCACCGCGTCGATGTCCGCATCGGCCATGGCCTCACCTTGGCACGGACGGCGTCGGTAGCCTCGGGTCGTGGACGCCTCCGACCCCGACCGCCTCTACTTCCGCCAGCTGCTGGCCGGGCGCGACTTCGCCCGCACCGACCCCATCGCCCGCCAGATGGTCAACTTCGTGTACCTGATCGGCGACAGGACCACGGGCGAGGCCCTGGTCGTCGACCCCGCCTACGACGTCGCCGGCCTGCTCGACATCGCCGCGGCCGACGACATGCGCGTCACCGGCGCCCTCGTCACCCACTACCACCCCGACCACGTGGGCGGCGACATGATGGGCTACAGCATCGCCGGGGTCGAGGACCTGCTGGCCGCGGCGCCGGTGCCGATCCACGTGCAGGCCGACGAGGCCCCGTGGGTCCGCCGGGTGACCCGCGTGGGCGACGGCGACCTCGTCCAGCACGCCAGCGGCGACGTGGTGCAGGTCGGCGGCGTGGGCGTCGAGCTGATCCACACGCCCGGGCACACGCCGGGCAGCCAGTGCTTCTTCGTCGACGGCCGCTACCTGGTGTCGGGCGACACGCTGTTCCTCGAGGGCTGCGGGCGCACCGACCTGCCCGGCGGCGACGCGGCGCTGCTGTACGAGAGCCTGACGCAGAAGCTGGCCAGGGTGCCCGACGACGCCGTGCTGTTCCCGGGCCACCTGTACTCGGCCGAGCCGTCGGCCACCATGGGCGAGACCCGGGAGTGGAACTTCGTGTTCAAGCCCCGGTCCGAGGCCGAGTGGCTAGCGATGTTCGGTCGCTAGGTGGTCGAGCACGACACGCCCCCGCGGTGACAGGCGGTAGCCGGTCTCCAGGCTGACGGTCAGCCCCATCTCCTTGAGGGTGCGGACGTCCCGCTTGAACGCCAGCGTCTCCCGCCCCATGGCGAGGGCGAGCTCGGGCGCCCGGACCGCCGGCCGCTCGGCGATGAGCGTGAGCACCGCCCGCGTCCACGGGCCGCTGCGCCGGGTGCTGTCGAGGCGGTCGAGCCGGGCGGCGATGGTGGCCAGCTCGTCGGGGCCGAGGTCGGTGTCGTCCCGCAGGGAGACGCGGGGGTCGTCGCCGACCCGGTGGAACGCGATGCGGTAGAGGGTGCCCTCCGGATGGCGGGCCAGCTCGGCGAGCAGGTCCGCCCGGTCACGGTGGCCGGCCCGCCGGGCCTCGTCGTCGGTGACGTCGTCGACGTCGACCGGGTCGATGGCGTCGATGGCCAGCTCCCCCGCCGCGGTGCGCTGGCGTCCGCCGGGCTTGGCGGCCGGCCGGCGCCAGCGCCGGAACGCGAGGGTGACCGACCCCTCCTCGATCCCGGGCATCAGCCGCATGGGGAACAGCACCCCGGTTTTCTATCAGGATTTGGTTCGATCAAGCGCTTGATTGGTAGGTTGCCGGCCGTGGGCGCGGCGACGAGCACGACGGCACCGGGGCAGCGGGGGCGGATCCTCGCCGCCGCGCTCGAGCTCATCGCCAACCACGGGGTCGAGGGCATGACGATGCGCCAGCTGGCCGCCGCCTGCGACCTCAACATCGCCACGCTGTACCACTACGTCGGGTCCAAGTCCGACCTGCTGGGAGCCATCGTGGCCCAGCGCCACTACGACGACGGCCTCCGCACGCTGGCGCTGCCGGTCGACGCCGCGCCTCGCGCCCCGCGAGCGGTGCCGGAGCTTCTTCACCACGCTCGCCACGCAGTCGCTCGACGAGCTGCGGGTGTGGCGCCTGCTCATCGGCGAGAGCCTGCGCGACGACGCCGTCGCCCTGGCCGAGGCCCGGCGCCTGTCCGCCCTGCTGGAGGGCGCGGTCGACCGCTGGCTCGGCGAGCTGTTCCCCGAGCTGCCCGCCGACCACGCCGACGCCACCACCGTCGTGTCCGGCCAGCTCCTGGCCGTGTTCCTCGAGATCATGCTGCTGGGCGACGACCCCGACCGGCTCGACCGGCGGGCCGCCGCGCTGGCCGCCGTCCTGTTCCCGTAAACCGACCCGGGGGAGTCCCGCCGTGCGCACCGAGATCTGCGAGCAACTGGGGATCGAGTTCCCGATCTTCGCCTTCAGCCACTGCCGTGACGTGGTCGCCGAGGTGTCCCGGGCCGGCGGGCTCGGGGTGCTCGGCGCCGTGGGGTTCAGCCCCGAGCAGCTCGAGATCGAGCTGGCGTGGCTCGACGCCAACGTCGGCGACCGCCCCTACGGCGTCGACATCGTCATCCCGTCGAAGTACGAGGGCATGGACCTCGACGACATGAGCCCCGAGGAGCTGGAGGCCGAGATGGCCCGCCACGTCCCCGACGGGCACCGGACCTTCGGCGCCAAGATCCTGGCCGACCACGGCGTCCCCGAGCTGCCGGACGGCGAGAAGCACCACGAGCTGCTGGGCTGGACCGCGGTCACCGCCGGGCCCCAGGTCGACGTCATCCTCGACCACCCCGCGGCCCGGCTCGTCGCCAACGCCCTCGGCACCCCGCCGCCCGACGTGGTGGCCCGCATCCAGGGCTCGGGCCGGCTGGTCGGGCGCGCTGTGCGGCTCGGTCCGCCACGCGCTGCGGCACAAGGAGGCCGGCCTCGACTTCGTCGTCTGCCAGGGCACCGAGGGCGGCGGCCACTGCGGCGAGGTGGCGTCGGTCGTGCTGTGGCCGCAGGTGATCGACGCCGTCGCCCCGCTGCCGGTGCTGGCCGCGGGCGGCATCGGCGACGGTCGCCAGGTGGCGGCCGCGCTGGGCATGGGGGCCCAGGGGGCGTGGACCGGGTCGCTGTGGCTCACGGTCGAGGAGGCCGACGTGCCCCCGGCGCAGATGCAGTCGCTGCTCGACGCCAGCAGCCACGACACGGTGCGGTCGCGGTCGTTCACCGGCAAGCCGTGCCGGATGCTGCGCAACGACTGGACCGAGGCGTGGGAGGGCGACGAGTCGCCCGGCCCGCTGCCCATGCCGCTGCAGATGATGGTGGCGCTCGACGCCGTGCAGCGGGGCCACCGCTACCCGGAGGCGGCCCGCGACGTGAACTTCAACCCGGTCGGCCAGGTGGTCGGCCAGATGAACCACGTCGAGCGCACCGCCGAGGTGGTCCAGCGCCTGGTGTCGGAGTACCTCGACGCCTGCGAGCGACTCCAGGCCCTCAACCAGCGGGCCCTGGCGTGACCTCCGCCGGCGCCGGCTAGTGCCCCGCCCGGGGCCTAGCGGCTGCCAGGGCAGGCCGGAGTCGGTGCCGCCGCCCAGGTCGTCGTCGTCGCCCGCTGGTCGAGTCGTAGTCACCCGACGCGGTCGGGTCCCGGACGGTCACGACGTCGCGCGGCTCCTCGCGGTCGGCGTCGTAGGGGCCGAACGGATCGGTGCGGCTGGCGCCGCCCCGCCGGGCGATCTCGTCCGCGTCGAAGATCGGATCCGACCGCACCCTGGCCGACGGCGCGCGGGCCGGCCGGGTCCGGTGCGGGCTCGGCTCGTCGGGCCGCTTGCGCTCGGCCCGCTCGGCCCGCCGCTGCTTGTACCTCGCCCACTGCTTGCGGATCACGCTCTCCTTGGGCGGCTGGGCCAGGTAGGGCGGCGGCTCGCCCTGCTGCTCCCAGCCGGGGGCGGTCGGGCCCTGCTTGGCCACGACCATGTCGACGACGTAGCGGTTGAACTTCACCGGGTCGTTGACGCCCTCCAGGTCACGCAGGCCGGAGTCCTCGTTGGCGGACTCGATGTGGAGGGTGGCGAACCCGAACAGCCGTCCGCTCAAACTCTGCTCGTAGGTGAGGTCGGTGACGCGGACCCAGGGGATCGAATGCGCACGCCGCGCCATGACGCCGGAGATGCGCATGATCCGCACGTTGGTCACGACGTAGCTCGTGTATCGCTCGCGCAGGCGCCTGAGCACGAGGATGAGCAGCACGATGCTCAACGCCAGCAACGTGAAGCCCGCGGTCACGAACGAAGTGTTCAATGTGGCGCCGAAGAAGATGGCGACGACGGCCAGGATCGCGAACAGGATCGTGTTCTGGACGATGAATGCCTGCAGCGACGGGTGGTCGCTGTGGATCATGCGCTCACCGTGGCCGAGATACTGCTCGATGACCTCGTCCGGTAGCGGCAGGACGCGGCGGCGCAACGCGCCCAGCCAGTCCCCGACGCGTCGAAAGATCCCGGGAGGCCGCTCCATCACGACCGGCGGAGGTGCGTCGGCTACGTTGCGTGCGCCTTCGGGATCCGCCGGGTTCGTCCCCTGCTCGGAGTACAGGGGCCCGACCTGACCTACACCGAAGAGATCGTCTCCGCGCCGACGGCGCGAAGGGCTCACGCGGTCAGGCCCCGGAAGAACTCGGTGAACTTGTCGATCGCATCCTCGAGGAAGCTCCCGACGTTTCCGAGAAAGTCAGCGAACGCCGTCGCCGTGCCGGACGGGTTGTGCCACATCGACAGCACGAGGAACGCCGCGGCGACGATCATGAAAACCCTCTTGATATCCATGGTCAATGCGGCCTCCACGAACGCTCTGCCACGCCCCCGCAGCAGAGCCCAACCAGGACAAATCCTACAATTGTGATTATTCCGGGGCAATGCCCCACCGGCGCGCGCTCGCAGCAGTGTCTACCCGGTCGCGGCTGCGGGGTAGGGGCGCGTACCGCCGGGGTCCCTGTTCTGGTTACCATCGGCCCACGCATCCGAGCGGTGGGGCGCTGGGGCTCGGATGCCGCCCGACAGCCCGTGATCGAGCCAGCAGGGAGTCAGTGGAGATGGTCGTACGAACCCGCATCACCGCAGCTGCACTGGCGGTCGCGCTGACCGCTGGTCTGCTCGCGTGCGGCGGCGGGGACGACAACGACGAGACGACCTCCGACACCACCGAGGCCGACGACGAGACCACCACCACCGCGGCGGAGGAGAGCACCACCACGCTGCCGCCGGAGGAGGAGGTCTGGAACGCCTGGACCACGGGCCTCGCCACCGTCGGGGCGGCCACCGACCCCAACGACCCCGTGCTCACGCAGCTCCTCACCGGGGTGGCCCTGTCCGAGACGATCGGTACGAAGACCGACAACCAGGCGGGTCACCGCCGCCCCCAGTCCACGACCCAGCACAACCGCCAGAGCGTCGTCGTCACCGGCGACTCGGCCACGGTCGAGGACTGCGCCATCGACACCACCACCGTCTACAGCACCGACACCGGGGCGCCCCTCGGCCCCCAGGAGGTCTACAGCGCCGCGGTCACCGCGAAGCTGCAGAAGGTCGGCGAGACCTGGAAGATCGCAGAGATCACGTTCACACCGCAGGAGTGCCCGGCGACATGAGGAAGCTTCTCGGCGCGGCCGCCGTCATGGTCGCCGCCACCGCCCCGTCCATCATCACCGTCGGTGCCGTCGCCGTCCCTCCGGCCGCGGCCTGCGACGGCAACTTCTGCGGCAGCGGCAACATCACCGACGCCGGGCTCCTGGCCGAGACCGAGGCCCAGATGGACGAGCTGAGCACCGGCCGCGGCGGCAGGAGCATCCCCTGCACCGACGAGGACCCGCTCGCCGAGGAGGACGGCAACGAGGACGTCGAGGCCCACGGCGTCTACCGGTGGGTCCCGGACTACTCCAACGACCCGACGCCGCCCGACGACGGTGCCGGCGAGTGGTACCGCTACGTCTGCTACATCGAGGGTCGGCCGGTGTTCCCCGCCAACCCCGCCGGCGCGAGCTGGCGGCGCTTCGAGGCCGTGACGCCCGAGAACGTGGCGCTGCTCGCCATCGACCGCATGCTGGCCGGCATCCCGACGCAGTGGGTGCACACCAGCCCGGACGCGGCCGGGGCGAACGGTGCCTTCCCGCTGGTCGGCATGGACACCTGGTTCTGGATCGACGCGTCCTCGCTCGACACGGTGACGGCCCAGGCCGGCGTGCCCGGCATCATCTCGGTCGTGGCCACGGCCAGGCCGAGCGGCGTCACCTACGACTTCGGCGACGGTGCGTCGCTCGAGTGCGACGAGGGTGTGCCGTGGTCGCCGGGGGCGACGTCCGACTGCACGCACGCCTACCAGGCGGCGGGCGGGTACACGGTGACGTCGAGCATCGGCTGGAGCGGCACGTACTCGGTGAACGGCGGACCGCAGACGCCGATCGGCAGCTCGATCGTCCGCCAGTCGACGCTCGCGATCACGGTCGAAGAGGCGCAGGCGATCAACACCAACGGGTGACCCGGCGGCGCGCTGAGCTACGGTGCGCCCGAGATGGGGAGGCGGGCGTGTGGGTAGAACGCGGCCGCCCGGCGGCGGCTGAGGCACAACGATGGGGAACCGGAAGGGTCCGTGGCAGGACTACGGCAGCGACCTCGCCCGGACCCGCCGCGCCCCGCACCGCCACCCGACCGACCCCACCGACGCGACCGACACCCCCACGCCGGCCGCCCCGACCGGCGCACCCACACGACGACCGCACCCCCGCCACCACGCCACCGGCTGACCCCCGCGGCCAGCAGGGACAGGGCGAGTCGCCCTGGGGCCTGCACACCAGCCGGGTACCGAGCGCGCCACGGCCCGGCACGCCACCGCCACCGCCCGGCGCGAGCCCCGAACGGTCCCGCCACCCGGAGCCACGCCTGCCGGGCGGTGAGCTCGGCGCCGGGGAGCCCGCCCGCGGGTCAGCGAACGCCCCTGCGCCTGCCCTCGGCGCTGGGCCCCGGGTGGGCCGCGGGGTGGGGTCTCGCCGAGTCCGAACGGTCGGGGTCGAGGGACCGGACCGCCACCGTCGACGAGCGGGGACCGGTCCGCCGGACCTTCGACGACATCGCGTGGCGCTACCGGTCGGCGCCGCTCTGGCTCCGTGTCACCGCCGACCTGGCGGCCGCCCTGGTCGTCCTCGGGCTGATCCTCGGCGCGGCCCTCGCCCTCCGCCCGGAGGGCCGGACCGAGCACGCCGCCGCGGTCGGACCGACGACCACCACGACGGCCACGCCCCGCCGCCGACCACGACCGCACCCACCACCACGACTGTCCCGGCCCTGCCGCCGCCCACCGTCGTGCGCACGACGACCACCGCGCCGGCCACGACCGTGCCGCCGGCCACCACCGCGCCCCCGACCACGCCGGCACCCACGGCTCCGCCGTCGACGCCCCCGACCACCCGCCCCGGCGGACCCCAGTACCGCACGTGCCTCGACGCGCTGATGGCCGGGGCGCTCCCCCTCCGCCGGGGCGACCCCGGCTACAGCCCCCACCTCGACGACGACAACGACGGCACCGCCTGCGAGTGGGGCGAGGGGTTCTAGCGGCGGGCCCGCACGACCCGGGTGCCCGCCGCCCGGTCGGCCAGTGACCGGCGGGACCCGGTGGTCGTCGTCAGCCACCCGGCCGTCACCAGCAGCGGCGTGATCACCGACGGCACGAACGTCGTCGCGCTCCACAGCCCCCGCCACCAGGCCATCCGGCCCGGCACCCGGCCGCCGTCGAGCGTCTCGACCCGCAGCCCGGCCAGGAACTTGCCCGGAGTCCGTTGCCACAGCACCGTGCACACCCCGTGGTACACGGCGGCGGCGGCCATCATCGTCCACGCCACCCGGTGGAACGACCAGGCCCAGTCGACCCAGCCGGCGGTGGTGGCACCGAGGGCCCGCCACAGTCCGAGTCCGCCACCCGGCTTCGGCCAACCCGACCACGCCGAGGACCACCGACCGCGCCGTCGACCATGGCGGCCACGGCCCGCCGCATCACGGGAGCCGCCGCCTCCACCGACGACCCGACCAGCACCCGGTCGGGTGCCGGCGACGCCGCCCTTGCCCGTCCGGGCACCGGCTGGGGCGTGGCCGGTGCCGACCTCGCCCTCCGGGGCGGGGTGTAGCGCCGGG
The DNA here is from genome assembly GCA_963759225.1 of uncultured Acidimicrobiales bacterium. Taxonomy (GTDB): domain Bacteria; phylum Actinomycetota; class Acidimicrobiia; order Acidimicrobiales; family VFJN01; genus ZC4RG19. The sequence goes on along the minus strand of CAVWYL010000034.1, from coordinate 130,711 downwards.
ACGCTCGGGCCGGGGCGGTGGTCGGGCTCACGGCGATGAGCATTCCGCCCGCGACCGCCGGCCGAACAGCCGCTCCAGCAGCCGGTCGAACGGCGACCCGGTGGCGCTCCGCCCGGTCTCCGGGTCGAGCAGCAGTGGCTCGTCGACCAGGGCCGCCAGCATCGTGCGCACCGCCTGGTCGACCGTCGGGTCGAACCGCTGGACCAGGCGGGCGTCGTCGGCCGCCTGCTGCACCGCCGCGCTGTGGGGGATGGCGCCCAGGAAGTGGTAGCGGCGGAAGTGGTCGCCGACGCTCTGCACGTTCCACACCAGCTGCGGGTCGGCCCGGTTGAGGACGATCGCGACCCGGTCGGGCGGGAAGTTGCGGCCCCCGGAGCTCACCGGGTCGCCGATGATGTCGAGCCACTCGACGTTGTTGTGGATCGTCTCCCGGTTGGGGTCGAGCACCACCAGCAGCACGGACGAGTCCCGCAGGACGAAGTCGTCGAACAGCTCGTGACCCACGGCCTCGGCCACCGGGGTGTCGACGATGACGTAGTCGTGGGTCCGCCGCAGCGTGGCCACGATCCGCCGCCACAGCGCCGGGGTCAGCAGCCGCTCGTCGGTGCTGCGCAGGTCGGGGGCGCCGAACAGCACGTCGAGGTCGCCGGCCTCCGGAACCGGGGTCAGGGCCCGGGCGAGCAGTGCGTCGTCCACGTCGGTGCGGACGAGGTCGAGCACCGAGCCCCGGACCGGCCGCTGCAGGATCGTCGCCACCGACGACTGCGCCGTGTTGGCGTCGACGAGCGCCACCCGCTTCCCACCCGGCCGCACCGCCCGGGCCAGCGTGGACGCGGCGAGCAGGGCGGTCGTGGTGTTGTGGACCACGACGTCGTTGGCCACGAAGCAGTGGGTCTCGTCCACCGTGAGGTCCCACACCTGGTGGGACCCGGCCGGCGTGATGTCCGTGACCTCGTCCCAGAAGACGTCCCCGTCGAGCTCGGCCTTCGGCTCCGCGGCGGCCGCCGCGGCCAGGCGGTCGCCGGGCGGGCCGCAGAGCAGGACCCCGTCGGCGAACGGCGCCCGGAAGCCGGGCGCCACGGTGAGCAGCCAGGCGTCCCCGTCGGCGGCGATGGTGCTCTGCACGCCGAAGCGCAGCAGCAGGTGCTGGACCATGGCGACCACGTCCCGCTCGGCCATCGCCAGCCGGGGGACGCCGTCACGGTCGACCGTGCCGTCGGCCGCCCACAGCAGCGACAGGAACCGGCCGAGCTGCTCGGCGGGGAGGCGATAGGCGTCGGTCGGCAGCGGCCGGGTCAGCGGCCGGCGGCGCAGGCAGCCGTGGTCGGACAGGCGGGCGACCAGGGCGGACAGCTCGGTGGCCGCGAGGCGCCGGGGCTCGGTCGGGAACGGCAGGCGGGCGGGGAGGGCGGCCCGCTCGCCGACGGCGATCTTCTCCGCGGGGCGCCACCCGTCGGCCAGCAGGAACGGGTGGTGGGGTGTCACGGTGACCGACCGGCCCGATGCGAACGTGACCCGCACGGTGGGCTTGACCCCGGAGTCGATCTTGGCGGCGATCGGCACCGCCCGGACCGTCGTCCAGTCGAGTGTGAAGACCGTGCCCAGGCCCGGTTCGCGCACCACCTCGTCGAGCCGGTGCGGGACGCCGGTCGCCGGGTCGGTGACGAGGACGTCGCCGGTGAGGCACTTGCCGCTGCCGCCCTTGTAGGAGCACACGGAGATGACCTCGCCCTTGCGGCGGACCGCCGGCCCCTCGGGGGCCGGCAACCGGGCACCCGGCATCACGGGCTCGTCGTTGTAGGTCGTGAGCGACCGGGGCGCCGCCCACGTCGGGGGCGGTCCCGACGACGGCCCCGACCAGTCGGTGGAGTCGAGCGGCCGCTCGGGGATCTGCGCCCACGACGGCACGTCGACGTCCAGCAGCCCGGCGTGCCCGTTGCCGTTGCCGTGCCCGTTGCCGGTGCCCGGTCCCGGACGGCTCGGCGTCCGTGAGGAGCGGAGCAGGAGGCGGGTCAGGGTTCGCCGGATCATCGGGATCCGGCTGGCGGCGGCGACCCGCCCTCGACCAGGTCGGCCAGAGCCGACACAACCGCGGCGACACCCGCCATCGCAGGCTCCCCGGTCGCCACGAGCGGCGGATCCGGCACCGGGCCCTCGGCCCGCTCAAGCCGACCGACACAGCTCGGCAGCACCCGACACCGCAGGCTCCACGGTCGCCAGCGGCGGATCCGGCACCGGTCCGCGCTCGGACCCGTTCGCCAGGGCTGGCGGCGTCACCGCGGCGGCGACGCCGGCGGTGACCAGTGGCGGGCGGGTGGGGTCGGGGGGCGGGGTTGCCGCCGGGGGCGGGGGTTCGCCCGGCGCGGGCGGCGCGGCATCCTGGTCGAGCCGGGACCCGGCCGGCGGGGGCGGCCACGGTTCGCCGGGGGTCACGGGCGGCGACGGCGGCGACAGCGGCGCCGACACCGGGGGCGGAGGCGGCGACGGGAGCGGCGGGAGCGGCGCGTCCGCGACCGGGGGGCCGAGCGGGTCCTCGTCGTGTTCCGGGCGGGCCGGGAACACCACGCCGTTGCGCTCGCGCCGGCCGTTGGACCGGAACGGCGGCAGCACCAGCTGAGCCTCGCCGAAGGTGCGGTCGCCGCCCTCGATCGGCAGGAAGAACGGCGTGTCCCCGGGCAGGCCCGACAGCGCGGCCAGCACGTCGTTGGCGGTGAACGGCGCCGACAGGACCCGCAGGCTCTCGTGGGCGGCGTAGGTCCCGACCGCTCCGGGCAGTCCGGCGAGCACCACCGCCCGGAACCCGCCGCGGGCCAGCGTGTCCGGCAGCCGGTCGACCGAGGGTTCGCCCGTGTCGGCCACGACGAACAGCATCGTTTCGCGGGTGGCGCCCTTGGCCCGGCTCGCCAGCTCGGCCGCGACGTCGGCGTCGCGGGGGATGGTCACGACGTCGGCTCCCGCCGGGGCGGTCTCCTCCAGCAGGTAGCCCAGCTCGGGCAGCCCGATCACCACGATCCGCAGCCGATCACCCATCGTTGCCTCCCATCTCACGCCGCCGTGGGCGACGGGCCGGCGCTGGTGCGGGCCCGTCGGTCGTCGACGTTGGTGGAGAACGCCCGGAACACCCGGTCCGGGATCGGGTCGTGGAGGACGGCCGACCGCCTCCCCCCGAGGTCCCGGTGCAGCGACACCGCGGCCCGGCCCGGGTAGTCGGCCGTGCGCCGGCGGGGCCCGGCGTCCCGCAGCATGCGGATCCGCTCGTCGGTCACCTCGAAGCCCACGAGCTTGATGGCGGCCGCCGCCTCGGCGTCGTCGTCGAGCGCCATGGCGAACACCCGGGAGATGTAGGTCTCCATGCCCTTGGACAGCACGTCCGACGGCAGCTGCGAGGCGTAGATCAGGCCGACGTTCAACGAGCGGCCCTCCCGCATCATCTTGGAGTTGAGCTGGACCGTGTCGGCGTGGCCCAGCACCGTGTGCGCCTCGTCGGTCGCCATCACCCCGCCGTCGGACAGCGACAGGATGCCGACCGACGCCGTCGTCACGCAGCGGATCGCCGCCAGCGAGATGCGCTCGGCGTCGGTGTAGACCTCCTTGACCTGCGACGGCAGGTTCAGGTCCACGTCGAACTCGATGAGCGTCAGCGCGCTCGACAGCTCGTGCTCGTCGAACCGGGGCCGGGGCCGCATCCCCACCGCCAGCTGGAACAGCGGCGTCGACTCCCACATCTTCTCCACCAGGTCGACGACGACCGGGTCGTCGACGCACCGCAACGCCTCGCCCACGCACCGGGCCCCGCCCACCGCACCCCGGTTCAGCCCGAAGCGCAGGGCGGTCCGCTGCCGCTGGTCGAGGTCGATCACCGTGGTCACGAAGTTGGCCGCGATGCTGGCGGCCGTGTCGGGCCGGGCGTAGCGGAACGGGTCGAACGCGCCGCCGCCCTCCTCGCTGGCCAGCGTGGCCAGCGACACCCGCTCGGCGGTGCGGTCGGTGTCCCGGTTGACCAGGTCGACGAACGGCTGCAGCGAGTCGAAGCCCTTGGGGTTGACCACGATGACCCGGTGCCCCATGAGCACGCTCTGCAGGCACAGGAGCTGGAGCAGCATGGTCTTGCCGCTGCCCGGGCGGCCGCACAGGTAGGTGACCGGCGGCTTGTCGTGCCGGGACGCCGCCATCGGGTCGAAGTAGACCGGGGTCCCGTCCGGCAGGCCCTGGCCGACGAACGCCCCCTCGGGGTCGCCGAGGTCGGTGAACGAGGCGATGCCCGAGTACGCCACCATGCCCAGGTTGAGGCGCTGCGGCCACGGCGAGCACCGCACCCGGGACGTGGGCTGCACCTCGTCGAGGGCCAGCATCTGGCGGTGCTCCAGCGGCCGGGTCTCGATGCCGTACATCGCCGACAGGTACTCGACGAACGTCTCGCTGGCGTGCCGGGGCGGCGTCCGCCGCCCGAACACCACCGAGCAGCCGTACAGCGACGGCATGTCCCGGCCCTGGGCGTACTCCTGGCGGATCGCCCGGGTGAACTCCAGCCGCTCGCTCTCCTCGCTGTCCTCGTCGTGGGGGTTGTTGATGCGGTCGTCCTCGCGGTCCTTGCTCTGCAGGCGGACCGACCGGCGCAGGTCGCGGTTGGTGTCCTCGCCGGTCTGGAGCTGGGCCCGCAGCGACACGACCTGGGGACCGTGGTCGAGGTTGAAGGCGTCGGCCAGCCACATGGCGTGGGGCGCGGAGAACATCGGCGCCCCGAACCGCTCCAGCGCCACGAACTCGAGCTCGTCCCGGGAGTTGACGACCAGCTTGTCGGGCAGGCGGATGATCTCGGGCTCGGCGTGGCGCCCGTCGTTGAACCACGCCTCCAGCCGGCGGCGTTCGGCATGCGTCGGCGCCCGGCACTCGTGGCGGCGCAGCACCGCGGCGATGTGCCGGCGGTCGGGCTCGAACGCCGCGTAGTCGGTCGGCTTGTCGCCCAGCACCGACGCCACGAGCTCGACGGTCATGTCGACGATCGAGCGGGACCGGGCGGCGGCCATGGCGTCGAGGTCCCGGAGCTTGACCCCGAGGAACGTGGCCTGCTGGGGGACGTGCAGGCCGTCGAGCACGTCGGCGAGGTACGCCTCCTCGGCCGGGGTCGGGGTGCCGGGCGGGACCTCCGGCGTGCCCTCCCACCGCACCGACAGCACGTGGATGTCCCGGTAGCTGGCCGTCGAGCGGATGCCGAACGCCCGGGACAGGCTGGTCTTGCCGATCTCGTGCAGCACGTTCTCGACCCGGCGGCCGGCGTCGAGGATGGCGGCGTCGTCCTCGTAGAACAGCGGGAAGTTCCGCACGACCGCGTACAGCCACAGGCTGCCGTCGCGGCCGGTGTAGAGGGTGAACGCTCCCCCGGTCTCGCGCTCGACCCACGGCGTGGCCCGGAACGCCATCGTCGACCGGTCGACGGTGCCGGTGCCGCCGCCGTCGTCGGCCAGCCGCCGGTAGAGCTTGCGGACGTACCTCATGCCGCCGGCACCGCGCTCGTGGACGCCGTGGTGGACGAGGTGGCCGTGCCGCTCTCCTGCTCGGGGACGGGGGTGGCGTTCTCGTAGGGGGCGAGGGTCAGGGCGCCGCCCGCCGGACCCCAGGCCACGATCTCGGGGAGCGGCTCGTCGGCGTCCTCGACCAGCAGGTCGAACGACACCCGGGTGGTGACCGCGGGGTCGTCGACGGCCGCCAGCCCGATCTCGACGTGGGTGCCCGCGGCCCCGTCGCTGCGGGTGAACAGGCCGCCGACCACCGGCTCGCCCACCACCTGCCACGACCCCAGGCCCACGTACTCGATCCCGTTGCGGGAGTCGCCGGTGATCTCCAGCAGCTGGCGGCGGTCGTCGGTGGCGAACGCGGTGGCCCACTCGGTGATGCGCTGCTGGAGCGTGTCGGACGCCCGGTCGGTCTCGTAGGCCGCCGACCAGTCGAGCGAGTCGAGGTCGCCCGCGGCCGCGTCGGGGACGAAGGGCTCGATGGCGGGGACGGCCCCGAGGGCGGGGGCGCCCCGGGGGGTCTGGATCACCGGGACGGCCAGCACGAACGGCCCGCTCGTCGCCCCCACCAGGTAGCGGTGGGTCTCGACCGTGCGCTGCGACGCCTCGCCCACCGGGATCGACTCCACCTCGGCGCCCATCGAGATGACCCACGTGTGGGCGATCGGCTGGGGGTCGGGCTGCTGGTCGGCGAGGAGGTCGTCGTCCAGGGACTCGCGCCCGGCCGCGGCGCTGATGCCGTCGGCCACCGGGACGGGGAGCGTCTCGCCGTCGAGGTAGCTGTGGGCGACGACGGCGGCGAAGTCGGCGTGGCGGGCCTCGAGCGTGGGCGTCTCGGGCTCGGGGCGGTTGGCGATGGCGGCCATGCACCCGATCGGCCCGGCGAGCGCGGCGAGCCCCACGGTGGCGAGGATCAGCCGGAACCGGCGGTTGAACCGCCGGGGGCTGGAGAACTCGCGGGGTATCGCCGTGCGTTCGAGCGCCATCGGGGCGGAGCATTCCGAGCGGGCGCCGCCACCGTCACCGTGCCGGGGGGCGGAATGCTCGCCGCCGGATGGCGAAGACCGAGACGTCCGGCCACCGCTGCGCCGTGTGCCGCAAGCGGGCGGCGGTCGCCGCGCCGGTACCGGCGCCGGGCGGCTGCTGCGAGGCGTGCTGGCGCACCGCCGTCGCCAGCGCGGCCGAGTCGGACCGCAGCGAGGCCGCCCGGCGCCCGGGCGCGCCGCTGTGGGCGCTGACGACCCTGGCCCGCGACCGGTCGCCGCTCGTGCGGGCGGAGGTGGCGCTGCGGCGGGACCTACCGGAGGCGGTCGTCGCCGCCCTGTCCGACCCCCGCCAGGAGACCGACCGCACGGTGCTCCGGCGCATGGCCAAGCACCCCGCCCTCGGCGCCCGGGCCCACGGCCTCGCCGCCCTCGACGACGTGGTGGTCGACCGGCAGCTGGCCGGCAACCCGAGCACGCCCACCACGCTGCTGCTCGGGCTGTCCCGCCACGCCGACGCCGCGGTCCGCCAGGCCGCCAGCGCCCGGCTCGTCGGCGCCGCACTCGACGACGAGGGGCGCCGCCGGCTGCCGCTCGGGGTCCGGACCTTCCTCGCCGCGCCGCGCGGCCGCAACGGGTCCCGTCACCCGCGCCCGCCCAGCTAACGGCCCTGCGACCGGGTGAAAAACCGCTGGTGGCAACACCTGTGGCAACCTCGCGGGCAACGCTGTCCGCGGACGCTCGGAGCCATGACCGGCTCCGTCTACGACCGCCTCGACGCCGAGTGGCGCTCGCTGGCCCGCCGCCCGGTACCCGAGACGTGGGACCTCTCCGGAATCAGGCATTCCGGGTCCGTCGCCGGACGGCGACGGGCCGGCCGCGATCACCGCCGGCCGGGTGGTCGGCGTCACCGTGAGGCGGGCCGGGTCCGGGGCCGGCCGGCTCGGCGCGGTGGTCGACGCGTGCCGGCGCCACGACGACCCGGTGGCGGCCAACCGCGTGCTGGGCACGCTCCTGGCGCTGGCGGCGGGCGGCGATCCCGTGGCGGCGCGGGCGGCGCTCCAGGCGCTGGTCCCGGTCGTGGCGGCGACGGCGGCCGGGTTCGCCGGCTACGTGGGGTGGGGGCCGTGGGGGTCCCGGGTCGAGCTGGACGGGGAGGCGGCCGCCACGATGGCCGAGCTGGTCCGGGCGCCGCTGCCGGCGGGGACGGCGTGGCCGGCGGCGGTGCTGCGGTCGCGGCTGCGGGACCGGTTGCGGACGGCGGTTCGCCGCCACCGGCGGCTGCGGGACCGGGAGCCCACGCTGCGGGACGACGCCGTGCACCCGGCCACCGCGCTGGACGAGGCGCACAGCGCCGACGAGCGCATGGCCCGGCTGGTGGTCGACGCCACCCGCGGCGGGCACATCAGCGTGACGGCGGCGCAGACCGTGCTGGCGACGACGGTGTTCGGGTGGGACACCGCGAGCCTGGCCCGGCTGACCGGCCGGGACGTGCGGGCGGTCCGCACCCACCGGCGGCGCACGGAGCAGCGGCTGGGCGCACTGCTGGTGGCGTGACCGCCCGGGGCCGGGAACCGCCGTGCCCGGGTCAGCGGTCGTTGGCGGCCTGGCGCAGGTCGTTGTACCGGGCCAGGGCCCGGGCGAAGAACTCCTGGGTCTCGGGCTGCAGCCCGTCGAGGGGGTCGAACGTGGCCGCGGACGCCTCGGCCTCGCGGCGCACCGACGTGAACCCGTCGACGTCCCCCTGGTGGAGCTTGGCCAGGGCCAGGTCGCGGTAGAGGCCCTCGTGGCCGGGCACCGCCCGCTGTCCCTGGCGGGCGGACCACTCGGCGAGGCGGGCGTCGTCCGCTTCGAGGGCCAGCTCGCAGAGGCGCTGGGCGGCGTCGGTGATCATCCGCTCGAGGGCGTAGGAGATGCCCTCGGCGCTGGCCCAGCCGTACCCGCCGGGGGGGCAGTTGCTGAACGGCTGGGCCCGCACCAGGCCGAGGGCGGTGCGCAGCAGCTTGATCTCGCAGTCCTGGGGCGCCCGGCGGGCGGCGGCGACGAGGGCCTGGAACCGGCGGTAGTCGGACCGCACCGCCGGTCCGAGCTCGTAGCTGCCGGCGGCGAAGGCGGGCAGGATGTGCTGGTAGCCGGCGGCCGAGCGGCCGAGCGCCGTACGGGTCCGGGAGACGGCCTGGCGCAGCGACGTCGGCTTGAAGCCGGGCGGGAAGACGCAGTCGCGCAGCTTCTCGCCGGTGACGGCCCCCTCGTGGACGGCCAGGTAGCACACGATCTCGACGGACCGCTGGCGGGGCTCGTGCTCCCACCCGGTCACCTGGGGCGAGCCCAGCACCACGACCTCGACCTCGCCCGGCTGGAGGATGGACCGGATCAGCGCCGCGTAGCGGGCCTGCACGTCGGCGGCGTCCACGGTCTCGGCCGCCGCCGGGGCGGCCCACGACGGCAGCGGCGGCACGTCCTCGTCGGCCTCGGGTGCGGGCGGGCTGGTCGGTGCCGGGGCCACGGCGCCGACGACCGTGCGGCCTTCGCCGCGGACACGGGGGGCGGGGGCGGCGGGGGCGGAAGGCTCGTCGACGCCGGGCTGCCGGCGAGTTCGGGCTGCACGCTGGTCACCTCCGGTACGGCCGGCGCGTCGCCGCTCGACGGGTCGGCCGGCACCGGGTCTGTGGACGGCTCGGCCGCTTCCGCCGCTTCGCTCGCCGGGGACTCGGCATCGTCCGCAGCCGGCGTGGTCGCCGGCTCGGCGGGGGTGACCGGCTCGGTCGCCGCCGGGTCCTCGGTGGGCGACGGGCTGGTGGCCGGTTCGAGCGCGGCAGGAGCAACCGGGGCCGTGCGCACCAGGTCGGGCTGGTCCGCGCCCACCGGCTGCGACTCGGCGTAGCCGACGGCGTCGGTCAGGAGCCGGGCCGTGTCGCCCGCCGTGCGGGCGTCGACGGCGCTGAGTCGGACCGACAGGCCGTACGGGTAGAGCGTGGCGTAGCCGTCGGCTCCGGCCACGAGCCTGACCGTGGCCCGGGGCACCGGACCGGCCGCCACCACGGCGGCGCCGCGGGCGGGCACGGCGACGTCGACGATCGGCTGGTCGGCGCCCGGGGTCGAGATCACGATCGTCAGGGGCGGCCACGGCTCGCGCCCGGCGGCGCCGCGGGCGGCCTGGGTCGAGGGTCGCACGCCGAGCGTCCGGCTGGTGGCCGCGACGGCCCCCTCGACGGCGGCGGGCACGGCGTCCAGGTCGAGGAGCGTGACCTGCTCCAGCGAGGCCAGCTCGACCAGCCCGCCGACGAGCCGCAGGTCGACGTCGCCCGCCCACGGGGCCGTGGCCACGTCGAGGGCCACGCCGTTGAGCCACGCCCGCACCACCGTGGCGTCGCCCTCCACGCTCGTCAGCCCGAGCTGCTCGACGTCGACGAGCACGGTGCTGCCGTCGTCGGCCGTCCCCAGCGTGACCAGGCCGGGCGTGTAGGGCGGCTCGTCGGCGGCGATGCCCCGGATCTCGGACAGGTCGCTGCACTTGAGCCGCCACTGCCACCCCGACTCGTCGGCCGCGAACCGGGGAGCGCCCTGGCGGGCGGGGGCCGAGAGCAGCAGCTCCAGGCCGTTGACCCCGGTCCGGACCCCGACGACCGACACGGGCGCCCCGGTCGAGCGGACGGCCCACGTCAGGTAGCGCAGGGTCGTGTCCACCCAGTCGGCGGACTCGTGGTCGGCGATCGCCCGCCACCGGCGTTCGGTCTCCTGCAGGTCGGGGGGCGGGACCGGGACGACGGCGCCCCGGGCGAGGCGGCGGGACCGGCGGCGCCGGATCCGGTCGAGTCGCACCACGATGCCCGCAGCCAGCACGGCCGGCACGCCCGCCACGAGGATCGGGGCGATGTCCAGGCCACCGTCGTCGGAGGGTGCGGCGGCCTCCTCCACGGAGTTGGTCGGCACCGTGCGGGGCGACTCCAGCTCGTGCTCCGGTGCCGTCGTCGGGGGCGACGGCGGCGGCGCGGCGTCCCGGTCGGAGCCGGGAGCCGTGCCGGTGCCCGGAGCCGAGCTGGGAGCCGGCGTCGTGGCGGGGACCGAGCCCGGGGTCGACTCCGACCCGGACCCTGTGGCGGGCGTCGAACCTGGGGCGGGACGGACCCGGAGGCGGCGCGGACGGGGCCGAATCAGGGGCCGGCCGCAACGGGGCCGGCGCCGCCGGGGCAGGAGCCGACTCGGCGGCGGACGGGGCCGAATCGGGAGCCGGCCGCAACGGGGCCGGCGCCGCCGGGGCAGGGGCCTGACTCGGTCGGCGGACGGGGCCGAATCGGGGGCCGGCCGCAACGGGGCCGGCGCCGCCGGGGCAGGAGCCGACTCGGTCGGCGGACGGGGCCGAATCGGGGGCCGGCCGCAACGGGGCCGGCGCGGCCGGGGCAGGGGCCGCCTCAGTGGCGGACGGGGCCGCATCAGGGGCCGGCTCGGCTGGCGCGACGGGGCCGAATCAGGGGCCGGCCGCAACGGGGCCGGCGCGGCCGGGGCAGGGGCCGCCTCGGTGGCGGGCGGGGCCGCATCAGGGGCCGGCTCGGTGGCGGACGGGGCCGAGTCAGGGGCCGGCGCGGGCGGGGCGGGCGCGGACGGGGCGCGGGGCCGGCTGGGCTACTGGCGGGGCCGGGGCAGGCGCTGCCGGGGCGGTCGGGGCCGCCACCGGCGGGAGCGGGGCCGGGGGCGTCGTGGCGGACGGGAGGGTCAGGATCCAGCCCGGGCGGACCAGGCTCTCGGTCAGCCAGGCGTCGCCGTCGGACTGGATTCTGCCCCGGTTGGCGTCGAACAGCTCGCGCCACCGTTTGCCGTCGCCGAGGTGGGTTTCGGCCAGGGTCCACGGGTTGTCGTCGGGCTGGACCATGATCTGGTCCGCCCCCATCGGGGTGCCGGCTGCGGTCGCCGCCGAGCCTGCAGGCAGCGTGAACTGCCAGCCCGGCATGATCGTCTCCGGGCTCTGCCAGGTTCGCCCGTCCGGCTGCGGGGCGCCCCGGTTGAGGTCCCAGATCTCCGTCCATCGTGCGCCGTCGCCGAGGTGCTCCTGGGCCAGCGCCCAGGGTGAGTCGCCGGCGCGGACCACCACCGTCACCGCCGGCGCAGGCGCCGGCGCCTCCGGGGTCTGCGCCAACGACGACGACACACGACGCCGGCGCGACGCCGGGGCGGACTTGCGGGGTGCCGCGGTGGATGCCGCCGTCGCCAGGGCCACGGCCGGGGTCGCCGGCTGCGGCGACCCGGGCGACGACGGCACGTCGTCGCGGCCGCCGGGCGGGCCGGGGGCGGCAGGGACGAGCCCGCCAGCGGGCCCAGCCACCCCACCGTCATCGCGACCGTCGCCACCAGGTGACGCGCCAGGCGCTGCACCGGACCGAGGGCCGCCACCCGCGACGCCTCCCGGCCCCGGGCCTCGGCGACCACCTCGGCGACGAGGCACACCACGAACACCGCCCACGCCACCCACAGCGCCACGGTGAACGCGCCGATGATGGCGGTGTCGGACGCCACCGTGCTCGGCAGGTCCCGGAGCTGGTCGACCGACGGCACGCCGCTGATCGGCCAGTGGCCCCACGTCAGCAGCGCCCACGGCACGGCCACCACCAGGGCCACCAGCGCGGCGGCCGCACCCAGCCCGCGCAGCCAGCGGCCGGCGGCCATCGAGGTCATCGGGGACGTCATGTCGCACGCTCCTGGGTGACACGGCTCGTGGCCGTGGCATCGAGCCGGGTGCCGCCGGGCAGCATCAGGTAGTCGACCTCCCGCACCGCGGTCACCGTGACCTGGCGGGCGGCCACCGACACGTCGCCGGTGGCGCCGTGGGCGGCCAGGTAGTCGAGCGCCACCTGGGTGGCGTCGCCCTCGTCGAGGCGGACCTCGCCCGACACCGCCGCGGCGGCGTCGAGCTCCTGGGCGGCGCTGCGGGCGGCGGCCGCCGCGATGCCGAAGCAGTCGCTCTGGGCCCGCTGGGCCCGCCCCCCGTCGAGCACGATGCCGATCAGCGCGGTCACGCCCATCGACACGCCCAGCACGAACAGGGTCACGTAGCCGGCCTCGCCCCGGCGGCGCGGCGCGCTCACGGCACCGACCCCTCGCGGTGGCGGTCGATCACCTCGGTGGCCGTCGCGTGCACCTGCGTGGACCCCGGCACCGGCAACAGGGCCAGCTCCGACAGGTCGACCTGGCACGTGACCGTCACCGTGACCTGGCCGTCGGCCACCACCGGGTCGAAGTCCATCGACCTGCACATCGACGACCCCAGCCGCACCGTCAGCGCGGCGTCCTCCTCGGCCGCGTCGGTGGCCAGCGCCGGGTCGCGGGCGATGCTGATGGTGCGGGCGCCGTGGCGGGCCGCGGACTCGACCGCGGCGTGCGAGGAGTTCATGCGACCGGCGTAGATCAGCAGCAGCAGGACGGGCACGAAGAAGCACGTCGCCATCACCGTGATGTCGAGCGCCCCCTCGCCCCGGTCGCCGCGGCAGCGCCTCATCCGACCACCCGCTCCACCGGGGCGGTGACCGTGACCGTGATCGGCGGGTCGAGGAACCCGACGATCGACACGGCGTGACCCTGCACCTGGGCGGTGACCGTCTCGGCCGTGCGGGTCACGCTGACCGACGCATCGGGCAGGCCGCCCACCTGGCCGAGGTACTGGTTGGCCGTCGCCTCGCCCATCGCCGCGCTGCCCGTCTCGACCCGGGCGGCGTCGACCGCGTGCTGGGCGGCGGCGGCCGCCACCTCGCGGCCGTAGAACCACAGGCCGAACTGCAGCACGACGAACAGCAGCAGGATGACCAGCACGAAGATCGCCGTGTTGGCGGCGATCTCGCCCCGGTCGTCCCACCGGTGCCGGCGCGCGGCGGTGCGGCCCACGTGGTCAGAACCCGAAGTCGAAGCGTTCGGCGGCGCCGGTCGCCTGGGTGAGCACGATGGCGCCCACGGCCACCGCCACCACCAGCATCAGGCCGGCCCAGGCGACGTTGCTGTTGATCTCGCCGCGGTCGTCGGTGGCGGCCGCGGTCAGCCGGGACGCCAGGATGTGGCAGGCGGCCAGCAGGTAAAGGACAGGACGCATCGGCGATCCTCTCGGTCGGGGGTCAGAAGGCTGACCCGAGGGCGGACAGGGCGGGGTACATCAGGAAGACCAGGAAGCCCGCGGCGATGGCGACCGCCGGCAGGCCCATCTGGGCGGTGGCCCGCTGGGTCGCCTGCTCGGCGTCGGCGCCGATGCGGGCGCTGATGGTGCGGGCCTTGGTCGAGATCGTCTCGCGCACGGCGGCGCCGTCCTCGCCGGCCATGGCGATGGTCGACGCCAGCTGGGTGAGGTCGGCGGTGCCGAGGTCGGCGCCGAGGCGCTCGAGCGACTCCCACGGGGTCTCGCCCCGGACGTAGCCGGCGTTCAGCGCGGCGCGCAGCTCGGTGAAGGCCCAGCCGTCCCCGGCCGCGGCGGCCGTCGTGAGCGCCTGCTCGACCCCCCGGCCCGCGGCCAGCGACATCGCGGTCACCTGGCAGTAGGCGATCAGCGCGTGCAGGAACCCGGCCCGCCGCGCCCGGGCCCGGTCGCGCAGCGTCAGCCACGGCGTCACCAGGCCGAAGCCCCCCGCCACCAGCGAGACGCCCACGGCCACCGACGCCGGGAACGGGGCGCCCGCCACCCACACCGAGGCCCCGACCCACGGCCCGAGCAGGAACCCGAACAGGCCGTACACCGCCGTCTCGCCCGCGTAGTCCTCGGGCCTGCGGCCCAGGATGCGCAGGTCGGCCCGGGCGCGGTCCACGACCCGGGCCAGCGGCGCCACGTGGCGCAACGCCACCCGGCCCAGCCGGTTGTCCCAGGTCAGCCCGCTGTCGTCGGCCACCGGCGCCGGGGCGCGCGGCTCGAACCGGCCGAGCGCGACGGCCAGCGCCTCCTCCTGCGGCCGCAGCCCGGACACGACGATCCACACGCCGAGCCCGGCGATGGCGCCGGCGAAGGCGGCGAGCCCGATCACGGCCGCGCCCTCCGCCCGTCGGCCGCCGCGCCCAGGGTGAGGAACCGCTCCACCGGCTCGGACCGGGCCAGGCGGGCCATGGCCGTGAACCCGATGGCCCACAGCCCCGCCACCAGGCACAGCACGACCTGGCCCCAGCCGCTGCGGTAGGGGGCGAGGTAGTCGCGCCCCACCACGGCCAGGGACACCACCACCGCGATCGAGATGAACACCACCTGGCGCATCTCCGAGCGGGGCCGGGCCCGGGCCACCTCCTGGCGGCGCAGCATGCGGGCCTCCTCGCGGGCGGCCTCGGCCAGGTCGTCGAGCACGGCCCGGACCTGGCGGGCCCCGGTGCGGGCCGAGATGTCGAGCGCGGTCACGATGAGGTCGCCGATGCGGTGGTCGAGCTCGGCCGCCAGGTCGGGCAGGGCCTCGTGCAGGTCCTGCCAGGCCAGCCGGTGGGCGAACCGCATGACCGCCGGCCGGATGAGCACCGGCGCCGACGACGCGGTGGACGTGATGATGCCCTCGATGCCCCGCGGGGTGCCGACGCCGTCGCGCAGCATCTCGGCCCACGACGCCATCGCCTCGGTGCGGTCGATCTCCGCGGCCGGCGTGACCCGGCCCCGCCGCCCGGCCAGCACGTAGGCGGCGACGCCGGCGCCGATGGCGGCCACCGGCCACCGGGTCAGCACCAGGACCACGAGGCCGACCCCGGCCGCCACCGCCGCCCGGCTGGCCACGAGCTCGGCCCGCCGGGCCCGGGCGGCCGCGCGGTCGGGCGCCACCGGGGCGGGGCGGGCCCCGCTCACGACCAGCGCCACGCCCACGGCGAACACGAGCCCGGCCAGGGCCGCGAGCGCGCTCACCAGCGCGACTCCAGCGCCGGGTCGTAGCCGTAGGCCACGAGCTCCTCGAGCAGGTTGCCGGGGATGGGCGCGTTGTGGTTGCGGACCGCGGCCCGGTCGCGCCCGGCCATGTACCACTGGTCGGCCACCACGTGGCCCGCCATCGGGTCGTAGCGGTGGACGTGGGTGATCTCGGAGATCGACCCGGGTGCCCGCGGGCGTCATGTCGAGGTAGACGACCAGGTCGAGCGCGTCGGCCGCCGTGTCCATCACGAAGGCGGGCGTGACGTTGGGCTGGCCGAGCTGGGCGTAGTGCACCATGCGGCTGAACACCCGGTAGGCGTCCTTGGAGTGCATCGTGCACAGGGCGCCGGCGATGCCCTGGCCCGCGGCCTCGAGCATGACCATGACCTCGGCCCCCAGCACCTCGCCCACCACGATGCGGTCGGGGTTGTGGCGCTTGATGGCCCACGCCAGGTCGGCCAGCGTGACCGCGCCCTCGCCCTCCATGTTGGCGGGCCGGGCGATCCAGTTGAGCACCTGGTTGTGGCGGACCTCGTCGGCGTCGAGCTGCAGCTCCGGCTCCTGCTCCAGCACCATGATCCGCTCGCTGGGATCGCACTCGTGCAGCAGCGCCCGCATGAGGGTGGTCTTCCCGCGGCCCTGGCCGCCGGCGATCATGATCGACTTGCGGGCCCGCACGGCCGCCGCCAGCAGGCTGGCGATCGACTCGTCGTACATGCCGCGGGCGACCAGGTCCTTCTGGGCGGCGTCGGCGAGCGGATGGCGCCGGATCGACACGTAGGGCCGGGGCGTGATCCACGCCGCCGCGGCCAGCCGGGACCCGTCGGACAGCTGCAGGTTCAGCAGCGGCTTGGACGAGTTGAACTCCTTCTCGTGCTCGCCGCCCAGCTCGGAGTGGGTGACGGCCTCGCCCGAGCCCAGGCGCCCGCCCCGGCGGGCCAGGCCCTGGATCATCGACACCAGCTCGGCGTCGCTCGACACCAGCGGCGCCACCACGATCTCCTCGCCCTCCATCGTGCGCAGGCGGACGTCGTCGCAGCCGTTGATGAAGATGTCGGTCACGTCCGGGCGGGCCAGGTACTCGTCGAGGCCGGGCAGCGCCGAGAACACCGACACCCGCACCGCCTCGGCGATGTGCAGCTCCTCGTCGCGGCTGAGGCGGGGCTCGCCCCGCTGCGACGTGGTGCGCCAGTGCTCGGTCAGCATCCGGCGGATCTCGGCGTCGGCCATCATGCGGCGGTCGACGTCGTCGAGCGGGTCCAGGCCCTCGCGCTCGCGCCGGTCGACCTCGTCGCCGATCAGCAGGGCGACCTGGCGGCGCATCGCCGACACGAGGTCGTGGTGGTCGTGTCGCTCACGTCGCCTCACCCCCGTTGCGGGCGGGCAGCGGCGCCGTGGCGGCCGGCGGGCGGGGCGGCGGGGGCGGTGGGGGCGGCACCGGGAACTCGGGCGGCGCGACCCGGGCCGGCTGGCGGGCCTCCGATGAGCGACTCCATGCCCCCGAGCACCCGGGTGGCGGAGCGGGCCAGCGACGAGCGCACGCCGGCGGCGGTGGCGCCCTTGGCCCACAGCCAGCTCGCGCCCCGGGGATCCCAGGCGATGCTGCCCGCCAGGGGCAGGTCGAGCGCGGCGGCCACCGCCTCGGGCGGGTGGGGACGGTCGCCGACGACCACGGCCGCCACCGGGGCCCGCGCCGCCAGGCGCAGGGCGGCGACCGTGTGGCGGGCGTGCTCGACGCTGACCGCCGTGGCCCGGACCACGAGGCCCACGACGTCGGCACCCTCGACCCGCCGGGCCGTGGCCTGGCCGGGGTCCCACCGGCCGCCGTCGACCATGACCAGCCCGTCGAACGCCCGGAACGCCGCGCCCCAGCCGTCGCCGATCGACGACATCACCATCTCGGCCTCGGCCACACCGGCCGGGGCCAGCAGCGCCGGCAACGCCGGGAGCACCTCGACCGCCTGGGACGCCAGCGCGTCGCCGACACCCTGGTGGCGCAGCTCGGCGGCGGCATGGATCAGGTTGGGCTCCGCCGCCGTGACCGTCGCCAGCAGGCGCACGTCGCCGCCCGAGGGGTCGAGCTCGACCAGCAGCGCCGACTCGCCCCCCACCACGCCGGCCGCGGTCATCGCCGCGGCCGCCGTCGTGACGCCCGGCGACCCCTTCACCGAGACCAGCGTGAAGACCGTCATCAGCCGGTTTCCTCCCGGGTGGCCACCGCGATGCGCTCGTCGGCGGCCGCCGACGCCACCAGCGCGCCCGCGTTGTCGGGCACGACGAGCGACGCCTCGCGGGCGCCGGTGTTCTCGAGCGGCTCGCCGAGGTCGCGCAGCCAGCCGGCCACCTCGGTGGGCGGCTCGCCGTTGACGCCGGTGGCCGGGCGGATCACGACGAGGATCGGCGTCCCCGGCGGCACGTCGCCGCGGGGCGCGGCCGCGGCGCTGAGCCGGACCCCCACGACGACCTCGTTGGCCGCCACCAGCCGCTCGCCCTCGTCGAGGAGCTGGCCGGGGGCCAGCAGGGCGCCCTGGGGCAGGTCGGCGGTCACGACCTCGCCCACGACGTCGTCGAGCTCGTCGGCGGGGATCATCTCGACGCCGGCGTCGGCCGCCACCCGCACGACCTTGAGGTCGCTGCGCTCGAGCACCTCGCCCCGGCCCACGTCGTTGGCGAGGGCGAGCGTCTCCTTGCGGCCGCCGGCGGTGGCGACGAGGACCATGCACAGCCAGGCGCCGAACAGGGCGAGGACGGCGCCGAGCGCCACCCGCCCCCAGCGCCGGCGGGTCGGCAGGCCGCTCGGGGTGGCGGGCACGGGCGTGGCCCGGCGGGCGCCCCGCGTGGGTGGCGGGGGCGCCAGACCGGTGCCGGGCCGTGGCCGTGGCCGAGGCGGTGGGCGAGCCGTTGTTCATGGCGGTGGTCCCTTCATCCCAGGTCCTCGACCACGGTCTGGACCTCGTCCACGGTGCGGGGCAGCGCCGCGGACTTGGTGACCGGAGGCAGCGAGCCGCTGCCCTCCGGGGAGGCGTACGTGAGCGTCCACACCACGCTGACCGTGCCCGGCCAGGCCGCCGGCCGCCCCTCGACCCCGGTGCGCAACAGGTAGGTGTGGGTGCAGGCGCCGGGCGCCGCGGCCTGGACCTCGGGGTCGGGTCCCGCCGGGTCGAACGGCACGCCGGGGCCCGCGCACTGCTCGACGGGTGCGCCCGGCTCGCCCGAGGTCCACGTCAGGCTGGGCTGGGCGAGGACCGAGACGCAGAACGTCGGGAAGTTGGGGTCGCACTGCCGATCGGTGAGCTCGTCCTGCCAGTTGTCGACCGTGATGAACGACGGGAACCCGACGAGGGCGGCCACGCCCACGGCGGGGCTCGACGTCAGGTCGGGCGTCGGGAGGACGCCGGACAGCCGGGCGTGGGCGGCCAGGCCCAGGGCGCGGGCGGTCATGCGCACGGGCAGCGGCTGGCCGGGCGTCCACCACTGGATGCGCCCGGTGATGACGCCGTCGCAGACCTCCCACAGCAGGAGGGCCTCCGGCGACGGGCGGACGCCGGGATCCATGGGCAGGCCCGCGCCGGGGCCGTCGCCCGGTATGACCACGTCGGATGTCCAGGTGCAGGCCGGACCGCCGCCTCCACCGCCGCCACCACCGGTGCCTCCGTTGCCACCGCCGCCCGGTCCTCCGGGCTGGCCCGGACCGCCCGCACCGACGCAGTAGTCCTGCGCGGGCGGGCACGGCTCGCCTCCCGGCGGCTCCGCCTGGGGCGGCGCGGCGCCGCTGGGTTCCGGGGCCGCGACGAGCGCGCTCATCC
The DNA here is from genome assembly GCA_963759225.1 of uncultured Acidimicrobiales bacterium. GTDB lineage: Bacteria > Actinomycetota > Acidimicrobiia > Acidimicrobiales > VFJN01 > ZC4RG19. The sequence goes on along the minus strand of CAVWYL010000034.1, from coordinate 111,564 downwards.
CGAGCACGCCGGCGACCAGGAGGCGGCGGAGCCGGGGCGTCATCCGCCCGGCTCCACGGCGGTGAACCCGCCGTCGGCCGCCTCGACGAACCCGGCGCAGGTGCCGGGGCGGGCGGCGCCGGGGGTGAGCGGCACGGTGCGGGACGTGTCGTTGGACAGGCCGAAGAAGCGCCACTCGCCGTCGATGCGGTGGGCCTCGCCCCCCACGAACAGCAGGCGGGCCTCGGTGGCGACGACCGTGCCGTCGGGGCCGACGAGCTCGCGGTCGATCAGCGAGCAGGTGTCGAAGCGGAGCGTGTCCTCGTCGGTGGGCGGGGCCCACTGGTAGATCTCGACCTCGCGCATGAACCCGCTGGCCGCCGGCCGGTAGTGCTCGCCCTGTTCGACCATGGTCCGCAGGCCGGCCTCGACCGCGTCGGGCGTCGGCGAGTCGGCCGTGTGGAGCGCCCGGTAGCGGGCGAGGTCGGGGTGCTCGGGATCCTCGATGACCGAGGGGTCCCGCCAGAAGCGGTCGGCCAGCCCGGTCGTCTCGTCGACGAGGCGGACGACGTCGGCGTGCGATGCGTCGTCGGTGGCCGGGGCGGCGGTGACGGGCGGCGCCGCCGCCCGGGGGCTGTCGTCGTCACGCCCCGCACCGGCGGTGCCGGAGCCCGAGCACGATGCGAGACCCGGCGCGGCCGCGACCAGAGCGACTGCTCCCACGATATGTCTCGCTCTCCCCGGCCGGGGGGGTCCCTCCCCGGGACCGGGATGCGCACGTCTGTGCATCACCGGTCTGCGACTCCCCTGTGTATTTGGTTGGTCACTACTTGTGAGTGCTTCGGATCGTACTCCCTCGGCCACTGTGTGCTGGTCGAAATCCGCGATCACAACCGGTTTGCAACCTGAACTTCACAGTCGCGGGACTTCGTTCGCCCCCGTTCACCTCGCCCCGGACACCCGGCGCAACGTGTCGATGGCGACGGCCAGCTCGGCGGGTGTCTTACCCGTCGCGCCCCGTCCGTACCAAATCCATTGCCAGCTCGACCGGGCCGGGCATCCCGGTCAGGTCACGGGCGCCCGCCAGCGCGCGGTCGAGCCCCGGCGGCACGGCCGCGTCGCCGCCGAGCGCCCGGTCGTAGCACTCCACGACCGCCGTGCACACCGCCGCCAGCTCGGCAAGGTCGACCACGTCACCGGCGCCACCGTCTGCTGTTCCCATGCACGGGAGCATTCCCGTCGCGTGATGGGGTGGTCGGCCACGACGAGCGGGACCGCGACGCTCGTGTTCACGAGCACCGGCACCTGGCGGGTGCGGGGCACGCGAGCGCTCAGCGCTGATCCGCCAGACGGAGCGATCGCACCAGGTCGTCGTCGACGGCGGCGCCGGAGGCCGGGATCACCAGGCGGCCGTCCTCATCCACGAAGTCGTCGTCATGCACCGGCATGACGGTACCGCCGAGGTACCACAGGCCCGCGAGCATTCCCGGACGGGTGATGTCGCGTTCCGGGGCCGCCGCGACCCAGTAGTCGGGCATGAGCGCGATCGACGTCGACATCACCGAGACGACGCTGCGGGCCGCCGCCAGCCTGGCCACGTTGCCGTCGGTCCCCCGCGAGCTGCGCGAGCTGCGGTTCGCCCGGGGTCGGACCGCCCGCGTCCACAACGCCGTGATGGAGGAGCACTTCACCGCCATCCGGGCCTGCGCCGGGGCCGCGGCCGCGCTGGCCTGCGGGGCCGTGCCCGCCGCCGGCGGGATCCCGGTGTTCCGGTGCGCCATCGCCCACAGCGCCGCCACGCCGATCGCCAACCCGTCGCAGCCCACCCACAGCGTCAACTTCTACGAGCTGGTGCCCACGCTCGACGGCCGGCCCTTCGAGCCCGGCACGCCGCTGCCCACCGGCATCTGGCGCATCGAGTGGACCTGCCCCCTCTACCCCGACGCGCAGGGCGGGGCGGCGGCCGGCGCCTTCCACGTCGGCGTGGGCGTCCCCGCCGACGAGCTGCCCGCGGCGTGGGCCCGCAACCGGGCCGGCGACCTCGCCGGGGCACCCGGCAACCTCGTCGTCGCCTCGCTGGCGCAACCCCGGCTCGTGGCCGGCCTCCGCAGCCTGGCCGGCTACCGCGACCTGGCCGAGCGCAGCGCCTGCGACGCCATGAAGGGGTTCGTGGCCACCAAGGCGGTGAAGGTCCGCAACGCCCAGCCCAGCGTCTTCGACCACGACGACGCGCTCCAGGAGGGCATGGCCCGGCTCATCGTCGTGATGCGCAAGTTCGCGGCCCGGGGCCGGCCGCGGGCGTGCTGGTCCGTGGCCGCCGGGCTGGTCCTCGAACGGGACCTGCCCCGGGCGGCCGACAAGGTCAGCCACCTGTCCTCGGCCGTGGCCCACTGCGCCCACTGGCTGTCCCGCACCGACCGGGTCGACCTCCACGACCCGGCCCTCACCCCCGCGGTGGCCGCCGCCGCCTACGCCCGCGACCAGCGCCACCGGCGGCGCCAGGCGCCCGGCACCCGCAAGTGGCTCGACGCCGACGGGGACGGCGGCGGCGCCGGGACCTCGGCCCATCCGCCCGCGGTGTGGCAGGCCGCCATCGACGAGGCCCGGCGGGGCCGGCCGGTCAGCCTCGACCAGCTGGCCGAGGGCGCGGACGGCGACGCCCCCCGGGCCGCGGCCGGCGCCCTCGTGCCGGTCGTCGACCGGGACATCGAGCTCGTCGGCGCCCGCACGCTCACCGAGCTGATCGAGGACCTGCTGGCCGGGACCGGGCTCGGCTACGAGGAGCTGCGGGCGTACCTCTATCCCAAGCTGGCCCGGCGGGGCTACGCCGACGACACGCTGCGGCCGGGCGGCCCCGGGCCCTTCGGTGACCCGGGCGGCGGCGACGGGGACGGCGTCGAGGACAGCCGCCTGCGGGCCGAGGCCGAGAGCCGCCTGCTGGCCCTCGTGGCCCGGCCCGGCGAGTCGCTGATCCGCAACCGGGCCGCGCTGCGGCGCCGGGTGCGGGAGGTCCTCTTCGACGAGCACGGCCGGTTCCGCCCCACCGAGGAGCGCCGGGAGCGCTGGGCCGGGTACCGGCGCGCCACCATGGCGGGGTGATCACCAGCACCGCCAACCCCCGGGTCAAGGACGCGTTGCGCCTCCGCAAGCGCCGGGAGCGGGACCGGGCCGGCCGGTTCCTCGTCGAGGGTCGGCGGGAGCTCGCCCGGGCGCTGGCCGCCGGGGTCGGGGTGGACGAGGTGCTCGCCTGCCCGGCCCTCGTCGGCGGCGACACCGCGGTCCTCGACGCCGCCGCGGGCGCCGGGGCGGCGATCACCGAGGTGGGCGAGGCCGTGTTCGCCCGGCTGTCGCTGCGGGAGGGACCCGACGGCGTGCTCGGCGTGGCCCGCACCTTCCCCACCGGTCTCGACACGCTGGCGCCGGGCCCGGACCCGCTGGTCCTCGTCGTGGCGGAGGTCGAGAAGCCGGGGAACCTCGGGGCCATGCTGCGCTCGGCGTCCGCCGCCGGGGCCGACGCCGTCGTCGTGGCCGACCCCGTGACCGACGTGTTCAACCCCCAGGTCGTGCGGGCGTCGCAGGGCGCGCTGTTCGGGGTGCCGGTGGCCGTCGGCGCCACCGCGGCCGCCGTGGCGTGGCTGCGGGACCGGGGCCTGCGCATCTACGCCGCCGGGCCCGGCGGCACCCGGCCGTACTGGGAGCTGCCGCTCGCCGGGCCGGTGGCGCTCGTCGTCGGGTCCGAGCACCGGGGCCTGCCCGCCGACTGGTTCGCGGCCGCGGACGAGCAGGTCGTCATCCCCATGCCCGGGTCCGGCGGGGTCGACTCGCTCAACGCGGCGGGGGCGGCGGCCGTGCTGCTGTTCGACGCCGTCCGTCAGCGGGCCGAGGGCTGACCGAGGCCGGGCGGCGCCTCCCACGACGCCACCGTCGACGGGTCGACCGGCGTGAACCCGCCGTCGCGGCCCGGGGCCAGGAAGACGAACGACGCCTCCCAGGCGTCGAACGGCGGGCCGCCGTCGACCGGGGTCGCGGACCACACGACGAGCGCCAGCGAGAGGGGCGGCTGCGCGGCGTAGCGGGCGGCGCCCGCGGCCAGGATCCGCACGTCCCGGCAGCAGCCCCGGGCCGGCGCCGCGGGCGTGCCGGTCCCCGCCGCCCAGCCCGGGAACTGGTCGCGGCCCGCCCCGCTGAGGTCGGCGGCGACGAACCGGGAGGCCACGTCGCGGGCCGCGGCCTGCTGGGCCGGCGGCAGGTCGGAGCCGACGCCCTCGGCGATCAGGCGGGTGACGTCCTCCAGCGGCAGCGTCGAGAGCTGGAGGTACCACACCATGGCCGGGTCGCCGTCGTCGTCGGCGACGCCGTGCCCGGTGTCGTTGAGGACGTGCTCGGGCACCGGGCCGTCGCCGTCGGCCCGCTCGCTGCCCGCGCCGCCGGCGTCCCCGCCGCGGTCGCCGCCCGGGTCCGGGCGCAGCACCAGCCACCCGCCGACCGCGGCCGCGATGACGACGAGCACGGCCGCGCCCGCCACCAGGCGGCCGCTCACCGACCGGAGGTCGACCAGTGCCATGCTTCGCTCGGCAGGTTGAAGAGGCCGTAGGCGGCGGCGTGGGCCTGCAGCCACACGACGCACGGGTTGGACCGGGCCCGCTGGCCGATCGCCTCGCCGTTGCACCGGAAGTCGATCGCCAGGCCCCGCTCGTGCTCGGACGTGCCGGGGCGGGCCGTGGGCGGGGAGCACTGCGAGGAGGGCATCTGGTAGACGGCGTAGTCGCTGGTCCCGCAGTGGGCTCGGCGCAGGCGGATCTGCGACTCGGGTGACCGCCAGCCGCCCGATCCCTCGGCCAGCTCGAGACCGGCGGCCCGGGCGGCGTCGACCATGTCCCGCACCCGCTCGGCGATGGCGGCGTTCACCTGGATGCCGTACACGTCGACGACCGTGACCGGCCCGTCGGGCAGCACGACCGACCGGCCGGGCGGGGCGTCCGGGTCGCCGAGGCCCATGGCGGCCAGCCCGGCCCGGTACTCGGCCGCCTTCGACAGCACGCCGTCGGCGTACCAGCCGGCCCCGTTGTAGGCGAGCGCGGCCCGGCGCTGGTTGGCCTCCGACCCCAGTCCCTGGCCGTCGCGGCACGTCTTGACGGCGGTGGCGAGGGCGCCGTCGTAGTAGTTGAACGGGTCGGCCACGCCGTCGTCGTTGCCGTCGGCCACGGCCCGGACGCCCTCCCAGGTCCCCGGCAGGAACTGGGTGGGGCCGACCGCCCGCAGCCACGGCTCGGTCTGGCGGTAGAACGCCCGGTCGGCCGGGTCGAGGTCGTTGCGGTACGGCGTGGTGTTGCCGCCCGTGCCGCCGCCGTCGAGCAGCGTGCCGAGGATGGCGGGCTGCGACTCGCCGGTGAGCGGGTCCCACGTGACGGACGCCTTGCGGCCGGGGCCGTCGGAGGTGCCGGTGGCGGCGTCGACCGCCACGGTGCCGTGGCCCGACTCCATGTACCCGAACCCGGCCAGGTAGGCCACGTCGGCGGCACACCCGGGCTCGATGGCCCCGATGCGGGCGATCGCCTGCACGTAGGCCCGCGCCGCGTGCTCGGGGATGCCGAGTGCGGCCAGCGCCTCCCACCCGCTGACGTCGACCGGGACGCCGTTGGCGTAGCCGGCGTAGACCTTGGCCTTGGCCACGACCCGGTCGGCGAACTCGCGGGGGTTGACCGGGGTGGCGCTCCCGCTCACCGGCGGGCGGTCGATGCGGGGCGGGACCAGGCGGGGGTTGTGGAGGCGCGGCACCAGGCCGGTCCGGCCCGCGATCGGGAACGCGCCCCGGGAGCCGGTCCACTCGGCGTAGTCGACCGCGCCCGCCAGTCCGGGGCCCGACCCGGCGTCGGCGTCCCGGCGGGCGGCGAGGCGGCCGGCCAGCCACGCGAACCCTGCGGCCCGGTCGGTGCCCGGGTCGCAGGGGGCGCCGGCGCGGAACAGCGGATCGAGGGCGGTGGCCGCGAACCGGGTGTCCCACAGCGCGGGGTCGAAGTCGACGGCGGCCGGCTCGAACCCGGCCAGGGGCTCCAACCCGGCGTAGGGCGTCGGCGTGGTGGCCGCCTCGGCGTCGAGGACCAGGTCGAGCCCGAGGCTGCAGCTCTCGCTCGGGGCGAACCCCTCGGGCGGCGGGCCCTCGGCGGTGAACCGGTTGGCGGCGGCGTCACCGAGGGCCGGCGCCATGGTGGCCCAGCCCGCGGCGGCCCGCTCCCACTCGGTGGCGCCCGGCCGCTGGTCGAGGGGGCGGCTCTCCTGGTCGAGGACCAGCCGGGCGGCGGTGCGGATGTTCTGCACGGGGTCGCACCGGGTGGCGAGGGCCAGGGCCGGGAGCGGGAACACGCCGGCGTAGGGGGCGGCCTCGTCGCACGGCGCCGCGCCCCGGTCCGACCAGGTGGCCGCCACGACGTGGGCCTCGCCCAGCAGGCGGTCCTGGGCGTCGGCGCCGTCCACCGTGCCGTCGGGGGTCCACAGGGTCGGTGGTGTGCGCAGCATCTCGCAGCGCCACACGACCTCGATGATCTGGGGGACCGGCATGCTCGGGTCGGGCTGGAGGCACGCCGAGTCGCCCGCCACGACGGGCGCGGCGGCCACCACCTCGTGCCAGAACTCCTCGGATGCCGGGAGGAACTCCTCGGCGAAGCGGGAGGCGCGGGCGTCGTCCGCGCCCCGGGTCCGGGTCCGCTCGGCGGCGCGGGCCATCTGCGCGGCCAGGAGGTCGACCGAGCGCTGCACGCCCTGGGCGGCCTGGACCGAGAGCCCGGTGAACACCGTGGGGTTGAGCAGCAGCGGGCCGATCCCACCGTCGCCGGCCGGGGCGTCGACGGCCTGGACCCGGGGGGCGGCGAGCTGGCGGGCCAGCCAGTCGGCCATGACCTGGTAGCCCTCGGGCGTGTAGTGGACGCCGTCGCCGGCCCGGTAGGCCCCGGCGGCGCCCGCGGGCAGCCCGTCGAGGTAGGCGGCCCAGTCGGCGACGAGCAGGTGGGCGTGGCGGCCCTGGGCGGCGGCGAGCGCGGCGGTGAGGGTGCCGGCGTCGGTGGCGAGCCCCGTGGCGGCGGAGGTCGCCCACACGGTGGGGCGGCCGGCGGTGGCGGCGAGCAGGTCGTCGATGCGCCGGTCCAGCTCGGCCCGGGTGGCCCCCTGGGCGAGGTCGTTCGTGCCGAGCACGACGACGACGGCGGTCTCGTCGGTGGGCGGGTCGGCGTCGAGCCGCCCGGTCCCCTCGGCGATGGTGCGGCCCTCGCGGGCGTCGAGCCCGGCGATCGCACAGGAGGCGGCCAGCGCCTGCGTGACCGGCTGGGCGATGCCGTCGAGCAGGGAGTCGCCCACCAGCCGGAGCCGGCAGCCGGCGGTGCCGGTCGCCGCCGGTTCCGCCCTGGCCCAGGTCGGCGCCGGGGGCGATCGCCGGGTCGACGACCGGGAACCGCTGCTCGTCGCTGCGCTGCAGCGTGTCGTAGGGGCTGCGGGCGCCGTGGTCGGTGAGGACCTGGCCCATGGCGGCGAGGATGGGCCACGGGACCCGGTACTCCTCGTCGGCGCGGCGGTAGGCGTCCATGTAGCCGGCGGGGATCTCGGTGCCGGCCGCCTCCGACGGCTCGACGGGCGGGAAGTCGGGCGTGCCCATGCCGGAGGTCGGCACGATGCCGGCGACGAGCATGACGACGACGGCGAAGACGGCCAGCGGCACCCCGGCGGCGATGGCCTTCGTGGACCGGCCGGTGCCGGTGACCTTGGCCGCCGCCGCCCGGACGAAGACGTCGCGCGCCCGCCCGCCGGGGCTCACGGAACCTGCCAGGCTCCCCCGGCGGCGGCGACGGCGGTCACCGTGACCACCTGCTGCCCGTCGAGCGAGGCGACGGTCAGGACGACCTGGCCGGCGCCGGTGTCGGCGGTGACGAGCTGGTGGCGCACGCTGTCGACGGCCAACCCCAACCGCTCGGCCCCGGCCCCGCGCGCCGCGGCCACGGCGGCCCGGGGCACCTGCTGGAACGTCCCGGTCCGGTCCGCCAGCGCCACCGTCTCGCTCGCCGCCTCGGGTGGCGCCGCGGTGGCCTCGGCCCCGGCGTCACCGGCCACGGGTGCGCCGGTGCCGGCCGGGGCGGCGGCCGCGGGCGTCTCCGTCGAGACCCGGGCCGACTCCTGCGCCCCGTCCCCGTCGACCCCGAACACCAGGCTGAGCCCCAGCACGACCAGGACGAGCGCCCCGAACGCGGCGATCGCCCCCGGCGCCCACCAGGGCGGATCGTCCTGCAGGCCGGAGCGCACGCCCCCCACGACGTCGAAGTAGTCGCGCACGGAACCCATCCCCGCCCAGCATTCCGGCCCTGCTCCCGGGGGCGATGCCCTCCGCCGCGGGACCGTTCCTAGACTCGCCCGCCATGGCGACCAGCTCCGCCAATCCCGACGATCTCGACGGCTGGGTGACGGCCAGCCGCGCCCTCGACGAGGCCCTGTCCACCAACAAGGACACCCTCAACCGGCTGCACGGCGAGTTCACCGGCTCGTTGGGGTGGGGTCAGTTCGACGCGTCGTCGCTGCTCAGCGGCTTCGGCACCTGGCTGACCTACAACGAGACCGACGCCCAGTGGGTGACCGCCATCGCCGGCGCGTTCCGCAGCGCCGGCAGCGACACGCTGTCCGACTCCGTCATCGCCGCCACGCTGCGGGCGGCCGACCTCGACGGGTCGCGGGCGTCGATCACCTACGACGAGCCCATCGCGCTGGGCGAGCCGCCCACCAGCGGGTTCGCCGACGACCCGGTGAACACCGGCACCGGCAACTTCGTCGAGGTCGAGATCGACCTGCTCGCCAACGGGCGCACCCGGCTCACCCGCATCGCCCGCACCTACAACAGCCGGTCCGGCCGCAGCGGCCCGTTCGGCCCGGGGTGGGCGTCGTGGGCGACGACCCGGCTGCGGGCCGAGCCCGACGGCGCCCACTGGGAGGGGCCCGACGGCCAGCGGGCGGTGTTCCCCCGGGCGGGCGCGAACGGCGACCGGCAACGGCGACGGCGGCTACGAGCGGCTGGCCGGCATCTCCGGCCGGGTGGTGACCGCCGGCGACGGGCTGGCCATCGACTGGTTCGGCGGCGGCAGCCTGACGTTCGACGCCGACGGCCGCCCGCTGGTCGCCGAGGACGGTCCGGGCACCGAGGTCGCGTTCCGCCACGACGGCGACCGGCTGGTCGGCCTCGACCACGGCTCGGGCGCGTCGGTCACCTTCGTCTGGAACGGCGACCGCATCGCCGCCGCCCGCGCCGCCGACGGGCGGGAGGTGACCTACCGCTACGACGACGCCGGCAACCTCGTCGAGGCCACCGGCCCCGCCGGCGCCCGGCGCTACGAGGTCGACGACGCACGGGCGGGTGGTGGCCGTCACCGACGCCGACGGCGTCGTGGAGGTCCGCAACCGCTACGACGACGACGGCCGGGTCCTCGAGCAGCTGTCGCCGTTCGGCCGCCGCTCCCGCTACCGCTACCTGCCGGGCCGGGTCACGGTCGTGAACGACGACACCGGGGGCCCGACCGACACCTACCTGCACGACGACCACGGCCGGCTCGTCGGGGTCGTCGACGGGCACGGCGCCGAGTTCTCCAAGGTGTACGACCGCTGGGGGAACCCGGTCACGGTGATCGACCGCGACGGCACCACCATCCGCCAGGAGTGGGACGACCGCGAGCGGCTCGTCCGCCGGATCGGTCCCGACGGCGCGGCGGTCACCTGGACCTATGACGAGGCCGACCGCGTGCTCGAGGTCGCGGTCGGGACCGGCGACGACGCCGCCGTCACCCGCTACCGCTACGAGGGCGACGAGCGCGCCCCGGCCGAGATCGTCGACCCCGAGGGCGGCGTCAGCCTGATGGACGTGCGCGACGGGCTCGTCCGGGCGGTGACCGATCCCGACGGCGTCGAGGTGCGGTTCCGGTTCGACGAGCGCGGCGACATCGTCGGCGCCACCGACGCGCTGGGCCACACCGCCGTGGTCGAGCGCGACGCCGCGGGCCGGCCCGTGGCCACCGTGTCGCCCTCCGGGCTGCGCACCGAGCTCGACTACGACGCCGCCGGCCGGGTCGTGGCCCGGCGCGGCCCCGACGGCGGGGTGACCCGCTACGAGTGGACCGCCGGCGGGCGCCTCGTCGCGACGCTCGACCCCGCCGGCGCCCGCACCGAGCACCGCTACGGCCCGCACGGGGCCCTCGAACAGACGCAGGACCCGCTCGGCCACGTGACCAGCTGCCGGTTCGACCCGCTGGGCCGGCTCGTCGGGGTCGACATGCCCGGCGGGGCCAAGTGGGAGCTGACCCACGACGCCCTCGGCCGGCTCGTCGGCGTCACCGACCCGGCCGGCGCCACGTGGCTGCGCGAGTACGACGTCGCCGGTCACCTGATCGGCACCGTCGACCCCGTGGGGACCCACCGCACGACCACGGTCGACGCCGGCGGGCGCATCACCGGGATCGACGACGGGCTCACGTCGGTCGGCTACGCCTACGACGCCCTGGGCCGCGTCGTCGGGCAACGGCGGCCCGACGGCACCGAGCGGCACGCCACCCGCGACCGCTGCGGCCGGATCGTCTCCACGACCGACCCCGCCGGCGCCGTCACCCGCTACGAGTACACCCCCGCCGGGCGCCTGGCCGCGGTGGTCAGCCCGCTCGGCGCGGTCACCCGCTACGAGCACGACCTGGCCGGGCGGCGCGTGGCGGCCGTCGACCCCACCGGCCGGCGCTGGGCGTTCGGCTACGACGGCGACGGCCGGATGACCCGGGTCGTGGCGCCCGGCGGCGAGATCGACCGCTTCCGCTACGACGACGGCGGCCGGTTGGCGGCGCGGGTCTCGTCGGTGGGCGGCGTCACCCGCTACGAGTACGACGCGGCCGGGCGCCCGGTCGCGGCCACCGATCCCACGGGCGGCGTGCGGCGCTTCCGGTGGGATGCCCGGGGGCGGCTCGTCGAGGCCGTCGACCCGGCGGGCGGGGTGACCCGCTACGAGCGGGACGAGACGGGCGCCGTGCGCACGACGGTCGACCCCCTGGGCGGCCGGGTCGAGCAGCGCTACGACGCCGCCGGGCGGCTCGCGGCCCGCACCGACCAGCTGGGACGCACGACCGAGTGGGAGTACGACCCCGCCGGGCAGATCGTCCGCCGGCGCCTGGCCACCGGCGAGTCGGTGCGGTGGTGGTACGACGAGTCCGGCCGGGTCCGGGCCGTGGGGCGCGGCGACGACGAGATCGTGACCGTCGAGCGCGACCTGTCGGGCCGGGCCGTCGCGGTGGCCGAGCCGGGCCGGCGCCACGAGCTGGCGTGGGACGCCGCCGACCGCCTCGTCGCCCGCCGCCGCGACGGGATCGGGCTCACCTGGCGCTACGACGCCGACGGCCGGCGGGTGGCGGTCGGGTTCCCGGACGGGACGGAGACGACGTACGCCCACGACCCCGCGGGGCGGCTGGTGGCCGCCGGGCACCCCGGGCTCGGGACGGTCACGGTCGAGCACGACGAGCGGGGCCGGCTGCTGGCGCGGACCTCGGCCGGGGGCCGCGAGACCTGGTCCTACCGCGACGGCGTGCTGGTCGGCCACGCGCTCGAGCGGCCCGACGGCACCCGGCGGGCCACGACCCTGGAGCGGGACGCCGCCGGCCGGGTCGTGGCCGTGACGACCGACGGCGTGCGCCGCACCTACGGGTACGACGCCGGGGGCCAGCTGGTGGCGGCCACCGGACCGGACGGCACGACGACGTGGAGCTACGACGCCGCGGGACGGCTGGCGGCCGAGGACGGTCCGGCCGGCGCGGTCGCCTACCGCTACGACGCCGCCCACCAGCTGGCCGAGCGGTCCGGTCCGGACGGCGTGACCACGTTCGTGCACGACGCCGCCGGGCGGCGGGTGGCGGAGCGCTCGCCCGCCGGCGGCGAGCGGGCCTTCACGTGGGACTGGCAGGGGCGACTGTCCGGGATCGGCGACACGCCGGTGGCCGTGGACGCCCTGGGCGAGCTGGCCGAGGTCGGCGGTCGCCCGCTGCTGTGGGACGGCGTCGGCCCGGTCCCGCAGCTGCGCTGGTGCGACGGCACCGCGGTCGTCGGCAGCGCGGAGCCGTGGGCCACGGTCGGCCCCGCGGGCACGGCCGGCTGGCTCGACACCGACTGGCAGGGCACGGTCTCCGGCCCCGACGGCGCGCCCGGCGCGGTCGATCCCTGGGGCGCCGGTCGCGCCGGGGTGGCGCTGGCGCCCGGGGTCGGGCTCGGGTTCCGGGGCGAGCCGGCGGTCGACGGCCTGGTGTGGCTGCGGCAGCGGGCGTACGACCCGGCGGCCCGGTCGTTCCTGTCCGTCGACCCGCTGCCGGGGGTGCCGGGGTCGCCGTACGCCGCCCACCCCTACCACTACGCCGGCAACGACCCGCTGGGCTCGCTCGACCCGCTGGGGCTCCGGCCGATGAGCGACGCCGACCTCCAGGCCTACCGGGAGGCGGCCAGCCAGAACCTGTTCGACCGCTCCGTCGACTGGGTGGCGGACAACTGGGAGTACATCGCGGCCGGCGCCATGATCGTCGGCGGCGTCGTGATCATGTGCACCGGCGTCGGGGGCCCGATCGGGGCGGCGATGATCGGCGGGGCCCTGCTGTCGGGCGGGCTCAGCGCCGGCACCCAGAAGCTGACGACCGGCCAGGTCGACTGGGGCCAGGTGGGCGTCGACATGGCGATCGGCGCGGCCGGCGGCGGCACCGGCGCCGCCCTGACCAGCAGCACCACCGTGGCCCGGGTGGCGACCACGACGATCGGGCGGGGCATGGTCGCCGGGGCCGGCGAGGGCTTCGTGTCCGGCGTGGCCTACCAGGGCATCACCTACGCCCGCACCGGCGAGTTCGATCCCGCCGACGTGGCCCGCAGCACGCTGCTCGGCGGCGTCGCCGGCGGCGGCGGGGCGTGGGTCAAGGAGCGCGACGTGCTCGGCCCCCTGCACCGCACGGGTCCCGACACGTTCGAGTCCCGCACCACCGGGCTCGTCTACGGGCCGGACCCCAACCCGAACATCGGCAACCGGGTCAACCACGTGCTGCGGCACACGGTCGACGACCCCAACCGGGCGATGCACGGCGTGTTCAGCGGCGACCGCAACGTGTTCGACGTCGTCGACGACACCTACACCCGGTCGCAGACCGCGACGACCGGGGTGGTCCACCACCCCCAGCAGACTCCGCCGTGGGGCGTCCGCGACACGTCGATCGTGACGTCCGACAACCCGGTCGGCTACGTCGGCGGCCAGAACGGCGCGGCCGCCGGCAACCCGTCGTCGTCGCACGTGCAGCTCGTCGTCGACAACGGGAACCAGATGGTCACCTCGTACCCGGTGGCCGGCATCCCGATGGGGCCGTGACCACGCTGACGGGCCACGTGGGGCGCTGCCCCGTCGAGCCCAACGGCGAGCTGTGGGTGTGGGTCACCCGCCGGGGCGATCTCGCGGTCGTGTGCGACGAGTGCTACAGCACCTGGCTCGACCCGGAGGCGATCGCGGAGGACACGGCCGACATCCCCGCCCCGGGGACGTTCGAGCTGAGCGACGGCGACGCCCTGGACCGTCCCGCGACGGCCGGGGAGATCGAGGCCGGCGGCTGGACCCGCCACCTCGACCGGTAGGGCCCGATCAGGCGGTCAGGCGGGCCAGCTCGGCCTCGACGGCGTCGGGGTCGATCTTGGTGAAGAGGGGGGTCTGGTCGCCGAGCGGGGTGCCCTCCGCGACCCGGAAGGGGGCCCACGGCTGCCAGCTCCCCGACGTGCGGATGACCCGGTGGCGGTCCTCGCCGTCGCCGGCCTCGGTGACCTCGGGCAGCGGGACCGTGACGTCGACACCCAGGTTGTCCCACACCCGCTGGGCGCCGTGGGGCAGGAACGGGGTGAACAGCACGTTGAGGTCGCAGATCGCGTCGTAGGCCACGCCCAGGATGCCGAGCGCGGCCTCCGGCTCCGATTTGACCAGCTTCCACGGCTCCTGCTGCGAGACGAACGCGTTGACCTCGGCGGCCAGCGCCATGACCTCGGTCAGCGCCGCCTTGAACCGGTAGCGCTCGATCAGGTCGCCGACCCCGGCGAACCCGGAATGCACCCGGGCCAGCAGGTCGGAGCCCGCCCGCGGCGCCGACGCCCGCGACGGGACCACGCCGCCGTTGCGGCGCAGCAGCGTGCACACCCGCTGGACGAGGTTGCCCCACGTCGCCACCAGCTCGTCGTTGTTGCGGCGCACGAACTCGGCCCACGTGAAGTCGGCGTCGCCGGACTCGGGCGCGCCCGCGGTCAGTGCGAACCGCAGCGGGTCGGGCCCGTAGCGCTCCAGCACGTCCCGGACGTAGATCACGACCCGGCGCGACGACGAGAACTTCTTGCCCTCCATCGTGAGGAACTCGCTGGCCACCACGTCGTCGGGGCGGTGCAGCGGCGCCAGCGGCCCGTCGTAGCCCGCCAGCATCGCGGGCCACAGGAACGAGTGGAACACGATGTTGTCCTTGCCCATGAAGTAGGCGTGGCGGGCCTCGGGGTCGTGCCACCAGCGGCCCCAGGCCTCGGGGTCGCCGGACAGCTCGGCCCACTCGATCGACGCCGACAGGTAGCCGATCACCGCGTCGAACCACACGTAGATGCGCTTGAGCGGGTCGTTCTCCCATTCGGGCAGCGGCACGGGCACGCCCCAACCGACGTCGCGGGTGATGGCCCGCACCCGGGCGTCGTCGAGCAGGCCCAGGCTGAAGGTGCGCACGTTGGGGCGCCAGTGGTCCTGCGCCGCCACCCAGTCGCGCAGCAGGCCCGCGAACTTGGGCAGGTCGAGCGCGAAGTGGGTCGTCACCTTGAACACCGGGGGCAGCCCGTCGATCTTGGACCGGGGCTCGATCAGGTCCTCGGGGTCGAGCTGGTTGCCGCAGTTGTCGCACTGGTCGCCCCGGGCGGACTCGTAGCCGCAGATGGGGCACGTCCCCTCGACGTAGCGGTCGGGCAGCGACCGCCCGCCGGACGCGGAGAACGCCGCCTGCTGCTGGATCTCCACGATGCCGCCGGTGGCGTACAGCCCCCGGAACAGCTCCTGGGTCACCCGGTAGTGGTTGGCCGTGGTCGTGCGGGTGAACAGGTCGTAGGACAGGCCCAACCCCGCGAGGTCCTCGACGATCGACGCGTTGTTGCGGTCGACCAGCTGGCGCGGGGTGAGGCCCTCGGCCTCGGCCTCGACCGTGATCGGCGTGCCGTGCTCGTCGGTGCCCGACACCATCAGCACGTCGTGGCCGGCCATGCGCGCCCACCGGCACCAGATGTCCGACGGCACGCCGAAGCCGGCGACATGGCCGATGTGGCGCGGCCCGTTGGCATAGGGCCAGGCCACCCCTGCGAAGAACGGTCGGGACATGTAGGGCCTCCTGCGAGCCGGACCACCGTACCGTCCCGCCGGGACAACCCGACCAGCATCTCCCGCTCCTGCTGCAGCGCAGCGGGCCGCTCGGGCCCCACGTCGGGCCGCGCCTACGACGTGCCGACGTCCAGGTCCTCGCCGAGGACGCTCTCGGCGCGGGCCAGCGTGGCCCGGGCCGGGGCCAGGGCCTCGTGGTAGGCGTCGCGCAGCCCGACCAGCAGGGCACGCAGCCGCAGCTCGTCGGCGGGCGCGGCGTAGACGGCGGCCATGAACGGCTCCAGCCGCTGGCAGCGGGCGGCGTGGGCGCGGCGGACCTCGTCGGCATACGAGGCGGCGCCCCGGGGGGCGTCGAGGTTGGCGCGGCGGTCGATCTCCACGACCAGGACCGTGCGGGCGTCGTCGATCTGGGCCATCCGGGCGAGCAGCCAGCGGTAGGCGTCGTCCAGCGCCGACCGGTGGGAGCGGGGGTCCTCGCCCGTGATCGCGGCGGACCGCAGCGCCTCGCCCGCCGCCACCAGCCGGTGGGACTCGGGGCCGAAGTCGGCGCCCCGCACCGTGTCGCGGGCGTCGGCCAGCGCGGCCCGCACCAGCTCGCGGTACACGGCGATGAGCTCGCCGTAGGCCACCTCGTGGGCCGCCTGCGCGGCGGCGGCCGCCGCCGCGATCGACCCGGGCTCCGTCTCGGGGTTGGGCGGGATGGCGAGGTCGCACAGCAGGGCGTCCCACTCGCCCGCCTGGTAGCGGGTCAGGCGGTCGCGATGGGCGGGGTCGCGGACGTCGAGGCCGTGGGCGACGAGCGGGTTGCGCAGCCAGCCGTCCTCCTCCCGCAGGTAGCCCCGGTCGACCAGCTCGAGGAACAGCCGGATGGCGAAGACGTCGTCGCTCTCGTCGGGCCGCTGGCGCTTGGTGGCGTCGTCCAGCCAGAACACCGGATGGCCGGCGAACTCCAGGGCCAGCTCGGCGGGGAGCCGGCCCGTGCCGTCGGGCGCGCCCACCGGCGGCCGGGGCAGCGGCGGGTAGCCGTACGGGGTCATGAGGACCTGGTCGGGCCGCAGCCCGGCGCCGGCCGCGAACTCGTGGCGGATCTCCTGGAACTCGTACACGTTGAGCAGGTCGCCGGGCTGGATCACCGGCCGGTCCGGGGTCGGTTCCGTCATGAGGACCTCGCTGCGGCCTGCTCGCGATCGCGGTAACCCGACGGGGTGAGAAGGCGCTGGCCGTCGCGCCGGCTCCACCCCGGGGTGGTGAGCGGGACGGCGAGGCCGGACACCGTCACCCCCATGACCTTGCCGTCGGCGGACACCCGCCGGCCCGCGATGACCGAGGACCCGCGGATGTCGGGGTGCCGGGCCGAGCGCACGGGATCGGCGCCGTTGCCCGCCGCCACCACCGTCTCGACGTGGCGGGCGTGGCGCCCGCCGACCTTGTCGTCGCCGAGGCCGGCCAGCTCGTCGGCCGTCGGGGCGCGGCCGTGGCGCCGGGGGACGATGCGGGGTGCCACCCGGCTGCGGCTCACCCGGTCGCGGGCGCAGGCGAACACGGCCCCGGCCAGCGGTGCCCCGGACGCCAGTGCCCGCTGGCCCGCGGTCAGGGCGCCGCCCGTGACGGAGTCGAGCAGCGCCGCGCCCCGGCGCCGGGGCGACGTGCCCGACGGCAGCTCGCCGACCGCACCGCCCTCCCCCGGGCCGGACCCGGACCCCGCGGGCCCGGCCCCTGCGCCCGCGGTCGCGCCCTCGTCGCCGGCCTCGTCGCCCGCCGCGCCCGCGCCGGCCTTCGCCGCGCCCGCGGCCGCCGCCCCGGCCCGGCCGGCCTGGCGGGTGAGCCGGCGGTCCTCCAGCCGCTGCCGCGACGACACCACCGCCCCGGCCGCCCCCGCCGCCGCGCCCCGCAGCGCGCCCGGCCCGTAGGAGCCCGCGCCCCGGGCCAGCCGGCCGGTCACGCCCACGGCGCCCCGCAGGCTGAACACGTTGCCCATGCCGAGGTCGCGCAGCGCCCAGCGCATGGCGAAGATCGCCACCAGCGGTGCGGCCGCCTGCAGCATGGCGGCCCCGAAGCCGGCGCCCCCGCCGGCCGCGGCCTCGAACGCCCCGGTGAGCTCGCCCAGCCGGGTGATGACGCTGATGATCGTGAGCAGGACCGCCAGCAGCGACACGAACACGGCCTTGGCGAACACCGACCCCGCGCCGATCTTGAGGTAGCGGGTGAAGATGCGGCCGGCCGCCTCCGTCGGCCACATCCCCACCACCAGCAGCAGCGGGAGCGCCACGCACACCAGCACGGTCAGGAACTGGGCCACCAGCGTGCCGAGCGCCAGCCCGCCGACCGCCCACAGGTACACGGCGGCGATGACGATGGCGAGGATGGCGTGGGGGACGGACCGGGTCAGGTTGTGGCCGTTGAGGGCGAAGACCCACTGGCGGGCCGCGGGCAGGTCCTCGCGGTCGGACTCCTCGTAGGGCGCCACCGAGCCCGAGAACCCCGCGCCCGCCACCTCGGCCACCTGCTCGTCGTCGAACACGGTGAACGCCTCGGTGATGTCCTCGGCGGTGCCGAACTGGAACGGGCCGTCGCCGTCGCGCACCCCCCACTTGGTGCCGCGGGGGTCGGGCTTGGTGGTGCCGCTGCCGTCGGTGCCCCACCAGTCGGAGCAGGTGCCCTCGGCGGACTCGGACGGCGGCGAGCCCAGGTTCCACATCAGCCGGAACTCGGGGTTGACCGCGAACCCGGGCCCCGACACGTCGTGGAGGGCGCCGCCCGACTCCTCCTTCATGCCGCTGCGGTCCTGGTACCAGCCGCACACGGCCCAGGCGATCATCCCCCGGCGGAAGTCCTTGCTGTCGTTGAAGCGCCCGAACGGGGCCGTGCCCCGGTTGCCGGCCGCCGGCACCGACGCGCCCACGCCCGCCATCGCCGCCTGCTGGATGGCGGCCTGGTCGGACGGGCTGATCTCGGAGCGGTCCTCCAGCATGCGGCAGTAGGCCCGGCGGGCCAGGTCGTCGTCGCCGCCGAACTGGGCCTCGACCCACAGGTCGAGGTAGGCGGTCTCCCACAGCGAGGACATGAGCGACGCCAGGTGGGGCTGGAACGCCACCGACCCCACCAGGTCCTCGCTGTAGTCGCCGTCCTCGTCGAACGACTGGCGCAGCGTGGCGACGTAGTGGTGGCAGTCGAGGAGGTTGTCGGGCGCCTCGCCCCCGTCGGCCTGGGGCGCGGCCTGGCTGATCTGGTCGGCGATGAGGTTGGACATGCCGACCCCCCGCTCGGCTATCCACGCCGGGCTGCCGGCCTGGGCGCCGCCCGACCCGTCGGGGGCGGCCCGGGCCAGGAGCACGAGCAGGATGGCGAAGCAGATGAACGGCCGGGCGAGGTCGCGCAGCGGGGTCTCGCTGGTGCGGGCCGACCGCCCGATCACCACCAGCGCCCCGAGCGCGAGGACGGTGAGCCCGAGCCCCGACAGCACGATGTCGGCCGCGGCCTGGAACCCGGCGTCGATGGGCTGGAGCGCGACCGGGGTCGAGGCGTGGCCGTCGCGCCGGTTGAACAGGTCGAAGGCGAGGGCGGTGCGGGTGACCCACTGGAGCAGCCGCCACATGAGCCCCGCCATGCCGTAGAGGAACGTGACGAGCGGCTGCATCACGTTGGCCGCGCCGATCTCGGTGGCGCCGAAGTTGGAGGAGAAGCTGTCGGCCTCGTTGGCCCACCGGTAGAACGGCAGGCAGTCCCACTCGCCGATGCCCTGGACGACGTCGTCGACGCACGGGTTGGTGGCGGCGCCGGCCGCGGTCTGCACCGGGGCGGCGACGTCGCCGGGCGACGCGCCGAGCGGCGTGGCCGCCCCGACGAGCACGAGCGCGGCGAAGCCGAGGATCCACAGCGCGCGCCGCGCCCGCGGGGGCATCAGCCCCGTCCCCGGGCCAGGAGCTCTCCCCGCTCCCCCACGAGGTCGGGCGACACCTCGACCGCGGACGACTGCAGGACCACGGTGTCGCCCCGGGAGATCTCGCCCGTCGGCACCGGGCACAGGCCCACGTACAGCCGGCCCTTGCGCCCCCGGTAGTCGACCAGCGCCCGGCGGGCCCGCACCGCCCGCCACAGGTAGTGGGGCAGCGGCTCGCCGCCCGGTCGGGCGGACACGGCCAGGGTCCCGGCCACGGCGCCGAGCGCGCAGGCCCCGGTCAGGAAGCTCCAGGACCCGAACAGCGCGACGAGGGCCGCGCCGAGGGGCGCGGCCAGCAGGGCACCACCGATGAACCCGGCCGCCTGGCGGATCGGGATGTTGATCGCCCCCCGGCGGATGCGCCAGGCGGGTTTGCGGGTCGCCTCGCTGAAGCAGACCATGGTCGGGCCGGTGCCGGGCACGGGTCCTCCCCGTTCGCTGATCCCCGTCAGCCGAGGAGCGCGAAGAACCAGTCGGCCACGGCGGTCACGCCCGTGTAGGCGAGCCCGGCGATCTTCCCGATGAGGCTGGGGACGAACAGCAGCATGGCCAGCAGCGCGCCCCGGACGGCCGTGAGGCTGGCCCGGTTGGTGCCCTCCTCCTTGGCCTGCCAGATGGCCCGCAGGATGACCCACAGGACCAGCACGACCCCCGCGCCGGCCATGAGGGCCGTGAGCCAGGGGTTGCTGGCGAAGAAGTCGTTGACCATGTCGCCCGGGTTGCGCGAGTCGGCTTCGGCCGCCCCCGGCTCCTGCTGTGCCAGCAGGAGCGCGCTCGTGATCATCACGTTCACCGGCACTCTCCTCTGCTCCGGTGGCTCCTTGCGAGGGGGAGCATTCCGGGGCAGATCCCGGTCTGTCGTCTCTCACCGCGAATATCCGCGGTGAGAGACGACAAACGGCCTAGGCGGCGCCCTCGAAGCGGTAGCCCATGCCCGGCTCGGTGAGGAAGTAGCGGGGGCGGGAGGGTTCGGGCTCCAGCTTGCGGCGGATGTGGGCCATGTGGACCCGCAGGTAGTTGGTCTCCTCGCCGTACTGGGGGCCCCACACGTCCTGGAGCAGCTGGCGCTGGGACACCAGCCGGCCGGCGTTGCGGACCAGGACCTCGACCATGCCCCACTCGATCGGCGTCAGCCGGACCTCGCCGCCGTCGCCCCGCCGGACCCGCTTGGTGGCGAGGTCGACGGTGAAGTCGGGCGTCTCGACCACGGCCAGCTCGGCGGCCGGGGCGTTGCGGCGCAGGGCGGCCCGCAGCCGGGCCAGCAGCTCGTCCATGCCGAACGGCTTGGTCACGTAGTCGTCGGCCCCCGCGTCGAGGGCCGCGACCTTGTCGTGCTCGGCGCCCCGGGCCGACAGGATGAGGATGGGCGTCGCGGTCCAGCCCCGCAGGCCCTCGATCACCTCGATGCCCGAGATGCCGGGCAGGCCCAGGTCGAGGATCACGGCGTCGGGCCGGTGCCGGGCCGCCAGCGCCAGGGCCTCCTCGCCGTCGGCCGCCATGTCGACCGTGTAGCCCCGGGCCCGCAGGTTCGTGGCGAGCGCCCGCAGGATGGGCGGCTCGTCGTCGACCACCAGCACCCGGGCGTCCGCCGACCGCGGCCGGGCTCATGCCGCCGCCCGCAGGTCGATCACCATCGTGGTGCCGCCGCCGGGGGTGTCGTCGATGCTGAGCTCGCCCCCCATCGCCCGGGTGAAGCCCCGGGCCACGGCCAGCCCGAGGCCGACGCCGGCGCCGCGGGCCGGGGTGTCGTCCAGCCGCTGGAACGGCTGGAACACCCGCTCCCGGTCGGCGGCGGGGATGCCGGGCCCGCGGTCCACCACCCGCACCACCACCCGGTCGCCGACCTCGCCCGCCCCGACCCGCACGGGGGCGTCGACCGGCGAGCGGGCCACGGCGTTGTCGACCAGGTTGGCCACCACCCGCTCGAGCAGGGCGGGGTCGGCCACCACCGCCCGCAGGGACTCGGGGAGGTCGACGGCCACGCGGAGGCCCCGGGGCCCGAGCCCGGCGACCGCGGCGGGCACGACCTCCTCCAGACCGACCGGGCGGGTGGCGGGCGACACCGCCCCGGCCTGGATGCGGCTCATGTCGAGCAGGTTGACGACGAGGGCGGTGAGCCGGTCGGTCTCGTCCTCGATGGTGCGGAGGAACTCGTCCCGGTCGGCGTCGGACCAGTCGACGTCGGGCTGGCGCAGGCTGCTCGCCGACGCCTTGATGCCGGCCAGCGGCGTGCGCAGGTCGTGGGACACGGCCTGGAGCAGCGCCGTGCGCAGCTCGTTGGCCTCGGCCAGCGCCTGGGCCTGCGCGGCCTGGGCCCCGACCCGGCGCCGGTCCATCGCCCCCGCCAGCTGGGCCACGAAGGCGTTGAGGACCCGCAGGTCCTCGGACGCCAGGCCGCCGCCCCGCAGCCCGAGCACGAGGTCCTGGCCCAGCGGCCGGGACTGGTCCGACTCCTCGGGCGTGGCGGGCGGGTCGGCACCCGACGACGCCACCACGGTCCACCCGCCCGGCCCGCGGCGCAGCAGCGCCGCCCCGGCCAGCCCGAACGTGCGCCGCAGGTGGTCGACGAGGACCGGCAGCGGGTCGGGCTCGGCGACCGTGCCGGCCAGCCCGGCCAGCGTCTCGGCCTCGGCCGCCGCCCGGATCGCCTCGGCGGACCGGCGCGCCGCCGCGGCCACGAGGGCGCTCACCACCACGGCCACGACCAGGAACACGACGAGGGCGAGCAGGTTCTCGGCCCGCGCGATCGTCCACGTGTGGATGGGCGGCGTGAACAGGCGGTTCACGACCAGGAACCCGACGACCGCGGCGGCCACCGCCGGCGCCATCCCGCCCACCGTGGCCACGACCACCACCAGCAGCAGGTACAGCAGCAGGATGCTGGGCAGGCTCACGTCCTCCCGCATGGGCACCAGCACCGCGCTCAGCACGACCAGGCCCACGGCCGCGAGCAGCCAGCCCCCCAGCCGGCGGTGGGGCGGCAGCGCCGCGGGGTGGCGCCGGACCAGCGGGACGGCCCGCCCCTCCTCGTCGTCGTGCTCGCCGTGGCCGGTGTGGGAGATGACGTGGACGTCGATGGGGCCCGACAGCCGCACCACCCGGTTGATGACCGACCCCCGGACGAGCTCCGCGACCCGGGACCGGTGGCTGGCGCCGAGCACCAGCTGGGTGGCGTTCTCGGCCCGGGCGAAGTCGACCAGCGCGGCGGCCACGTCGGTGCCGGCCGTCTCGTGGTAGGTGCCGCCCACCTCCTCCAGCAGCGTGCGCTGGTCGTCGACGCGGTCGTCGGCGCCGGCCAGGCCGTCCTCGGTGCGGACGTGGACGCCCATCAGCTCGCCCCGGCTGCGCTGGGCGATGCGGGCGGCCCGCCGGATCAGGTTGCCGGCGCTGGGCGCCCCGGTGACGGCCACCACCACCCGCTCGCGGGTCTCCCACGGCTCGACGATCCCGTGGCGGTCGCGGTACGCCTCCAGCTCGTCGTCGACCCTGTCGGCCACCCACAGCAGGGCCAGCTCCCGGAGGGCGGCGAGGTTGCCGGGCCGGAAGTAGTTGGCCAGCGCGGCGTCGATCTTCTCGGCGGCGTAGATGTTGCCGTGGGCCATGCGCCGGCGCAGCGCCTCGGGCGTCATGTCGACGAGCTCGATCTGGTCGGCGGCCCGGACGACGTGGTCGGGCACGGTCTCGCGCTGGCGGACGCCGGTGATGCGCTCGACGACGTCGTTGATCGACTCGAGGTGCTGGATGTTCAGCGTCGAGATGACGTCGATGCCGGCGTCCAGCAGCTCCTGGACGTCCTGCCAGCGCTTGGCGTGGCGGGAGCCGCCCACGTTGGTGTGGGCCAGCTCGTCGACGAGCGCCACCTCGGGGCGGCGGGCCAGCACGGCGTCGACGTCCATCTCGGGGAACCGGGTGCCGCGGTAGGGCTGCATGCGGCGCTCGACCACCGGCAGGTCGCCGATCTGCTCCGCGGTGTGCGCGCGGCCGTGGGTCTCGACGAAGCCGGCCACGACGTCGGTTCCCCGCTCGCGCCGGCGGCGGCCCTCGTTGAGCATCGCGAAGGTCTTGCCGACGCCGGGCGCGGCGCCGAGGTAGATCCGGAGGCTGCCCGCCGGGCGCTGGGTCTCGGTCACCAGGGCACATCGTGCCGCGACTCGCCGTCAAGGTGGCGTTAAAGCCGTCAACCGGGCGTCACGAGGTGATGTAGTCCTCGCTGCGGGTCGTCTGGCCGTGGCCGTTGTGGACGACCGACCAGATGTGCACGGAGAGGTCGGAGATGTCGTTGGTGCCCGGCCGGGCAGCCGGTCCGGAGGTACGGCTGGAACTCGACCCAGCCCTCCCCCCGCGTCTCCACGAAGTCGCCGGCCGTCCCCGAGGCGATCGGTGCGCCTGTGCCCCCGATGCGCATCTCGCCGACGACGGCGCCGTCCAGCAGGCAGGTGCCCGTAACGGACCCGTGGATGTCGATGCGGACGATGCCCGACTCGGGATCCCGCCCGGCGCCGTAGAAGACGAGCTCCTCCCAGTGGCCGGTGACCCACGGCGAGTCGACCTCGGGGGCGGTGGGGTCGCGCGCCTCGATCGTGATGTCGACGCTGGTGGCGTGGTTCCCCAGCCGGGCATTGACCGCGGTGAGCGTGATGGTGTGCGGGCCGGGCGCCAGCACCGGCGCCCAGGTGTCACCGCGGGGGCCGGCGCCGCTGACGCTGTCCGACCACCTCAGCTCGTCGTACGTCGGCAGCGAGCCGCTGCCGTCGAAGACGACCTGCGTGCCCTCGACCGCCGTGTACGGACCGGAGCCGCTGGCGCCGCTCACCCCGATGACCGCCGTCGGCCGGGTGACCTGGTCGACCGTGATCGTGCGCGTCACGGTGGTGGTGGCGCCGGGCTCCCCCACCACGAGCCGGATCGTCTTGGACCCGCTGGTGGCGAACTGGTGGGAGGCCGACACCCGCACGCCGCCGGCGACGTTGGCGGGGGTGCACGTCCGGTTGGTGCCGTCGAAGGTGAACGTGCACGGCGTCGCCGGGCCCCCGGTGACCGTGGCCGAGAAGGTGTAGGTGGTCAGGTTGTCGAACGGCGGGCCGGCGCTCGGCTCGATGGCGGACACCGTGGGGGCGGTCGGCGGCGGCCGCCGGACGCTGACGGTCTGGGTCACCTCGTCGGTGTCGCCACCGCGTCCGACCCGCAGCGTCACGTCGTAGTCGCCGGGGGCGTCCCAGAACTGGGCGGGCGGGTTCTGCTGGCGGGACGTGCCGCTGCCTCGGGCGCTCTCGAAGGTCCACTCCCACGACGTCGGCGCCGGCTGTGTCCGGTCGCGGACCGTGACCGGCGACCCCACGTCGACGGTCGTGGGCGACAGCAGGAAGTCGGCGACCGGAGGGTCGGGGTCGGGGGCGACGACCTCGACATGGCGGCGGTCGGACACGCGGTCGCCGTCGAGCGTGGCCTCCACGGTGACCGTGAACAGGCCGTCGGTGTCCCAGGCGTGGCGCACGGTGGTTCCCGTGGCGGTGTCGCCGTCGCCGAAGGTCCAGGCGGCGTCGCTCACCCGTCCCCCGCCGGTGGCGCGGACCTGGAGCGTCGCCGTCTCGCCCACCGGCACGGCCGTCGGGCCGGCGATCTCGATCCCGCCCGGCTCCGGGTCCGTGGGGTCCTCCGGGTCGGGCGGCACGTCCGGGTCCGGGGGCAGCGCGGGGTCCGCGGGACCGGCGGCCGGGTCGGCGCCGGGAGCCGGGGCCCCGGGATCGCCGGGGTCCGCCGGGGTCGAGGGGGTCGACGACGTCGTCGCCGGCGGTGATCCGGTCCTCGCCGCCGGGGTCGGTGCCGTCCACCCCCCGGTCGTCGATCCCGGCGCCGTCGCCCGGGGAGGAGGCGGCGGCGTCGGGCACGGCGGTCTCCTGCCGGCCCCCCTCGGGGACCACCCCGGCCCCGGGGCGCTCGGGGTCGTACTTCTCGACCGCGGCGAACGACCCGTCGACGCGGACCACGCCGGCCCGCTCACTGCCGGGGTCGTTGTAGAACACGATGCCGTCCCGGTCGAACAGCTCGAACGCCGTCCCGGGGGTGACGAGCTCGGCCGTGCGGGTGACCCGCCGCGACTCGAGGTCCACGACGATCACCGTGCCGGCGGTGAAGTCGGGGACGAACACCCGGCCCCGGGACTCCTGCGGGGCGCCCAGGTCGTTGCCGGGGTCGGCCACCTCGACGACCACGTCGCCGCAGTCGCCGGAGTCGAGCTCGCTGACCCGCAGCACGCCGTCGTCGCCCGACACCACGTAGAGGCGCTCGGCCCGCTCGGACCCCCCGACCCGGATCGAGCGGTCACTCGGGTCGATCTCCAGGCACGCCTCGGACCGGAACCCGCCCCCGTCGTCGATCGAGCGGACCAGCCGCCCGGCCCGCTCCACCACCGCGGCGTCGCCGTCCACCACCACCAGCTCTGCCGTGCCGGGGTCCGCGACCGCGGCCCGGCGGGACGACCGCTCCGGGCCGTCGAACCAGGTGAGGTCGCCCGTGGTCTCGCCGAGCACCCACAGGCGGCCGTCGGCGTCGACCACCGACGACGCCACCGGCTCGGCCAGGGACTGGACCTCGCCCCGCAGCGACGACAGGGCGCCGCCGTCCGCCACGCCGACCCGGCCCCGCGTGTGGTCCACGACGTACATGACGTCGCCGCTCGGGTGGGCCGACAGGTCGCCCCGGGCGCCCTCGACGACCTCGACCCCGGGCGCGGCGGCGAACGTCGCCGGGTCCACCCGCCGCACCACGCCCACCGTGCGGTCCAGCGCGAAGCCGACGATGCCGTCCTGCACCGACCCCAGGTCGCCGCCCGGCTCGGCCACCGCCACGCGGGCCGCCACCTCGGCGGTGCCCCCGTCGATCAGGGTGAGCTGCCCCACCGCGGACGACGCCACCCATGCCCCGCCGCCCCGCAGGTCGAGCGTGGCCGGCGGGTCCACGCCCTCGCCGCCGGCGGCCACCACAGCCGTCACGGCGCACAGCGCGACCGCGGCGGCGCCGGGCCACCGTGCCCCCAGCCGTCGGACCCGGAGTCGCCCGCCGTCAGGTGAAGACGAGGTCATGCTCGGTCTCCACGGTCAGGCCCGCCCCGTTCGTGATCACCGCCCACGCGTCCACCCCCAGCCCCGGCGGGCCGAACATCAGGCCGGCCGGGCACAGCGGCGCCTCCCGTGACACGGTCACCTGCGCCTCCCCACCGAGCGACACCGACGCGAACGGCTGGCCCGTGAAGTCGTGGGCGACCCGCTCGCCCGGGGCCGTCGGGTCGTCCGCCGGGAAGCACTCGCCGTTGAACTGGCCGTACCAGTCGATCCGCGTGACCCCGCTCTCGGGGTCGGCGGCGTCGACCGTGAAGGCCCAGTTGCCGGACGGGGCCGCGGCGCTGGCGATCGTCCCGGTGGGGGCGCTCGTGTCGCGGGGCGAGACGTCGACGATGACGAACGCCGTGTCGTTCCCGGCCCGGGACACGGCCGTGAGCTGGATGGAGTGGCGCCCCACCGCCATCGACGGCGCGAACGTCCCGCCGGTGGCGGTCTCGCCGGTGACCTGGTCGACCCAGTCGAGACGCTCGTAGCTGCCGGTGGTGCCGCTGCCGTCGAACGTCACCGGGGTGCCCTCGGTGGCGCTGAAGGCGCCGCCCCCGCCGTTGGGTGTGGCGCCGGACACGGTGATGGACGCCTGGGGCGGGGTGAGCGCCTGGACGGCGATGGTCAGGCTGCGGTTGATCGTGCCGCCGGGGCCGGTCACCCGCAGCGAGATGGTGTGGGACCCGGCCGGGAACGTGTGGCGTGCCCGCAGGCGGGTGAACCCGTGGCCCGGCTCCGCGGAGCAGGTCACCGACGCCCCCCGGATCGTGTACGTGCACGTCGTGACCTCGCCCGCGATGAGGTTGGCCTCGATGATGTACTCGGTCAGGTTGTCGAAGGGCTCGGCGGCCAGGATGGCGATGTCCGTGACGGCGGGGGCGTCGGGCGGCGGGGGCGCCACCGTGATGTCCCGGCTGAACGTCGACTCCTCGTCGCCGCGGCGGACGGTGAGGTTCACGGTGAACTGGCCGGCCGTGGCCCACACCTGGGCCGGCGGCGTCCGCAGCGACGACGTGCGCGACCCCGTGGCCCCCTCGAACGTCCAGGTCCACGAGGTGGGCGTGCCGGTCGACAGGTCGGTGAAGGTGACGGGCTCGCCCACCACGGGCTGGGCGGGCGTGAATCCCCAGTCGGCCCGGGGCGGGTCCGGCGGCCGCGCCACCACGATGAAGTCGGCGAAGGCGGTGACCCGGGCGCCGGTCTCCAGCGTCCCGGCCACGGTGACCCGGAACCGGCCGGGCGAGTCCCAGGCGTGGCCGGTGGACGTGCCGGTGGCGGACTCGCCGTCGCCGAAGTTCCACGTGACGTCGGTGACCGTCTCGTCGGGGTCGACCGGGCGGGCCCGCATGGTCAGCCGTTCGCCGACCTCGGCGGCGGCGGCCGACGCCTCGATCGACAGCTGGGTGCCGGCGGGGGGCGGGGTCGACGGTCCACCCGGCTCGCCGGGCGGCGGGGGTGTGCCGGGGTCCGGCGGCGGGCCCAGGGGCCCGCCCGGGGGCCCCGAGTCGGGAACGGGCTCGGCGGGATCGCCGTCCTCCGCCACCGGGTCCCCCGGATCGGGCTCGGCCACGTCGTCGGGGCCGGGACCGTCGCCGTCGTTCTCCGGGCCGTCGGGCTCGTCGGCGCCCTCCGGCGCGGCCTCGTCCACGCCCTCGCCGGACCCCGCCTCGCCCGCGTCGGGGGTGCCCGGCTCGTCCGTGCGGCCCTCCGGGGGCACCACGCCGGCGCCCGGGCGCTCGGGGTCGTACTTCTGGACGGCGGCGAACGACCCGTCGACGCGGACCACGCCGGCCCGCTCGCTGCCGGGGTCGTTGTAGAACACGATGCCGTCCCGGTCGAACAGCTCGAACGCCGTCCCCGCGGCCACCAGCTCGGCCGTGCGGGTGACCCGCCGGGACTCGAGGTCCACGATCACGACCGTGCCGTCCGTGAAGTCCGGGATGAACACGTGCCCGCGGGCCTCCTGGGGGGCGCCGAGGTCGCTGCCGGGCGCAGCGACGTCGATGACCACCTCGCCGCACCCGCCGGACCCCAGGTCGCTGACCCGCAGCACGCCGTCGTCGCCGGACACCACGTAGAGCCGGGGGGCCCGGTCCGACCCCCCGACCCGTACGGACGGGTCGGCGGGGTCGATCTCCAGGCACGCCTCGCCGTGGAAGCCGCCGTCCCCGCCGAGCGAGCGCACCATGCGCCCGCCGCGCTCGACGACGGCGGCCGCGCCGTCGACCACGACGAGCTCCGCGTCCCCGGGGTCCTCGACCGCCGCGGGGCGCACCTCGCGCTCGGTGCCGTCGAACCACGTCAGGTCGCCGGTGCTGCCGCCCAGCACCCACAGCCGGCCGCCGTCGTCGACGATCGACGACCCGACCGGCTCGGCGAGCGACTGCACCTCGCCCCGCAGGGACGACAGGGCGCGGCCGTCGGCCACGCCCACCCGGCCCCGGGTGTGGTCCACGACGTACATCAGCTCGCGGCTCGGGTGGGCCGACAGCTCGCCCCGGGCGCCCTCGATCACCTCGACCCCGGGCGCCGCCACGAACGTCGCCGGGTCCACCCGCCGCACCACGCCGAGCGTGCGGTCCAGCGCGAAGCCGACGGTCCCGTCCTGCACCGACGCCACGTCGCCGCCCGGCTCGGCCACCGCCACCCGGGCCGCCACCTCCGCCGTCCCACCGTCGATCAGCGTCAGCTGCCCCACCGCGGACGACGCCACCCACGCCCCGCCGCCCCGCAGGTCGAACCGGGCGGGCGGGTCGGCGTCGCCGCTCGCCGCCGCCACACCGCCCGTGCACGCCAGCAGGGCCGCCGCCGCGCCCAACCGCAGGCCGACCGCACGGCGGCCGGCCCTTTCGTCGACCCGGCACCTAGAACGCCTCGGACCAGTTGATGTTCGGATCGACGGCGTCGCCGGCCGTGGCGACCGCGGTGGGGGGTGCGGTCTGACCACGGCCGGCGCGCCGGACCTGGCGATCGGCGCCGAGCAGCGGCCGCGGGTCCACCAGAGCCCGCAGCCGCCGCCCTGGGCTCGTCCCCCGCCGCAGGGACGAGCGGGCGTCGCCGGCCAGTCGCCAGGCACGATCCGCCGCCGCGCCGTCCGGTTCGAACGGCGCGTAGACGGCCACCGCCACCAACGGCACGAGCTGACCCACGGGCCCGGCGCCCTGGGGGAACCGGGTCCGGGTCTCGCGGGCCACCTCGGAGGCCGTCAGCGAGGACGCCACCGGCATGCCGAGCTCGACGAGGCGGTCGACGGTCTCCCGCCACGCCCCCACGACACGGGCCGCGGCGGAGGCGGCCCGGCGGCGGCGACCGGCGCGCAGGCGCTTGGCGGTCGCCGGCAGGGCGAGCAGGCTGAAGGCGGCGACGAGGGCGGCGATGCCGCCGGCCGCGGGGGCGCTCACGCCCCGCCCGCCGGCGCTGTCGCCGTCGACCGTCGCCTCGATGATCTCGGGCGGGACGGGTGGGCTGGGGCGGGAGGCGTCGCTCGGGGCGTTGCTGGGGCGCCCGGGCGGGGCCTGCACGTCGTCGGGCTCCGGGGCGGAGTCGACGCGGCGGCCGGTGGCCTCGACCGGCACCCAGCCCAGACCCTCGAGGTGGACCTCGGGCCAGGCGTGGGCGTGGGCCTCGGTCACCGTGATCACGCCGTCGCCGTCGGGCTCGGGCAGCCGGTAGCCGACGGCGACACGGGTCGGGAAGCCCCGGGTGCGGGCCAGCACCGCGAACCCCGCCGCGAACTGCTCGGCGTAGCCCTCGCGCTCGGTCTCGTCGCCGAGCAGGACCCGGAGGAGGGCCTCGTAGTTGTGGCCCGGCTCGGCGTCGGTCGAGTCGTCGTAGCGGATGCCGAGCAGGGCGTCCCGCAGGGCGAGCAGCTCGCCGGCCCGGGTCCCGGCGTCGGCGGTCCACGCCGTCGCCAGCTCGGACAGGCCGACGGGCAGGTCGGGCGGCGGCACCCGCAGGGCGTCGAGCGCCGGGTCACGGCTGGGCGTGACGCCCGCCAGGTCCTCGTCGGCGGGCGCGGCGACGACGCTCGTCACCTCGTAGTGCAGGCCGCGCAGGCTGGTGCGGGCCGACACGAGCGTGCCCGCCACCGGATCGAAACCGGCCAGCGCCTCGTCGGCGTCGGCGTCGAGGGTCACGGGCCGGCCCATGGCCGGGAGGAACGGGCCCTCCAGGTCGAGGATCGTGACGCTCTGGCGGACCTCGCGGCCGGGCGACGCGTCCCCGAGCGCCGCGTCGCCCGGCAGCTCGTGCCCCGCCCGCCGGTAGTCGCCGGTGGTGGTCCACAGCGCGCCGTCGTAGGCGTCGAGCGCCGCGGTCCGCACCCGGTCGGGGGCGGTCCCGTCGCCGGCGTCGACGGTGATGCGGAACAGCGCCCGCGGGGGGTCGGCCTTGAGCTGGGACTTGAGCACGACGAGCGGGCTGAGGGCGTCGTCGATCTCGAGGCGCTCGTCGCGGAGATCGCGGGGATCCAGCCGGTCGCCTCGCGTGGGCGGGAGTGCGCCGGCGGCCAGCGGGCTCGCGACCGCGATCCCCACGACGAGAGGTACACCGAACGCGACCCGGCCGGCCGGGGTGTGGAGCCGGGCCGCGTTCGGCGAGCTTGTGCGGTCCCCGCGGGCGGGGGACGCGCCGGCGCCCGGGAGCGCCTCGGTCAGGGCGGTGGTGACGGCCCGGTTGGCCCGGACGAGCATCAGCACCAGGGCCACGCCCAGGAAGGCGGTGGCCAGCAGCAGCCGGTGGCTGGCCTGCTCGCCGGTGAGGGCGAGGGCGGCCGCCAGCGCCACGGTCGGCGGGCCGACCGGGACGATGGGGCCGGGCGTGTGCACCGCCAGCAGGCAGGCGGCGAGCGACGCCAGCCAGCTGAGCGCCAGCGGCGTGACGAGCAGGTCGCCGTGGAGGTCGGCCGGCAGCCCGGCGGCCAGCATGGCGGCCCAGCCGTCGACGGCGCCGTCGACCACGGTGCGAGCGGCCCCGCCTACGGACGTCACGCCGGCGTCGGGCAGCGCGAGGAGCAGCGCGCCCGCCGCGATGGGCAGCAGGAGCACCGCGAGGAGGGCGGTTCGGCCCGGTCGCCAGGCACGCTGCGTAGCGAACGCGACGATGAGGGCGGGCACCGTGGCACCGGTCACGACCGGCACCGCGAACTGCCACCCGGAGAAGAAGTCGGCATAGGCCGCGCCGGCCACGCACGTGAGTGCGCAGCACAGCGCGATCTCCGCCGTCCGCTCCTGAGATGCCTGCATAATCGCCGTTCCGGGGGGTCGTCTTGCGAGAGGGGCCGGTGGAGGCCGAAGGGGGTATGGTCCGACGCTCACACCAGCCGGGGACATCCTGCGACTCCCCGCCCCGGCCTGTACACCGGGTGAATGCCCGGTTTGCATCCCCTGTGCAAACCCGCACTGTTACAGCGCGTCGCACTTCGCCTAACATCACTCCCCGTAAGGGACCCAGGGGGCGGTAGGTCGCCGCCTCCCGGGCGCCGACGGTGGGGGCACCGATGAGCATGATCGATCAGGGAAAGGGCACCTCGGTCGAGTTACCGCTGGGACGCGACGCCGAATTGGCGGCGCTCGCGGGGCTGCTCGACGCGGTCGCGGCCGCGACCTCGCGCGTCATGGTGCTGGGGGGTGAGGCGGGGCTCGGCAAGTCCGCTCTCCTCGACTGGACCATCCGCGAGGCCCGCGACCGGGGCTTCACGGTGCTGCGGGCCACGGGCGTCGAGTTCGAGCAGGGCCTGGCCTTCTCGGGCCTGTCCGCCGTCGTGCGCCCCCTGCTCGACCGCCTCGACGACCTCGACCCCAGCCAGGCCCGGGCGCTGCGCGGCGCTCTCGGCCTGGTCGACGCCGAGGGCCGGCTCCTCACCGTCCACGGCGCCCTGCTGGCCCTGGTGTCCGCGGCCGCCGAGGACGCCCCCGTCCTCGTGGCGGTCGACGACGCCCAGTGGATCGACCAGTCCAGCCTCGAGTCGCTGGTGTTCGCGGCCCACCGCTGCGACGCCGACCGGGTCGGCTTCCTGTTCGCCCACCGCACCGGGCTGCCGTGCCTGCTCGACCGCACCGACTTCGACCGGCTGGCGCTCGGGGGCCTGCCCCGGGACGCGGCGGTGGCCATGCTGGCCGCCGGCGGGGTCGACGAGGGTGTCGCGGCCCGGATCTGGAAACGGACCCGGGGAAATCCCCTGGCATTGATCGAAGCCGGGCGGAACCTGACCGACGGCCAGCGGA
Organism: uncultured Acidimicrobiales bacterium; assembly: GCA_963759225.1. Classification (GTDB taxonomy): domain Bacteria; phylum Actinomycetota; class Acidimicrobiia; order Acidimicrobiales; family VFJN01; genus ZC4RG19. The sequence continues at coordinate 78,909 of CAVWYL010000034.1, read as the reverse complement.
CCGGCGGCAACCCGCTGCCCGCGATCCTCCCCATCGGCGACCGCCTGGTGGACTCGTTCGGCAACCGGCTCAGCCAGCTGCCGCAGGCCACCCTGGCCGCGCTCGGGGCCGCGGCGCTCGAGTCGGACGACGACCTGACCCTCGTCGCCGCCGCGCTGGCGCGGGTGGACGGCAGCCTCGACGACCTGGCCCCGGCCGAGTCCGCCGGCGTGGTCGAGCTGGGCGACGGCCGGGTCCGCTGGCGCCATCCCCTGGTGCGGGCCGCGGTGCTCCACCTGCTCGACGTCGGGTGCCAGCGGTCCCTGCACCGGGCGCTGGCCCAGGCGGCCGCCGACGCCGACCGCCACGAGCGGGCGCTGTGGCACCTGTCCGAGAGCGTGCTCGGGCCCGACGACGCGGTCGCCGCGCAGATGGCCGAGCTCGGCGACGCCGCCATGCGGCGCGGCGCGCTGCCCGCCGCCGCCCGGGCGTTCGAGCAGGCGGCCCGGCTCACCACCGACACGCCGGCCTACTACGAGCGCCTCACGTGGACGGCGGTCGCCCAGTACACGGCCGGCAACCACGCCCAGGCCCGCGAGACGCTGAGCCCGGTCATCGAGACGGTCGAGGACCCCGTGGCCAAGGCGCGGCATGGCGGTGATCCTCGGCCAGGCCGAGGTGTGGCTGTCCGGGCCGACGACCGCGACGCCCCGCTTCGAGTTCCACGCCAAGGCCGTGCGGGAGATCGACCCGCCGCTGGCGTCGGTGCTGCTGCTGTGCACGGCGGCCGCCAGGCTGCTGGCCCTCGAACTCGAGGCCGCCATGGCCTTTGCCACGGCCGCGGGCGAGGCGGCCGAGGAGGCCGGCGACGCCCCGCTCAAGCTGGCGGCCGACGCCTGCTGCGCCGTGCTGGCGCTGTTCGCGGGCGACGGGGGTGACGACGTGGCCGGCCAGCTGGAACCGCTGGCCAACGTGGCCATCGACATGTACAACCCGCCCGGCACGATGGCCGACAGCGTCGAGTCGGTCATCCAGTTGTGCGCCTACGCCCACCTGGTGTGCGACGAGCCGCACGCCGCCATCGACATGCTCCGCCGGCTGATCCACCAGGGCGACGCCGCCGGGCTGGCCGGGCGGTCGATCTTCTCCCGGCTGCTGCTGGTCGAGGCCCTGTGGCGGGTGGGCTGGTGGGCCGAGGCCCTGGCCGAGATGAGCCAGCTCACGTCGCTGCAGCAGGCGGTGGGGCAGGGGCACATGGTGCCGCTGGCCTACGCCGAGCAGGCCCGCCTCGAGGCCGGGCTCGGCCAGGACGACGAGTGCCTCGCCCACGTCGAGATCGCGCTGGAGGCGTCGGAGCGGCTGAACATCGCCCCCATCGCCGTGTACGCGGTGACGGCACGCGGGCTGCTGCACCTGGGCGCCGGCCGCTACGCCGAGGCCCTGGAGGACTTCGACCTGATCGAGGACGCCTCCGACGTCGTCGAGCCGGGGTGGCTGTGGTGGCAGGCCGACTACATCGAGTCCCTGGCCATGGCCGGGCGCACGGCCGACGCCGTCCGGGCCCACGACGTGCTCCAGGCCCAGGCCGACAACGCCGGCCGGGTGTGGCCCACCGCGGCCGCCCACCGCACCGGCGCGCTGCTGGGCCGGGGCGCTCCCGCCGAGGAGCGGTTCCAGGCGGCCATCGATGGCTTCCGGTCGATCGCCGCGGTGTTCGAGGAGGCCCGCACCCTGCTGCTGCGGGGCGAGCACCGGCTGCGGGAGGGCGACGACGCCGCGGGCGCCCGCGACCTGGCCGCGGCCCGGTCGCTGTTCGACCGGCTGGGCGCCCGGTCGTGGAGCGAGCGGGCGTCCCGGGCCCGGGGCGAGGCCACCAGCCGCACCCGGTCACTCGCGTCCCGGCTCACCGACGCCGAGCTGCGGGTGGCCCTGGCCGTCGGCCACGGCCTGTCCAACCGCCAGGCCGCCGAGCAGCTGTTCGTCAGCGTCAAGACGGTCGACTTCCACCTGCAGGGCATCTACCGCAAGCTGGGCGTGCGCAACCGCACCCAGCTGGCGGCGATCGTCCTGTCCTCGGCCCCGGCGGCCTGACGGCGCACCCGACCGCTGCCACCCCGACTCCGGCGTTCGTCCGTCCCGGAAAACGACACGAACGAACGCCGGTTGCGGGCGCAACGACCTGCGACTCGCCCGGCGCAGGTGGCTCAGCGGCGGACGCCCCGGTTCCAGACCTGGGCGAAGTCCTCGCTGGTCCGGCAGTTGACGACGAAGGCGCCGGCCACCGCGGTCGGGGCCCGGTCGAACTGCTCGCCCACCTGGATCAGGCTGATCATGTCGAACCGGTTGCGCACGGCCGTCACCGCCCGCAGGCCGGGGCCGGGCTGGCCGGTGACGACGCCGAGGGACACGCCGTCGTCGTCGGGCACCAGGCCCACGAGCGCGGACAGCCCGGGGTCGTCGGGCTCGGCCTCGACGCCGGCCAGCAGGTCGAGCACGTTCACGACCCCGTCGCCGCCCCGCTCGGCCACCGCGGTGGCGCCGCCGGTGGTGGACAGCCGCAGCGGGAACCCGGCGTCGCAGGCCGCGACGCACAGCGAGGCGGCCACCCGCACGGCGTCCTCGAACGAGGTCGGCGAGTACGGCGGCATGCTCGTGTCGAGCACGACCATCATCCGGGGCTCGTTGGGCACGACGTTGTGGCGGACCATCAGCTGGCCGGCCCGGGCCGTCGACCGCCAGTGGATGAGCCGCAGGTCGTCGCCGGGCACGTACTCCCGCAGGCTGTGGAAGGCGATGCCGCCCTGCGGGGCGGCCAGCGACGTGGGCCCGTCCATGTCCCGCGCCCGGCCCGTCGGCACGGGCTCCACGGCGTGGACCCGGGGGTGGACCGCCAGCAGCGACCGGCTCCCGTGCTGGCGCGACACCAGCACGAGGCGCAGCGGGTCGGACCGGGCCAGCGTCAGCGGGCCCACCTCGTGCAGGCCCCGCCGGTCGGTCGGCAGGTCGTAGGACACGGTGGTGGTCCCGCCCCGGGGCAGGCTGGGCAACCGCACCCCGACCCGCCGCCGGCCCACCGCCTCGGTGGCCAGCATGGGCGGGCTGCGGTGCGCCCCGGTGTTGGTGAGCGTGAGCCGCGCCACCGCCCGCTCGCCCTCCCGCACGCGGGCCGGGCTGATCTCCCGGGACGGCCTCGAGCTCGGGCCGGCGCACCAGCCACCACAGGGCGGCCACCAGGGCCAGCAGGCAGCCGACGCCGAGCGCCATCAGCTCCGGCCAGTGCGTGAGCACGCCCGCCACCAGCAGCAGCGGGCCGGCGACGGCCGCGGCCCGGCCCGAGCCGGTCAGCACGGGTCAGACCCGGGCCCGGTCCTGCGGCACCGGCACGGCCGACAGGATCGAGTCGAGCAGCGCCTCGGGGATGTGGCCCTGGAGCTGCGCCTCCGGCCGCAGGATCATGCGGTGGGCCAGCACGTTGGGGGCGACCGTCTTCACGTCCTGGGCGGTGACGAAGGGGCGGCCGCTGGCCGCCGCCAGCGACTGGGCGGCGACGGCGACGCCGAGGCTGCCGCGGGGGCTGACGCCGAGCCGCAGCTCCGGCATGCGCCGGGTGGCGGACACGACGGCCACGATGTACTCCATCAGGACCGGGGCCAGGTACACCTGGTGGGCGATCGTCATCATCCGCCGCATGTCGTCGACGGTGAGCACGGAGCTCAGCTGCTCGGGGGTGTAGCCCCGGGTGCGGTTCTCGATGATCTCCCGCTCGGCCACCGCCGCGGGGTAGCCGACCTCGACCCGCATGAGGAAGCGGTCGAGCTGGGCCTCGGGCAGCCGGTAGACGCCCTCGTGCTCGACCGGGTTGGAGGTGGCCATGACGATGAACGGGTGGGCCACCGGGTAGGTGGTGCCGTCCATCGTGACCTGGCGCTCGTCCATGACCTCGAGCAGCGACGACTGGGTCTTGGGGGACGCCCGGTTGATCTCGTCCGCCAGCACGACGTTGGCGAACACGGGCCCGGGCCGGAACTCGAACTGGCGGGTCCGGTCGTCGTAGACCTGCACGCCGGTCACGTCGGTGGGCAGCAGGTCGGGGGTGAACTGGATGCGGCGCATGGTGGCGCCGATCGAGCTGGCCACCGCCTTGGCCAGCGAGGTCTTGCCCACGCCGGGCACGTCCTCGATGAGCAGGTGCCCCTCGGCGAACAGGCACACGAGCGCGGCCCGCACGACCTCGGGCTTGCCGCGGATGAACGTCTCGACGTTGCGGGCCAGCACCTCGTAGTGCTCGGCGAACCACTCCACCTGGCCCGCGGCGCCGGCGCCGTTACCTGAGCTCTCCATCGGCCAAGCATGCGCAGCCGGGCCCGGACAATCCCCCCGGTGAATTCCCAGTTCGGAACCGGGAGATCTCCCGGGGCGGGACCGATGTCACATTCGGCAGGCTGTTGGCACAATGCGTGTCCATTGTTGCGACGAGATGTGCCGGCACCTCGAGGTCGGCGATGTCCCCGCCGCTGCCGCCGCGCCCGGGCGCCACATCGTCTACGACGCAGTGTTCGACGAGTACTGCCTGGTGCGGGAGGGCGGCCTCGACGCCGCGCCGATCAGCCATTGCCCTTTCTGCGGGGCGACGCTGCCGGCGTCCAAGCGCGACCTGTGGTTCGCGGAGCTGGCGCAGCGGGGCCTGTCGCCCGACGACGAGGGCCTGGACGACGCCTTCCGCAGCGACGCCTGGTGGTCCCGCCCGCTGCCGCCGCCCGACGGATGACGGCCGGACGGCGCCCGGGCTCCGGCTGCCGGACGACCTGCGGCCCCCGCCGTCGTCGTACGGTCCTCTCTCGTCGCCGCTGACCGGCGACAACGATCCGCTGCCGTGACCTACGCCGTCGGCATCGACGTCGGCACGACCTTCAGCGCCGCCGCCACCTGGCGCGACGGGCGGGCCGCGACCGTGGGGCTCGGCGACCGCGCCGCCACCGTGCCGTCCGTGCTGTTCCTGCGCGAGGACGGCGTGATGCTGGTGGGCGAGGCCGCGGTCCGCCGGGCGGTGACCGACCCGCTGCGGGTGGTGCGCGAGTTCAAGCGGCGAGTCGGCGACGCCGTGCCGGTCGTCCTGGGCGACCGGCAGTTCAGCGCGGAGCAGCTCACGGCCCAGGTGGTGCGGTGGGTGGTCGACAAGGTGTCCGAGCGGGAGGGCGGCCGCCCCGACTACGCGGTGCTGACCCACCCGGCCTCGTGGGGCCAGCACCGGCTGGCGCTGCTGGCCGAGGCGGCGGCCCACGCCGGGCTGCCCCATGCGGGCCTGCTGCCGGAGCCGGTGGCCGCGGGCCTGTACTACGCCTCCCAGCAGCGGGTGCCCGCCGGGGCGCTGATGGCGGTCTACGACCTGGGCGGCGGCACGTTCGACGCCACGCTGCTGCGGAAGTCGACGACGTCGTTCGAGATCGTCGGGTCGCCCCGGGGCGACGACCGGCTCGGCGGCGTCGACATGGACCAGGCGGTCCTCGACCACGTGGTGCGGACGATGGGCGACGGCTGGCCGGACACGGGGATCGACGACCCGGCGCTGCTGTCCGGGCTGGCCCAGGTGCGGGCGGCGGCGGTCGACGCCAAGGAGGCGCTGTCGTCGGACACCCACGCCACCGTGCCGGTGGTGCTGCCCGGCTGCACGGGCGAGGTGCGGATCACCCGGGCCGAGCTGGAGCGCGTGGCGGCGCCGGTCGTGCTCCACACGGTCGACCTGGTCCGCCAGACGTGCCAGTCGGCGGGCGTCGGGCCCGACGAGCTCGACGCCGTGCTGCTGGTGGGCGGCGCGAGCCGCATGCCGCTGGTCGCCGAGCTGGTCACCAACGAGCTGGGCCGGCCGGTGGTGGTGGACGCCCACCCCAAGTTCGCGGTGTGCCTCGGGGCGGCGATCGCGGCGGCGGCCCGGATCGAGGGCCGGGACCCGGCCCCGGCCGCGCCCGCGCCGCCCCCGCCGCCCCTGGTGGCCCCGGTGGCCGGGCCGGAGGGCGGTGGCGCGGTGGCCGTGGCCATCGCCGTCGACCTGGACACCGCGCAGCTCACGGCGCCCAGCGACTTCGCCCTGCCCCGGTCCCGCCGGCCCCCGGACCCGCTGATCAGGATGACCGACCGCGACGACACCGTCGTGGTCCGGATCGGCCGGTCGGGCGACGCCCGCCAGGAGGCCCGCGACTCCCGCCGGACGACCGGGCTGGCCGTCGGCGCCGCCGCCGCCGTCGCCGCGCTCGTGGCCGGCGTCGTCCTGTGGGCGCCCCGCCCCGGCGGGGACGGCGGTGCGGGCCCGGAGGAACCCGACGTCCGCCCGCCCGGCCGAGCAGCAGGCCCGCCCGGCGGGGACCGCGCTGCTGGCCGGCGGACCGGTGCCCGCGGCGGCCGCGCCCGAGGCCATGCTCGGCGTGGCGGCCCTGGACGGCGGGCACCTGGTGGCGGTCGGCACCGCCGCGGGCGGCCGCCCCGCGGCGTGGGAGTCGTTCGACGCGGGCGCCACCTGGTCCGGGACCTGGACCGGCCCCGAGAGCGTGGACGGCGAGCAGGGCGCCGCGGTCGGCGTCGCCGCCGGGCCGGCGGGACTCGTCGCCGTGGGCTGGGCGGGCACGCAGGACGAGTCCGGCGACCAGACCCGCGCCGCGGTGTGGGCGGCGCCGGGCGGCGACCCGGGAGCGTGGGAGCCGGTGTCGCCGTCGGGCCTGGACGGCGCCGTGGTCCTGCACGACGTCGTGGTGGTCGAGGGCGGCGGGCTGGTGGCGGTGGGCCGGGATGTCAGCGACGACCCGGGCGACGGCGACGGGGGGATCTGGCGCTCGGACGACGGCGCCACGTGGCGGCGGGCCGCCACCTCGGGGCTGGGCGGGCCGGGCCAGCAGGAGCTGCACCGGCTGACCCGCCTGACCGACGGCCGCTGGCTGGCGCTCGGTCGCCAGATGCGGGGCGCGCAGATGACCCCGGCCGTGTGGACGTCGGCGGACCTGTCGACCTGGACCGAGGCCGGCGGCCACCCGACCGGCAGCGGCGGGGTGCCCAGCGTGTGGGGCGTGGCGGTCCTCGACGACGGCTCGGTGGTGGCGGCCGGATCGCGGCCGGGCCTCCCGGGCGATCCCGCCGGGGCCGAGACGGCGCTGTGGCTGGCCGTCCCCGACGACCTCGACCGCTGGCGGCCGCTCGACCCCGCCCCGGGCAGCCTGGGCGCGGGCCCGGGCGACCAGCACGTCCGGGCCCTGGTCCGCGCCGGCGCCACCACGGTCGCCGTCGGCGCCGACGGCCAGTCCGCCGCCGGCTGGCCGGTCCAGATCGCCCGCTGACGCGACTATGTGCTACAAGTAGCTCATGACGTCGGTCGGTGTGCGCGAGCTGCGGCAGCGGGCGAGCGAGCTGTTGCGGCTCGTCGAGCAGGGCGAGACGGTGGAGATCACCGATCGCGGGCGGCCGGTGGCCCTCCTCTCGCCGCTCCCCACGGGCAGCCCGCTCGAGCGGCTCCGCGCCGCGGGCGAGGTCGAGCCCGCCACGCTCGACCTGGACGACCTCCCGGCCCCCCTCGAGCTACCGGACGTCGAACCGCCGTCCGCCGTGCTCGCCCGGCTGCGCCGCGACGAGCGCTGATGGCCGCGACCTACCTCGACTCCTCGGCGCTGGTGAAGCTGGCGGTCGACGAGCCGGAGAGCGCCGCGCTCCGCCGACATCTGCGTCGGCGGCGGACCCTCGTGTCCAGCGCGCTGGCCCGGACCGAGGTCCTGCGGGCCCTGCTGCCGGCAGGGCCCGACGCCGTCGCTGCCGGGCGGCAGGTGCTCGCCCTGTGCGACCTGGTGCGGATCAACGACGCCACGCTCAACCGGGCCGCCGCCCTGCTGCCCCACGAGCTGCGCACCCTCGATGCCATCCACGTGGCCACCGCGCTGCGGCTCGAGGACGAGCTCGGCGCGCTCGTCACCTACGACGGGCGCATGGCCGACGCCGCCCGGGCGCTCGGGGTGCGGGTCGTCGCGCCGGGGTAGGCGGACGATCGGGCGGAATCGGTGCCCTGCGGGACTGCCCGTTGAGCGGGCGTTGAGTGCCCGTGAAGGCAGCCCTGTCACCCTGTGCGGGCACGGCCGGGGAATAGCCGAACGCACAAGAATGGAGGACGGGTGTCCCCTCGCATCCCTGTCCTGGTCCACGCAGATGATCCTGTCTCCCGCTCGGGGGTCGAGGCGCAGCTCCGGGGCCAGCCCGGCGTCGAGGTCCGGTTCGCCGGCGACGACGTCACCGACGGCGTGGCCGTCGTCGTGGTCGACGAGGTCGACGACGCCGCGGCCCAGACCATCCGGGCGCTCGGGCGCTCCGGGGCCCACCGGGTCCTCGTGGTGGCCAGCCGGCTCGACGACGCGGCCGTCCTGGCCGTGACCGAGGCCGGGGCCTGCGGGCTGCTGCGCCGGGCCGACGCCGTGCCCGAGCGGCTCGTCCCCGCCATCCAGGCCGCGGCCGCCGGCGACGGCACCGTGCCCCCCGACCTGCTCGGCCGGCTGCTCCAGCAGATCGGCCGGCTGCAGCGCCAGGTGCTGCACCCCCGGGGCCTGACCTTCGGCGGGCTCACCGACCGCGAGGTCAAGGTGCTCAAGCTCGTGGCCGACGGCTGGGACACGTCCGAGATCGCGGACAACCTGTCGTACTCCGAGCGCACCGTGAAGAACATCATCCACGACGTGACCAGCCGGCTGCAGCTGCGCAACCGCAGCCACGCCGTGGCCTACGCGCTACGCCAGGGCCTGATCTGACGCGTGGGCCTCGACCGCCCCGGCCACCGGGGTGTCGAGGCCCAGCTCGCGCAGCATCTCGTGGTAGCGCTCGTTGCTGCGGGCCGCCGCCGCCAGGTCGCCGGTGCGCTCCTGGGCGTCGACGAGGAGCCGCCACAGGCCGTCGTGGTAGCGGTCGATGTCCAGCCCCCGGCCGCAGGCCGCGGCGGCCACGTCGTGGCTGCCGACGCCGAGCGCGGTCTCGGCCACCAGCAGGGCCAGCTCGGCGGCGTCGGCCGCCAGCTGGCGCCGCAGCCCGACGACCCAGTCGGCCGGGCCCTGCTCGGGCAGCAGGTCGCCGCCGTAGGCCACGAGCGCCCGGTCGCCGGCGTCGAGGACCAGGGCCTCGTCGCCGTTGCGGGCGGCCTCCCGGGCCTCGTCGCGGGCCGCGGCGAACACGGCCACGTCCGCGCACCGGACGTCGGGCAGCGCCAGCACGTAGGCCGGGCCGTCGCGGCGGACGAGCGCGCTGCCGCCCCGGCTGTGGTCGTCGAGCAGGCGCCGCAGCGACGAGATCGCCACCTGCAGGTTGCGCTTGCCCGCCGCCGCATCCATGTCGGGCCACAGGGCGTCGACCACGATCTCGGCATGGACCGGCCGCCCGCCGTGGGCGGCCAGCAGGCCGAGCGCGGCCCGGGCGCGGGGCTTGACCGCCCCGAGGTCGACCGGACGGCCGTCCAGCTCGACCTGGAACCCGCCCAGGCAGCGGACCCGGAGGCCGGGGCCACCCTCCCGCACCGGCGCGGCCGGGGCCGCGGCACCGCTGCCCGCCGCGGCCAGCGGGAGCACCGGCACGTCGACGCCCCAGTGGTGCCGCATCGCCTCGGCCCGGCCCGCCAGCTCGCGGGCCTCGTCGCCGCCGGCCAGCTGGGCCTGGACCGTGACCGCCCACACCTGGGCGCCCGGCACCTCGGCCTCGGCCGCGTCCCGCTCGGCGGCGCGCGCCACCTCCAGCGCGCGGCCGTCGCCGCCGCGGGCCATGGCGGTCGCCAGCCAGGCCCGGCACCAGCACTCGACCGCGCCCGCCCCGAGGCGCCGCAACCCGTCGCACAGCGCCACCAGCTCGCCGACCGGGGCGCCGCCCGCGGTGAGTGAGCCGAGCACGGCGAAGAACCGGGCCGCCGCCGCACCCCACGGGTCGCCCTGGGCCTCGCACTCGGCCGCCACCTCGATCGCCCGGGACCGGCCGTCGCCGCCGTCGAGCCCCGCCGCCGCCCGGGCCAGCGCCGACAGCCAGGGCACGTCGGCCAGCTCGACCAGCTCGGCCAGGTCGTCGATCTCGCCGGGGGCCAGCCGGCCCGCCAGCGCGTGCACCGCGGTGAGCGTGACCCGGGCCGCCGCCGCCATGGGCAGCGGGACCTCGGGGTCGTCGGCCAGCGCCGCCAGCCGCTGGGCGCCCTCGCCCAGGCGCCCGGTGAGGGCCACCGCCACCGCCCCGACCAGGGCGTCGCCCACGGCATCCCGGGCGGCCGGATCGCCACCGTCCTCGGCGGGGGTGGCGGCGGTGCGGGTGTCGGGCGCGGGCCCGACGGTCGTGGCGACGATGCTGCCGCCCAGCGCCGGAGCCGCCGACCGTGGCGCGGGCCGGCGGGACGGCCCGGCCGGGATGGGCGCGCACGGCGGCGCGCAGGCGGCCGGTCCAGCCCGGCGGGGCCGGCGCGGCCGGGTCGAGCCAGGCGACGATCTCGGCCCGCTCCCGCCGGCAGATGTCGCGGGCCGCCGAGCCCACGGCCAGGGCTCCGGCCCGCTCGTACAGGTCGAGCGCCGTGGTCAGGCGGCCGGTCGCCGCGGCCCGGCGGGCGGCCGCGATCATGACCCACGGGTCCTCCTCGGCGAGGCCGGCGGGCAGCCAGTCGAGCCACGACTTCTCGTCGCCCGCCAGCTCCTCGCCGCCGGTGGCCACCACCCGGCCCACCGAGGGCCAGTCGCCCGCCCAGCAGTAGGCCCGCAGGGCGTCGACCAGCCAGCCGCCGTCCTCGAGCAGCGCCGCGGCCCGCCGCGCCCACTCCTTGGCCTGGTGCTCGCCGTCCCGCTCGACCAGCCGCGTCTCCAGGCAGGCCCGGAACACCTCGTGGTAGCGGTACACGGTCTCGTCGTCGTCGAGGCGGGTCACGAACACCTGGCGGGCCTCGAGCTCGGCCAGCACCCGGGCGCTGTCGCCGCCGCCCCGCAGCCCGTCGCACAGCGCCGGGGTCAGGCGGCCGAGCACGGCCGTGTCGACCAGGAACGAGCGCTGGTCCTCGGGCAGCTCGTCGAGCACGTTGCCCGACAGGTACTCGCGGATGAGCTTGGACCGGGCGGGCAGCGCGGCCACGGCCCGGCGCCGCTCGCTCGTGTGCTTGCCCCGGGTGGCCAGGTGGAACAGCTGGAGCCCGGCGGCCCACCCCTCCAGCCCGCGGGCCAGCTGGGCCAGGTCGCCCGGCGGCAGCGGCTCGCCGTACACGTCGGCGAACAGCCGCTCGACCTCCCACGACCGGAACCGCAGGTCGTCGTGGCCGATCTCCAGCAGCGCCCCGGACACCCGCAGCCGGGACAGGTTCCAGCCGGGTGCCTGGCGGCAGGTGGCCGCCAGCACCAGCCACGGCGGGGCCAGCTCGACCAGGTCGCCGAGGGCCTCCTCCGCGGGCGAGCCGGCCAGCTCGTGCAGGTCGTCGAGGGCGAGGACCACCCGTCCCTCGGGGACCGGCACCCGCTCCAGCGCGTCGGCCGCCTCCTCGGCGCCGCCCCAGCCGCCGGCACCCGCCGGGACCAGCCCGGGGACGACCGCGGCGAGGGCGTGGGCCATGTGCCCGAGCAGCGCGGCCGCCCGGCGGTCGCCGGCGTCGACCCGGTACCAGGCCGTGGGCGTGGTCAGCGCGGACGTGTACTGCGCCAGCAGCGTGGTCTTGCCGCAGCCGGCGGGCCCGGTGACGAGCACCAGCCGGTGGTGGCCCGTCGCGGCCAGGGACCGCAGCAGCCGCTCACGGGGCAGGGCCCGCACCGGGGGCGGGCGCATGCGCGCCCGCGGGACGGCGCCCAGCGGCACGTGTCCGTCGCCATCGTGTGCGGGGCCTCCGCCTGCTGCGTCCACTACGCCTCCTCGCAGGCCCCGCGGGGACGCCCCGGGCAGGCGTCACCGGTCGAGCTTGCGATGAACTGCAGTTACCCCCGCCGGCAGATTAGCCCGTCACGACAGGCCGTAATCCGCGGCCTTCGGGGCGCGCGTCTCGCGCCAGTGGTCCAGCAGGGAGAACGGCCGGTCAAGTCGCAGGGGCCGCCCGGTTCTCCGGGCACACTGGGGCCCATGCCCGCCGCCACCGTCGAGTACTTCTTCGACCCCGCCTGCCCCTGGACCTGGCTCACCTCCCGGTGGCTGGTCGACGCCGCCCGTCAGCGCGACACCGCCATCACGTGGCGCTCCCTCAGCCTGGCCGTGATCAACGAGGGCAACGTGCCCGAGCGGTTCGCGTCCCGGCTGGCGGCGTCCGCGAAGGCGCACCGGCTGCTGGCCGCCCTGCGGGACGCGGGGCGCAACGACCTCGTGGGCGACGTGTACACGGCGATCGGCACCCGGGTCCACGACGGCGGCCAGGACCTGACCGACGACCTGGTGCAGGAGGCCGCCGCCGCGGCCGGGGCCGGCGACTGGGAGAAGGCCCTCGACGACGACGCCTGGGACGAGACGGTCCGGGCCTCGACGGCCGAGGCGCTCGACCTGGTGGGCCCCGACGTCGGCTCGCCCGTCCTCGCCCACGGGTCGCCGCGGGTGGCCATGTTCGGCCCCATCCTCAACCCGGGGCCGCGGGGCGAGGAGGGCGCCCGCCTGCTCGACCTGGTGCTGGCGGCCGCGGAGGTCGACGGGTTCTTCGAGCTGAAGCGGGGCCGGTCGGAGGGCCCCCGCCTGCCCGCCCCCGCCCCGGGCGGATAATTTCCGCGAGGCTGTCGAGGCGGGCCGAGCCGTTCGTCGTGGAGGTGACGGGCGACGGTCGCCCGATCGAAGGAGGCACGATGCAGTACCTCGCTCTGCTGGGCGGCGACGAGTCCCTCGATCCCACCCAGGGCAGCCCCGAGTGGGACGCCCTGCTGGTCGGCTACCGCCGCTTCGGCACCCTCGCCGGCGACGCCATCGTGGCCGGGGAGGCCCTGCAGCCCACGGCCACGGCCGCCACGGTCCGCCACGGCGACGGCGCCCCGCTCGTCACCGACGGCCCCTACGCCGAGACGTCCGAGGCCATCGGCGGGTTCTACGTCCTGGAGGCGGCCACGCTCGACGACGCCATCGAGCTGGTCGAAGGAGATCCCCGCGGCCGCCACCGGCTGGGTCGGCGTGCGCCCGATGGAGGGCTGGTACCCGGCCGAGGGCGACCCCGAGGTGACCGGCGTGCGCTACATGGCGATCATGTACGGCAAGGAGTCGACCGCCGACACGCCCGGCACCCCCGAGTGGGAGGCCAGCGCGGCCGAGCACGGCCGGTTCGTGTCCGAGGCCGGCCCCGCGGTGCTGGGCGGCGTCGCCCTGCACCCGGTGGACACGACCACGACCGTCCGGGTGCGCGACGGCGAGGTGCTCGTGACCGACGGGCCCTTCGCCGAGTCGGCCGAGGTGGCCGGCGGTGCGTACCTCATCCAGGCGGCCGACCGCGACGAGGCGCTGGCGCTGGCCGGGCGCATCCCCGTCAACGCCGGGGGCGCCGTCGAGGTCCGGCCCATCTGGGTGACCCACTGACACCACGTCCGGCCGCTCCGGCCGCGGCTGCGGCCGAGCGGGCCTTCCGGGAGGAGTCCGGGCGGGCGCTCGCGACGCTCGCCCGGCTCCTCGGTGACCTGGACGCGGCCGAGGACGCCGTGCAGGAGGCGTTCGTGGAGGCCATGCGCACGTGGCCGGCCCGGGGTGTCCCCGACCGGCCCGGCGCGTGGATCACGACGACCGCCCGCAACCGGGCGCTCGACCGGGCCCGGCGGGAGGCGGGGCGCCGGCCCCGGGAGCGGGAGGCGGCCGCCGTCGCCGTCCCGCCCGCCGACGAGGAGGACCCCGTGGACCCGGTCGAGGACGTGGAGCCCGTCGACGACGACCAGCTGCGCCTGATCTTCACCTGCTGCCACCCCGCCCTCGCCCCGCCGGCCCAGGTCGGCCTGACGCTGCGGCTCGTGTGCGGGCTGCAGACCGCCGAGATCGCCCGCGCCTTCCTGCAGCCCGAGCCGACGGTGGCCCAGCGCCTGAGCCGGGCCAAGGCCAAGATCCGCACGGCCGCCATCCCGTTCCGGGTGCCGCCCGCCCACCTGCTGCCGGAGCGGCTGCCGGCGGTGCTGGCCTGCGTGTACCTCGTGTTCTCCGAGGGCTACGCGGCCACCGCGGGCGACGACCTGATCCGCCGCGAGCTGTGCGACGAGGGCGTGCGGCTGGCCCGGCGGGTGGTGGCGCTCATGCCGGACGAGCCCGAGGCCGGGGGCCTGCTGGCGCTGGTGCTGCTCCAGGACAGCCGGCGGGCGGCCCGGCTGTCGGACGGGGGCGACATCGTCCTGCTGGAGGACCAGGACCGGGACCGCTGGGACCGGCACCGCATCGCGGAGGGCCTGGCGGAGCTCGACCGGGTGCGCCGGTCGCTGCCCCCGGGGCCGTACCGCCTGCAGGCGGCCATCGCCGCCGAGCACGCGGGCGCCGCGACGTGGGCCGCCACCGACTGGCCGCGGATCGCCGCGCTGTACGCCGAGCTGGCCCGGGTGGCGCCGTCGCCGGTGGTCGAGCTGAACCGGGCGGTGGCCGTGGCCTTCGCCGAGGGCCCGGCCGCGGGCCTCGCCGTGCTCGACGCGGTGGCGGACGATCCCCGCCTGGCCCGCGGCCACCAGGTCGCGGCCACCCGGGCCGACCTGCTGCGCCGGCTGGGCCGCCGGGCCGAGGCGGCCGCGGCCTACCGCGACGCCCTGGCGCGGGCCCGCACCGGGCCCGAGCGGGCGTTCCTCGCCCGCCGCCTGGCCGAGGTGACGGACTAGAGCAGCGCCAGGACGTCGTCGGGGGTCATCGACCCCGGTGGGCGGCCGCCGGCCGCGGCGTCGCCGGCCAGCCGCTGGAGCAGGGCGTTGGCCGGGGTGGGAACCCCGTGCAGGCGCCCGAGCAGCACGATCTCGCCGTTGAGGTAGTCGGCCTCGATCGAGCCGGTGCCGCGGACCAGGCTCTGCCACGACGACCCGCCGCCCCGGCGCCGGCCCTCCACGGGCCGGATGGGCAGCAGCTCGCCCCGGCGCGCCAGCTCCTCCTCCCGCGGGACCGGCTCGATGCCGGCCGCCGCCAGCGCCGCCAGGCCCTCGTCGCGGACCAGCCCGATCAGCGGGCTGGTCCGGCCGTCGGGCCCGCACACGGCCTCGACCGCGTTGCCCAGGTTCATGATCAGCTTGTTGTACTTCCAGCGCATCACGTCGGGCCGGGCCACGGACCCGAACGTGGCGCCCTCGAGGGCGCCGGCCACCGCCTCCGCGGTGCCGTCGACGCCCTCCGGGTAGCGGCCCGAGGTCGAGCAGCCCCGTGAGCCCCGCCGAGTTGACCTCGACCACGCCCGGCTCCAGGTGGGTGGCCGGCAGCATGACGGCGACCCCGTACACGTCGGGGAACACCCGCAGCGCCATGCGCTCGTTGTCCACGCCGTTCTGGGCGCAGAACACGGCGACGCCGGGCGGCGCCACGCGGGCCAGGTCGGTGAGCGCGCCGGCGGTGTGCTGGGCTCTTCATGGCCAGGACGACGACGTCGCCGGGGGCGAACGGCAGCTCGCCGGGGTGCCCGACCGCGGGGACGGGCAGCGTCACCGTCCCGCCCGGCGCCCCCAGCGTCAGCCCGTCCGCCTGCAGGGCCCGGAGGTGGTCGCCCCGGGCGATGAGCGTCACGTCGTGGCCGGCCTCGAACAGCCGGCCGCCGATGGCGCCCCCGATGGCCCCGGCCCCGTAGATCACGAATCGCATCTCCCCAGGATGCCCGAGCGGCGCCGGGCCTACGCCGGGTAACTTCCCCGGGATGGAGGCACTGCACCTCACCCGGGCCGCCGCCGTCCTCGTCCTGGCCCTCGCGGCCGCGGCGTGCTCGGGCGGCGGGGACGACGACACGGACGCCGCCGGCGACGAGGGGGGCGGCGCCACCACGACCACCGAGCCGGCGGCGCTGCCCGCCGGCTGGGAGGGCTACACCAGCACCACCTACGCCGACGACGCCCACTGGCTGTGCAAGCCCGGCATCGCCGACGACGTGTGCAGCCGCGACCTCGACGCCACCGCCGTCGAGCCCGACGGCACGACCGAGGTCGTGCCCCACGAGGTGGCCGAGGACCCGGCCATCGACTGCTTCTACGTGTACCCGACGATCAGCAGCGACCCCGGACCCAACAGCGACCTCGTGCCCGCCGAGCCCGAGGAGATCAACACCGTCCTCAACCAGGGTGCCCGGCTGACGTCCTCGTGCCGGATGTTCGCGCCGGTGTACCGGCAGGTCCCGCTGTCGATGATCGGCGGCGGGGGCGGCGGCGACCGGGCGGCGGCCCGGGCCACGGCCTACGGCGACGTGCTCGACGCCTTCAAGGACTACGTGGTCAACGAGAGCGACGGCCGGGGCTTCGTGCTCATCGGGCACTCGCAGGGCGCGGGCCTGCTGAACCAGTTGATCCAGGACGAGATCGACGACGAGCCCGCGCTGCGCGACCGGTTGGTGTCCGCCTTCATCCTGGGCTCGTCGGTCCACGTGCCCGAGGGCGAGGTCGTGGGGGGCGACTTCGCCGACGTCCCGCTGTGCGAGGCCGACGACCAGGTGGGCTGCGTCGTGTCCTACGCGACGTTCCGGGCCGCGGCCCCGCCGAGCCCCGAGTCGTTCTTCGGCCGGTCCGACGACATCGGGCCGGCGGCGTGCGTGAACCCGGCGGCGCTGGGCGGCGGGCCGGGCGCCCTGCACCCCTACTTCCTGGTCGACACCCAGGAGGGCGGCCTGCTCGGCGCCGGCGGCAGCCGGCCCTTCGCCGACCCGGCCCGCTCCGCCGAGATCACCACCCCGTGGGTCACCTACCCCGGCCTGCTCGACGGCGAGTGCCGGTCCGACGGCGAGTTCACCTACCTCGCCCTGACCGTGAACGGCGACCCGGCGGACGCCCGCACCGACGACATCGGCGGCGACCTCCCCGGCGGCTGGGGGATGCACATCGTGGACGCGAACGTCGCGATGGGCGACATCGAGAGCCTGGTCGCCAGCCAGGCGGCGGCCTACGTGGGCTGAGGGTCGGGGGCCGGCGCGCGGGTCGCCAGGACCACCTCGCGGGTGGGGACGCGCCACCCGACGTACCAGGTGCCGACGGCCCCGGCGCCGAGGATCACCGCCGCCGCGGGCAGCGACCCGAGCGCCAGCGAGCTGAGCGCGCACGCGGTCAGCATCATGCCGATGGCCAGGACCTTGGCCCGCCGCGGCATGCCGAGCCCCGCCCGGTGGTCCCGGACCAGCGGCCCGATCTTGGGCAGGCCGAGCACCCAGCGCTCGAAGCGCGGGCTCGACTTGGCGAAGCACGCGGCGGCCAGCACGAAGAACCCGGTGGTCGGCAGCCCGGGCACGACGACGCCGATGCCGCCGAGGACGACGGCGAGCCACCCGAGTGTGAGCCAGCCGACCCTCCGGAGCACGGCGCTACCCGATCAGGCTCGCGAGGTCGTCGACCAGCAGGACCACCAGCAGGACGATGACCGACAGGGACACGGCCGTGTACGCCCACCGCCAGCGGTGGTCCGCGGCCCAGAACCGCCGGATCGTGAGCACGTTGCACCCGATGGCGACGATGCCCACGGGGATGCCGATGGCCGGGCCGACGCCCGCCGCCAGGCCGAGGGCCGGCGCCACGAACGGCAGCACGATGTAGGTGAGCAGGCAGCGGGTGGCCGAGACCAGGATCGAGGTCGAGAAGGCCCGCTGGGCCGCCCCCTCGGTCGCCGCGGGACCGTCGGGGATCCGCAGCAGGCGCCGCACCGCGACATCGGCCGCGGGGCGGGGGGCGGTGGCGACGTCCTGCACGGTCGAAAGGCTACGCGCTCGGGCCCAAAACGACCCAAGCGGACCGCATCAGGGCAGGTGAGAGCACCTTTTGTTCAAACATGCGACCCACCCGAGACAGGTGGGTGAAGTCCCGGCTACCGTCGGGGGAACGGCAGCGAGATCAGTCGGAACCTTCGAGAGAGGGCATCGATGAGCAATCGTCACCGCACCAGTGAAGTGGTCCTGCCGCACCATGAGGAGCGCCGGGTCCAGGCTCGTTCCGAGCGTCATCGGGTGAACACCGCCCTGGCCGATGTCACCGGCCAGATACTGGGCGGCACCGAGCCCGACGACATCGTCGAGCCTGCCGTGGGCTTCCGTGCCGAGCGGCACCACGACCCCGAACGGAGCCGCCCGTCGGCCCGCCGGCGTCGCCACTGGAAGCTGAAGATGTGGAAGCGGCGCACCGCCACCCGGCGGGAGAAGGCCGCGATGGAGCGTTTCGCCGAATAACGTCCGGCATCCCCCCGAAACCCGTCAGTCCGGCAGCCCGACGTCGTTGATGTCGTCGAGTTCCGTGGCGCCCGCGTCCCGGTAGCACGAGTCCTCGACCGCGGTGCCGTCGCCGCTCAGGTACTGGATCGACAGGGCCTCGTAGGTCTTGTCCGGATCGTCGGGGTCCCGGCGCTCCAGGAAGCTGGTGAGCCGGTCGTCGAGCGCGGCCCGGGTGTCGTCGTCGCTGGCGCCGAGCGTCGGCGCCACGACGTCGATGTCGGTGGCGGGCACGCCGAGCTGGTCGACCAGCTGCTCGGTCACGTACGCCGTGAAGTCGCGGGACTGGAACTGCTCGAGCTGGTCGCTCGGGCACGGCGACGCCGCGGCCGCGGCCTCGACGGCGCCGGACACGAAGCTGACGAAGTCGCCGTGGAACTCGGTCGGCGTGTCGTCCTGCTGGAAGGCGGCGTCGTTGCCGGCCGTGTGCTCGAGCGTCGTGTCGCACACGAACAGCTCGCCCATGTCGAACGTGATGGCGCGCGTGCCCTCGTCCTCGCCCGGCTCGCTCGTGATCACGCCGCTGGCGCAGTAGTCGACGGCCACCCGCAGCTTGGCCGGGGCGTCCCGGTCGGCCGGGTCGGCCACGCTGGACGTGCCGTTGGTCGACTGGAAGTCGCCGTTGATGAGCCAGCCCGACTTGTCGTGGTTCTGGCGGGCCTTCACCGACACGACGGCCTCGCCGTCGCCGATGTCGATGAGGAACCGCTCCGATGCGCTGCGGGCCTCCTGGCCCTCGTAGATCACGTCGCCGCGGGGCGCCGGGTCGCTGCGGCCGCCGTCGAGCCAGCCCGGCAGGTCGAACAGGTTGGCCAGCCGGGCCGCCGCCACGACGACGACCAGGGCGCCCACGAGCGCCAGCAACGACGTGACCCGGGCGCGGCCGGCGGCCGGCCGCCAGCGGCGCTTCGGTTCGTCTGCGGATCCCAGCATCGTCTGCTCCTTCGGTCGCCGGAGGACTACCCCGGGCGCGGGAGCGCGAATCGCACGGGACGCCGTAGGGTCGGCCACCAATGAGCGAGAGCAGCGAGCGAATCGACGACATGGTCGGCCTGCCCTGGCAGGCGCCGCTGGCGGGGCGGCTCGACGAGCACGTCATCGACAGCCGGGCGCTGGCCGGCAACCCCCTCGGCGACCCCCACCGCCGGCCGCTGTGGGTGTACGTGCCGCCGGGCTACGACGACGACCCGGCCCGCCGCTACCCGAGCGTGTACGTGTTGCAGGGCTTCACCGGGCACGTGGGCATGTGGCGCAACCGCACCCCGTTCCGCCAGCCGTTCGTGGAGACGGCCGACGCCGCCGTGGCCTCGGGCGTGTGCCCGCCCGTGGTCGTGGTCTACGTCGACGCCTGGACCGCGCTGGGCGGCAGCCAGTTCGTCGACTCGCCGGGGACCGGTCGCTACCACACCTACGTCTCCGACGACGTCGTGACCTTCGTCGACGAGCGGTACCGCACGCTGGCCGCCCCGGAGCACCGGGGCGTCGCCGGCAAGTCGAGCGGCGGCTACGGCGCCATGGTCACGGCCCTGTGGCGGCCCGACGTGTTCGGCGGCCTGGCCACCCACGCCGGCGACTCGCTGTTCGAGACGTGCCACATCCCCTGGTTCCCCCGCATCGTGCGGGCGCTGCGGGACGAGTACCGGGGGTCGTACGAGCGGTTCTGGTCCGACTTCCGGTCCCGGGTGCCGATGGCGAAGGAGAGCGACGCCGACCTGGTCGAGTTCTGGGCCTACGCCGCCGCCTACTCGGCCGAGGACGACGGCACGGTGCGGCTGCCGTTCGACGTCGCCACCGCGGCGCTGGTCCCCGACGTGTGGGACCGGTGGCTCACCTACGACCCCGTGCGCATCGCGGCCGCCCGCCCCGGGGCCGCGGCCGGGATGCGGGCGGTGTGGATCGACGCCGGCAGCCACGACGAGTACTTCCTCGACCTGGGCGCCACCGCGTTCCGTGACGCCGTCCTGGCCGCGGGCCTGCCGGGCGACCGGATGCGGTTCGAGCTCTTCCCCGCCGGCCACGGCGGCATCGAGTACCGCTATCCCCTGTCGCTGGCCTGGCTGGCCGAGCGGCTCGGGCCGTAGAGGCTGCGCCGACAGGCGGAGCCGTGGCCCGAGCGGCCCGCTGCGAAGCAGCAAGAGCGGAAGACACAGGCCACGCCGTCAGCGGCGGCCCAGCGAGAGGCCGAAGCGGCGCCGGGGGCCGACGCCCTCGCGGAGGTGGCGGGCGACGGCCTCCTCGTGGCGGGCCCCGAGCTTGGCCCCGTTCTGGTCGACCAGCTCGAAGCGGTCGATGACCAGCTCGTCGTCGGCGCTCAGCGTCGCCGCCAGGACGTTGACCCCGGCGGCGTCGAAGGCGGCGGCCACGTCGTGGAGCAGCGCCGGGCGGTCGGGCGAACGGATCTCGCACACCGTGTGCCACGGCGAGGCGTGGTGGTCGAAGCTCGCCTCGGCGTCGGGCAGCGGCAGCGACGTCGGGACCGTCCCGAGCGCCTCGGACACCGCGGCCGTCAGCGCCCCGGCGTCGGGTCGGGCCGTGCCCCGGACCGTGAACGACTCGATGGCGGCGCCGTCGTCCCAGGTGGCGACGGCGGCGTCCGTGACGTCGAGGCCGGCGCGGGCCAGCTGGGCGGTGACGGTGGCCAGCAGGGCCGGCCGGTCGCGGGCGGCCACGTCGACCCACCAGCGGTCGGTGCCCGCCGGGCCGGTCCGCACCCGGACCTCGGTCCGCCCGGCCAGCGGGTGGACCAGCTGGGCGTGGCGGGCCAGGGCGTCGGACGGCTGGCGCAGCACGTAGGACAGCGGCGCCCGCTCCACCCGCTCGACCACGGCGGGATCGCCGGCGACGAGACGCGAGGCCTCCGACCGGCGCACGTCGGCCAGGTCGCGGGCGTCGGGCCCGGTCAGCTCCGGGTGGTCGAGCGCGGCCTGGACCAGCTCGTGGAGGTCGCGCAGGCGGCCCACCTCCCACCGCTCGCGGCCCTCGTCCCGCAGGGCGCTCAGCGTGTAGCTCAGCCGCGCCCGCTCGGGCGACCCCAGGTGGGAGGCCAGCTGCAGCACCTTCTCCTCGCCGAGCGCCCCCGGCTGGCGGGCGGCCGACCACAGCAGGTCGCGGTCCCGCACCTTCTCGACGACGAGGTCGGCCCGCGCCCGGTCGACGCCGAGCCGGCGGACCAGGGCGGTGGCGTCGCCCACGGGGTCGGGGCCGTCGCCCAGCGCCTCGCTGAGCAGGGCGGCGAGGAACAGCGCGTCCATGTCGTCGAGCGCCTGGATCTCCAGCGCCAGCGGGTCGTCGGCGTCGAGCCGGCGCAGGCGCTCCATCGCCGCGAACCGGTAGGCCTGGAGCGGGTCGATCGTGAACGGCTCGTCGTGCCGGCGCCGCAGCGCGGCCGCCAGCTCGGGCAGGACCCGGTCGAGGACACCGGTGGTGTCGAGGAAGCGCCAGCTCCGGGCGTTGCCCCGCTCGATCACGTCCATGAGCTGCTCGCGGGTGCTCGGCGTCCCACGGCGGCAGCTCGTCGGGCAGGCCCGTGAGCCAGTCGAGCAGGCCGCCGCCCGGGCGGTTGCGGCCGACGGCCACCGCCGCGGCCAGCGCCACCGGGAGGGCCTGGACGGCGGGCGGCGTGGCCCGCAGCCAGACCTCGTCGTCGACGACCTCCAGCCAGCCGCCCTCGGGCGGCGCGGTGTCGGCGGGCGGCCCCTCGGGTCGCTCCCGGGTGCGGAGGCGGGAGTAGCGCATCTTGAGCAGCTGGGGCGTGGCCAGCGTCGTGACGAGCACGACCAGCAGCAGGGCGGCGTACAGGTCGTCGTTCAGGACGCCGTTGGCCAGGCCGATGGTGGCGAAGATGAGGCCCACCTCGCCCCGGGGCAGCATCCCGAGGCCGATGAGCGGCTTGTCGCCCGCGGTGCCGATGGCGCCGAGCGGGGAGACCAGCTTCCCGATCACGGCCACCACCAGCAGGATGGCCGCGTCCCGCAGCACCGAGGCCCGCCCGAACGCCGAGATGTCGGCCTCGATGCCGATCTGCAGGAAGAACACGGGGATGAACAGGTGGCCGACCGGGGTCAGCTCCCGCCGGATGCGGTCGGCCTGGTCGCTGCGGTTGAGGGCGATGCCGGCCACGAACGCCCCCACGATGGGGGCGAGCTTGGCCATGTCGGCCAGCTCGGCGAAGGCCAGGGTGAACGCCAGCGCCATGGCCACCATCGTCCCGGTCGAGCGGGACACCTTGGCCACGGCCCGGAACAGGGGCGGCGCGACGCGCATGCCGACGACGACGCCCACCACCAGGAAGGCGACGGCCCCGGCGATGATGCCGGCCACCGACACGAGCGACACCGAGCCCTCGGTGACGAGCCGCACCACCACGGTGAGCACGACGAGGCCCATGACGTCGTCGGCCACCGCCGCGCCCAGCACGACCCGGGCCTCGGTCGTCGCCATGGCGCGGAGGTCGCTGAACACCCGGGCGGTGATGCCGACGCTGGTGGCGGTCAGCGCGGCGCCCATGAACAGCGCCACGTTGAAGTCGTCGGAGATGAAGGCCTCCATCGCCCCCAGGCCGAGGACCAGCGGGGTGACCACCCCCACGACGGCCACGAGGAACGAGGCCCGGCCCACCCGGCCCAGCTCGACCAGGTCCATCTCCAGGCCGACGTCGAGCAGCAGGAGGATGACGCCGATCTCGCCGAGCGTCTGGAGCACCTCGTCGCCGTGGTCGACCAGCCCGAGGACCGAGGGGCCGATCAGGATGCCGGCCACGATCTCGCCGACGACGGCCGGGATGCCGGCGCGCTCGGCCAGCTCGGCCGCCAGCTTGGCGGCGACGAGCACCACGAGGATGTTGCGGAGTACTTCGGCGACGTCCATTGCCCGCTTCTACGCGCCTCGGGCGGGCACGGTGGGACCGTGCCCGCCCGGTGGCGTGTTCATCTCAGTGACCCGTGGGGGTCAGACCGGTTCCTTGCTGGGCTCCTCGTTGGTGGGGCTGATGCCACCGGTGTCGACGGCGACGACGTCGATCTCGAGGAACTCGGGGTAGGCCAGGGCGCCCATCTCGGGCAGGTCGAGCCGGCGATCTCCTCCTCCGGCCGGCGGCCGGATCCCGCCCTTCATGACGGCGTTCTGGATCTTGAAGAAGGCGTAGGCGACGCCGAAGATCACCGTCCACAGGACCAGCGACGCCCAGCGCCTGGGCACCGAGCTGACCGAACTCGCCGGCGACGACACCCTCGACGGCCGTGACGTCGGAGCCGTTCCAGGCCCCGCCGTAGCTGCCGTTGGCGAAGATGCCGACGGCCAGCACGCCGAAGGTGCCGCACACGCCGTGGACGGCGATGGCGCCGACCGGGTCGTCGACCTTCAGCTTCCGGTCGATGAACTGGGCGGCGTAGATGACGAGCACGCCGGCGATGGAGCCGATGAGCGGCCGACCAGGCGGGGCTGGTGAAGGCGCAGGGCGCCGTGATGGCGACCAGGCCGGCCAGCATGCCGTTGACCATCATCCCGGGGTCGGGCTTGCCGGTCTTCCACATCATCACGAACATCGCCACGACGGCGCCGAAGGCGGCGGCGATGGCGGTGTTGGCGGCCACGGTGGCGAACTGGACGTCGGTCGCCGCGAACGTGGACGCCGCGTTGAACCCGAACCAGCCGAACAGCAGGATGAAGCAGCCGAGCATCGCCATGGGGATGTGGTGGCCCGGCAGCGTGTTGGGCTGCCGTCCTCGTTGTACTTGCCGATGCGGGGACCGAGCACGAGGGCACCGGCCAGGCCGGCGACGCCGCCCACGGTGTGCACGACGCCGGAGCCGGCGAAGTCGACGTACCCGGCGCCGAGGCCCATGGTGTCCCAGGTCTTGGCGAGCCAGCCGCCGCCCCAGGTCCAGGCCCCGAAGATCGGGTAGTAGATGGCGCCGCAGAACAGGCCCCAGCCGACGAACGCCTTCCACTTCCACCGCTCGGCCATGGCCCCGGTCGGGATCGTGGCCACGGTGTCCATGAAGGCGACCATGTAGAGGAAGAAGCCGATGACGGCGGCGCCGCCGGAGGCGGCGATGGCGTCCCCGGAGAGGGCGAAGCCGCCCTGCCACAGGAACACCCAGTTGCCGCTGCCGATCAGCGCGTCCCCGAGCGGTTGGGTGTAGCCGAAGTCGTAGCCCGGCAGCACGTAGCTGTAGCCGCCGAACATGAAGGCGTAGCCGACCAGGAAGTAGCCGACGAAGCCGAGCCCGAAGATGGCGAAGTTGGTCGACACCACGTGGGCCGCGTGCTTGGCACGGCAGAACCCGGTCTCGACCAGCGCGAAGCCGGCCTGCATGAAGATGACGAGGACGGCGCCGATCACGATCCACAGCAGGTTGGTCTGCTGGCCGAGGCTGGTCACCGCCTCGGCGGGATCGACGTCCTGCGCACCGGCTATCGCGGGGGTGGCGAGGAGCACGGCGCCGGCGACGGCGAGCCCTGCTCCTACTTTCCGCCCGATCGACATGCCGGCTCTCGCATCACGACGAGGGCCAAAGGACATGGGTACGCGTTCCTTTCATACGTCCCGAGAGAGAGGCCCGACGCCTTTGTCTGACCCGTCGCTGAACGTATGGACGGTCTGTCACGCGTCCATGTCGCATTGATGAACCCCGGTGTGCGATCTCCTCGCGTCATCGCGCCCGTTACCTGTCAGGGTTGCGCCAGTTGTCTTACGTCAAGCTGAACGGCAGTTGCCGGACACCTGTCGGCGGCTGCCACACTGTCCGCCATGGCCGACGAGACGCCGACCGAGATCAACCCGACGAAGGTCCGCATCGGCCTCGCCGTCCTCGCGGTCGTGCTGATCGTGGCGCTCGGGATGATCGCCGTCATCGACTCGCCGGCCGGCAAGGCGCTGATGTTCGCCATCGCCGCCACCGTGCTGGTGCGGGCGTTCCTGCTGTTCCGGTCGCTGCGCCGGGAGCAGCAGCCGTCGGCCTAGAGCCCTCAGTCGGGCAGGGCGCCCATGTCGAGCAGGAAGCCGCAGCCCCGCACGGTGTGGATCGTGATGCCCAGCGGGGCCAGGCGCAGGCGCAGCCGGCGGATCACCCGGTCGATCGTGCGGCGGTCGTCGGCCTCGGCGCCCGGGCTCGTGGCGGTCAGCAGCTCGGCCCGGGTCAGCATCGAGCCCGCCCGCGCCAGCAGCGGCACGAGCACCCGCTGCTCCAGGGGGGACACGGCGACCCAGCGGCCACCCCGCCGCAGCAGCCCGTCCTCGTCGAGCACCGCCGGCGCCCGCAGCGCCTGCCGGCGGCGCAGCAGCTCGCGCCGGGTGTAGATCTCGACGGGGTCGACGCCGGCGCGGACCCAGTCCTCGAGCGTGTCCCAGCTGGCCGGCGGATCATGGCGCTCCTCGACCACGAGCAGCCGGGCCCGGCCGAGCCGGGCGAGGTCGTCGCGGTAGGCGGCCTGCGCCGGCCACCGCACGACCGGGACGTCGTCGCCACCGACGGTCACCGGGTTGTCGAGATGAGTCACCGCCATGGTCGTCGCCTTCCCCCACCGGGAGCGTCAAGGATCCGCTGACCCGCGTGATGGACACGCTAAGCAGCGGATGTTTCGCCCGATCGCGCTGTGTGTTGAGCGACTGTGGCAACTAACTGACGGATCTCTTTCGTGCCGTGCCCCGCCCGGGGTTCTTCAGCCCGGTGTCGAGCTTGGCCCGCACCTCCCGCCGGACCCGGGCGGCGACGGCGTCGCCGTGGTCGGCCAGGAACGCCCGCACCGCCCCCGGGTCCCGCACGGCCAGCGCCCGCAGCGCCCACGACAGCGCCTTGACCACCATGTCGTCGCGGTCGTCGACGAGCCGGCCGCAGATGTCGAGGGTGCGCGGCGTGTCGCCGGTCCCGCCCGCGGCGGCGAGGTTGAGCGGCACGGTCGACACCAGCGCGGCCCGCCGCCACCACCGGTCGGAGGAGGCCGCCCACCGCCGGACGGCGGCGTCGGGGATGCGCCGCCGCTGCCACGCCGGGCCGGACACGTAGCGCCCGAACGTGTCGACGGCGGCCCAGTCGGCCATCCCCTCCCCCAGCGCCTCGACGTCGTCGAGCGTGAGCGCGGCCATGCCGGCGGGATGGTGGTAGAGCAGCTCGTAGGCCACCCACCGGTGCCGGCCGACGAGGGCGAACGCCAGCGCCACGACGTCACCCCCCGGCTCGCCCCGGATCTCGGCCGACACCTCCCGGCGGATGCGCCGCACCGGCTCGACCGAGGGATGGTCGAGCCCGGCGATCCGCCGGTCCACCTCGTCCGCCAGCGCTGCCGGGTTCACCCCGCCAGTTGTACCGGCTCGGGCAGGTCCACGCTGCCGACGGCGCTGAGCGGGTCGCGGATGACCCGGAGGAGGGGGACGCCGATGCCGTAGGTGCCGATGCGGCCGTGGGGGGTGATGCGGAGGAAGCAGCCCCGGGGGTCGTCGAGGGCGCCGTCGACCAGGATCTTCTTCAGGCGGCCCGCCTCGATCAGCGGGAGGACGGACGGGTCGTCCTGGGGCACGACCTCGGCCCGGCCCGTGAACTGCACGGCCATGGCCGGGCCCAGCGGCAGGCGGCGGACCGGGATGCACACGGCCGCCTCGGGGTTGGCGGCCACGTTGCGGGCCTTCTTCGTGTCCAGGAACGTGTGGATGTAGAGGGTCGTGTCGACCGCGGCGTACAGCACGCTCACGGCGTGGGGCCGGCCCCCGGGGGACGACGTGGCCAGGACGCAGAACCGCCGGCGGGCGATGGTGCGCATGACCTTGTCCCGCAGGGCGGTGTCGGTGGTGGTAGCAGGCATGCCGTGAGTGAACGCCACCGCGGTGAGACGAACAATCGCCGAGCGCCTCAATTTCATACGCGAGCGTCTACGATCGTGGCATGGACGCCCTCAGTGGCCTGCTCGACGGTCCCCGGGCCCGCGAGGCCTTCCTGCTGCGGGCCGTCATGCGCCCCCCGTGGGCGATCCGCATCGAGGACGAGGCGCCGCTGTCGCTCGTCGCCATCACGAGCGGCACCGCCTGGATCGTGCTCGACGACGGCCGCGACCCCGTGCTGCTCGGCGCCGGCGACCTCGCGGTCCTGCGCGGCCCCGACCACTACACGATGGCCGACGACCCGGCGACGCCGATCCAGGTCGTCGTGCACCCGGGGCAGCTCTGCACGACCCCCGAGGGCGTGTCGACGACGGAGTCGATGACCCTCGGCGTGCGCACCTGGGGCAACGACCCCGACGGCTCCCTCACGATGCTCGTCGGCACCTACCAGGTCCGCGGGGCCGTCAGCTGCCGGCTGGCCGACGCCCTGCCCCCGCTCGCCGTCGTCCGCCACGACGACTGGTCGTCCCCTCTGCTCGGCCTGCTGGGCGACGAGATCGTCAAGGACGAACCCGGCCAGGACCTCGTCCTCGACCGCCTGCTGGACCTGCTGCTCGTGGCGGTGCTGCGGGCCTGGTTCTCGCGGCCGGAGGCCGACGCGCCCGCCTGGTACCGGGCCAACGGCGACCCGGTCGTCGGCCCGGCGCTGCGCCTCATGCACAACGAACCCGCCCGGGGGTGGACCGTGTCGTCGCTGGCCGCCGCCACCGGCGTGTCCCGGGCGGCGCTCGCCCGGCGGTTCACCGAGCTCGTGGGCGAGCCGCCCATGACCTTCCTCACCGGCTGGCGCCTGGCGCTGGCCGCCGACCTGCTCCGCGAGCCCGGCGCCACGGTCGGCGACGTGGCCCGCCAGGTCGGCTACGCCACGCCCTTCGCGCTCAGCACCGCGTTCAAGCGGGCGACCGGGGTCAGCCCCCGCGAGCACCGCGCCGCGGCGCCGGCTCGCTGACCCGGGCGGTCAGGGCTTGCGGGCGACCCCCGCGTAGTAGGCGGTGAGCTGCTCGGTCGGGCTCGGGGTGCCGGCGTCGGGGCGCCACTGGGCCACCTGCACGAGCCCCGGCTCGACCGGTTCGAGGCCGTCGAAGAAGCGCGACACCGCGGCGTGGTCGCGCATCACGAACGGCTCCTTCATCGTCTTGTTCAGCAGGTCGGCGAGCTGCTCCATGGCCTCGGTGTTGATGTCCTTGGTCATGTGGGACACCACGAGGTAGCTGCCGGACGGCACGCGGTCCATGATCCGGGCCACGATGCCGTGGGGGTCGTCGTCGTCGCCGACGAGGTAGAGGATGCCGACGAGCACGACCGCGACCGGCTGCGTCAGGTCGAGGGTCTCGGCCGCCCGCTCGAGGATGTCGTCGGGGTCGCGCAGGTCGCCGTGGACGTAGGCGGTGGCGCCCTCGGGGGTGCTGGTCAGCAGCGAGTGGGCGTGGGCGAGCACGATCGGGTCGTAGTCGACGTAGACGATGCGGGCGTCGGGCGCGACCTCCTGCGCCACGCCGTGCACGTGGTCGGCGTTGGGGATGCCGGTGCCGATGTCGAGGAACTGGCGGATGCCCGCCTCGCCGGCCAGCCAGCGCACCGCCCGGCCGAGGAACGCCCGGTTGGCCCGGACCTCGGCCCGGGCGCTGTCGATGCCGCCGGGCAGCACCGCGTTGTTGCGCTCGGCCACGGCGCGGTCGACCTCGAAGTTGGCCGTGCCGCCCAGCAGGTAGTCGTAGACACGGGCCGCGTTGGGCACCGTGACGTCGATCTCGATCTCGGACTTGTCGCTCACGCCGGCATTCTGACACCTATCGACTCGGGCCCCGGACCAGGTTCCGGCTCGACCTCGACCACCTCGGTGCGGGTGAACACCTCGCCGTGCTCGGCCCGCAGGGCGGCCCGGCGGGGGTCGGCCAGGTAGGCGTCGAGCGCGTCCCGGCCCGGGAACCACAGCACGTGGACCTCGACCGGGAGCGCGGGGTCCTGCCCGGCGGTCCGCCGCCCCCGGTACACGACGCGGGCGCCGTGATCGGCCAGCAGCGGGAGGACCGCGTCCTCGTAGGCGTGGGCGCGGTCGGGGTCGTCGGCGTAGCCGACGAAGGCGAGCGTGACGGGCATGGGCCCGAGCGTGGCACCGATTCGCCCTTGACAACGATTGCTTTCTAGACAGACACTCTTGTCGTGCGAGTGGCGATCGTCGAAGAACCGGACCAGGTGACCGCGCTGGCCCACCCCATGCGGGTGGCCGTGCTCGACGCCCTGCGCGAGCCGGGGTCGGCCGCCGGCGTCGCCCGGACGCTGGGCGAGACCCGCCAGAAGGTCAACTACCACGTCCGCGCCCTGGTCGACGCCGGGCTGATCCGCCTGGTGGGCGAGCGCCGCACCGGCAACTTCGTCGAGCAGCTCTACCAGTCGGTGGCGGGCACGTTCGTCGTGTCGCCCCGCCTGGCCTGGAGCGACGACCGCCGGGCCGGGGCGCTGGCGGCGCAGCTCCCGCTGGAGCACCTGGTCGCCCTCGGCGAGCGCCTGCAGCGGGACGCCGTCGGCCTGCTCGACCGCGCCGCGTTCGAGGGCGACGAGGTCCCGGCGGCCGCCGTCGAGGCCGAGGTCGCGTTCCCCGACGCCGCCGCCCGGGCCGCCTTCCTCGACGACTACCTGGCGGCGGTCACGCCGCTGCTCACCCGCCACGGCGCCCGCCGCGGGGAACGGTTCCGCGTGGCGCTCGCCGTCTACCCGGACAGGGGGAACACATGACCGAGCGAAGCGAGGTCCAGAGGCACAGTCGACCTGTCGCCACGAAGTGGCGCTGCGGTCACCGGTGTGCCCGAAGGGTGCACCAGTGACCGAGCACCCGCGAGACGACGGCTTCGAGGCCACGTTCGTGATCCGCACGCCCCGGGCCGAGGCCTGGGCGCTGCTGGAGAAGGCGGCGCCCGCGCACGAGGCGCTCGACCCGCCCGGGCCGGGGCAGCGCTGGCTGCCGGGCTTCGAGGGCGCGGCCGACGACATCGAGGTCGTGCCGGGCGAGCGGCTGCGGGCCCGGAAGGCGACGTTCCCGTGCCAGGGCACCGAGATCGTCGTCGTGCTCGAGGACCACGGGTCGGGCAGCCGCGTCACCGTCGTCCAGACGGGGTTCGGCGACGGCTTCGCCGAGGCGCGGGCCTGGCTGGCGACCGGATGGGCCCCGATCGTGGCCGACCTGGCCGTGTACCTCGAGCGGGGTGTCGCCCCCGGCCGCCACCTCACCGCCTGGGCCAGCATCGGCTGCGACGTGACCGAGACGCCGGGCGGGCTCGAGGTGTCGGGCGTCGCCCCCGGCGGCTTCGCCGACCAGGCCGGCCTGCAGGACGGGGACCTCGTGCTGCGCGTCGCCGGCGCCCCGGTGGTGGACATCGCCGACCTGGCGGTGCTGGTCCGGGGCCCGCTGCGGACCGGGCAGGAGTCCCGCGTCCGCTACCTGCGGGGCACCGAGGTCCTGGCCGGCTCGGGGACGGTCTGAGTCACGCCCAGCCGGCGGACCGTGCCCCGGGTCGGTGGCCCGTGGGGAGGCTCAGTACTCGGGCTCGTCCCACCACGGGGTCAGGGGCGGCAGGTCGTCGGGCACCCGGGAGGCGAACTGCGGGGGCCGCTTCTCCAGGAACGACGCCACGCCCTCGCGCACGTCGGCCCCCCGGCCCAGGGCGTCGATGGCGGCGGAGTCGACCCGGTGGGCCGCCATCGGGTGGGGCTCGCCCAGCATGCGCCACAGCATCTGGCGGGTCAGCGTCACCGACACCGGCGACGCCTTGGCCGCGATCTCGCCGGCCAGGTCGTAGGCGGCGTCGAGCAGCTCGCCGTCCGGGTGGACCGAGCGGACCAGCCCGGCCGCCAGCGCCTCGTCGGCGCCGAACACCCGGCCCGTGTAGCACCACTCGGTCGCCCGGGAGATCCCGACGACCCGGGGCAGGAACCACGACGACGCCGCTTCCGGGACCAGGCCGCGGCGGGCGAACACGAACCCGAACCGCGCCGACTCCGCCGCCAGGCGGATGTCCATCGGCAGCGTCATGGTGACGCCCACGCCCACGGCCGGGCCGTTGATGGCGGCGATCACCGGCTTGGTGCAGGAGAAGATGCGCAGCGACACCAGGCCGCCCTCGTCGCGGCGGGGGGTGGGCCCTCGGCCGTTGCCGTCGCCGTCGCCGCCGACCGCACCGCCGGTGCCCCTCGCCGCGCTCCGATCGAAGGCGCCGGACCCGCCGCCCAGGTCGGCCCCGGCGCAGAACGCCCGGCCCCGGCCGGTGACGACCACGCAGCGGACCGAGCGGTCCTCCTCGACCTCGTCGAACGCGACCATGAGGTCGCGCTGCATCCCGACCGTGAACGCGTTGAGCCGGTCCGGCCGGTCGAGCGTGATCGTCAGGATGCCGTCGTGGACCTCGGTGGCGACGGTGTCCACGCGCTCAGCCCGGGACCTCGTAGGTGGGCACGATCACGGCCCGGGCCAGCGTGTGGCCGCCGAGGTTGAACCCGACGTAGGCGGGACTGGCCGACTCGTCGGGACCGAGCTTGTCGACGTCGAGGGCGTGGACCGCGGTCACGTAGCGGTGGGGGCCGTGGCCCGCCGGCGGGAACGACCCCACGTACTCGTGGTTGCCGACGTCGTTGCGGGCGTGGATCGCACCGGCCGGCAGCCCGGCCTGGTCGCCCGACCCGGCGCCGCGGGGCAGCTCGGTGACGTCGGCGGGGATGTCGAACAGCACCCAGTGCCAGAACCCGCTGCCGGTGGGCGCGTCGGGGTCGTAGACCGTGACGGCGAAGCTGCGGGTCTCGGGCGGGAACCCCTCCCAGCGGAGGTGGGGCGACTGGTTGCCGCCCGACAGCCCGTAGTTGGCGTCGGCGACATAGGTCTCGTCCAGCGGCTCGCCGTCGGCGACGTCGTCGCTGGTCACCGTGAACGACGGCACGGGTGGCAGGAAGTCGTAGGGCAGCGGCGCCCGGTCGGTGGTCATGTTGCCGACACTAATCAGCGCAGCGCGGCGAGGAACCGGGCACGCTGCGCCCCCCACCAGGCCCGCCGGCGGGCGAAGCGCTCCTCGCCCCGCATCGTCGCCCACACGGCGCTGAAGTTGGGGTCGCCGGCCGCCACCCGCCGGCGGACGAACGCCTCGGTCCGCTCCAGGACGTCCTCGACGCGCTCGCCCAGCAGCCGCCGGCCCGCGGCGTCCAGGCCGTAGGCGTCCGCCGCGAGCCGCAGGCGGGCGGGGCGGTCGGCCGGCGCCCAGCCGAGGCGGGCGGCGTTCACGTCGTCGTCGACGGGCACGACCATGCGGACCATGGACGCCAGATCGTCGACCGGGGGGCCGGGCGCCGCGAAGTCGAAGTCGAGGAGCGCGACCGGCGTCGCCGCCCCGGAACACGACGTTCTCGAGGCACACGTCGTTGTGGCACACGACCGGGCCGCCCGCCGGGTCGCCGACGCCGGTGGGCCAGGCGTGGGGCGACGGGTCGAATCCCCGCGCCGCCTCGTGGAACCGCGCCATCAGCCGGGCGACGCCCGCCAGCGCGGCGTCGGTCTGCGCCCACGCCGGGTACGGCGGCAGCGCCACCTCGCCCTCGACGAACCCGAGGCGCTCACGGCCGTCGGGATCGACGCCCACCGGCCGCGGGGCGCCGTCGAACCCGGCCGCCGCCAGGGCCCGCAGGAACGCGTGGACGGCCGGGGTGTGCGGTCCGGCGGGCCGCAGCACGTGGTCGCCCACCCGGACGACGGCCCCGGCGTTGGCGACCCCGCCGATCAGCGGCTGCTCGTCCACCGGCCGTGTGCCAGGGTGGGCGGCATGACCGGCGACCCGTACGAGCTGCACCCGATCGGCCGGGTGCGCTCGCCCCTGACCGACCCGTCCGCCGCCCCCCGGCAGGGCGACGAGGGCGGCCCCGACGCCTGGATCGAGTTCGACGAGGCGGTGCTCGACGGGCTGGCGGACCTGCGGGCGGGCACCGACGTGATCGTACTGACCTGGCTCGACCGGGCCCGCCGGGACGTGCTCGCCGTCCACCCCCGGGACGATCCCGCCCGCCCGATCACCGGCGTGTTCGCCACCCGCTCGGCCGACCGGCCCAACCCGGTCGGGCTGCACCGGGTCCGGGTCCTCGCCGTCGACGGCGCCCGGCTGGCGGTGCGGGCGCTGGAGGCGGTGGACGGCACCCCGGTCATCGACGTCAAGCCGGTGCTCGGGGACACGGACCGGTGAGCCCGCCCGGGGGTGGGGCCCTACCAGGGCTGGTTGCAGCAGGTGTCCGCGGCGGCGCCGGCGCGGTCGGTGCCCATCGCCACGATGCCCGCCACCGCCAGGGTCAGGGCGACGACGATCCGCCGGGCGGTGGCCATCAGTCGATCCTTTCCATCGTGTAGGACATCCACGGCACCCAGCCGCCCGCCCCGTCGGGCAGGTCCCAGTCGAACACGATGGTGCCGTGCCGGCTCGGCAGGATCGTGAAGCGGGCGGGGCCCTCGAACACGAGGTTGCCGTCGACGACGCGCCCCTCGTAGCCCGACGGGCCACCGTTGTTGGAGAAGAACTGCGTCCGGTACGTGCGGGTGGTGTCGTCGTACCACCACAGCTGGATGGTCACGTTGCGGTCGCCGAGGGCGTCGTTGTCCCAGCCGGCGCTGGCCGTGCCGAAAACCGTGTCGGCGTGCTGCACGAGGCAGAACCCGCCCTCGTGCCACTCGTACGACGTCGTCCCGCGGACCCGGCCCGCGGGTCCGGCGGGGCCGTCGCGGGTCCGCCCTCGAACCGCCAGTCGCCGACGAGTACGTCCAGCTCGGTCAGCGCCGGGTCGGGTGCGGGCGCGCGTTCCGTGGTACTGCTCTCCGTCATGTCGCTCCTCGGGGGAAAGGGCCGCTCGGTGTCGCCGGGTGTTACCGCTGCGCCGCCGCGAACTCATCGGCGGGGTCTACGCTTCCGGCCGATGGGCAGCTCCCCCACCGTCTCGACGCCCCCGCCCGACGGGCTGGTGGGCGCCGCGCTCGCCGGTGACGAGCACGCGTTCTCCCAGTTGGTGGCCCCCTACCGGGGTGAGCTCCACGTCCACGCCTACCGCATGCTGGGGTCGGTCCACGACGCCGACGACGCCCTGCAGGACGCGCTGCTGCGGGCGTGGCGCAGCCTCGCGACCTTCGACCGGACCCGCTCCGTGCGGCCCTGGCTCTACAAGATCACGACCAACGTGTGCCTCGACATGATCGGCCGGCGGCGGGCACGCGGCCTCCCCTTCGACCACGGTCCGTCGTCCGATCCCGGCCTCGGTCAGGGCGAGCCCCTGCCCGGCTCGACGTGGATCGAGCCCTACCCCGACGACCGCCTCCCCGCCGACGACCGCCAGGCGTCGCCGGAGGCGAGCTACGACCGCCGGGAGGCGATCGAGCTCGCGTTCATCTCCGCGCTCCAGCACCTGCCCGGGCGCCAGCGGGCGGTGCTCATCCTGCGGGAGGTGCTCGGGTTCTCCGCCCGCGAGGTCGCCGACGCCACCGGGGCGACCGTGCCGGCCGTCAACAGCGCGCTGCAGCGGGCCCGCAGCACCCTCGACGCCCGCCTGCCCCGGCGCAGCCAGCAGGCCACGGTGCGGGCACTCGGCGACGCGGCCGTGCGCGACCTCGTCGAGCGGTTCGCGGCGGCGCTCGAGGCGGGCGACGTCGACGGCATCCTGGCCCTGCTCACCGACGACGTCATGTTCGCCACGCCGCCCTACGCCGCCTGGTGCGAGACCCGCGGCGACGTCGCCCGGTCCTGGCTCATGCCGAGCGACGACGGGGCGCGGCTGCGGTACGTCGCCACGAGCGCCAACGGCCAGCCGGCCCTGGCGGTCTACCGGCGAGAGCCCGGCGACGACACGTACGTCCAGCTCGCGCTGGACGTCCTCAGCCTCGACGGGGGGCTCGTCGGCAGCGTGGTCGCGTTCCGTGCGCCCGAGGTCTTCGCGGTGTTCGGGCTCCCGCCCACGCTGGACTGACGGCACAGTGGGGGCGTGACGGACGACCCCGGGGGGCGGCTGGCCGAGCTGACGATCGCCCTGTCGCTGGCGACCGACCTCGGCATGGGCCAGCCGATGGCGCAGGGCCTGCGCACGTGCCGGCTGGCGCTGGCGGCCGCCGACCACCTCGGCCTCGACCCGGCGGACCGGTCGTGCGTGTACTACACCGCCCTGCTCCGCTACGTCGGCTGCACGTCCGACGCGTCCGAGACCGCGGCGCTGGCCGGCGGCGACGACCTCGCCTTCTTCCGGGACATGGCCCCGGTGGCGACGGCCGGCACCGGCGAGGGCCTGCGCTGGTTCGTGACCCACCTCGCCCGGGACCAGCCGCTGCCCCGGCGGGCGGGCCGCGTGGCGCGGGCCCTGGCGGACCCCGGCTGGGAGGCGCGCAGCCTCGCCGGGCACTGCGAGGTCGGGGCCCGGCTCGCCGCCCGGCTCGGGCTGGACGAGCCGGTGCGGGAGGCGCTGGCCCACGCCTACGAGCGGTGGGACGGCCGCGGCGCCCCCGCCGGGCTCGCCGGCGACGCGGTGCCGGTGGCGGTCCGGGTCGTGACGGTGGCCCGGGACGTGGAGGTGTGGGCCCGCCGGGCCGGCTGGCCGGAGGTTGCGGGCGTGCTCGCCCACCGGCGCGGGCGGGCCTACGACCCCGCCGTCGCCGACGCGTTCGCCGCCGAGGGCGGGCGCTGGCTGGCGGAGATCGGCGACGACCCGGGCGCAGGGATCCTCGACGCCGAGCCCGCGCCGCACCGGACGATCGGCGACGACGCCGTCGACGGCGCGCTGGCCGCGGTGGCCGACTACGCCGACCTCAAGTCGCCGTGGCTCCGGGGCCACTCGCCCGGCGTCGCCGCGCTGGCGGCCGGGGCGGCCGAGGCGGCGGGCCTCCCGGACGCCGAGGCCCGGCTCGTCCGGCGGGCCGCGCTGGTCCACGACGTCGGCCGTGTCGGCGTGCCGAGCGGCATCTGGGACCACCCCGGGCCCGCTGCGGGCCGACCAGTGGGAACGGGTCCGGCTCCACCCGTACCTCGGGGAGCGGGTGCTGCGGCACTGCACGGTCCTGGCCCCGTTCGCCGCGGTGGCGTCCGCCCACCACGAGCGGGCCGACGGGTCCGGCTACCACCGCGGCACGGGCGGCGGGCTCGACCGGGCCGCCCGCCTGCTGGCGGCGGCGGACGCCCGCCACGCCATGACCGAGGACCGACCGCACCGGCCGGCGCTGACCGCGGACGCCGCCGCGGCCGCCCTGCGGGCCGAGGCGGAGGCCGGCCGGTTCCGGCCCGAGGACGTCGAGGCGGTGCTGTCCGCCGCGGGCGACGCCGCCGGGCGCCCGCGGGTCGCCCACCCGGCCGGCCTCACCGACCGCGAGGTCGAGGTCCTGCGCCTGATCGCCCGGGGCCACCTCAACAAGCAGGTGGCGGTCGCGCTCGGCATCTCGCCCAAGACGGTCGGCAGTCACGTCGAGCACATCTACGCCAAGGCGGGGGTGACGACCCGGGCCGGGGCCACCCTGTTCGCCATGGAGCACGGCCTGCTCGTGGGGTGAACGCCCGATTGCCCCGCCGGGGCGTCGGGGCCGACGATCGGGCCATGACCACCACCCGAACCCCCGCGACCCGCCTGGACGTCCGCTCGACCGACGGGACGCCGATCGCCGTGTGGGTCGAGGGCGACGGGCCGCCGCTCGTGCTGGTGCACGGCTCGATCGCCGACCACACGACGTTCGAGCCGTTCGTGGCGGCGCTGCGGGACGGCACGACGACGTTCAGCCTGGACCGCCGGGGCTTCGGCGCCAGCGGCGATGCCCCGGGCTACACGATCGAGCGCGACTTCGAGGACGTGGCCAGCGTGGTCGAGGCGGTCGCGGACCGGGTGGGCGGGCCGGTGGCGCTGTGGGGCCACTCCTACGGCGCCAACGCCGCCATGGGCGGCGCGGCGCTGTCCCGGCGGGTGAGCCACCTGGTGCTCTACGAGCCCAGCCTGGGCCTCCCGTACCCGCCCGGGTCGATCGACGCCATCGAGGCGGCGCTGGCCCGCGGCGACCGGGAGGCGGCGATCGTCGCCGCGTTGGTCGACATCCTCGAGTTGAGCGACGACGAGGTGGCCGCCATGCGCGCCACCCCGCTGTGGCCGGTACGGCTGGCGGCGGCACCGACCATCCCCCGCGAGTGCCGGGTCGAGGAGGGCTGGGTCTACCGGCCCGGGCAGTTCGCCGGGATCGGGGCGCCGACGCTGCTGCTGGCCGGGTCCGACAGCGTCCCGGTCGTGGCCGAAGCCACCCGGCGGGCGGCGGCCGCCATCCCCGGCGCCCGGGTCCACGTGCTCGACGGCCACGCCCACTTCGCCCACAAGACCGACCCCGCCATGGTGGCGGCGATCGTGCGGTCGTTCACGGCCCCGGGCGGGCGTGCAGCAGGCGGGTGACCCGGGCCGCGGTGGCGAAGGTCAGGGCGGGGTCGTCGACGCCGGCCAGGAGCGTCTCGTACAGCGGGCGGTAGTGGGCGATCTTGCGGGGCGGCTCGTCCTCGCTGCCGAACTCGGCCGGCATCGCGCGGCCCTGCGCCGCGAACCCGGTCATGGCGGTGTGGTCGATCCACACCTCGGTGCCGGTCTCACCCAGGACGAGGACGCTCTCCTTGCTGCTCGCCGTCGTGTGCCAGCTGGTCCGCAGGCGGGCCGTGCCGGGCGCACCGTGCCGTGGGTCGGTGAAGGCGGCCGTGCACCAGGCGGCGGCGCCCTGGTCGTCCTCGCGGCGGGAGGTGAGGTCGGTGAGGTCGACGAAGCGGGTGAGCATGCTGAGCTGGTTGATGCCGGAGTCCATCCAGCTGGACACGTAGGCCGCGAACGCGTGCTCGCCGAGCAGCAGGTAGGGATCGTGGAAGGCGGAGGTGATGCCGGTCACCGGCCCCCACTCGGGATGCGCCGCGATCAGGCCGGCGGCCCACCGCACCTCGGGCGAGAACGCGAAGTGGTGGGCGACGGCGATCCGCCCGAGGTCGACCTGCGGCGCGAGGCCCTCCAGCCGCCCGAGCGCGTCGAGGTCGTGGACGAGCGGCTTCTCGACGAGGACCCGGGCGCCGGTGGTGGTGAGGGCCTCGACCGCCAGGTCGGCGTGCGTGGGCGTGGGCGTGGCCAGCACGAGCAGGTCGACGTCGTGGGCGGCGACGGCCTCGGCCAGGCCGGCGAAGTGCGGTACCGCCGCGCTCCCGGAACCGGGGCGGCGGGCGGTCGGTCCGGGGGTCGACGGTGAACACGAGGTCGGCCTGCGGCATGCCGGCGAGGACGGCCAGATGGGTCTCGGCGATGATCCCGAGCCCCACGAACCCGATGCGCACGGCGCTCATGCGATCGCAGGTCAGCCGGCGTCGGCGCGGGCGGACCGCCAGCGGGTGAGGACGTCGTCGACGTCGAGCGGGACGACGGTCGACGGCGGGCCGGCGGTGGCGGTGGCGTTGACGCGGCGGATGCGGGTGTTGATGGCCTCGACCAGCTCGCGGACCTCGGACTCCCGGGTCGCCCGGCCCACCTCGGCCAGCGTGTCCTCCAGCTCCTTGCGGACGGCGAGCGTCGGCGGCAGGTACGACAGCTGCTCCCGCCGGAGCTTGTCGCGCACCCACCACATCTCGTCGCGGGGCCGGTCGAGGCCGGGCAGCGGCCGACCGGTGCCGGGCAGGTTGTCGAAGCTGCCCTGCTCCATGCCCTCGCGGATCTGACGGTCGATCCACGTCTCCCAGGTCATGCCGGGCGGCTTGCGTTCCGTCATGGGCCTCAGTCTCCCAACCCTGGCCTGGCGCCACGAAACCGGCACGCGCGCCACGGGCGAGATCAGCTACGTCTATCGGCGTGGAACCTCGGCTTCCCCTTCCTCCGGAAGTGACGACGTCGCGGCTGACGCTGCGCCGGTGGACGGCGGCCGAGATCCACCACGACCGGGCGAGCGACTCGCCCATGAACGTGAACCCGAGACGGGCCTGGAGCATCACTGCGTCGGAGTGGGCCGCCTCGTGATCCACGATGTCGAGGTCCGCGAGGCGGGATCGAAGGGCCGAGGTGTCTTCGCGAGGCGAGCGTTCGCGGAGGGCGAGTTCGTCTTCCGTCGCCGGCACTCGCGGGTCGTGAGCAGCGACGAGCTCGATCAGGCGAGCGGGTGGGATCGCGTCCATCTGTGCGAGCTCGGGTTCGATCGCTTCGCCGTGCTCGAACCGCCGGGCTGCTACCTCAACCACTCGTGCGACCCGAACGCCATGCGCCACGGCGTCACGGTGTTCGCCTGGCGCCCGATCGCCGCCGGCGAGGAGATCACGATCGACTACCGCCTCAACGCGTTCGACGGATCGTCCTGGCCGTGCACGTGCGGAGCCGAGAGCTGCAGCGGCACCGTGGTCGGCAGCTTCTTCGCCATGGACACGGAGCGCCAGGCACTCCTCCTGCCCCACGCGCCTGATTTTCATCCGTCGCGAGTACCGGCGCCGCCGGCGAAACCGAGCGACGCAGCCACGCATGAAAGGGGCTCCAACTCATGAGCCTGGACTACGCAGCGGACCACCTGACGGGCGCCGTTCGTTCGCTCGCTACGAGCGAGGATCCCCTGGCCGAGAGGCTGCTGAGCCGCGAGCAGCTGGTCGGGGCGATCGAGGACCTGGTTTCTCTGACGACCAAGGTGGAGGTCGCGAATGCTCGGGCCTCCGGCGATGAGCAACTCGCGACTCTCGCCGATCTTGCCTAGCCGGCGACACCGGCCTCAGGGCTGAAGGACGTACTTTCCGCGTACGCCGCCCTCGGCGACCGCGCGGTGGGCGGCGGCGACCTGGTCGAGCGGCACGACGGCGTGCACCCGCGCCGGCAGGTGGCCGCTCGCGGTGGCGTCGAGGAGCCGGGCGAGCCGGGCACCGTCGGGCTGCGTCTCCACCACGTGGACGGTGACGTCGCGTTCCGCTGCGGGCGCCGCACCAGGCAGCACGCCGACGAAGACGCCGCCGTCGCGGACCAGCGCGAGGCCCTGCTCCTGGAGCGCGGCGCCGTCGGCCACCGCGTCCCAGCCGGGCGCGGCCTGTGCGGTGAAGTCGGCGCCGAGGCGCGCGCACGAACTTCTCGTCCTCGGGCCGGGCCAGCCCGGTGACCCGCCAGCCACGGTCCTGGGCGAGCGGGATGACGTATCCCCCGACCGCGCCCGCGGCCCCGGTGACCAGAAGGCTCCGGCCTCCGCCGTCGCCGAGCAGGTCGACGATCTGGGCGGCGGCCAGGCCGTTGAGCGGGACCGTGGCTGCGGTGGCCAGATCGAGGTCGTCGGGCACGAGGGCGGTGTCGCTCGCCGGGACGATGATCTGCTCGGCGTACGTGCCGAAGTCGCGGTCGAACCCGGCAACCAGCCCCGCGACGCGACTGCCGACCGGGAGGTCGACGTCCGGGGCGGCCGCGGTGACGGTGCCGGCGAAGTCCCAGCCCAGGCCGGTGTGGTCGGGCTGGTCGATCAACCCACGCTCATGGAACACGCCGGCGGCGAGCGCCAGGTCGACGGGGTTCACCGACGCCCCGGCGATCTCGACCCGCACCTGGCCCGGCCCGGGCTCGACGACGGGTACGTCGATGATCTCGATGGAGTCGGGACCGCCCGGTGTGCGGACGACTGCGGTGCGGAAGGTGGTGGTGGACACGTTCGCTCCTGTGGTCATGGCGAGGTTGCTCCCTCACCATGAACGACCTACTCTCCAATGGGAAGTAGGCACCTTGAAGTGCGTATGCAACCCACCAGGAAGGGGACGGTCGATGCCGGCGACGGCGGCCCAGAAGCAGGCGCAGGCAAAGCGGGACTACGACGCGTTCCTGGCGGCATGTCCCAGCCGCCAGCTCCTCGCCCGGATCTCCGACAAGTGGGTGGCGCTGGTCCTGGCCGCGCTCGGCAGCGACGGCCCCCGCCCCGGGCAGGCCTCCGGGGGCGAGCCGCGATCGATGCGCTACTCCGAGCTGTCCCGGCGGCTGGCCGGGGTCAGCCAGAAGATGCTCACCCAGACGCTGCGCTCCCTCGAGCGCGACGGTCTGCTCACCCGCACCGTGACGCCGACCGTGCCGGTCACGGTCACCTACGAGCTGACCGACCTCGGACTGTCGCTCCACGAGGTCGTGCGCGGCATCAAGCGCTGGGCGGAGGCGCACATGGACGAGGTGCTCGCCAACCGCGAGCAGTACGACACGCGCCCTGCGGACCCCAGCTAGACCCCCGACAACCTTGGTCTGGCGGTGCGCGACTGGTTCACGACCAGGTCTGACCTGGGTCCTATCGTCGTGGGGTGAGCACACGGGACCTCGTGGCCCTGGTCGAGACGCGCTTCGGGGTGGATGTCACCGGGGCCTTCCCCTTCTACGACGAGCCCGGGAAGGCCGTCTACCGGCTCGACGTGGCGGACGGTGGGCCGCTCGTGGTGCGCCTGTTTCCCCCCGACCGGCCGATCGAGCGGGTGGAGGGCGACGCCGAGATCCTCGGGTTCCTGGGCGAGAAGGGGCTTCCGGTCGAGGAGGTGGTGGCCGACCTCGGCGGGGCCACCACGGCCAGCCTCGACGGGCGGGGCGTGCTCGTCACCCGGCTCATCCCCGGCGGCCCGCCCGCGATCACGGCCGACACCCTCGAGCAGATGGGGGCGGCACTGGGCCGCATGCACGCCCTGCCCGTCCCGGCCCCGGGGTCCGGGCACCTGGCACGCCGGGCCGGCTCGCTCCCCCGCGAGGACCTCGCCCTCGGGCGTGAGTGGCTGGCGGCCGCCGAGGCGGCGCTGCCCCCGGCGCGGCGCGCCGAGCACGATGCGCTCCGGCTCGCCCTCGAGGCGACGCACGACGGCGAGGACCTCCCGTTCGGGCTCACCCACCCCGACTGCCACCCGGGCAACACGGTGCAGACCCCCGAGGGCCGGGTGGTCTTCTTCGACTGGGACGGGGTGGGCCAGGGGCCGCGCATCGCCGCTCTCGGCGTGCTGCTCTACAGCTGCGCCATCCGGGCTCCCTTCGGGGCGCCGACGACGCCCGACATCGGCCGCGTCGACCACATCGTGGCCGGCTACGCCCACCACGCCAGCCTGTCAGCCGCGGAACAGGCGCACCTGGCCGACGCCATCCGGTTCCGGCCGCTGGTGGTGGCGGCCCGCACGCTCCTCGAGACCGCCGAACGGCCAAGCCCACGACCTGACGATGAGGCATGGTTCAGCGCCTATGACCGAGCCGAGGAGGTCGCCGAGCGCACGGTGGCGGCCCTCGCGGCCGCGGCCCCCAGCCGCTGCGGTAACCGCGCGACTTCGTTGGGCCGGTCAGTCGTCAACCAGCACGAGTGGGCGAGGGGGGACTTGAACCCCCACGACCTTACGGCCACTGGCACCTGAAGCCAGCGCGTCTGCCAATTCCGCCACTCGCCCGAGCGACAAGAGGGAAAAGATAGCGCGCCCGTGCTGCACCGCCACACTCAGTTGCGGGGTCGGCCGGTAATCTGCCATGCCGTGGCCATCCGTGGATTCGAACGGCGACTCGAGCGCATGGTGGAAGGGGCATTCGCCCGCGCGTTCAAGTCCAGCATCCGCCCCGTCGAGCTGGCCCGGCGGCTGGCGCGGGAGATGGACGACAACGTGTCGGTCGGGGTGCGGGGCACGCCCGTCGCCGGCAACCACTACACGATCTACCTCTCCCCCAGTGACTACCAGGAGTTCGCCGACGTCCGCGACGCGCTCCGCCGCGAGCTGTGCGACGCGGCCCGGGCCCACGCCCGCGACGAGCACTACGGGTTCATGGGCCCCGTCGACGTCGACCTCGTGGTGGACGAGAGCTTCGGGACCGGCTGGTTCGAGGTCGAGGGACGCTTCCGGGAGGGCGCCGGCGGCGCCGGCGCCGGCAGCCTGGTGCTGCCCACCGGCGAGCGGTTCACCCTGGCCGAGCACGTCATCACCATCGGCCGGCGGCCCGAGTCGAACATCGTGCTCGCCGACCCCAACGTGAGCCGCGCCCATGCCGAGATCCGCCCCCAGGGCGACGGCTTCGTGCTCGTCGATCTCGGCTCCACCAACGGGTCCAAGGTCAACGGTGTGCGGGTCGACCAGCGCATCCTGAACGACGGCGACGAGATCTCCTTCGGCAACACGCGGATGCGGTTCGAGGCCAGCTAGCAGCACCCGGTCGGGCGAACGCCCCGGCTACCGATATTCTCCCGCTCGGTGCCCGAGCAGCTCCTCAACCTTCTCAAACTGTTCCTTCTCGTGCTGCTGTACCTCTTCTTCCTGCGTGTGCTGCGCGCGGTGTGGACCGAGGTCAACGCGCCGCGCCTGGTGGAACCCGCCGGAGGGGCGCCCGCCGGCCAGCAGAAGCAGAAGGGGCGCAGCCGCCGGCCACCCCGGCCCGGCCGTTCCAACCATCCCCAGCTCAAGGTGCTCGAACCGCCCGCACTGCGGGGGCGCGCCTACGCGCTCGACGAGGAGATCACGCTCGGCCGCGCCGCCGGGTGCCAGGTGCCCCTGGAGGACGCCTACGCCAGCCAGGTGCACGCGCCGCGTCTTCCAACGGGACGGGCACTGGTACGTCGAGGACCTCGGGTCCACCAACGGGACCTACCTGAACCGCCGGCGGGTCGCCGGTCCGATGGTGATCAAGCGCCGCGACCGGCTCCAGATCGGCAACACCGTGCTGGAGCTCCAGTGACGGCCCGCGCCGACCGCACCCGCCTGCGCTGGGGCGGCGCCACCGACGTCGGGCGCGTCCGCTCCGAGAACCAGGACCAGTTCGTCGCCCGCGACGACGTCGGCCTGTGGGCCGTGGCCGACGGCATGGGCGGCCACCGGGGCGGCGAGGTGGCGTCCGAGATCGCGTGCGACACGATCGCCCGCACGTTCGACCACCACACGATCGAGGGGCTGGTCGAGGCCATCGAGCAGGCCAACCAGGCCGTCTACCGGGCCGGGATCCGGCGACCCCGACCTCACCGGCATGGGCACCACCGTCGTCGCCCTGGCCGTGGTCAGCCACGAGGACGACGAGCTGCTGGCCCTGGCCAACGTCGGCGACTCCCGGGGCTACCGCTACTCCGCCGGCGAGCTCGACCAGCTCACGACCGACCACAGCCTCGTCGCCGACCTCGTGCGGGAGGGCAGCCTGTCCCCCGACGAGGCCAGCGTCCACCCGCAGCGCAACATCCTCACCCGGGTCCTCGGCGTGTACGAGGACGTC
This sequence comes from uncultured Acidimicrobiales bacterium, assembly GCA_963759225.1. Taxonomy (GTDB): domain Bacteria; phylum Actinomycetota; class Acidimicrobiia; order Acidimicrobiales; family VFJN01; genus ZC4RG19. The sequence continues at coordinate 34,555 of CAVWYL010000034.1, read as the reverse complement.
CCGGTCGACGCCTTCGCCGTCGAGCCCCGCCACGGCGACCGCTACCTGCTCTGCTCCGACGGCCTGTTCAACGAGGTGCCCGAGGACACCATCGCCTCGGTGCTGCGCCGCCTGGCGGACCCGGCCGACGCCGCCGACGAGCTGGTGCGGCTGGCCCGCGAGGGCGGCGGGCGCGACAACATCACGGTCGTCATCGTCGACGTCGTCGACGACGGGGGCCGGGCGGCCACCGCCTCCGCGGCCCTGGCCGGCGAGCCGACCCGGGCGGTCCCGGTCGGCTCCGGACCCCGGCCCAGCCCCGCCTACGCCGGCGACGCGCCCGACCACCCGCACGGCCCGGCGCCGCCGCCCGGCGGCCGCCCCCGCCCCGGCCCCGGCCCCGGCGCCCGAGGACCGCTACGACGGCGACGGCGACGGCGCCGAGCCCCGCCACACCGGCCCGGCCGGCCGGCGCCGCCGGTTCACCTGGCGGGTCGCCCTGTTCGCGCTGCTGCTGGTGGCGGTCGTCGGGGGCGCCATCGCCACCATCCAGTGGTACGGCACCGCCGCCTACTTCGTGGGCATCGAGGGCGACCGGGTCGCCATCTTCAAGGGCCGCCCCGGCGGCCTGCTGTGGATCGAGCCGTCGCTGGTCGAGGTCACCGACCTGGACATCGACCGGGTGCCCGAGGCCCGCCTCCACGACATCGAGGCCGGCCAGGAGCAGGCGTCGCTCGCCGACGCCCAGCGCTACGTCACCAACGTGAGCGAGCAGGCCGACGCGCTCGACCCGCCGACGACGTCCACGACGTCGACCTCGACCACGCTGCCCCTGACGACCACGACCCCGGTGCCGCCGGCCGCCCCCGCCACCCCGCCGGCGCCCGCTCCCGGATGAACTTCGCCGCCCGGCGCACGACCGAGCTCGGCCTGCTCGTGCTCGGCACGATGTTCGTCGTCGGCGCGTACCTGCTGGCGACGCTGCCCGACGACAGCCCCATCCCCACCGCGGTCGGGCCCCTGCTCGCCATCACCGTGGGCCTCCCCCTGATGATGCACCTGGCGGTCCGGCGGCTCGCGCCCCAGGCCGACGGCATGCTGCTGCCGCTCGCCGCCCTGCTCAACGGGCTGGGCTACGTGTTCATCGTCCGGCTCGACGAGGCCATGCCGAGCCCCGAGGGGCTGGCCGGGCTCCAGTCCCTGTGGATGATCCTCGGCGCCGCCGCCTTCGTGGTGACGCTGATGGTGGTGCGCGACGCCCGCAAGCTGGAGCGCTACCGCTACACCGCCGGGTTCGTCGGGCTGGTCCTGCTGCTGATGCCGCTGCTGCCGGTGGTCGGGCGCACCATCAACGGCAGCCGCATCTGGGTGTCGTTCGGGCCGGTGAACTTCCAGCCCGGCGAGTTCGCCAAGCTGGCGCTGGCCCTGTTCTTCGCCGGCTACCTGGTGGAGAAGCGCGAGCTGCTGGCCATCAACCGGGCCTTCGGGCCCATCGCGCTGCCCGACCCCAAGCACCTCGGCCCCGTGCTCATCGCCTGGGGCGTGGCCCTCGTGGTCATGGTGCTGGAGCGCGACCTCGGCTCGTCGCTGCTGTTCTTCACGCTGTTCCTGGTGCTCATCTGGGTGGCGACCGAGCGGGCGTCGTACCTGGCCGTGGGCGTGCTGCTGTTCGCCGGGGGCGCGTACGTCGCCTTCAGCGCGTTCAGCCACGTGCAGGAGCGCGTGGAGCTGTGGGGCGGGTTCTGGGCGCTGGTCGGGCCGGTGGGCATGAAGGCCACGCAGCTCGACCTGGCCGCCTTCTCCATGGCCGACGGCGGCGTCGGCGGCCGGGGCCTCGGGCTCGGCTCGCCCACCAGCATCCCGGTGGTGGCGAGCGACTTCATCTACGCGGCCATCGTCGAGGAGCTCGGGCTGCTCGGCGCGACCGCCGTGCTCATCGCGTTCCTGCTCATGATCGGGGCCGGGCTGCGCATCGCCCAGCAGGCCCCGAGCGCCTTCGAGCGGCTGTTCGCCACCGGGCTCACCACGCTGCTCGGCTTCCAGGCGTTCATCATCATGGCCGGGGTCGTGCGGCTGCTGCCGCTGACCGGCGTCACGCTGCCGTTCATCTCCTACGGCGGCTCGTCGCTGCTGGCCAACTACGTGCTGCTGGCCCTGCTGCTGCGGATCTCCGACGACACCGCCGACCGGGCCGACGACCGGATCGCGGCCAACCAGCTGACCGAGGTCGTCGGGTGAGGGTGCACCGGTGAGCAAGCAGATCCGCAACCTCGGCGTGTTCCTGGCGTGCTGCTACGCGGCCCTGTTCCTGCAGGTCAACCGGCTGACCGTGTTCCAGGCGGAGGACGTGCAGGGCGATCCCCGCAACAACCGCGAGATCGTGCGGGACTTCTCCAGCCCCCGGGGCTCGATCGAGACCGCCGACGGCGTGGTGGTGGCCGAGTCGGTCGAGTCCGACGACCAGTTCGAGTTCCAGCGCACCTACCCCACGAGCGACCTGTTCGCCCACATCACCGGCTTCTTCGCCTTCCAGCTCGGGTCGGCCGGCGTGGAGCGCGAGTACAACAGCGAGCTGGCCGGGCGCGGCCTCGACTTCGACCTCCAGGAGCTGGGCGACCTCTTCGTCGACCGCGAGCGGGTCGGCAACGTCACGCTGTCGCTGCGCGCCGACGTCCAGCAGGTGGCCAAGGACCAGCTCGAGGGCCGCGAGGGGTCGGTCGTGGCCGTCGACCCCCGCACCGGCGAGATCATCGCCATGTGGTCGTTCCCGTCCTACGACCCCAACCTCCTGGCCAGCCACAACTTCGCCGAGGCCACCGCGGCCTCCGAGGCGCTGAACGCCGACCCCGAGGAGCCGACCCGGTCCCGCTCGTTCTCCGAGCGCGAGTTCCCGGGCTCGACGTTCAAGGTGGTGACCGCCACCGCCGGGGTCGAGCGCGGCGGCGTCACCGCGGAGGAGCCCGTCTACCCCGTCACCGACGCCTACCAGGCGGCGGGCATCGGCACCCCGATCGGCAACTTCGGGGGCGGGAGCTGCGGGGGCACGCTGTTCGTCATCCTCCAGGACTCGTGCAACACCGCGTTCGCCCAGATGGGCGTCGAGAACGCCCAGGCCTCCGGCATGACCGCCACGGCCGAGGCGTTCGGCCTCAACCAGGACGTGCCGATCGACCTGCCGGGGGCGGTGCAGTCGCGCTGGCCCACCGAGATCGTGACCGACAACCCGCCGTTCCTGGCCCAGGCGTCGATCGGCCAGAACGAGGTGCAGGCCACCCCGCTGCAGATGGCCCTGGTGGCGGCGGCCGTGGCCAACGACGGCAAGGTCATGCGCCCCCACGTCATGCGCGAGATCCGCGACGACCAGGGCGACGTCATCGACAGCTACGACCCGGCGACCTGGACCACGCCCATGTCGGAGGACACGTCCCGCCTGCTGCGGGAGGCGATGGTGTCGGTCGTCACCGACGGCACCGCGTCCCGGCTCGACGACGGCCTCCCGGAGGGCACGGTGGTCGGCGGCAAGACCGGCACCGCCCAGCTCGGCACCGAGCCGCCCCGCAGCCACGCCTGGATCATCGGCTTCGCCGGGCCCGAGGGCGAGCCCGCGCGCGTGGCGGTCGCGGTGCTCGTCGAGGGCCAGGAGGGGGCGAGCGAACAGACCGGCGGGCGGGTGGCCGCGCCCATCGCCGCGGCGGTCCTGCAGGCCGCGCTCGGCGGCTCCGGACCGGGACGAGGACGGCTGACTCGGGGGGGCATTCCCCCATCTCGTAGTCTGAGGGGCGCATGTCGCAGCAGAACCAAGTCATCTTCAACGGGCGGTACGAGCTCCACCGCCGGCTCGGGCGTGGCGGGATGGCCGAGGTGTACCTGGCGCGCGACCAACTCCTCGACCGCCCGGTGGCGGTCAAGGTCCTCTTCCCCGCCCTGGCGACCGACGCCGGGTTCGTCGAGCGGTTCCGCCGGGAGGCGCAGGCGGCCGCCAACCTCCAGCACCCCAACATCGTCAGCGTGTTCGACTGGGGCGAGGCCAACGGCACGTACTTCATCGTGATGGAGTACGTCGAGGGCCTGACGCTGGCCGAGACCCTCCGCGACGAGGGCCGCCTCCACCCGGACCGGGCCGCCGAGATCACGGCCGACATCGCCGCCGCGCTCGGCTTCGCCCACCGCAACGGCGTCGTCCACCGGGACGTCAAGCCGGGCAACGTGCTCATCACCCGCGACGGCGGGGTCAAGGTGGCCGACTTCGGCATCGCCCGGGCCATCAGCGACTCGTCCGACCAGAACCTGACCAAGACCGGCTCGGTCATGGGCACCGCGACCTACTTCTCGCCCGAGCAGGCCCGCGGGGCGCCGGTCGATCCCCGCAGCGACCTCTACAGCCTGGGCGTCGTGCTGTACGAGATGATCACCGGCCGGCCCCCGTTCTCCGGCGACAGCGCGGTGGCCATCGCCTACAAGCACGTGCAGGAGAACCCGGTCCCGCCCCGGCGCGTCGACCCGTCCCTGCCCGAGACGCTCGAGGCCATCTGCCTCAAGACGCTGGCCAAGAACCCGGCCAACCGCTACCCGTCGGCCCAGGACCTGCGGGCCGACCTGCGCCGCTACCTCGACGGCAACCGCATCATGGCCGAGCCCGTGCTGGCCCCGCCCATGGATCCGGGAGCCACCGGCGTCATGGCGCCCACCATGTACGGCAACGAGACGGCGCTCGTCGCCGGCCCGGTCGGCTGGCAGCAGCCGGCCGGTGACGGCTACGGCGACTACGACGAGTACTACGACGAGGAGCAGGAGCCCAAGCGGTCCAAGTGGTTCCTCGCCGCGCTCATCGCTGCTGCTGCTCCTGCTCGCCGGCCTGCTCTTCCTGCTGGTCAGCAACCTCGGCGGCGGCGACGACGAGGTTCCGCAGGTGGAGGTGCCGAACGTCGTCGGCCAGCCGGTCGACGTGGCCACGGCCACGCTCGAGCAGGCCGGCTTCGATGTCGAGACGGCGTCCGAGAACTCGGACCGGCCCGCCAACGAGGTCATCCGGCAGGACCCGGCGGCCACGACCGAGGCCGACGAGGGGTCGACGGTGACGCTCACGTTCTCCAGCGGGCCGGAGGCCGTGCCCGTGCCCGACGTCGTGGGCGAGACCCAGGCCGACGCGACGCGCATCCTCACGGAGGCCGAGTTCGTCCCCAACCCGGTGCCCGTCGAGAGCGACGACGTGGAGGAGGGCCGCGTCGTGAGCCAGACGCCGGCCGCCAACGAGAACCTGGCCAAGGGCTCGCAGGTGACGATCGAGGTGTCGTCCGGCTCCGGGCGCATCGTGATCCCGGACGTGGCCGGCCAGAGCGCGGGCACCGCCCGCGGCAACCTGCAGCGGGCCGGGTTCACCAACATCGCAGGAGCGGCAGCAGTCCTCGGCCGACGTTCCCGCCGGCAACGTGATCGGCACCGACCCCGGCGCCAACGCCGAGGCCGCGCCCGGTGACCAGATCACGCTGATCGTGTCGTCGGGCGCCGAGCGGGTCACGGTCCCGTCGGTCCAGGGCCTCAGCGAGCAGAACGCCCGCAGCGCCATCGAGGGCGCCGGCCTGACCCCGCGGGTCGAGACCCAGACGGTCCCGAACCAGAACCAGGACGGCGTGGTGATCACGCAGTCGCCCTCGGCCAACCAGCAGGCCAACCGGGGCGACACGGTGACGATCTTCGTGGGCGACTTCCAGGGCGGCTCGCCGACCACCATCAACCCGCCCTGATGCCCGCCACGCTGGTCCTGCTCCGCCACGGCGAGAGCGAGTGGAACCTGAAGAACCTGTTCACCGGCTGGTACGACGCCGCGCTCACGCCCAAGGGCGAGACGCAGGCCCGCGACGCCGGGCGGCTCATGGCCGAGCGGGACCTGCTGCCCGACGTGGTGCACACGTCGGTGCAGACCCGGGCCATCCGCACCGCGGAGCTGGCGCTGCACGAGCTCGACCGGTCGTGGATCCCGGTGCGGCGGCACTGGCGGCTCAACGAGCGCCACTACGGCGACCTGCAGGGGCTCGACAAGAAGGAGACGGCCGAGCGCTTCGGGGCCGACCAGGTCAAGGTGTGGCGGCGGGCCTACGACGTGCCCCCGCCCCCGATGGCCCCGGACGACGAGCGCAGCGTCCGCCGCGACCCCCGCTACGCCGGGCTGCCGCCGGAGATCGTGCCCGACACCGAGTGCCTGGCCGACGTGGTGGCCCGCATGCTGCCGTACTGGTACGACGGCATCGTCCCCGACCTCGTGCCCGGGCGGACCGTGCTGGTCGCCGCCCACGGCAACAGCCTGCGGGCGCTGGTGAAGCACCTGAGCGGCCTCACCGACGACGAGGTCGTCGAGCTCAACATCCCGACCGGCGAGCCCCTCGTGTACGAGATCGAGCGGGGATGGCCCACCGACGACACGCCGGTCGAGGAGCGCTACCTCCGCTCGGCCGAGGAGATCCGGGCCGCCGCCGAGGCCGTAGCCCGCCAGGCGGGCTGAGCATCACGGTGCGCCAGGCGGGCTGAGCATCACCGTGCGCCAAGCGGGCCTGGCACTGTGCGCCTGGCCGGCTGGCCGCACTGTCCCGGTAGGCGGGCGGACGGCTACCGTCGGCGGCGTGGAGCTCCACGAGGCGCTGGCGGAGCTGGCGTGCCTGCTCGGCACCTGGCAGGGCGAGGGCGAGGGCGGCTACCCGACCGTCGAGTCGTTCCGCTACCGGGAGACGGCGACGTTCGAGCACGTCGGCAAGCCGCGGATCTCGTACCGGAACGCCACCGAGAACGCGTCCACCGGCCTCCCGCTGCACGCCGAGAGCGGCTTCCTGCGGGGCGCCGGCCCCGGGCGGGCCGAGTTCGTGCTCGCCTACGGCAGCGGCATCGTCGACGTCGAGGAGGGCGAGGTCACGGTCCACCCCGACGGCGTGGCACTGCACCTGCGCACGACGGGCATCGCCCGGACGGCCACGGCCAAGGAGGTGCTCACGCATCGAGCGCCGCATCACCGTGGCGGGCGACACGCTGCGCTACCAGGTGGCGATGGGGGCGGTGGGCCAGCCGCACCAGCACCACCTGGCGGCCGTCCTGACGCGACTCGGGGGCGCAGACCGCAGTCCGCGCCCCCGAGGGTCCGACCGCAGACTAGAAGGTGATGCCGACCGCACCGTCGAGTGCGGGGATCGGCCACAGGAACACCGCCAGCATGAAGGTCGCGACCTGCGACGCGTTGTCGATGTTGGTGGCGTAACCCTTGTTCACGGCGACGAAGATGCCGATGATGATCCAGATCAGCAACAGGATGGGGATCCGTACCCGTCCGCGCATGATGAGCCTCCCTTGAAACAGGTGTCCCAGCCCGACCTCGCCGGACGACTCCCGTCCGGCAGGGTGTGAGTACCCCCTGTGCGGTAGGCGTAGTCCCGCAGCGAGCGGCGGAGGCTCAGCCCGCGGTCATGCGGCGCACGCTGCCGTCGGCGTGCGCCGGCCGGATCGGCTCGGGCGCGACCTGCCCCGCCCCGTCGGCCCGCTCGAGCAGGTAGCCGCGGGACCGGACCGTGCGGATGGCGAGGCGCAGCGGCGAGAGCCGGCGCCGGAGCCGCAGCACGTGGACGTCGAGCGCGTTGCGCCCGGGAGAGCCGCCGGGCCAGCCCGAGCGGGCCAGCGCGTCGCGGGACACGACGGCCCCGAACCGTTCGAGCAGCGCGGACGTGAGGCGGGCCTCGACCGGCGGGAGCGACACCCAGCGGTCGCCCATGCGGAGCACGCCGTCGTCGTCGAGCGCGGGAACGGCGCCGACGTCGTTGTCGGTGCGGCGCCGCAGCGCCTCGACCCGCACCCGCAGGTCGAGGTCGTCGGCCGGGAGGCGGATCCAGTCCTCGAGCTCGTCGGTGGGGATCGGCGGGGCGCCACGCTCCACCAGCAGGAGCCGCGGCTGCCCAGCACGACGTAGCTCCTCCCGCCGGTCCTGCTCGGCCGGCCAGTGGACCAGAGCCACCTCCACGGCTCCGGAAGCTACGGACATAGGGTTTCGCGATTGTTTCTGACGTATGAACGTCACGCTCCCGAGAGATTGCTTCACGGATCGTCGCCTGAATCGTCACGTCAGGTGGCCGGGAGGCGGCGGCGGGCCTGGCTACCTAAGCTGCGCCGCCATGGCACGCGAGGACTACCTCAACCATCTCGCCGCGGTCCCGCTCTTCTCGGGTTGCACGACGAAGGAGCTGCGCGACATCGCCAAGGCGACCGTCGAGCTCACGCTGGACCAGGGCAAGGAGTTCGTCACCCAGGGGGACGTGGGCCGCGAGGCGTTCATCATCGTCGACGGCCACGCGGACGTGACCCGTGGCGGCCAGACCATCGCCCAGCTCGGCCCCGGCGACTGCGTCGGCGAGCTCGCCCTGCTCGACCACGGGCCCCGCACGGCCACGGTCACGGCGGCCACGCCGGTGACCGTTCTCGTGCTCGGGCCCCGCGAGTTCTCGGGGCTGCTCGACGAGGTCCCCACGCTCAACCACAAGATCCTGGCGGCGCTGGCCGCCCGGGTGCGGGAGCTCGACTCGAAGACGTACGGCTAGACCCGGGGCGTCCGGTGGAGAGGTCGGGGGTGCGCCGCACGCCCGCCGCGCGGCGCACCCCCTCCTTCGGTGGGTTCAGTCCGCCCTAGGAACCCACCGAGGTTCCCGCCAGGGAAGAGAACGTCGTGCCGGCGTCGTCCGCGAACGGCTGATGCCGGATGGCGACGCCGACCCCGTCGGGTGAGGAGAGCCCGGCGAAGTCGGTCGTCACCTCGTCGATGGCCCGCCTGATGCCGTACGCCGGCATCACCGCCACCAGACGACTGGGGCCGAGCGCCGCCACGGTCTCGCCTCCGCGGAACCGTGATGCCAGGATGCGGCCCGCCGCGACCCTGACACCGATCCGCTGGAGCTCCGTGACGGCGCTCAGCTCGAGATCCACGACCACGGCCCCGAAGGTCATCGGGGCGGGGATCGCGAGCGCCATGCACTGCGCGTGCAGCTCCCGCAGCCGGAGGCGCAGGTACTGGCCCGTGACCAGCCCGGTCACGGGCTCCGTGCAGTCGCCGCACCGGTTCTGACCGGCACGCTCGGCCGCCCAGGCCCCGACGGCCCTGGCCATGAGGCCGACCGGGTCGACCCAGATGTCCCACTCGTGGCCGGCGGTCGGCCAGGCCAGTCGCACCAGGGCGACGAGGTCGGCGGCGAGCGCCTCGGCCGGGTGGTCGGCCCCGGAACGGGCCTGCGCGAAGGCGACGACTGCCGCCTCGACCTCGGCCAGGTCGGCGCCGGACTCGAACGCTGCGGCCAGCCGCCGGGTCGCCGGGTCGGCCCACTCGGACAGCGGAAGCCGGGACGCGGCGCCGATGTACCAGCGGGACAGGAGATCGTCGCCGACCGGCCGGTGAGGCGGCCCCGACCGGTCGACGACAGCTAGGAGCCGCGCGGCACCGTCCACGCCCGATTGGGTGAGGCCGGTCCGGACCTGCGACTCCGTCATGCCGCAAGAGAGGGGTGTCGCCAGCGATCATGACGCGGGTCGCGGAGAAATTCCTCCGTTTCCGCGAGAAAATCTGTGACGCACGCCACGCGCCCCGATCCGTAGCCCTGGGCGGCCTGAAACTCACCCTTCGTGACCTTCGGCCCTGGTTCTCGCCGCAAGGTTGCGCCAGACTGGCGGCAGGAAAACGACCGCATGACACTCACCGCACTCTCCGACGCCGAGCTGCTGGACCAGGCGCGCTCGGGCGACGAGTCGGCGTTCACCGAGCTGTACGTCCGCCACGAGGCCGCGGCCCGCCGGCTGGCATCGACCTACCGGCGCCTCGGCGACCCCGACGACCTCGTCAGCGGCGCCTTCGAGCGGGTGCTCGGCGCCATCCGCCGCGGGGCGGGGCCGACGGAGTCGTTCCGGGCCTACCTGTTCGTCACACTGCGCCGGCTGGCCGCCGAGCAGGGCGAGAAGCCCGCCGACCAGCCCCTCGAGGAGGTCCCCGAGCCGGTGGGCGACGAGGCCGACACCGAGATGGGCCAGGCCGACCGCGAGCTGATCACCACCGCGTTCGAGGCCCTGCCCGAGCGGTGGCAGGCCGTGCTGTGGCACACCGCGGTCGAGGGCCGGCAGCCCAAGGAGCTCGCCGCGGTGCTCGGCGTGTCCGCCAACGCGGCGGCGGCCATGTCCTACCGGGCCCGGGAGAAGCTGCGGCAGACCTATCTCCAGGCCCACCTGCTGGCCTCGCCGGCCCCCGAGCACGAGCCCTACCGGTCCCAGCTCGGCGCCTACGTCCGCGACGGGCTGTCCAAGCGCGACCACGCCGCGGTCGCCGCGCACCTCGAGGGGTGCGAGTCCTGCCGCGACCTGGTGGCCGAGCTCGACGACGTCAACCGGATGCTGGCCCGCTCGGTCCTGCCGCTGTTCCTCCTGGCCGGGGCCAAGCTGCCCGTCGGTGCCGTGGTGGCGGTCGGCGGCGGGGCCGCCGCGGCCGCGGGCAGCGGCGCGTCGGGGGTCCTCGGCAAGCTGAAGCAGCTGGGCCCGACGCTCGGCAGCGCCGCCGCCATCACGGCCGTGGTGGCCGGGCTCGCGGGGCTGGGCGGCGTGATGGCCCGCGAGGACGCCCCGGTCGACGTGGCCGCCGACGCCGCCGACATCGGCGCCAGCTCGGACGGCGACGGTGGCAACCGCGCGATGACCGGAGCGACGACGGCGACAGTGACGGCGACGAGTCCCTGTTCGGCGACGACGACTTCGCCATGAGCGAGTTCGACGACGACGGCGGGCTGTTCGGGTCCGACTTCGGCGACGACGACTTCCCGTCGCGGTTCGTCCCGAGGTCCCGCAGCGGGGCCAACTCGACAGTCCCGCGCACGATCCGGCCCCGGACCACTGCGCCGACGACCACGCCGTCCAGCCCCGCCGCCCCGCAGGCGCCGTCCACGCCCCCGCCGTCGACCCCGCCGCCCGGCCCCACCGCTCCCCCGGTGCCGCCGACGCCGCCGCCGCTGTCCTTCACCGCCGCGTCGTGGACGCCGTCGGCCGTGGGGCGGGGCCAGCTCTCGCTCACCATCGGCGAGCCCGGCGTGCCCGCGCTGATGACCGCCAGCGCCTTCTCGACGCCGGCGTCCGGGTCCGAGGTGCTCACCCCGGCTCCCGTCGCCCAGGCGGCCCCGGCGCCCCTGAAGCTCCGGGTCGAGCTGACCGCCGGCGCCCGCGTCCACCCCGAGGCCGCGCTCGACGGCCGGTGCACCCCGGCCGGGCAGGTCGTCGAGTGCACGCTGACGCAGCCGGCCACGGGCACCACCGACACGTTCGGCTTCGACCTCCAGATCGACGCCGCGGGCCAGACCGCCACGATCGTGCTGTTCCGGGGCGACGCCGTCGAGGCCGAGCTCCCGGCCGCCATCGCGCTGTCCCCGTACGAGGACGGGCTGGCGCTCACCGTCCCCGAGTGGTCCAACTACTCGCTCCTCGGCCAGCCCCCTCGCGCTCGGGCGGCTGTCCGTCGGCGCCACCACCACCGGCACCACCACCGTCTCCGGCGCCACGATCCGCATCACGGCCAACCAGGACGCCGGGCTGCTGCCGGCCGCGGTGTTCGCCAACCTGGTGCACGACGAGTTCCTGGAGCTGATCCCACCGCAGCTACGGGGCCAGGTGCTCCAGGACGTCCTCGGCCCGCTGCCCGCCGGGTGCGCGGTCGAGGGCTGGACGGCGCCGCCCCGCGGCACCCCGTGGAGCGAGGTCCTGCGGGGCGGGTTGCCCACGACGATCGTCTGCCAGGTCCCCGACCTGGTACCCGGGGCCGCGCCGGCCGTGTTCGGCGGGTTCGTGGCCGCCGGATTCCCGATCTACGCCGACGGCGACGGCGTCATCGAGGACGGCACGCTCACCGTGACGCTGGAGCTGCAGGGCACGACCGTCGCCACCCACACGCTCAACGTCCTGCCCCCGGTGGTCCCGCCGGCCTGATCAGCGGAAGTTCTCCCAGTATCGGCTGGGGGTCGGGCCCCGCTGGCCCTGGTACTTGGAGCCGACCGCCTTGGACCCGTAGGGCACGTCGGCCGGGGTCGTCATCTGCAGGAAGCTCACCTGGCCGATCTTCATGCCCGGGTAGAGCGTGATGGGCAGGTTGGCCACGTTGGACAGCTCGAGCGTGATGTGGCCCGCGAACCCGGCGTCGATGAACCCGGCCGTCGAGTGGATGAGCAGGCCGAGGCGGCCGAGGCTGCTCTTGCCCTCGATGCGGGCCACGAGGTCGTCCGGCAGCGTCACCCGCTCGTAGGTCGAGCCGAGCACGAACTCGCCCGGGTGGAGGATGAACGCGTCGTCGTCGTCGATCTCGACCAGGCGGGTCAGGTCGGCCAGGTCCAGCTTGACGTCGATGACCGGCATCGTGTGGTTGAGGAAGACCCGGAACAGCCGGTCGAGGCGCAGGTCGACCGAGCTGGGCTGGATGCAGGTGTCGTCGAGCGGGTCGATGACGATGCGCCCGGCCCCGAGCTGCTCGCGGATGGTGCGGTCCGACAGGATCATCGGGCGACGACCCTACTGTGACGGCAGCTCCACCCTCACCGTGGTGCCATGCCCGGGGGCGGTGTCGAGCGTGGCCCGCCCGCCGTGGGCGACGGCGATGGCCTGGACGATGGCGAGGCCGAGACCGGACCCGCCCCGGTCCCGTGACCGGCCGGGGTCGGCCCGGTAGAAGCGGTCGAAGGCGTGGGCGGCCTGGTCGGCGGACATGCCGGGGCCGTCGTCGGACACCTCCGCCACCGCGGTGTCGGTCGTGTGGTCGCGGCGGACCGCGACCCGGACGCTGGCGTCGGGCGGCGTGTGGACGAGGGCGTTGCGCACCAGGTTGGCCAGAACCTGGCGCAGCCGGTGCTCGTCTCCGGCCACGACGACGCCCTCCTCGGTGGTGGCCCGGACGGTGCGGTCGGGCGCCACGACCCGGGCGTCCCCGGCGGCGTCGATGGCGAGGACGCCGAGGTCGACCGGCCGGCGCTCGACCGGCCGGCCCTGGTCGAGCCGGGCCAGGAGCAGCAGGTCGTCCACGAGGGCGGCCATGCGCTTGGCCTCGGACTCGGTGCGGCGCATGGCGGCGGCCAGGTCGAGCGGGTCCTCGAGGCCGCCGCGGCGGTGCAGCTCGGCGAAGCCGCGGATGGTGGTGACGGGGGTGCGCAGCTCGTGGGAGGCGTCGGCCACGAACTGGCGGAGGCGGTCCTCGGACGCCTGCTTGGCGGCGAAGGAGGTCTCGATGCGGCCGAGCATGCGGTTGAGCGCGGTCCCCAGCTCGGCGGCCTCGGTGCCGTCGGGAGCGGCGGGGACCCGGCGGCTGAGGTCGCCGTCGTCGTCGTCGCTCGCGATGGCGGTGGCGGTGCGGGTCATGTCCTTCAGCGGGCGGACCCCGAGGCGCAGCACCCAGAACCCGACGAGCCCGAGCAGCCCGAGTATCACGGCCGTGGCCCCGACCTCGACGGCGATCAGGCGGCTGACGGCGGCGTCGGCGTCCTCCAGCGAGGCGGCGACCACGGTGACGCTGTCGCCGCCGGCGGCGTCGGCCCGCACCCGGTAGCGGACGTCGGGGTCGGCGGACCCGACCGTGAAGAACCGGTCGCCCCCGGCGGCGGCGTCCCGGGCGTCGTCGGCGTCGATGTCCGGCAGCGGCGCGGTGCCGCCGCCGTCGACGTCGGGCACCTGCACGGTGCGGACGGTGCCGGCCCCGGGGTCGACGACGCCGACGTAGAACGGGCTGAAGCCGTGGTCGCCGCCCGGCGGCCCCCACTCGTCCCTGACCTCGCCCGGCAGCCGGTCGTCGACCTGGTCGACGAGGTAGGTGGACGCCGTCCGGGTCACGCTGACGGCGACGAACACGAGGACCGCCGCCACCACGCCGAGGCCGACCAGCAGCCGGGCGCGGAGCGACACGTCAGCCCTCCCGCAGGGTGTAGCCCACGCCCCGGATGGTGTGGATGAGGCGGGGCCGGTCGCCCGTGGGGTCGAGCTTGCGGCGCAGGTAGCCGATGTAGGTCTCGACGACGCCGCCGTCGCCGCCGAAGTCGTAGTTCCACACGTGGTCGAGGATCTGGGGCTTGCTGAGCACCCGGCCCTGGTTGTCGAGCAGGAAGCGGAGCAGGTTGAACTCGGTGGGCGACAGGGCGACGGGCTCGCCGCCCCGGGTCACGAGGTGGGCGTCGTCGTCGAGGGTGAGGTCGGCGCAGGCGAGGGTGGTCCCGTTGCGGGCGGCGCCGGTGCGGCGGAGCACGGCCTGGATACGGGCCACGAGCTCCTGGAGGCTGAACGGCTTGACGATGTAGTCGTCCCCGCCGGTGGTGAGGCCGCGCACGGTGTCGTCGGTGCCGTCGCGCGCCGTGAGGAAGACGACGGGGGTGCGCCGGCGCTCCTGGCGCCAGCGGCGGCAGATCTCGAAGCCGTCGAGGTCGGGCAGCATGACGTCGAGGACGACGAGGTCGGGGTCGATCTCGCCGATCCCGGCCAGGGCGGCCCGGCCCGAGTCGACGGCGTGGACCTCGAAGCCGGAGTGGCGCAGGGCCGCCTCCAGCATCGATCGCAGGTTGTCCTCGTCGTCGACGAGCAGAAGCCGTTCACCACTCATGCCGTGGAGGGTGGCGTCCGAACCTGGGAACGGCCTGAACCCTGGCTGAGAGCCGGCCGAGTGCCGGGGTCAGGCACTTCGGTGCGGGCTCTGCGGGTCCTCTGAGGTTGGCGCGGTCTGCTGGCGTCGTCCCCGAGAAGAGGAGCAACGATGGAATGGACACCGAGACACCTGGCCGCCGCGGTAGCGGTGGCCGGGACGATGATCGTGGGAGGTGCGAGCTGGGCGGCAGCCCAGGACGCACCCACCACCACGGAGCCCGACACGGGCGTCGAGGACGACGGTGCCACGACGACGGTGCCGGACGACGGCACGACCGACGACGGCACCACCGACGACGGCACCACCGACGACGGCACCACCGACCAGCCCGATGCCGAGCCCGACGATGGCACGCAGCCCCGCGAGGGCTGCCCCGACGGCGCCCCCGGCGGCCGCGGCCCGGGCCCGGGTGGGGGTGAGGACGGCTCGGACACGGAGTCCGACGGCTCCGCATCGGCCGCCGCGCTCGTCGCGTAGCCAGCGGACCCGCCCGGGATCGCTGCCCCCGGGCGGGTCGGCTACCCTCGCAATCTCACAATGCGGGTGTAGTTCAATGGCAGAACATCAGCTTCCCAAGCTGACAATGCGGGTTCGATCCCCGTCACCCGCTCTCAGCGCCCCGGCCGCAGGTCAGGGGCGCTTTCGTCGTTTCTGACCCGGTGCCGGGCCGGCGTCCGTCTTAGTGGCCGTGCCCCTCCCGTGCCCCTCGGCCTTCGGGCGGGCCGCCTCGACCTGGGCCGAGACGGCGGCGGCGATGGCCCGCTCCCGGTCCCGGCTGGCGTGCTGGTAGATGAGCGCCGCCCTCGTCGACGAGTGGCCCATCCTCGCCATCAGCTCCCGGAGGCTGGCGCTCTCGGCCGCCAGCATGTTGCCGGTGTGCCGTAGGTCGTGGAAGTGGAGCCCCGCCACGCCGGCCGCCTCTACCGCTGTCCGCCAGGTGGCCTGGAAGTTGGTCCGCCGAGGGGTCGCCCCGGTCGGCCCCACGAACACCCGGCCGTCGGCCCCGGACTCGGCGTGGTCATCGAGATGCGCTCGCAGCTCGGGCAGGATGACGTCCGGGATCGCCACATCCCGGCGCCCAGCCTCCGAGTCCTGCTCGGACGCGCTGACCGAACCGTTCGTCCCCGTGCTCGTGCAGCTCGACGGCGCCCCGTCCCGCATCGGTCCCGTCACGCGAGTGCTTTGGGGCGAACTCGCGCCCCAGCTGACGCTCGTCGAGCTGCGATGAAACGTACGCCAGCACATCCAGTGGGTGTTCATCACCGCGCCCCGGCCGGTACCCGCTAGGTCTGCGGCCGCTCGGCGCGTTCGCCTCGTTGGTTACGGTCGCCGCGCCGGCGGTGCCGTTGCGCGTGCTTCCTGCCAGGATTCCTGGGCTTTGAAGTCCTGATCGAGGTGCTCCTCGATTCGGGCGAGCTCGATCCGCTCGTCAGGTCGACGCGCTTCTTGCGATGGACGTCCTGACCCGGGCCTCGTGTAGGGCAATCTGCCTGCTCGCGTCCACGTCCGCGGCCGCGATGGCGCTCTTTGCCCGCCTCCGCTGTTCGTGCGCGTCGCGCCGAAGGGCTGCGGATTGTGTCGTACGCGCCGCCGGACGAAGTGGCCCGCACGATTACGGGCGTGACGTCGATCACGATGAAGAACCCCGTGAGAAGGATACGGGCGAAGAAGATGGTCGAGCTTTCTCCCATCAGCTGCGTGAGACGGTCCATGCGGCGGGACAGGCCCGGAGGCGCTGACAGTTCTTCCGACCTCTGGGCCACGAGGTCGGCGATCGCTACTGCTCGCTGCTCGTTGAAGGCGGCAGCTGCGTCCGCCGCCTCTGCTTCGGTGGTGGCCTGGGCGCCATCGATCAGGCCGACGCACGCGTTCAGCGCTGCTCGCCACTGGCATCGTCACGTTCGCCGTCGTGCTGCTGTCGGCTGCCGCCGGTGTCGGGTCGGGTCTACCGCAAGCCCTGGGGAAGAGAGGGCGAGAAGGCGATCATCCCGCAGGCATTGCAACCGTGCGCGTACCGCCGGCCGCCGCTCCCGATCACCTTGTGCCGGCTCGACGGCATGTCGCCAAGGTCGCTCCACCAGAGGTGCTGCCAGGACAACCCGATGAAGAGGAACCCCAGGGCCGTCCCCCTCACTTGGAGCAGACCCGGGACCATCGAGCCGCCACATCCCGGGCAAGTCAACGCCCTGTGCATCCCTCGAACTGTATCGTGACGCTGTTCCCTGCAGGGATCGCGCGGCGCCGTCTTCGGGTACGTCACACGTCGGCGACCGCGACGCCGCTGGTGCGAAGTGGCGGGTCGGGACCAACAGCTCGGTCGCCAGGGCCAGGAGGTCGACGTCGGCGGTGACGCGCAGGCCGGCATCGGTGAGCAGTGCCCGCACCGACGCCCGCGTCCAGGACGAGCGGCGGGGTTCGTGCGCCATGGGGTCGGCTCGGCCGGAGAGGCGCAGCAGGCCGCGGGCCAGCAGGGGCCGAATGCTGCCCTTCGCGAGCGCGTCTGGTAGCTCACCACCAACCTGCTGCCCGGTGCGGACCGGTCGGCGGCGGCGGCCACGGTGGCCGCGGCGTCGGCCGGGGTGAGGTAGGGGATGACGCCTTCGAGGATCCACGTCGTCGGGCGCGACTCGTCGTCGCCGGCCGCGGCCAGGACGGGACCGAGCGCGGCCTCGGTGAGGGCCCAAGACGTGTGCGTGCCCGGTGGAACCCACCGGGCACGCAGGACTGAAGTTGTCAGTCGGCTTGGGTCACCGCCAGCCGGTGCACCCGTTGTAGGCCTGGGACCAGTCCGCGACCCGGCCCCTCACGAGGCATGCGCGGGTCCAGTAGTTGAAGCTGACCATGTTGGTGTAGACGACGTAGCCGGGGGCGCTGCTCAGGCAGGCGCTGGTCTGGGCGACGATCCGCCCACCTGACGAGCCCTCGATCCGGAGCATGTCGTGGTCGTTCCAGCTGTTGCAGGGGGCGTAGGTGCTCTTGCGCGTGTACCCGTAGGCCCAGGCGGCGTTGCATGAGGGCGAGTACCGCAGGGAGATGAAGGTGTTGTCGCGCCAGAACGACTCCAGTGGGCGTGCGTCTCGGCCGCAGCCGTACTCCTCGGGGTTCTTGTAGTTGCAGACTTCCGACTTACAGGTCCTGGCCGCCGGCGCAGCCGAGACCGAGGGCTGATCGGTGGCGCCGATGACGATCGTGGAGAACAACGCCGCCGCCAGGAACTGGGCGATTCGTCTACGTGTGCTGGTCATGGGTCTGCCCTCCTGTTCAGAGCAGTGGTGGTGGGGGGGTCGACGCCGGGTCGATTTGGCGTGGCGCCGGTCATGTGGTGCAAACAGGGAGGGCGTCGATCGCCGCCGTCGGGGTGAGGTAGTAGGCGGTGGCCCAGCCGTACTCCTGGCTGTTGGGGTCGCTGTGGCCGGTCGACTCGGCCCGCACGGGCTGGTCTTGGGGGATGGGGCCGGTGAAGGCCCAGGGGGTCTTCACCCACACCGTGTTGCCGAAGACGTCCTTGCCGGTGTCGACGCGGCATACGCCATGGATCTGCTGGCCTTCGGCCGCGAGGGCCTGACGCTCGCAAGGCGAGTTGTCGAAGCAGCTCCTGATCCAGACGCCTTCCCCAGGGGTCTCGAGCGTCCCCTCAACCAGCAGGGCAGCGCAGGGTTCGCCCCCGCAGGTCTCCGTGAGCGCCGCCGGCGTCGACGGATCGCCGGCGGTGCTGGGTGTGGTTGTGGCCGGCGCCGTGGTGGTGGGTGCGACCGTGGTGGGGGTCGTCGTGGTGGGTGCGGACGTCTCGGTGGTCGGCGTCCCGCCGGTCCCGGTGCCGGCGTCGCCGCCTCGCTGGGTGAGCAGGAGGAGGAGGGCCACGACTAGGCCACCGCCAACTGCCAGCCCCAAGGAGATGCGGCCCCGTCGACTGCCGTTCTTCGTGGCGCTCTTTTCCCTGTTGAGCGACGCCGCCGCCGACCACCCGGACTTGTGCTTGATGTGGTGGCCGCTCTCGTAGCTCGCCTCACTGTTGGCGGTGGCCTTCGAGCCCTTGGCGGCGGCCACCATGTCGTCGGAGGTTTCGGTCATCAGTGCCTCCTCAGCACTCCGGCAGGCCCATGCGGCCGTTCTTGTCCCGCGCCAGCCAAGTGTCGGGTAGCCAGGCCCACTGGTCACCGCCGGGGACCCTGACGTTGAAGACCACGTCGGACTCGTAGGGGTTCGGGCCGGCGTCGGGCGGGTCGAACCAGGCGGCGTATCACGATTTCTCGCTCGCGAACACCAACTATGAGCTGCTCGATGACCGCTACCGGGCGACTGGGGTGTTCGACCTCGGGGAGGCCCACGTCGGCGATGGTGAGGAAGATCTCGTCCGGTTCCTGTTCCGGCGGAGGCGAGAGCAACGCGAAGCGTTCGTAGCCGCCTACACCGATGAGCGCCCGCTGCGTGCGGGTGCAGGCGACCGGTTGTCGCTGTACGCGCTCGCAGACATCCTCTTCATGTGGGAGGTCAGCCAGCGCATCACGAACTGGTTCGGCGACGCCACCTTCATCGACACGGCCAAGCCGATCATCGACAATGCTCGAATGGCGGCCAGCTGAGCTCGCGTGAGCGACGGGTGACGCCGAACGCCCGCTCCCCACGACGGTGACGCCCTGAAGATCACCGTCTGCCGTCCCCTACCGCCGGATCGGTGGGCGTACCCACGATGCTGGGCCATCGGCTGTAACCACGCTTCGTCGTGAGAGCCGTTTGAGCGCTCGTAGCCGCGACCTGGCCGATGGCCATCGCAGAGTGTTACCAATCAACTGAGGCCGCGATGTAACCCCTCAAGCGGAGTCGGGCAATATCGATTGGTCGACGTCGTGAGAACTTTCTGTACTCCGTCAAGGCGCCGGCTCCGCCGGCGCGAACGGCCCGGCCTGCGGGCGGCGCCTCCGGCGCCGTCCTCAGCCGGACCGACGTGTAGAAGTCAGTTGCTCCCAGGCTTCACGGCCTGGACGAGCTCGTCGAGCGGTCGTGCCCCAATCGTGCCCTTCAGCCCGGAGCGACACGGTCACTCACGGCGCCTCGGCGGCGGTCCACCGGGCCGGACCTGCCATCAACGATCCGCAGTCCAGGCGATCGATCCGCCTGTGCGCACGTCTCTTTGTTCCCAAGCTGACAATGCGGGTTCGATCCCCGTCACCCGCTCCAAGCGCCCCGGCCGCAGGTCAGGGGCGCTTTCGTCGTTTCTGACAGGCCATCGATCCGCGCCCATGACGGCACCGACCTGCTCATGCCCTGATCTAGTGTCATGCCCGTTCAGCGGGCCTTGGTGCCTCGAACCGCGTGACCGGAGGAGTCGATGCTGGGATGACGGCAGGGCGACCGGTGCCCACACAGGACGACGTGCTCGGGTACTTCAACACGCTGTCGAACTGGGGACGGTGGGGCGACGACGACGAGCTCGGCACTCTGAACCACATCACCGACGACGTCCGGCTGGCGGCGGCGCGGGCCGTGCGCCACGGCAGAAGCGTGTCGTGCGCATGGGAGGTTGCCGTACCGCAAGACATGGAGCGGTCGACGACGACGTGCCCATGCGCCGCCGACATGCCGGGTGCCGAGGACATGCCGGTGCCCGGATTCCGCAACGACCGCCGCTGGGGCTTTTCGTCCGAGCGGCTCGGCATCACGTTCCACGGCAACACCCTCACCCACGTCGACTCGCCGTGCCACATCTTCTGGGACGGCACGATGTACAACGGGCGGTCGCACTCGTTGGTCGACGCCGCAACGGGATCGGCGTGGGCGGCCGTCACGGCGGCGGCGAACGGGATCATCACGCGTGGTGTCCTGCTGGACATTGCGAGGGTCCGCGATGTGCCGTGGTTGGAACCAGGGCAGGGTGTGTTTCCCGACGATCTCGAGGAGGCCGAGCGTCGCCAGGGTGTGCGGGTGCGATCCGGCGATGCGGTACTCCTGCGGACCGGCTATGGCCGCGTCCGGCACGAGGCCGGTGAGGCCAGCGGTTTCACGCAGGCCGGCTGGCACGCGTCCTGCCTGCCGTGGCTGCATGAACGGGAGGTCGCGCTGATCGGCGCTGACACCCCCCAGGACGTTCAGCCGTCGGGGTACGACGACGTGTTGATGCCGGTTCACGCCGTGAGCCTCGTTGCGATGGGTCTGTGGCTGCTCGACAACTGCGACCTGGAGGTGTGCGCGACGACAGCTGCCGAGCTCGGCCAGTGGGACTTCCACCTCGCAGTCGCGCCGGTCCGCTTCGCCGGTACGTCCGGCAGCCCGGTCAACCCGATCGCCACATTCTGACCGCGGGACTCGCGCCCGACAGCGTCGGCACGCTTCACTGCTCGTCGCTGTGTCCGAGGGGTACCGGCTGCGTCGTGGCACCCGCCCAGAGTTGATCACACGGCAGGGACGGCCCGCGAGCTCAGGGCTTGCGGGCCGTCACCACACCGTTGGCGCCGGGCGCCTCGAGGGGGACGACCTGGGGATCGACGAAGCCGATCTCGGTCAGCCAGTCGCTGTACTCGGCCGCGGTGTAGTTGCGCCCCCCCTGTGTCTCGACCAGCATGTTGAGGCTCATGAGGGCCGCCGGGGGCGGCCCCGTCTTGTCGTCGTCGACGAGCAGCTCGCAGATGAGCACCGCGCCGCCGCTGTCGAGTGCCTCGAACGACTTGCGCAGTAGCAGCTGGTCGCGATCCTCGTCCCAGTCGTGCATGATCATCGAGAACAGGTGCAGGTCGTGGCCGGCGGGGAAGCTGGCGTCCTCGAAGAAGTCGCCGGGCGTCACCGTGATGCGGTCCGAGAGACCGGCGTCCTTCACGTTGCGCGCGGCGATGTCGGCCACGAACTCCAGGTCGTAGACGGTGGTGCGGAGTTCCGGGTAGCCCTGGCACAGCACGATGTCGAAGGCGGCGGAGCCACCACCGACGTCGAGGAGCCGGCGGAACCCGCCGACGTCGACCGCCGCCCCCAGGGCCCGCCCGGTCAGCGTGGACATGGCGTGCATGGCCTCCCAGAAGGTGGCCAGCACGTCGGGGTCGGCGCTCTCGAACATCGACCGCTCACGGTCGGGGTCCCAGGTGGTCGGCCGATCGGTCCGGATGGCCTGGGTGACCTTGTCCCAGCCTGCATAGAGCCTCCGGTCGAACATGGTGACGAGGCCGCCGAAGTGGTTGGGCTTGCCCGGCACCAGGTACTCGTCGCTGAGGGGGCTGTTGACGTAGCGGCCGTTCTGCTTCTGCAGCAGGCCCAGCGCGGCGCAGCCGGTCAGCAGCATCTCGGCCGGGCGCGATGCGATCCCGAGGCGGTCGGCGAGCTCGCCGGCGGTGGTGCCGGACGTGCCCGACAGCTGCTCGAACAGCCCCAGCTCGTAGGCCGAAGCCAGGGTCTTGAACGACCAGAAACCGGTCGCCAGCCCCATCAGGGGGAGTGGTGAGAGCGTGTCGCTGGGCATGGGGATTCTCCCGAGTGAGTCGAGTGTTCGAGGCAGGTGTCCTGCCCCACGGGTCTTCTTCCGGCCACGATGCGGGCAACGAGCAGTCGCGGTATTGAACGGATTTCACCTGGTCGGGGTGCAGGTCGACGCCGTCAGGTCGCAGGGGGCGATGCCGGCGGGATCGTGGGGCTCCGTAGCCTGGTGGTCATGGCGCAGAAGGCGGCATCCCAGCGCAGGAAGCGGGCGAGGGTCGAGCATGAGCTCCCCCCCGGCGTCGTGTTGCGGGCGGATGCTCGCTTGCGGTCGTGGGTCGCCCGTGACCACGAGGGGTTCGACGAGACGTCGTTCCCGCACGGCGACTTGGTGGACCCCGCCAGGTTGGTGACACAGCTGGCCGTGAAGGTGACGGACCAGCCATGGCATCCCCCGGTGCTCGTCAACGGCCCGAGCACCACCTACACCCGCATCCAGGGGGCCGTGGGCACCCGCCATCGTGGTGCACCTGGCCCCCCTCGGCGCCTACAGGCTGCTGGGGCCGGCCCTGTCGGAGCTGGGCGGATCGTTTCTCGTCGCGGTCGAGGACATCGTCGGCGCCGCCGCCCGCCGGCTCAGCGAGCAGGTCCTGTCCGCCCGGACCTGGGTCGAGTACGGCCGGCTGCTCGACGCCTTCCTGCTCGATCGCGCCACGCACGGACCCCAACCGTCGCCCGAGGTGACCCAGGCGTGGCACCTGCTCGTGCGCTCCGGCGGGAAGACTACCGATCAGCGGCATCGCTCGCCAGGTCGGGTGGAGCCACAAGCACCTCATCACCAGGTTCAAACAGCAGGTCGGCGTGGCCCCCCAAATGGCGGCCCGGCTCCTGCGCCTCTCCACGGTGTGGCAGCACATCGACCACGACCAGACCTGGGCCCGCATCGCCGCCGAGTCCGGCTACGCCGA
The DNA here is from genome assembly GCA_963759225.1 of uncultured Acidimicrobiales bacterium. GTDB lineage: Bacteria > Actinomycetota > Acidimicrobiia > Acidimicrobiales > VFJN01 > ZC4RG19. The sequence goes on along the minus strand of CAVWYL010000034.1, from coordinate 11,548 downwards.
CCAGGCCCACCTCATCCGCGAGTTCCGCCACTTCACCGGCACCACCCCAGCCGCGCTCACCACCACCTGACCACAACACGACCGCGGAATCCTCACGAGATCAGGCAGTCGACCGGCCACGGCGTGGCTCAGCGCTGACTGTGGCCTGAGCACATAGGGTGCGTTCGTACCGACGAGCGGGAGGCGAGCAACGATGCCCGAGCGAGATCACTACATTCCCGGCGTCCCGTGCTGGGTGGACACCAGCCAACCCGACCCCGAGGCCGCCCTCGACTTCTACCGGGGCCTGTTCGGGTGGGAGTTCGAGGACGTGATGCCTCCCGACGCGGAGGGCAAGTACTTCATGGGACGGCTGCACGGCGGGGACGTGGCCGCGGTCGGGTCGTCGCCGGGTGGCCCGCCGATGGCGACCTGGAACAGCTACATCGCGGTGGCGGACGCCGACGACACGGCGGCGGCGGTCCGCGACGCGGGCGGCAGTGTGCTCATGGAGCCGTTCGATGTCATGGACGCCGGGCGCATGGCCGGGTTCGCCGACCCCGAGGGCGCCGTGTTCTTCGTCTGGCAGGCCAAGGACAGGCTGGGTGCCCGGGTCGTCAACGAGCCCGGCTCGCTGAACTTCAACGGCCTGGCCACCGGCGACCCCGACGCCGCCAAGTCCTTCTACGGCGCGGTGTTCGGCTGGACGACACTGGATCTGGGCGGCGGCACGGAGATGTGGACCCTGCCGGGCTACGGCGACGACCTCGAGCGCGACAACCCCGACCTGCGCAAGATGGTGGCGGAGTCGGGCGGGCCGTCCGGTTTCGAGGACGTCGTGGCCAGCATCAACCCCATCCCTGACGACCAGCCGGACGTGCCGCCGCACTGGAACGTGACGTTCGCCGTGGAGGATGCCGACGCCACCGCGGCCCGGGCCGGCGACCTCGGGGGGACCGTCGTGGTCCCGCCGAGCGACGCCCCCTGGGTCCGGATGACCGTCATCAACGACCCCCAGGGCGCCACCTTCATCGCCAGCCAGTTCGTGCCCGAGAACAAGGACCTGGGCGGCCCGGCCTAAAGTCGGGATGGCGAGCAGCTCAGCTTGTCTGGCTTCACCTGAGGCTTGTCGTTTCGGTTCCAGATGACAGGCGCCAGTCGGCCTAGGACTGTGTGAGCGGCCGACGGGTCTGGGACAGCGCAGCGTCGCTGCCGGGGTGGGGCGGTGCTGGAGACGGGCCGTGCTCAACAACGTGATCGGAGAGTTGTTGCCAGCTGCGGCGGCCGCCGTGCTTTGAGTCCCATCCCCATCGTCGCGGTCGTCCCGGTGCCCGACAGCCCCCGAGCTCCTGGGAGTGGGGTCGGGTTCCGCGTTGGGATGGGTGGCCGGGCTCACGATCGTGAGCTTTCTCGTGGTGCTCGTCGTGGGGGCCGCAAGCGATCCCGGAACTGATGCCGCGACGGGCGTCAACTGGCTGATGGCCGGCATCGGTGTCCTGTTCCTGGCGATGGCCGTTCAGCAGTGGAGGAAGCGGCCGGCCGGGAACGAGACGCCGAAGATGCCGACGTGGATGGATCGGTCAACTCTGTCACGCCCGTCAAGGCCGCGCTTCTGGGAGCAGCCCTTTCAGGTGCAAACCCCAAGAACCTTGCGCTCACCTTCGCCGCCTCCGCGGCCATCGCCAACGCGGGCCTCGACGGAGCCGACGCGACGCCGTGGCCGGCGTGTGGAGCTGACCGGCGGCCGTCCGGGCTACACGTCGGACATGAGTCCACCGCAGGGCCGGTGGGGGTCAAGGCGACCGGCCAACTGTACAAGGACCAATGGCGCCGGCCGGTTTCGGTGGTCCGAGCCGGCACCCGGTTTCGAACACTGGCGTGGAGAGAGACAGCGACGAGACATGCGGCTCGATTTTCACCGTTCACCGGGCGTCGACCGGCGCCGACTGGCGTGAGGCGACAGCGCTGCTGTACGACTACGTCGAGTGGGTGCGAGGTTGGACCGGCGTCGACCCGATCGCCGAGCAGCCGCAATTGCACGCGGAACTGGCCAGTCTGGCCGACCACTACGCCACCGACGACGCCGTGCTCTACCTCGCCGCTTGGCGGGCGATCGCGGTCGGTGTCGTCGCGATCCGTGTCCAGCCCGACGGAAGCGCAGAACTGAAGCGGATGTACGTGCGACCAGTTGCACGTGGTCGCGGCATCGCTGATCGGCTGATCGACGCCGCTGTCGCTGGTGCAACCGAACGGCAATGCCACACCGTGTGGCTCGAGACAGTCCGCGGTGCCATGGACCCGGCGATCGCGGTGTACCGGCGCAGCGGCTTCGTCGAGTCATCCACGCGGCCGCCCACGCTGGGCATGGACGGTGTCGTCGTCATGGAGCGCATCCTCGGCGTGGCGAGCCGATGCGCGTGACCACCACAGATGGGCAACCTCAGTCGAGGCCGGGTGAGCGACTAGGGCCCGCAGATCAGCGCCGTTGCGCTCAGGAGAGCTTCGTGTAGTCGACGGACCACCAGCGAGCCGGGCGCATCGAGAACTTGAGGTTGCCTTCCTCGTCGGTGCTGGCCACGTAGGCGTCGCCCAGCTCCGGTCCGAAGTAGCGGTGCGCCAGCGGGCGTCGGTCGGCTTCGAGCTCGGCCGGTGCGACGTTGACGATCGGTCCCTCGACGCTGACGTACTTGTAGAAGGGCGGCTCCTCCGTCTGCGCGCAGGCTGAAGCGCCGGGCGGCGTTCAACAGCCTTCCCTTGAGGGTTTCGGCGGCGGTGATGATCCACACGAGGCCCCCGGGCTCGTAGCCGTACCAGATCGGGACGGTGAGCGGCGGGCCGTCGGCTCGCTCGATCGAGATGACGCCGACGTGGACACCGGCGAGGAACTCCTGCCGCTCGTGCTCGCTCATGGCCAAGGGCATGGGCGAAGGGTGCCACGTCGCCCGACACGTTGCGTTGGTTGAGGGCACATCGCTCAGGCTGAACCCATCGTTGCCCGGAGTTAGGATCGCGATCGACAAGCAGGCGACGACAGGCAGAGTCGATGGCGACGTATGCAATCGCGCGGCTGGAGGACATCGACACGCTGCCCGACGGGAGTTACCGCTACAGACCGGTGCGCCACCACTTCGGCATCACGAGCTTCGGCGTGACCGCCTGGGTGGGCGCTGCGGCGGGGGACCCGATCATCAACGAGTACGACGAAGACTCAACGCCTTCCGAGGAGCTGTTCGTCGTCGTGAGCGGGCGGGCGATCTTCGAGCTCGAGGGCGAGGAGGTGGAGGCCACCCCTGGCACCATCGTCTTCACCGAGCCGGGTACACGGCGAACGGCCGTTGCGGCCGAGCCGGCGACCACGATCCTCGTCCTCGACGGCTCGCCAGGAAAGGTGTACGACGAGAACGGTTGGGAGCTGTGGGCGCCACTCACGCCGCTCTATGACACCGGTGAGCACGCTGAGCTCAGCCGGGGCTCCAAGAGCTGATCGCAGCCAATCCGCAGTACCCGATGCTCGTGTACAACCTCGCCTGTAGCGAGAGCTTGAGCGGCCGCACGACTGAGGCGATCGATCACCTGCGACAGGCGGTCGGCGCGTCGCCGAAGCATCGCGAGACGCACGCGAGGACTCCGACTTCGACCCGATTCGCGACGACCCGGCGTTCAAGGCGCTGATCGGCGAGTAGCCAGTGTCCTGACGGACCCAACGGCGTGCTGTACGGGGTGACACGCGACGCTCGCTGCGTTGGCACCGAGAACTCCAGTGGCGAACCGACGCAGTTATGCCGGACTCGGGCCCGTCACGCCGAGGGTGAGGTCGGGTGGGTGGTCGACTTACCATCCACCCGTGGGGGATCAGCCGCGAGCGCGTCCGAGTGGGCCGAGTCATGGCAGCGGTCATGGGACCGGCTCGAAGAGGTGCTCGTCCCCGACCGAGAGCGTCAGATCAGCATGCTGCTGGATGTCGTCGAGGCCATGGCCGGCACCGCCCCTACCGTCATCGACCTCGCGTGGCCCCGGCACGATCACCTGCCGACTGCTCGATCGGTTGCCCCGGGCACACTCGATCGTGGTCGACGTTGATCCGGTGCTGCTCACCATCGCGTCGGCGACGTTCGCCGACGACGACCGCGTGCGGGTCGTGCGCGCGGACCTGCGCGACCCAGGGTGGGGCGATGCCCTGCCCGAGTCCCAAGTCGACGCCGTCCTCACGGCGACGGCGCTGCATTGGCTCCCCCAGACGGTTCGCCGCCTGTACCGCGATCTCGCGGTCTTGGTCCGTCCGGGCGGCGTGGTGGCGCACAGCGAACGGATGCCGTTGGCCGACCTCCCCCGCCTCGGGCCCGCACTCGCCGAGATCGAGCAGCAACCCGCGGCTGGCAGCGATGACCGCCGGGCCCGTTGGGACGCCTGGTGGGAACAAGCATCCCGCGAGCCGGCGCTTCAGCCCGCGGTGACACAGCGGCACGCGGTGTTCGAGACGACCTATCCGACCGAGGAGTTCTCGCCGCCGGCGGACTGGCACATCACGGCGCTGAGGGACGCAGGCTTCGCGGAAGCTGGCATCGTCTGGCGTTCAGGTCCGGCCGCCGTCATCGCCGCCGTCCGATAGCCCGGCTTCCTCGGCCGACCACGTCGCCCCCCTCCCAAGCGTCGGGGCACAGGCGCCCAGGAGTTCGATCATGGCAAGATGCGAGGCGGAGGTAGCCGGGCATGCGACTCGCGACGATCACGATCTGGACGCGGAACCCGGTGGAGCTTCGTGAGTGGTACGTCGAGCACTTCGGGATGACTGTCGTGCAGGAGACTCAGCGCTTCGTCCTCCTCGGTTCGGACGGAGGCGCTTCGATCGGGTTCCACGTCGGTGAACCGCTCGAGACGCCCGAGCGAGTTCAATTCCACCTCGAAGTCGAGGATGTGGACGGCCTCTATGAGCACCTGTCCGCAAGCGGTCTCGAGTTCGACTCTCCGCCCGAGGACAAACCGTGGGGCGTCCGCTCGGTGTCGCTGCCCGACCCAGCCGGACACAGCGTGGAGCTGACGACCGGTTCCAGCCCTGACAGCACCACCACTGCCGCCGGGACCTCGCCCGTTCGGCGTATGTGACCAAGGACGGCACCCCGAGGGTCGTCCGATCGTGTTCACCTGGCCAACCGTCGGAGTTCCTCTCCATGGGCGACGGCGGCCTCGCGGACGAGTACGGGACTCGGTGTGGTCATCGTGCCGCGGCCGCCTGCGGGGGGCGGGCGACCAACCTCCATCACGACCGAGGGTTAACGTCCGGGTCCCGTGCACACGTACGCAGTCAGGTTGTGGTTGGGGTTTGAGCAGCGCCCCAGGCGTGATCAGCAGGCGTTCCTGGGTGACGTGGGCGCCCGGGTGCAGCCATGGGGCATCGCTGATCTGCTGGTGGACTTGGACGTCGACGCACCCGACATGGGCACGGCGCTCAGCCGCGCTCAGGAGCTGGTCGTGGACAATCTGGGCGGAGACCTGCTGAAGGCCAACGTCGCTGTCCCCGGCTTCGAGGTGCGGCCGGGGAGCTGGTGGCAACGGCGCCGAGACCGCCGCTGAGCGTCCACCAACGATGGACCCCGAAACGGGCCCTTGACGACGAGTTTCTGCGCCTTGCTCGCACGACCCGCTGAGGAACCTGACCCGACCCATGGCCATCTTCATGGCAACACATCGCGACGAGTTCTTCGTGTGATCCGCCCATGTCTGCCGAGGGGTAGAGGGTTCGGGGGCACATGCGCTGGGACAGCACACGCCATGAGCGCGCCCCGAGCTGTCGTTATGGTCGGCGTGATGTGACGATCCTCGCTGGGACACTCGCTGCGTCAGGCGACCTGCCAGACGCGGTGCAGACCGACCCGACGACCGGTCCCAGCACGAGGCGCCCACTGCAACGAAGCGTCCACTGCAAGGAGCGGCACCTGATGAGCGACACCCCCGTCCACGGAACGGTCGAGCCGGGGTTCGAGCCGGTGTACGAGTCGTTCCGGCGCGGCTTCGAGAAGGGCGAGCTGGGCGCGGCTGTGTCGGCGTACGTCGACGGGTGCAAGGTCGTCGATCTGTGGGGCGGCTGGGCGGTCGCCGACCGGACGCGCGAGTGGCAGCGCGACACGATCGCCTGCACGTTCTCGGCGACCAAGGGGATGACGGCCACGTGCGCTCACCGACTCGTCGATAGCGGTCTGCTGGACGTGGACGAACCGGTCGCCACCTACTGGCCTGAGTTCGCCCAGGCCGGCAAGGGCAACATCACCATGCGGATGGTTCTCAGCCACCAGGCCGGGCGCCCGTGGCCGACGGTCCCCGTTCCGGCTGACAAGCGCTTCGACTGGGAGACGGTAACGGCGGCACTCGCCCGATCGGCGCCCAGATGGGAGCCCGGCACGCGAGCGAGTACCACGGCGGAGAGTTCGGCTACCTCGTGGGCGAAGTCGTTCAGCGCACCAGCGGGCGCTCGCTCGACACGTTCTTCCGCGAGGAGATCGCCGAGCGGCTCGGTGCCGACTTCGTGATCGGCGTCGGCCCGGAACACGACCATCGGTGCGCCGAGATCGTCGGGCCCGCCGACATGGTCGGCCCCAGCAACACGCGCGAGTCGCGTGCCGCAGCGGACGGCTCCGCATATGGCCACGGCACGGCCGACGGCCTCGCTCGTGTGTACGCCGCGCTGGCGCGAGGAGGCGAACTGGACGGGGCGCAACTGCTTCGGGCGGAAACCATCCAAGCCGCCATGCAGGAGCAGCCGCTGGCGCACACCGACGAACCGCGGGCGAGTTCGGTCTCGGCTACCAGCTGCTGTGGAAGATTTACCCGGGGCTGGGCGCGCGCACCTTCGGACACACCGGCATGGGCGGCTGCATCGGACTCGCCGACCCGACGAGACGGCTCGGTTTCGGATTCGTGATGAACCGGCTGGGCAATCCGCGGGGCAGAACATATGCTGACCGCTACCTACGGATCGCTCGCCGCGTATGCGGGGTCGCCTCGGCCGTTTCCCGCCCACCACCCTTGGCTGACCCGATGCGCGACACCGGCCCGCGCCGTTCTCCGAGTCGGCGACAGCGTTCCTTCCGCCGAGCCGGACGCCGTCTCGGTGAGGGTCCTACACGTGGGCGCTACCTGAGTAGGGCGTCATGTCCATCCTCGGGTAGCGACACTGCACGTCGGTGAGCGTCTGGTCGTTCCAGTAGGGGTCGCCGATGGCCGGGAAGCCGAACAGCTCGTGCTCGTGGGCGTGGCCCGTTCCATCATCTCGGTCCAGTGAGGGCCGAGCGAGTACGTAGGCCATCCCATCCTTCCGGTCCACCGTGGTCCCCAGACCTCGTAGTCGGCGAGCAGCACGAAACGGGCTCTTCGTTCACCGGTGATCTGCGAGCCGCGGTGGAGAACGTCGGTGCGGAACGTGAAAAGGGTGCCGGCAGGTCCGGCCACACTCACCTCCGCCTCGGCGAACGCACCCGGCTCGATGCCAGTTCCCCCGGCGAAGTTCTCGTCACCGCCCTTCGGCCACTAGGAACGCGTCGGGCCAGCCTCGAGTGGCACCACCTTGGTGGGTCCGTCGTCCTCGTCGACGTCCGACAGCAAGACGAACGACGTCATCCGCCGGCCGGGGTCGCCCCGGTTGGGCACCACGAGTGAGTGGTTGACGAAGTCGCGGTGGTGCACCTGCCCGTAATCGACGGCGCCTGCATACTTGGCCCACAGCTCGGCGTTGTACAGGTGAAGGTCGGCCGATCCGAGGAACCGCTCGGCCAGGTCGACGAGGTCGGGGTGGAAGGCCAGCCGGTTCAAGGCCCACGACTGCCACGGCCCCTTCCGAATCCCGTCGAACTGGCTTTGCGTGTACTCCTGGTGGGCTGGCGGGTCGGCGAAGTAGTCCTCGGGTCGTGGGTAGTGCAGCCAAAGAGCCTCCTGGGCCGCCTTCAGCTCGTCTTGGGCGAGGAACCCCTCGACGATCGTGAAGCCCTGCCCACGCAGCTCGTGCAGATTCCGGTCCGGGACCTTCACGGCCGCGACGGTAATCCGGCGCCTGCCTTGGCCGGGATGGACCCGGACGTCCTCGCTGGAGTGTCGGGAGGCCGAATCCGCGCCCCGGAGCTCCTACGAGGGCAGCGTCGCCCCCCAGTCCCCGGAGCAATGTCGGCAACGGACTGGGTGAACGACCAGCGGTGTCCGGCAAGGTCCTCGGCCGTGTATTGGCGCTCACCGAATCGATGTGTCGTTGGTGGGCCAAAGGTTCTCGCGTCGAAGGCAGTAGGCGGTCGTAGTGCGCATCGACATCGGTCACGCGAACCCAGACACCGCTCGTTGTGAAGTCGCCCCGAGGCGGTCGTAGTTCGGCGTTGTCGTCCCAGTCGGGTGACTGCCCGACGGGCGCTTCGCTCAGCGCGACGCTTGACTCGCCGACAGCTAGGAAGGCGCCGACCTCGTGGTCCTCGGGACCGTAGCGGTAGCGCTCGGTGAAGCCGAAGGCGCCGCACAGCCAGTCGATCGCGGCTCGACATCGTCGTAGTAGAGGCCAGGCACCACCTCACCGGGAGGTGCTGACCGATTCACCACTCCCATGCGCGAGCCCTCCGTGGCGTCGTTCGGTTCCGCGAAGCTATGGCTGCCCGGTCGGCAACCGCGACGTAACTGGCCACACTGACCGAACGCGGAGTACCGCGGCCCTCGACCGGCCGACAGGGTGCTGGATCGCCGGCCGTGATAGAGGTTTTTGTCGCCGCGATCTGGCCCGTGGGAAGCTTGTCGCCGTGCCCGGCGTCGCGGTCCCTCAACTGGTCGAGTTCCGCTCCTACACACTGGTTCCCGGCCAGGCCGTGGCGTTCGCCGAGCACTTCGAGCGTCGCTTCCTGGTCTCCCAGGAGGAGCTCGGCATGGACATCGTGGGCCAGTTCACGGTGCCCGGCGACGACGCCCGCTTCGTGTGGGTGCGCCGCTTCCGGGACCCCGCGGGCCGGGGCCAGGCGCTGACGTCGTTCTACGGTGGCCCGACGTGGGCCGAGTTCGGGCCCCGGGCGAACGACCTGATGATCGACCACACCGACGTGCACCTTCTGGTCCCCGACCCGTCCGGCCCGGACTTCGCCGCCGACCACATCGCCCACGCTCGACGCCCGGCGGGCGGTGAGCGCCCGGGCTCCACGGTCGTGGCCGCGGTCTACGACCTGGGCGGCGCCGATGGCTCGCCGGCCGCGCTGTGGCCCGCCGGGGACCGCGAGGCGAACGGCGTGACCGAGCTTGGCCGCCTCGTCACCGCTGGCGTCCCCAACGAGTTCCCCGCCTGCCGGTCCACGAGGACGTCACCGTCGCGGTGTGGATCTTGTCCGACCGGGCCCGCGGCGACGACGCCACGGCCGCGGCCGAGGCGGCCGCTGGTGCCCGGGGCCTCCCGCTGCGCACCACCCGCCTCACGCCCACGGCGTGCTCGACGCTCCGCTGAGTGCCCCGGGCACCACCTGGCCCGGCCGCCCGCGACGGACCCTGGTCAGCACATCCGCCGAGCGTCGGGCGGACGGCGGGGAGTGCCCTCTCGTGTTGGTCGGCATGTCCTGCGACCTGGGCGAACGTTCGGTTGTGCACGTCCAGCCCGACGGAACCCGCGTCAGTGGTGGCCGCCCTGCGGCCGAGGGTCTCCACCGGGGTCGCGCCGGGGCGGGTCCACTGCGGCACGGGCCGGCCCGTCGGGCCCCACGTGGCGACGCCGTCGGCGTCCGTGCGCCAGTACCAGCAGATCGGCGAGCCATGCCCACCGACCGGCGCACCGGCCTGAGGGGCCTCGGGCCAGCCCTCGGGGTTGTCCTCCACCCCTCGCGACGGCCGTAGGGCGTCATGTCGAGCAGGCCCAAGGACGGGTTGGCCGGTTCGTTGCCATGGCCGTCGTCGAATACGTAGGAACAGGGTTGCCGTCGTGCAGGAAGCAGACGATGTGCCCCATTTCTCCGCCGATCGGCGCCTCCACGCCCTCACCGAGTACCAGGGTTGGGTGTAACCCATGAACTCGACGTAGCGAGCACCTCGTCCCACGGGCCCGAGGTCAGGACGGCGAACGAGACGCCGTGAGCGTTGAGATAGACGGCGTCCTTCATGTGCCAGGCCGTTGTGGTACAGCCCTCGCACTGCCCTTGGTGCGGCGCGCCGTCGTGACATGTGCTGGTAGACCACGAGCTCGTTGCGACCCTGGAAGAGGTCGAGGAACGGGACCGGCCCGTCAGCCCCGGTGACCTCGACCGCGCCGTCGAGCTCGACCATCGGCAGCCGCCGCCGGGCGGTGGCGATCGCGTCGCCCTCGACGGGTGTGCGCCTTCTCGCGGACCAGCAGCTCCTCGCGCGCCGCCTGCCAGTGGCCGGCTCAACCACTGGCGGCTTGCCGGCAAGGTTGCTGTTCGCGTTGCCGGGCGTGGTCGTCATGGTTTCCTCCGCTTTCTCGTCTCGTGCGCCCGTGGGCTCCCTGGGGAGCATGTCACCTGAGACGACTCACTGTGCCCAGACTCATCGATCCGTCGGTGGCAAGTGACTACCTCCGTCAATTGTGCTGGCGATGGTGCGAGGCTCTGGTCGATGTCTGACGATGTCTCTGGCGTCCGAGCTGGGATCTGCCTCGAGTCGTGATGGCCTGTCCCGGCTCGGCCACCACCTCGGCGCCGATGCTCCACACCTTGTCGGGCGTCTCCGCGGCGGTGCGGCCTGCGATGTGTACCGGCTCGATCTCGACCGCGGCGACGGAGCCGAGTCGGTTGTGTTGAAGACCTTCCCGGCTGACATGGCCGTCTCGGCGGGCTTCGAGTGGGCGGCGTTGAAGGCGGCGGCGCTGGCGCCGATCCCCACGCCCGAGCCTGTGGCCTTCGATCAGGGCGGGGCGTGGTTCGGAACTCCCTCCATCGTGATGTTGCGCCTTCTGGGATCGCCGGTGTGGGAACCGGCCGACGTTGCGGAGTGGACCAGACAGGTGGCATCGACTCTCGCCGGCGTTCACGCCACACCGGCCCGGCGCGTTCCCCAGTCGATGACCCGTCCAGCGATCTGGGACCGGTGGACGCCGACAGCGTTGCCGACGGCGGTGGCCGACGGCGTTCGGTCGGCGCTCGCGGTGGCTGGGGAGGGTCGGGCTGGGAGCGTGGGCTGTGTCACGGTGACTTCCACCCGGGAAATGTCCTCCGGGCAGTTCGGCGTCACCGGCGTCGTCGATTGGGTGTCCGCCCGCCCGGCCTCGTCTTGAGCGACCTGGCTCGCTGTCGGTGCGCGGTGGCGATCTGGCCCGGAGGCGACGCACCCGACAAGCTGGTCGAGCACTACGCGGCGGTGAGCAGTCGCTCGCTCGCCGGCCTGGACTACTGGGACGTCCTCTCCGGTGCCCTCACCGTCGAGCGTGGAGGCGGCTGGGTCGCCACGTACCGGGATCTCGACGTAGCGGTCGACGAGACACTCATCCACAACCGCGCCAACGTGTTCATGCATGAAGCACTTCGCCGAGCACAGCAGTGAGCGCATGGTTTCGATGATCGGTGTCATCGGCTGGTTCTCGGCGGCCAGGGTGAGCTCGGGTCCAGCGCTGGTC
>CAVWYL010000033.1:0-14286 GCA_963759225.1 uncultured Acidimicrobiales bacterium | reverse complement strand
ACAGTCCTCCAGCAGCACGACGTCGTAGCCGACGCAGGCGGCGTCTATCAGCGTGGCCAGCACGCACTGGTCGGCGTTGACGCCGGCGAACAGCAGCGTGGTCACGGCCAGGTTCCGCAGCACCGAGTCGAGCTCGGTGTCCCAGAACCCGCTCATGCGGTGCTTGTCCACCCGCACGTCGCCCACCTCCGGCGCCAGCTCGTCGACGACGGCGGCGCCCCGGCTCCCCCGCTCCAGCACCGGCGAGCCCGTGGGCGCGGTCGATCCGATGCCGGCGCCCGCCCCGTCGGGGTCGTAGACGTGGAGGACGCCGGGCGGCAGGTTGGCCCGGTCGGGCCGGGTGCCCCAGTCGAGCCACACCACCGGCACGCCGGCCGCCCGCAGCACCGGCAGCGACGCCGCCAGCGGCGCGATGGGCGCCCGGGCCGGCGTGACGTCCACCCCCATGGAGGCCAGCCACCCGTCGGGGTGACAGAAGTCGTTCTGCATGTCGACGACCACGACGGCGGTCCGGGCGAGGTCGAGCGTCAGCGGCGCCGGCGCCGCGTCCACGGCCACCGGCCGGGCCGGGACGGCCGCCCGCACGAGGTCCACGCCGCCCGCCGCCACCCGCCAGCGGTTGCGGTCCCCGCCGATCCATCCCTCGGTCATACGTGCCTCCGGTGGTAGACCTGCGACTCATGGCTGGGGAGGTGGTTCGGCGGCGGGGGCTGACGGCGACCATGCCCGACGGCATCGAGCTGGTGGCCGACGCCTGGCTGCCGTCGAACGGCGGGCCGTGGCCGGTCCTGCTCCAGCGACTTCCCGTACGGCCGGGCCGTGGCCAGCTCGCCGGTGCTCCCCCATCCGGTCCACCTGGCCCGGGCCGGGTACGCGGTGGTGAGCCAGGACAGCCGGGGCCGGGGCGACTCGGGCGGCACGTTCGCCCCCTTCGTCAACGAGGCCGCCGACGGCGAGGCCAGCATCGCCTGGGCCGCGGGCCTCGACTTCTGCGACGGCCGCGTCGCCACCTACGGCTTCTCGTACCAGGGCATGGCCCAGCTGCTGGCGGCGGCCCGCCGGCCCCCCGAGCTGTGGGCCATCGCCCCCATGCAGTGCGCGGCCGGGCCCTACGAAGGCTGGACCTACCAGGGCGGCTGCCTGGCCCTGCCGTTCGCGGCCCCGTGGGCGGCACAGCTCGCCGGCCAGCAGCCGGGGGTGCGCGAGCCCGAGGTCGACCTGGAGGCCCTCCCCCTGGCCGGTGCGCTCGGCGACCGGCCGCCCCGCTGGTGGACCAACTGGCTCGCCCACCCCGAGCCGGGCCTGTGGTGGGAGCACCGCTCCGCCGACCTGACCGCCATCACCGTGCCCGCCTTCGTGGTGGGCGGCTGGCACGACCAGTTCGCGTCGGCGACCTGCCACCTCGTGACCGCGCTCGGGGCCGAGGCCGTGCTCGGGCCCTGGCAGCACCTGCCCTGGGGCAGCCGGGTCGGCGACCACGAGCTGGGCGCGGACGCGGGGCCGGGCGCGGCCCACCAGGGCCTCCTCGCCTTCCTCGACCGGGTGCTCAAGGGCCGGGGCGAGCCACCCGCGGCCCGGGTCCGCTACCACACGGGCGGCGCCGGCTGGCGGGAGGCGGCGGCCTGGCCGCCGCCCGGGGTGGTCACCCAGCGCTGGGCCGCCACCAGCGGCGGGCACGCCAACAGCCGCCACGGCGACGGGCGGCTGGTCCCCGGCGACGCCGCCCCGGGGCCCTACGACCTGATCGACGCCGAGCCGCTGGCGCCGGTGCCCGGCGGGCTGGACCCGCTCAGCGACGAGTCCGCCCGGGAGGACCGCCGCGACGTGCTCTGCTACACGTCCGAGCCCCTCGCCCGGGACATGGTGATCACGGGTCAGCCCCGCGCCATCGTGGTCACCGCCGCGGACTCGGGCCCCCACGACGTCGTCGCCACCCTCACGGCCGTCGAGCCGTCGGGCCGCTCGACCCGCCTGGCCACCGGCGCCCGCCGCTACCGCGACCGGGCACCGGCCGAGCTGGCCGACGCCACCGTGGAGCTGAGCCCCATCTCCTGGCTCGTGCCGTCCGGGCACCGGCTGCGCCTGGACCTGTCGGCGTCCCGGTTCCCGGCCTTCGACCGCAACCCGCAGAACGCCGGCGTGGCCGCCCACCGGGCGGGACGCGACGACTGCCGGGTGGCGCTGGTCGAGGTCCACGCCGCGGTGCTCGCCCTGCCGGTCGAGGAGGCCTGAGCCCGGGGCCGTCACGATCCGCGGTCCAGCTTGCCCGGGTTGAGCAGCCCGTCGGGATCGAGGTCGCGGGCGGCGGCCCGGATGCCGTCGAGGGGTCCGTGCCCGCCCACCGCCCACGTGTGGGCGTCGACCACCCGCACGCCGAGCGCGCCGAGGGCCCCGGTCCCCGCCGCGAGCGTGGGCTCGTCGACGAACGGGGCCAGCAGCAGCCCGCCGAAGCCGCGCACGCCCCCGGCCGCCATGCCGTCGAGGTGCAGCACCGCCCCGGGGAACACCGCCCGCACCTCCTCGTGCCGCGCCACCAGCGCCGGCGCCCCCACCTGCAGGTGGCACAGCGCCGGCTGCGCCCGCCGGGCCCGCAGCATGACGTGGTTGAAGGACAGCGACACCAGCAGCGCGGTCGCCGCCGGGTCGACCAGCTCCACGGTGCCGCCGTGATCGGTCACGACGCCGACGAGGTCCGTCAGCGTCGACTCGTCCACCGTGGCCCGCAGGCTGACCCGGCCCGGCGGCAGCCCCGGGTGGGCGCCGAGCAGGGCCACCAGCGCGGCGTCGTCGACGGACACGTTGCGGGGCGCGGGGTCGCGCGGCCATCACCGCCCGCCCGGCCGCGGCGGCGTCGTCGAACCCGGCGAAGCCGGCGAACAGCGCGGTCCAGCGGCGCGCCGGCCGCAGCGCCACCCGGGCCGCGGTGACGACGCCGGTCGTGCCGTAGGCGTGGAGGTGGTCGAGCGCGGCAGCGGCACCGACCGTGCGGGGCTCGGGCGCGTCCCAGCACGGCAGCAGGTCCAGCTCCCGCACGTAGCCGTCCCAGATGAAGCCGCTCTCCACCGACCCGGTGCCGCCCGCGCCCCCGGAGAGGAACCCGCCGAGCGCGCTCGACGTCGTGCTCGGGAACATCGCCAGCTCCTGGCCGGTGGCGCGGGCGGCCGCCTCCAGCCGGGTGAACGACGTGCCGGCCCGGGCGTGGATCCAGCCGTCGCCGACGTCGAGCACGCCCCGCAGGTCGCCCGTGTCGAGCACGATCCCCGCAGCCAGCGGCACCGCCTGCCCGTAGTTGCCCGTGCCCTTGCCCCGGGCCGTGACGGCCACGCCGCGGCGGTGGGCGACGGCCAGGACCGCCGCCACCTCGCCGACGGAGCGGGGCGCCACGACGACGTCGGCCACCACGTCCGGCAGGCGGCGGGTCAGCACCGGGGACAGCCACGCGTGGTCGCGTG
Source organism: uncultured Acidimicrobiales bacterium (assembly GCA_963759225.1). Lineage (GTDB taxonomy): Bacteria > Actinomycetota > Acidimicrobiia > Acidimicrobiales > VFJN01 > ZC4RG19. The sequence continues at coordinate 10,834 of CAVWYL010000033.1, read as the reverse complement.
ACGCCTCGGCCCGGCGGGCCCGGTCCCGGCTGACGCGGTCCGCCCCCAGGCGGTCCACCAGCTCGGCCACGCAGTCGTCGCCGGCCGGCCGCAGCTCCGGCAGGCTCACGGGCGCCATCGCCGGGACCGTAACGACGGCGTGTGTCCGGGAAGTTTCGTCAGGAGACGGCCATGGAGCGTCTCACGAAGTTCACAGCCAGGAAACAGCGGTCTGGGACGGTTTCCCGGTGCGCACGGACGTCTTCTTCTTCGGGACGGTCCCCATGCCCGACGCGGGCGCGGCGGGGCCGGTGCCGACCGAGCGGCGCTACGGCGTCGACGCCGTGCGGGCCGGCTACGAGAACCAGGTCCACTGGGCCGAGACCGCCGACCGCCTCGGCTACGACACGTTCTGGTCGACCGAGCACCACTTCCAGCACGAGGGCTACGAGATCATCCCCAACCTGCTGATGCTGGGCGTGGCGCTGGCCGGGCGCACCCGCAACCTGCGGTTCGGGCAGATGTTCAACGTCGTCCCCCAGTGGCACCCGATCCGCCTGGCCGAGGACTTCGCCATGGCCGACCTGCTGACCGGCGGGCGCATGGTGTTCGGCGTCGGCCGGGGCACCGTGCCGCGGGAGGCCGAGTCGCTGGGCACGGTGGTCGCCTCGGGCGACAACGAGATGAGCCGCGAGGCCGACCGGATCAACCGGGAGGTCTTCGAGGAGTCGATGGAGATCATCAAGCTGGCGTGGGCCAACGAGCGCTTCAGCTACACCGGCAAGCACTTCGAGCTGCCGCCCGCCGGCATCCCCGACCGGGGCGTGACCGTCGTCCGAGCTCACGCTCGTGCCCCGCCCGGCCGGCCCCGTCGAGATCTTCCAGCCGATCTCGTCGCCCGACACCCTCGAGTACGCCCCCGCCGTCGGCCACAAGGGCGTGTTCTGGCTGGGCGCCCCCGCCGGCCTCGGCCGCCAAGTGGGCGCGCTACGGCGAGATCGCCGCCGCCCACGGCCGGGCGCTGCGCCCCGGCGAGGACCGGGCGCTGGTGCTCAACACGTTCGTGGGCCGCACCCGGGAGGCAGGCGTTCGCGGCGGTGCGGGACGGCCACGACGAGTTCGTGCGCTTCCTCGCCCCCTACGGGCGGTTCACCTCCTACCTGGAGGACGACGGCGTCACCCGCAAGCCGTTCGGCTACGCCCCGCCGCTGGAGGAGTCGGTGCGCCAGCGGATCATGGCCGTCGGCTCGGTCGACGACGTCGTCGACACGATCGGCGCCTACGTCGAGGAGCTGGGCCTCGAGCACCTCGTGATCTTCCCCGAGTTCCCCGGCCTCACCCGCGCCCAGGTCGACGAGCAGCTCCACCTCGTCGCCGGCGAGGTGCTGCCGCGGGTGACGGGCGGCGCGCCCGGATGATCCGCCTCGCCCGCGCCACGGTCCCCGGCGGGCGCCGGGTGGACGTCGACGTCGACGCCGGCACCGGGCGCATCGCGGCCGTGGCCCCCGCCGGCACCAGCCCGGTCGGCCCCGACACGACGGTCGAACCGCTCGACGGCTACCTGCTGCTGCCGGCCCCGGCCGAGCCGCACGCCCACCTCGACAAGGCGCTCGTCGGCGAGCGGGTCCCCAACCCGACCGGCGACCTGGCCGGCGCCATCGTCGCCTGGTGCGACCACCGCGGGACCCAGACGGTCGACGACATCGTCGTGCGGGCCCGGGAGGCGGCGCTGCTGTGCGTGGCCGCGGGCGCGACGGCGGTGCGCACCCACGTCGACGTCGGCGGCGACATCGGCCTGCGGGCGGTCGAGGCCCTCGTGCTGCGTGCGCGACGAGCTGGCCCCGCTGCTCGACCTGCAGATCGTGGCGCTGATCGGGCTGCCGCTGTCGGGGTCGCTGCGGCGCCCCCAACCGCAGGCTGCTGGCGGCCGCGCTGCGACGGCGGGGGCCGATCTCGTGGGCGGCGCCCCCCACATCGAGGCCGACACCCGGGCGCCGACCCGCGTGTGCGTGGACGCCGCCGCCGACGCGGGTGTGGGCGTCGACCTGCACACCGACGAGACCCTCGACCCCACCAAGCTCGGGCCTGCTCGACCTCGTCGACGCGGCCGAGCGGGGCCGCATCCCCGGCCCGGTCGCGGCCAGCCACTGCGTGAGCCTCGGGCGTCCAGGACGCCGACGTGCAGGCCCGCATCGCCAAGGTCGTGGCCGCCGCGGGCGTGGCCGTGATCGCCAACCCGCAGACCAACCTGTACCTGCAGGGCCGGGCCCAGCCGGTGGCCACGCCCCGGGGGCTGGCGGCGCTGCGCCCGCTGCTCGACGCCGGCGCCGTGGTGGCGGCCGGCGGCGACAACGTGCGCGACCCGTTCAACCCGCTGGGCCGGGGCGACCCGCTGGAGGCGGCGTCGCTGCTGGTCAGCGCCGGGCACCTGACGGTGGACGAGGCGTGGACGGCGGTGAGCGCCGGGGCCCGGCGGGCGATGGGCCTGCCCGAGGTCAGCGTGTCGCCGCGGGAGCCCGGCCGAGCTGCTGGCCGTGCGGGCCGCGTCGGTGGCGGACGCCATGGCGTCGGCCACCGAGGACCGCCTCGTCGTGCACCGGGGACGGGTCGTGGCCCGCACCACCGTGACCCGCTCGTACCTCGACGTTTCGTCAGCCGGGACACAGAAACGAGTTGCGGGGCGTTAACGGGCGGGACATCGGCGGTCAACGGGCCGTCCCTACCGTGCGCCCATGAGACCATTCCCAGGATCCCGTCGGGCGCTGGCCGCCGGGGTGGCGCTCGTCCTGCTCCTCTCCGCCTGCGGCGGGGACGACGACGAAGCGACCGCCACCGAGAGCGAGTCCGACACGGAGGCGGGCGCCTTCGCCGCGGAGAACTACACGACCGACCTGTCGGCCGACTGCCCGAACCCGATCATCGTCCAGAAGGACTGGCTGGCCGAGGCCGAGCACGCCGCCATGTACCAGCTGATCGGGGCGGGCGGCGAGATGGAGCAGAACGCCTACCGCGGCCCGCTCGGCAGCACGGGCGTCGACCTGGAGATCCTCGACGGCGGCCCCGGCCTCGGCGACGGCATCACCACCGTGTCCTCGCTCTACGCCGGCAACCTCGTGCAGGGCAAGGAGCCGATGCTGGCGTTCGTCGGCACCGACGACGCCGCCCAGTTCTCCGAGCAGTTCCCGGTCACCGCCGTGGTGGCCCCGCTCAACAAGGCGCCGACCATGCTCATGTACGACCCCGAGACCTACGAGGGGCTCGAGACCGTGGACGACGTGATCGCCACCGAGGCGGACCTCTACGTCACCACCAAGTCGCAGACCTACGTCCAGTACCTCATCGGCGAGGGCATCCCCGAGGAGCGCTTCATCGAGGGCTACACGGGCGACAAGGAGCGCTTCATCACGAGCGGCGGCGAGCTGATCAACCAGGGCTACGTGTCCAACGAGGTCTACTCGTACGAGAACGAGACCGAGACCTGGAACAAGCCGGTCGACTACGTGCTCGTCAACGAGCTGGGCTACCAGCCCTACCCGTCCGCCCTGTCGGTGCGCACCGACAAGCTGGCGGAGTACGGGCCCTGCCTGGAGAAGCTCGTGCCGCTCATGCAGCAGGCCCAGGCCGACTACATGGCCGACCCCGAGGAGGTCAACACCTTCCTCACCGAGTACAACCCCGACTACTCGGCGCCCTACTGGTTCACGTCGAAGGGCCTGTCCGACGCCGCCGTCGACGTCATGCTCGACGAGGGGATCGTGGCCGACGGGCCCGAGGGGCTGGGCTCGTTCGACATGGAGCGCATGCAGGCCCAGGTCGACATCCTGCTGCCCCTCTTCGAGGCCCAGGGCATCGACACCTACGACCCGGCGGTGACCCCCGAAACGATCGTCACCAACGAGTTCATCGACCCGGGCATCACCCTCGGGCCGTGACCACCGGCGTCTGTCGTCTCTCACCGCGGATATCCGCGGTGAGAGACGACAGACCGGTCAGAGCGAGCGGGCGATGGCCGCCAGCCGGCCGTGGACCTCGGTCGAGGCGGCCTCGCCCAGCTCGCTCACGATCGTCCCGTCCTCGCTGACCAGGTCGCCGCCGACCCACACCTGGCGCAGGTTGCGCAGGCCGCAGGCGAGCACGTAGGTGGCCCACGGGTCCCACACCGGGCCGGTGTCGGGCCGGCGGGGGTCGACCACGAGGAAGTCGGCGTACTTGCCCACCTCCAGGCTGCCGACGTCGCCGTCGATGCCGAGCACCCGGGCCGAGCCCAGCGTGTGCAGCGCCAGCATCTCCCGCACCCCCATGACCTCGGGGTCCTTGCGCTCGGCCCGCAGCAGGTAGATGCCGATGCGCATGTTCTGGAACGGGTCCGACAGGTCGGTGCACGCCTGGTCGTCGAGCCCGACGCCGATGCGCATGCCCAGCTCCCGGCAGCGGGGGATGTCGGCCACCCCGGACGCCAGCCGGCCGTTGGAGGTGGGCTGCCACACCATGCCGCAGCCCCGGTCGGCCGCCTCCACGATGATCTCGTCGGTGGTCTGGATGAAGTGCCCGAACACGAGGTCGGGCCCGAGGGCGCCCGCGTCGCGGTACCACGCGAACTTGGCCCGCTGGGCCTCGGCCTCGAACGGCGACTCCAGGAAGTGGGGCTGGTTGATGAGCCCGTGGCGGGCCATGGCCTCGACCTCGATCTCGGCCGTGGACCGGTCGGCCGCCCACTGGACCGCCCCGCTGATCGCCGAGCGCAGGTAGTAGCGGGCTCTCGGCGAACTTGGCGGCGTAGTCCACGATGTGGTCGAGCCGCCCCAGCACCTCGTCGCGGCTGCCGACCGCGTCGTCGAGCATCACCGAGTTCACGAACCGCAGCCGGGCGTCGACCTTGGCCCGGATCTGGGCCTCGCCGTGGGCGGCCGGGCGCAGCGTGCCGCCGAACCCGCCGTCCTGGGGCGAGTCCGGGTCGAACGTCAGCCGCCCCGACGTGAAGTCGAAGGCGGTGGTGATGCCGTTGTTCAGGAAGTCGAGCGCGCCGTGCACGGTCAGCCAGTACAGGTCCTCGGCGGTGGCGTGGTTGCTGTAGCGGGTCATGGCCGCGATCCAGCCGTAGAGCGACTGGTCGTGGCCGAGGCCCCGGGACCCGCTGGTGAACAGGTGGCTGTGCGCCGAGACGAAGCCGGGGGCCACGAACGCGCCCGCGGCGTCGAGCGTGCGCACGGCGGGGTCGGCGACCGGCGGCGTGCCCTCGCCGACCGCCGCGATGCGGCCGTCCTCGTCGACGGCCAGCCAGCCCCGGAACGGCTCCTGCCCGGGGGCCAGGGTCAGGAGGACGGCGTCGCGCACGATGAGCTTCAGGTCGCCCGGCATGGTGCCATCCGACCGCAGCCGTGTTTCGCCCCGGTCACGGCGCGCGACAGCAGTCGGTAACGGCATCGGCATCCGGGCCCTGACCCGGGGGAAACGGCGATGCGCCACGGTGGCGGCATGGCGGCAGCCGTTCCGGTCATCGACATCGGCCCCTACCTGGCCGGCGACCCCGCCGGCCGGCTCGAGGTGGCCCACGCCGTCGACGACGCCTGCTGCGACATCGGCTTCCTCGTCATCACCGGCCACGGCGTCCCCCGGGCCGCGATCGACGCCGTGTACGGCACGACCGCGGCGTTCTTCGCCCTCCCGCTGGAGGAGAAGATGGCGGTGGCGTCGCCGCACGGCGACCCGTTCCACGGGTTCGCCCCCGCCACCCTGCCGACCCCCGCGTACGGGGACGGCGAGCGCCGTCCCCGACCTGCGGGAGATGTACCACGTCAACCGGTACGACACCCCCGCCGAGGCCGTCGAGAGGGGCTACCCGCCCGAGGCCACCGGGGCCATCCCGCCCAACCTGTGGCCGGCGGCGCCCGCGGGGTTCGTCGCCGCCTGGCGCGACTACTACCGGGCCATGGAGGACCTGGCGGCCACCATGCTGTCGCTGTTCGCGCTGGCGCTCGGCGTCCCCGAGGACCACTTCGCCGCCAAGATCGACCGCCACCTGTCCAACCTGGCCGCCAACTGCTACCCCGAGCAGCCCACGCCGCCGCTGCCCGGCCAGCTGCGGACCCGGGCCCACGTCGACTTCTCGACGCTCACGATCCTGTACCAGGACGACGCGCCCGGCGGCCTCCAGGTCCACCGGCGGGGCGCCGGCTGGGCCGACGTGCCGGCCGTGCCCGGCAGCTACGTCGTGAACATCGGCGACCTGCTGGCCCGGTGGACGAACGACCGCTGGGTGGCCACGCCCCACCGGGTGGTGAACCCGCCCGCCGAGCTGGCCATGACCCGGCGCATCTCGATCCCGTTCTTCCACCTGCCCAACCACGACGCCGTGATCGAGGCCATCCCCACCTGCGTGTCGGCGGCCGACCCGGCCCGCTACCGGCCGGTGACGGCCGGCGAGTGGACCGAGGCCCGGCGCCTCGGCCGCCCCGCGAGCTACGGCCGCATCAGCGCCTGATCGGCGAGGGCCGCGGCCAGGCGGGCGATGCCGTCCTCGATCTGGGCCGGGCGGTACATGCCGTAGCCGAGGACCAGCGTGCGGGCCCGCTCGTCGGGGTCCATGAGCTCGTCGTCGACCTGGTAGACGCCGATACCGGCCCCCCGGGCCGCCGCCACGACGGCGGCGCTGTCGACGCCCGGCGGCAGCGTGACGTAGGCGGTGAGCCCGGCCGAGGCGCCGCCGACGGTGGCGCCCGGCAGGTGGCGGCCGAGGGCGTCGAGGACGGCGTCGCGGCGCTGGCGGTAGAGGCGGCGGGTGCGGCGCAGGTGGCGGTCGAGGTCGCCCCGGTCGAGGAACTCGGCGAAGGTCGCCTGGACCAGCGAGGCCGTCATGTGGTCGGTGGCGTTGCGGGCGGTGAGCACGGACTCGAGCAGGTCGGGGGGCAGCACCAGCCAGCCCAGGCGCAGCCCGGGCGCCAGGCTCTTGGACATCGTGCCGTGGTAGACGACGCGGTCGGGGATCACGCCCTGCAGGGCCCCCACCGGCTGGCGGTCGTAGCGGTACTCGGCGTCGTAGTCGTCCTCGACCACGACCCCGCCGGTGTCGCGGGCCCAGTCGATGAGCTCGGCGCGGCGGCGGGCCGACAGCACCACCCCGGTCGGCGCCTGGTGGGCCGGGGTGACGACCACGGCGCCGGCGGGCGTGGCCGCCAGGAGGTCGGTGCGGAGGCCCTCGCCGTCGACCGGCACGGCGTGGACCCGGGCCCCCGCCCACCGGATCTGGTCGCGGGGGTCGCCGTAGCCGGGGCACTCGACCGCGATGTCCCGGCAGCCCCGGTCGGCCAGCGCCCGCACCACCAGGCTGAAGCCGTGCCCGAACCCGTTGCAGACGACGACCTGCTCGGGCCGGCAGGCCACGCCCCGCACCCGGCCCAGGTAGCCGGCGACCGACGCCCGCAGCCGGGGCAGCCCGGCGGGGTCGAGGTAGCCGAGATCGGCGTCGGGCATCGTCGCCAGCGCGGCGCGGGTGGCGCGGCCCCAGGCGGCCCGGGGGAAGAGCCCGAGGTCGGGCAGCCCCGTGCGGAAGTCGTGGGTGAGGGGCGGGGTGTCGGGTCCGGCCGGCCGCACGCCGTCCCCGGCCGCCGGCGAGACGTCGTTCACGACGGTGCCCGACCCCTGGACGGTGGTGACGTAGCCCTCGGCCGCCAGCTGCTCGTAGGCGTCGACCACGACGCCCCGGGTGATGCCGAGGTCGGCGGCGAGGGCCCGGCTGGAGGGGAGCCGGGTGCCCGGCACCAGCCGCCCGTCGCGGATGGCGGCGCGCAGCCCGTCCTCCACCTGGGCCCGCAGGCCCCGGCGCCGGGACCGGTCGAGATCGACGAACAGATCAGGTGAAGTGGTACCCATAGCGATGCTCTGAGTGGACCTTATCAGCAGACCAGTATGGCCGTACGGTGCTCCCATGAACCTCGACACCACCATCCGCCTGGCGGCCATCCGGCGCGACGAGCTCCTGGCCGTGGCCGCCACCCCCCGACGCCCCGGCGCCCGCCGCCGGCGGTCCGCCCGACGCACGGAAGGAACCCGATCCCGATGATGAGCATCCACTGCCCCCGCCACGGTGGCGACGTCCTCGTCTCCCCCCGCCAGATCGTCGCCATCGACGGTCGCGGCGCCGACATGACCGTCCGCTGGGTGTGCGCCTGCGGCCACCACGGCACGCACCGGCCCCAGCGCACTCCGGTCCCGGCGTGACGTCCCCCGTCACCGCCGGGCCAGCACGACCCGGGCGGCCGCCCGGCCCGAGGCGCCCCACACCCCGGCGCCCGGGAACGTGGCCGCCCCGGTCAGGAACAGCCCCGCCACCGGGGTCTCGTAGCCCGTGAGCTCGGGGTCCCGGCGCAGCAGCGCCGCCACCGGGCCGCCCGCGAACGACGGGGCGTGGCCCTTGGCCAGGTGGAAGTCCCGCTCGTAGTCCGGCGGCGCCACCACCCGCCAGCGGCGCACCCCGCCCGCGAACCCGGGGTCGACGAGGTCGCCGAACCGGTCGAGCCACCGGGCCGGCTCCGCCGAGCCGGGCCAGCCGCCCGCGCAGGCGGTAGGGCGTGTACAGCACCTCCAGGCTGAACACGTCGCCGTCGCCGGCCCGCAGCGACGGGTCCAGCACCGACGGCACGTTGACGTAGAACATGGGCCGGTCCGCCACCTCCCCCCGGCCCATGGCGGCATGCGCCCGGGCCATGGCGTCGAGCCCCGGCGCCACGATGGCCGTCGGCCCCAGCGGGTCGTCGACGCCGAGGCGGGCCGCGACCGCGTCGAGTCCCCGGTAGCAGGGGCGCACGCCGACCACGGCGTCGACCTTGGACTCGTAGCCCTCGTGCACCGGCCGGGCCCGCCACCGGGCCACCAGGCCGGCGGCGACGGCCGGCGGGTCGTCCAGCCACTCGACCACCGCCCGGCGGGGGTCGGTGGCCACCACGACCGTGGGCGCCTCCACCACCTCGCCGCCCGCGAGCCGGACCCCGGCGACCCGCCCGCCGGCGAGCAGGATCCGCTCCACCCGCGCCCCGGTGCGGACCCGGCCGCCCGCGGCCACCAGCGCCCCCTCGACCGCCGCGGGCAGCGCCCCGCTGCCGCCCACGGGGCGGCCCACCGGGACGAGGTGCTTCATGGCGTAGCCGAGGGCGCCCATGCCGGTGCGGGGCGTGTCGGGGGACAGCCCCCACACCGCCGGTCCGGTGGTCACCACCGGCGCCCGCAGCGCATCGGCGGCGAAGAACGAGCGGACGACGTCGCCCACCGACCGGCGGCTCCAGGCCAGCAGCGTGGCGACGCCCCGGGCCCGCCGGTCCGCCACGCGCCCGCAGCACGGCCCGCGGCGAGGCGCCGGCGGCGGTCACCTCCAGGACGAGCTCCGCCACGGGCCGGGCCGCGGCGAGGTAGCGCCGGTAGCCGTCCACCTCGCCGGGGTGGGCCAGCCGCAGGCCGTCGAGCGTGCGCCCGGCGTCGCGGAACAGGAACCACGGCGTCGAGCCGTCCCAGCCGAGCGACAGCTGGGCCGGATCGACGTCGATGTAGGCGAGCCCGTGGGCGGCCAGGCCCAGCTCCTCGGCGATCGGGGTGGCCCGGATCATCGAGTGGTCGCAGTTGCACACGTTCACCCGGGCGCCGAGGGCGTCGACGGTGGACGCGCACCCGCCGACCGCGTCGCCGCGCCTCGACCACGAGCACGTCCACCCCGGCCCGGGCCAGGTAGGCCGCGCAGATCAGCCCGTTGTGACCGCCCCCGACGACGACGGCGCCGGCATCAGCCACGGACGCCGGCGAGGTCCCCGGCACCCGCGGGCGCCGGCGCGGCGCCACCGGCGACGATCTCGGCCAGGAGGCGGCGGTACTCGATGGTGGGCCGGTCGACCCGGATGTGGACCTGGGCCGTGAGGTCGAGGCTGTGGTCGTGGTGCGCGGGTTCGAGCACGGCCTTGTCCTCCGCCCACACCTGGGCGTCGAAGGCCACGATGTCGGCGGCCGGCCGGTCGGCCTCGGTGTCGTTGCGCAGCACCACCTGGAGCTGGCGGGCCGTGGTGTCGGTCTCGGGCGTGCAGGCCTTCAGCATGATGTGGCGCACGCCGTCGGGGTAGCGGATGTCGATGCGCAGCAGGGCCGGGCCGTACACGTCGGTGACGGTGCGCCGCACGGTGGGCGTCCACTCGCCGGGCCGCCCCTGGACCGGGACCTCGTAGCTGCTGCGCAGGCCGCCCGGCGTGCGGACGACCTCCGGCGTGGGCACGTGGGGCTCGGCCGGCGAGCCGAAGCTCGCGGCGTGCACGAAGGCGATGTGGGCGGGGTCGAGGTTGTTCTCGACCAGCATCGGGGCCGGGCACGCCCACTCGCTCTCGGGCTCGGCCACCGCCCGCCACCCCGCCGCGCCGTACTCGGCCACCGTCGGCAGCGGCAGGGCCTCGGTCCCGGCCGGGGCCAGGCACGCCCACACCCAGCCGTAGCGCTCGGCCGCCTGCACCGTGGCCAGGCGGGCGCCCGGCGGGAGGGGCACGCCCTCGGCCAGCTGGGGGATGCGGCTGGCGGCGCCCGACGGCCCGTACTCCCAGCCGTGGTAGGGACACACGAGCGCGCGCCCGGACAGCCGGCCGCCGGACAGCCGGGCGTCGCGGTGGGGGCAGCGGTCGACGGCGGCGGCCACCGCGCCGGGCCCGGTGCGCCACAGCACGAGGTCCTCGCCCAGCAGCCGGCGGGCGACCGGTGCGCCGGCCACGGCGTCGGACCGGGCGACCGGGTACCAGTAGCGCCGGAGCTCGGCCTCCTCGGTCACCCGCAGCACGCGTCGCACGCGGCCACGGTACGGACCGGGGATTACGGCCGGGTCAACGGCGGGTCA
>CAVWYL010000032.1:0-201292 GCA_963759225.1 uncultured Acidimicrobiales bacterium | reverse complement strand
GCCCCCAAAGAAATTCTGGTGCCGGCCGTCGAGTGGCTCGTCGAGCCCTGCGCACGATCGGTGCCTCGATCGGGCGTCATGACCACGAGAGAGGCCCTCCCCGGACTCCCGGAAAGGGCCCCTGAACTGCGTGTCTGTTGATCAACCGATCGGGACGAAGGCGAGCCCCTACATCGCCCCGGCGGTCATCGGTTCGGTGGCCATCGGCGCGGGGTCCGTGGCGCCGACTCGGCGAGCGAGGACGATGCTCAGTGTCGCCGTCCACGCGAGCCACACCAGGAAGGCCAGAAAGCCGATCGCTCCCCAGGCGTCGCCCTCCGTCGTCGCGCCCACACCGGCGAGGAGCCACAGCACCGCCGAAGCGAAACTCAGGGTGCCCGTCCACCGGGGAAGGGCTCCGGTCTGGTGGATCAGCGCGCCGACGGCACCGGTCTGCGCGACGTTGGCGAAGGCGGACATGCCGAGCACCACGAAGGCGATGAGGTAGAAGGCCGATGCGACGTTCGGGTCGAGCGTCTCGTCGCTGAGCAGTGCGAGTCCGCCGAGAATCGCGATGTGGATCCCGACCAGGGCGACGGACACCGCCGTCGAGCCGATCGCGACGATCGACAGCCGGCCGGGTCCGCCTTCGGCGGGTCGGAGGTGGCGCCACAGGCTCCCGGTGAACCACATGAACGCAATGAGGGCGAGGCCCTGCAGGTAGACGCCCATCTGCACCTCGACGTGCTTGTCGGCGAAGTACTCCACGACCGTGCTGGCCGGGTCCTCCAGCGTGGGTACGTTGCCGGCCTGAAGCGCGGCGTGAACGAGGAGCAGGACGACGAACGCGACCCCGCTCAGGGCGGCTCGTCGTTCTCGGTGCAGGGCTCGATCGCGGGTGTCGATCGTGGTGGTCATCGGTCCTCCGGATGTGGTTCGAACTGTCATGGGCAAGGTTCGAACGCGACCGGGCGCGTCGCATCAGCGCCGGAACTGATTCACCGATCGGTGCCCACACCGTCGCGAGGTACGCGCCAGCACCGTTGTTGCACCGATCCCTGGTTGGGAGACTGCATCGGTGACCAGCCTGCGGCTCCGCCCCGTTCCGGCGGCCCTGTTCATGGTGGTGCTGCTGGTCGAGTGCGTGGCCGTCGTGCTGTCGTGGGGGCTCGAGCCCAGCTACGACACCTGGCTGTACTTCGTCTACACGGTGGCCCTGGCCGGGGCCGGCACGCTCATCGCGTCGCGCCACCCCGAGAACCCGATCGGTTGGCTGCTCATCGCGGCCGCGATCCTCAACGCGTTCCTTGCCGACGCCGCCCAGGGATGGGGGCTCCGTGCCGCCGCGGAGGGCTGGCCGGGCGGTCCGACCGCCGAGGCGGTCGCCCTGGCGAGCTGGATCCCGCAGGGCCCGCTGCTCGTGGCCACGCTCGTGCTGTTCCCCACCGGTCGCGCCATCGGCCGGTGGGGTGTGCTGATCGTCGCGAACGTCGTCGGCGTCCTGCTCGCCCTGCCCGGGTGGCTCGTGAGCCCGCACATCGGTGATCTGTTCGTCGAGGGCCGCAACCCCCTCGCGACGGACACCGTCGTGTCGGACCCGCTGCTCGGCGTCGGGCTGGTGCTCCTCCTCGGCTCGTTGTTCCTTGCCGTCGTGCCCGTCGGACTTCGGCTGCACCGCTCGAGCGGCATCGAGCGCCAGCAGCTCAAGTGGTTCGCGTTCGCCGGCATCTGCGCGGCGGTCGTCCTCCCCATCGCGGTGAGCCTCTGGAACGTGCTCCCTATCGTGCGCCCGCTCGTCGCGCTCGCGCTCACGGCGCTGCCGATCGCGACCTGTATCGCGATCCTCCGCTATCGCCTGTACGAGATCGACATAGTCATCAGCCGGACCGTCGTCTACACGATGCTCACCGTGTCGTTGGCGGCGACCTACGGCGTCACGGCACTCGTCATCGGCGTCATCGTCGGGCGGCGATCGGGGATCGCGGTCGCAGTCGCGACGCTCGCAGTCGCCGTCGCTTTCCGGCCGCTGCGGGATCGCTTCCAGGATGCGGTCGATCGCCGGTTCCACCGAGCGCGGTACGAAGCCGTGCACCGCGTCCTTGCGTTCCTCGACGAGCTGCGCGCCGGCCGTGCGGCTCCCGAGGAGATCGAGGAGGTCCTCCGGAGCGCGCTCGGAGTCGATCGCCTGACCCTGCGCTTCGATGGGGCGGGCCCGGGCGGGTGCATCGTCGACGTGCATGGGCGGCCCTACCGCGAAGAAGCCCGCGCTGACCAGGAGGAGTGGCCCATCACCAGGGCAGGGACCGCACTCGGCACCATGGTGATGTGCGGCGTGTCCGACGAGCGGCGGGCGATGGTGCCGGCGGTGCTCGATGCCAGCGTGCTCGCGATCGAGATCGCATGGCTGCAGGTGGAGCTCCGCCGTCAGCTGGACGAGGTTGCAGCGTCCCGGGCCCGACTGGTCGCCGTGGCGGAGGGCGAGCGGCGGCGGCTCGAGCGCGACCTCCACGACGGAGCCCAGCAGCGCCTGGTGTCGATCGGGCTGGCGTTGCGCCACGCACAGCATGCGATCGGCGTCGACGATTCAGACGCATCGTCGACGATCGATGTGGCGGTCGCCGAGATCGCGGTCGCGATCGACGAGCTCCGCGAGCTCGCACGAGGTCTCCGGCCCGGCTCGCTCGACGGCGGACTCGCACCGGCCCTGCGCGACCTGGCCCGGCGAGCTCCGGTGCCCGTCGATGTGCGTGCTACCGACGCGCGCTTCGATGCCGACCTCGAGACCGCCGCGTACTTCATGGCGTGCGAGGGCCTGACCAATGCGATCAAGCACGCTCGCGCCACCAGGGTGGTGCTCATCGCGCACCACGAACGCGATCGGCTGATCGTCACCATCTCCGACGACGGCGTCGGTGGTGCCCGGGCAGAAGGCGGCTCGGGCCTCACAGGACTCGGTGACCGGATCGCGTCCCACCGGGGGACCCTCGTGATCGACAGCGACAAGGACGGGACCACGCTCACGGCGGAGCTGCCATGCGGGTCGTGATCGCCGAGGACCAGGCTCTCCTACGGGCAGGGCTCGCCCGGCTCTTCGAGGACGGTGACCACCAGGTCGTGGCGACCCTCGGTCGCGCCGAGGACCTGCTCGAGACCGTCTCCGACCAGCGGCCGGACCTGGTCGTCGTCGACGTCCGCATGCCACCGACGTTCACCGACGAGGGTGCCCGTGCGGCGCGAGCGATCAAGGAGCGCCATCCCGGGGTCGGCGTGCTCGTGCTGAGCCAGCACATCGAGACGGAGAACGCCACGGCGCTCGTGCGACTCGGCGGCTTTGGCTACCTGCTGAAGGACCGGGTCCTGGATGTCGAGGACTTCCTGGCGATCAGTCAGAGGATCGCCGACGGCGGTTCCGCACTCGATCCCGAGGTCGTCGCATCGCTCGTGTCGCCGGTCAACGGCGGACCGCTGGCGAGGCTGTCCGAGCGCGAGAACGAGGTCCTCGCACTGATGGCGGAGGGTCTCACCAACGCTGGCATCGCAGGTCGTCTGTACGTCAGCGACCGGACGGTCGAGGCGCACGTGCGACACATTCTCACCAAGCTCGACATCACCGACGAGGACGACGGCCACCGCCGGGTGCTCGCGGTGCTCGCGTACCTGGATGGTGCCAGCGGTCGGGGTCCTGTGGCCAACGTCTGAAGGCGAGATCGATGGTCTCGCACCTGACTACCCGTTCCTGCGGTGGCGGCGGTGCAGCAGGCCGGTCGCGCTGACCGCGACGGCGAGGGCGGCGGCGACGAGGGGCACGATGAGTGCGGTCCGGTACCCGTCGAGCACCGCGTCGACCGTGGCGGCGTCGGCGGTGGCGGCCGATGCCACGGCAGCGGCGACGGCGACCCCGAGGGCAGTGCCGAACTGGATGGAGACGTTGTTCAAGCCGCTCGCGAGCCCTTGCTCCGCTTCGTCGATGCCCTCGGTCGCGGCGATCGCGAAGGTTCCGAACGACAGAGTGAACGCCAGTCCGATCAGGAGGAACGTCGGGAGCATGGCGGCGTAGGTCCAGTCGAGCTCGAGGCGTAGGAAGAGCACGTACCCGATCAGAGCGAGGATGGTGCCGGTCAGGATCACCGGCACGTGGCCGAAGCGGCCCACGAGCCGCGGTGTCACCGTCGGGGCGAGCACGGTGTCGATGGCGAGCACGAGGAGGGCGAGGCCGGTCTCGAGCGCCGACCAGTTCCGCACTTCCTGGAGGTACAGCACGGTGACGAACTGGAACGCCCCGAACGCGCCCACGAACAGAGCGGCACCGACGTTGGCCCGCGCGACGGACCCCGATCGCAGGATCCCGAGCCGGACCAGCGGTGCCGGGGAACGACGCTCGATGACGACGAACGCGGTGAACGCGGCGATCGACGCCGCCAGAGTCGCTGCCGTGAGCGCGATGTCGACGTCGGGCGCGCGCACCACGGCGGTGACGAGCGCGAGCATCGCAGCCGTGAGCGTGAGGCC
The DNA here is from genome assembly GCA_963759225.1 of uncultured Acidimicrobiales bacterium. Lineage (GTDB taxonomy): Bacteria > Actinomycetota > Acidimicrobiia > Acidimicrobiales > VFJN01 > ZC4RG19. The sequence continues at coordinate 196,804 of CAVWYL010000032.1, read as the reverse complement.
GCCGGCGGCGTCCACGCCCCCCGCTCGCCGGCGCACCGCCTCCCGCGGCACCACCCGGGTGGCGGCGGCGAGCAGCATGGCGCCGACCACCACGGGGGCGAAGAACACCCATCGCCAGTCGACCGCGGTGAGAAGCCCGCCGGCGACGAGCCCGAAGGAGAAGCCGCCGGCGGCGGCACCGCCGTACACCAGCAGCGCCTGGTTCCGTGCCGGTCCCTCGGCGAAGGTCGTGGTGATGATGGACAGCCCTGCCGGCGCCATGAACCCGGCAGCGACTCCGGTGGCGAACCGCGCCAGCAGGAGCATCCAACCCTCGGTGGCGAATCCGCCGAGCCCCGAGAACGCGACGAACACCGCCGTCCAGAGCAGGAACATCCGCCGGCGGCCGAGGAGGTCCGCGGCGCGTCCGCCGAGCAGCACGAAGCCTCCGTACCCGAGCACATAGGCGCTCACCACCCACTGCAGCGTCGTCGTCGACAGGCCGAGGTCCGCACGGATCGACGGCAGGGCCACGCCCATCATCGATACGTCCGCACCCTCGAGGAACACGGCGCCGCTCAACACGAGCAGCACGCCCCACGACGTCCGCGTGATGCGCTCGAGGGGTGCGTTGATCGGCTCTTCGGTGACGACAGACACGGTTGGGCTCCTGGGCGACGGTTACTACTTGTTCCTGATGCCACCTTGCGTCACCATGGAGCGCGATGGAAGAACGCACTTCCCCCTCACAGACGCACTGCGAGGTAACCGAGCCGTGGGATCCTCATCAGTGGGACACGCGCAACGACTGCGAGGTGCGGCAGATCCTCGACCGCATCGCTGACAAGTGGTCGCTGCTCGCGATTGCGCTCCTCGCCGGCCGCTCGATGCGTTTCACCGAGCTACGGCGGGCGATCGCCGGGATCAGCCACCGGATGCTGACTGTCACGCTTCGCCACCTCGAGCGCGACGGGCTCGTCCTCCGCACGGTGCATCCGGTCGTCCCGCCGCGTGTCGACTACGAGCTCACCCCACTCGGCGCCACGCTCCATGCCACGATCCAGGCTCTGGTCGATTGGACCGAGGCACACCAGGACGAGATCGCCGCCGCCCGGTCGGCCTACGACGCTCACGCCGACGCTGTCTGACAGCGCAGGCGACGCACTTGCCCGAGGTGGCAGCCCGGCGACCCGCTGGCGCGACGTGGCGAGTCACGCGTGAACGTCGGGTTCCAAACTGGGGGTCCGTCGCCGGCCAACTTTCCGGCGACGCCGTGCCAGCTCGTGGCTACCCCTCCAGCGACGGGGATGGCGCGGTTAGATTCGTAGCCAACGACGCAACTGTTTCCGCAGGGTGAGGAGGGCCGGGCCGATGGTTGACCTCGAGCCTGCGGCGCCCCGCCTGGTCGGTCGCGATCAGGAGTTGGCAGCCCGGGGTCCGTTCCTCGGAAACGCAGCGGAGGGCGGCGCGACGCTCCTGCTGACGGGCGAGCCTCGGGTGGGCAAGTCGGCGCTGTTGCTCGCCGCCGCCGAGCTAGGCCACGAGAGTGGGCAGGCATGACGTTCACGCGGATCACGTGTGCGGGCGCCGGCACCGTGGGCTCGCAGGTCGCATGGCAGATGGCTTTCAACGGCAAGCAGGTCACCGTCTACGACGCCATCCCCCAGGGCCTCGAGCGCGGCACGGCGTTCCACCGAGAGTTCGGGGCGCTGTTCATGGATCGGCGCGGTGCCAGTCAGGAGCAGATCGACGACACGTTCGCCCGGCTCACCTACACCACGGATCTGCCCGAAGCGGTGCGCGACGCCGACCTCGTCAGCGAGTCCGTCCCCGAGTCGCCGACGATCAAGGAGTCCTTCTGGCGCGAAGCCTCCCGGCACGCCCCGGAGCGCACCGTGTTCACCACCAACACCTCCACCCTCGCGCCGAGCACCCTGGTGGGCTTCGTCGACCGCCCCGCCCGGTTCCTGGCCCTGCACTTCGCGATCGGCGTGTGGGACGCCAACATCGGCGAGGTCATGGGCCACCCCGGCACCGACCCGGCGGTCTTCGAGCGCGTGCTGGCGTTCGCCGGCGAGATCGGGTTGGTCCCCATCCCGGTCCGCCAAGAGCAGGAGGGCTACCTCAGCAACAGTCTGCTCGTCCCCTGGTGCACCGCGGCCCTCGACCTGCTCGTGCGCGGCGTGAGCGATTTCCAGAGCATCGACCGCACCTGGATGATCACCATGTCGAGCGGGATCGGGCCCTTCGGGATGATGGACCGCATGGGCCTCGGCGTCGTGCACCACGTCGCGGAGCTGCTCGCCGCGCACGACACCGGCGCCGCCGAGTACGCCCGATACCTCGACGAGCGGTTCATCCAGCACGGCCATCTGGGGGTCGCGAGCGGCCAGGGCTTCTACCGCTATCCGGACCCCGCCTACGCCCAGCCGGGGTTCACCTGACCCCTTCCGACCGACCGCTCCTCCTAGAGGCCCACCGACAGCACCCTCCTGCTCGGCGCCGCCCCTGAGCGCCGGAACGAAGCCGCTGCCGGGCGGGCGCCAGTCAGGCGGGTGACGGGTCCTCGGCGTCGAGGAACGGGGGGATCATCGCGAGGAGCCAGTCGCTGCGGTCGAGGAGACCGTTGCCCGGTGGGAAGAAGTGCGAGGTGGCGGGGAGCACGGCGAGCTGGGACCTGGGCATACCCTCGAGATCACCCATGACGCCGCCACCGAGGAGGCGGAAGAACTGGACGGCATGCTCGAGCGTCACGCCGTCGGAGTCGCCGAGGATGATCATCGTGGGGGCGGTGATGCCGCGGATGTCGTCATCGGGCCATGAGAAGTCGGTGGTGTCGAGCCTCTTGAGCTTGTCCACCAGCACGGGGAACTTCTCGGGGTGCGGCGCGGTACGCCGGTACGCCTCCTCGAACGGCGAGCCGGCGAACAGTTCGGGGGTGATGGTGGGGAACATGTTGCGGGCGACCTCGGGCATGCCGTCGCTGGTGTACGAGGCCGACGCGATGACCAGCTTCCGGACGACGTCCGGGTGGCGGATCGCGAGCTGGATGCCTGTGGCGCCGCCCATGCTGTAGCCGACGACGTCTGCGGGCGCGAGGTCGAGCTGCCCGAGCAGTGCGGCGCAGTCGTCGGCCATCAGCTCGTAGGTGATGGGGCCCTCGGCGTCGCCGGTGTGCCCGTGGCCGCGCAGCTCGACGGCGATCACCTGCCGGCCCTTGGCGAGCCCTGCGAGCAGCGGCTCCATCATTTCGATCGTCATGTAGGCGCCGTGCAACAGCAGCAAGGGCGTGCCGGTGCCGTGGATCTCGTAGTACATGCGCAGCCCGCCGACCTCGGCGTAGCCGCTCGGATCGGTGGTGGTCATGTTCGTCCTCCCCCGCCCGCCGCTCGATCGGACAGCCGCGACTATTGCACCCGTCCTCTTGTGCTGACGATCCGACGGGCAGGCGCCGCACCGGTTTCCGCGTTGACCGTCTGTGGGGTTCTGCGCTACAGATGGCGGCGATGACCGCTCACCACGGCGTTCTTCTCCTTACCTGACGGCGAGCACTGTCTGGTGCTCGCCACCGCCTCCTGCGCCTCGTGCCAGGAGGTGGTTTGCATTTTCGGCCCCGACTGGAGGAATCAATGACTGCCCTGGACTTGCCAGACCCGGAGGACTCCGCCGTACCAGCTCGCGCTCGCGAGTCGCAGGGCGGTGGCGGAGAGGAGGGCCCCCTCCGAGCTGCCGTATGACCCGGGCCCCTTCGAGCGCCACTGGCAGCAAGCCTGGGACGAGGCTGGTCTCGCCACCGCGGACTTCGGCGCTGAGCGGGAACGTCTCTTCTACAACCTGGGAGAGTTCCCGTACCCGTCGGCGGAGGGACTGCACGTTGGTCACGTCTTCAAGTACTGCGGCCTCGACGCGTTCGGCCGCTACCAACGCATGCGGGGGCGAGCGGTCTTCCAGCCCATGGGCTTCGACGCGTTCGGCATCAACGCCGAGAACTACGCCCTCAACGTCGGCGAACACCCGAAGACCCTGATCGCCCGGACGACGGCCAACTTCCGGCGGCAACTGTCCTCGGTCGGTTGCGCCTGGGACTGGTCGCGAACGATCGACACGAGCGATCCCGCGTACTACCGGTGGACGCAGTGGGTGCTCGTCGAGCTGTTCCGGGCCGGGCTGATGTACCAGGCGGACGCACCCGTCTTGTGGTGCCCGTCGTGTCTGACCGTCCTCGCCCGCGAGCAGACGGAGGATGAGCGCTGCGAGCGCTGCGAGGTCGACCGTTGTCGAGCGGGTGATGCGCCAGTGGTTCCTGCGCATGACGGCATACGCCGACCGGCTCTTGGCGGGACTCGACGACCTGGACTGGCCCGAGCGGGCGAGGCGCCTCCAGCGAGCGTGGATCGGCCGCAGCGAAGGGCGACAGGTCGACTTCGGTGACCTGACCGTGTTCACCACACGGCCGGACACCTTGCCGGCGGTCACCTTCCTCGCTGTCCCACCCGGACACGCCGCCGCGGGCACAACGCGGCCCCACCCGCTGACGGGCGAGGAAGTCCCCGTGTACGAGGCCGACTACGTCGTGGCTGACTACGGAAGCGGAGCGGTCATGGGCGTCCCCGCGCACGACGAACGAGACGCCCGGTTCGCGGAAGCCAACAACATCCCGACCTCCAGCGCGCCACTACTCGCGGGAGACGTCGTCGCGAGAATTGGCCGGCCCGCGGTGCGCTACCGCATGCGCGACTGGCTCATCTCCCGCCAGCGCTACTGGGGGCCGCCGATCCCGATCGTCCACTGCCCCGACTGCGGACCTGTTGCGGTACCCGACGACGAGCTGCCCGTCCACCTGCCTGAGCTCGACGACTTCCGGCCGACCGGCACCGGCCTCTCGCCGCTCGCGACCGCCGAGGACTGGCTGCGCGTTCAGTGCCCTGGCTGCGGGACGGACGCCCGCCGCGAGACTGATGTGTCCGACACCTTCGTCGACTCATCCTGGTACTTCCTGCGGTATCCATCGACCGACTTCGACGATCGACCATGGGACCCCGAGCGAACCGCCCGTGTCCTGCCGGTCGACTTCTATGCCGGCGGGCCCGAGCACGTGCAGCGCCACCACCTCTACGCCCGGTTCGTCACGATGGCCCTCCACGACCTCGGACACGTCCCCTTCGAGGAGCCCTTCCCAACCCTGCGACTCGGAGGCTTCATCGTCCATCGAGGCGCCAAGATGTCCAAGAGCCGCGGCAACGTCGTCACGCCTGACGAATACGTGGCCCGCCACGGCGGCGACGTCCTGCGCTGTGCCCTGCTCTTCAGCGCACCATGGCAGGACGGCGGCGACTTCCGGCTCGACGCCGTCGCGGGAGTCGAGCGGTTCTTCGCTCGGCTGTGGCGGCTCATCGACAGTGAAGATGCGCCCGACGCCGACGGCTACGTGATGGACCGCACCATCCGGGACGTCAGTGACGCCATCGAGCGGATGCGATTCAACATCGCCATCGCGAAGCTGATGGAGGCCTTCCCCAACGTTCGCAGCCGTGACGCCAAACGTACCCTCATCCGGCTCCTCGCCCCGGTCGCCCCGTACCTCGCTGAAGAACTCTGGCACCGCTTGGGCGAACCGTTCTCAGTTCACACCGAGCCGTGGCCCGCTTGGGACGAGCGAAACGTCAACCACGATGTCGTAGCCCTCGTCGTCCAAGTTGACGGCAAAGTCCGGGCCCGCCTCAAACTCGGCGCTCGCGCCACAGAACCAGAGGCCCTCAGCGCGGCGTTGGCCGACGAGCGTGTGACCGCCGCGCTCGCAGGCGCGGCGATACAGCGCGTCGTGTTCGTGCCGGATCGCATCATCAACCTCGTCACGTAACACCTACTGTCGCCGTCATGGCGAGGTGGCGCGATGACCAGGCCGCCGACCGCGGCGTAGATGCCCGATAGGTGCCCGGTCGGCCACGGCGGCTCCGGACAGCAAGAGGCCCGGTCGCTGGGACCGGGCCTGACCTGCGTGTCTGTTGGTGGCGGGGGTAGGATTTGAACCTACGACCTTCGGGTTATGAGCCCGACGAGCTACCAGACTGCTCCACCCCGCGTCGGTGGGAATGGACACCATAGCCCGCCCCCGTGCCGACGCCAACCTGGGGCTGAGGCGCGGGGTCGTGACGCCCGCGGTCGTCGTCGTGGTCGAGTCGTCGTCGTCGTGTCGCCGTCGTCGCCCGAGCCGGCCCTGGCGTCGGCCAGGATGTTCTCCGCCTGCTCGACCTTGGCCCTCGCCTCCTCCAGCTTGTCCTGGAACTCGGCCAGGTTGCCCTCGGTGAGCGCGGTGTCGGCCTCGGCGAACAGAGCGTCGGCCTCGGCGAGCAGCTGGGCCGCCTGCTGGGCGGCCGTGCCGGTGGGCGCGGGCGACTCGGTCTCGGGCGTCTCGCCCGGCGGGGTCGGCTCGGCCCCGGGTTGCTCCTGGGTGGCGATCCGTTCGCCGAACAGGGCCGCCAGCGACTCCGCGAGGGTGTCCTCGATGACGACCTCCTCGCCGAAGGCGGCGATCACCTTGGTGAGCTGGGGCAGCCGCCGCGCCTCGTTCTCGGACACCACGTAGAACGGCTGGACGTACAGCAGCGCGTTGTCGATCGGGATCAGCAGCAGGTTGCCGTACAGCACCTCGGAGCTGCCGAGGCCCAGCTCGGTGTCGGCCTGCGACACCTCCTCGTCGCCCCGGATGTTGGCCGCGGCGATGCCCGGGCCCGGTGGCAGGTTCCCGGACGGCATCTGGTAGACGACCAGCTCGCCGTAGTGGTCGCCGTCCATCCTCGCCGCCATGAACGCCGTCAGCAGCTGGCTGCGGTCGTCGTCGCTCTGGGGCACGAACGGCCGCATCAGCACCATCTCGGGCTCGCCCGGTGGCGCTTCCGCCTCCCCGTTGGTGTTGGGCAGCTGCAGCAGCTGGTAGTAGGGGTTGATCCGGGGCGACGTCTGCTCGCCCGTCGCCTGCCCGGCGGTGTCGGTCACCGGCGTCGACGGGTCGGCCCCCGCCGTCCCCGGGTCCCGGGCCACCCGCCACGCGTCCTCCTGCGTGTAGAAGTTGTCCGGGTCGGTCAGGTGGTAGCGGGCGTACGCCGTCGTCTGGACCCGGAACAGGTCCTCGGGGTAGCGCACGTGCTCCCGGAGCGCCGGGGACATCTCGTCCCCCGGCGTGAACAGGTCCGGGAACGCCTTCTGGTAGGCGTTGACGATCGGGTCGTCGGCGTCGGTGACGTAGAGCGTCACCGTCCCGTCGTAGGCGTCGACCGTGGCCTTCACCGAGTTGCGCACGTAGTTGAAGTCGTGACGGAGCCCGCTCGCCTCCGACAGCTGGTCCGTCTCGGTCTCCTGCGCGTACGGGTACCGCGACGTGGTCGTGTACAGGTCGACCACCCACACGATCTTGCCCTCGACCGCGACCGGGTAGGGGTCGGCGTCGGCGTGCAGGAACGGCGCCAGCGCGCCGCACCCGGTCGACCACGTCCCGCACCATGATGACCTTCGAGTCGTCGGTCATGAAGTCGGAGATCAGCGGGTTGAGGTCGCCGAACCGCAGGGCGAACGCCGCCCGCCGCACCAGCGAGTCGGCGGCCACGCCGTCGGCGCCGTCGTACTCCGTGACCTGCGTCTCCTCGGCGTCCTGGTAGTCGATCTCCTCGCGGTCGGTCCCGACGACGACGTAGCCGTCGAGCCCCTCGCCGAAGTAGACGCCGGGCTGGTCCAGCCCCAGGTCGCCCATCCGCGGGTCGACCTCCGGCGGGACGTTGCCGATGAGGAAGTCGGGCTCGCGGCCCCGCGACGCGTTCGACGGCGCCAGGGCCATCCCGTAGCCGTGGGTGTAGGCGAGGTGGGTCGACTCCCACGAGTCGCCGGGCACGCCCGTCGGGGTTGATCGTGCGGGCGCCGACGTTGACCTGTGTCGGCTGGCCGTCGATCTCGTAGCGGTCGACGTCGATGTCGTTGATGCCGTAGTAGTTGCGGATCCGCTGGAGCTGCTCGAACGTCTCCCCGGACACCCGCTGGGCCGGGTCCCACAGGCGGATGTTGCGGATCGTCGCCTCCGACCCGGCCAGGGTCACGTCGTCGGGGTTGTCGGTCGGCGTGTAGCGGGCGGTCTCCACCCCGCCCAGGCTGAGCGCCTCCCGTGTCGCCTCGATGTTGCGGACGATGTAGGGCCGCTCCTTGGCCGACTCGTTGGGCTGCACCCGGAACCGCTGCACGTACTGCGGGTAGATGCCCCCGACCGCCACGGCCACGAACACCCACAGGCCGACGGCCAGGACCGGCAGCGTCCAGCCCCGCCGGAAGATGTTGGCGACGAACAGCGCGGCCGCGGCCAGCGAGATCAGCACCAGCAGGTTCAGCGCCGGCAGCTGGGCCTGGACGTCGGTGTAGGTGGCGCCGTCGACGACGCCGCGGCTCGACACCGTCAGCTCGAACCGCTGCAGCCAGTAGTCCCCCGCCTTGACCAGGGCGAGCGCGGCCAGCAGCACCGACAGGTGGGCCTTGACCTGGGGGGCGACCCGGGGCGACGGCGGCTGCACCCGGATGCCGCCGTTCAGGTAGTGGGCCACCGTGACCACGATCAGGATGATCAGCAGCGACGCGAACAGCCAGTCGATGACGAACGTCAGGAACGGCAGCTTGAACACGTAGAAGCCGACGTCGCGCCCGAACTGCTGGTCCCTCACGCCGAAGTCGCCGCCGTTGGTGAACAGCAGCCACGAGTTCCACTCGGACGACACGCCCGACCCGGCGATGAGCGCCAGGACGCCGGCCACGATGCCGCGGACCCAGCCGGTCCGCTCGGCCACCAGGTCGTGGTAGCGCTCGAGCAGCTCGTCCTCGGGGCCCGCCAGCCGGTAGGGCGGGGCGATGCGGTCGGCGATGAACAGGTTGCCCCAGCACAGCGCGAAGAACAGGGCGATGAAGATGACCGCCAGCACGATCTTGGCGCCGAGCACCCCCCGCCACACGCCGCTCTGGTCGAGCGAGTCGAACCAGAGGAAGTCGGTGTAGAAGCGGGCGATCCCCCGCAGGGAGGTCAGCAGCACGAAGGCCGCCACCACCGCCACGATCAGCACCGTCCGCCCGCGGTTGCTCCGGCCCGGGCGCCGGGTCCGGCGCGGCAGGTCGTCGGGTGCTCGCATGGGCGGGGAGCCTATCGACAGCCTGAACGCACCCGTGAACCGGCTCTCAGGTTCGGCGGGGACGCGCCGGCCGGCCGGCCGATCCGGCGGCCGCCCGGGCGGTCCGTCAGCGCTCGACGACGATGTCGACGGGCACCACCAGGCACCGGCAGCCGGGGTGGGCGGGGGCGCAGCGGTCGCCCGTCGGGAACGCCGTGCCCTTGGCCACCGGGCCCGCGAGGGCGTTGTCGTCGGCGTCGGGGCAGGCCTCGCCGGTGCGGTCGACCAGCCACCGCAGCTTGGTCCCGTCGGGCGACCCCTCGTAGGCGCCCCACGCGTAGGCGGCCGCCGTGTAGTGCCGGACCGCGGCGCCGATGTGCTGGCCCTTCCACTCGCGGTACAGGGCCCGGAGGCGCTCGGTGACCTCCTCCAGGTCGCCGTCGCAGTCGTCGAAGGACCGCTCGATCCGCACGCGGAGCGGGTCGACCAGGGTGCGGCCCAGGCTGCCCGCCAGCTCGTCGCACGACACCCGGAGGTCGCCGCCGATGCTGGCGGCCCCGTGCGCGGCCGCCGTGTCGAGGTCGGGGCCGGCGGCGATGGCGAAGCGGTCGGCGTGCTCGTCGCCGGGCGGCACGACGTCGGCGAACGCCACCGACCGGCCCCGCCGCAGCAGGTCGAGCACCTCGTTCTGCTCGTCGGCCAGCACCCGCTTGAGCCGGCGGCCCAGCTCGCGCTCCACCCCGGCGAGCACGGTGTCGCGGTCGCGCAGCAGGGCCACCTCGGGGTCGACGACCTCGTCCTCGTCCTCGTCGACGACGTCGGACCCGTCCGGCGCCGCCAGGTCGTCCGGGGCCGTGCCCGTGACGACGGCGACGGCGGTCGCCTCCCCGTCGGCGGCCGCCTCGGGGCCGGTCCGCTCCGCCCGGATCCGGGCGAACAGCTCGTCGACGTAGGGGCCGGATCCTCGCCCTCGTCGGACCGGGCCCGGCTCGGCCGGGCGCGGCGGGATCGGCGTCGAGCGCCGGCTGCCGGGGCGGGCTGGGGCTCGGGCTCCGGCGCGGTCTGCGCCCCGGGCCCGGGGTCCTGGTCGGCCGCGGCCGGCCCCTCGTCCACCGCCACCACGGCCAGCTCGACCTCGACGTCCGCCGCGGGCTCGGCGCCGGCCGCCGCCCGCTCCTCGGCCGCCAGCGCCTCGGCCTCCTCCTCCTCGGCCAGCTCGCGCAGCATCTCGTCCAGCTCGTCGTCGGAGACGGCGGTGGCGGCCACGTCGTCGACCACGCCGGCCATGCGGGCCACGGACAGCTCGGCCTCGATGACCTCGACCGTGTCCTCCGGCTCGTCGCTCACCCGGCGCATCGCCGCCTCGCTGGCCTGCTTGGCCTCGGGCAGCGCGACGACCAGCTCGGACGTCGCCTCGTCGACGGTGCGCCGGACCACCTCGTAGGCGGCCAGCAGCCGCTCGCGGGCGCCGTTCAGCCGCTCGAGCTGCTCGCGGGCGGTGCGGCGGCGGCGGGCCAGGTCGGCGAGCATGCGCTCGCGGACCGTCTGGGCCTCGCCGACCAGGCGGCGGCCCTGCTCGCGGGCCGCGGCCCGGATCTGCTCGGCGGCCGCCTCCGCCTCGGTCCGGGCCCGCTCGCCGTCGGCCAGCATCGCCTCCCGCTCGGCCTCGGCCTCCCGGCGCATGGCGTCGACGACGTCACGCCCCTCGGCCCGGCGCAGCTCGACCTCGGCCTCGGCCTCCCGGCGCAGGTCGTCGGCCTCGGCCAGGATCTCCAGCCGGCGGGTCGCGGCGTCCCGGTCGGCGGCCTCGACGATGGCCCGGGACTCGGCCTGGGCCTCCCGCACCATGCGGGAGGCGGCCTCCTCGGCCTTGGCGCGGATGTCGCCGCTGGCCTCGCGGGCGGCCTCGAGCACGCGGGCGGTCTCCTCGCCGAGCAGCTCCACCAGGCGGTGCTGGTCGAGCTTCTCGGCCAGGTCGGCGCGTGTCTCGGCGCGCTCGGCCCGCTCACGCTCGTGGGCCTCCCCCCGCTGCAGCCGCCCGACCATGTCGGACAGCTCGTGGAGGAAGGCGCGGACTTCGTCCTGATCGAAGCCCTTCCGGACGGTGGAGAAGTGCCGGCGGGCGATGCCCGTCGCATCGAGAGGAGGCTCGGGCGACATGGTTCCCGATCGTATGACCCCAGGAGGGCGCGCGCCGAGGGTCAATTTTTCCACCTCTCAGCGTGGTATCACCCGTCAGATGGCGGGATGGGCGGACGCAGCACCGACCTGGGGCAGGTCGTCGGCGTTGCCACCGAGGTCGGCCAGCGCGTCGAGCGCGTCGTCCAGGTTGTCGACGGCCACGACCTCGAGGTCGTCGCCCGCGTGCGCGACCGCGTCCTCGTAGTCGTCGCGGGGCACGAGGAACAGCTCGACGTCCTTCTCCCGGACGGCGGCCGCCTTCTGGCCGGTGCCGCCGACGGGCCCGACCGTGCCGTCCCCGGCGATCGTGCCGGTGGTGGCGATGTTGTGGCCGCCGGTGAGGTCACCGGGGGTGAGGTCGTCGATGATCGCGAGGGTGAAGGCCAGGCCCGCCGAGGGGCCGCCGACGTCGCCGGTGTCGATCTCGACGTCGACCGGGAAGTCGTACGCCAGCACCACCGTGAACACGGTGACGCCCATGATCCCCCGGTTGGGGTCGTCGGGCGACGGGGCCAGCACGATCTCGACGTCGCGCTCCTCGCCGGCGAGGGGCAGCACCGTGAGGGTCACCGTGTCGCCCGGGGCGTGGGCGGCGAGCAGCCGGCTCATGTCCTCGCCGTCGTCGAACCGCTCGCCGTCGACGGCCACGATCGTGTCGTTCGGTTCGAGCTTGCCCTCGGCCGGCATCCCGGGCTGGACCGTCTCGACCACCTGGCCGACGGTGACGTCGACCTCGTAGCCGAGGCGTTCGAGCGCGACCTGGGTGGCGACCTGCTTGGAGTTGTCCATCATCCGCAGGTTGACCTGGCGGTTCTCGTCGACGTCCCGACCCTGGAGGACCCGGTCGCGGCTGTAGACGTCGATGTCGTCGTCGAGCCAGCCCTGGGCCAGGCCGAGCAGCGACGCCTGGCGGAGCGAGACGGTGGTGAACGCGATCGAGCCGTCGGACGGGTACACCGGGGTGCCCTCGACGGTGATGAGGGGCTCGGTGTCCCGGACCGAGCCCGGCTTGAACAGGTAGTACGGCAGCGGGACGAACGTCGCCCCGATGAGGAAGGCGGTCAGCAGGAACGCCACGACCCCCAGCGCGATGCGGCGGGGGTTGCGGCGGCGGCGGCCGGTGTCGTCCTCGGGCGGTTCGGAACCGTCGCCGTCGGCGCCGTCCGGGCGCGCCGCGAGGGCCGGCGTCGGGCTGGCCGGAGGGGCGGACGACCCGTTCTGGAGGTCGGCCTTCAGACCGTGGGAGATCGCGTCTGCCCCGTCGGCATCGGAGTCGGTGGGGGTTACCATCCGTGGCGGCGTGTTCTTGTTCGTACTCGGCTCACTGGCGTTTGTGGTTGGCGCGACGGCCGTCACGGCCGGGAAGCGCTCGGCATCGCGCGACCAGCCTGCCACGGGGGAAGCCGAACTCGGCACCCGGCGGGTGGAAGTCCCGGTGCCCGGGTGGGCCCGGGGCCTCGCCCGCCTGCGTGCGGCGGCGGCCGACGACCGGGGTGGCACGGCCCCCCGGGATCCCGGGTCGAACCGGGACGACCGCTGGGCCGAGGCCTGGGCGACGACCCGGCGGGTGACCGCCGGCGCCGCGGCCGCCACCCGGCGGGGCGCCGATCGTGCCTGGTCGGCAGTCCGCTACCACGCACCCCGCGCCTGGGCCGCCACCCGGCGCACGACCGCACGCGCCTGGGCCGCCACCCGGCGCACGACGGCTCACGCCTGGGCCGCCACCCGGCGGCAGGCCGGACCGGCCTGGGCCGCCACCCGACGCGGCACCGCCACACGCCTGGGTCACCACCCGACGAGGCACCGCGCACGCCTGGGCCGCCACCCGACGCGGCACCGCCCGCCTGGGCCGCCACCCGGCGCACGCCCACGCCTGGGCTACGACCCGGCGACGGCCGGACCGCCTGGGCCGCCACCCGACGCGGCACCGCCAACGCCTGGGTCGACCACCCGACGCGGCACCGCGCACGCCTGGGCCGCCACCCGGCGGCAGGCCGGACCGGCCTGGGCGTCCACCCGACGCGGCGCCGCCAACGCCGTGGGCCGCCACCCGGCGGGCCGGCGGGCGGGCGTGGGCCGGGACGCAGCGCCGGGGCGGCGAGGTGTGGGAGACCGTCCGGCAGGGAAAACCATGGTCCATGACCCGCAGCGGTGGCGCCCACGCCTGGGCCACGGTCCGCCGCGGGTCGGCACGTGCCTGGGCGGCGACCCGCCACGGCTCGGCGCACGCCTGGGCCTCGGCGCGGCGGGAAGGCCCCCGCGCCTGGGCGGAGGCCGGGACGCATGCGTCCCGGGCATGGGCGGCGACCCGTGTCCACGCCGCGCGCGGCTGGGCCGCCACCCGCACCACCTGCGCCCAGGCAGGGGCGACGATCGGGCGACGGTCCGCGCAGGGCTGGGCCGCGACCCGGAGGTTCTCCGCCCGGGCCTGGGCCGCCACCCGCCGGGTGGCGGGCAGGGCGGGGCTGGCCGTGGCCGCCGCGGGAGCGGCGCTGTGGGCAGGACTGACCCGGGCCGGCCGGGCCTCCCGGCGAGGGGCCGGCGCCGCCGCCGGCGCGTCGGGCCGGGCCGCGGCGACGGTGGCGTCCGGCGTGGCCGGGACCGCGTCGGGGGCCGGGCGACGGCTGCGACCGCGCCCGCAGGTGGTGGCCGAGGAGCCCGCCCCGCTCCCGCCCCCAGCCCGCGGCCACCACGCCGGCACGAGCCGGAGGCCGAGGCCGAGACCGTCGAGCCGTCCGAGATCGTTCGCGGCGGACACGACCACGCCCGTGGCGGCCGGCGGGGCGCCCGCGCTGCCGGTGACGCCGCCCGAGGGGCTGGCGACCGACGTCCCCGCCCAGGCCGTCGTGACGCCCGCCCGTCGGGGTGCGGACCGGGCAGCGGCGGCGTCCCGCCGGGCGGCCGGTGCCCCGGCCCCGCCAGCACGGCCCCGTGCCCACCCGGCCCGGCGGGGGGAACGGTGCGTCGCCCGACAGCACCACCGAGACGCTGCCGGCGGTCGGGGGCAACGGCCACGGCGGGGACACCTGGATCGTGACGAACCCGCCCGCGGGGGACGACACGACCGCGGTCGCCACCCGGCCGATGGCGACGGCCACCCGGCGGCGCTCGCGGCCGCGGCGGGACGGGGTGATCGTGCCGCTGCGGGTCCCGGTGGGGACCCGGCTCAAGGCCGGACTCGGGCTGTTCGCCCTCGTCGTCGTGCTCGGCACCGTCGCGGCCGTGATCGTGGCCGGGATCGCGTTCGCCGGGGCTCAGGCGCTGGCCGGGCTCTGACCGCCGCCGCCGGCGTCGTCCTCCGGGACGCGGCCGTGGAGGCCGCGGTACCAGAGGTCGCTCAGCGTCTCCACGAGGGCCTCCGGGCCCCGCTCCTCGCCGCCGGGCTGGCCCAGCACCAGGTGGGTGAACGCCGACCACTCGGTCATCGCCGCCAGCGAGTGGGCCACCATCTCGGTGTCGAACGGCCGGGTCGTGCCCTGCGCCTGCCCGGCGGCGAACGCCACCGACATGCGCAGCACCAGGTCACGGCGCAGCTCCAGCCACAGGGACTGCACCCGCGGCGAGACCAGCATGCCCTCCAGCAGCGCCCGCCAGAGGCCGACGTGCCGGTGGTAGAACGCCACGAACCGGCGGATGCCCCCGTCGATCGCCGCCCGGGGCTCGTCGGACAGCGGGACCATGACCTCGGCGGCGAACTCGTCGACGATCACGGCCTCCATCACCTGGCAGAACGCGTCCTCCTTGTTGCGGAAGTAGAGGTAGAACGTCCCGTGCGCCGTGCTGGCCCGATCGGTGATCGCCCCCACCGTGGCGCCCTGGTACCCCTTGTCGTCGAACACGGCGACCGCGGCGTCGAGCAGCTGGCGCCGCGTGGTGGCCGCCTGCTCGTGCCGTGCGGTGCGCGCCGACTCGTCGACCGTCAACCCTCATCTCCCCCGGTGGCGGGACGGTGACGCGCAAGCTAGCCGACGACGTGGCCCGCCGCCGTGCCGCGGCCCTGGCCGGACACCGGGGCGACGTGGCCGAGGCCCGCCGCCACCTGGGCGACGACGTGCCCGCCGTGCGGGCCACCGCCCTCGGCGCGCTGGCCCGGGCCGGGGGGATGACCCCGGACGACCTGGCCGCCGGGCTGGCCGATCCCGCCCCGGCCGTGCGGGCCCGCGCCGCCGAGCTGTGCGCCCCCGTCGCGGGCGACCGGGCCGCCCCCGCTGGCGCCCGTGCTCCGGGACGAGGACCCCACGGTGGTCGAGGCCGCCGCGTGGGCGTCCGGGGAGCGCCAGCCGCCCGAGCCCGGGGTGGTCGACGCCCTCGTCCCGGTCGTCACCGGCCACGACGACCCCCTGTGCCGGGAGGCCGCCGTCGCCGCGCTCGGCGCCATCGGCGACCCCGCCGGCCTGCCGGCGATCCTGGCCGCCACCCGGGACCGCCCCGCCGTCCGCCGCCGGGCGGTCCTGGCCCTCGCCCCGTTCGACGGCCCCGACGTCGACGCCGCCCTCGAGCGGGCGCTCGGCGACCGCGACTGGCAGGTCCGGCAGGCGGCCGAGGACATCGGCGCCGCTAGAGAGGGCCGACGCAGTCATCCGCGGCTGGGAGGGCGCACGCCTGGACGTGGCACTAGCCTCACGCCGTGCCCGAGCCCGACCGCCCATCGCCGACGCCCGGCGCGCCCTGGTCGACGACCGGCGCCAGCTGACCCTCGACGAGCTGGCCGCGCTGGCCGCCCTGCCGGACGGGGACGTGCCGGCCCTGGCCGACGCCGCCCACGCCGTGCGGGTGGCCTGGTGCGGCGACACCGTCGAGGTCGAGGGCATCCTGTCGGCCAAGACCGGCGGCTGCCCCGAGGACTGCCACTTCTGCTCGCAGTCGTCCCGGTTCGACAGCCCGGTCAAGGCGCTGCCCCTCCTCCGCGACGACGAGGTCCTGGCCGCCGCCCGGGAGACGGCCGAGCTGGGCGCCAGCGAGTTCTGCCTGGTCTACGCCGTCCGCGGCCCCGACGAGCGGCTGATGACCCACCTGGAGCACGTCGTCGGCCTCGTCGGCCGGGAGACCGGGCTCAACGTCGCCGTGAGCGCCGGCATCCTCACCCGCGACCAGGCCGCCCGCCTCGCCGCCGCCGGCACCCACCGCTACAACCACAACCTGGAGACGGCCCGCTCGTTCTTCCCCGAGATCGTCACCACCCACACGTGGGACGAGCGCGCCGCCACCTGCCGCCTCGTGCGCGACCACGGCATGGAGCTGTGCTGCGGCGTCCTGCTCGGCATGGGCGAGACGCCGGAGCAGCGGGTCGAGCTGCTGGGCGAGCTGCGGGAGGTCGGCCCCGCCGAGGTGCCCGTCAACTTCCTCGACCCCCGGCCCGGGACGCCCGCTGGCCGACCGCCCGCTGATGGCGGCGCTGGAGGCCATCCGCTGGATCGCCCTGTTCCGCCTGGCGCTGCCCGACGTGATCCTCCGCTACGCCGGCGGCCGGGAGGTCACGCTCGGCGACCTGCAGGAGATGGGCATGACCGCGGGGATCAACGCCCTGATCACCGGCAACTACCTGACGACGCTGGGCCGCTCGCCGCAGCAGGACGTCGTCATGCTGAAGGGCCTGAGGATGCCGATCGGCTCGCTGTCCAAGGTGATCTGATGGCCCACTGCACCGGGTGCGGCAGGCCCGCGGCCGAGTGCGGCGGCTGCGCCCGCCCGTCCGACCCGTGGCACTACTGCCCGGACTGCGGCCGCTGGCTCGCCACCCAGGTCACCCCCACCGGCTGGACGTCGACGTGCCGGGGCTGCGGGGCCACCCACGAGGTGCGCCACTGACCGTCTGTCGTCTCTCACCGCGGATATCCGCGGTGAGAGACGACAAACGGCGGCGGGGTGGCTACCGGCCCGACTGGAACGCCACGCGGAGGGCGGCCGGGTCCTCGATGCAGCGGCCGGCGCCCAGCACGACCGACTCCAAGCGCGTTCTCGACCAGGTGGACGTCGATCTCGGTCTCGTGGGCGATGCGCTGGTCGAGGCCGGCCAGCATGCCGCCCCCGCCCACCAGCACCATGCCCTGGCCGATCAGGTCGTGCGCCAGCTCCGGCGGGGCGCTGCCCAGGCAGGCGATCACCGACTCGACGATCTCGACGATCACGTCGTCGATGGCGGCCCGGATCTCCGCCGGGGTCAGGATCACGGTCTTCGGCAGCCCCGACGCCAGGTCCCGGCCCCGGACCTCGGCCTTGAGCTCGTCGCGCACCGGCCACGCCGACCCGATGGCCAGCTTGATCTCCTCGGCCGTGCGCTCGCCCACGGCGATGCCGTACTCGCGCCGCACGTAGGCCTGGATGGCGGCGTCGATGTCGAAGCTCCCGACCCGCACGGCCGACAGGCCCACGACGCCGCCGAGGGAGATCAGCGCGGTCTCGGTCGTGCCGCCGCCCACGTCGATGACCAGGTTGCCGACCGGCTCGTGGATCGGCAGCCCCGACCCGATGGCGGCCGCCATCGGCTGGTCGATGAGGAACGCGTCGGTCGCCCCCGCCCGCCGGGCCGCCTCGGCCACCGCCCGCCGCTCGACCGTCGTGATGGCCGACGGCACGCACACCACGACGCGGGGCCGGTTGAACCGCCCGACCCGCACCCGGTGCAGCAGCAGCCGGATCATGCGCTGGGTGACGTCGAAGTCGGTGATCGCCCCCTGGCGCAGCGGCCGCTCGGCCACGATGTCGCTGGGCGTGCGCCCGATCATCTGCCACGCGTCGTGGCCCATGGCCAGCACCTCGCGGGTGCGGGTGTTGAGGGCGATGACGGTCGGCTCGTTGAGGACGATGCCCCGGCCGCGCTCGTAGACGAGGGTGTTGGCGGTACCGAGATCGATGGCGAGGTCGCGGGCCAAGCGTCAGCGCCTCCACCACCGCCGGGACGGCACCTCGTCGTCCCGGGGGGCGAGCGCCTGCATCTCGCGCCGGAAGTTGTCGATGCCCGACTCGAGCGACGACGGCGTGCGGTTGCGCAGGTAGAGGATGCCGCAGCCCACCACGGAGATGACCACCGCGATCATGAGGAAGGCGACGGGGCTCATTGGCGCACCCTTCGGGATGCGCGGACGAGCCGTCGTGCCGAGGAGGGCACTGTGCCGATGGTTCGCTCGCTGCGCTCGCTCACGGGGCCGCGTCCACGATGTGCTGCGCCTCGAGGCCCCAGCTGGAGCCCTCCGACCAGGTCTCGCGCTTCCAGATGGGGACCGAGCGCTTCAGCGTGTCGATGCAGAACCGGGCGGCGGCGAACGCCTCCTCCCGGTGGGGCGCCGTCGCCACGACGACCACCGCGCTGTCGCCCACCTCCAGCACGCCCAC
Organism: uncultured Acidimicrobiales bacterium; assembly: GCA_963759225.1. GTDB lineage: Bacteria > Actinomycetota > Acidimicrobiia > Acidimicrobiales > VFJN01 > ZC4RG19. The sequence goes on along the minus strand of CAVWYL010000032.1, from coordinate 178,175 downwards.
CCGGTGCAGCAGCGCCAGGCGCCCGAGGACCGGCCACCGCGCCCGGGCCTCGTCCGCGACGGCCTGCAACCGGGGGACGACCTGGCTCTCGTACGCCTCGTACTCCAGCTTCTCGACGCCGGGGCGGCCGTCGGCGTGGTCGCGGGCCGTCCCGGAGAACAGGACGAGGCCGCCGCAGTCGGGTCGCACCGCCCAGGCGGTCGCCTCCGCCACCGGCAGTGGCGCGGCCGACAGCCCGAGCCAGGTGTCGCCCTCGGGCGGGGCCAGGGGGGCGTCCGGCGTGTCCATCGCCGTTCATCGTACGTTGGCGGGGGCCGTACGCTGCGCCAAGGGGCCGGGGGGCGCCCCCCGTTCGCCGCGACCCGCCTATATCCTCCGGCCGTGCCCTTCGACGAGGATGCCGAAGAGGGGCCGTCGGGGTTTCGTCCGCCGCCTCATCCCGACGATCGTCTGTGGCGCCATCCGTCCGAGATGCGCGGCCACCCGATCGTCCGGCTCGACGCGTCCGACGACGGGTCGCCGTCACCGGCGGCACCGGCCCTCCGCCGCCCGGCGCCCGACCGGCCCGGCCGGCGCTGGCTCACCGTCGCCGCCGCGGGCGCGGCCGGTGCCGCGGCCGCGGGCGTGCTCATCGTCGTCCTCGGCCTGGGGCAGCGGGTCGTCGAGCGGCCGGTCACCGAGCGGGTGGCCCTCAACCCGGTGGCGACCGCACCGGGACTCACCGGCGGCATCGTCGACGGGGTCCGCCAGCGGGTCGCGCCCAGCGTGGTCGGCATCCTGGCCCCCGGCACCGGGCTGCCGGTCACCGGCGAGGGCGAGGTCACCGGGTCGGGCGTGGTCGTGCGGGACGACGGCATCGTCGTGACCAGCGCGGCGCTGACCGCCGGCGCCTCCGAGATCCCGGTGCGCCTCCCCGACGGGACGGCCGTCGCCGCCGAGCGTCCTCGGCACCGACCCGGCGACCGGCCTCAGCGTGCTCGACCTCGACGACGACGGGTACACCGCCGGGGTCCTGGCCCTGCGGGGCGACCTGGTGGCCGGCGAGACGGCCTTCGCGGTGAGCGCGCGGGAGGCCATCGGCACCACCACGGCGTCGGGGACCGTGGCGACGACGGAGCGCTACGTGGGCCCGTCGGGCACGGCGCTCGACGGCGTGCAGGTCGAGGGCGAGGCCCCGGAGCTGGGCCTCGGCAGCCCCGTGGTCGACGCCCGGGGGGCCGTGGTCGGCATCACCACCGCGGTCGACGACGAGTCCTGGTACGTGGCGCCGGTCGAGGTGGCCCGGCGGGTGGCCGACGACCTGCTCATCGAGGGCCGGGTGCGCACCTGCTGGCTCGGCATCGAGGGCACCACCGACGAGCCGGCCGAGGGCGTGGCCACGCCGACGTCGGGGGGCGGGACCCGGGTGGCGTCGGTGGTCAGCGGCAGCCCCGCGGCGGTGGCCGGCATCGAGGCGGGCGACGTGGTGGTGTCGTTCGACGGCCTGCCGGTCGCCCGCATGCCGGACCTGATGGTGGCGCTGCGCGCCTACTCGCCGGGCGACGAGGTGACGGTCGAGGTGACACGCCCCGACGGGTCCCGGGCGACGCTCACGGTCACGCTGGAGGAGCCGCCGGCGCGGTGACGGCGGCGTCAGCCGCGGCGCAGCCAGCGGCGGGCGGCGAGGACCGCGCCGACCACGGCCGCGGCGATGCCGGCACCGGCCACCGAGAGGGTGATCTCCTGGCGGCGTCGGGGGCTCAGCGTGGCCCACGGGCCCGCCTCGTGCGCCTCGACGCACGCCTCCTCGTTGGACACGGCGGCCGACCAGCCCTGCGCCCGCAGGCGGTCGGCGGCCACGACCCACGGGTACACGGTGTAGGCCAGCAGCTCGGGCGGGGTGGGGCCGAGGCCCCAGCGGAACCGCCAGCGGGCCAGCCGGCTGGCCACCCGCCCGGGCAGCGGCACCTTGACCGGCGCGCCGATGAGCGACCGCACCTCGTCGGCCGGGATCGAGCCCTCGGGCGCCACGTTGTACGCCCCGTCGAGCCGGGACCGGCGGGCCAGGTCGCAGGCGGCGGCGACGTCGTCGAGGTCGACGAACTGGACCGGCGGCTCGTCGGTCTCGTCGGGCACCGCGGGGCCGGGCCGCAGCGCCCGGACCAGCCAGTCGCGGTGGTCGGCGGCGGCGACCCGGGCCGGGCGCAGGACCGTGGCCGTCGCGCCGGGATGGGCGTCCCGCCACTCGGCGGTCAGGCGCTCGATCTCGGCCCGCTCGGCCGCGAACGCGAACCCGGGGTTGGGGCGCAGGGTGGCGTCCTCGGTCAGCGGGACCGGGTTGTCGGCCCACGCGCCGTACACGACGGCGCTGGACAGCACGACGACGTGGGCCACGCCCATGTCGCCGGCGGCGTCGAGGACCCGGCGGGCCACGGCCACGTCGTCGGTGGGTGCGGTCGGCCCCGCGGGCGCGGAGTGGCCAGGTGGACGACCGCGTCGGCGTGCTCCAGGTGCGGCTTGACGTCGTCGCTCGCCGGATCGACCCGGTAGACGGACACCCGGGCGGGCAGCCCGGCGACCGTCGCGCGGGCCAGGCCGACGACGTCGGCACCGTCCTCCTCCGCGGCCAGGCGGGCGACCCGCCGCCCCAGCGTCGTCTCGACCCCGGTGATCACGACCTTCCCCATGCCTCTACCTTGCCAAAGTTCGCCTCCACAAACCGCACGCGAGGCGGCGGGGCCGGTCCCCGGCGGTAGCGTGCCAGAGGTGAGTGACGAACCGGGTACCCCCAACCCGTTCGAAGGCTTCCCGCTGTTCGGCGACCTGGCCAAGCTGTTCGGGCAGGCCGGGCGGGGTGTGCCGTGGGACGCGGCCCGCAACCTGGCCCTGGCGGTGGCCACCGAGAACGCCACCGAGCCCAACGTCGACCCCCTCGAGCGCATCAAGCTCGAACAGCTCGCCCGGGTGGCCGAGCTGCACGTCGCCAACGTGACCGGGCTGTCCACGTCCGTGACCGGCCGGGGCCTCACCGTCCTGCCGGTGACCCGCGGGCACTGGGCGCAGCGCACGCTGGAGGACTACCGGCCCCTCCTGGAGAAGCTGGCCGGCTCGCTGGGCGCGGCCGACACCGACGACCCCGACGACCCCGACGGGCCCGACGACCCGTTCGGCGGGCCCGACGACCAGCTCGCCGCCATGCTCGGCCCCATGATCCAGGCCATGCAGCCGATGATGGTGGCGATGACGGCCGGCTCGATGGTCGGCCACCTGGCCCGGCGCTCGCTCGGCCAGTACGACCTGCCGGTGCCCCGGCCGCCGTCCGACGAGCTGGTCATCCTGGTCCGCAACCTCGACGAGTTCGGCAGCGGGTGGAGCCTCCCCGCCGACGACCTGCGCCTGTGGATCTGCCTGCACGAGATCGCCCACCACGCCGTGCTCGGCGTCCCCCACGTGCGGGCCCGGCTCGAGTCGCTGCTCGGCGAGTACACCACCAAGTTCCGCAGCGACGCGGGGGCGCTGGAGGACCAGCTCGGCGACCTCGACCTGACCGGCGGGCCCGAGTCGCTGGCCCAGATCCAGCAGGCGCTGGGCGAGCCGGGGGCGCTGCTCGGCGCCATCCAGTCCGACGAGCAGCGGGCCCTGCTCCCCCGCCTGGAGGCCGTCGTCGCCCTGGTGGTCGGGGTGGTCGACCACGTGATGGACACCGTGGGGTCCAAGCTCATCCCCAGCTACTCGATGCTGACCGAGGCGCTGCGCCGGCGCCGGGTCGAGACCGCGGAGTCCGACCGGTTCGTGGAGCGCCTGCTCGGCCTCGAGCTGACCCAGGCCACCTACGACCGGGGCTCGGCGTTCGTGTCCGGCGTGATCGAGCGGGCGGGCGACGAGGGCCTCGCCCGGCTGTGGGAGGGCGACAAGATGCTGCCCAGCCCGCCCGAGATCGACGCCCCGGGCCTGTGGCTGGCCCGCATCGACCTGCCCGACGACTAGGACGGCTAGAGGTTCGTGGGGTCGATCACCACGCCGCGCTCCGGCGGCGGGGGTGGAGGCGGTGGCGGCGGCGGCAGGGCGGCCGCCCGGTCGTCGTCGGCCTCGACGTCGTAGAGCGGCACCTCGGCCAGCTCGACATCGGCGGCGGCCGGCTCGGCGGCCGGCTCGGCAGCCGGCTCGGCCGGCTCGTCGTCGCGGTCGTCCGCGGGCTCGGGCGCCTTCTCCTCGACGGCGAACCCCTGGCGGCGCAGCCGGGACAGGCGGCTCGTGATCGCCTCCGCCGGGTTGCGGACCGTCGGCATCTGACCCCGGGCCAGCGCCCGCAGCCCGGCCAGGTACGAGAACAGGGCGAAGACCGCCACCACCGTGATGACCAGGAAGCCCGCCTGCAGCGGGATCGGCACCACGACCGGGATGAACGCCCCCACCACCCACGTCAGCTGGAACCGGGTCTCGAACCGGGCGAACGACCGGCCCCGGTTGGCGTCGGGGGCGTCGCGCTGCACCACGGAGTCGAACGCCAGCTTGCCGCAGCTGGCCGCCATCCCGATCACGGCGGCGAGCACGGTGGCGGCCACGAGACCTCCCGCCCACGCCGCCAGCACCCCGGCGGCGCCCGTCACGGCCAGCACCACCTGGATGATGCGCTCCTCCGACGTGCCGTTGCGACGCAGCGCCGGCGCCACCAGCGAGCCGAGCAGCGACCCGACGCCGCTGGCCCCCAGCAGCAGCCCGAACTGCCAGGTGGGGGCGCCGTCGGTGCGGAGGGCGAACGCCACCAGGAAGGCGAGGAACCCCACGATCCCCCGCAGCAGGCCCATGGCCGACGCGGCCAGGATGATGCCGCCGCCCCGCAGCTCCTGGCGCTCGGTCTCGGACGTGTGGTCGGCCGCCACCTGCGTGGCCGGGATGCGCAGCCCGAACACGGCGGCCACGGCGAACACGCCGGACGCGAGCACCAGCACGCCCTCGCTGCCCCACAGCGCGATGACGGCCAGGCCCGGCAGGGCGGCCACGAACCCCATGACGCCCGACAGGAACGCCAGCCGGGAGTTGGCCTCCACCAGCTCGTCGTCGGACCGCACGACCGTCGGCACGATGGCCGACTTGGCGACGTGGTAGCTCTTGGCCAGCACCAGGATGACGAACGCCTCGGGGAACAGCGCCAGGCTGTCGAGGTCGCGGATCATGAGCAGGCACAGCACCGCCCGGAGCGCGTTGCCGGCGATGACCATGAGGCGCCGCCCGCCCCGGGCCCGGTCGAGCACCGGGCCGATGAGCGGGGCCACCACGGCGAACGGCGCCATCGTGAGCGCCAGGTACAGCGCCACCTTGGACCGGGCGTCGGTCGGGCTGATGTCGAAGAACAGCGAGCCGGCCAGGGCGAGGGCGATGAGGGTGTCGCCCGCCACCGCCGCCGCGTGGGTGCGCGCCAGCCGGGTGAAGGGCGTGATGACGAAGACGTTGGCCCCCGTGCGCCTCCGGGGCACGGCCAGCGGCTGCCACCCGTTGTCGACCGACATCACTGCGAGGGTACAAGCCCCCTCGGCGGGGAGGCGCAGCCACGGGGCCTATGTCTCCCGCTCTTGCTGCGTTCGCAGCGGGCCGCTCGGGCCACGGCTCCGCCTATCGGCGCAGCCTCTATGCCCTCGGTGTGTCGTACTTGTAACCCAACCCCCTGATCGTGACGATGCGGGTGGGGGCGGCCGGGTCGCGCTCGACCTTGGCCCGCAGCCGCTTGACGTGGACGTCGAGCGTCTTGGTGTCGCCCACGTAGTCGGTGCCCCACACCCGGTCGATCAGCGTCTCGCGGGGCAGGACCCGGCCGGCGTTGGCCAGCAGCAGCTCCAGCAGCTCGAACTCCTTGAGCGGCAGCTTGACCTGCTCGCCCCGGATCTCGACCTCGTGGCGCTCGGGGTCGAGGCGCACGTCGCCGACCTCGATGGCCTCGCCGGGGACGCTGCGCCCCGCGGTGTCGACCGGGCGGCGGCGCAGCACGGCCCGCATGCGGGCGACCAGCTCGCGGAGCCGGTACGGCTTGGTGACGTAGTCGTCGGCCCCGACCTCCAGGCCGACCACCGTGTCGATCTCGGACCCCTTGGCGGTCACCATGATGATCGGGACGGTCGAGCGCCGCCGCAGCTCGCGGCAGACGTCCACACCCGACACCTTGGGCAGCATGACGTCGAGCAGCACCAGGTCCGGTTTCACGGCGTCGAACACCTCGAGGGCCTCGGCACCGTCGTGAGCGATCTGGACCCGGAAGCCCTCGCGTTTGAGCCCCACGGTCAGGGCCTCCACGAAGCTGTCCTCGTCCTCGACGAGCAGGACTGTGGCGTCGGGCGTGGTCATCCGGCCTCCTTGGTGACGGCGACGGGTCCCGGCCCGGCGGGCAGTCGCAGGGTGAACGTGGAGCCCACGCCCTCGCGGGACTGGACACGGACCTCGCCCCGGTGGTTGGAGGCGACGTGGCGGACGATGGCGAGCCCGAGGCCGGTGCCCCCGGTCTCGCGGCTGCGGGCCCGGTCGACCCGGTAGAAGCGCTCGAAGATGCGCTCCAGGTCGCGGCGGGGGATGCCGATGCCGTGGTCCCGCACCGTGACGTCGACCCAGGTCCCGTCGGTGCGGGCCCGCACGTCGATCGAGCTGCCGGGCTCGCTGTACTTGACGGCGTTGTCGAGCAGGTTGGTCACCGCGGACACGAGCTGGCGGCGGTCGCCCACCACGGTGAGCCGGGCGGGCGGGGCCTCGACCTCGATCTCGATGCCCCGCTGCTCGGCCGCGGGCCGGACCCGGTCGGTGGCGTCGATCACGAACCCGGCCACGCCCACCTCGTCGGTGGCCAGCCCCGTCGCCACCTCCAGCCGGGACAGCTCCAGCAGGTCGTCGATCGTGTTGCCGACCCGGAACGCCTCCGAGGCCAGCCGCTCGGCCAGCCGCCGGGTGACCTCCGGGTCGGCCTCGTCGAGCAGCGTCTCGGCCAGCAGCGCCAGCGCCCCCACCGGGGTCTTGAGCTCGTGGCTGATGTTGGCGACGAAGTCGCGGCGCACGTTCTCCAGGCGGCGGCGCTCGGACGTGTCCTCCACGACCACGAGCACGCCGGAGGGGCGGGTCGCCCGCTCCAGCGGCACGGCCCGCACGCTCAGGATGCGGCGGGGCGGGCCGAACAGCTCGAGCTCCCGCTCGCCGCCCCGGCCCCGGAGCGCGTCGGACGCCATGGTGGTGATGGCCTCCTCCACCAGGGCGTCGCTGTGGCGGGCGGCCAGGAACGAGGCCGCCGGGTCGTTGCGGTACACGATGTCGCCCCGCTCGTCGAAGATGACGACGCCGTTGGCGATGGCGCCCAGCGCCCACGACAGCCGGTTCTCGGCCCGCGACGCCCGTGACCGCCGCTCGGCGGCCGCCGCCACCGAGTGCTCCAGGTCGTCGAGGGCGTCGTCGAGCGACGGCCGCGCCCGCAGGTCCACCGCGGGGGTGTTGGTGTTGGCGTCGAGCACCCGCGCCGCGGCGGAGATCCGGTCGGCCGCGGCCCGCCGCGTCACCGCGGCGGCCAGCAGCGCCGCCAGCGTGCCCACGAGCACAACGACCAGGACCGTCATGGCGATCACCATGGCGGCCTCACGCCGTCCTCCGGGCCTCCGCCACGACCGCCCGGAGCACCTCGCTCACGTCCACGGTGCGGTCGATCTGGACGCCGGTGACGGCGGAGACGGCGACGAAGCCCGCCTGCACGAGGGCGGTGTCGCAGTCCGGGGGGAGCTCGTCGTTCGTCGGTCGCAGCTCCATCTGCAGCCGGCCGCCGCCGTCGGCGGCGGACTCGACGACCGCCGAGCGCACGGTGCCGAACGGCGCCAGCGTGGCGGCCCGTGCCCCGGCCAGGCGCTCGGGCGGCAGGTCGGGCACGTTGACGTTGAGGACCGTGCCGGCCGGCGACGCCGCCAGCCACCCCAGCGTGCCGGCCGCCGCCGCGGCCGCGGTCGTCCCAGTGGAGCGGCGTCGCCGCACCGCCGTCCGTGGGCCGGGACGGCACGTCGATGCTCACCGCCAGGCCCCGGCACCCGAAGTTGGCGGCGGTCAGGGCCGCGCCCACCGTGCCCGAGTGGAGCACGGCCCGGCCCGGTGTTGCACCCCGGGTTGATGCCGGACACGACCACGTCGGGCGGGTCGCCGAAGCCGCCGAGGCGGGCGGCCAGCACGCACAGGCCGGGCGGCCCGTCGACGGCGTAGGCCGGGACGCCGGGCAGCCCGGGCAGCTCGACCGGCTGGGCGTCGATGTGCTCGTCGAGGTGGATGCGGCCGATGGCGGCGCCGGAGCCGCTCATGTCCCGGTCGGGCGCCGCCACCACGACATCGTGGCCGTCGTCGACCAGCGCCCTGACCAGGGCGTGCAGTCCGGGGGAGGAGACCCCGTCGTCGTTGGTGACGAGCACCGTCATCCCCTACCAGTGTGCCGCCGGTGGGCCTCTCACCGGACTTCCGCCGCCAGGTGGGCGGGTTCGCCGGTGAGGAGGTAGCGCAACCGGGCGCCGATGATGGCGGCGTGGTCGGCGATGCGGTCGGCCGCCTGCCCTGCGATGAACAGGTGCATGGCCATGCCGACGGCGTCGGGCCCGTCGAGGCGGCGCAGCTCGGCCAGGAGCCGTTCCTGGATGACGCCCAGCTGCGGGCGGTGCTCGACCAGCTGGGACGCGAGGACCAGGTCCTGGGTGGACCAGGCCCGCAGCGCGGTCCGGTACTGGTCGACGGCGACGTCGGCGAGCGTGTGGACGATGTCCCACGCCGGCCCGCACTCGGACAGCTCCTCGACGTCGGGGCCGAGCTTGATGACCCGCAGCGCGAGGTCGCCGACCCGCTCGAACTCGGAGAGGATGCGCACGACCGACACCAGGAACCGCAGGTCCGTGGCCATCGGCGCCTCGCGGTTGAGGAGCTGGTAGCAGCGCTCCAGCAGCGAGACGTGCATGGCGTCGATCTCGTCGTCGGCGGCGAGGGCGGCGTCCACGACGCCCGCCTCCTCGCCGTGGTCGAGGACCTGGCGCATCCGCTCCAGGTTCTGGTCCACGCGCACGCCCATGAGCTCGACCTGCAGCCGGAGCTGGTCGAGCTCCTCGTGGAAGACGGTCCGCAGCGGTACCGGCGCCCCCTCCACGTTGGCCACTAGCCGAAGCGCCCCGTGATGTAGTTCTCGGTCCGCTCGTCGGAGGGGTTCGAGAAGATCGTCTCGGTCCGGTCGAACTCGACCAGCACACCGGTGCGCCGGTCGGACTCGGGGTTGACCTCGGTGGAGTAGAAGGCGGTGGCGTCGGACACCCGGGCGGCCTGCTGCATGTTGTGGGTCACGATCACGATCGTGAACTCGTTCTTGATCTCCTGCATCAGGTCCTCGATGCGGGCGGTCGCGATGGGGTCGAGCGCCGAGCACGGCTCGTCCATCAGCAGCACGTCGGGCCGCGTGGCGATGGCCCGGGCGATGCACAGGCGCTGCTGCTGGCCGCCGGACAGGCCCATGGCCGACTCCTTGAGCCGGTCCTTCACCTCGTCCCACAGCGCCGCCTTGGTCAGCGACCGCTCGACGATGGTGTCCATCTCGCCCCTGCGCTTGCGGCCGCTGAGCCGGGGGCCGTAGGCGACGTTGTCGTAGATCGACTTGGGGAACGGGTTGGGCTTCTGGAACACCATCCCGATGCGCCGGCGGACCTCCACCGGGTCGACCTTGGGGCCGTAGAGGGGGATGCCGTGGTAGTTGATGACGCCCTCCGGCCGGGCCCCGATGATGAGGTCGTTCATGCGGTCGAAGCAGCGCAGGACGGTGGTCTTGCCGCAGCCGGACGGGCCGATGAAGGCGGTGATCTCGTGCTGGCGGACGTCGAGGTTGACGTCGCGCACGGCCCGGAAGTCGCCGTAGTAGACGCTGAGGTCGCGCACCTCGAACACGACCGGCAGGTCGCTGGGGTCGGTCGTGGTGTGGACGCCGAGCTGCATGCCCTGGGGCAGGGGGCCCTCGGGCGGGGCGACGGCGTCCGGCTCGGCCTCGCTCTGCACCTCGACCGATGCGTCGGTGGGCGCGTCGGTCGTGGTCCGGGGCTCGGTCATGTCGACCTCTTCCTCTCGAATCGGTTGCGGAGGACGATGGCGATCGAGTTGATCACCAGGACGAACACCAGCATGGCGATGATCGCGGCCGCCGCGGCGTCGATCTTGAACGCGTCTTCGGGCTGCTTGGCCCAGCTGGTGACGATGACGGGCATGGCGGTGAAGCGGTTCGTCAGGTTCTCGGGGTTGAACATGTCCTGCAGCGCCAGGCCGCCCGAGCCGCCGAGGAGGCCGGTGACGGCGCCCACGACGATGAGCGGGGCCGCCTCGCCCACGGCGCGGGCGATGGACAGCAGCGCACCGGTGAATATTCCGGGCGCCGCGTACGGCAGCACCTGGGAGCGGATGACCTCCCACCGGGTGGCCCCCACGCCGTAGGCGCCCTCCCGCAGCGCGGAGGGCACCGCCCGGATGGCCTCGGCGGTGGTGATGATGACCACCGGCAGGACGAGCACGGCGAGGGTGACGGCCGCGGCCGCCAGCGTGGACGTGCTGGCGCCCTCGTTGTTGCTGAAGCCGTTGAGGGCCTCCACGAAGATGGCCAGGCCGAGCAGGCCGTAGACGATCGAGGGCACGCCGGCCAGGTTCCGGATGTTCAGCTCGATGAACCGGGTGACCCGGGTCTGGGGGGCGTACTCCTCGAGGTAGATGGCGGCCGAGATGCCGAGCGGCAGCGAGATGACGATCACGCCGAGGGCGATCCAGAGCGAGCCGACGATGCCCTGCGAGATGCCGGCCTTGGTGGCGTCGGACGACAGCCGGCCCTGCAGGAAGTCGCCGCCCGCGGTCGGCGTAGACCGAGGCGCCGGCGGAGACGACCCGGCCGATGAGCACCGCCAGGATGAGCAGCGAGATGAACAGGCTGACGAGCAGCAGGGCCTCGAAGAGGCGCCCACGCACATCGGCGCGCTCGCCCCGCAGGGCCTGCTCGACCCGGCCCTCGACGGTGGCGGTGCTGGAGATGGTCGTCAGTGCCATGGCGCTCTCAGTAAGCCTGGCGCACGCGGCGCACGAAGCGGTTGCCGATGATGTTCAGACCGAGCGTGAAGAAGAAGAGGATGACGCCCACGAAGTAGAGGCTGGCCACGGCGAGGCCGGCGCCCCGCACCTGGTCGGTGCCGGTGGCCAGCGAGGCCATGGCGGCGGTCATCGTGAGGCTGCCCTCCAGCGGGTTGGCCTCGAAGCGGGCGGAGTCGCTGGCGCCGCCGGCGATGAACACGACCATCGTCTCGCCGATGGCCCGCGACACGGCGAGGATCACGGCGGCGACGATGCCGGACACGGCCGCCGGTAGCGCCACCCGGAGGGTGGTGTGCATGCGGCGGGCGCCGAGCCCGGCCGACGCCTCCCGCAGCGTGCGGGGGACGGCGTTGAGCGCGTCCTCGGACACGGACGCCACCAGCGGGATGGCGAGGATGCCCACGCCGATCCCGGCCGCCATCATGCTGCCGGTGCGGCCGCGCTCCTCGCCGAAGATGCGGCCCACGACCTCGGGGGCGATGAACGTCAGGGCGAACACGCCGACCACGACCGACGGGATGCCGGCGAGCACCTCGAGGATGGGCTTGAGCGTGCGCCGGGTGCGGGGCTTGGCGTACTCGGAGAGGTAGATCGCCGAGGCCAGGCCGAGCGGCACGGCCAGGAGCATGGCGATGCCGGTCACGATCAGCGACGCCACGAGCAGCGTGGTGATGCTGTAGCTGTCCGACCGGGGCGACCACACGTCGCTCGAGAACACGTCGGACCAGATCACGTTGCCGAAGAACTCGATGCCGTTGCTGAAGAGCGAGAAGAGGATGAGCACGCTGATCGCCAGCGACGCGATCGCGGCGGTGAAGAACAGCCCGCCCATCGCCCGCTCGCGGCGCTGCCGGCGGGGATCGCCGGACAGGTCGACGCGGGCGGGGGCCCCGGCATCGCCGGGGCCCCCCACCGTGGCACTGGTGCCAGCGTCCATGTGTTAGCGGCCTTCCCAGGCGGCCATGGTGGCGTCCACCTGGTCAGCCGGCATCGGGACGTAGCCCTCTCCCTCGACGAAGCCGTCGAGGCCGTCGAGGTAGAAGTCGACGAACCCGGTGAGGGCGTCGCTCTCCGCGGCCTTGGCGGTGTTCACGTAGATGAACAGGGGCCGGGACAGCGGGTACTCACCGGCGCTGATCGTCTCGGGGCTGGGCTCGACGCAGGTGCCGTTGGGCTCGGCGGCGATCCCCAGCTCCTTGACCGAGTCACCGGCCGCCTCGGCGAAGGCGAAGCCCACCCAGCCGAGCGACGAGTCCGAGGCCTCGACGTTGGTGATGATCGTGTTGTCGTCGGCCGAGGACTCGTAGTCGTCCCGGGTGGTCTCGATCTGGTCCTCGGGCAGGCCCCGCTCCTCGGCGATGTCGGAGAGGGCGAGCTCGATGAACGAGTCGTAGGTACCCGACTCGACGCCGGGGCCGGTGAGGTCGAGCGAAGCGTCCGGCAGCGCCGTGGTCGAGCCGAGCTCGGTCGCGATCGCGCTGGCGTCGGCCCACGTCGAGGTGCCCTGCGCCTCCGGCCCGATGAGGGCGTAGAGGTCGGCGAAGCTGAGGCACTCGACGGTCGAGTTGTTCGGGTTCGTCATGACGGTGATGCCGTCGTAGGCGATCTGGAGCTCAACGTACTCGATGCCGGCCTCCTCGCACGCGGCGGCCTCTTCCTCGTCGATCGCCCGCGAGGCGTCCGAGATGTCGATGTCGCCGGCGCAGAACTGCTCGAAGCCGTCGCCGGTGCCGGGGCCTTCGACGTTCACGATGACGTCGACGTTGCCCTCCATGAACGCCTCACCGGCGGCCACGGAGATCGGCTCGACGGTCGAGGAGCCCGACACGTTGATCTCGCCGGACAGGTCGCCGCCGGAGTCTCCGCTGCCGGAGGAGCTGTCGTCGTCGTCACCGCCGCACGCGGCGGCGGTCAATCCGATGGCCAGGATGATGGCCAGCCACGCCCATCGGCGCTGCTTGATTGCCTGCACGTACTGCCCTCCCTTGGGCTTGCTGTCGCTGGAGCGCCGCGCGCTCGTTGCTGTTGAGCACCGTAGGAAGAGCAGGTGAACGCCACATGGACGGCTAGGTGTCCGCCAGGTGAACGGACCCGGAACAACTGCCCAACGGACCGGGGCCCACCGGAGTTTCCGGACGCGCCGAGCGCACGCCACGACCGGGCGGCGGCAAGCCACCGTCATCCGGTCAGGCGGGCCCCCGTCACGACCGTCGGTGAACGCCTGCAGCAGCACCCGGTCGTGGCCGTAGGTGAGCAGGTCGCCGGCGGCGTCCAGCGGGACCCAGCGCCGGCCGTCGATCTCGTCGTTCGGCGCCCACGGCTCCAGCCCGGTGGGCCGCATCGACCAGTAGCGGACCAGCTTCAGCCGGCCCTTGCCGTCGAGGTAGCGGACCGACGGGAGCTCGTCGCCCAGCTCGCACACGAGCCCGGTCTCCTCGGCCACCTCCCGCACCGCGGCCGCCTCGAACGACTCGCCGCGATCCAGCTTGCCCTTGGGGAACGACCAGTCGTCGTAGCGGGGCCGGTGCACCAGCACGACCTCGACACCCGCCCGCGGCTCGCCCTCCCCGTCGGCCACGAACGCGGTCCGCCACACGATGCCGCCGGCCGCGTGCACCTGGGGCTGCGCCGGCGGGCGCACCTTCTTCCGCCGAGAGGAGGACGACGACATGCCCCCGTGTTCATACCCGCACGCGGCGGCGTTTCCGCCTCACACGGCTTCCTCCCGTGGTGGCGGCAGCGAACGGACCACCGCCGCCGGGGGCTCGACGGGCGCCGCCCCGTCCCGCCGGCCGCGCAGCTCGCCCACCCGGTCGAGCTCGCGCTCGAGCTGGCGGCGGCGGGTGCCGGACAGGTCGTCCCAGCTGCGCCGCACCGTGTCGAGGCTGCGCCCCACCTTGTCGAGCGCGTCGGCGAACTTGCCCCACTGCCCCTCGAACGCGGCCAGGCACGCCAGGATCTCGTCGGACGTGCGCTGCAGCTGGGTCTGCTCCACGGCCTGGCGGATCACCGCCAGCACCGAGAACAGCGTGGACGGCGAGCACAGCACCACCTTCTGGCGCAGGGCCACCTCCACCAGGTCGCGGTCGTGCTGGTGCACGAACGCGTACACGGCCTCGTTGGGGATGAACAGCAGCACCTCGTCGAGCGTGACGTCCGGGTCGATGTACACCCGCCCCGACAGCTCGCGCACCCGGGCCCGCACGTCCCGCACGAACGAGACGGCGTGCTGGTCGCGCTCGCGGTCGTTCGCCGCCTCCAGGTAGCGCAGGTAGTTGTCGACCGGGAACTTGACGTCCATGTGCAGCACGCGGCCGCCCGGCAGCAGGAACGTGAAGTCGGGGATGGTGCCCGCGGCCGTGGCCGACTGCTTGCGGTAGCTGATGCCCTCGACCAGCCCGGCCGCCCGCAGGACGTCGTCGGCCATGCGCTCGCCCCACTGGCCCCGCGCCCGCGGGTTGGCCAGCGCCTGGCGCAGCGACTGGGTGGTGTCGGCCAGCCGGGCGCTGACCGCCGCCATCTCGGACAGGCGGGTCTCGACCCGGCCGTGCTGCTCGGCCCGCTCGCGCTGCAGCGAGCCCACCAGCTCGGCCACCCGGGCCAGCTCGGCCCGCACGTCGCCCATGTGCGCCTCGACCGCGGCGTTGCGCACCGCCAGCTCGTCGGCCACGGTGCCCCGCAGCTCGCCGACCCGCTGCTCGAACGCGGCGCTGCGGCTGGCCAGCTCGCGCGAGCCGGCCTCGGCCTGCGCGCCCAGCCGCTCGCCCGCCACCTTGACCACCGTGTCGACCGCGGCGTCGACCGCCGCCCGCACCGTGGCCTCGTGCCCGGCCGCCAGCCCGCCGAACGCCCCGCCCGGGCGCGCCCGGCCCACGACCGCCGCGGCGGCCGCCACCCCGGCCCCCAGGCCGAGGACCAGGCCCACGAGGAGCAGTGCTGCGTCCATGGGCGGCACGTTACGAGCGCCCTGTGACACTTTCGGGGGATTCCGGGCGATGCCGGACGGAAATCTCAGACGATCGACGCCGTCGTGACCTGCGCCGCCCGCTCGGTCGTGAGCCGCTGGAGCACGACGTGGGACTCGACCTCGCCGCCGGGCGGCACCCGGGTCCAGCGCCCCTCGGCGTCCAGCGTCCACGCCAGCACGTCGTCGCGCAGGGCGATGTCGAGGATCTCGTCCAGGCGGGCCTGCAGCTCCGGGTCGATGACCGGGGTCAGCACCTCCACCCGCCGGTCGAGGTTGCGGGGCATGAGGTCGGCCGACCCGATGAGGTGGGTGGGCCGGCCCGGCCCGTCGCCGTTGGCGAACCGGTAGATGCGGGAGTGCTCCAGGTAGCGCCCCACGATCGAGCGCACCCGGATGTTCTCCGACAGGCCGGGCACGCCGGGGTACAGGCAGCAGATGCCCCGCACGATCAGGTCGATCTCGACGCCGGCCCGCGAGGCCCGGTACAGCTCGTCGATCATCGCCGGGTCGACGAGGCTGTTCATCTTCATCGTGATGCGGCCCCGGCCCGGCTCGGCGGCCGCGGCGTCGATCTCGCCCTGGATGAGCTCGTTCAGCTCCGGGCGCATCAGCCGCGGCGCCACGGCCAGCCGCTCGTAGTCGATGTTGCGCCCGTACCCGGTCAGCTCGTTGAACAGCTGGGTGAGGTCGGAGCCGATGCTGCGGATCGCACGTCAGCAGGCCCAGGTCCTCGTAGAGCCGGGCCGTCTTGGAGTTGTAGTTGCCGGTGCCGATGTGGCAGTAGCGCCGCAGGCCGTCGGCCTCCTCCCGCACGACCAGCGCCGCCTTCGAGTGCACCTTCAGCCCGATCAGCCCGTAGGTGACGTGCACGCCCGCGGTCTCCAGCAGGCGGGCCCACTCGATGTTGGCGCCCTCGTCGAAGCGGGCCTTGAGCTCGACGATCACCGCCACCTGCTTGCCCCGCTCGGCCGCCCGGATGAGCGCCCGGGCGATGGGGCTGTCGCCCGAGGTGCGGTACAGCGTCATCTTGATGGCCAGCACGTGCGGGTCGGTCGCCGCCTGGCGGACGAACTCCTCGACCGTGGTGCGGAAGCTCTCGTAGGGGTGATGGATCAGCAGGTCGCCCCGGCGCATGGCCGCGAAGACGTCGGTGCGCTCGCCCTCGGTGAACGCGAGCGCCGGCGGGGTCACGCGCTGGTAGGGCGGGTCCTTCAGGTCGGGCCGGTCGAGGGCGTGGACCGCCCACAGGCCGCCCAGGTCGAGGGGGGCGGTGGAGACGTAGACGTCCTCGTCGGCCACGTCGAGCTCGCGCTGGAGCAGCTCCAGCACCTCGTCGGACATGCCGGCGTCGATCTCCAGCCGCACGGCCCGCCCGAACCGGCGGCGGCGCAGCTCGACCTCGACGAGGGCGAGGAGGTCGTCGGCCTCCTCCTCCTCGAGGGTGAGGTCGGTGTTGCGGGTGACCCGGAAGGCGTGGTGCTGCTCGATCTCCATGCCCGGGAACAGCTGGTCGAGGTGGGCGGCGATGACCTGCTCGAGCGGGACGTAGCGCTCGCCGTCGGGCAGCACCACGAACCGGGGCAGCAGCGACGGCACCTTGACCCGGGCGAAGCGCCGGGCGCCGGCGTCGGGGTCGCGGACGATCACGGCCAGGTTGAGCGACAGGTTGGAGATGTACGGGAACGGGTGCCCGGGGTCGACCGCCAGGGGCGTCAGGACCGGGAAGATGCGCTCCTCGAACGTCTCGACCAGGAACTTCTCGTCGTCCTCGTCGAGGTCGCCCCAGGACGACAGCTTGATGCCGGCCGCCGCCAGGTCGGGGGCCACGCCGTCGAGGAAGCGGGCCTGCATCTGGGGCAGCAGCAGGTCGAGCCGGTCGCGGATGTCGAGCAGCTGCTGGGCCGACGTGCGACCGTCGGGGCTGGTGCCGCTCACACCGGCGGCCACCTGGTCTTTCAGGGCCGCCACCCGCACCTGGAAGAACTCGTCGAGGTTCTGGGAGAAGATGGCGAGGAACTTGGCCCGCTCCAGCAGCGGGACCCTGTCGTCGCCGGCCAGGGCCAGCACGCGCTCGTTGAAGTCGAGCCAGGACAGCTCACGGTTGCGGTACCGGGCCTGGGGCAGGTCCCCCGGGGCCGCGGTGTCGTCGAGGGCGGTTGCGGCCACGCCGCGAGGCTACAGGCGCGCTGCGCGCGGGCGCCGCTCGGACGGATGAACCTTCGGTGACACGCCCCGCGGGGTCACGCGTCGTCGTCCTCGGGGTACCCGAGATCCCACTCCAGCAGCAGGTGCTCACGCTCCGCGTCGCGGACGACCCGCTCGCGGTTGCGCCGGAACTGGGGGTCGTGCGGGGGCAGGAGCACCAGGCGGGCCATGACCCGGGACCGGAAGTCGTCGATCATCTGGCGGTCGCCGAAGTCGGACTGCACCTCCCAGTGCGGCGCCACCGGCCCGAGGTAGACGACACGGGCGTGGCCGCGGGGCGGCTCGACTTCGGCTGCGACGTCGGACATGGCCGACCACCCTACCGGTCAGGCGCCCTGACGCCCGAGCTCGGCGGTCACCGTCTGCTCCTCGCCGTCCCGC
Organism: uncultured Acidimicrobiales bacterium; assembly: GCA_963759225.1. Taxonomy (GTDB): domain Bacteria; phylum Actinomycetota; class Acidimicrobiia; order Acidimicrobiales; family VFJN01; genus ZC4RG19. The sequence continues at coordinate 160,543 of CAVWYL010000032.1, read as the reverse complement.
TCGATGGTGACCTCGATCTGGTCGCCGGCCTCGTGCTCGGCGATCAGCTCGCCGAGCCGCTCGTTGGACGTGACCCCCTCGCCGTCGATGGCGACGATGACGTCGCCCGGCCGCAGCCCCGCGCCCTCGGCCCCGCTGCCCGGCAGCACGTCGTAGACGAAGGCGCCCTCGTCGGCCGTGATGCCGAACTGGTCGCGGACCTCGTCCTCGATCGTCTCGACGCCGACCGTCGTGACACCGAGCCGGGGCGTGTCCGGCGTGATCTCGCCGCCCCCGTCCTGGATGCGGTCGATGATCGGCTTGGCCCGGTCGATGGCGATGGCGAAGCCGATGTTCTGGCTGTCCTCGATGATGGCCGTGTTGATGCCGGCCACGGCGCCGGTCGAGTCGACCAGCGGGCCCCCGGAGTTGCCGGGGTTGATGGCGGCGTCGGTCTGGATCAGGTCGGAGAGGGGGCCCTGCGGCCCGTCGAGCGTGCGGTTGACGGCGGAGACGATGCCGGTGGTAACGCTGGGCTGACCCCCGAGGTTTAGAGCGTTCCCGATGGCGATCACCGGCTCGCCGACCACGAGTGACGCGGACGACCCCAGCTCTGCCGGGGTCAGGTCCTGTGCGCCCTCGATGCGGATGACCGCCAGGTCGGCCGACGGCTCGCTGCCCACCAGGGCGGCGTCGAACGTCGCGCCGTCGAACATGCGGACGCGGATCGCCCCCGACTGGGCGATGACGTGGGCGTTCGTCATGATGAGCCCGTCCTCGGACAGGATGACCCCGGTCCCCCCGCCGTCGAAGGCGCCCTCGTTGGCGACCCCGGCCGTCTCGATGGTGACGACCGACTCCTCGACCTGTTCGAGGATGGCCTGCACGTCCATGCCCCCGTCCGGGGTCGTGATCGCGGTCCGGGGGGTGCTCGGGTCGTCGTCGGTGGCGACCAGCACGGCGGCGGTGACCGACGCGGCCACCAGCGCTCCGACCAGGGCCGATGCCAGCGCCACGCCCAGCAGGCGGCGGCGGGCGGGGGGCGCCGGACCGGTGGCCGGGGCCGGGATGGCGGCCGGGCGGACGGTCGACCACGGCTCACCCGCGGGAGGGACGGCCGGGCGGGGCGTCCACGGTCGCTGCGCCCGCCGGGCGTCGGGGCCGGGGGCACGGGCGGCCGGGCGAAGGCGGAGCGACCGGCGGCGGGCGTGACCGGGGCCGAGGCGAGGTTCAGCGCCGCCGGCCGGACGGGCTCCGGTGGCCCGGCCGGGGTCGAGGCCACAGGCGCGCCGCTGCCGGCCGGCGGTGAGCCCGGCGCCGGCGGGGCGGGAGGGGCCGATCCCGGCGAGGCATCGCCGGGGGCGCTGGCCTGGGCCGACGGGTCGGGCGGGGGCGGCGGCGGCGGGGCGGGTGACAGGGCCGGGGACTCCGGCGCCGGTGGGACAGCCGGTGCCTCCTCGGTCGGCGGCGACCCGGATGTCGCCGCTTTCGGGGACGGTGCTTCGGCCGCGTTCACCGTCTCATGCATACCGGATGGCACCGGCGACCAACACGTCAGGGCGCGGATGAGGGGAAATCCCCCATCCCCCCGGACCGTCCGCCGGGCAACATGCAACCTGGGTAGTCGGGACCGTGATTCCCGACAGAGCGCGGGCGCTGGGACACGACATGGAGGAGAGATGGACACCGAGTGGATGGCCCGCGGCAACTGCGCCGAGGAGAGCCCGGGGATGTTCTTCCCGAGCGACGGCGTGGGTGTCGAGGTGGCCCGGCGGATCTGCGCGACATGTCCGGTGAAGGAGGCGTGCCTCGAGCATGCCCTGCTCAACCGGATCGACCACGGCGTCTGGGGTGGTGCCTCCGAGCGGGAGCGGCGCCGCATCCTCAAGCGCCGGCGCATGGCCGAGCTGGCCGGCGCCCGCACCGACTGACCGCACCGGCCAGTCGCAACCCGACGATCGACGCGACGAACGGCCCCGAAAGGGGCCGTTACGCGTCAAAGTGCCCGGCCGCTGCGGCGCGCCGGGCACTCACGCTGGGGGGATCAGGCCTTGTCGGCCTCGTCGTCGTCAGCCGCCCCGGCCTCGTGGCCTTCCTTCAGACCGCGCTTGAACTCGGTCTGGGCGGCACCCATCGAGCGGGCCAGCTTCGGGAGCTTGGCCCCGCCGAACAGGACGAGGACCACCAGCAGGATGATGATGAGTTCAGTCGGTCCTAGGTTCACGCCGTCACTCTATCGGTAAGGCCGGCGATAGCCATAGCGGCGCGCGCGACAGGTCCGCGCCACCGGTCACCAGTTTCGCGCAATCCGCGTTCGAACGCGACGCGTGTCACCAACCGGGTCGGCGGCTTGCCCGGCCCGGCGCGGCCCACGATGATCCCCTCGTCCCGACATCGGCCGAGGATCACGGGGACGCCGTGCTCGAGTGCGTGGTCAACATCAGCGAGGGGGCGCGACGCGGACGTCGTGGCGGCGATCGCCCGGGCGGCGGGCGGCGACCTGCTCGACGTCCACACGGACCCCCACCACAACCGGGCGGTGCTGACGCTCGTGGGCGAGGAGGCGCCGCGGGCGGTGGCCCGGGCCGCGGTCGAGCGCCTCGACCTGCGGGACCACACCGGCGTGCATCCCCGGATCGGCGTCGTCGACGTCGTGCCGTTCGTCCCGCTGGCGGAGGCGACGCTCGCCGACGCGGTGGCGGCCCGGGACCGGTTCCTGGCCTGGATGGCCGCCACGCTGGGCGTCCCTGGCTTCGCCTACGGCCCCGAGCGGACGCTGCCCGACGTGCGGCGCCACGCCTTCGGCGACCTGGCCCCGACCGCGGGTCCGCCGCGGCCGCACCCGAGCGCCGGGGCGGTGGCGGTGGGGGCCCGGGGCGTGCTGGTGGCGTGGAACCTGTGGCTGGCGGAGCCCGACCTCGCCCGGGCCCGGGTGGTCGCGTCCGAGGTCCGCGGCCCGGAGGTGCGGGCGCTGGGCCTGGCGGTCGGCGACCGGGTGCAGGTGTCGCTCAACCTGGTGGCGCCGGAGGTGGTCGGCCCGGCGGAGGCCTGGGACCGGGTGGCCGCCCGGGTGCCGGTGGCCGGGGCCGAGCTCGTCGGCCTGGTGCCGGCGGCGGTGCTCGACCGCACGGACCCGGCGCGCTGGGCGCAGCTGGACCTGGCGCCCGATCGGTCGATCGAGGCCCGGCTGGCGCTCCGAGCGGGGACGCGAGGAAGGGAGGGCTAGAGGGACTGGGACAGGCACAGGGACGACGGACTACGCGCCGGCGGCGGCGGCCTGGCGGGCCAGGCTGCGCTGGCGACGGATGCGCCGCCGCTCACGCTCGCTCATGCCGCCCCAGATGCCGAACTTCTCGCTGTTCACGAGTGCGTACTCGAGGCACTGGGCCTGCACGATGCAGCCTCGGCACACCTCCTTCGCCTCGCGGGTGGATGCCCCCCGCTCGGGGAAGAAGAGGTCTGGGTCGACGCCGAGGCAGTTGGCGTAGTCCTGCCACGTGCGGTCGTCGGGATCTGTGGCCACGGGGAGTTTCATCTGGCCCCCTTCCCGGTGTTTCGCCATCGGTCACGATCGGAGTCACGGACTATCCACCCGCAATTCCACTCGTGTAATTACATTGATGGGATTCTTCACCACCGCGACGCTGGGCGCAAGGGGCGGGGGCGATGAATTCACGGCCGTCCGTGCAGGCCGTGCGGGCCGACATCACCCGCCTGCCCGTCGACGCGGTCGTCAACGCGGCCAACGCGGGCCTCCTCGGCGGGGGCGGCGTGGACGGCGCCATCCACCGCGCCGCCGGCCCCGGGCTGCGGGAGGAGTGCCGGCGCCTGGGCGGCTGCGCCGTCGGCGACGCCAAGGCGACCGGCGGCCACCGGCTCCCGGCCCGCTGGGTGATCCACACGGTCGGGCCGGTCTGGCGGGGCGGCGGCCAGGGCGAGGCCGACCTGCTGGCCTCGTGCTACCGGCGCTCGCTGGAGGTCGCCGCCGGGCTCGGCGCGGCCAGCGTGGCGTTCCCCGCCATCTCCACCGGGCTCTACGGCTACCCGCCGGATCTGGCGGCCGACGTGGCGGTCGCCAGCGTGCGGGAGGCCCCGGACCCGGTGACCGACGTGCTGCTCGTGGCGTTCGACGACCGCACGCTCGCGCTCTACGAGGACCGGCTCACCCCCGGCTGACCCAGGGACCCCTGGGGGGTGCCCCGGATGGTGGCCGCGGCCCGGCCGGTGTCCGCTGGGCGGCATGCACCGGACGCTGCCCGCCGCCCTGCTCGCCCTCGCGCTCGCCGCCGCGTGCAGCGCACGGGCCGCGGAGTACTCGGCGCACAAGGCCGACCTCGTCGAGCACCGCATGGAGCGGGTGCGGTCGGACGACCCGCTGGTGCTGGCCCATGCGGCGGAGGCGGACGAGGTCCTCGCCTACGGCGACGACGGCGACGTCCCGTGGGTCGAGGTCCGCATCACCAGCGTCGTGGAGCCGGCCGGGTTCGACAGCGGGGCCACGGACGTGCGCTGCTACCGCTACCGCCAGGTCGCCGCGTTCGACATCGCCCGCGACCGGATCGACTGCGGCGGGCGGCCCGCCCTCGCCCTGCCCCCGCTGCCGCCCGCGCCCGCGCTGCCGGCCGGCATCGACGCCGCCCTGGCGACCGCGCTCGACCGACCTGGCGGGCCGGGGCGTCACCGACGAGGCCGCGGTCCGGGCCGCGGTGACGCCGCTCGCCGGCGGGCCGCCCGTCGTCGTCGACGTGGCCACGGTGGACGGCGACGTGGGCGTGTCGATCCACGTGCCCGGCCAGTGCCTGTTCGGGCGCATCACCGCCGGGACCGCGGCCGTGTGGCGGGTCCCCGACGTGCTGGCCCAGCCGGGCGAGCTGGGGTGCGGGGCCGGGCCCGCCGCCGCCGGGCAGGGAACCCGCCCGCCCCACTGAGCGCGGCTACGGGGCGGCGCGGGGCTCGGGCGGCGGGTCGTCGTCGTCGGCCGGGGCCGCGGCCGCCGGGGCCGCCGGGTCGGGGTCGGGGTCGGGGTCGACGTCGTCGTCCTTGCGGCGGAACAGCCCGCCGATTCCCTGGAGGACGCGGGCCACCGGCGACGGGAAGATGCCGGGCTCGCCCTCGACGATGTGGCGTCGCACGTCGCGATGATCCCACGCCGCGGCACCTGGTGACAGCCCGGACGGCTGGCGCGCCGGCCCGTTCCCTTGCATCATGGGCGGGATGCCGCTGGGGGGAGACGACACGCCGAACGACGGCGAGCGCACACGGGGTGACGATCCGCCGCCCCTGTGGGGCCCGCCGCCGGGCTCCGGCTCGGTCGCGCTGTGGGACGTCCCGGCCGGCGAGTCACCCCCGCCGCTCCCCGAGCGCCCCCCGGACAAGCCCAAGGACCTCACGATCTACACGGGCTCGGACATGGCGATGCCCGGCCGCTCCACGCGCCCTCGCCACCACCGACGACACCCCGCTGGACGCGCCGCCCGAGCGGAACCGGCGCCGGCCCGCACTCGTCGCCGTGGCCCTCGCCGGCGGGCTGGCCCTGGTGCTGGTGGCGCTGCTCACCGGCTGGCCCGGGTCCGACGAGCATGACCGACGAGATGGGCAGCGCCGCTCGGCGACGGCGGCGTCACCCCGCCCACCAACGAGGCGGGCGAGGCGATCGAGATCCCGCCGAGCCAGCCGGCCACCCCGGTGTCGTTCCAGCCGGCCACCGGCGCCGTGGTCCGGCCCGACCCCACCCGGGCCCGGGTCGTCGACCGCGCCACCGGCAACGTCATCATGGTCGAGCTGATGCCGGGGACGACCGTCGACAGCGAGACGGGCCAGGTCATCGTCCGCAGCACGGGGACCCCCACCACCGGCCGCCCGATCACGACCACGACCGTGCGGGCGACGACCACGAGCCAGGCGACGACGACCACCGAGGCCCCGACCACCACCGAGGCCCCGACGACGACCGAGACGCCGACGACGACGAGACGCCGACCACCACCGAGACGCCGACGACGAACACGACCACCGAGGTCACGATCGGCCCCGGCCCCGGCGACGGCTAGCACCTGGACGGGCCGGTGTCGTCGGCGGTCAGGCCGAGCGGCGGCCGCCGCCGGCCCGGCGCATCTCCCGCTTCTGCTCGATGAAGTCGACGAGCACGTAGTCGCCCAGCGTCTCCGGCGACGTGAAGAACGCCCGGCCCTGGTTGAGGCGGGTCAGCTTCTCCACGAACGTGCGCAGGTGGCCGTTGGGGTCGAGCATGAACGTGTTGATGCGGATGTTCTCCCGCGTGCAGCGGACCACCTCGCGCAGGGTGGCGTCGACGGTCTCGCGCACCGGCGGGTAGGCGAAGAACGGCTCGGGCATGCCCGGCTCGAAGTGGGCGGTCGGCTCGCCGTCGGTGATCATGATGATCTGCTTGGTGCCCGACTGGCGGGCCAGCAGCCGCCGGCTGATCTGGAACGCGTGCTGCATGTTGGTGCCGTACACGAAGTCCCACGACACCTCGGGCAGGTCCTGCGGGCGGATCTCGCGGGCCACCTCGCTGAAGCCGACCAGGCCCAGGTAGTCGCGGGGGAACTGCGTCGAGATCAGCGAGTGCAGCGCCATGGCCACCTTCTTGGCGGCCAGGAAGTTGTCCCGCATCGGCATCGACAGCGACAGGTCGAGCATCAGCACGGTCGAGGACCGCACGAGCTGCTCGGTGCGCTCGACCTCGAAGTCCTCCGGCGACAGGCGCACCGGCGTGCCGCCGCCCGTGCGGGTCACCGCGTTGCGCACCGTGCGCTCGATGCTCAGGTTGAACGGGTCGCCGAACTCGTAGGCCTTGGTCTCGTAGTTCCGCTCGTGGCCGACGCCGGTGCGCTCGAGCTCGTGGCGGCCCAGCTTGTCGCGGGTCAGGCGGGCGAAGAGGTCGTGCAGCGCGTTGCGGCCGATGCGGCGCAGGCCCTTGGGCGTGAGCTCCATGCGGCCCTCGCGCTGGTCGATGAGACCGGCCTCCTCGAGCATGCGGGCCAGCCGGCCCAGCTCGTCGAGGCTGCGGGCGGCGTCGTCGCCCAGCAGCTCGCGGGCCCGGTCGATGTCGGCCTCGGCCAGGGCGCCCGGGTTGGCGGCGCCCCGCAGCAGCTGCTCCAGCCGGTCGAGGTCGCCCAGCTCCTCCAGCGTGGACGCGGCCTGGGCCATGCCGAGCGGGTCCTGGCCCCGGAAGTTGTAGCCCTGGTCCCAGCCCATGTCGGGGAACATGCCGCGCAGCTGGGCGCCCAGCTGGTCGACCTGCCAGCGCAGGTCCATGTCCTCCAGCAGCTGCTCGGCCAGCTGGGAGATCTGGGCCCGCTGCTCGGGCGTCATCGAGGCCAGCATCGACTGCATGGCGGCCATGCGCCGGGCCAGCACCTCCAGCAGCTCGTCGAGGTTCTGCGGGTTCTCGGGGAAGAAGTCGCCGTAGCGCTCCATGAAGCCGTCGAAGTCGGGCTCCTCGCCCCGGGCCCGGGCCTCCAGCATCTGGTTGAGCTCGGCCATCATGTCCTTCATGCGGGCCATGTCCTCGGGGGTCATGGACTGCACGGCGCCGGTCATGCGGTTGACGTACGAGTCGAGCACCTGCTGGCGCAGCTTCTCGACCAGCTCCTCGAAGCGCTGCTGCGCCTGGGCCGAGGCGAAGTCGTACTCCTGCAGCTCGCGCACCATGCCGGCGAGGTCGGACGGCAGCATCTCCAGGCGCATGTTGCGCTCGTCGGCCGCGCCCTGGGCGGTCTCGGCCCGCCGCTGGTCGCCCGACTGGACGGCCTCGCGGACCTGGCGGTCGATCTCGTCCCGCTCGGTCTGCACGACCTCGCGCAGCTCCTCGGCGATCTCGTCGTACACGCCGCCGAGGTCGAAGCGGTCGAGCCGCTCCTGGCGCTCGCGGCGCAGCCGCTCCAGCAGGTCGCGCACGCCCTGCACGTCCTGGCCCTGCCGGTCGCGGAACCCCTGCTGCAGCAGGCGGCGCAGCGCCGCGTGCAGGTCGCCGTGGTAGAGGAGGTCGTCGGTGATCTGCTCGAGGATCGTGTCGGCGTCCAGGTCGAAGCCGACCTGGGTGCCGTCCCAGCGGCTGTAGCGGAACCGCGGCGGCGTCATGGACGCCACGGTATCGGCCCCGGAGCCGGCTCTGGGGGGTGACCCGGGAGGATCTGGGGGCTGCCCGGCATCCCGGGACCGGGCCGGGAGGCGGATGGTGGCGGCATGACCAAACCCACCGAGCACCGAGCCGCCCCCAGCGCTGCCTGGGTGACGCAGACCTACGTGTCGTTCGCCGTGTCGCTGTCGGCGGCCGCGATCGGCATCGCCTACCTGCCCGTCGACCCCTGGATGCGGGCGTTCCTGGCCATCGCCATGCTGTACGCCGTCACCTCGGCCATCAGCCTGTCGAAGGCCATGCGCGACCAGCACGAGTCCCACAGCGTGGCCGCCCGCATCGACGAGGCCCGGGTGGAGCGCCTGCTGACCGAGCACGACCCGTTCAAGGTGAGCACGTTCTGAGGAATGCCGGGGGCACGCCCTCCGTTGGACCCCACGATGCGCGTGGAGATCTGGTCCGACGTGGTGTGCCCCTGGTGCTACGTGGGCACCCGCCGGTTCGACGAGGCCGTGAAGCGGCTGGACGGCGCCGGGATCGAGGTGGTGCACCGGGCGTTCGAGCTCGACCCGTCGGTCCCGCCCGGGGGCCAGGACCTCGCCGAGTACCTGGGCCGCAAGTTCGGCGGGGCGGGCCGGGTCGGGCAGATCCACGACCGGCTGGCCCGGGCCGCCGACGACGTCGACGTCGACTTCCGGTGGGAGGGCAAGCGCCGGGTCAACACCTTCGACGCCCACCGGCTGGCCGCGTGGGCCCTCGACGTCGCCGGACCCGAGGTCCAGAACGACCTCCACCAGCGCCTGTTCCGGGCCTACTTCACCGACAACCTCGACCTCGCCGACCACGGCGTGCTGGCCCGGCTGGCCGCCGACGCCGGGCTCGACCCCGACCTGGCGGCCGAGGCGCTGGCCACCGGCGCCTACGGCGACGAGGTGCGGGCCGACGAGCACCGGGCGGGCGAGATGGACATCCACGCCGTGCCGACGTTCGTGATCGAGGGCCGCTGGGCCATCCCCGGCGCCCAGGACATCGACACGTTCACCGAGCTGCTGGAACGGGCGGCCGAGCGGCTCGTCTAGACAGGTCCCCATGGACACCGTCTGGTGGGGCACCGGGGCCGCGGCGACGCAGTGCGAGGGCGCGGCGCCGCGCGCCGACTGGGCCGGCTGGGAGGCCGAGGGCCGGGCGCCGGCGTCCCGGGACGGCAACGGGTTCCGCACCCGCTACGCCGACGACTTCGCCCTGCTGGCGGCCCACGGCATCACCCACCACCGGGTCACCATCGAGTGGGCCCGGCTGGAGCCCGAACCCGACCGGTGGGACGCCGACGAGGCCGACCACGTGCGCCGGGTCCTGGACGCGGCCGCCGAGGCGGGCGTCGACGTGTGGGCGTGCCTGCTGCACGGCTCGGCGCCCGGGTGGTTCACCGACGACCAGCGGGGCTGGCTCGACGACAAGGCCGCCACGCTCACCTGGCCCCGCCACGTCGACCGGGTGGCCGTGGCGTTCGGCGACCGGGTGGCCGGATGGGTCCCGGTCCACGAGCCGGACCTCACCGCCCGGCTCGGCTACCTCGACGGCACGTTCCCGCCCGGCCGCCACCGCGAGGACGACCACCACGACGCCCGCGCCGCGCTGCGGGCGGCGGAGGCGGAGGCGGCCCGCCTGCTGCGCTCGGGCCGCCAGCCGGTGGCGGTCACGTGGCGGGCGGGCGAACCGATCGACCACGACGACCTCGTGGTCCTCGCCGCCCCGTTCGACGGGCTGGAGGACCCGCTCGCCCGCCTGGCCGACACCGCGTCCCCCGCGGGCGTCCTGGTGGTCACGGGCGACCCCGACGTGTCCGGCGGCGAGGACGCCCGCCGCGAGCGGCTCGGGCGGGCCGTGCGGCTCGTCGCCGAGGCCCCGGCGCACGGCCTGCGGGCCGTCGGCGCGTTCCACCTGCCGGCGGTCGACGGCTACGAGTGGCACCGGGGCTTCGAGGCCCGGCTCGGCCTGTTCGACCGGGACCGCGACCCCCGCGCCGCCCTGGCGGCCCTGCCGGGCGACCCCGCCACCACCTAGGGTCGCCGGCATGTCACCGACGCTGGCCCGGAAGATGTGGCGGACCCTCGAGCCGTACCACGGGATGATCTACTTCACGCCCCACGCCACCCGGGCGTACGCCGCGCTCGGCGTGACCGGCCGGGCCGGGTACTTCGCGTCCCGGGCCGCGGCGATGGGGCCGGTCCCGGCCGAGGTCGTGATCGCCACCTTCTACAACTTCTGGCCCGGCCTGGTGCGGTCGGCCATCCCCGCCGCCTGGGACGTGGCGGCGCCCGCCGCCCTGCTCGACGCCCGGCTCCAGGCGGCCGACGCCGCCCTGCGCGAGGCGCTCGGCGACGACGCCGTCGCGTCCGACGACATGGTGTGGGCCGCCGGGGCGGCGCGCCGGGCCGCCGAGGGCTGCACCGCCGAGGGCCGCCCCCTCTACGCCGCGCACGCCGGGCTGCCGTGGCCGGACGAGCCCCACCTGGCGCTGTGGCACGCCCTCACGCTGCTGCGGGAGTTCCGGGGCGACGGCCACATCGCCGCCCTGGTGCTGGAGGGCATCGACGCCTGCGAGTCGCTCGTCACCCACGGCGCCGCCGGGGAGGGTGTCGCGCTCGGCGTGCTGCAGTCGTCCCGGGCGTGGCCCGACGACGAGTGGGACGCCGCCCGCGGGCGCCTGCGGGACCGGGGCTGGCTCGACGACGCCGACGCGCTGACGCCCGCGGGCGCCGAGGCCCGCGACCGGGTCGAGCAGCGCACGGACGAGGCGGCGATGGCTCCCTGGCGCCACCTGGGCGAGGCGGACGCCGACCGGCTCCGGGCCACCGTCCGGGTGTGGAGCAAGTCGATCGTCGCGTCCGGGGTCCTGGGCGGCGGCCTGGGCTAGCCCTCCGGGACCGCGACGCGGCCCGAGCAGGCGAGGACCGGCGGGGTGTCGGGATCGCCGGTAGGGGAAGGTCACGATGCCGTCGCCCGCGTCCTCCACGCCCTCGGTCACGACCTCGATGCACAGCTCGACCTCGGGCGGGACCTCCTCGAACTCGCCGGTCACGCGGGCCGTGCCCGTGACCTCGCCCCCCTCGGGGACGGCCCGGCCCTGCAGGTCGGGCAGCGGCTCGCCGCCCGACGGGTCGGCGGTGCTGCGCAGGAAGCTCACCCGGTAGGCGCCGCCGTCGAGCGGCTCCAGCCCGTCCATGGTCACGTCGACGTCGACCATGCCGACCGGCGTGTCGCCCGGGTTGGCGAGCGTGTAGTCGATGATCACCCGCGACCCCTCGCGGCGCGCCTCGGCCAGCAGCGTCACGCCCGGGTCCGACACGTCCGTGCTGTCCACCTGTGGCTCGTCCTCCTGCCCGTTCTCGTCGTCGCCGCCGCACCCGGCGACCAGCACCGCCGCGGCCACCACCGCGGCGGTGACCGTGCGCATCACGTCGCGTTCTCGTAGGTGATGTGCTCGCCGTTCCGGCGGCCGTCCTGGGTGCCCATCGTGTACGAGTCGCGCCGCGGCTTGCGCAGCTCGGCCCGCAGGGCGTTCTCGGTGAAGGCGTCGGGGTGGTCGGTGCCGTCGTCGGTGTCGATCGTGTCGGGATCGCCGTTGCCGTCGGTGTCGAAGCCGACCGAGTTCACCTCGGCCCGGGGGATCTCGCTGCGCCCGAGCTCGTTGCCGTTGGCGTCCCGCCGGATCTCGGTGAAGTTCTCGTCGCCGTCCTCGACGCCGCCGTGCATCTCGTCGAAGGCATGGGACAGCTCGTGCTGCAGGGTGAGCGACGGCGGGCCGAAGCTGTGGTCGGCCGCGTTGGCCTGGCCGTACGAGATGATGCCGGCGCCGGCGTAGGACCGGTCGAAGCGGACCAGCGAGTCGGGCGGGCCCGAGTGGTTCGCGTCCTCGCCGGGGACCTGCTCGCTGTTGAGCATGGCGTTGACGTACTCGTCGAAGTTGGCCGGGTCGGGGTCGCCGCCGTCCCACGGCGTGTAGGGCAGGATGCGCACCTGGTCGTTGCCGTCGAACGGGTTCCACCACGAGTTGGAGTCGCGCGACGCCTGGTCGAGGGCCTCCAGGCCCGCCCGGCCCGACTGGGTCGTGCGCAGGAACTCGATGTCGCTGTCGAGCCGCTCGTTCCAGGCGTCCCACTCGGCGTCGGTCATCCAGTCGGGCTTGGACCCGAAGTCGATGCCCGTGGTGCCGGGGTCGCCGGTGAGCTCGATCGTCACCCGGCTCTCGGCGCCGGTGACCGTGTCGGACGTCTCGGCGGTGACCTTGTCGTTGCCCATGCCGCCCTCGACGGTGTCGGCCTCGCGCCCGCCGAACAGGTCGTCGTCGCCGTCGCCGCCGTGGAGGTTGTCGGTGCCGCGGCCGCCCGAGAGGATGTCGCGGTCGCCGCCGCCGCGGAGCGTGTCGTCGCCGCTGCCACCCTCGAGGTAGTCGTCGCCGGCGCCGCCCTCGATGGTGTCGTTGTCGTGGCCGCCGTAGACGGTGTCGTTGCCGTCGCCGCCCACCACCCGGTCGTTGCCGCGCTGGCCGTCGACGTAGTCGGTGCCGTCGCCGGCGTAGATGCGGTCGTCGCCGGCCCCGCCCTCGACCCGGTCGTCGCCGTCGCCGGCGAAGATCCTGTCGCCGCCGCTGCCGCCCAGGCGGGACGACACGTTCTGGCCGGGCATGCCGATGGCGTCGTTGTCGTCGCCCGACCACACCGTGATCGAGACCTGGACGTCGGGCGAGATGCCGATGAAGTCGTTGCCGCCGCCGGTGCGGAGGACGAGGTTGCGGGCCTGGTCGTCGGTGAGCTGCTGGCGGGTCCAGCGCAGCTCGCGGCGGCCGTTGACGACGGTGACGGTGCCGACCTCGATGAAGGTGTGCCCGCCCTCGGTGACGACCCGCACGTAGTCGTCGTCCCCGGTGCCGGGGAAGATCCACCGGTTGCCGTCCTGGACCAGCGTGACCGGGGCGTCGAGGTCGACGGTCACCTGCGGCGCGAGGGCCGAGTCGTCGAGGACGACCTTGTTGTCGCTGTTGGGATCGGTGTCGACCGCCTCGAACGCGGCCGCCACCTGGTCGACGAAGTCGGCGATCTGGGCCAGCCGGCCCCGCAGCGCGCCCACGTCGATGTCGAGCGGGGGCACGTCGGACAGCCACTCGGGCCAGCCCGTCGTGTCGCGGAAGGTGTCCAGCGCCGAGCGCAACGGCTCGACGCGGGGCGCCAGGCTGTCGGTGTCGATGGAGGCCGCCGTGGTCGTGAACGCCCGCAGCGCCGAGGGAATCGCCCCGCTCGTCGGCATGGCGGGTCACGCTAGACCGCACGAAAGGCCCCAGGGGATCGCCCCGAGGGCGACATCCGCGGGGTCGGCGGGGCTCCTAGAGTGCGTCGCCATGCCCAACTGGCAGCCCAACTGGGAAGACGTCCAGTTCGACCACGCCGCGGCGCAGGCGGCCGTCACCGAGTGCAACCTGGCGGCCGGCAGCCTCGACAACGCGCTCACCGGGCTCGACCGGTGCGGTCAACACGCTGACCACCGACGGCCGCTGGGACGGCGCCTACCAGGTGGAGTACGACGTCGCCCAGCAGAACCTGCGGCGGGACTTCCCCACCACCCGCGCCGCGCTGGCCAAGCTGGCCACCGACATCACCACGGCCGCCACCAACGCCCGCAACGAGCAGACCCACCGCGAGTCCGAGCGCGACCGCTGGCGCCAGGAGAAGGCCGCCGAAGACCGGGCCCGCGCCGAGCAGCGGCGCCACCGCAACATCCCGATCTGACCGGAGCGGTCAGATCGGAAGCCTGCGGATGCGGGCGCGACCCGAGCCGAGCACCACGACCGCCCCGGCGTCGATGTCATCCTCGATGTCACCGAGGACCGCCAGCAGCAACGAGGCCTGCTCGGCGGGCCGGTGCGGCGCTCGTCGCAGCAGGATGACGCTCGAGGCCAGGGTCGCGCGACCTAGCGGACTCGTCGACGAGCGAGCTTCACCCTGCGGCCGGAAGGGGTAGCTCACGCTCATCGACGGCCGCGGCCGCGTAGCGGAGCGCGTCGTGGATGTCCTCCTGCGTGAGCTGGGGGTATTCGCCGAGGATGTCCCCGGGGGTCATCCCGTCCGCGATCATGCCGAGCACGGTCGCAACGGGGATCCTCGTACCGCGCACGCAGGGGACGCCACCCATGACCCGGTGGTCGACGGTGATGCGATCGAACGCCACGGTTCCATGCTACGGCCGAAGCGACCGCGGGCGTAGGCGTCAGCTGCCGGAGCTACACCCGGGAGCGGTAGGTGGCTCGGCCGCCCAGGGCGTCCTTGTTGAGGCGCTTGGACAGGTGGAGGCCCTCGAGCACCAGCTCGACCGCGCTGGCCACCACCGCGGGGGACTCGTCGCCGCCGGCCAGGGCGGCCACCGGCTCGCGCAGGGCGGGGACCTCCTCGACCAGGCGGGCCAGGTCGGCCGAGGTCACGTCCTCGCCCGTGTGGACGACCGCGCCCTCGTCGAAGCTCACCACGATGTCCCGCAGGTTGCCCGGGTTGACCTCCTGCTTGAACACGGTCAGCACCGAGGCCCGCAGCAGGTGCTCGGCGATCTGCTCGTCGCGCCCGTCGTCCAGCGTCTCGATCTCGACCTTGCCCATGGTCGACGCGGCCAGGGCGTCGAGGTCGCTGACCCGGGGGCTCACGTCGCGCTCGCCGTGGCGCAGGGCCCGGCGGATGGCGTTGGCCACCATGACCTCGTGGTTGGACACCGTGAGCCGCACCGACACGCCCGAGCGCTGGTTGATGTGGGCGCTGTCGCGGGCCAGGTGGCTGAGCGTGGCCACGATCTCGGTCATGTAGGACGGCACCGTGACCCGCACGCCCTCGACGTCGAAGGGCCGGGCCTCCTGCTGGGCGATGGCGACCTCGGTGTCGACGTCGAGCGGGTAGTGGGTGCGGATCTGGCTGCCGAAGCGGTCCTTCAGCGGGGTGATGATGCGGCCCCGGTTCGTGTAGTCCTCGGGGTTGGCCGAGGCGACCAGCACCACGTCGAGCGGGAGCCGGATCTTGTAGCCCCGCACCTGGACGTCGCGCTCCTCCAGCACGTTGAGCAGGCCCACCTGGATGCGCTCGGCCAGGTCGGGCAGCTCGTTGATGGCGAAGATGCCCCGGTTGGTGCGCGGCACCAGGCCGTAGTGGATGGTCAGCTCGTCGGACAGGTAGCGGCCCTCGGCCACCCGGATGGGGTCGACCTCGCCGATCAGGTCGGCGATCGAGGTGTCGGGCGTGGCCAGCTTCTCGCCGAAGCGCTGGTCGCGGTGGACCCAGTCGATCGGCGTCTCGTCGCCGTGGGCGTCGACCAGGTCGCGGGCGTGGCGGGACACCGGGTGGTACGGGTCGTCGTTGATCTCGCTGCCGGCCACGATCGGCAGCCACTCGTCGAGCAGGTCGACCAGCGAGCGGATCATCCGGGTCTTCGCCTGGCCCCGCTCGCCCAGGAAGATCACGTCGTGCCCGGCCAGCACCGCGTTCTCGAGCTGGGGGAGGACGGTCTCCTCGTAGCCGATCACCGAGGAGATGAGCTGCTCGCCGGCGGCGATGCGGGCCACGGCGTTGCGGCGGAGCTCGTCCTTCACCGGGACCGAGCGCCAGCCCGACGCCCGGAGCTCACCCAGTGTCGAGGGGCGGTTCGTGTCGGCCATGCAGGCAAGCTACCTCCACCATCTCGGCGCGCGGCATGTCGGTACCATCCGGCGGTGACCACTCCCCCTGCGTCACCGGACCCGCTCGCCGCGGGCCTGAGCGACCGCGAGGTCGCCGAGCGGGTGGCCGCGGGGCGGGTCAACCGGGCGCCCGGGGGCACCAGCCGGTCGCTGGGCCAGATCGTGCGGGCCAACGTCCTGACCCGGTTCAACGCCATCCTCGGCACGCTGCTGGCGGTCATCCTGGTCGTGGGACCGGTCCAGGACGCCCTGTTCGGCGTCGTGCTCGTCACCAACGCCGCCATCGGCATCTACCAGGAGCTGCGGGCCAAGCGCGTCCTCGACCGCCTGTCGCTGCTCACGGCGCCGGCGGTCGATCGTGGCCCGCGGCGGGCAGCGCCGGGAGATCGGCGTCGAGGACGTGGTGGACGGCGACGTGATCGAGCTGTCCCAGGGCACCCAGATCGTGGCCGACGGGCCGGTGCTGGCCGCCGACGCCCTGGAGGTCGACGAGTCGCTGCTGTCCGGCGAGTCGGTCCCCCAGGCCAAGGGGCCGGGCGACGACGTGCTGTCGGGCAGCTTCGTGACCGCCGGGCAGGGCTGGTACCGGGCCGAGCGGGTGGGGGCGGCCAGCTACGCCAACCAGGTGTCGGCCGAGGCCCGGCGGTTCTCGCTCGTGCGGTCCGAGCTGCGGCGGGGCACGGACGAGATCCTGCGCCTGGTCACCTGGCTCATCGTCCCCACCGCCGCCCTGCTGATCGCCAGCCAGGTCCGGGCCAACGAGTCGGTGCCCGACGCCGTCCGGGGCACGGTGGCGGGCGTGGGCGCCATGGTCCCCGAGGGCCTGGTGCTGCTGACCAGCGTGGCGTTCACGGCCGGCGTGCTGCGGCTGGCCCGCCGGCACGTGCTGGTGCAGGAGCTGGCCGCCATCGAGGGCCTGGCCCGGGTGGACGTCGTGTGCACCGACAAGACCGGGACCATCACCGAGCCCGACCTGCAGGTGGCCGAGGTCGTGGCGCTCGACGGGGTCGACGACGGCGAGGTGACCGCGGCGCTCGGGGCGATGGCGGCCGCCGACCCCGAGCCCAACGCCAGCGGCCGGGCCCTCGCCGCCGCCTTCGACGCCCCCGGCTGGACGCCGACGTGGCGGGCCGCGTTCTCGTCGGCCCGGCGGTACTCGGGGGCGGGGTTCGGCGCCCACGGGGACTGGATCATGGGCGCCCCCAACGTCCTGCTGGAGGCGGCGGGCGACGGCGACCCCACGGCGCGGGCGGCCGAGATGGTGGACGCCCAGTCCCGCCGGGGCCGGCGCGTGCTGCTGGTGGCCCGGACCGAGGGGCAGCCGCCGCCGGGGACCCCGCCCGCGGGGCGGCCCGTGGCGCTCGTGGCGATCGAGGAGCGCATCCGGCCCAACGCCCGCGCCACGCTCGACTACTTCGCCGGCCAGAGCGTGGCCGTGAAGGTCATGTCGGGCGACGACCCCCGCACCGTGGCGGCGGTGGCGGCCCGGGTCGGCATCCCGGGCGCCGACGCCCCGGTCGACGCCCGCCGGCTGCCCGACGACGAGGGCGAGCTGGCCGACCTGGTCGAGGCCACGACCGTGTTCGGGCGCACCGGTCCCCAGGCCAAGCAGGCCATGGTGCGGGCGCTGCAGTCGCGGGGCCACGTCGTGTCCATGACCGGCGACGGGGTCAACGACGTGCTGGCCCTGAAGGAGGCCGACCTGGGCGTGGCCATGGGGTCGGGGGCGGCGGTCAGCCGGGCGGTGGCGCCGGTCGTGCTGCTGGACTCCGACTTCGCGGGGCTGCCGCCCGTGCTGTCCGAGGGGCGGCGGGTGATCGCCAACGTCGAGCGGGTCGCCAACCTGTTCGTGACGAAGACGGTGTACGCCACGCTGCTGGCGCTGACGGTCGGGGTCGCGGGCGTGCCGTTCCCGTTCCTGCCCCGGCACCTGACGATCATCTCCAGCCTGACCATCGGCATCCCGGCGTTCTTCCTGGCCCTGGCCCGCAACGACCGGCGGGCGGTCCCCGGGTTCGTGGGGCGGGTGCTGCGGTTCGCCGTGCCGGCGGGGATCCTGGCCGCCGCGGCCACGATGACGTCCTACGGGCTGGCCCGGGCCGAGAACGTCTCCCAGGTCGAGGCCCGCACGACCGCCACGATCACGCTGTTCATCGTGGCGCTGTGGGTGCTGGCGATCCTGGCCCGCCCCACCAACCTGTGGCGCTTCGAGCTGGAGGCGTCGATGGCGGGCCTCTTCGTGCTCGCCCTGCTCGTGCCCTGGTCACGGAAGTTCTTCGCCCTCAACATGGCGGTGCCGCTGGTGACGGTCCAGGCGGTGGGCGTGGGCGTGGCGGCGGCCGCGCTGCTGGAGGTGGGCTGGCGGCTGGCCGGCTGGCACCGTCAGCTGTCGTCCGGACACGAGCCCCAGCGCACCGGAACGGTCGAGCGCCGACTCCAGCCGGTAGGTGCGCTGGCCGTCCGACCACACGAGCGTGTTGCCCGCCAGCCGGGCGCTGGTGGCGGCGCCGTCGGGGGTCTCGAAGACGACCTCGTGGGGCCCGCCGTCCACCCAGTAGCCGGGGTGGCCGTCCACGGACACGGCGGTGACGCCGGTCCCGGGGCCCGCCACCTTGCCGACGAGCGGGCTCTCCGGCGACGACGGGAACACGGTGAGCACGAGCCCGGCGTCCGAGCCCGCCAGGGCGGGGAGGTCGTCGGTCGCGGCCCACACGAGGCTCACGCCCCGGGGCGGCCGGCCCGTGAACGCCTGGGCCGGCGGTCCGGCGTCGGGGAGCGTGGCGCCCGCCAGGCGGGCGAGGGCGTCGTCGACCGCCAGCGGGTCGCCGAGGTCGAGCTCGGCCGGCAGGTCGCCGGCGACCTCGCCCCGCGTGATCGTGACCCCGCCGACGCCCAGCAGGCGGGCGACGGCGCCCCGGGGACCGGGCAGGGCGGCCACGGCGACGACCGCCACGACCACGGCGGCGGCCACCAGGACCCACGTCCGGCGTTCGTTCGTGTCGTTCTCCGGTACGAGCGGACGCCGGTCGCGGTCGGCGCGGATGCGGGCGAGGGCGGCGGCCGCCGGGTCGCCCCCCTCGGGGAGGTCGATGTGGGCGCCCAGCTCGGCCAGGGTGCGGGCGAGGTCAGCCACGGTCCTCGGCCTCCAGCAGCCGGGCCAGGCGGCGCAGGCCCCGGGACGTGCGGGACTTCACGGTGCCGCGGGGCAGGCCCAGCACGGCGGCGGTCTCCTCCTCGGTCATGCCGAGCAGGTGGCGGCAGGCCACCACGTCCCGCACGCCGTCCGGCAGACCCGGCGAGGGCGGCCGCCACCGAGCGGCGGGTCTCCGTGACCAGCACCGCGGCCTCGGGCGAGGGGGCCGCCTCCCCCGGGGCCGCGGCGCGGTCGGCGGCGAAGCGCAGCTCGTGGCCGGCCCGGCGCCCGGCCGACCGCCGCCGGTTGCGGGCCTCGTTGGCCACGATGCGCAGCAGCCAGGGACGGAACGGCGCGTCCCGGCGGAACCCCGGGAGGCCGTACCACGCCTTGACGAACGCGTCCTGCGCCACCTCGTCGGCGTCGCCCGACCCGGCCAGCGCCGCGGCCAGGCGCCGGGCCGCGCCCTGGTGGGCGGCGAGCAGCGCGCCGTACGCGTCCACGTCACCCTCCTGTGCCCGTCGCACGAGCCCGAGTTCGTCGAGTGGCCGGCCCACCACCACGTGATCGTGTCAACTCACCGCCGTCGCCGCATCCCGCCCGCGCCGCCGGGCCACCGCACCGCAGGCGACGGCGGCGCCCGCGGCGACCAGCAGCGCCGACGCCACGGGGGCGCCGGACCCGCCGCCCGATGCCGCCGCGCGGACGCACCGGCGGGCTCGGGCCGGTCCCACAGCGCCCACGTGAACCCGAGGTCCGCGAACGTGGCCTCCAGGCTCGGGTCGGCCCGCCGCCAGCCCCCGGTGTCGGTGTGGACCAGCGGGCCGCCGGCCGCCTCCGGGTACAGCGACTGGACCACGTCGCCCGCCGGGTCGCCGGCGGCCATCGTCCAGGTCACGGTGAAGCGGGGCCCGAGCGACCCGGCCGGCGGCTCGGCCGCCCCGCCCGTGTCCCACACGCCCAGGTCGTCCACCAGCCCGGACAGCGACCCGCCGTGGTCGCTCGGCGTGATGGTGACCGTGCGGATCCCGCCCGGGAACGTGACCGCGACCTCGCTCGGGCCGCCCTTGGCCGACGCCGGCCCGGCCGACGCCACGGCCACGAGCACGAGCGCCACCCCGGCCGCCGCGGCACCGGCCCACCGGCGGCGCCGCCGCACGGCGGCCACGGCCACGACGGCCGCCAGCGCACCGGCCACCACCAGCGCCACCGCCGGCCCGCCGAGCCCGGGGCCCGGGTCGGACGCGGTCGCCGGGCCCGCCGGCGCCGGCGCCGCCGTGGGCGCATCCAGGTCGACACCCAGGCGGGCCAGGGTCGCCGCCGGGTCGCCGGGCGACCGCAGCCAGCCGCCCGTGGTCTCGGGCGAGTAGGGGTCGGCCGGCTGGCCGCCCTCGGTGTGGACGACCGCCCCGCCCGGCGCCTCGGGGTAGAGGTCCTGGCGGATGTCGAAGCCGTCGCGGGCGTCGTACATGTGCCAGGTGACCGTGTAGCGGGGGCCGAGGTCGTCCCGGGCCAGCCCGCCGGGCGGCTCGTCGGCCAGGTCGGCCACGCCGGACCCCGGGTCGAGCACCGACCACAGCCCCAGCTCGTCGATCAGCCCGCCGAAGCCGCTGGGGCCGTCCCCGGGGGGCCGCCCACCTCGACCTCCTCGCCCCCGGGGTAGGTCACCGACGCCCCGCTCGGGCCCTTGGCCGCGGCCGGTCCGGCCGCCGCCACCACCACGCCCGCCGCCAGTCCCAGGACCCCGGCCGTTCGTCGCCAGCACACGCATCCGCATGACCGTCCTACACCGCTCGGGGCGCCCGGGTTCCCGCAGTACCCTCGCCGCCACCATGGAGCTGAGCGAGGGCTGGCGAGCAGCCGCCGCCGACGACCACCTGCGGCGCTCGTACACCGAGCACGACTTCGACGACGCCGCCTGGCACCCCGTGGCCGTCCCCGGGCACTGGCGCTCGGTGCCCGCCTTCGCCGCCGCCGACGGCCCGCTGCTGTACCGCTGCCGCTTCGACGCCCCCGCCCCCGCCGAGGGGCGCCGGGCGTGGCTGGGCTTCGACGGGCTGTTCTACCAGGGCGACGTGTGGCTCGACGGGGGCTACCTCGGCGACACCGAGGGCTACTTCGTCCCCCACGCGTTCGAGGTCACCGACGCCCTCCGCGGCCGGTCCGGGCACGCGCTGGCCGTCGAGGTGACGTGCAACGCCAGCCGGGACCCCCACGGCAAGCGCAACATCACCGGCGTGTTCCAGTCGGGCGACCACGTCGACGGCGCCGGGAACCCCGGGGGCATCTGGCGGCCGGTGCGGGTCACCGAGACCGGGCCGGTCCGCATCGCCTCGCTCCGGGTGCTGTGCGAGGACGCCAGCCCCACCCGGGCCGTCCTGGTCCTGCGGGCCGTGCTCGACAGCGACGGGGCCCGGCGGGTCCGGCTGCGGACCGAGGTCGGCCCGCTCGACCACGAGGTCGACCAGCCGCTGGCCGCCGGGGCCAACGAGGTCAACTGGACCGTCACCGTCGAGCGGCCCGGCCTGTGGTGGCCCCGGGCGCTGGGCGACCCGGTGCTCCACGACGTGCGGGTGGCGGTCATGGCCGGCGACGGCGACGGCGACGACCGCCAGCGACGAGCGGCGCCTGCGCACCGGCCTGCGGTCGGTCCGGCTGCGCCGCTGGGTGTGCTCGGTCAACGGCGAGCCCCTGTTCCTGAAGGGCGCCTACCACGGTCCGACCCGGGCGCTCCCGGCGGAGGCCACCCCGGCCGAGGTGCGGGCCGACGTCGAGCGGGCCGCGGAGGCCGGGCTCGACCTGCTGCGGGTCCACGCCCACGTCGCCCGCCCCGAGCTGTACGACACGGCCGACGAGACCGGGCTGCTGCTGTGGCAGGACCTGCCCCTGCACGGCCCCTACGCCCGCGGCATCCGCCGCCAGGCGGTCCGCCAGGCCCAGGCCATGGTCGACCTGCTCGGCCACCACCCGGCGGTGGCGCTGTGGTGCGGGCACGACGAGCCGGTCCCGCTCGACCGCCGGGCCAGCCCGCTGCGGGCGGTGGCCGCCCAGCAGCTGCCCTCGTGGAACCGCACCGTGCTCGACGCCTCGGTCAAGCGGGCCCTGACCCGGGCCGACCGGTCCCGGCCCGTGGTCGCCCACTCGGGCGTCGCCCCCCACCTCCCCCAGATCGAGGGCACCGACACCCACCTCGGCCTGGGCTGGGGCACCGGCGACGAGCGCGACCTGCCGGCCCTCGCCCGCACGCTCCCCCGCCTCGTGCGGTTCGTGAGCGGGCTGGGCGCGGCGTCGATCCCCGACGGCGACTGCGGCCCGGGTCCGCTGAGCGACCTCGACCGGGAGGTGCTCGACGAGCGCTTCCCCCCGGCCGACTTCCCCGACGCCGCCGCCCGGCGGGACGCCACGCAGGCCTACCAGGCCCGGGTGGTCCGCCGGCAGGTCGAGGAGCTGCGCCGGCTGAAGTACCGCCCCACCGGCGGGTTCGCGGTGTCCCGGCTGGCCGATGCCCAGCCCGCCGTCACGTCCGCCGTGCTGGACGCCGACCGCCGGCCCAAGGCGGCCTGGGACGCCCTGCGGGCCGCCTGCCGCCCGGTCGTCGTGGTGGCCGACCGCCTGCCCGCCGACGGCGGCGCCCGGCGACACGCTGGCGCTCGACGTCCACGTGGTGTCCGACCTGCGCCGGCCCCTGGCCGATGCCGAGGTCACGGCCGCGCTGTCGTGGCCGGGCGGCGGCCACGGCTGGCGCTGGGCCGGCGACGTCGGGCCCGACGCCTGCGTGCGGGTGGGAACACTCCAGGTCGTCGTGCCCGACGTCGAGGGCGACCTGGTGCTCGACCTGGCGCTGCGGTTGCCGGACGGCGAACGCGTTACGAACCGCGACCAGGCACGCGTCGTTTCCCGTACGCCCTAGATTTCTGACTAGGTTCGGCGTTCGGACAGTCTCGAGCCCTGTACCGGGAGGCTGAAGTAGCGATGCAGACGTTGGAGCGACAGAGCGTCGCCCCGGTGCACCCGCGGAGCCGCCGCCCCGCTCCCTGGCCGGTCGAGTTCTACCGCTCGGCCGTCGGCAAGAAGTGGGTCATGGCGCTGAGCGGGATCATGCTGATGGGCTTCGTGTTCGTCCACATGGCCGGCAACCTCAAGGTGTTCATGGGGGCCGAGGACTTCAACCACTACAGCGAGTTCCTGCGCGAGCTGCTGGTCCCGCTGCTGCCCCGCACGTGGTTCCTGTGGATCATCCGCCTGGGGCTGATCGCGGCGTTCGTCTTCCACATCCACGCCGCGGCCAGCCTCACCCTCATGAACCGGCGGGCGCGGGCGGAGGGCGGCTACGTCTCCCCCCGCGACTACCAGGCCGCCAACGCCGCCAGCCGGTCGATGCGCTACACGGGCGTGGTCGTCCTGCTGTTCATCATCTTCCACCTGGCCGACCTGACCTGGGGCACGGCCAACCCCGACTTCGTGCGGGGCGACGCCTACCGCAACCTGGTGGCCAGCTTCGAGCGGCCGGTGGTGTGCCTCATCTACATCGTCGCCAACATCGCCCTCGGCCTGCACCTGTACCACGGGGGCTGGTCGCTGTTCCAGAGCCTCGGCCTCAACAACCCCCGGTGGAACTCGTGGCGGCGCATGTTCGCCACCGGGTTCGCCGCCGTCATCGTGGTCGGCAACCTCAGCTTCCCGATCGCCGCGCTCCTCGGCATCCTCACCGCCGACGACAACCCCGACTGCCAGGTGTCGAACGGCACGATCGAGACCTGCGAGCTGTACGAGGAAGGGGCCTGACGTGATCGGAGAGCTCGACAGCCAGGCCCCCCAGGGGCCCATCGAGAACCGGTGGACCCAGCACAAGTTCGACATGAAGCTGGTGGCGCCCAACAACCGCCGCCGGTTCGACGTCATCATCGTCGGGTCGGGCCTGGCCGGCGCCTCGGCCGCCGCCACCCTCGGCGAGCAGGGCTACAACGTCAAGGTCTTCACCTACCACGACAGCCCCCGGCGGGCGCACTCCATCGCCGCCCAGGGCGGCATCAACGCCGCCAAGAACTACAAGGGCGACGGCGACTCCGTCTTCCGGCTGTTCTACGACACGGTCAAGGGCGGCGACTTCCGCAGCCGCGAGTCGAACGTGTACCGGCTGGCCGAGGAGTCGGTGAACATCATCGACCAGTCGGTCGCCCAGGGCGTCCCCTTCGCCCGCGAGTACGGCGGCCTGCTCGACAACCGGTCCTTCGGCGGCGCCCAGGTGTCCCGCACCTTCTACGCCCGGGGCCAGACCGGCCAGCAGCTGCTGCTCGGCGCCTACCAGCAGATGATGCACCAGGTGGCGCTCGGCACGGTCAAGCTCCACACCCGCACCGAGATGCTCGACCTGGTCGTCAAGGACGGCGTGGCCTGCGGCGTCGTCGTCCGCGACATGGTCAGCGGGGCGGTCACCTCCCACTCGGCGCACGCGGTGCTGCTCGCCACCGGCGGCTACGGCAACGTCTTCTTCCTGTCGACCA
The DNA here is from genome assembly GCA_963759225.1 of uncultured Acidimicrobiales bacterium. Lineage (GTDB taxonomy): Bacteria > Actinomycetota > Acidimicrobiia > Acidimicrobiales > VFJN01 > ZC4RG19. The sequence goes on along the minus strand of CAVWYL010000032.1, from coordinate 136,115 downwards.
ACGCCAAGTTCTCCAACGCCACCGCGGCGTGGCGGGCCCACCGCCGGGGGGCGCTGTTCGCCAACCCGTGCTTCACGCAGATCCACCCGACGTGCATCCCGGCCAGCGACGACTTCCAGTCGAAGCTCACGCTGATGTCCGAGTCGCTGCGCAACGACGGCCGCATCTGGGTCCCGCTCGACCGCGACGACACCCGCTCGCCCGACCAGATCCCCGAGTCGGCCCGCGACTACTTCCTGGAGCGCAAGTACCCGAGCTTCGGCAACCTCGTGCCCCGCGACGTGGCGTCCCGCAACGCCAAGGCGGTCGTGGACGAGGGCCGGGGCGTCGGCCCGCTGCGCAACGGCGTGTACCTCGACTTCGCCGAGGCCATCGGCCGGGTGGGCGAGGACACCATCCGCGAGCGCTACGGGAACCTGTTCGACATGTACGAGCGCATCACCGACGAGTACCCGTACCGGGTGCCGATGCGCATCTACCCGGCCGTCCACTACACGATGGGCGGGCTGTGGGTGGACTACCACCTCATGTCCAACGTCCCCGGCCTGTTCGTGCTGGGCGAGGCCAACTTCAGCGACCACGGGGCCAACCGCCTCGGCGCCTCGGCGCTGATGCAGGGGCTGGCCGACGGCTACTTCGTGATCCCCTACACGCTGGCCAACTACCTGGCCGGCCTGCTCGGGACCCGCCCGGTGCCGACCGACGACCCCGCCTTCATCCAGGCCGAGACGTCGGTGGGCGACACCGTGGCCCGGCTGCTGTCGATCAAGGGCACCCGCTCGGTCGACCACTTCCACCGCGAGCTCGGCAAGATCATGTGGGAGCACTGCGGCATGGCCCGCAACCGGGCCGGGCTGGAGAAGGCCATGTCCGAGATCCCCGCCCTGCGCGAGGAGTTCTGGAAGGACGTGCGGGTGCTCGGCGGCGGCGCCCTCAACCAGTCGCTGGAGAAGGCGACCCGGGTCGCCGACTTCTTCGAGCTCGGCGAGCTGATGGTGCGCGACGCGCTCCACCGGGAGGAGTCGTGCGGCGGCCACTTCCGGGAGGAGAGCCAGACCGAGGAGGGCGAGGCCCTGCGCGACGACGCCCGGTTCGCCTACGTGGGGGCCTGGGAGTGGAACGGCAAGGGCACCGACCCCACGCTGCACCGCGAGCCCCTCGACTTCGAGAACGTGAAGCTGACCCAGAGGTCCTACAAGTGAGCGGCAACGGCGCCGAGGCGCATCCCACCATCGACATCACGCTCCACGTCTGGCGCCAGGCGCTCGGCGGCGAGGGCAGGATGGTCACCTACGTCGACGAGGCCAAGGGCATCAGCCCGGACATGTCCTTCCTGGAGATGCTCGACATCGTCAACGAGCGGCTGGTGGCCAAGGGCGAGGAGCCCATCGCCTTCGAGCACGACTGCCGCGAGGGCATCTGCGGGTCGTGCGGCATGATGATCAACGGCCAGGCCCACGGCCCCGAGCGGGGCACCGCCACCTGCCAGCTGCACATGCGCAAGTTCGCCCACGGCGACGAGGTGTTCGTCGAGCCGTGGCGGGCCCGGGCGTTCCCGGTGCTGCGCGATCTGATCGTGGACCGCCAGGCGTTCGACCGCATCATCGAGGCGGGCGGCTACATCACCGCCCCCACGGGCTCGGCGCCCGACGGCAACCTGATCCCGATCCCCAAGGAGGCGGCCGACGCCGCCATGGACGCCGCGGCCTGCATCGGCTGCGGGGCGTGCGTGGCCGCGTGCCCCAACTCGGCGGCCCAGCTGTTCACGTCGGCCAAGCTGGCGCACCTCAACCTGCTGCCCCAGGGCCAGGCCGAGCGCTACCGGCGGACCCTGTCGATGGTCGACACGATGGAGCAGTTCTTCGGCTCGTGCACGATGCACGGCGAGTGCCAGGAGGCCTGCCCCAAGGAGATCTCGGTCGACTTCATCGCCTACATGAACCGCGACTACGTCAAGGCCCAGATCAAGAACCGGCGGCTCCAGGGCCAGATGGCGCCCTAGCAGCTCAGCCGTTCTCGGCGAGCGGATCGCACCGCGGATGGCCGGCGGAGCAGCGGGTACGCGTGCCCCATGACCCAGCTTGCGTACGCCCTGTCCAGCGAGGAGCACGATGCCCGGACGCTCGTCGCCACCGCCCGGCGGGCGGAGGAGGCCGGCTTCCGGTCGGTGTGGATCTCCGACCACTTCCACCCGTGGATCGACCGCCAGGGCCACTCGCCGTTCGTCTGGTCCGTGATCGGCGGCATCGCCGCCACCACCGGGCTGACCGTCACGACGGGGGTGACGTGCCCGATCCTGCGGATCCACCCGGCGATCCTCGCCCAGGCCACCGCCACCTCCGCCAACCTGCTGCCCGGCGGCCGGTTCCGGTTCGGCGTCGGCACCGGCGAGGCGCTCAACGAGCACATCCTCGGCGACCGCTGGCCGCCCGCCGACCTGCGGCTCGACATGCTGGCCGAGGCCGTCGAGGTCATCCGCAAGCTGTGGACCGGCGACACGGTGACCCACCGCGGCGAGCACTACACGGTGGAGAACGCCCGCATCTACACCGCCCCCGAGGACGCCATCCCGGTGCTGGTGTCGGCCTTCGGGCCCCAGGCCGTGGCCCTCGCCGCCGACGATCGGCGACGGGTGGGTCACCACCGGCGCCGACGCCGACCTGCTGGCCCGCTACCGCGACGAGGGCGGGACGGGCCCGGCGCTCGGGTCGTTCAAGGTGTGCTGGGGCGACGACGAGGCGAAGTCCCGTAGCCTGGCCCACGAGCTGTGGCCGACCAGCGGCATACCCGGCCAGCTCCACCAGGACCTTCCCACTCCCGCCCACTTCGAGCAGGCAGCAGAGACCGTGACCGAGGAACGCGCCACCGAGGGCACGCCGTGCGGGCCCGACCCCGAGCCCTACGTGGACGCGTTCCGCCGGTACGCCGACGCGGGCTTCGACGAGGTGGCCCTGACCCAGATCGGCCCGGACCAGGACGGGTTCTTCCGCTTCTACGAGTCCGAGCTCCGGTCGAGAATCGGAGCCTGATGCCCCGCAAGCTCGACGAGTACGACCGCAAGCGCGACTTCGAGGCCACGCCCGAGCCGCGGGGCGAGACGGTCGACGGCGAGGGCGGGCGGTTCGTCATCCAGCAGCACGACGCCACCCGCCTGCACTGGGACCTGCGGCTGGAGCACGACGGCGTGCTGCTGTCGTGGGCGCTGCCCCGGGGCCTGCCCGTGGGACCCCGGGCGCAACCACCTCGCCGTCCACACCGAGGACCACCCGATCGAGTACCTCGACTTCGAGGGCGACATCCCCGACGGCAACTACGGCGCCGGCCACATGTTCGTGTGGGACCGCGGCACGTACTCGGCCGAGAAGCTCACCGACACCAAGCTCGTGTTCACGCTGACCGGCGAGCGGTCGGAGGGCCGCCACGCCCTGTTCCGGACCGACGGGCGCAACTGGATGATCCACCGGATGGACCCGCCCGTGGACCCCGACCGGCGCCACCTGCCCGAGCGGTTCCCGCAGATCACCCCGGCGCCCGGCCCGGTCCCCGACGACGACGGCTGGGCCGTGGAGTCCCGCTGGCGCGGCCTGCGCTGCGTCCTCGTGTCGAGCGGCGGCGTCGTCGACCTCCTGGCCGACGGCCACTTCCCCGTGACCGACCGGTTCCCCGAGGTCCGCCCCGTCGGGCGGGCGCTCGGCTACACCGAGGTCGCCCTCGACGGCGTGCGTGGCCGCGCCGGCGGCGACCGACGCCGGGGACCTGCTGGCCCGGCGCCTGGCGGCCAAGTCCGACTCGACCCGCCGGCGGCTGGCCCGCGACAGCCCGATGGCGTTCCTGGCCACCGACCTGCTGTGGCAGGACGGCTACCCGCTGACCGCGGAGCCGTGGCACGAGCGCCGCCGCCGGCTGGAGGCACTGGGGCTGGCCGGACCGGCCTGGGCCACCCCGGCGGTCGCCACGGGCGACGTGGCGGCGCTGGTCGGGGCCGCCGCCGGCGCCGGGCTCCCCGAGGTGGTGCTCAAGCGCGTCGACGCCCCCTACGACCCGGACGCCGACCCGCCGCCCTGGCGCATCGTCCCGACGGGCGCCTAGCTGCGAGGCCGCGGTCGGGCAGGCGACGTCGACCCGGCCGACATCGGCCCGGCGCTCCATCCACACCCGGGTGCTCTCGCCCTCGCGGCCCACGCCCCAGTCGTCGGACGAGGCTCTCGACCAGCTGGAGGCCCCAGCCGCCGATGCCGCCGGCCTGCTGCCCGTTCCCGGACCGGATCGCGGGCATCGCGTGGCCCTGGTCGGTCACCTCGAGGCGGATGCGGTCGATGACGATCTCGATGCGCACGTCGATCAGCCCCTGGCCGTGGACGACGGCGTTGGTCACCAGCTCGGACACCGCCAGCTCCAGCGGGGCCATCTCGTCGTCGAGGCCCCACGCCGCCAGCTGGGCGCGGACCATCTGCCGAGCCCGGGGGATCTCGCTCGGATCGTGGGTGAAGCGACGGCTGGCAGAACGGTGCGTGATGTCACTCTCCCAGGTGGGGAATGCGCGGCGCCAAGGCGCCGTACTACCCCCACGATGGGCGCGCAAACACCGGGAGTGGGGGACCTCCCCCCGAGCCGACCTGTCAGTCGAGGCGGCCGTCGGGCTCGACGACCTCGCGGGTCAGCTCGCCCAGCCCGGGGTCGACGATGTCGTGCGCCATGTCGAGGGCGATCAGGCCGCTTCTCCTTGCGGGCCTTCAACAGCTCGATGACGATCGGCAGGACCGAGATGGCCACGATGGTGAGGATGGCGAGCTCGAGGTTCTGCTCGACGAAGTCGACCTGGCCCAGGAAGTACCCGAGCAGCGTGACCCCGACGGCCCACAGGGCCCCGCCGATCACGTTGAACGTGACGAAGGTGCGGTAGTTCATGCGGGACACGCCGGCCACGATCGGGGCGAACGTGCGCACGACGGGCACGAACCGGGCCAGCACGATGGTCTTGGCGCCGTAGCGGTCGAAGAAGGCCTGGGCCTTGTCGACGTTGTCCTGCTTGAAGAACCGGGAGTCGGGCCGCCGGAAGATGGCGGGACCCACCCGCCGGCCCATCAGGTAGCCGACCTGGTCGCCGACGACGGCGGCGACGAAGCACCCCACGAGCAGCAGCGGCAGCGACAGGTGCAGCTCGTCGGGGACGCTGCCGGGAGCCGGACGCCAGGAACCCGGCCGTGAACAGCAGCGAGTCGCCGGGGAGGAAGAACCCGATGAGCAGCCCCGACTCCGCGAACACGACGAGGAACAGGCCCCAGATGCCCACGTCGCCGATGAGCGACTTGGGATCGAGGAAGCCCCCAGCGGCGAGCACTCGTCCGAGCATCGGACCAGGCTAGTCCCCGCCGATCGTTGCCCCTGCAACCGGCGTCCATTTGTCCCGGATTCCGGTACGAACGAACGCCAGAACGCTCGGAACCGAGGTCCCCGGGGCCGGTCAGTCCCCGGGTGGTTGGAGCCACTCGGTCCAGCCGGCGCCGCGGCGGCCGGTGGGCACGTCGGTGAACCGGCACAGCGCCCGCGGGAACCGGCTGATCCGGCCCGCGCCGTCGTCGAGCAGCACCGGGGCGAACGCCACCGGCTCGATCGCCAGCCGCAGGTCGCCCACGTCGAACGTCGCCGCCGCGGGCAGCCCGTGCGGCCCGGGCTCGGCCGTCGTGGCCGTCAGCGCGGTCTCCGCCAGCGGCCCGCCCGGCGGCTGCACGTACCCCGGGTGGTAGGGCAGCGACCACGTCGGCGAGCCGCACCACGGTGCCGTGGAACCGGGTGCCGTCCTCCAGCGCCCCCGACGTCCAGGTCCAGCCCAGCGTCCACCAGTCCCGCGGGCCCCACGAGTGGTCCCGCTGCCCGACGGCGTCGAGCTCGATGCGCTCGTCGCCCACCAGCACCTCGCCGTGGACCCGGCACGGGATCTCGTAGCGGGTGGTGCCCGGCGGGTACGGGTAGACCGACCCGTCGGTGTCCCACTCCAGGTCGAGGCCGAGCGGGACCCGGTCGCCCCGGGCCGCCCCGTAGACCTCGGCCGGGTCGTCGGTGCCGAGGGCGAACGCCTCGCACCCCAGCGTCATGTGGTCGAACGGGACCTCGACCGTGTGGTCGGCCCACAGGCCCTCGGCCCGCACCTCCAGGGAGCCGTCGCGGGGCGGGGCGACGTCGTGGTCGGCCACGATGGCGAGCGGCCGGCCCTCCCCCACCACGCAGGCCCAGTACCAGGCCCGGCCCAGGCCCGGGTACAGGCCGATGCGCACGTAGCCGCCCAGGGCGCCGTCGGCGGTGGCGAAGTCGAAGTACCAGGACTCGCCCCACCACGGCTCGTCGGCCGGGGCGTGGGGGCGCTCGTCGGCGGCGGTCAGCCCCTCGGGGATGGCGGTGGACACGGTCCGGAGCATGGCACGACCCGGTATGTTGCGCGGCGTGCGCTACCTCAGCCCCGCGTGGATCGACGCCGCCGGCGCCGCGGTGGCCGGCGACGACCGGCTGGGCGCGGCGCTCGCCGGTGTCGCCCTCGTCGTCGAGCAGACCGTGACCGGCGGCCCCGACGGCGACGTGACCTGGGCCCTCGCCGTCGACGACGGCAAGGTCACGATCACGCGCCGGACCGGCCGCCCGGTCCGACCTGCGGCTGACCACCGACTACGCCACCGCCGCGGCCGTCGCCGCCGGCGGGCTGAGCGCCCAGCGGGCCTTCGTCGAGGGCCGCCTGCGGGTGGGCGGCGACCTGTCCCTGCTCATGGCCCACCAGCGGGCGCTGGCCGCCGTGGACGACGCGCTGGCCGGCGTCCGGGCCCGCACCACCCACGACTGAGGCGGAGGAGACGCCGTGCCCGAGATGCCCGAGGTCCAGGCCCACGCCGAGCGGCTCACCGACCGCTACGCCGGCGACGTGCTCGACCGCTTCCGGCCCCTGGCCTTCACCGCCCTGAAGACGGCCACGCCCGCGCCCGAGTCGGCTCAGGGTCACCCGCTGGTCGACGTCGGCCGGCGGGGCAAGCACCTGCTGCTGCGGTTCGAGCCGGTCACGTTCGTGGTCCACCTCATGCAGGGCGGGCGGCTCAAGGAGGACGCCAAGCAGGCGGCCAAGCCCCGGGGCGGCCAGGCCCGCTGGAGCTTCGGCGACGGCCGGGCGCTGCTGCTGACCGAGGCCGGGACCGAGCGCAAGGCCGGCGTGTGGGTGGTGGCCGGCGACCCCGACGGCCAGGCCCCGCTCGACCACCTGGGCCCCGAGGCCGACAGCCTCGACCGGGACACGCTGGCCGAGCTGCTGGCCGCCCACAGCATGCGGCTGCACGGCTGGCTGCGCGACCAGCGCATCCTGGCCGGGCTCGGCCGGCGGCTGGCCAACGAGATCTGCCACCGGGCCAAGCTGTCGCCGTTCGCCACCACGGCCAAGCTCGACGCCGAGGCGGTCGACCGCCTGCACGCGGCGATGGGCGCCTGCATCGAGGAGTCGCTGGCCTACGAGCGCACCCGCGACGACATGTCGTCGTCCGCCGACCGGCCGGGCGCGGTCCACCACCGCGAGAAGGAGGCGTGCCCGGTGTGCGGCGACACCGTCCGGGCGGTCGAGTACCGCAGCTACACGGTGAACTACTGCCCGACGTGCCAGACGGGCGGGAAGGTGCTGGCGGACAACACCACCAGCCGGTTCCTCAAGTAGCGCCGGCGGTCAGATCAGGCCGAGCTCGGCCACGGTGTCGCGCTCGGCCCCCAGCTCGGCCACCGAGGCGTCGATGCGGCCCCGGCTGAACTCGTCGATGTCGAGGCCGGCGACGATCTCGTAGGACCCGCCCGAGCACGTCACCGGGAACCCGGAGATCAGGCCCTTGGGCACGTCGTAGCTGCCGTCGGACGGCACGGCCATCGACACCCAGTCGCCCGGCGGGGTGCCGAGCGCCCAGTCGCGCACGTGGTCGATGGCGGCGTTGGCGGCCGACGCCGCCGAGGACAGGCCCCGGGCCTTGATGATGGCGGCGCCCCGCTGCTGGACGGTGGGGATGAACTCGCCCTCCAGCCACGCCTGGTCGCCGCCGACCGCCTCGAAGCCGGGCGTGCCGGCGACCTCGGCGTGGAAGACGTCGGGGTACTGGGTGGCCGAGTGGTTGCCCCAGATGGTCATGCGGGTCACGTCGGCGACCGTCGCCCCGGCCTTGGCGGCCAGCTGGGCCTTGGCCCGGTTGTGGTCGAGGCGGGTCATGGCGGTGAACCGCTCGGCCGGGACGTCGGGGGCGTTGTTCATGGCGATGAGGGCGTTGGTGTTGGCCGGGTTGCCGACCACGAGGACCCGCACGTCGTCGGCCGCCCCGTCGGACAGCGCCTTGCCCTGGACGGTGAAGATGGCGCCGTTGGCGTTCAGCAGGTCGGCCCGCTCCATGCCCTCCTTGCGGGGCATGGCCCCCACCAGCAGGGCGTAGTTCACCCCGCCGAAGGCCCGGGCCGGGTCGTCGGTGGGGACGACGCCGGCGAGCAGCGGGAAGGCGCAGTCCTCCAGCTCCATCCGCACGCCGTCCAGCGCCCCGACGGCCTGGGGGATCTCCAGCAGGTGCAGGATCACGGGCTGGTCGTCGCCCAGCATCTGCCCGCTGGCGATGCGGAACAGCAGGGCGTAGCCGATCTGGCCGGCGGCGCCCGTGACGGCGACGCGTACGGGGTCCTTCATGGCGGCGACCTTAGTGGTGGTGCCGGCGGGCGCCCAACGGCACCCGCCGGTCCCACCATGGGGGTCTACGACCGCCGGGGCGTGCCCACCGCGGTGACGGCGGGGGCGGGCGGCGCGCCCTCGCGGGTGGCCTGGACCACGATCCGGTCGTGGCCGACGAACACGTCGACCATGCCCTGCGCCCCGGGGCCGACGATGTCGTCGAGCGGCGTCACCGTCCAGTCGACGAGGTCGGCGCTGACGGCCAGGCTCTCGGGACGCCCCTCGGCGTCGTGGAGCACCAGCGCCAGGCCGAGCGGGCCGCCGGCGGCGGCGCCGATACCGTCGACCCCGTCCCCGATCTGGGACAGGTCGAGGGCCGACCACGTGCGGCCGCCGTCGGTCGAGACCTTGGACTTGGTCGGGCTCCCAGTCGACGGCGACGAGTGACCCGCCGACGCCGATGATCCGCTCGGCGCCCGGGGCCTCGACCTGCTCCCAGGTGCTGCCGTCCGCCGACGTGTACATCTGCGGCTCCGGTGCGACGATCCCGGGGGTCGAGGGCCAGACCTGGACGACGAAGCGGTCACCGGCCGACCTGGAGTTCGGACGAACCCGGGCGTGGCCGTGAAGTCGGTGTCGAGCGGCTCCCAGGTGTCGCCCGCCCGCCGGAAGAGCTGCGAGGCGCTCAGGTCCGCCGTGCCGCTGACACCGAGGTCGGCCCAGGGCACGGTCCGGAGATCCTCGCTCGGCGGGCGGCGGCGACCGTCACCGAGGTCGGGGGCTCGGTCGGTGACGGCCGTCGGCCTGCCGTCCGCGGCGGCGCGTCGGACTCGTAGCGGACCAGCACCAGCCCCTCGTCCCGGTACTCGACCGTCATGCCCAGGTCGTCGTCCAGCTCGGGGAAGAGCGCCTCGAGGTCCGGATGGAAGCGTCGTCGTGACCGCGGCGATCGTGGTCCCCGCGGCGGTCTCGACATCCATCGACGTCGACCGCCTCCAGTCGTGGACCGAGCTGGGCGGGTCGAGCTCGGCCACGTCCTCGATGGCCCAGGTCTCGCCCCCGTCGGCGGAGACGCCGAGCCGGGCCACGGACCCGTCGCCGCTCGGCGCGGGACCGGTCGACACCGAGTAGAGCTCGCCGTTGGCCCCGGCCATCTGGACCGCGCGGGGGCGGTCGCCGTCGAGCGGGAGCTCCTGCCAGGTGCCGTCCTCGGCCAGCGTGTAGAGGGACTTGGGGAAGTCGCCGTCCGGGTGGTCCGCGTAGCGGACGCCCGGGCCGGTCGACAGGGCGTACACCGTGCCCTCGGCCGTCTGGAACTGGCTGGAGACCCCGGACAGCCCGCCGTCGGCGGCGCGCCAGTCGAGGTCGAGGGGGCCCACCGGCTGGAGGCTGCCGGCGCCCGGGGTGGTCACCGAGTCGCCCGCGGGGTCGCCCTGCACGAGCGCCACGGCCGCCACGGCGACGGCGGCGACGGTGGTGACGCCGACGGCGGCGGTGCGGCGGTGGCGGCGGGTGCGGGCCCGGGCCACGGCGCGCCGGGGATCCCGCTCGGGCAGCTTGACGGCGGTGGCCTCGTCGATGAGGCGGTCACGGAGCATCTGTTCGAAGGGCATCGGGGTCACCTCAGGTGGTCGAGGTCGGCTTCGAGGGCACGGACCGCCCGGTGCAGGCGGCTCTGGACGGTGCCGGGCCGCACGCCGAGGGCGGCGGCGGTGTCGGACACCGACCAGTCGAGGAGGAGGCGGCACACCACGACGCTGCGCAGCGCCACCGGCAACTTCATGAGGGCCGCGTGGACGGCCGGGTCGGACTCGGGGGGCGGGGCGGCGTCGACGCGGTGGGCGAACGGCAGCCGCCGCGCCAGCCGGCGGTGTCGGGACCGGGCCCAGTTCAGGCCGACCCGGTAGACCCAGCCGGCCGGGTTGTCGTAGGCGGAGACCTTGCCCCAGCGGGCGTACGCCCGGGCCATGGCCTCGTCGGTGGCGTCGACCGCCAGGTCGCGGTCACCGAGGGCGAGCGCCAGGGCCCGGGCGATGCCCGGCCAGGCGGCCCGGTAGAACCCGGTGAAGTCGGGGCCGCCGGGCGCCGTGGCCGAGGCGGCCGGCGGCTCCGGCGGCGTCACGTAGGGCTGGGCGGGTGGCGGCGCCGGTCCCGGCCGGCCGGGTGGGGTGGACGTGTGCGCGTGCATCGACCCATACACTCCGGAGCGCCGCGGTCCGTTCTGTGCCGTCATCCCAGGCGCTCCAGGGCGGTGCGGGCGGCGGCGTCGCCGGGGTCGAGGTGCAGCGCCCGGCGCAGTGCGGCGGCCGCGCCCTCCTCGTCGCCCCGGGCGGCCAGGACCACGCCGAGGCGCCGGTGGTGGGCGGGGTTGCTCGGGTCGTCGCGCCCGCCGGCCCGGGCCGCGGCCTCGGCCGCGGCCAGGTCCTCGGGCAGCTCGGACCGCAGGGCCCGCTCGGTGAGCAGGGCCTCGTGCAGGTCGCGGAGGGCGGGGTCGTCCGGCAGCCGGTCGAGGCCGTCCTCGACGCGGTCGAGCCCGGCGTCCACCGCCAGCAGGCTGGGACCGGACGCGGCGAGCTGGGCGGCGACGTACCAGGCGTCGACGTCGTCGGGGCGCAGCGCGGTGGCCCGGTCGGCGGCGGCGACGTCGCCGGACCCGCCGGCCGTCGCCGCCTGCAGGCTGCGGTCGGCGGCGACGGACAGCACGCCGCCGATCGTGAGGACCACGGCCGTCACCGCCGCCGCGATCCGCCCCGCCCGGGCCCGCCCGCCGCGGGTGGCCGCCGGCGCCGGCGACGATCCCGGCCAGCAGCCAGGCCGCGGGGTCGACCTCGGCCAGCGGGAAGCTGACGAGCTGCTGGCCGACCCAGGCGACGACGCCGAGCGCCATGCCCGCCACCAGGGGGTCCGGGGGCCGGCGGGCCGCCCGGACGCAGGCGGCGACGACCACGGCGACCAGCGCCACGTAGAGGGCGGCGGCGGGGATCCCGCCCGCGGCGGCCACGTCCAGCGGCCCGCTGTGCGCCCGGTCGACGACCTCGTCGCGCCCGTGCCGCCGGGCGTAGCCGTCGTCGATGTGGGCGGGCGCCGCGATCCGGTACCCCTCGGGACCGGCGCCCGTGAGCGGCCGGTCGCCGATCACGCGGGCGGCGAGGACCCACTCGTCCAGCCGGCTGCGCCCCCCGGCCCCGTCGGGGTCGACCGCGGCCGCCACCCGCCCGCCGACCGGGCCCAGGACCGCGAGCGCGACCACGCCCGCGGCCGCCGCGCCGGCGGCCAGCCGGTGGGCGGCGACGTGCGGGCGCACGTGCGGCCACGCCACGACGGCCGGCCGCCACCAGCCCCAGCCACGCCCCCCGGGTCCCCGACGCCACGAGCGCGAGCCCGTACCCGGCGACCCCGAGCCAGGCCAGCACGGTCTGTCGTCTCTCACCGCGGGTATCCGCGGTGAGAGACGACGGACCGAGGGCCACCCCCAGGGCCACCGGTCCCAGCAGCACGGCCACCGCCCCCAGGTACACCGGCTGGCCCAGCAGCCCGCCGACCCGGCCCCCGGCGAACGACGTGCCCGCCGGGTCCCAGCCCACGAGGTCGGCGGCGGTCGCCACCCCGGTGGCCAGGCCCGCCACCACCGCCGCCCGGCCCACGGTCCGGCGGGCGTCCGGGTCCGCCGCCAGACCGGACCCGGCCGCGCAGGCGAGGAACCCGACCACCCACCCGGCCAGCCCCAGGTGCCGGCGGGGGTGCCCGACCACGGCGAGCAGCGGGTCCAGCGCCACGACGGTCGCCAGCGCCAGGCACGCCAGCAGCGCCAGCCACAGCGCCAGCACCCGCCGCGGCAGCCGCCAGGCCACGGTCGCCGCCGCCACCGCCGCGGCCACGCCGACGACCGCCCACCGCAGCGTCGTGAACGGCCGGAACCCCCCGGGATCGACGGCGCACGCCGTCGCCACCACCAGCACGGCCGCGGCGCGGCGGGACCAGATCACCCTGGTACACCCCTGGCGGCCCCCCGGCGTTCCCCCACCGCCGGATTCTGTCCCGTGTAACGCTTCCGCCGTGCCGGACAATCACCGGGCGATGACCGATCACGACCGGCTCGTCGACCCTGTTCGAGGACCACCACGTGGCCGTGCTCGGCTACCTCACCCGCCGGGCCGCCTCGCCGCACGAGGCCGCGGACGCCTTCTCGGAGGTGTTCCTCGTCGCCTGGCGCCGCCTGGACGACGTGCCGCCCGGCGCGGCCGCGCGCCTGTGGCTGTACGGCGTGGCCCGCCGCACGCTGGCCAACGAGCGCCGGTCGGCCCGCCGCCGGGACGCCCTGGTCGACCGGCTCGCCGCCACCCTCCCGGCCGGCGCCTTCGTGCAACCCGCCGCCGAGTGGTCCGGGGAGGGCCGGGTGGCGGCCGCCCTCGCCCGCCTGCCCGCCGAGGACGCCGAGCTCCTGCGCCTCGTGGCGTGGGAGGGGCTCTCCCCCGCCCAGACCGCCGAGGTCCTGGACGTGCATCCCACCACCGCCCGGGTGCGCCTGCACCGGGCCCGCGCCCGGCTGCGGGCGCTCCTGCCCGACACCGTCGACCTGGAGCTCCGATGACCCTGCCCACCCTGCCCCCGCCCGTGACCGACACCGACCTCGACCACCCCGACATCCGGGCCGCCGCCCGGGCCGTGGTCGACGACCTGGCGTCGAGCGACCTCGCGCCCGCCTCGCTCCACGAGCCGGGCGCCCGCCGCCGCCCCCGCATCGCCGTGGCCGCGGCGGTGGCGGCCGTGGTCCTCGGCGCGGGGGCCGCCGGCTACGCCCTGGCCGCCGGCCCCGGCGGGGACACGACCAGGTCCGGCGTCACGTCCCAGGCACCGGACGACCAGGCGCAGGCAGAGGCCGAGGCCGAGCGGGCCGCGGCGGAGGCGGAGGCCCTGGCCGAGATGCGGCAGGCCATCGACGAGGCCCGGGCCGCGCCTGGCCGCAGGCGCAGGCGGAGGCCCTGGCGCAGCGGGACAGCAGCCTGCGCCCCGACGCTGTGCGAGCAGGTCGGCGCCTGGCTCAGCGCCGAGGCCGCCGGCGACGCCGCGACGGCCCAGCGGGCTCTCGACGGGCTGCTGACGTGGCGGGACCTCGCCACGGCGGGGGGTGACGAGGAGCTCGCCCTCCGCATCGAGTCGTTCGTGTCGCCGGCCGCGGCGGGCGACCGGCCCACGGCCGAGGGCCAGGCCGCCGACTGGTTCCCCGAGGGCTGCGCCTGACCGGCGCAGCCCCCCGGGCACACCTCAGAGCTGCATCGACTTGACCTCGAGGAACTCCTCGAAGCCGTGCTGGCCGTACTCACGGCCGTAGCCGCTGTTCTTGAACCCGCCGAACGGGGCGCTGGGGTTGAAGGCCCCGCCGTTGACCTCGATCTGGCCCGTGCGGATGCGGCGGGCGAACGCCTTGGCCCGCTCGGGGTCGGCGCTCCACACGCCGCCGGACAGGCCGTAGGCCGAGTCGTTGGCGATGGCGGCGGCGTCGTCCTCGTCCTGGTAGGCGATGATCGACAGGACCGGCCCGAAGATCTCCTCCTGGGCGATGGTCATGTCGTTGCGGACCTCGGAGAACACCGTGGGCCGCACGAAGTAGCCCTGCTCCAGCCCCTCGGGCCGCTCGGGGCCGCCGGTGACCAGCTTGGCGCCCTCGTCGATGCCCTTCTGGATGTAGCCGGTGACCCGCTCGACCTGGGCCTGGCTGGACAGCGGGCCCAGCATGGCGCCGTCGGCGAACGGGTCGGTGGGCCGGAACTTGGTCTCGGCCTCGTCGGCCGCGAACCGCTCGGCCTCGGCCATCCGGTCGGCGGGGACCAGCATGCGGGTGAGGGCGGTGCAGGTCTGGCCCGAGTTCAGGTAGGCCTTGCCGACGCCGTCGCGCACGGCCCGCTCGAAGCCGGCGTCGTCGAGGTCGTCGAGCAGCACGTTGGCGGACTTGCCGCCCAGCTCGAGCGCGACCCGCTTGAGGGTCCCGGCCGCGACCTCGGCCACCCGCTTGCCGGCCCGGGTCGAGCCGGTGAACGACACCATGTCGATCTGCGGGTGCCCGGCGATGGCCTCGCCCACCTCGGGACCGGTGCCCGTGACCAGGTTGAACACGCCGTTGGGCAGGCCGACGTCGGCGATGACCTCGGCGAGGATGAAGGCGTCGAGCGGGGCGACCTCGCTCGGCTTGAGCACGACGGTGCAGCCGGCGGCCATGGCGTAGGCGACCTTGGCGGCGATCTGGTGCAGCGGGTAGTTCCACGGCGTGATGCACCCGACGACGCCCACCGGCTCCTTCACGACGAGGCTGTTGCCGAGGTTCGACTCGTAGTCGTAGCTCTCGGCCAGCTGGGCGGCGGTGTTGAAGCTGTTGATGGGGAGGCCGGCCTGGATCATGAGGCTCAGCCACTTGGGCATGCCGGCCTCGCGGGTGACCACGGTGGCGATCTCGTCCATGCGGGCGGCCAGGCCCTCGCCGATGCGGGTGAGCGCCTTGGAGCGCTCCTCGGGCGTCGTGGCGGCCCAGCCCTCGAACGCGGCCCGGGCGGCCTTGGCGGCCCGGTCGACGTCGTCGGCGGTGCCGGCGGGGATCGAGGCGATGACCTCGCCGTTCGACGAGTCGTAGACGTCGATGCTGCCCGAACCGGAGGACGGGACCCAGGCCCCGTCGATGTAGATCTTGTCGTGCGTCGTCACGGATCTTTCCCCTCGCTCGGCGTCACCCCTGACGATAGACGGGAAACTGACCGAGCGGTCAAGGGACGGCTAGGTTGCCGGCGAATGACCGTCGACCGGGAGACCGTGAGCATCGACGCCCGCCCCGAGGTGGTGTGGGACCTGGTGTCCGACATCACCCGCATGGGCGAGTGGAGCCCCGAGTGCACGGGCGGCCGGTGGTTCGGGCGGCGCAAGGGCCCCGAGGTGGGCGCCAGCTTCGTCGGGTACAACCGCCGGGGCTGGATCCGCTGGCTCACCACGGCCAAGGTCGAGGAGTCCGAGCGGGGCCGCTCGTTCGTGTTCCGGATCCGCGAGTCGGGCGTGCGCTGGGGCTACGAGTTCGAGCCCGACGGGGACGGCACCAGCCTCAGCGAGTTCCGGGACCTGTCGGGGGCCCGCGTCGGCATGATCCGCACGTTCAGCAGCCTGTTCCTCGGCGGCATGGACGACCACGCCGAGGAGCTGCGGGAGGGCATGCGCCAGACCCTCGCCGGCATCAAGGCCGCGGCCGAGGCCTGACCCCGTCGCCCGTCCCGGTCACGCCCCCAGCCGGCGCAGCGCCGCCGCCGCGTACAGGGCCACACCGGTCGCCATCGCCCCCTCGTCGAGCACCATCCGGTTGGAGTGGTTGGGGGCCACCTCCGCCGCGGGGACCCCGGGCGGCCGGGTGCCGAGGAACGCCATGGCGCCCGGGACCCGCTCGAGGATGAACGAGAAGTCCTCCGCCCCCATGACCGGGTCCGGCATGGGCACGGCCAGGTCGCCGACCAGCCACCGGGCGGTGTCCAGCACCTCGGCGGCGGCGTCGTGGTCGTTGACCGTGACCGGGTAGCCGACCGTGATCGTCACCTCGGCGGCCATGTCGTGGGCCGCGGCGACGTGGGTGGCGATGCGCTCGACGGCGGCCCGGGCCTCCTCCCGCACCCGGGGGCTGACCGTGCGGATCGTGCCGTCGAGCGTCGCCGTCTCGGGGATGACGTTGTTGATCGTGCCGGCCCGGATGCGCCCGACCGTGACCACGGCCGGGTTGAACACGTCGACCCGGCGGGTCACCCAGGTCTGCAGCGCCTGCACGATCTCGCACGCCACCGGCACCGGGTCGTTGGCGAAGTGGGGCATCGACGCGTGGCCGCCCCGGCCCCGCACGACGACCCGCATCTCGTCGGCCGACGCCAGCAGCGGACCGCCCCGGGTGGCGACCACGCCCGACGGGATCGTCGGCGACTGGTGGATGGCGAACGCCCACGACACCGGGTCCCCGCCGTCGGCCCCGGCGGCGCCCGCGTCCAGCAGCCCCTCGTCGAGGGCGATGGCGGCCCCGCCCTCGCCCTCCTCGCCCGGCTGGAAGAAGAACCGGACCCGGCCGGCCAGCTCGCCGCGGCGCCCGGCCAGCAGCCGGGCCGCCCCGACCAGCATGGCCGTGTGGGTGTCGTGGCCGCAGGCGTGCATGACGCCGTCGACCTCGGAGCGGTAGTCGAGGCCGGTGTCGTCGGGCATGGGCAGGGCGTCCATGTCGCCCCGCAGCAGCACGGTCGGACCGGGCCGCCCGCCGTCGAGGTCGGCCACGATCGAGCTGAGCCCCGTGCCGGTGGCGATCGACAGCGGCAGGCCGTCCAGCGCCTCCAGGACCCGTTCCTGGGTCTCGGGCAGGTCGAGCCCGAGCTCGGGCCGGCGGTGCAGGTCCCGGCGCAGGGCGACCACGTCGTCGAGCAGCGCGCCCGCCTCCGCGTGCAGGGCATCGGAGGTCGGCACGGCGGTTGTCATGGAGGCATTGTGGCCGAGCACCCGCCCCCGGTGCGCCGGATCAGCTGGTGGGCACCGTCACCGTGTCCCGGCCCGACCGCAGCACCCGGCCCGGCGTCGCGCCGGTGGGCTTGCCGTCCTCCACGGTCGCCACCCCGCCGACGTAGACCCGCACCACCCCCTCGGACCCCGCGGTGAGCCGGGCCGTGCCGCCGGGCAGGTCGTCGACCAGGCGGGCGTTCTCCGCCCCGACCGTCTCGGGGTCGAACACCACCAGGTCGGCGTGGGCGCCGGCGCGCGACCGTGCCCCGGTCGACCAGCCCGAACAGGGCCGCCGGCTCCTGGGTCAGCATCTGCACCGCCCGCTCCAGGGTGGCCAGCCTGCGGCCCCGGAGGCAGTCGGCCAGCAGCCGGGTCGTGTACGACGACCCGCACATGCGGTCGAGGTGGGCGCCGGCGTCCGAGCCGCCCAGCATGACCCGGGGGTCGTCCCACACCTCCTGGCGCATGCGCCACGACGCCTCGTCGTTGTCGGTCGGCATGGGCCACAGCACGGTGCGGAAGTCGTCCGCGGCGACGATCTCGACCAGGGTGTCGAACGGCTCCCGGCCCCGCTCGGCGGCGATGTCCCCGACGACCCGGCCGGTCAGGCCCTCGTTGGCGTCGGAGTACGTGTCGCCGATGACGTAGCGGTCCCAGCCGGCCAGGCGCCGGAACACGCCGGCCTCCTCGCTGTGCGACCGCTCGACCATGCCGGCCCGGACCGCCGGGTCGGCCAGGGCCGCCCGCTTCTCGTCCGGCGGCAGGCGCAGGATGTCGCCCCACCCGGGCATCAGCCACAGGGCGCAGAACGAGCCGAAGCTCATGTTCATCGGCACGAGGACCGGCATGGTCAGGGCCACGACCCGCCCGCCCACCTCGGCGGCCCGGTCGGCCGCCGCCAGCTGGCGGGGCACCCGGTCGGGAACGGTCGAGTCGACCGTGAGCACGTTCCAGTTGATCGACCGCCGGGCGGCGCCGGACATGGCCGCCACCAGCTCGATCTCGTCGTCGGCGAACTTGTCGAGCCCGCCCTCGAACGCCCCCTCGAGGAACGTGCCCTCGTGCTCGCCGACCGCCGCGCACAGGGCGAGCAGCTCGTCGCGGCCGGCGTGGCGGGACGCCACCGGCTGCGCCGTCGCCGTCGCTGTGGGTCGACGACAGCGTGGTCGAGAAGCCGAGGCCGCCGGCCTCGATCGAGGCGTGGAGCAGGGCGACCATGGCGTCGAGCTGCTCGGGGGTGGCCTCGTGGCCGACGGCGTCGGCGCCCATGACGTAGCGGCGCAGGGCGCAGTGGCCGACCATGAACCCGGCGTTGAGCCCGATGCGGCCGTCGAGCCGGTCGAGGTACTCGGCGAAGCTCTCCCAGTCCCAGGTCACCCCGTTCTCCAGGGCGGCGAGGGGCATGCCCTCGACCTTGGCCATCATGCGGCGCAGGTAGTCGGCGTCCTCCGCGTGCAGGGGGGCGAGGGTGAAGCCGCAGTTGCCGGCCACGATCGACGTGACGCCGTGGACGTTGGAGGGGCTGGCCAGCGGGTCCCAGAACAGCTGGGCGTCGTAGTGGGTGTGGGGGTCGACGAAGCCCGGGCACACGACGAGCCCGGTGGCGTCGAACGTGTCCCGGGCCGGTTCGTCGATCGTGCCGGGGTCGGCCACGGCCACGACGCGGCCGTCCCGCACGCCCACGTCGGCGGCCCGGCCCGGCGCCCCGGTCCCGTCGACGACGGTCCCCCCGCGGATGATCAGATCGAGCATGCTCGCCCCCGGTCGTTTCTGACGGTGCGTCAGATCCTAGCGGGGCGCTCCGGTCCGATCAGCCGGCGACCGTCGTCAGTGGGACGCGCAGGTCACCTGGCCCGAGGCCGACGTCGTCGGCCACATCATCGCCTCGCTGGTCTGGGGCCCGAACACGCCGTCGGCCGGCAGCCCGTGGATCGTCTGGGCCGCCTGCACGGCCGCCACCGTGCCGGGCCCGTAGGTGCCGTCGGCCCCCACCGGCTGCCCGTAGCAGGTGGCCAGGGCGACCTGCAGCACCAGCACGGGCGCGCCGCCGCCGTGGGTGGCGTCGAGCACGCAGTTGCGGGCCCCGAACAGGTCGTCGTCCGACTCGGTGGGCACGACGAAGTCACCGCCGTCGGCGTCGTAGGACGTCGCGCCACCGCAGGTGTCGCCGGCCTCGCCGAACCCGAAGTCGATGCCGTCGCCGTCCGTGTCGCCGCTCTCGACACCGGCCGCGGTGTCGCCGCTGCCGGTACCGGTGAGCCCGTCGTCGTCGGCGCTGGCGAGTGCCATCCCCAGCAACACGATGACGAACACCGCGGTTCCCGAGCCCTTGGCCATGATCCCAGCTCCGTATGAGCGCTGACATGGTCATCCATACCCGGTGGGCGGGGGTGCCTACACCGTGTGCGGCGGGGATCAGCGCCGCCCGAGCACCCAGCAGGCGATGCCCGCCGCCACCCCCACGTTCAGCGAGTCGACGCCCCCGCGCATGGGGATGCCGGCCCGCACGTCGGCCGCGGCCAGGGTCTCCGGCGACAGGCCGGGCCCCTCGGCCCCGAACAGCAGGGCCACCCGGTCGTCCGGCCCCGGTCCCAGCTGGTCGATCGGGGTGGCCCCCGCCTCCGGCGTGAGCGCCACCACCCGGAACCCGTGCGCCCGCAGGACGGCCAGCCCCTCCGGCAGCCGCGGGATCCACGCCCACGGGAAGGCGTAGCTCTCGCCCATCGCCACCCGGGACGTGCGCCGGTACAGCGGGTCGCTGCAGGTCGGGTCGAGCAGGGCGGCGTCGATGCCGAGGCCGGCGGCCGACCGCAGGATCACGCCGAGGTTGGTCGGGTTGCTGACCCGCTCCAGCACGACGACCCGGCGGGCGGCGGCCACGACGCCGTCCGGGCCCGCCGGGGACCGCCGCTCGAAGCAGCCGAGCAGCCCCCGGTGGACCCCGAGCCCGGTGATCCGCTGCAGCACCGGCGGCGCCGCGGCGTAGACGGGCGTGCCCGCCGGCAGGCTCGGCGGCAGCGGCGCGGTCCGGGTGGCGTCGACCAGCAGCGCCCGGGGCGAGAAGCCCGCCCGCAGCGCCCGCTCGGCCACGATGTCGCCCTCGGCGATGAACACCCCCGGCCCACCGTGCGGCCCCGGGCGGGCCAGCTCCCGGTCGCGCAGCCCCACGAAGTCGGCGATCCGGGGTCGCGGGGATCGTCGACCGCGATCCGCTCGCCCGTCACCTCCTGCCCGCCCCCGGGGGTACGGTCCCCACCGAGACGAGCCGCTCCAGCCGCGAGGTCACGCCCCCGACTCTCGCACGCCCCCGGCGCGGCCCCTAACATGTACAAGTCCGATACAAGTGCGCCCGGAAGACGCCAGGGAGACGGTCATGGCCAAGATCAAGGTGGAGAACCCCGTCGTCGAGCTCGACGGCGACGAGATGACCCGGGTCATCTGGCAGTTCATCAAGGACAAGCTGATCCTGCCCTACCTGGACGTCGACCTCCGCTACTTCGACCTGTCGATCCAGAAGCGTGACGAGACCGACGACCAGATCACGGTCGACGCGGCCGAGGCCATCAAGGAGCACCACGTCGGGGTCAAGTGCGCCACGATCACCCCCGACGAGGCCCGGGTCGAGGAGTTCGGGCTCAAGAAGATGTGGCGGTCGCCGAACGGCACCATCCGCAACATCCTCGGCGGCGTGGTGTTCCGCGAGCCGATCATCTGCTCCAACGTGCCCCGGCTGGTCCCGGGGTGGACCAAGCCGATCGTCATCGGCCGTCACGCCCACGGCGACCAGTACAAGGCGACCGACTTCGTGGTGCCCGGGCCCGGCACGCTGACCATCAGCTACACCCCGGACGACGGCGGCGAGCCGATGGAGTTCGAGGTCGCGCAGTTCCCCGGCGGCGGCATCGCCATGGGCATGTACAACTTCGACGACGTCGATCCGCGACTTCGCCCGGGCCTCGTTCCGCTACGGGCTCGAGCGCGGGTACCCGGTGTACCTGTCGACCAAGAACACGATCCTCAAGGCCTACGACGGGCGGTTCAAGGACCTGTTCCAGGAGGTCTTCGACGCCGAGTTCGCCGCGGAGTTCGGGGCTGCGGGGATCACCTACGAGCACCGGCTGATCGACGACATGGTGGCCCAGGCCCTCAAGTGGGAGGGCGGCTACGTGTGGGCCTGCAAGAACTACGACGGCGACGTGCAGTCCGACATCGTGGCCCAGGGGTTCGGGTCGCTGGGGCTGATGACGTCGGTGCTGCTCACGCCCGACGGCCAGACCTGCGAGGCCGAGGCGGCGCACGGCACCGTCACCCGGCACTACCGGCAGTGGCAGAAGGGCGAGAAGACCTCGACCAACCCGATCGCGTCGATCTTCGCCTGGACCCGGGGCCTCAACTTCCGGGCCAAGCTCGACGGCACCCCCGACGTCGGCCGGTTCGCCACGACGCTGGAGGACGTGTGCGTCCAGACGGTCGAGGGCGGCCAGATGACCAAGGACCTGGCCCTGCTGGTGGGCGGCGACACCCCGTGGCTGACCACCGACGAGTTCCTCGACGCCCTCGACACCAACCTCAACAAGGCGATGGCGGGGTAGCCGTTCAGGATCTATCGATATCTTTCCGTACTTCTTGACACAACCCTGGCACCCCACTACCCTTCGTGCATGGCCATGGTCGATGCCCTGATAACGGCAGATGACTACTTCGACGCTGCGGCCAGCGTCCGAGAACCCACCCAGCTCATCGATGGGGTCATCGTGCCGAGCCAGCCGAAGCAGCGACATCAGGAGACGACGCTCCGGATCTGGGAGCGGCTGCGGGCGTGGACGCTAGGCCCCGGGTTCGGCCTCGACCGGCATCCCGATCGACATGATCATCGACGGCTACAACGTGTTCGCCCCCGACGTGTGGTGGTTGGCCGACCCGGCGCGCCTCGACCCGGACGAGTACTTCCGGGGGGTGCCCGACCTGGCGGTCGAGGTGCGGTCCCCGTCGACCTGGCACTACGACGTGGGGGCCAAGCGGCGGCGCTACGAGCAGTACGGCCTGCCCGAGCTGTGGCTGGTCGACACGACCGGGCGGGTGGTGACGGCGCTGCGGCGGTCGGAGGCGGGGGCTCGCACGCTTCGACGTCGAGCAGAAGGTCACGGTCGACGAGGCGCTGACATCGCCCCTGCTGCCGGGGTTCGCGCTGCCTCTGGCGGAGGTGCTGGCCGACTAGCTGTCGTCGGTCTCCGGGGCGCGCTCGGTGATGGCCCGGCGGATGGTGCCGCGCTCGTGGATCAGCCGGGTCAGCAGGCTCACGAGGGTGCCCACGAAGGCCAGGTTGAACACGATCTGGATGATGACCAGGGCCCGGGACAGCTGGGCCGTGGCGTGCACGTCGCCGAAGCCGACCGTGGCCAGCGTGCTGACGGTGAAGTAGAGCGCGTCGGTCTTGGTGGTCATCTCGGCGAACTGGTCGGGCGACGCCTCTCCAGGGCGAAGTAGCCGAGGGCGAACATGGGCACGACCACGTAGACGAGGAACAGCAGGCCCTCGATGCGCACCGACTCGTCGCCCGGCTCGCTCGCGACGAGCCGGCGGAGCTGGCGGAGCGTGAGCCACACCAGCACGCCCAGGCCGGCCCCCAGCCCGAGCACGCTGAGCACGACGCCGGCGGCCGAACCCAGCTCCCCGACCGGCGCGGCGTAGTACACGACGAGCACGGCCACGATCGCCAGGACGCCCCGCCGCACGCGGGCCCGGAAGTCGAGGGCGCGGGTGGGCTCGGTCATGGCGTGTGTTCTACCGCCTCGACGTCAGGTGAGGGGCCAGTAGCCGGGGACCTGGTGGTGGGGGGTGTCGAGGTAGACCTTGGCCTCGGGCGGGCCGGCGAACCGGCCGTGGCTCCAGCGGATCTCGACGTGGCCCTCGACGGTGCGTTCCTCGCCGGCGTCGCGGTCCTCGACCGTGGCGGCCCACGTCACCACCGGTTGGCGGGTGGCGGCCGGCGCGACGTCGAACCGGCGCAGCCGGAACGACTGGCGCCAGTCCCACGGGCTGCCGACCCGCATGCGGACCATGCGGGTGCCGTCCGACCCGAGCACGAAGTAGGTGGCGGCCGCCACGCGGAGGAACCGCCAGAGCGTGGCCTCCTGCTCGCGCTCGCGCCGGTGGAGGCGGTCACGCCAGCGGCGGGCCGAGCCGGCCGCCACCGCACCCGACAGCGCCGTGTACGCCTCGGCGGCCGCCGGGGACGTCCAGCGGCCCCGCCCGAGCGCGACGGCCAGCTGGCGGCGCTGGGCCGGCGACAGGGCGCCGACCCTGTCGGGCAGGGCGCCCATGAGCCCGGTCTCGAACCGGACGACGTCGTAGAGCGCCTGCGTGGCGTCGGGGGCGACCTCGCCGAACCAGTCGCCGGTCCCCGGGTCGCCCGGCGGGGCGAAGATCGACCGGGGCGACACGTTGAGCGTGATGCGCGAGTTGTACTTGCAGCTGACCAGGTACACGTGGTCGATGCGCAGGTCGGCGGGCAGCGGATCGACGCCGGGCGGGCGGTGCGGCCCCTTCCACTCCACCACCTCGGGCGGGCGGCCCCGCAGGCCGTCGCGGGCGCGCAGGAAGCAGGACCCGTTGGCCCACGCCGCCGCGAACTCGGCCCGGAAGCGGCCCTCGCCCGCCAGGCCGCGCAGGCGCGACCAGCGGTCCTCGCCCACGCCCCCGAAGGCCGCCGGCGGGTCGGCCAGGGCGGTGGCCAGGTCGGGGGCGCCGAAGGTGGCGAGCCCGGTGACGATCTCGGTGACCTCGGTGCGGTCGGCCGGCACCGCGCCCGCTCAGCCGCCCGTGACGAGGTCGCCGACGGGATCGGCCGACGCCGCGGCGGCGTAGGCCGCCAGGCGCTCGACGGTGGCCGCCCCCGCCTCGACCGGCAGCACGTCGACGAACACGCGCCCCCGGGCCGACGCCAGCGCGGCGGCGCCCGCGGACCGGCGCCCGGGCATGTCGGTGGCCAGCACCAGCAGCCGGTGCGCCCCGAACCCCGACAGCCGGGCGGCCCGCCCGAGCGTGCGCTCCAGCACGTCGGTGCGGCGCAGCCCCGGCCGTGCCACCGTGAACCCGCCGACCACGTCGACCAGCCACTCGCGCCCGGCCGGGTCGGTGGCCACCAGCGTCACGTCCACCCCGCCCGACTTGCGCCGCGCCGGTGCCTCGACGGCGAACCCCGCCTCCCGCAGCAGCTCGGCGGCGCGCTCGACCGCCTTGTCGGCCACCGCTCCGCCGCCGTCGGCCACGCCGTCGCGCTCGGCGGCCACCCGCTTGCGGGCGGCCTCGACGTAGGTCGGGTCGGTGTCGTAGCCGAGGTAGTGGCGGCCCGTGCGCACCGCGGCGACGGCGGCCGTGCCGACGCCCATGAACGGGTCGAGCACCACGTCGCCCCGCCACGTGTACAGCTCGATGAACCGCTGGGGCAGCTCGACCGGGAACGGGGCCGGGTGCCCGACGCGGGTGGCGCTCTCGGGGGCCAGCTCCCAGACGTCGAGGGTGGCCTCCATGAACTCGTCGGCCGTGGTCGTGGCCACGTGCGGCAGCCCCCGGGCCGCCCGGGTGGAGCGGTCGACGGCCCGGTCGAACCGGCCCTTGGACGCCACCACCACCCGCTCGGTCAGGTCGCGCAGCACCGGGTTGGCCGGGCTGCGGAACGACCCCCACGCACAGTTGCCCCCGGCCCCCCGGGCCTTGCGCCAGATCACCTCGCCCCGCAGCAGCAGGCCCAGCCGGTCCTGCAGGATGCCGATGACGTCGGCCGACAGCGAGCGGTACGGCTTGCGCCCCAGGTTGGCCACGTTGACCGCGATGCGCCCCCCGGGCTCGAGCTTGGCCACGCACTCGGCGAACACGTCCTCCAGCAGCTGCAGGTACTCGGCGTACGACGCCGGGATGCCGCCCTGGCCCAGCTCCTCCTCGTACTGCTTGCCCGCGAAGTACGGCGGGGACGTCACCACCAGCGCCACCGAGTCGGGGCGCACCCGGTCCATCGACCGGGCGTCGCCCAGGTAGATCTCGTCGACCACGCCCGGCGCCTCGACCGTCGAGTCGGCCGACAGCACGGGGGGCGCGAACCGGCGGTAGAAGCCCGCCGAGTCGTGGTTCTCGCGGCGCGACACGCCGAAGGCGGACGTCGCCGTCGCCCGCCTGCGCCCGTTGCCTGAGGCCACTCGCAACCCTCTCGCTGCCATGCCGGCCACACTACGAACGGGGTGTGACACCCGAGCCGGTGCCGCCCGAGCGTAGCCACCCGGGCCCGGAGGCCCGGGGACCGGCGAGCGCTCTCAGCGCAGCCCCAGGTTCTCCACGATGCGCAGGACCGACGCCGAGCGGTTCAGGGCGTACAGGTGCAGGCCCGGAGCGCCGGCGTCGAGCACCCGCCGGCTCAGGTCGGTGGCGACCTCGACGCCGATGTCGCGCACGGCGTCGTGGTCGTCGGCCACCGGCTCCAGGCGCTCCATCATCGGCGCCGGCAGCACCGAGCCGTTCATCGTGGCCATGCGGATCAGCCCGGCCACGTTGATCGGCGGCATGATGCCGGGCAGGACCGGGGTCGTGCACCCGAGCGCCGCCAGGTCGTCCACCATGCGCAGGTAGTCGTCGGCCTCGAAGAAGAACTGGGTCACGCCGAAGTCGGCGGCCTCCAGCTTGGCGGCCAGGAACCGCCGGTCGGCCTCGCGGTCGCCGGCCGAGCGGGGATGCAGCTCGGGGTGGGCGGCCACGCCCACCGAGAAGTCGCCCGGGTGGTCCCGCACCAGCTCCACCAGCTCGGTGGCGTAGGTGAAGTCGCCGCCCGGGTCGCTGCCGTCGGCCGGCGGGTCGCCCGCCAGGGCCAGGATGTTGTGGACCCCGGCCGCCGCGTACTCGTCGAGCAGCTCGCGGATCTGGGCCCGGGTGTGCCCCGAGCAGGTCAGGTGGGCCATGGCCGGGAACGGCTGGCTGCGGTTGACGTCGACGACGATGTCGCGGGTGCGGTCGCGGGTCGAGCCGCCCGCCCCGTAGGTCACCGACACGAAGGACGGGGGCAGCGGGGCCAGCTCGTGGATGGTCTTCTCCAGCTGCCGCTCGGCCTCGTCGGTCTTGGGCGGGAAGAACTCGAAGCTCAGGGTGCGGCCGGCGGCCAGCAGGTCGGCGATCTTGTCGCCGTGCCGGGGCGCGGAGGTCATGGGTCAGGCTCCTCGATGACGTCGGATGTGCGTCACCGGGCCGGACGCACCAGCGCCACCCATGTCGGCCCGAGCGACGGACAGACTACCCCGACGAGCACGCTCCGCGATCTCCACCGTGTTGCGGAGCAGCATCGCGACGGTGGTCGGGCCGACCCCGCCGAGGCGGGGGGTGATCCACGACGCCACCTCGCCGACGGACTCGTCCACGTCGGGCAGCAGCACCCGGCCCCGCCAGCTGACGCCCCCCGACACCACCACGGCGCCGGGGCGGACCATGTCCGGGGTGATGGTCGAGGGCACGCCGACCGCCGAGATCACGATGTCGGCCTCCCGGGTGTAGGCGCCGATGTCCGGCACGCCCGTGTGGACCACGGTCACCGCGGCGTTGGCCCCCGGCGCCTTCAGCGTGAGCAGCAGCGCCAGCGGGCGGCCGAGCGTCGGGCCCCGGCCCACGACCACGACGTGCTTGCCGGCGATGTCGATGCCGTAGTGGACGAACATCTCGCGGATGCCGGCCGGCGTGGCCGGGACGGGCCCGGCCTCCTGGAGGACCAGCTTGCCCAGGCTCACCGGGTGCAGCCCGTCGGCGTCCTTGGTCGGATCCATCGCCAGCAGGGCGGCGTTGAAGTCGAACTGCTCGGGCACCGGGTGCTGGACCAGGTAGCCGTCGATCTCCGGGTCGTCGTTGAACTGCTCGACCGCCGCCAGCAGGTCGGCCTGGGTGCCGTCGCCGGGGACGCCGAGGTGCTTGCTGATGACGCCCACCTCGCCGCACAGCTCGTGCTTCTTGCGGATGTAGCCGGCCGATGCCGGGTCGTCGCCCACCAGGATCGTGCCGAGCCCCACCGACTTGCCCCGGTGGGCCAGCGCCTCCACCCGCTTGCCGACGTCGGCCACCACGGCGTCGGCGACGGGCCCTCCGGCCATCAGCTGCGCGGTCATGGCACCCATTGTGCCCGGCCGTCGGACCCGCTGCGCTCGGTCATGGCACGCCTGCGCCGGCGCCCTCTAACCTGTGCCCATGACCATCGACGGCGAGGACGACCTCGAGGGCCTGCGGCGGGCGGGGCGGGTGGTGGCCGAGGCCCGCGACGCCATGCTGGCGGCCGTCGAGCCCGGCGCCACCACCGCCGACCTCGACGCCGTGGGACGCCGGATCCTGCGGGCCCACGGCGCCCGCTCGGCGCCCCGGGCGGTCGGCTTCCCCGCCGCCACCTGCGTGAGCGTGAACGACGAGGCCGCCCACGGCATCCCGTCGCCGGCCCGGGTCCTGCGGGTCGGCGACCTGGTCAACGTGGACGTGTCCGCCGAGCTGGACGGCTACTGGGCCGACACCGGCGCCAGCGCCCCCGTCGGCGCGGTGACCCGGCAGGCCGAGCGGCTGCTGGCCGCCACCCGCGAGGCGCAGGCCGACGCCATGGCCGCCGCCCGGGCCGGCCGCCCGATGCGCCACGTGGGCCGGGCGGTGCAGCGCTGCGCCCGGCGCCACGGCTTCACGCGTGATCGCCAACCTGTGCGGCCACGGGGTCGGCGGCTTCCTCCACGAGTCGCCCAGCGTGCCGAGCGTCGAGGACCCGGCCGACCGCACGATGCTGTGGGAGGGCCTGGTCCTCGCGGTCGAGCCGTTCCTGGCCACCGGCGGCACGCACGCGTGGACCGACGCCGACGGCTGGACCCTGCGCACCGACGACGGCAGCCTGGCCGCCCAGTTCGAGCACACGATCGTGGTCACCAGCGGTCGCCCGCTGGTGCTGACCGCGAGCGGGCCGGCTCAGTCCTCGCGCTTGTAGATCGACCGCTGGGGGCTGCGGAAGAAGTCGCGCAGCAGCGGCTCGAACTCCTCCAGCGCCATGGTCGGGTAGTCGGGGTCGAACGACGGCTGGTCGAAGTCGGCACAGAACTCGGCCGTCAGGTCGTAGTACGGGTGGCCGTCGAACTGGTCGCGCATGTTCCGGTCGAGGCCCAGGTGGTGGAAGAAGTAGTAGCCCTGGAAGACGCCGTGCTTCTCGACCATCCAGTGGTAGCCGTCGTCGACGAACGGCTTGACGATGGCGGCCCCGACGTCGGGGTGGTTGAACGACGCCAGCGTGTCGCCGATGTCGTGCAGCAGGGCGCAGGCCACGTAGTCGTCGTCGCGGTCGGCCCGGTAGGCGCGGGTGGCGGTCTGCAGCGAATGGGTCAGCCGGTCGACCTTGAACCCGCCGAAGTCGCCGTCCAGCAGCCGCAGGTGGGTCATGACCCGGTCGGGCAGGCCGGGGTAGAAGGCCAGCGACGACGCGGCGATGCGCTGCCAGTCGTCGGCGGTGCCCTCGGTCATGGCGCTGAACGTGGCGCGGGCCTGGTCGGACGTCGGTGCGGACACGGCGTCACCTCCTCGGGGCTGACGCCCAAGCTAGTGGAGGAAGTGCCGCTCGCCCGTGAGAACCATCGCGAGGTCCAGCTCGTCGGCCCGGGCGATGGTCCGCTCGTCCTGCACGGAGCCGCCCGGCTGGATGACGACCGCCACGCCCGCGGCCGCCGCGGCGTCGATGCCGTCGGGGAACGGGTAGAAGGCGTCGCTGGCGCACGCCCCGCCCTTGGCCCGGCCGGCGGCCTTGGCCGCGGCCAGCTCGCCGGACTCGACCCGGTTCTGCTGCCCGGCGCCGATGCCCCAGGTCACGCCGTCCCGGGCCAGGACGATGGCATTGGAGCGCACCCAGCCGCACACCCGCCACGCCAGCTCGGCGTCGGCCATCTCCGCCTCGGTCGGCTGCCGGCGGGTCACGACCCGCCAGTCGTCCCGGCCGGCCACGAACCCGTGGGGGTCCTGCACCAGCAGCCCGCCGGTGATGGGCCGCAGGTGCCAGCGGTCGGGGGCGGGCGGCGGGGCCTCCAGGACCCGGGTGTTCCTGCGCTTGGCCGCCAGGGCCTCGACCGACCCCGGGGCGTACCCGGGGGCGATGACCACGTCGGCCTGGGCGGCCGCCACCATCCGCTCGACCGTGGCCTCGTCCACCACCGAGCTGACGGCCACGATGCCGCCGAAGGCCGAGCGCTCGTCGCACTCGAAGGCCCGCTGGTAGGCGGTGGCGGGGTCGTCGGCCAGCGCCGCCCCGCACGGGTTGGCGTGCTTGACGATGACCGCCGCCGGGCGCCCGAACCGGCCGGCCAGGTCGTGGACCAGCTGCCAGGCGGCGTCGGCGTCGTAGAGGTTGAGGTAGCTGAGGGCCAGGCCGCCGTGCTGGGTGAGCGAGGCCCACCACGGCTCGGCGCCCGCGGCCCGGTACAGGGCGGCCCGCTGGTGGGGGTTCTCGCCGTAGCGCAGGGCGAGCGGCTCGCGCCGGTAGGCCAGGTGGACGGACGCGGGCAGGTCGCCGGCCTCGGGCCCGGTCTCGTCGAACCAGGTGGCGACGGCGGCGTCGTAGGCCGCGGTGAGGGCGAACGCCTTGCGGGCCAGCCGCCGCCGGGTGGCGTCGCCGAGGCGGCCGCCGGCCCGCAGCTCGTCGAGGACGGCGGGGTAGTCGGCGGGGTCGGTGAGGACGCCGACCACCGCGTGGTTCTTGGCCGCGGCCCGGATCATGGCGGGCCCGCCGATGTCGATGAGGTCCTCGGCGCCCTTGGCCCCGTGCTCGAAGTCGGCGGGGTCCGACCCGAACGGGTACAGGTTGGACACCACCAGGTCGAACGGCTCGATGCCGTGCGCCTCCATGTCGGCGACGTGCGCCGGGTCCGACGGGTCGGCCAGCAGCCCGCCGTGGACCTTGGGGTGGAGCGTGACCACCCGGTGCCCGAGGATCGGGTCGACCCCGGTCAGCTCGCCCACCTCGGTCACGTCCAGGCCCGCCTCCCGCAGGGCCGCACGCCGTGCCGCCGGAGGACACGAGGTCGAAGCCGAGGCCGGCCAGCTCGCCGGCGAGCTCGGCGATGCCGGACTTGTCGTAGACCGAGAGGAGGGCCCTCACTGCTGCTCCTTCTCCCCGAGCTCGTCGAGGAACCGTCGGATGGTGGCCGGGTACAGGCGCCGCTCGACCTCCTTGATGCGCTCGTGCAGCGTCGCCTCGTCGTCGCCGGGCAGCACCGGGCACGGCCTCCTGGGCGAGGATCGGCCCGGCGTCGACCTCGTCGATGGCCAGGTGGATGGTCACCCCGGTGACCTTGACCCCGTGGGCCAGCGCGTCGCGCACGGCGTGCCAGCCGGGGAACGACGGCAGCAGCGCCGGATGGGTGTTGAGGACCCGGCCGCCGAACGCCGCCGGCAGCCCCGGCACGACGGTGCCGAACCCGGCCATCACCACGACGTCGGCGCCGTGGGCGCGGAGGACCTTCACCAGTTGCTCGCCGTAGGCGTCCCGATCGAAGCTCGCACCCCAGTCGGTCCGCTCGACCAGCTCCGCGGGAACGCCCTGCTCAGCAGGCGATGCCGAGGGCCCGGCACGGCCGGTCGGCGGCCACGATCGCCACGGGCAACGCCCCCTCGAGGATGGCGTGCAGTAGGGTGCCGGTGCCCGACGCGAGCACGGCGATCTGGGCTGGAGGCATCGGTGCGATGGTAGCGGTCGGGGTCACCGCCACCGGATGCCCGGACAGTGCGGCAGAGCTCGCGCGGGTGAGAATCCCTGACCCGACACACAGAGGCGTACCCTCATGGACTTCAACAAACTCTCTACCGCCGACAAGGTCATCGGCGCGTCGGCGATCGTGTTCCTGATCGCCTTCTTCCTCCCCTGGTGGGGGCTCGACACCGAATTCGGCTCGGGCTCCAACAACGGGCTGGACTACTTCCTGACCGGAATCCTGCCGCTCCTCATCGTCATCGCGATGGTGGTGTTCATCGGCATCCAGAAGTTCTCGACGACCCAGCTCCCGGCGGCCCCGCTGTCCGTGGGGCCAGATCTACCTGATCGCCGGGGCG
The DNA here is from genome assembly GCA_963759225.1 of uncultured Acidimicrobiales bacterium. Lineage (GTDB taxonomy): Bacteria > Actinomycetota > Acidimicrobiia > Acidimicrobiales > VFJN01 > ZC4RG19. The sequence continues at coordinate 104,863 of CAVWYL010000032.1, read as the reverse complement.
GTCGTCGCGGTGCTCGTGGTGCTGCGGCTCATCGTGCCGTCGAGCGAGAGCGCGCTCGGCGTCGACATCGACCTCGACCGCATGTACGGCATGTTCGTCGCGGCGCTGGCGGCCATCGGCGTGGGCGTCGGTGGCTTCCTCAAGAGCAAGGAGCCGGAGGAGTCCTACAGCGGCCCGACGAGCTATCCCGGCTCGCCGCCGCCCCCGCCGCCCCCGGGTGGCCAGACCTTCTGACCCACCTCTCGCCGGCCCCGAACGGCGACCGACGCATCTGCCCGAGGCCCCGCTGCGGCGGGGCCTCGGCGCGTCCGGAGGGCGCGGCCCGCCGGACGCGGGGCGGCCCTACTGTGAGCCGATGGCAAGCAACGGGAGCCCCCCGCAGGGGCGGCTGGCGGCGTGGACGCGACGACGTCCGGAACCACGGCTGTGGATCACGGTGGCGGGCATGGGCTGCGTCCTGGCGGTCCTCGGCATCTGGCTGATCTCGGGCGACGCCCGGGCGCCCAGCGACGGCGACGAGGGCTCGAACCTGCCGGGCATCCTGCTGTCCCTGGCCGTCGTGGCGGCGGGGTTCGTCCTGCTGCACTTCTTCCGCGAGCTGCCCGCCTCGACCGCGGGCGTGACCGCGATCGTGCTGGGCCTGCCGGCGCTGATGGTGTTCCTGACCTTCGACGTGAACAGCTCCGAGCTGGTGTCGCTGGAGGCCGTGCTCGGCGGCGTCGGCGCTGGTGTGGCTGATCGCCTACCTGGTCGGGCCGGGGGCCGGGCGGCCGGTGCTGCTCGGCTTCGCGCTGGCGTTCGGCTGGCTGTTCGCCATCCAGGCCGTCGAGGACCCGTTCCAGTCGGGGCTGGAGCCGCCGACGCTGCTGGAGGAGGGGCCGCTGCCCGGGGTCGACGACCCCGCCCCGCTGGAGGAGGACGACCCGTTCGCCGACGACCCGTTCGCCGACGACGAGTTCGACGACGAGTTCGGGACCGACGTCGGGGACGACTTCGGCAGCGAGTCCTCGGGCGCGGGCTCGGCCACGACGGTCGGCATCATCTCGGTGCTGTTCGGGGCCGGATACCTGGTGGGGGCCCGGCTGCTCGACCGGCGCGGCGTCCCCGGCCCGGGCGTGCCGCTGTCGTTCGTGGGGCACGTGGCGCTGCCGGTCGGCGTCGTGTTCCTGAGCGAGGACCTCGAGGCGGTCGGCACCGGGATCGCGTTCATCGTGATCGGCGGGCTGGCCATCTGGTCGGGGGCGCTGGGCAGCCGGCGGGCCACGACGGTCATCGGGGCCATCGAGATCTTCGTCGGGATCATCCTCGTCATCGGCGAGTTCATGGAGGACAGCTCGGCCACCAGCGTCGGGGTCACGTTCTTCGTCGTCGGGGCGTTGATCGTGCTGGCGGCCCAGCTGTTGCACGGCCAGACCGGCGAGACGCCCCAGCTCACGCCCGGCCCGTCGCAGTTCCCGGGGTCGCCGGGGCCCCGGCGCAGCGTCGCGGCCTACGCCGGCTACCCGCCGGGCCCGTACCCGGCCCCCGGGCCCTACGGCCCGGTGGGCCGGCCGACGACGACCCACCCCGGGCACGGCGGCCCCGGCACCGGCCGCGCCGCAGCCGCACCGCGCCGCGGCCCGCAGCCGCCGCCGCCGACCCGCGGCGCGGGTCGGGCCAGTGACCCGAGCGGAGTCCGCCCGCAGTTCGGCGAGCCCGGCGTCGCTCGCAAGGACGCACGACGAGGCGCAGCCAAAGCTGCGGTGAGGAGGAGGACGCAGCGAGCGGCGTTCAGGGCCGTCGAAACTGCGGCATGACTTGCGACTCGGGTCACTAGAGGCCCGGACGACCTCGACCATCAGCTGGCCGGCCTCGGTGGGGTTCAGCCCCACCCGGGCGCCGGCCTCGCGCAGGGCGTCCATCTTGGCCTGGGCCGTGCCCTTGCCGCCGGAGACGATGGCGCCGGCGTGGCCCATCTTCTTGCCCGCCGGGGCGGTCACGCCCGCGATGTAGGACACGACCGGCTTGGACATCTTGGAGGCGATGAACTCGGCGGCCTCCTCCTCGGCCGAACCGCCGATCTCGCCGATCATCATGACGGCGTCGGTCTGCGGGTCGGCCTCGAACGCCTCCAGGCAGTCGATGAACGAGGTGCCGGGCACCGGGTCGCCGCCGATGCCGACGCAGGTCGACACGCCGACGTCGTTGAGCTTCAGCTCGTACAGCGCCTGGTACGTGAGGGTGCCGGAGCGGCTGACGATGCCGACGGCCTTCTCGCCCTCGACCGGGGACTTGGCGATGTGCCCGGCGGTGATGCCGATGTTGGCCTTGCCCGGGCTGATGATGCCGGGGCAGTTGGGGCCGAGCAGCTGCACGCCGGGGAAGTCGCGCTTGAGCTTGTTGTAGAACCAGGCCTCGTCGTGGGCGGGCACGCCCTCGGTGATGCACACGACGAAGCGTGACGCCGCCCTCGGCGGCCTCCATGACCGCGTCCCGGACGCCGGGGGCGGGGATGAAGATGCAGCTGGCGGTGGCGCCGGTGGCGGCCACGGCGTCGGCCACCGTGGCGAACACCGGGATGCCGTCCACGTCGGTGCCGGCCTTGCGGGGGTTGGTCCCGGCCACGACCTGGGTGCCGTACTCGCGGTTCAGCAGGCCGTAGAAGCGGCCCTGGCTGCCGGTGAGGCCCTGGTAGACGACCTTGGTCGTCTCGTCGACGAAGATGCTCATGGCGGGCTCCCCTACCGGGCGGCGAGTGCGACCACGGCCTGGGCCGCGTCGATCATCGTGGGCTGCATCTGCAGCTTGTCGGACAGGTGGGGCTGGAGGATCTCGCGGCCGAGGTCGGCGTTGGTCCCGTCGAGGCGGATGACGATGGGCACGTCGATCTGCACCCGCCCGAGGGCGGTGACGATGCCGTTGGCCACCTCCTCGCCCTTGGTGATGCCGCCGAAGATGTTGATGAAGATCGAGCGCACGTCGGGGTCGTTGTTGATGACCTCGAGGGCGCCCGACATGACCTCGGCGGAGGCGCCGCCGCCGATGTCGAGGAAGTTGGCGGGCTCGCCGCCGACCTGGTTGACGATGTCGACGGTGGACATCGCCAGCCCGGCGCCGTTGGCGATGACGCCGACGTAGCCGTCGAGGCCGACGTACTGGAGGCCCTTGTCGTGGGCGGCCTGCTCGCGCTCGTCGCGGACCTGGGTCGCCTCGTACTCCTCGTAGTCCGGGTGGCGGAACGTGGAGTTGCCGTCGAGGGTCACCTTGGCGTCGAGGGCGTGGACCTCGCCGGTGGGCTTGAGGATCAGCGGGTTGATCTCCACCAGGTCGGCGTCGCCCTCGACGTAGGCGGTGTACAGCTTGAGGAGGATGTCGACGGCCCCCTCGGTGGCCTGGGGGTCGAGGTTGGCGGCGGCCACCCACGCCCGGGCCTGGTCCTCGGTGAGCCCGTCGACCGGGTCGACCCAGAGCTTGGCGATGGCGTCGGGGTTCTCGGCCGCCACGGCCTCGATCTCGACCCCGCCCTCGGCGGACAGCATGCCGAGGTGCTTCTTGGCCGAGCGGTCGAGGGTGAAGCTGGCGTAGTACTCCTCGGCGATGTCGGAGGCGAGCTCGATCCACACCGTCTCGACGACGTGGCCCTTGATGTCCATGCCGAGGATGTTCCCGGCGTGGGTGCGCACGGCGTCGGCGTCGTCGGCGAGCTTGATGCCGCCGGCCTTGCCGCGGCCGCCCACCTGGACCTGGGCCTTGACCACGACGGGGTAGCCGATGCGCTCGGCGGCGGCGACGGCGTCGTCGACCGTGGTGACCGCCTCGCCGGGGCTGACGGGGATGCCGTAGCGGGCGAAGAACTGCTTGCCTTGGTATTCGAACAGGTCCAACGCTGGGGCTCCTGTGCTGGTCCGGGCGGGCCGTTTTGCGATGCGACGGCGCCGGGTGGCGATACTACGGGCGTGGCCCCGACGACTCCCAAGTCGCTGCTGTCGTGAGCCCGGTCGCGCAGAGCCGGGGGCACGCCGGCCGCGCCCTGGCGGTGTCGGCGGTGGCGGTGGGGGTGCTGATCGCGGTGGCGGCCGGCATCGCCATCCTGGCGTCGCGGGGCAGCGTGGACGTCCGGCTGGGGGACGAGGTGTTCTCCGGCCAGGACGCCGAGCGGCTGGCGGCCGAGATCGCCGACCGGGGGCCGATCCTGTACGCGGACACGGCCGGCGGCAGCCGGGACATCGTGGTGCAGCACCAGGGCGACGACCCCACGGTGGGCTGGATCGCGGTGGCCGCCCGCCCGCCGGGGACGCCGCGGGAGTGCACGATCCAGTCCCGGGACCGGGACGAGCCGTTCCGGCTGCTGGACTCGTCGGGCGAGGTGTCCGGCGAGTGCGACGGCCGGGAGTTCCCGCCCGACGGCGAGGGCCTGCCGATGTACCCGGTGACCGTGCGGGACGGCCGGGTCGACATCGACCTCAACGCGGCCGACCGGGCGACCTCGACGACCGGCTGAACCTTCCCGGCCCCGGTGTCGTCTCACCGGGTGAGCGAGGAGGACGCCATGGGTGGTCTGGTGGTCGCGGCCGTGATGGCCGCCACGATGAGCGGGTGGGCGGGCGGCGGCGACCTGCTGTACCCGGCCCGGGACCGCTACGAGCCCGGCCAGGAGGTCACGATGGTCGGCTACACCGCCGACGTGGCCGAACAGGACTGGCGGGCGGCGGGGCCGTTCTACGCCTGGCTGGCGTCCGAGGGCTCGCCCGACCGCACCCGGCTCGCGAGGGTCGGCATCGAGGCCCCCGCGGACGCGCCCGACGGGCGGCCGCTGCGGGTGGGGGTCACGTTCCGGTTGCCGTCCGGCCTGGCGCCGGGGAGGTACTGGGTGGACGTGTGCGACGCCGGCTGCGACACGTACGTCGGCTGGCTGATGGGCGGCCCGCTGTCGGTGGGCGTCGACCCGCAGCACCCGGTCGTGCGGGAGTGGCCGCTCACCGACCCGGCCGTCCGCTGGCTGGCCGACGACGCGCTGCTGCTCGGCCCGGGGATGCAGGTGGTCACGGCGGCCCAGGCCCGGTCGGGCCGGCTGCCCGAACCCGTGGTGCCGTCGACGTCACCCCCGCCGCCGGCCGGCGACCCGGCGGGCGGCCGACGACCCGGTCGCCGGCGCGACGCGGAGCCGGCAGCGAGCCGGCCGAGGGCCAGCGGGCCGCGGCGGTGCGGACGGGCGGCGGCGGCGCCGCGGCGGGCTCGGGCGAGGTCCTGGCCTGGTCGGTGGCGGGCGTGGTGCTGCTGGGGGTCTGGTTGGCGGCCTGGCGGCTGCGGCCGCGGATCACGGTCCGGTGAGCCGGTGGACAGCCGGGGGGCCAGCCGCCAGCATGAGCGCCGTCGGTGACCCCGCGGGAGCCGCGCGTGCACGAACTGGAGCCTGCCCTCATCCGGGCCGCCGCCGCGGGCGACCTCGTGGCGTTCGAGCAGATCGTGCGCGCCTACCAGCAGCACGTCTGGCGCTTCCTGCGCCGGCTGCGTCGGCGACCCGGCGACCGCCGAGGACCTGGCCCAGGAGACCTTCCTGCGGGTGTACCGGGCGCTGCCCGGCTTCGCCCACCGGGCCAAGTTCTCGACCTGGGTGTTCCAGATCGCCCGCAACGCCGGCCTCGACGAGCTGCGCCGGCGGCAGCGCCGGGAGCGGGTGGCGGCCGCGGTCCCCGCCCGGGGACCCGTGGGTCCGGTGGGCGAGGCCCGGGCCGAGATCGAGGCGGCCCTGGCCGCGCTGCCCGTGGACCTGCGGGAGGCGCTGGTGCTCGTCGAGGTGTTCGGGCTGCCCTATGCCGAGGTGGCGGCCGTCGTGGGTGTCCCGGTCGGCACGGTCAAGAGCCGGGTCTACCGCGCCCGCGAGCAGGTGCAGGCGTGGGCCCGGGCCGAGGAGGAGGCCGCCGGTGACCTGTGACGGCGCCCGCCTGGCCGTGTCGCTGCGGGCCGACGGCGAGCTCGACGGCGACGACCCCGCGGCCGCGGGCCTCGACGACCACCTCGCCACCTGCCCGGACTGCCGGCGGTTCGAGGCCGGCATCGCCCGCACCCGCGCCGCGCTGCGGGTCGAGCCCGTCGGCGAGGCCCCGGACATCGCCGGGGCGGTGGTCCGGCGTCTCTCACCGCGGGATACCGCGGTGAGAGACGACAGACGGCCCTGGGCCGCGGCCGCCGTCGCCCTCGTCGCCGGGCTGGTCGCCGGGGCGACCTTCGTCGGCGCGGCCCGGGAGCCGCAGTCCCCCGCGGCCGCGGACCTCCCGACCCGGGTGGTCGCCGCCCAGGCCGGCGTCGACACCCTCGACGCCGGCTTCCGGCTCACCGAGTCGACCCGCCCCGCGCCCCGGGACGGCCGGCTCGCCTACCGGGCCCCCGAGTCGCTGGCCCTCACGCGTGGGCGACGACCGGCTCGTCGTCGACGGCGGGACGGCTGGTGGCGCGACGCCGCCCGGGCCTGCTCCCCCGCGCCCGGCCGGGTGCGCTGCCCCGACCCCGACCCCCGCTGGGTGACGGCGGTGACCGGGCGGGAGCCGTTCTCCCCCGCCACCCCGGTGCCCCTCGACCTGATCGTGCCGGTGGACAGCTTCGCCCTCGCCGCCGCCGTCCGGGGACCTCGGCACCCGCACGGTCGCGGGCCGCGACGCCGTCGGCGTCACGGTGACCGCGGCGCAGGCCGCGCCGTTCCTCGACGGGCTGGCCGGCGCCGGCGGCCTGCGCCCCGTCCACCCCGCGGACCCGGTGGCCATGTGGCTCGACGCCGACCACCTCGTGCCGCTGGCCGTGACCGTGCGGGCCGGCGACGACCCCGGCCGGGCGGCGTGGGCGGCGGCCGCGGGCGTGGCCGACGCCCCGGGCACCGTGATCGTGGACTTCGCCGTCACCGACGTGACGGTCAACCGCCCGGTGGACGGCGGCCTCGTTCGCGCCGCCCGCCGGCGACCCGGCCGACGCCACCGACGCCGGGTTCCGGCCGGGCGACGGCGGCGTCGCCCCCGAGCCCGGGCCCGGCGGCCTGCCCCCCGGCTTCCGGCCCCACCGGGCCGGGACCGTGACCACCCCGGGCGGCCCCGACGTCGGCGTGCGGTCGTGGACCGACGGCCGGGCGTGGGTGACGGTGCGGGCCACCGCCGGGTGGGCCGGCGGGCGGCTGTTCGGCGACCTGGGCCCGGACGTGCGGCCCGTGGACCTCGGCGCCGGCGGGCGGGCCTACGCGAGCGCCGACGGCCGGCGGGTGGCGCTGCACACGGACGGGCTCGACGTCGTGGTGAGCGGCAGCGTGCCGGCGGCGGACCTGCGGGCGGTGGCCGCCGCGCTCGGGGTCGTGGGGCAGCCGGTCCCCGCCGGCTGGCCCGAGGCCGCGACGGCCACCGTCGCCGCCGGGGCCCGGGTCGTCCCGGGCCTGCTGCGGGCGGGCCCGGGGCTGGACGGGTTCGGTCCCGCCGCGGTCCGCGTCGACGGCGACACCGTCACCCAGGTCTACGCAGGGCCCGGCGAGCGGGGGTTCGCCCTGGTCCAGCGGGTCGCCGGCCACCTGCCCCCGCCCGGCGCCGGCGACGAGGTCGGCGTGACGGTCCGGGGCACCGCCGGGCGCTACAGCTACGCCCGGGGCCAGCTCGACTGGGTCGAGGGCGGCGCGGCCCGCAGCCTGCGCAGCCCCACCCTGGGCCTGGGCGAGCTGCTGGCCGTGGCCGAGGGGCTGGCCCCGGCGTGAGGCGGCCGCTGCTGGTGGCGCTCGTGGCGGTGGCCGCGCTCGCCGGGACGGTGGCCGGCGCCGCGCTCATGGCCCGGGTCCAGGACAGCGGGGCCCGGCCCGCGGCCGACACCGCACCGGCGGCCACGACCACCGTCCCCGCGCCCGTACCCACCACCGCGGGCCCGGCCGCGCCGGCCGCCCCCGCCGTGCTGCTCGCCTGGACCCCGGACGCGCTGGACCCCGGCCTCACCGCGGCCGCGGCGGCCGATCCCCAGGTCGTCACCGTGTCGGTGGTGGACGGCGGGGTCGTCGACCTGGTCGGGTCCCGGTCCGCCGGCGGCGCCGTGGTCGACGCCCCGGCGCCGGGGTGGGCGATCCCGCTCGACGCCGTGGCCGTCGACCCCGCGACCCACGCCGAGCTGGCCCCGCTGGCCGACCGGGCCGCGGTCGCCGGGCTCGGCCCGGGCCAGGCGCTGCTCGGCCGCACCTCCGCCGGCCTGCGCCGGCTGGGGCCGGGCGGCGTGCTCGAGGTGGCCGGCGGCGGGACGGTGACGGTCGCCGCCGTCGTGGACGACACCGCCATCGGGGGCGCCGAGCTGGCCGTGGACCGGGCCACCGGCGCGGCCCTCGGGATCGGCACGCCCCGCTACCTGCTGGCGGCCTACACCGGCGACCGGGCGGCGGTCGAGGCCCGCTGGCGGGCGGCGCTCACCGACGACACCGCGGTCCGGTTCCGGGGACCGGGGGAGACGCCGTACCTGCGCCACGGCGACGCCGTGCTGCCCCAGGCCCTCATCAAGGCCCGTTTCGGCGAGTTCGCCTACCGGCCGGCCGGCGGCGACCAGGTCGACCAGGACCCCGCGTGGCAGGCCGCCCACCTGGCCACGGTCGACCTGCCGATCATCGGCCGGGCCCGCTGCCACCGCGACGTCGCCGGCGCGCTGGCCGGGGCGCTGGCCGAGGTCGAGGCGGCCGGGCTGGCGCCGCTGGTCGACCCGGCGGGGTTCGCCGGGTGCTGGAACGCCCGCCGCACCCGCGGCGGGACCGCCCTGTCGCGCCACGCCTGGGGCGTCGCCGTCGACCTCAACGCGGGGCAGAACCCGACCGGGTACGCCTCCGTGCAGGACCCCCGCCTGCTCGACGTGTTCGCCCGCTGGGGGTTCACCGAGGGCAGCGGCTGGCTGGTCCCCGACGCCGGGCACTTCGAGTTCGTGGCGCCGCCGGCGCCCTGACGGCAGGCCGCCGGCGCCTCTAACGCGGCAGCAGGAAGTCCCGGAGGGCGGTGGCCAGGTCGGCGTCGAGCACCCCGTGCCAGTCACCGGCCAGGCTGGCGTGCGTGCCCTTGGGCAGCACGGCGGCGATCCCGGCCGCCCACCCGGTGAGGTCGTCGGTGCTGCCCTGGCTGTCGATCACCAGGGTCGGCACCTCGACCGCCCGGGCCGTGTCCAGGGTCGACGCGTCCCCCAGCCGGCAGTCGTAGACGAGGGTGTGGGCGATGGCGGCCATGGCGGCCACGCTCTCGGGCCCCATCGCGGCCATCACCTCGTCGGGGACGCCGATCGCCTCGTGGAAGCGCAGCACCGCCTCCTCCCGCCGTCCCTCGGCCACGAGCCCGTCCAGCTCGGCGGTCAGCGGGTCAGGCGAGCCGTCCCCGAGCGGGGGCTCCATCACCGCGAGGCGGGAGAGGGGGAGGTCTCCCGCCCCGGCGGCGTGCAGCGCCACGAGCGCGCCCGACGAGAACCCGTAGACGCTCGCCTCGCCCCCGCCCGGACCGGCGACGACGGCCGCCAGGTCCTCCACCTCGCGCCCGACCGCGTACGGGGGCGTGTCGCCGCTCTCGCCCCGGCCCCGGCGGTCGTAGGTGATCACCGTGAAGTCCCCGGCCAGCACCGGGACCAGCGACTCCTGCGGGCCGAACCCCCGGTAGGCGCCCGCGGGGTGGACCATCACCACCGGCGGCCCGCTCCCCTGCGTCGAGTACGCGATCGGGGTGCCGTCTGCGGAGCGCACGTTCGTCATGCCTGTATGACCGTCCGGGTCGCCGGAACTCATCGCGCCCCGATCGGGGGTTGCCGGGTGTCGGAGCCGGCAACCCCCGATGGTCGCTGGGGGGGCGATCAGTACGGGTTGGACGGGGCGGGCTGGTCACCGCCGCCGCTCTCCGCGCCGGCGGCGGCGTCCTTCTTGAGCTCGCCGTCGGGGCTGACGACGAACCACACGCCTCCCTGGCCCTGACCGTTCACGTCACCGGCCGCCGCGTCGCCGGCGAAGGTGTAGAGCGGCCAGTCGCCGGCCACGAGCTGGAAGGTGCCGTCGGAGCGCTCGGTCACGCTGAACACCGCGGCGTCCAGGCCCTCGGGCACGTCGGCGCTCTCGACCATGACCGGGGGCCACGCGTCGACGCAGCCGTCCTCGCAGCTCGACGTGCCGCCCGAGTCGTTGGTGAAGCCGTAGACGGTGAGCCCGTCGGCGGTGGTCAGGACCTCCCCGAGGTCGGTCTCGGCGGGCGCGACCACGGCGTCCGACGCCTCCTGCGCCGGCGCCTCGGCGCTGCCCTGGTCCGCCGTGGAGGTGGAGTCGTCGTCGTCCCCGCAGGCTCCCAGCGCGAGGACGAGGGCGGCGGCCACGGACAGGGCGAGCAGCTTGGTTTGCCGATGTCGTGTCACGGGAACCACTACGTCCGGCACGCACCGAGCGGTTCGCGATTTCCACGGGGCACAATGGGCGCGTATGTCGCCTGACGACGCCGACCTCGTGGTGCGGTTCGCCGCGGGCGACGATCTGGCCGTCAAGGCCGTCTACGAGCGGTTCGCCCGGCCGGTCCTCACCGTGGCCATGAGCGCGCTCGGCCGGCGCGACCTGGCCGACGAGGTCGTGCAGACCACCATGCTCAAGGCGTGGCGGGCGGCGGGCACGTTCGACCCGTCCCGGGAGCTGGCGCCGTGGATCTACGCCATCGCCCGGCGGGTCGCGATCGACATCCACCGGCGGGAGGCCCGGGCGCCGATCCCCACCGAGCCCGCCGCCGAGATCGCCGTCGAGCCGCTCTCGTTCTCCCGGACATGGGAGGCGTGGGAGGTGCGGTCGGCGGTCGACCAGCTGCCGGCCGACGAGCGCGACGTGGTGCGGCTCGCCCACATGGGCGGGCTCACCCACCGGGAGATCGCCGAGCGGCTGGGCGTGCCCCTGGGGACCGTCAAGTCCCGGTCGAGCCGGGCCCACCGGCGGCTGGCGGCCATGCTCGGCCACGTGGCGGGAGTAGCGAAATGACGATCCCGCGAACCGGACGGGCGCGGCGGCCGTATTGCACGGTGGAGAACAGCATCAACGTGCAGGTAGCAGCGTGAACGAGGATGAGCTGGCCCGGCGCCTGGAGGTGGCCGGCAACGACCGCGGTCCCGGCGACGAGCTGCGAGCCCTCCTGGCCGACGCCAGCGTGTGGGCCGAGCCCGACCCGGGAGGCGCCGACGCGCTCCTGGCCGCCATCCGGGCCGAGCAGCACGGCGATCTGGCGTCCCTCACGCCGGATACCCGCGGTGGGAGACGACAGACAGGGTGGCGACGCTGGCAGGTCGTGGCGGCCGCCGCCGCGCTCGTGGTCGTGGTGGCCACGGCGACCGCCCTGGTCGTGCGGGACGACGGCGCCGGCGACCGCCTCCGGGGCGACGAGTTCGCCATCGCGGGGACGCCGCTCGCCCCCGACGCCTCCGCCGTCGCCACCGTCGCCGACGAGCCCGGCGGCGTCGCCATCGCCCTCCAGGTGCAGGGCCTCGCCGGCGCCGCGCCCGGCACCTACTACGAGGCGTGGGTCGCCAACGGGACCGACGCGGTGTCGGCCGGCAGCTTCCACATGCGGGGCGGCGACGGCTGGATCTACCTGTGGTCGGGCGTCGAGGCCGACCGCTACCCGATGCTGTTCGTCACGCTGGAGTCCGAGGGCGGCGGCCCCGAGCGCTCGGGCGACGTCGTGCTGACCGGGCCGATCTCCCCGTAGCCGACCGGCCGCTCAGGACCTCAGTAGACGGACACCGGGGTGCCCATGGCGGCCGCCCCGCTGGCCCACAGCATGTCCATGGCCGAGTTGGTGACCCGCGCGCACCCGTGGGAGGCCGGCTGGGCCGGGATGCTGCCCGACCCGTGGATCGCGATGCCGCCGTTGAAGTACTTGGGCCGGTACAGGGTGCCGAGCGGGGCCTCGCGCACGCCGTCGACCTCGCGCCGGACCGTGAACTCGCCGGGGGGCGTGGCCGCCCGGGCCGTGCCCCCGGTCGAGCGTCGTGTACGCCTCGCCGTTGCCGGTGGACGTGTTGAGCACCCAGGCCACCTGGCCGCCGTCGACGACGAAGATGACCTGGCGCTCCAGGTCGATCTCCAGCCCGCCGCCGCCCCGGGGCGCCGGGCGCCCGGCGACCGCCAGCCGCTCCTGCGTGACCGGTCCGGCGACGCCGTCGCGGCCGAGGCCCTCGACCTTCTGGAACGCCATCACGGCCTGGCGGGTGAGCTGGCCGTAGTTGCCGTCGGCCTCGCCCAGCCAGTAGCCGAGCTCGACCAGCCGCCCCTGCAGCGCGGCCACCGCGTCGCCGCCCTCGCCCAGCTCCAGCTTGCCGTCGGCCTCGGCGGTCGGCGGCAGCGTGGTCGTGGTCTCCGGCGGGAGCGTGGTCGTCGTCTCCGGCGGGGCCGTCGTCGTGGTGGTGGGGGCCGCGGTCGTCGTCGGGCGCTCGGTGGTGGCCGGCCGCTCGGTGGTCTGCGTCGGGCGCCCCGCGGTGCTGGTCTCGTCGTCGGAGCCCGACATGGCCATCGCCACGCCCACGCCTGCGGCCACGACGGCCACCACGAGGCCCGCGATCAGGGCGACGCGGCCGCGGTGGCCGTGGAGCCGGCCACGGTGGGCGGCGTGCTGGGGCTGGGGGTCGGTCTCGGACAACTGCTGCTCCTCCGCCGGGCACAACAGGGGGACTGGAAGCTTCCCGCTATGACTCGCAGCAAGCGCCCGACGTTCCCTCTGCACCCCAACTGACACATTCGGGTCACAATCCGACGCAGAGCGTACCGGAGTCGGTGCCGAAAGTGGCCTCGCGTCGGTCACAGCTTGGTCAGCGGCGCCCACGACAGGAGCAGGCGCTTCTCGCCCACGTCCCGGAACCGCACGAGCGCCTCGGTCTTGTCGCCGCCGCCGCTCATGTCGATGATCACGCCCTCGCCGAACACGTTGTGGCGCACGTCGTCGCCGATCTTGAGGCCGATCGACTCGGCCCCCGACCGCGACGGCCGGCGGGACTCCATGGCCCGGTCGACGATGCGCTCGCGGCCGGCGGCCACCCGCAGCGCCCGGTCGCCCCCGCCGCCGGTCCCGCCCCGGGCGCCGTCGCCCGCCTGCCAGCCGCCCCGCCCGTAGGTGCGGCCGCCGCGGCTGGCCCGGCGGTGCCCCTCGACGTCGCGGACCAGCCCGGCCGGGATCTCGTCGAGGAACCGGCTGGGCGGGTTGTACTGCGTGCCGCCGAACAGGGTGCGGCTCCACGCGTGGGTGAGGTAGAGCCGCCGCCGGGCCCGGGTGATGCCCACGTAGGCGAGGCGGCGCTCCTCCTCCAGCTGGTCGGGCTCGGTGAGCGAGCGCAGGTGGGGGAAGACGCCGTCCTCGAGGCCGATCAGGAACACGACCGGGAACTCGAGCCCCTTGGCCGAGTGCAGCGTCATGAGCACGACCGAGGTCGTGTCGTCGTCGAGGTCGTCGGTGTCGGCCACCAGGCTGATCTGCTCGAGGAAGTCGGCCACGGTCTCGGCCTCGTTGGCCGCCCCCACCAGCTCGGCCAGGTTCTCGAGCCGGCCCTCGGCCTCGATCGTGCGGTCGGCCTCGAGCTGGTCGAGGTAGCCGGACCGCTCCAGCATCTGCTGCAGCAGCGGGCCCGGGCTGCCCCCGGCCAGGTCGGACACGTCGTCGAGCAGCCCCAGGAACACCTCGATGCCGGTGGTGGCCCGCCCCCCGACCCCGGCCTCGTCGGCCCGGCGCAGCGCGTCCAGGAAGGAGAGGCCGTGCGCGGTGGCGAAGGCGTCGAGCTTGCCGATGGAGGTGGTGCCCACGCCCCGCTTGGGCTCGTTCAGCACCCGCTTGATGGACACCTCGTCGGCCGGGTTGACCACGGCCCGCAGGTAGGCGATGGCGTCCTTGATCTCCTTGCGGTCGTAGAACCGGGTGCCGCCGACGACCTTGTAGGGGATGTCGGCCCGCATGAGCTGCTCTTCCAGCACCCGGCTCTGGGCGTTGGTGCGGTAGAACACGGCCACGTCGCCCCACACCAGCCGGTCGGCGTCCGGGCCGTGGACCTCGGTGCCGTCGTGGAGGCGGGCGATCTCCCGGGTGATCCACTGGGCCTCGTCGACCTCGTCGTCGGCGTGGTACCGCACGATGGGGTCGCCCGCGCCGTGGTCGGTCCACAGCTCCTTGGGCTTGCGGCTGACGTTGTTGGCGATGACGGCGTTGGCGGCGTCGAGGATGGTCTGGGTCGACCGGTAGTTCTGCTCCAGCAGCACCACCGTCGTGTCGGGGAACGCGTCCTCGAACTCGACGATGTTGCGCATGTCGGCACCACGAAAGGCATAGATGCTGTTGTGGACGAGCACGCCCTCGGCCACGTAGGTGTGTGCGGGGTCGACCTCGATGTCGTGGACCGGGCCGTCGTAGTCGTCGACCTCGACGGCGTCGACACGGGCCTCGGTGAGGCCGTGCGGGCCCTCGACCAGGACGTGCATGCCCTCCCGGAGGTGGGCCAGGGGCATGAACGGGTAGAGCTTGCGGCCGACCACGGCCCGGCGGGCGATGTCGAGCCCGCCGGCGGCGGCCATGGCGTGGGCGTACTCCAGCGCCTCCGGGTACGACTTGCGGGACACCTCGACGCGCGACCCGCCGAGCTTGCCCGGGCGCACCGGGAACCCGGCGTCGCGGAGGCGCTCGGCCACGTCGGCCCGGTTCGACGACCACTGGATGCGGTGGTACCCGACCGCCCCGTGGCGGAGGTCGGAGAACATGGTCAGGTTGAGCGTCTGGCGCCGGCCACCGTTGGCCGGGCGGTAGTGGGGGAACGACGGATGGAGGTCGAGGTCCTCCATGAGCTGCTTCGCCGCGGTGCGCGTGTCGACCTCGTCGTACAACCGTGCGAGCCAGGTGTCGTCCATCACGAGGTTGCGGCCCAGCCCGTGGAACAGGGCGGTCGGCAACCCGTACCGGCGGCGAAGCGCGCCTCGTGGTAGGCGGCCTCGGCCCGGCTGTCGCAGACCCGGAGAACCCAGGCCCGGTCGGCGTGCTCCTGGTTGATGCGCACGCGCAGGCCCTGCTCGAAGCGGCCGGGGGCCACCGGCCGCATGCTCTTGGTCAGCCCGACCCGGAAGCCGCGGTCGATGCGCTCCATGAGGTAGACGACATGGCGGCCCTCCTCGAGCGGCGGTGTCGGCCAGCACCACGTGGTGGGCGCGTCCCTCGCAGGGCGTGGCCCCCGGCGTGGAGCGGTGTACAGCCTCCCCCGGTAGCGCCCGGACCGCGCGCCCGTCACCCGGCTCGCCACCGCCCGCCCGGCCCCGCCGATGCCCGTGACCGTGTCACCCACCGCCAGCGCCTCGATCGGCCGGGCGCCGCCGGGCGTGGCCACCAGCGTTCCGGGCGGCAGGCACTGGTCCTGGTCGCCCACCACGCAGACGTTGCGGTGGTCGGCGGCCAGCAGCAGCACGAAGTCGTTCTGGACCCGGTTCGTGTCCTGGTACTCGTCGACCAGGATGTGCTTGAACCGCTGCTGGTAGTGGCGCAGCACGTCGGGGTGCTCGCGCAGCAGGCGCAGGGCCTGGCCGAGCAGGTCGTCGAAGTCCATGGAGCCGGCCCGCAGCAGCCGGTCCTGGTACTCGCGGAAGATCTCCGCGATCTTGCGCTCGAACAGGTTGCCGGCCCGCTGGGCGTAGGCCCCGACGTCGATGCCGTCGTTCTTGGCCGCGCTGATGGTGGCGTGCACCGACCGGGGCGGGAACCGCTTGGTGTCGAGGGCCAGGTCACGGATGACGTAGCCGGTCAGCCGCACCGCGTCCGCCTGGTCGTAGATGGTGAAGGACCGGGGGAAGCCCAGCTTGTCGGCGTCGCGCCGCAGCATGCGGACACAGGCCGAGTGGAACGTCGACACCCACATCTTCTCGGCCACCGGCCCGACGAGCGCCGCCACCCGGGACTTCATCTCGTCGGCGGCCTTGTTGGTGAACGTGATGGCCAGGATCTCGAACGGGCTGACGCCCTGGTCGCGGATGAGGTGGGCGATGCGGTGGGTCAGCACCCGGGTCTTGCCCGACCCGGCCCCCGCCACCACCAGCAGCGGACCGTCCGCGTGCGTGACCGCGTCGGACTGCACCGGGTTCAGGCCGGCCAGCGTTTCGAAGACGTCGGGACGTCCGCTGTCGGGTGCGCGTTCTCGGACGCGCCGTTCTTGGGAGCGCCGTTCTTGGGAGCGCGGTCGGGAGGTGCCATCGCCCACCCCATCGTAGGGGCGCCCTGTGACACCCAGCGGGCATGCTGGGGGCCATGACGCCGGTCGAGAAGGTGCCGTACGACGAGTTCTCGATGTTCCACGAGAACGCCGCCGAGTTCGGGCTGCCCTACGACGGACCGCCGACGGTCCGCCGCACCGCGGTCGAGGTCGGACCGGGCCGCCGGCTCAGCGCGCTGGTGTGGGGCGACGGCCCCGCCGAGCTGGTCCTCCTGCACGGCGGCGCCCAGAACGCCCACACCTGGGACACGGTGGCCATGGCGCTCGGGCGCCCCCTCGTGGCCCTCGACCTCCCGGGGCACGGGCACTCCGACGGCGGGCACGACGGCCGGCTCGACCCGGCCGCCAACGCCCGCGACGTGGCCACCGCGGTCCGGGACCTCGCCCCCGACGCCGCCGTCGTCGTGGGCATGTCGCTCGGCGGGCTGACCGCGCTGGCGCTGGCGGCGCACGCCCCCGAGCTGGTCCGCTCGCTGGTCCTCGTCGACGTCACCCCGGGCGTCGACGCCGGGAAGGCGGCCGCCATCGTGTCGTTCGTCAACGGGCCCGAGAGCTTCGACAGCTTCGACGACCTGCTGGCCCGCACGATCGCCTTCAACCCGACCCGCACCGAGTCCTCCCTGCGCCGGGGCATCCTCCACAACGCCGAGCAGCGCGACGACGGGACCTGGGTGTGGCGCTACGCCCGCCACCGCGGGGGCCCGCTGACGGTCCGGCCCGACTTCGACTCGCTGTGGGACGCGGTCTCCGGGCTGACCGTCCCGGTGATGCTCGTGCGGGGGATGCTGCCCCAGTCGGTCGTCGACGACGCCGACGAGGCCGAGCTGGTGCGGCGCTGCCCGCACGCCCGCATCGAGCACGTCGAGGGCGCGGGCCACAGCGTCCAGGGCGACAAGCCCGTCGAGCTGGCCGCCCTCCTCGCGGACGTCGCGCCGGCGCCGTGACCGGCCCGGGGTGGCGGGCACCCGCCCCGGCTTGCAAGGATCGGCGCCCGTGAAGGTGGACAAGCTGACCGGCACCGACGGGTTCGTCGTCATCGACCTGGCCGACGCGACCATGTCGGTGGGCGTCGTGCGGCTGGCGCCCAAGGTCCTGCGGGACGGGGCCGAGCTGCTGGCCCGGTCCGTCACCTACGCCTTCGCGTCGTTCGCCGTCGCCGGGCACGGGGGAGCGTCCGGGGCCGTCAACGCCAAGCCCGAGGCCCGGGACGACGCCGTGGCCGCCTTCGTCGACGAGATGCGGCCCCGCGCCGAGGCCGGGAGCCTCGCCCTGGCCCCCGGCACCGGGCTGGAGGCCGCCGACCTGGCCCCGCTCGGGTGGGCGCCGCCCGACCCCGCGGTCGGCGGCGGCCGGCGCGCTGGCTGCGGCCCGGGTGGCGGGCCCGACCGACTGGCGGACGGCGGCGGTGGCCGGGGGCGGCCCGGTGGCCGCGGCGGCGTCCGCCCAGCTGGCCGAGGCCGGCGCGTCCGTGGTCGACGGCCGCGTCGACGCCCCCTGCGACGTGCTGTTCGTGGCCGGCAAGGCCGGTGTGCTCGACCACAACGCCGCGGCGTCCGTGCAGGCCCGCACGGTCGTGCCGCTGACGCCGGCGGCCGTGACCGCCCGGGCGCTGGCGGTGCTGCGCAAGGCCGACCGGGTGGTGATCCCCGACTTCCTGTCCACCGCCGCGCCGCTGCTGGCCACCTACGACGGCGGCGGGGGCGACCCGGTCCAGCGGATCCACGCCGCGGTCACCGACCTCGCCGACCAGGGCACCGGGCTGTGGCTCGCCGCCGCGCTCCGGGCCGAGGAGAACCTCGCGGCCTGGACCGACGAGAAGCCCTTCGGCCGCCCCCTCGCGTAGGAGCGGTCAGGACTGCATCGGGCCCCGCGGGGAGGGCCGGGCGGGCCGCTCGCCCACCAGCGCGTCCTCCAGCCGGGACGCGGCCTGCTCGCGCCGGGCGATGCGGCGCCGGCGCCGCCGGTGGACGGCGAACGCGCGTCACCACGAGCACCGCGCCGGTGACGAGGGCCGCGACCAGGGCGATCCACAGGGGCAGGTGGAAGTCGAACCACAGCCAGTGGAACCGGGTCGACCCGCGGTTCTGCACGAGGAAGATGAACGTGGCCGTGGCCAGCACCAGGCCCAGCGCCGCGCCCATGTTGAAGGCGCGCTCGGGGCGGGTCCGCACCTCGCGCAGGTCGGTGGCCAGCGCCGCCGGCGGCCGGGTGGGGTCGCCGGTCCCCGCGGGGGCGGCGCCGGCGGCCGGGGCCGGGGCCGGTCGTCGCGGCGGGATCGGGGTCGGGGGCCGTCGTCATCGCTGCACCTGGGTGCCCGCATACCCGCTGGTGGGCGGGCCGAGTCAGCCGGCGAGCAGCCGTGACCGGAACAGGTCGAGCACCCGGTCGAGCGCGTCGCGGGTGGGGTGGCCCGGCTCGTCCACCAGCTCGTCGGTCAGCACCGAGTGCGCCCTCCGGCCGATGTCGTGGGGATTGCCGGGCGACGAGTCGATCTCGACCCCCACGAACCCGTCGCCCAGCTCGTCCCGCAGGCGCTCGAACCGCTCGGGCGGCGACATGCGGTCGCCGGTGAAGCGCAGGCCCAGCACGCACACCCCGTCCGCCACCCGCTCCCGGACCCGGGCCAGGTCGGCGGCGTCGATCCCGAGGTCGCGCCGCTGCCCGCCCGTGACCGGCACCGGCAGCGACGGCTGGCTGAGCACCGGGGCCACCACCGTGTCGTCGACCATCATGGCCAGGGCGAACCCGCCGGTCAGGCACATGCCGACCGCGCCGACGCCCGGGCCCCCGCAGCGCTCGTGCTCGTGGCGCGCCAGCGCCCGCAGCCACACGGTGACCGGGGACGCCCGGCCGGTGGCCCACATGGTGAACTCCCGGGACACGCAGCACGACGCCACCACCCCGGCCGCCTCGAGGGCCGACGGCTTCGCCCCCGGGGTCGCCGAACAGGTGGGGCAGGACCGCCGTGCAGCCGATGTCGACGACCCGGTCGGCGAAGGCGACGACCTCGGGGGTGATGCCCGGGATCTCGGCCATGACCAGGACCGCCGGCCCGTCGCCCCGGCGGAACACCCGCCGCTCCTTGCCCTCGTGGGCGAAGCGGTCCTCGCTGTAGTCGGACAGCGGCATGGCGGGACGGTAGTCGCCTCGTCGCGGGTCCGTCCGACTGCGCGCCGGTCGCGCGCCGAGCGGCCGGCCACCACGCCGGAGCCCTCGACGGACGACCACCCGTTCCCGTACCTGCGGGAGCGAGCGCTGCCCGGGTTCTACCTGGTGACGATCGGCCTGATCCTGCTGGTGTCGCTCATCGCCATCCGGGCGGTGGCGGGGCCGATCCGGCCCATGCTCCGGTACACCGACCTGTTCTGCATGGGCGCGGCGTTCATGCTGCTGGAGACCAAGAGCGTCGTGCAGTCGCTGGCCCCGGTGCCCCGGTTCCTGGCCGCGGTGACGCTGGCGTTCCTGCCGATCTTCATGGCCAACCGGGTGTTCACCCAGCGGTTCAAGGACACGGCCTCGTCGGCCACCGCCTTCGGCGCCAACCTGCTGGGCGCCATGTTCGGCGGCCTGCTGGAGTACGCGTCGCTGATGATCGGCTACCGCACGCTGCTGCCGGTGGTGGCCCTCCTGTACGGCGCGGCCTTCCTGGCCGGCCGCAAGCAGCTGGGCGGCGCATCGGTCCCGGTCCCGGCGGCCGCCGCCGCGGACGTAGGTCACCGGCCGGCGTACCGTACGGGCATGACCGTGCGCGGACACTCGCACGTCGCCATCGCCGACGACCTTCGCCGGGGCGACACCGACTTCGCGCTGCGCATGCTGGCCCGGGCGGTGGCGGGCATGCGGGCCGCGGCCGACGACGACCTGGCCGACTTCCTGGCCGAGCCGCCGACCACCGGCGACCGGCGGTGGGACACGCTGCTCGCGGCGACGGTCAGCCGCGAATGCCGCCTGCGCGGCGTCCGCCGCCCCGGCGTGGACCAGGACCGAACCGCTCACGTCGTGGTGGTTCCCGGTCGAGGACCCCATCCTCACGGCCCGCACGATGCAGCGCACGCCCATCGACCTGTCGGTGCGCGGCATCTGGCTCGACGCCAAGGCGTTGGAGACCGTCTGACCATGCGGCGTGAGCTGGCGGCCGACGACATTCGTGACCTGTTGGCCGAGCTCGGGAGTCGCCTGGCGGCCGACGGCATCGAGGCCACGATCTACATCGTGGGGGGCGCCGCGATCAGCCTCGAGTTCGACGCCCGGCGGGTCACCACCGACGTGGATGCGGTGTTCCACCCGCGGACGACGGTGCGCCAGGTGGCGGAGGCCCTCGCCCGCGAGCAGGACCTCCCGCGGGACTGGCTGAACGACTCGGTGCGGGCGTTCGTGCCGGGAGACGACGCCGACGCCGTCCGCTACAGCGTGCCGGGCCTGTCGATCGCGCTGGCGTCCCCCCGTCACCTGCTGGCGATGAAGATGGCCGCCTTCCGCCCGACCGATGTCACCGACCTGGAGGTCCTCTTCAGGGCGCTCGAGGTCGTCAGCCCCGAGCAAGCCGCGGACATCGCGCTCGGGGTGTACGGCGAGCATGTCGATGGTGCTCCCCGGGCGGGACGAGCTGCTCCTGTCGGCCCGCGCCGTGCTGGACCGCCTCCGGCGCCGGCCGGACGGCTGAGCGCTACTCCCACTCGATGGTGCCGGGGGGCTTGGACGTGATGTCGTAGGCCACCCGGTTGACGCCCGCCACCTCGTTGATGATGCGGCTCGACATCGTCTCCATGACGTCGTAGGGCAGCCTCGCCCAGTCGGCGGTCATGGCGTCCTCGCTGGTGACGGCCCGGATGATGACCGGGTGGGCGTAGGTGCGCTCGTCGCCCATGACCCCCACCGAGCGGATGTCGGGCAGCACCGCGAACGACTGCCAGATCTCCCGCTCCAGCCCGGCCTTGCGCAGCTCCTCGCGGACGATGGCGTCGGCGTGCTGCAGCATCGCCACCTTCTCGGGCGTGACCTCGCCGATGATGCGCACGGCCAGGCCCGGGCCCGGGAACGGCTGGCGCCACACGATCTCGGTGGGCAGGCCCAGCTCCTCGCCGACCCGGCGGACCTCGTCCTTGAACAGCGCCCGCAGCGGCTCGACCAGCTCGAAGGTCATGTCGTCGGGCAGGCCGCCCACGTTGTGGTGCGACTTGATGGTCGAGGCGCCCGAGCCGCCGCCCGACTCGATCACGTCGGGGTACAGGGTGCCCTGGACCAGGAAGCGGGCGTCCTCCAGCCCCCCGGCCGCCTCCTCGAAGATGCGGATGAACAGCTCGCCCACGATCTTGCGCTTGTCCTCGGGGTCGGTGACCCCGGCCAGCCGGTCGAAGTAGCGCTCGGCCGCCCGCACGTGGATGAGCTCGATGCGCTGGTGGCGCTGGAACGTCTCGACCACCTGGGCGCCCTCGCCCTGGCGCAGCAGCCCGGTGTCGACGAACACGCAGGTGAGCTGGGGCCCGATGGCCTTGTGGACCAGCGCGGCGGCCACCGCCGAGTCGACCCCGCCCGACAGGGCGCAGATGACCCGGGCGTCGCCGACCTGGGCCCGGATGGCGGCCACCTGCTGCTCGATGATCGACGTCATCGTCCACGTCGGCCGGGCGCCGGCCAGGTCGTGCAGGAACCGGCGGATGACCTGCTGGCCGTACGGCGTGTGCGACACCTCGGGGTGGTACTGCACGCCCCAGATGCGCCGGCCCGGCGACTCCAGCGCGGCGACCGGGGCGCCGGCGGACGTGGCGGTGGCCGTGAACCCCTCCGGCACCCGGGAGATGCCGTCGAAGTGGCTCATCCACACCGTCTGGTCGCGGGGCTGGTCGGCCAGCAGCCCGCCGGCCGGGTCGCCGGTGACGGTGAGCGCCGTGCGGCCGTACTCGCCCTGGCCACCCCGGGCCACCTCGCCGCCCAGCTGCTGCGCGATGAGCTGGGCGCCGTAGCACAGGCCCAGGATCGGCACGCCCAGCTCGTAGATCCCGGGGTCGAGCGCGGGCGCGCCCTCGACGTGGACCGACTTGGGGCCGCCGGACAGGATCAGCGCCGCGGGCGCCCGCTCCCGGATCTCGGCGGCCGTGATCGTGTGGGGCACGATCTCGGAGTAGACGTGCGCCTCGCGGACCCGGCGGGCGATCAGCTGGGCGTACTGGGCCCCGAAGTCGACGACGAGGCAGGTGTCGAACTCGGTGGCCAGCGGCTCGGACCCGCCGGTGGGGACGACCTCGCCGGCGTGGGCGCCGCCCGGGCTGCCGGGGCCGCCGGTGGCGGTCACTCAGCCGGCCCCGACCACGACGAGCTCGGCCTTCTGCAGGTCCTTGAGGGTCTCGAACCCGCACAGCGCCATCGACCGCCGCAGCGCGCCGGTGAGGTTGAGCCCGCCGGAGGCGTCGTGCGCGGGGCCGTGCAGGATCTGCTCCAGCGTGCCCTGGGTCTCGACCCGCACCCGCTCGCCCCGGGGCAGGGTGGCGTGGACCGCGGGCATGCTCCAGTGGAAGCCCCGCCCCGGCGCCTCGGCCGCCGCGGCCAGCGGGGTGCCGATCATCACGGCGTCGGCCCCGCACGCCACCGCCCGGGCGATGTCGCCCCCGGTGGTGACGCCGCCGTCGGCGACGACGTGGCAGTACACGCCGGTCTCGTCGAGGTGGCGCATGCGGGCGGCCCGGGCGTCGGCCAGCGCGGTGGCCAGCGGCACGCCGAGGCCGAGCACCTCGTGGGTCACCGCCGCGGCCCCGGTGCCCGCCCCCACCAGCACGCCGGCGGCGCCGGTGCGCATGAGGTGGAGCGCGGCCTGGTACGACGTGCACCCGCCCACGATCACCGGCAGCTCGTAGTGGCGGATGAAGTCCTTGAGGTTGAGCGGCTCGGTGGTGCGGGCCACGTGCTCGGCGGACACGATGGCGGCCTGGATGACGAGCAGGTCGGGCTCGGCCCGCAGCACGTGCTCGGCCAGCTCGAGCGTGCGGTGCGGCGTCACGGCCACGGCGCAGATGACGCCGGCGTCCTTGATCTGGGCGATGCGCTGGCCGATCAGCTCGGCCCTGACCGGCTCGGCGTAGATCTCCTGGAGGCGCCGGGTGGCCTTGGCCGCGGGCAGCTCGGCGATCTCCTCGAACATCTTCTCGGGGAACTCGTAGCGGGTCCACAGCCCCTCGAGGTGCAGCACGCCCGCCGCCCCCAGGCGGCCGAGCTCGACCGCGGTGGCCGGCGACGTGACGCTGTCGGTGGGCGCGGCCAGCACCGGGACGTCGAGCCGGTAGGCGTCGATGTTGCAGGAGATGTCGACGTCCTCGGGGTCACGGGTCCGGCGGCTGGGCACGATGGCGATGTCGTCGAGCCGGAAGGCCCGCCGCGCCGTCTTGCCGATCCCGATCTCGACTTCGGCCATGCGCGCCATCCTACGATGCGCCGATGCGCTTCGATCTCCCCGCGGACCGCCTGCCCACGGCCTGGTACAACGCCCTGCCCCGGCTGCCCGAGCCGCTGCAGCCGCCCCTCCACCCGGGGACCCGCGAGCCGGTCGGCCCGGACGACCTGGCGCCGCTGTTCCCGATGGCGCTGATCGAGCAGGAGATGAGCCCGGCCCCGTGGATCGACGTGCCGGGCGAGGTGCTCGACATCCTCCGGCTGTGGCGGCCGACGCCCCTGGTCCGGGCCGAGCGCCTGGAGGCCGAGCTGGGCACGCCGGCCCGCATCTACTTCAAGGACGAGTCGGTCAGCCCCGCCGGGTCGCACAAGCCCAACACCGCGGTGGCGCAGGCGTTCTACAACCGGGCCGAGGGCACGACGCGGCTCACGACCGAGACCGGCGCCGGGCAGTGGGGCACGGCGCTGGCGTTCGCCGCCGCCCAGTTCGGCCTCGAGTGCAAGGTGTACATGGTCCGCACCTCGTTCGAGTCCAAGCCGTACCGCCGGGTGATGATGGAGACGTGGGGCGCCGAGTGCGTGCCCTCGCCGGTGGCGGACCCGGCCAGCCCCGGGTCGCTGGGCATGGCCATCAGCGACGCGGTGGCCGACGCCGCCGGGCGGGCCGACTCGCACTACTCGCTGGGATCGGTGCTCAACCACGTGCTGCTGCACCAGACCGTGATCGGCCTCGAGGCCCGCGACCAGCTGGCGCTGGCCGGCGAGGGCGCGCCCGACGTGGTGCTGGCGTCGTGCGGCGGCGGTTCCAACCTCGGCGGCATCGCCCTGCCGTTCCTGGAGGAGGCGGGCACCCGCCTCGTGGCCGTCGAGCCGACCTCGTGCCCGACGCTCACGGGCGGGTCGTTCGACTACGACTTCGGCGACACCGCCGGCCTGACCCCGCTGCTGCCCATGTACACGCTCGGCCACGACTTCATGCCGCCGCCGATCCACGCCGGGGGGCTCCGCTACCACGGCGACAGCCCCGTCATCTCCGCCCTCGTGAAGGCGGGCCGCATGGAGGCGGTGGCGGCGCCCCAGTCCAAGGTGTTCGAGGCGGCCGTGCTGTTCGCCCGGACCGAGGGCAAGGTGCCGGCACCCGAGACCGCGCACGCCATCCGGGCGGTCGTCGACGAGGCCCTGGCGGCCCGGGAGGCGGGCGA
Organism: uncultured Acidimicrobiales bacterium; assembly: GCA_963759225.1. Classification (GTDB taxonomy): domain Bacteria; phylum Actinomycetota; class Acidimicrobiia; order Acidimicrobiales; family VFJN01; genus ZC4RG19. The sequence continues at coordinate 80,075 of CAVWYL010000032.1, read as the reverse complement.
GGAGCGGGTGATCCTGTTCAACTACTCGGGCCACGGCTTCCTCGACCTGGCCGCCTACGACGACTTCAACCACGGGCGTCTCGTCGACGGCTGAGAGGCTGCGCCGATAGGCGTAGCCGTGGCCCGAGCGGCCCGCTGCGAAGCAGCAAGAGCGGGAAGCACGGACCACGGTGGCCGCGATGGCGTGCCCTGTCCGCGCACGCTCTGACGGGTCCCGGGGGATGCCGGGGGGCGCTACTAGACTCCCTCCATGGCAGCCGAGATTCCCTCCCAGGATCACGACGGCGGCTATCCGCCGAAGTTCGCCAAGCAGGGCCTGACGTTCGACGACGTGCTGCTGGTCCCGGCCGAGTCGGCCGTGCTGCCGGCCGAGGTGTCGACCGCCAGCCGCCTGACGCCCCGCATCGAGCTGGCCATCCCGGTCGTGTCCGCGGCCATGGACACGGTGACCGAGGCCCGCCTCGCCATCGCCATCGCCCGGGCCGGCGGCATCGGGATCATCCACCGCAACCTGTCCGTCGACGACCAGGTCGGCGAGGTCGACAAGGTCAAGCGCAGCCAGTCCGGCATGATCGTCGATCCCGTGACCCTGCCGGCCGAGGCCCTCGTGGCCGACGCGCTGGCGGTCATGGAGCGCTACCACATCTCCGGCGTGCCGATCACCGACGAGGACGGCCGGCTGGTGGGCCTGCTGACCAACCGCGACCTGCGGTTCATCGACGTGGTCGACCAGCCGATCGCCAACGTCATGCGGCGGCCCCCGCTCGTCACCGCCCCGCTCGGCACGACGCTGGAGGGGGCCAAGGACATCCTGTGGCAGCACCGCATCGAGAAGCTGCCGATCGTCGACGACGAGGGCATCCTGCGGGGGCTCATCACGGTCAAGGACATCAAGAAGCAGACCGACCACCCCTTCGCCACCCAGGACGGGACCGGGCCGCCTGCGGGTGGGCGCGGCGGTCGGCGTCGGCCCCGACGCGCTCGAGCGGGCCGAGCGGCTGGTGGACGCCGGGGTGGACGTGCTGGTCGTCGACACCGCCCACGGCCACAGCCTGGCGGTCCTCGACGTGGTCAAGCAGGTGAAGGGCGCGTTCGACGTCGAGGTCATCGCCGGCAACGTGGCCACGGCCGAGGCGGTCGACGCCCTGGCCGGCGTGGGCGCCGACGCGGTCAAGCTCGGCGTCGGTCCGGGGTCGATCTGCACCACCCGGGTGGTGGCGGGCGTGGGCGTGCCCCAGCTGACCGCCATCCACGACGGGGCCGAGGCCGCCGCCCGCCACGGGGTGACGCTGGTGGCCGACGGCGGCATCCAGTTCTCGGGCGACATCGCCAAGGCGCTGGCGGCCGGGGCCGACTCGGTCATGCTCGGCAGCCTGCTGGCCGGGGTGGACGAGTCGCCGGGCGAGGTCGTGCTCCACCAGGGCGAGCGCTTCAAGGAGTACCGGGGCATGGGGTCGATGGGGGCGATGAAGGCCCGCTCGTACTCCAAGGACCGCTACTTCCAGGGCGACGTGGTCGACACCGACAAGCTGGTGCCCGAGGGCATCGAGGGCCGGGTCGCCTACAAGGGCCCGGTGTCGAACGTGATCCACCAGCTGATGGGCGGCCTGCGGGCGGCCATGGGCTACGTGGGTGCGGCCACCGTGGCCGACCTGCACGCCCACGCCCGGTTCGTGCGCATCACCAACGCCGGCCTGCGCGAGTCGCACCCGCACGACATCACGATCACCAAGGAAGCCCCCAACTACGGCCGCTGGTGATGTTCGCCTGACCGTGGCGCGCCCGTCACCCGGGCGGCCCCGGCAGGACACCGGGGTGTCACCCCCGCTTCCTACCGTCGTCCCGGTATGGCTGGGACCCCGACCCTGGCGCGCCCGCGTCCCCGCACGTCCGGTCGGGGCGAGCGCCCGCCGGACCCGATCCCGGCCGGGCCGGAGGCCGGCCGCGACGGCCCGGACCGGCGGTTCTGGGCGGTCGTGGCGCTGGCGCTGGTGCTCGGGTGCGCGCTGCGGGTCGCCATCGGCGCCACCGACGACAGCCCGTCCACCGACGAGACCGCATACCTGGCCGCGGGGCAGGCGCTGGCCGACGGCGACGGGTTCGCCCGCGACGGCCACCCGGAGCTGCACTTCCCGCCGCTGATCCCGTTCCTGCTGGGCCAGGGCGGGCGGGTGTTCGCCGACCCCCACACGGGCGCGGTCGTGCTGACGTGGGCGGCGGGCACGGCGCTGATCGTGCCCCTGGCGCTGCTCGGGCGCCGGGTGGGCGGGCCCCGGGCCGGGATGGCCACGGCCCTGGTGGCGGCCGCCGCCCCCGGGCTGGCCACCACGCCCGCGGCCCGCGGCGCGGGCAGCGAGGCCGTGTACACGCTGCTGGTCATGACCGCCACGTGGTGGGCGGTGGCGGCCGCCGACCGCACGGGCGCGGCCCGCCTGCTGCGGGCGGCGGGCGCCGGGCGCGTGCCTCGGCCTGGCCTACCTGGCCCGGCCCGAGGGACTGCTGCTGGCCCTGCCCGTCGGCGCCGCGCTCGGCCTGGGCCGTGGCCCGTCCGGCCGCCCGGGGGCGGCGCCTGAGGCGGCGGGGCCGGTGCTGGGGGCGTTCGTGGTGCCGATCCTGGTGTGCATCGCCCCCTACGCCTCCTACCTGCACACCCACACCGGGACCTGGCAGCTGACGGCCAAGACCCGGGACGCCTCGATCGAGGCGTGGGCGGCCGTGGCCCGCGACGACCGCGAGGCGCGGGACCGGGTGCTGTACGAGCGGGTGGGCGACGGGTGGGGGTTCCCCGAGGAGCGGTCGTCGCTGCCGTCGCTCGCCCTCGACGATCCCGCGGGGTACGCCGGCATCGTGGGCACCAACGTCGTCGCCCTCGGCCGCAACCTCGGCGGGTGGTGGCTGCTGCCGCTGCCCGTGTGGATCGTCGCCGCCGTGTCCGGGTGGCGCCGCCGGCGGGTGTGGCCGGTGCCGCTCGTCGCGGCCGTGGCGCTGACGCCGGTCGTCACGTCGCTGGCGTTCTTCGTCCAGCCCCGCTACCTCGTCGTGACGACCGCGGCCGCCACGGTCCTCGTCGGCGCCGAGCTGGCGGGGCTCCGCCCGCCCTGGCGGCGGCCGGTCGCCGCCGTGACCGCCGCGCTGCTGGTCGCCTCGTCGGCCGGGGCGTTCATGGGACCGGGCGGGTGGTGGCACCCGGTCGACCACGCCGACCAGCAGGCGGCCGGCGAGTGGCTGGCGGACCACACCGGCCGGCGCGACCGGGTCATGACCCGCAGCTTCGTCGTCGAGCACTACGCCGGGCGGACGGCGGTGGCCATGCCCTACGACGACCTCGCCGGGATCCTGGCCTTCGCCCGCCACTACGGCGTCCGCTGGCTCGTCGTCGACCACACGAGCGCGGCCCGGGTCCGCCCGCAGGTCCTGCCGCTGCTCGACCCGGACCGGGCCGTGCCCGACGGGCTGGTGCTGGCCTACGAGTCGGCCCCCGAGGGCCGGGCCACCCGGGTGTTCCGGCTCGACCCGGCGCCCCCGCCGGCGGCGGCGGCCGGCGACCCCCCGACGCTCGGGTTCATGGGCGACGGCTGAGAAACCTGCGTGGCCCCCGCCCCGGCGGGAAGCACGGACCGCATGAGCGACACGTTCGACGAAGCCAAGGGCCGTGCCAAGCAAGCCGTCGGCGATCTGACCGACGACGACGACCTCCGCCGCGAGGGCAAGGTCGACAAGGCCGGCGGCGACGCCAAGGGGTTCATCGACAAGGTCACCGGGAAGGTCAAGGACCTGCTCAACCGGGACCGGAAGAGTAGCGGTCAGGGGCGGGTGACGGTGACCAGCAGCTGACGCAGCAGGGACGCCGTCGCCCCCCACACCGTGTCGCCCACCAGCTCGAAGAACGTGATCGGCTGGATGCGACCGCTGGGGAACCTCCACCGCTCCTCCCGGAACACGCCGGGGGTCGAGCAGCTCGGACAGCGGGACGTGGAGCACCGCCTCCACCTCGTGCGGGCTGGGGCGGGTCTCGGGCCGCCCGGGCAGGACGCCGACGAACGGGCTGATGAACGACCCGCTCGACACCGTGGCCAGGTGGTCGAGCTCGCCGATGATCTCGACGGCGGCGGGGTCGAGGCCGATCTCCTCCTGCGCCTCGCGGCGGGCGCCGTCGACCGGCGTCTCGCCCGGCTCGACGCGGCCGCCGGGGAAGCTGACCTCGCCCTGATGCGTGCGCAGCCCCCACGTCCGGCGGGTGAGCACGACGTGGGCGCGCCCGTCCTCGTCGTACAGCGGGACCAGCACGGCCGAGGGGCGCCCGGGCCGGGCGGGGCCGTCGACCAGCTCGACGTCGGACGGGTGGGCCGGTCCCCGCTGCGCCAGCGCGGCGCGGACGTCGGCCACCGCCGGGCGGCGCCGGTCCGCCGGCAGGTGGGCCCAGGGGGCCGGACCGCCGGGGCGGGCGTCGAGCGGCCGCGGGATCTTCTGGTCGCCGCCCCGGCCGGGCGGCACCGGGACCGTGGGCCCGGGCGGCTCCTCGCCCGGGCGGGGCCAGCCGGGCAGCCCCCGCTCCATCGCCTCCCGGGACGAGATGGCGGCGGCCGGCCACTCGGTGCCGGGAACCGCCGGGTCAGCCATCGGCCGTCGTGCCGGATGCCGTCGCCGCGGCCTCGGTCTGGGCCACCAGTGCTTCGAGGACGTCGCGCAGCCCGCCGGTCTTGAGGCTGCTCATGACCCGGCCGGGCGGCGTCTCCCCGCGCTCCCACTCCATCCAGTGGGCGAGCAGCTTCTGGGGGTCGGGCGGCGGTGTCTCCATCACCTGGCAGGCTATCGACCCGGCGGCCCGTGGCAGCCTGGGGGGCGTGAGCGAGCGAAGCGAGCGAACCATCAACACAGTGCATTCCTCGGTGCACGAAGTGCCGATCGCACCCTCGTCCTCGCCTCGGCCTCGCCCGCCCGCCGGGCGCTGCTCCGGGCGGCCGGGTTCGCTCCGTTCGTCCTCGTGAGCGGCGACGCCGAGGACGGGGTCGCCGACCTCCCCGCACCCGACATGGCCCGCACGCTGGCCGAGCGCAAGGCGGTGGCCGTCGCCGGGCGCCTCGCCCCCCGGGTGGCGGACGGCCCCGTGCTGGTCGAGGGCACCAAGGTCGACGGGACCACCGTCGTGATCGGGTGCGACACGGTGCTGTCGTTCGCGGGCGAGGTGCGGGGCAAGCCCGGGTCCCCGGAGCAGGCGGCGGCGTGGTGGCGGTCCTACCGCGGACGCGACCGGGACGCTGGTGACGGGCCACGCCGTGGTCGAGGTGGGTTCCGGCGACCGGGCGGTCGGCGTCGCCGCGACGACCGTGCGGTTCGGGGCGCCGACCGACGACGAGATCGCCGCCCTGGTCGCCACCGGCGAGCCGCTGGCGGTGGCCGGCGGGTTCACGATCGACGGCTACTGCGGCCCGTTCGTGACCGGCATCGACGGCGACCACGGGACCGTGCTCGGCCTGTCGCTGCCGCTGTTCCGGACGCTGCTCGGCGACCTCGGCGTGGCGGTGGCCGACCTGTGGTGACGCCGGGGCCGCTGCGGATCGGCCCGCTCGCGGTGTCCCCGCCGGTGGTGCTGGCGCCGATGGCGGGGATCACCAACGCCCCGTTCCGGCGGCTGTGCCGGGGGTTCACCGACGGGGGCCTGTTCGTGTCGGAGATGATCACGGCCCGGGGCGTGGCCGAGCGCAACGACAAGACGCTGCGCCTGGCCCGGTTCGCCGACGACGAGCCGGTGCGGTCGATCCAGCTCTACGGCACCGAGCCCCGGGCCGTGGGCGACGCCATCCGCTTCCTGGTGGCGGAGGAGGCGGCCGACCACGTCGACCTCAACTTCGGGTGCCCCGTGGCCAAGGTGACCCGCAAGGGCGGCGGGGCGGCGCTGCCGGTGCGGCGGGCGCTGTTCCGCTCGATCGTGGCGGCGGCGGTGGCGGCGGCCGGGCCGGTCCCGGTCACGGTGAAGCTGCGCATCGGCGTCGACGACGGGCTGCGGACGTTCCTCGACGCCGGCCGCATCGCCGAGGCCGAGGGGGTGGCGGCGGTGGCGCTGCACGCCCGCACCGCGGCCCAGCACTACTCGGGTCAGGCCGACTGGTCCGCCGTCGCCGCCCTGCGGGACGCGGTCGGTGCCGCGGTGCCGGTGCTGGGCAACGGCGACATCTGGCAGGCGGCGGACGCGCTGGCGATGATGGCGGCGACCGGGTGCGACGGCGTGGTCGTGGGCCGGGGGTGCCTCGGGCGCCCGTGGCTGTTCCGGGACCTGGCCCTGGCGTGCGCCGGGCGGCCCGTCCCGGCGGCGCCCCGGCTGGGGGAGGTGGCGGCGGTCCTGCGGCGCCACGCCCGCCTGCTGGCCGAGTGGCTGACCGAGCCGGTGGCGGTGCGGGACGTCCGCAAGCACGTGGGCTGGTACCTGCAGGGCTACCCGGTCGGCGGCGAGGTGCGCCGGCGGCTCACGGCCACGCAGACGATCGCCGACCTGGAGGCCGAGCTCGACCGCCTCGACCCGGACCTGGCCATCCTGCCGGGCGCCGACGCCCGGCCCCGGGGCAAGTCCTCCGGCCCGTTCCGGGTGGCCCTGCCCGAGGGCTGGCTCGACGGCGCGGACGACCCGACCCCCCTCGTGGCCGACGACCTGGAGGCGGTCAGCGGGGGCTAGAGAGTCCGTCGCCCAGGTGCTCGGCCGCCACCTTCTTGGGGACGCACATGCGCCACGCGTCGGTGACCAGCTCGCGCATCTCGTCCTCGTCGAGGGCGTCCATGCGGGCGACCACCCACTGGTAGCGCATGTCCCCCTGGCCCGGGAGCTGGAACTTGTCGGGCTCGCTGTCGACCAGGGCCTGGCGCTCCTCCCGGGGGAAGCCGAAGCCCATCAGCGTCTCGTCGGCCGAGAACGCCACGAACACGATGCTCCCGACCCGGAACTTCACCCGGCCCCGCACCAGCGCCTCGTAGGCGCGGGGCAGGCCGAGCGCCACCTCCCGCACCTGGTCGACGGACACCGCCACGGCTTCGACGCTACCGGCACCGCGGCCGTGCCAGACTGCGCGTTCCCCATGCTGGAGCTGATCGGCCTCACGAAGCGGTACGGCGACGTCCTGGCCCTCGACGGGCTCGGCATGACCGTGGCCCCGGGGCGCATGCACGGGTTCGTCGGCCGCAACGGGGCGGGCAAGACCACCGCCATGCGGGTGGCGCTCGGGCTGGTCGAGCCCGACGCCGGCGAGGTGCGCTGGCGGGGCGAACCGCCGTCCGAGGGCGACCGCGCCCGCTTCGGGTACATGCCCGAGGAACGGGGCCTGTACCCCAAGATGGGCATCGTCGACCAGGTCGCCTACTTCGGCCAGCTGTCCGGCATGGCCGCCGGCGCCGCCCGGGAGCAGGCCGCCAAGTGGCTCACCGAGCTGGGCCTCGGCGACCGGCTGGCCGATGCGGCCGAGACCCTGTCGCAGGGCAACCAGCAGCGGGTCCAGCTGGCCGTGGCGCTGGTGCAGGACCCCGACCTGCTCGTGCTGGACGAGCCGTTCAACGGCCTCGACCCCGTGGGCGTCGACGTGCTGTCCGGCGTGCTCGAGTCCAGGGTCGACGCCGGGGCCGCCGTCGTGTTCTCCAGCCACCAGCTCGACCTGGTCGAGCGGCTGTGCCACGAGGTGACCATCGTCGACGGCGGCCGGGTCGTGGCCGCCGGTCCGATCGGCGAGCTGCGGGCCCGCCACGCCACGCCCGTGCTGCGGGTCGAGGTCGAGGGCGCCGGCCCCGACTGGGCCCGGGCGGTGCCCGGCGTCGCCTCCGTGCGGGAGGCCGGCGGCGCCCTGCTGGTCGAGCTGGCCGGCGGCGCCGACGACCAGGCGGTGCTCGACGCCGCCCGGTCCGCCGGCCGGGTCGTGACCTTCGCCCGCGAGATCCCGTCCCTGGCCGACACGTTCCGCGAGGTGGTGCCGCGGTGAGGACCGTCTGGCTGGTGCTGCAGCGCGAGGTCGGCGTGCGGGTGCGGTCCAAGCCGTTCCTCGTCTCGACCGCGCTCAGCCTCGCCGTCCTCGTGGGCATCGTCGTCGTCATGGGCATCGCCGCCGGTGAGGACACGACGCGCTGGGACATCGGCGTCGTGGGGGACCGTGCGGGGGCCGTGGCCGACGCCGCCGCCGACCTGGCCGCCGGCGACGACGGCATCGAGGTCGCGGTCGAGCGCCTCGACGACGGGGCCGAGGCCGAGCGGCGCGTGGCCGCCGGCGACCTCGACGCCGCGCTCGTCGGCGAGGCGGTGGTGGTGGACGACGAGGTCGATCCCCGCCTCGGCACGCTGCTCCAGGCCGCCCACCGGGAGGTCGCCGTGGGCGAGGCCCTGCAGGCCGCCGGAGCGTCCGCCGAGGAGGCGGCCCGGGCCGCGTCGCCGGCGCCGCTGGCGGTGCGGGCCCTCGACCCCGACGACCCGGCAGACGAGCGGGGCGCGGTGGCCTTCATCGGCGTGCTGCTCCTGTACGGCCAGCTGCTCGCCCTCGGCTACTGGGTGGCCAGCGGCATCGTCGAGGAGAAGGCGTCGCGGGTCGTGGAGCTGCTGCTGGCCAAGGCCCGCCCGTCCCGGCTGCTGGCCGGCAAGGTCGTCGGCGTCGGCGTGCTGGGCCTCGGCCAGATCCTGCTGTTCGTGGTGGCGGGGCTGGGCACGGCGCTGGCGCTCGGCCAGGTCGACATCCCGCCCGGCACGTACGGCCTCGTCGCCGAGGTCGTCGCCTGGTTCGTGCTCGGCTACGCCCTCTACGCCTGCCTGTTCGCGGTGAGCGGCGCCATCGCCGGCCGCCCCGAGGACCTGCAGGCGACGACCATGCCCCTCAGCCTGGTCACGATGGCGGCGTTCTTCGCCGCCCTGTTCGCCCAGGAGGACCCGTCCGGCGCCGTGGCCCGGGTGGCCACGTTCTTCCCGCCGTCCGCCCCGCTCGTCATGCCCATGCGGTCGGCTGCGGGCGAGCTGCCGCTGTGGGAGGCGGCGCTGGGCGTGGCGCTGGTGGTGGCCACGATCGCCGTGGCCGTCCCCGTGGCCGGCCGGATCTACGCGGGCGGTGCCCTGTTCACCCGCGGCCGCCTCGGGCTGCGGGAGGCCTACGCCCGGGCCGGGCGGTAACGCACTGACGGGTTGTCGTCTCTCACCGCGGATATCCGCGGTGAGAGACGACAGAACGACCGTCTTACATCATGCCCATGCCGCCCATGCCGCCCATGGGGTCGCCACCGCCGGCAGGGGCGGGAGCGGGCGGCTCGGGCTTGTCGGCCACGAGCGACTCGGTGGTGAGCACCAGGCCGGCGATCGAGGCTGCGTTCTGCAGCGCCGCCCGCGTGACCTTGGCCGGATCGATGACGCCGGCCTTCACCAGGTCCTCGAGGTCGCCGGTGGCGGCGTTGAGCCCGATCGAGCCCTCCTCCGCCTCGACCTGGCGCACCGACACGCCGCCCTCGAGGCCGGCGTTGTCGGCGATGAGCCGGGTCGGCGCCTCGAGCGCCTGGTACACCGTGCGGGCGCCGGTGGACTCGTCGCCGGAGAGCGACTCGACCACCTTGGCCACCGCGGGACGGCTGCGGAGCAGGGCCGTGCCACCACCGGTGACGACGCCCTCCTCGATGGCCGCCCGGGTCGCCGACAGGGCGTCCTCGATGCGGTGCTTCTTCTCCTTGAGCTCGACCTCGGTCGCCGCGCCGACCTTGACCACGGCCACGCCGCCGGACAGCTTGGCCAGCCGCTCCTGCAGCTTCTCGCGGTCCCAGTCGGAGTCGGTGTCGTCGATCTCGCGCTTGATCTGCGCGATGCGGGCCTTGATGTCCTCCTCGGACCCGGCACCCTCGACGATGGTCGTGGTGTCCTTGGTCGCGATGACCTTCTTGGCCCGGCCGAGCAGGTCGAGGGTGATGTTGTCGAGCTTGAGCCCGACCTCCTCGGCCACGACCTGGCCGCCCGTGAGGGTCGCCATGTCGCCGAGCATCGCCTTGCGGCGGTCGCCGAAGCCGGGGGCCTTGACGGCCACGCTGTTGAACGTGCCGCGGATCTTGTTCACCACCAGGGTGGCGAGGGCCTCGCCCTCGACGTCCTCGGCGATGATGAGCAGCGGCCGCCCGGTCTGCATGACCTTCTCGAGCACCGGCAGGAGCTCCTGGACCGAGCCGATCTTGCCCTGGTTCAGCAGGATGTAGGCGTCCTCGAGGACGGCCTCCTGGCGGTCCTGGTCCGTCACGAAGTACGGCGCCAGGTAGCCCTTGTCGAACTGCATGCCCTCGGTGAACTCGAGGTCGATGCCGAACGTGTTGGACTCCTCGACGGTGACCACGCCGTCCTTGCCGACCTTGTCGATGGCGTCGGCGAGCACCTCGCCGATGGCGGCGTCGGCGGCCGAGTTGCCGGCGATCTGGGCGATCTCCGACCGGTCGTCGATCTCCTTGGACTGGGCCTTGATCGACTCCACGGCGGCGGCGACGGCCTTCTCGATGCCCCGCTTCAGCCCGAGGGGGCTGGCGCCGGCGGCCACGTTGCGCAGGCCCTCGCGGACGAGCGCCTGGGCCAGGACGGTGGCGGTGGTGGTGCCGTCACCCGCGATGTCGTTGGTCTTGGTGGCGACCTCCTTCACGAGCTGGGCGCCCATGTTCTCGAAGGGGTCGTCGAGCTCGATCTCGCGGGCGATGGACACGCCGTCGTTGGTGATGGTCGGGGCGCCCCACTTCTTGTCGAGCACCACGTTGCGGCCCTTCGGGCCGAGCGTGACCTTCACGGCGTCGGCGAGCTTGTTGACGCCGGCCTCGAGGGCGCGGCGCGCCTCGTCGTCGAACTTGAGGATCTTGGGCATCAGCGCCTCACTTCGTGACGATGGCGAGCACGTCGCGCGCCGACAGGACGAGCACGTCGTCACCGTCGACGGTGACCTCGGTGCCGCCGTACTTGCTGTAGAGGACGGTGTCGCCCACGCTCACGCCGACGGGGATGATGTCGCCGGTCTGCTCCGAGCGCTTGCCCGGGCCCACGGCGATGACCTCGCCCTGCTGCGGCTTCTCCTTGGCGGTGTCGGGGATGACCAGGCCGCTCGCGGTGGTCTCCTCGCTCTCCCCGGGCTTCACGACGATGCGATCGTCGAGGGGCTGCAAAGCCATGTGTGTCGCCTCCGTTGGCGCTGTGCTGGACTAACCCCCGGTGGGTTAGCAGTCTCCCGATACGACTGCTAACCCTAGGCAGGCGCGGTTAGCAGTCGCAACCCCCGAGTGCCAGGGATCGCGATCCCGGGCGGGTCAGCCCGCCAGCGGGAGGCGCAGGTTGGGGGTGGCCCCCGTGTCCATGGGGGACGGGCCGTCGGACCGCAGCCGCCACCAGCCGGCGGCGGCGATCATCGCCGCGTTGTCGGTGCACATGGCCAGGCTGGGGACGAACGGGCGGATGCCGTCGTCCTTGCAGGCGTCGACCAGGCGCTCCCGGAGCTGGGAGTTGGCGGCCACGCCCCCGCCCAGGCACAGCCCCGCGGCCCCGACCTCCTGCGCGGCCCGCCGCGCCTTGGTCACCAGCACGTCGACGACCGCCTCCTGGAAGCTGGCGGCCACGTCGGCCGTGGCGACGTCGGGGTTCTTGCGCACGTGGTTGACGACGGCGGTCTTCAGGCCGCTGAAGCTGAAGTCGTGGCGGCGCTCGTCGTCCCGGTCGATCATCCCCCGCGGGAAGGCGATGGCCCCGGGGTCGCCCGTGGCGGCCAGCTTGTCGATCAGCGGGCCGCCCGGGTAGCCGAGCCCCAGGAAGCGGGCCACCTTGTCGAAGGCCTCGCCCGCGGCGTCGTCGATGGTGGAGCCGAGCAGCCGGTAGCGGCCGTGGTCCTCCATGTGGACGAGCAGCGTGTGCCCGCCCGACACCAGCAGCACCACGAGGGGCATCTCCAGGTCGGGCTCCTCCAGGAACGAGGCGTAGAGGTGGCCCTCCAGGTGGTTGACGCCCACGAACGGCACGTCCCACACGAGGGCGAGCGCCTTGGCCGCGCTCACGCCGACGAGCAGGCTGCCGACGAGGCCCGGCCCGGTGGTGGCGGCGACGGCGTCGATCTCGTCGTCGGCCACGGCCGCCTCGACCAGCGCCTGCGCCACGACCGGGGTCAGCATCTCGACGTGCGCCCGGCTGGCGATCTCGGGCACCACGCCGCCGTAGCGGGCGTGCCGGTCGATCTGGCTCGCCACGACGGACGACCGCACCAGCGTGGCCCGCTCGACCACGGCCGCGGCCGTCTCGTCACACGACGTCTCGATGCCCAGGATGGTGTCGCTCATGTCCCCCCAGCCTCCCGCACTCAGGCACCCACGGGCCAGTGCTCGACATCGAGCTCCCGCATCGGGAAGTCCTTCGGGTTCCCGGTGACGAGTCTCGATCCGACCCCGACCTGCCCGTCATCGCAGCCGTCGCGATCGAGCCAGGGTGGCCTCGATGTCGTCCCCGTCGGGCGTCGTCGAGTGCCCGACGGATCAGCTCCGCCGAACGCCCGCGACGCAGTGACCGCTCACAGCCAGCCGCCGTCGATGACCGTGCGGCCGGGGACCGTGCGCTCGATGGCGGCCAGGCGGGCGGCGTAGGGGGGTGCGTCGATGTCGTTGGCCCACATGACCAGGGCGTCCTCGCCGGTCTCCGGGTAGTAGCCCTTGCGCACGCCGGCGGGCACGAAGCCGAACCGCTGGTACAGCGTCTGGGCGCCCGGCGTTGGACATGCGCACCTCCAGCGTGAGGTTGACGCACCCCCGCTCCTTGGCCCCGCGCGCCAGGGCCAGCAGCATGCGGGTGGCGATGCCGTGGCGCTGCCACGCCGGGTCCACCGCCACGGTCGTGATGTGGCCGTCGTCCACCGCCCGGAACAGCCCGGCGTAGCCGGCCACGTCGCCCCCGACCCGGGCCACCACGTACAGGCGGGTGGCGCGCTGGCCGATCTCGGACAGGAACAGCCCGAACGTCCACGGCCGCGGGTACACCTGCTGCTCGATGCGGATGACCCCGCGCAGGTGCCGCCGGCGCATGGCCGTGATCCGCACCTCCAGGTCGTCCGGGTCGGGCGACGGGCTGGGCAGCGGGCGGGCCATCAGGCGCTCCCCGTCCCGCCCTGGGCACCGGACCCGGGGGCCTCGGCCGTCCGCGTCGCCTCCGACACCCGGCCGTCGCGGGTGTCCCAGTTGATCTCCGCGTCGGGCCGCCGCAGGTAGAGCGGCTCCAGCTCCCACGGCTGCACGAAGTCCTCGCGCAGCGCCCGGGCGTGGGCCAGCTGCACCAGCGACGCCGCCGACGGGTGGGCCATGCCCTGGTCGGCCAGCTCGACCCCCGCCACGTCCTCGAACGCCTCGTGGTAGCGCAGCCCGCCGTCGCCGACCAGCAGCACGTCCTCGCCCGTGGCCTCCAGGTCGCCGGCCAGGTCGTCGGGGGTCGAGACCCGCCGCTCCCCCAGCCGCTGGATGCCCCCGGGCACCTGCCGGTACGAGGCCGTGAACAGCTCGGACCGCCGGGCGTCGATGGCGGCGACGATGAGCCGCGGCGTCCAGCGCACGGGGAACGCGAGCAGGTCGAGGCTCGCCACGCCCACCATCGGGATCCGCAGGGCGTGGGCCATGGCCTTGGCCGAGGCCACCCCGACCCGCAGGCCGGTGAACAGCCCCGGGCCGACGTCGACCGCCACGCAGCCGATCTCGTCGAGGTCGATGCGGGCCTGCTGGCGCAGGAAGTCGATGGCGGGGGTCAGGGACTCGGCGTGGCGCTTGCCCCGGCTCGAGTGGACCTGGGCCAGCACGCCCTCGTGGCCCGCCGATGGCGCACCCGACCTGCATCGTCGAGGTGGTGATGCCGAGGATCAGCACGGGGCCGCCCCCGGGGTGTCGCGCCCACGGGGCGACGGCGTGGAGCAGCGACACCTGCCGGTGCGCCCAGCCGGGCCCGACGCTGCGCAGGGCCAGCCGGCGGTCGTCGTCGCCGGTGCCGAACGTCAGCCGGACCTCCAGGTAGTCGTTGGGCAGGACCGGCAGGATGGCGTCGCCCCACTCGATGAGCACGACGCCGCCGTCGTCCAGCAGCTCGGACAGGCCGAGGTCGGCCACCTCGCCCAGCTGGTCGAGCCGGTACACGTCGAGGTGGTGGACGACCAGGCGGCCCTCGTACTGCTGGGCCAGCGTGAACGTGGGGCTGGTGATCGGCTCGGTCACGTCCAGCGCCCGGCCGAACCCCTGGGTGAACGCGGTCTTGCCGGCCCCGAGGTCGCCGGCCAGCAGCACCAGGTCGCCGGGCCGCGCCAGGGCGCCGACGGCGGCCGCGAGCGCCTGCGTGTCCTCGACCGATGCGGTGCGGGCGGTGACCCGGGCGGCATCCACGCCGCGAGACTACCGACCGCCGTCGGCGGCGCCGGCTCGCCGGCCAGCGACCCGATGGCGCGCGCCACGACGTGGGTGGCCAGCGCCCGCACCACGTCGGCGTCGGCGTCGACCGCCCCGGTGGCGGCGGCCACGAACGCGTCGCCGTCGAGCCGGGTGTGGGACGGGAACACCGCCCGGGCCAGGCCGTCGTGCGCGCCCTGCGCCACCAGGTGGCACCCGGGCTTGGTGAGGCGGGCGTTGGTGGCCACGACGCCGATGGTGGTGTTGCCGAACGGCGGCACCTCGCGCACCAGGCGGGCGACGTCGAGGGCCAGCGCGTCGTCGCCGCCGGGCCGCCCGGCGGCGTTCACGGCGACGAGGGCGGCCACCACCAGGTCGTCCACCCGCACGCCGGCCGTCACCAGGGCCCCGGGCGCCCGGGCGGGGAAGTCGGGCCCCGCGATCTGGGCGCCCGTGCCGGCCCCCACGGCGCCGGTGGCCACGGGCCCGTCGCCGGCGGCCACGCACGCGGCGTAGCCCTGGTCCGGCCCCGGCCGCACCGTGGGGTCGCCGGTGCCGAGGTCGAACAACGCCAGCGCCACGACGATCGGCACCGGCCCGGCCCGCGTGACGAAACCCGCCCCCCGCTCCTCGCAGTGGCGCATCACGCCGTCGGCGGCCGCCAGGCCGAACGCCGAGCCGCCCGTCAGCACGACGGCGTCGATGCGCTCGACCATGCGCAGCGGGTGCAGCAGGTCGAACTCGCGGGTGGCGGGGGCGCCGCCCCGCACCTCGCCCGAGGCCACCGTCCCGTCGGGGAACAGCACGACCGTGCACCCGGTGGCCGCCACGGGGTCGGTCCAGTGCCCGACGCGCACGCCGGGCACGTCGGTGATCACCGGTAGCGCCTCGCGACCCGGGTGCCGAGGGCGCACACGATCTCGTAGGAGATGGTGCCGAGGCGGGCGGCCCACTCGTCCGGCGTGATGCGCTGGTCGCCCTGCTCGCCGAGGAGCACGACCTCGTCGCCGGGCCGGACCGCGGCGTCGGGCCCGCAGTCGACCATCAGCTGGTCCATGGTCACGACGCCCACGATGGGCCGGCGCTCGCCGTTGACCAGCACCTCCTGCCCCGCCAGCGGCAGCGACCGGAACACGCCGTCGGCGTAGCCGATGGGCACCGTGGCGATGGTCGAGTCGCGGGCCAGGCGGTGGCGGTGGCCGTAGGAGATGCCCTCGCCGGCGGACACGGTCTTCACGAACGCCACCTCGGACGCCAGCGTGAGCGCCGGCCGCAGGTCGACCAGCCCGGCCAGGGCGGGGGCCGGCGGGATGCCGTACACGGCGATGCCGCAGCGCACCAGGCCGTAGCGGGACGCCGGGTGCAGCAGCAGGCCGGCCGAGTTGGCGGCGTGCACCACGTCGGGCTCGATGCCGGCGGCCCGCAGCTTGCCCAGCAGATCGTCGAACCGGGCGAGCTGGTCGTCGGTGTAGGGGTTGCCGGGCTCGTCGGCCACCGGCAGGTGGGTGCAGACGCCCTCCAGGTACAGCTCGGACAGGTCGCCGACGGCGCGGGCCAGGCCCAGCATGTCCTCGGGGCGGGCGCCGACCCGGTGCATCCCCGTGTCGGCGGCCACGTGGACCGGGACCCGCGCGACGCGCCCGGCGTGCACGGCCCGGGCGATGGCGGTGAGGATCTCGGGGCTGTAGACGACGAGGCGGGCGCCGGTGGCGAGCGCGTCGGCGATCTCGTCGGGCCGGGGCTCGGACAGCAGCAGCAGCGGGGCGTCGATGCCCGCGTCCCGCAGCACGACGGCCTCGTCGACCTGCGCGACCGCCAGCCAGTCGGCCCCGGCCTCGAGCGCCGCCCGCGCCACGGGCGCGGCGCCGTGGCCGTAGCCGTTGGCCTTGACGACGGCGCAGAACTTGGCCGGCTGCGCCAGCGTGCGGAGCACCCGGACGTTGTGGCGGATGGCGTCGAGGTCGATCTCGGCCCAGGCCCGTTCCATCAGCCGGCCCCCAGGTCCTCGAGCACGGCGGGCAGGGCGTCGACGAGGTCGGACGCCACGAGCCCCCGGGCCGGCCCGTGCTCGGTCGCCGCCGTGCCGTGGAGCCACGCCCCGGCGGCCGCGGCGTCGAAGGGGTCGAGGCCCTGGGCCATGAGCGCCCCGACGACGCCGGACAGCACGTCGCCGGTGCCGGCCGTGGCCAGGCGGGCGTCGCCCGCCACCGACAGGCGGGCCCGGCCGTCGGGGTGGGCCACGACCGTCGTCGGGCCCTTGAGCAGCACGACGGCCCCGGTGGCGGCGGCCAGGTCGCGGGCCGCGCCGATGCGGTCGGCGCCGGGCGGGTGACCCGTGAGGCGGGCGAACTCGCCGTCGTGGGGGGTCAGCACGGTCGGGTGCGCCCGCTTCCCGAGCAGCTCGGCCGCGTCGTCGCCCAGGGCCCACAGGCCGTCGCCGTCGACCAGCAGCGGCACCGGCGCCGCCTGGGCCAGGTGGTGGACGGCGGTCACGGTGGGGGCGCTGCGCCCGAGCCCCGGCCCCAGCACGAGGGCGCCGGCCCGGTCGAGCTGGTCGAGGACGGCGTCGTCCCACCCGGCCGCGGGCACCGCCAGGCCGACGGCCTCGGTGGGCAGGGCGGTGTCGTGGTTCACGCCCGGCGAGGCGACCCGCACCATGCCCGCCCCCGCCCGCAGCGCGGCCCGGGCGGCGAGGTGGGCGGCGCCGGTCATCCCGGCCGAGCCGGCGGCCAGCACGACGGCGGACCGCCACTTGTGGGCGTCGCTCGGCCGGTCGGGGACCCACGCGGCCACGTCGTCCGGCTCGACGACGTGGGCGGTGGCCCGGGACACGTCCAGGCCGATGTCGGCCAGCACCACGTCGCCGGCCAGGTCGCGGCCCGGCGGGAACAGCAGCCCGGGCTTGAGGGCGGCGAAGGTCACGGTGACCTCGGCGGGCAGGGGGTGCCCGTCCGCGGCCCCGGTCGCGCCGTCGACCCCGCTCGGGATGTCGACGGCCAGCACCGGCGCGCCCCCGGGGTCGGGCGGCGTGTACTCGCCCCGGAACCCGGTGCCGTAGGCGGCGTCGATCACCAGGTCGCTGGCGGGCAGCGCCGCGGGCGCCCCGGCGGCGTCGATGACCTGCGCCCGCACGCCCCGGCGCCGGAGGCGGGCGGCCGCGGCCCGCCCGTCGGCCCCGTTGTTGCCCTTGCCGGCCACGACGACGACCCGGCGCCCGTACGCGCCGCCGAGCAGCCGGAGCGCCGTGCGGGCCACGGCCGCGCCCGCCCGCTCCACGAGCACGTCGGTCGGCTCGGGCGCGGCGGCGTCGACGGCGGCCATCTCGTCGGGCGTCAGCACGGGAACCACGGATCCAACCTAGTGGGGTGGCTCGTAGCGCTCACCAGGCGCCGGGCTGCGAGCCACCCCACTCGAGGGGTCAGTCGGCGAGGGCGATCACGACCGCCTCGGCCATGGTGGCCGTGTGGGTGAGGCTCAGCTTCCAGTCCGTGACCCCGTGCTCGGCGGCGAGGCGGGCCGCGGTGTCGTGCAGGACCAGCGACGGCGCGCCCGAGGACGCCCGGACGACCTCGATGTCGCGGAAGTTGCAGGCCCCCAGGCCGCGACCCATGGCCTTGAGCACGGCCTCCTTGGCCGCGAACCGGGCGGCCAGGCCCTCGGCCGGGTCGCGGCGGCGGTCGCAGTGGGCGCGCTCGGCCTCGGTGTAGACCCGCAGCGCGAACCCCGGCGTGCGCGCCAGCGTGCGGCGCAGGCGCTCGACCTCGCACAGGTCGACACCCACGCCGACGACCGAGCTCACCCCGTCCGCCAGCGGTCCGCGAGCTGGTTGATCGGCTCGGTCAGCAGCACGTCGACCGGGATGTCGGCCAGCAGGTCCTCCCGGAACGTCGGCTCGGTCTCCTGCACCGCGTCCCGCAGGACCGCGTACCGGTTGCGGTAGCCCTGGAGCACGCCCCGGGCCGTGGCCACCGGCAGGCGGTCGGCGAACCGGACGTGCAGCAGCGTGATGCCCGTCGCCTGCCCGTCCTTGACCTCGGGCACGATCACGAGGGTGCGCCCGTCCCGGCGGCCCCGCGCCACCAGCAGCTCCCGCTCGGTCGCCACCCGGTGCTTGGTGCCCCGCAGGCCCGGCGACCGCTCGGTGCGGCTGGGCAGGTCGCGGGCGATGCCGCCCCGGTCGACCACGGCGATGGTGGCGCCGCCGTCCTCGCCCGGCCGGCCCTCGATGGCGTAGCGGGTGAACCCGACGACCTCGGCCACGCTCGGGCTGATGTCGGCCAGGGTGCGCAGCGTGCGGTACGTGAGCTGGTCGCGGGGTGCCCCCGTGGCCACCACCTCGCGCACGAGCGGGACCTCCAGCAGGGTCTCGTCGCTGCGGGAGATGCCGACGGTCACCGTCTTGGCCTGGTGCTTGATGGCGTCGACCGGCCGGGTCAGCTCCTCGATCGCCACCGTGAGCGCGGCGGTCAGGTCGTCGACGACCACCGCCGGCGTGCCGACCTTGCCGCCGTCGAAGCTGTAG
Source organism: uncultured Acidimicrobiales bacterium (assembly GCA_963759225.1). Lineage (GTDB taxonomy): Bacteria > Actinomycetota > Acidimicrobiia > Acidimicrobiales > VFJN01 > ZC4RG19. Next base: position 61,192 of record CAVWYL010000032.1, on the reverse strand, counting down.
GCGTCGAGCGGGATGATCCCCAGCGCGTAGCGGAACAGCGCCGCCAGCCGGACGGCGGTCGACGCCTCCAGCTGGCCGTCGTAGGCGCCGACCCGCAGGCCGTCGAAGTAGCGGCGGGCGAGCGGCTCCAGGTCCCGGGCCAGGCCCCGGAGCAGGGCCTCGCCGTCGCGGCGGACCGGGCCGACGTCGGCGGCGACCGCGGACTCGATGGCGGCCCGGGCCTCCCGCAGGGGCCGGGCCAGGGCGTCGATGGCCAGCGCCGCCTCGTAGCCGAACAGGTGCCCGGCCATGGCGGAGAGCACGAACGCCAGCGCCGGATGGGTCTCCGGCACCGGCAGCACGTGCAGCGCCGACGCGAACCGGGACTGGCCGTCGGTGGCGATCACGACCGGGGACGCCTTGTGCGCCCGGTAGATCGCCACCTCCTTGGCCACGTCGTCGGCGGTCGAGCCCACGAGGCCCGCGGCGCACACGAGGATGAGCGGCTCCGAGGACAGGTCGATGTGCTTCTTGTCCTCGGTCGAGTCGCTGGCGATCGACTTGTAGCAGAGCTCCGACAGCTTGATCCGCACCTCGGCGGCCGCGATGCGGTTGACCCCGTTGCCGACCACCGCCCAGTACCGCTTGCCCGGCGCCAGCCGGTGCGCGGCCTCGGCGATCACCGGCCGCCGGGCGATGACCTCGGTCATGGCCGCCGGCAGCTGGCGCAGGGCCCGCAGCAGGCCCTCGTCGACGGCCCCGCCGGCCTCGTCGGCGATGGCGGCCGCCAGCAGCAGGCCGGCCGCGATCTGGCTGTAGAACGCCTTGGTCGACGCCACGGACATCTCGACGTCGCGACCGTCGGACGTGTACAGCACGCCGTCGGACTTGTCGGTGAGGTCGCTGCCCCGCCGGTTGACGATGGCGACGACCCGGGCGCCCCGGGACCGCACGAGGTCGACGGTGCGGTTGGTGTCGGTGGTGGTCCCCGACTGGCTGATGGCGACGACGAGCGTGTCGGCCATGTCGGGCCGCAGGCCGAAGCCCGACAGCTCGGTGGCCGGCACGGCGTCGATGCGCAGCCCGGCGTCCGGGCAGAACTGCTCCAGCGCCGCCGCCATGGCCTGCCCGGCCACGGCCGCCGTGCCCTGGCCGATCACGACCACCCGGCGGATGGCGCCGGACCGCAGCGCGGACCGCACGTCGTCGGGGAGCGTGTCGGGCCCGAGCACCACCGCGGGCGCGCCGTCCCGCTCGACCACCTTGCCCCGCAGCGTCTTGCGGAAGCTGGCCGGGGACTCGGTGATCTCCTTGAGCAGGTAGTGCGGGAACGCGCCCCGGTCGATGTCGCGGGTGGTGATCTGCGCCTCGGCGACGTCGGCCTCGGTGACGGGCAGGGGCGTGCCGTCGTAGGCGAGCCGGGTGATGCCGGCCAGCGTGCCCGCCCGGCGGCCGTCGAGCGCCACGATCTGGCCCCGGCTGGCCGTGGGGTTGTCGGCGTTGGCCGGCGTCTCGCCGTCCATGCGCAGGTAGCGGGGGGTCATCTCGATGACCCCGTAGGGCTCGCTGGCGACGACGTAGGCGTCGTCGGCCAGGCCGACGTAGAGCGCCTGCCCGCTGCCCCGCAGCGCCAGCAGCACCTGGTCGGGGGCGGCAGCGGCGGCGGCGGCGATCGCCACCGACCCCTCGAAGCTGGCGACCGTGGACCGGAACGCCCCGGCCAGGTCGCCGCCCTCCGCGACCCGGCGGGCCACGAGCGTGGGGATGACCTTGGCGTCGGTGGTGATCTCCGGGGCGATGCGCAGGCCGTCGAGCGCCTTGAGGTCGGCGAAGTTGTCGACGTCGCCGTTGAGGGCGGCGACGACGTAGGGCTCGTCGCCCGGGCCGTCCTCGGCGCTGTCGACCGGGTGGGCGTTGGGCTGGCTGATGATGCCGACCGAGGCCCACCGGGTGTGGCCGAGGACGACGGCGGACGCGTCCTCGCCGTCGAGGGCCAGGCGCAGCAGCTCGTCCCGGCGGATGGCGTCGCGCAGGGCGGTCGTGTTGTCGCCCAGCTCGCCGATCTCCGCCGCGGCCTTGTAGACGAAGGCCAGGCAGCCGTCGACCACCCGGACGGCGCCGGACCGGAACAGCGGGTCGCCGTCCCGCCCGCCCAGCAGCCCGGTGACCGCGGCGCTGGCGAGGTCGAGGCCGTGGTCGCGCACGAGGACGTGGAGCCCGGCCGAGTCGCGGCCCCGGACCTCCAGGCGGTCGATGGCGGACAGGGCCTGCTGGATCGACGTGTAGCCCTCGGTGGCGGCCCAGGTCGGCTCGCTGCCGGCCAGGTCGGCCACGGCCCGGGCCGTCCGGGCCCGGTCGCGCTCGACGGCCCACACCGCGTCCTTGAGCCGGGTCACGGCCGAGTTGACGGCCTCGGCGTCGGCGGTCAGGCCGTCGCCGGCCGGGTCGCCGGCGACGGCCGGCGCCGTCGAGCCGGGACTCGATCACGCCGAGCGTGCCGGACAGCGACGTGCACACGCCCTCGACCTCGGCCAGCAGCCGGCGGTCGTGGACCAGCGCCCACACCCCCGCGGCGCCCCGCAGCCGGGCGTCGGCCGCCTCGACCAGCACGGCGGCCGCGGTGCACGCCTCGGCCAGCGGATCATCGCCGGCCAGGGCGGCCACGGCGTCGTGCAGCGGCCCGACGACCTCGTCGGATCCGGGCGCCTGCCGTGTCCCCGGCCGCCGGACGACGGCGATGATCCCACACATGGCCGGCCAGTCTACGGGCGGTCGCCGTCGACCAACCGGCCGACGGCGGCGACGAGCTCGGCCACGGCGGCGTCGGCCTCGGCCTCGGTCGGGGCCTCGGCCATCACCCGCACGAGCGGCTCGGTGCCGCTGGGCCGGATCAGGACCCGTCCCTGGGGGCCGAGGCGGGCCTCGACGGCCGCCACCGCCGGGGCGAGGCGCCGGAGCAGGCTCCGGGTCCCGCTCGGCCACCCGCACGTTGCGCAGCACCTGGGGCAGCCGGGTCATGGCCTCGCCGGCCAGCTCGGACAGCGGCCGCCCCGACCGCACCACGGCGTCGAGCGCCTGCACGGCGGTGAGCAGGCCGTCGCCGGTGGTGGCGAGGTCGCGGAAGATGACGTGGCCGCTCTGCTCGCCGCCGAGCGCCAGGCCCCGCGACTCGAGCGCCTCCAGGACGTAGCGGTCGCCGACCGCGGTCTCGACCACGTCGATGCCCGCCTTCTCCATGGCCAGGCGGAACCCGAGGTTGGTCATGACGGTGACGACGACGGCGTCGCCGGGCAGGGCGCCCCGGTCGTGGCGGTCGAGTGCGCACAGGGCGATGATCCGGTCGCCGTCGACCAGGGTGCCGTTCCCGTCGACGAGCAGGACCCGGTCGGCGTCGCCGTCGAAGGCCACGCCCACGTCGGCGCCGCCGGCCACGACCGCGGCGGCCAGCGCCTGGGGGTGCGTCGAGCCGCAGGCGTCGTTGATGTTGGCGCCGTCGGGCTCGGCGTGGAGCACCTCGACGTCCACGCCCAGGTCGGCGAGCACGCCGGGGGCCACGACCGACGCCGACCCGTGGGCGCAGTCGACCACCGCCCGCAGGCCGTCGAGGCGCCGCCCGGCCAGCGAGGCCTCGACCGACGCGGCGTAGCCGGCCAGTGCGTCGGCGCCGTGGATCGGGCCGATGCCGGTGCCGGTGGGGACGCCCGCCGGTGCGGCGGCCCCGGCGAGGATGCGGGCCAGCTCGGCCTCCAGCTCGGCCTCGACGTCGTCGGCCAGCTTGCGGCCGCCGGCCGCGAACAGCTTGATGCCGTTGTCCGGGAACGGGTTGTGCGAGGCGGACACCATCGCCGCGGGCGCGGCCTCCGCCGCCGACCACCAGGCCAGCGCGGGCGTCGGCACCACGCCGAGCAGGACCACCTCGGCGCCCTCGGCCGCGAGGCCCGCGCTGAGCGCGGCCTCCAGCAGCGGCCCCGACCGGCGGGTGTCGCGGCCCACCGCGTACCGGGAGCCGCCCAGCACCCGCGCCGCGGCGCGGCCGAGCGCGAGAGCCAGCTCCGGGGTCAGCTCGGTGTTGGCGACCCCGCGCACGCCGTCGGTCCCGAACTTCAGCACGGGCGCCCCGGCGCGGATGTCAACGCTTGGAGTACTGCGGAGCCTTGCGGGCCTTCTTCAGGCCGTACTTCTTGGACTCCTTCTCGCGCTGGTCACGCGACAGGAAGCCCGCCCGCTTGAGGGTGGTCCGCATCTCGGAGTCGAGCTCGACCAGCGCCCGGGCGATGCCGAGGCGCAGCGCCCCGGCCTGGCCGGACACGCCGCCGCCGTGCAGGGTGGCGTCGATGTCGTAGCTCTCGTCGGTGCTGGTGAGGCGCAGCGGCTCCGACAGGATCATCTGGTGCGCCTTGGACGGGAAGTAGTTGGCCACGTCACGGGAGTTGATCGTGATCGTGCCGGTGCCGGGCCGGATCCGGACCCGGGCGACGGCGCCCTTGCGGCGGCCGGTGGTCTGCGCGAGCGGGGTGGGCATGTCGTGGCGTCCTAAGCGGTGGGTCGGCGGGCGTGGGCCACGTCGAGCGGCTGCGGCTTCTGGGCGGCGTGGGGGTGGGTGGGGCCCGCGTACACCTTCAGCTTGGTGAGCTGCTGGCGGCCGAGCCGGGTCTTGGGGATCATGCCGCGGATGCTGCGGCGCACCGCCTCGGTCGGCTTGCGGCCGAGGAGCCGGCCGTAGGTCTCGGCCTTGATGCCGCCCGGATAGCCCGAGTGGCGGTAGACGATCTTGCGCTCGGCCTTGTCGGAGGTCAGCACCACCTTGTCGGCGTTGACCACGATGACGTGGTCGCCCGTGTCGAGGTGGGGGGTGAACGTCGGCTTGTGCTTGCCCCGCAGCACGCGGGCCACCTCGGTGGCCAGGCGGCCGAGGACCATGCCCTCGGCGTCGACGACGTACCAGGCACGCTGGATCTCTGAGGCTTTCGGGGTGTACGTGGGCACGCGTGCCACCTTCGTGTGATTCTCGTGCGGGTGCACGGGCGCGCGGCGCGCCCAGGGCGACGGACAAGCCTACGGGCGGTGGCCCGCCGTCGGCAAGCCCGCGCCGGCCGGACCGACCCTGCAAGGTTAACTACCGCGGTGGCCGATCCCACGGCGTTCGCCGACGGCGCCAACTGGGCGGGCTCGTACTACGAGCTGGCCGTCGAGCTCGCGGCCGGCGCCGACCCCCTGGCCGCGGTCCGGGCGGCGTGGGAACACCCCGACCTCACCGGCTGCTACCTGGGGCGTCGCACCGGTCCGGACGAGCAGGAGCGCCTGGCGCCCGCGGCGCTGACCCTGCCCGCCGCCCGCTCGGTCCACGGCTGGGCCCGCACGCCCGCGGGGCGGACGGTGTGCGTCACCCACGTCGTCGGCGGGTGGGTGGACGTCTGCCTGCCCACGGGTGCGCTGGAGCGGCTGGTGCCCGGTTTCCGCCACCCGATCGACGGGTACGAGCAGAACCGCACGTGGCGGGAGCCGCTCGACGTGTGGTTCACGACCGTGGCCGACCGGATCGCCCGGTCGGCGCCGATCCGGGTGGCGTACGTCGGCGAGGAGGTGTCGGGCCTCGACCTGCCGATGGGCGACGGCGGCGACCCGCCGGCGGACCGGGGCGTCAGCGTCCTCGTGCCCGCCCGCCACGGGCCGGGGGTGGTGCGCTTCGCCCCCACCCGCTGGTTCACGCCCTGGTAGCCACCTCAGCCGATCTCGGCCAGCGCGGGGGTGAGCCAGTCGGGCGCCGGCGGCGCCGAGTCCCGCCACGAGCGGTTGTGGCGCCAGTACAGGTAGGTGATGGCGCCGAACACGATGGGCACGACGTAGGTGAGCAGGCGGAAGATGAGGACGGCGGCCACCACCTCGGCCCTCTCGCCCCCGGCGGCGCTGATGCCGCTGATGAGCGCCAGCTCGACGATGCCGACCCCGCCGGGGGTCAGCGGGATCGCCGTCACCAGCCGGGCGAAGGCGAACACCGCCAGCACCTGCGACCAGCTCGCGTCCTGCTCGGACACGCCCATGACCCGCAGCGACACCAGCAGCACCTGGAACAGCGCCAGGTGGCCGATCAGCGTCACGAGCGTGAGCACGATCCAGCGGCGCCGCACGAACTCCCGCACCCGGCCCCGGAACTTGAGGACCGCGAGGTCGTAGCCGTGCGCCGGCTGCCTGCCGAACCAGCCCCGGACGCGGTTGGCGACCCGCTCGGTGAAGCGGCCGAGCTGCCGGGCGAAGTCCTCGCTGCGCAGGATCAGGGCGAAGACGGTGACGGCCGCCACCAGCCCGGCGAGCCCGGCCAGCGCCGCGACCATGCTGCCCCCGCCGCCCTCCCCCTGGACGGCCAGGATCGCCAGGGCGACCACCGGCAGCCCCAGCTTGAGGAAGTTGTTCCAGATGCCGCTCAGCAGGATCGCGAGGGTGGCCCGGGAGTTGGAGAACCCCCACGAGCCGAGGATGGAGTACGTGAGCCCGACGCCGATGGCCCCGCCCGCCGGCAGCGCGTTGGACACGGCGGTCGTCGACTCGGTCAGGACCACGGCCTGGGGATAGGTGAGCCCCGGGGTGCACACGACGAGCTGGATCCAGTACGTCGCCAGGTTCCACACCGCGAACGCCAGCAGGATCGCGATCTCGCGCCACGTGAGCGACCGCATCGCGTCCCACACCGACGACAGGTCGGCGAACTGGCCGAGGACGAACCAGAACATCCCGCCGACGATCAGGATGGACACCGCGATCTGCAGCGCCTTGCGCACCCGCGGGTTGCGCCAGCCGGTGGCGGGCGCCGGGGGGCTCTCGCCGGTCAGCAACCTCGGCGGTGGTGTCGGGCTGTGCCTGCGTCATGCCACCCCGTTCCTCGGCGAGCGCAGCGCGGCCCGCCGGTGCAGTCTCGTCGCGCGCGCCGGCCGCTGGCAACGATTCCCCTGCTCGCCGGGCTGTGCGAGGCTGGGGTCGCCATCCGCCAGTGTCGTGACCACGGCGTCAGGGGGTTCGACGGAGTGCGTGACCGGAGGCGAGCCCGCATCGCTGCGCCGGCCGCGGTCGCGCTCGCCCTCGCTCGTCGCCGCCTGCGGCGGGTCGCCCGAGGCGGTCCCGACCGCGACGGCGTCGCTCGACGACGACGTCGTCACCATCGCGTCGTTCGACTTCCCCGAGAGCGAGCTCCTGGCGGAGATCTACGGCCAGGCGCTGGAGGCCGCGGGCTTCGAGGTCGAGCTCCAGCTGGGGGTCGGACCCCGCGAGCTGGTGCAGCCGGCGCTGGTCCGGGGCCTGGTGGAGTTCGTGCCGGAGTACGCGGGCACCGCCCTCGAGTTCATGAGCGAGGGCCCGCGGCCCACGAGCGACGCGGCCGCGACCCACGACGCGCTGCAGCGGCAGCTCCGCGACGAGCCCATGGCGGCGCTGGCGCCGGCGCCCGCCCAGGACGCCAACGCGGTCGTCGTCACGGCCGGGCTGGCGGAGGACCTGGGACTGGCCACGATCAGCGACCTGCGGGACGTGGCCCCGCAGCTCGTCTTCGGCGGGCCGCCCGGGTGCCCGGAGCGGCCGCTGTGCCTCGGCGGGCTGCAGTCGACCTACGGGCTGAACTTCGAGTCGTTCATGCCCCTCGACGTGGGCGGCCCGCTGACCCACCAGGCCCTCGCGGGCGAGCCACATCGACGTCGCCCTGCTGTTCACGACCGATCCCCGGCTCGCGGACGACGACCTCGTGGTCCTCGCCGACGACCGCGCCCTGCAGCCGGCCGAGAACGTCACGCCGCTCGTCCGGACCGAGGTCGTGGCCCGCGGGGGCGACACCCTGGTCGACGCGGTGGACGCGGTGTCGGCCCGCCTGACGACGGACGGCCTGCGGGCCCTGAACGCCGAGGTCGCCGCCGGCACGCCCGCCGCCCGGGTGGCGGCCGGCTGGCTCCGGGCGAGGGGCTCGCATGACCGAGCGGAGCGGGTCCAGCGGCACCGTCGCCCTGTCGCCACGAAGTGGCGATGCGGTCACTCGGGTGCCCGAAGGGTGCACCATGACGGCCCCCGGCGAGGCCACCGGCGCCCCGACGACCGAGCCCGGCTTCCTGACCGAGCCCCCGGCGGCGGCGCCGCCGGGGTGGCCGTCGCGCGAGCCCGGGGGGCGGCGGCTGCGGCGGGCCCGGCGCCGGCGCCGGCCGACCGGGGCCGCTCCGCCGCTGCCCCGCAGCCTGGGCACGACCGGCAAGCTGTGGGCCATCGCCCTCGTGCTCATGGTGGCGGCCATCGGCATCCTGCTGGTGTCGGCCCAGGCCCAGCGGGCGGTCGACGTGGTCGACGCCGCCGTCCTGCGGGCGATCGCCGCGCTGCGCACGCCGTGGCTGACCGACCGCGGCCCGGGGGGTCGACCGGGTCGCCACGGGCTGGACCTTCACGGCCGTGGCCGTGACCGTCCTCGTCGGCATGGTGGCGTTCCGGCGCTGGCGCCACCTGTTCACGTTCCTCGCCGCCATCGTCGTGATGCAGCTCGTCGCCATCGTGCTGTACCAGGGGTTCTCCCGTCCCCGCCCCTACGACGTCGTCACGATCGGGCGGTGGGCCGGGTTCTCGTCGCCGTCGCCGCCGGTCGTGGCGCTCTCGGCGGTGCTGGTCGCCGTCATCTACGCCATGGTCCCCGCGGGCGGCCCCCGGGGGCAGGCCAAGCTGATCATCGCCGGGGTGCTGGCCGTCGTCATCTGGTCCCGGCTCTACCTGGCCGTCGACCACCCCTTCGACGTGGTGGCCGGCCTCGTCATCGGCATCGCCATCCCGCTGGCCGCGTTCCGGCTGTTCACGCCCAACGCTCTACGTGCCGGTCACCTACCGGCGGGGCAAGACCGCCCACCTCGACGTGACCGGGCGCCGGGGCGAGGCCATCATCCAGGCGGTCCGGGACCAGCTCGGCCTCAGCGTCATCGAGGCCCGGCCGGTCGGCCTCGAGGGCTCGGGCGGCTCCACGCCCCTGCGCCTGCGGGTCGAGGGCACGACCGACACCGGCGAGGCGGCCGACACCTACCTGTTCGCCAAGCTCTTCGCCATGAACCACGTGCGGGCCGACCGCTGGTACAAGCTCGGCCGGCGCATCCTCTACGGCCGCCTGGAGGACGAGACCCGGTTCGAGAGCGTGCGCCGCCTGGTCGAGTACGAGGACTACGCGTTCCGGCTGCTGCGCGACGCCGGCGTCCCCACGGCCACGCCCTACGGGATCGTCGAGATCACGCCCGAGCGCGAGTACATGCTGGTCACGAGCTTCATCGACGGGGCCGTCGAGATCGGCGAGGCCGAGGTCGACGACGCCGTCATCGACGAGGCGCTCGGGATCATGCGCCTGCTGTGGGACACCGGCCTCGCCCACCGGGACATCAAGCCCGCCAACATCATGGTCCGTGACGGGCGGGTGTTCCTGATCGACGCCGCCTTCGCCCAGGTGCGCCCGTCGCCGTGGCGCCAGGCCGTCGACCTCGGGAACATGATGCTGGTCCTCGCCACCCGCACCGACGCCGAGCGTGTCTACGACCGGGCGCTGCGCCTGTTCACCCCCGACGACATCGCCGAGGCCTTCGCCGCCACCCGGGGGGTCGCCAGCCCCTCGCAGCTGCGGGCCGTCGATGAAGCAGGACGGTCGCGACCTGCTCGGCGAGTTCCGCCGCCTGGCGCCCGACCGGCGCCACATCGCGCTGCAGCGCTGGAGCATCGGCCGGGTGGCGCTCGCCCTCGGGGTCCTCGTCGCCCTGATCCTCGGCACCGTGCAGGCGATCAGCATGTTCACCCCCGCGTACGACATCCCGATCTCGGGTTCGCCCGACTGCGGCACCGGCAGCCAGACGGTGCTCATGGCCCAGGCGGTCCCGTCCGCCACCCAGGTCCCGTGCCTGGCCGCCCTGCCCGCCGGCTGGGAGCTGGGCGGTGTCGACATCGAGCGCTACGACGCCTCGTTCTGGCTCGACTCGGACCAGGCCGGCGACCGGGCCGTGGAGGCCACCCTCCAACGCCCCGAGGACTGCGCCCTCGAGGGCGCCGTCCCCACCCCCAGCGACGAGGTGGGGACCGAGCGGCTCGAGCGCCCGCAGCAGCTGTCCCCCGCGCTCCGGACCCGGCGCTTCTACCTGTTCCCCGGCGGCTGCGTGACCTACGAGTTCGACTTCGACGCCCGGCGCGGGCGCCGCGCTGATCTTCGACGTGGAGGAGGCGCTGGGGTTCGTGCCCCGCACGGTGCTCGTCGACGCGGTGCACGACCGGAACGGCCTGGCCCTGTGCGGCGCGGGAACGGAGTGCACGGACGGATGACCGACGTCGAGACGGACACGCCGACACGCTTCGAACGCCGGCCGGCCGACGCGCTCGCCGCCGTCGCCGGGGTCGGCGTGCTGCTGGCCGGCATGGCGATCGTGGGCAGCGACGGCCACGTGCCGGACTGGGAGCGCTCCACGTTCGACGCCGTCAACGGCCTGCCCGGCTGGCTGTACCCGGTGATGTGGCCCTTCCAGCAGCTCGGCGTGATCGTGGTCGGCCCGCTGCTGGCGCTCGTGGCCCTGCTCCTGCGGCGCTACCGGCTGGCCCTGGCGCTGCTCCTGGCCACCGTGTTGAAGCTGGGGCTGGAGCGGGTGGTCAAGGCCGCCGTCAGCCGGGAGCGCCCGGGCACGTCCATCGGCGACGCCGCCGAGCTGCGGGGCGACGTGAGCGTGGCCGGCGAGAGCTTCGTGTCCGGCCATGCGGTGCTGGCGGCCGCGATGGCCTGCCTGATCGTGCCGTACCTGCCCCGCCGCTGGCGGTGGGTGCCGTGGCTGCTGGTCGGGCTCGTGATGGTGGGGCGGACCTACGTCGGCGCCCACAACCCGCTCGACGTCGTCTGCGGCGCGGCGCTCGGCGTGGCGATCGGCTCGGGGCTCAACCTGGTCGTGGGCGTGCCCCGCGGAGATCAGTACCGTACGTGATCACCCGGCCGCCGGATCGGAGCGTCGCATGGACGGACTGCCCACCTCGATCGCCGACATGGAGCAGCACACGCCCTACGACGAGCGCCTCAAGTCCAAGGCGTACGAGGCCGAGCTGCGCATCCTGCAGATCGAGCTGCTCAAGCTCCAGGCCAGCGTCCGGGCGGAGGGTCGCCGCATCGTCATCCTGTTCGAGGGCCGCGACGCGGCGGGCAAGGGCGGCTCGATCAAGCGCTTCACCGAGAACCTGAACCCCCGGGGCGGTCGGGTGGTGGCGCTGACCAAGCCCAACGAGACCGAGCGGGGGCAGTGGTACTTCCAGCGCTACGTCACCCACCTGCCCACCGCGGGCGAGATCGTGATGTTCGACCGGTCCTGGTACAACCGGGCGGGCGTGGAGCGGGTCATGGGCTTCTGCACGCCCCGCGAGTACATGGAGTTCATGCGCCAGGCGCCCGGCTTCGAGCGCTCCCTCGTCAACAGCGGCACCCACCTGTTCAAGCTCTGGTTCGCGGTGTCCGAGGACGAGCAGCACCAGCGGTTCGCGGCCCGGCGCTCCGACCCGCTGCGCCGCTGGAAGCTGTCGCCCATCGACGAGGCCAGCCTCGGCCGGTTCCACGACTACACCGAGGCCCGCAACGCGATGTTCTTCTACACCGACACGCCCGAGGCCCCGTGGACGGTCGTGAACTCCAACGAGAAGCGCCGGGCCCGGCTCGAGTCGATCCGGGCCGTGCTCCACGCCCTCGACTACGACCACAAGGACGACGCCGTGGCCCACCGGCCCGACCCGCTGGTGGTGCGGCCGGCCGCCGAGCTGGAGATCCCCGCCGACGAGGGCACGCTGGCGGAGAGCCGCCGACCGGCGACCTGACGATGCGGACACGGAGCGAGCGTGGCACCCCCGCCGGCGCACGCCCCTGGGGCCGCCATGCCACCGAGGCGGCCGCGGGCGTCGGGCTGCTCGCGGTTGAGCTGGCTGGCGCTCTCCGACGCCACCGACACCGTGCCGGCCTGGGAGATCGACGCCTTCGAGGCCGTGAACGGCCTGCCCGACTGGCTGCGCTGGCCGGTGTGGCCGGTGATGCAGCTCGGCAACTTCTGGATGGTCGCTGGTCAGCGGCGCCGGGGTGTACGCCCTGACCCGCCGGGTGCGGCCGGCCGTGGCCGCGTCGCTGGCGGTGCTCATCGCCTGGGTGGCGGCCAAGATCGTCAAGCGGCTGATCGAGCGGGGGCGGCCGGGCGACCTGCTCGACGACGTCCAGCTCCGCGAGGCCGGGCTCCACGGGCACGGCTACGTGTCCGGGCACACGGCCATCGCCTTCGCCGTGGCCACGGTCCTGACCCCGCTGCTGCCGGGCCGCTGGCGGCTCGTGCCGTTCGCGGTGGCGTCGCTCGTCGGGCTGTCCCGCATCTACTACGGGGCCCACCTGCCGCTCGACGTCGTGGGCGGGGCCGGCCTCGGCATCCTGTCCGGACTCCTGGCGTCGGTCGTGTGCGGCACCGTCGACCCGGTGCACGACCGCTGACCGCCCCGCCGACCGTGGTGCCGGCCGCCGGCGACGCCCCCGTGGTGGAGCTGCACGCCCGGACGCGGGAGCGGTCGCCGGCCGACGTGCTGCGGCTGCTGCTCGGCCTGGTGCTGCTGGGCGCCGGCATGCTCGCCGCCACCGTGGCCCGCAACACGGTCGGTGGCCTGGAGGCCGACATCGTCGAGGCCTACGACCGCATCCCCGACCTCGTGGCCGAGGTGCTGACCGCCGTGGCGTTCGTGCTGGCGGCGGCGGTCCCGCTGCTGGCCGTCGTGGTGCTCTTCATCCGCCGCCGCTGGCGGCGGGCGGTCACGCTGCTGATCGGCAGCCAGGTGGCGGCCTGGACGATGCTGCTCCTCGACGAGCTGCTGGCCGACCGGGGCGTGCTCGAGCGGGTCCGGGAGGAGACCTCGGGCGAGATCGAGCTCACGGACCCCGGCTTCGCCACCTCGCCGTTCATCGCCGGCGTGGTGGCGATGGTCGTGATCGGCTCGCCGTGGCTGGCGCGGTCGTGGCGGCGGGCGCTGTGGGCCGGGGTCGCGGTCCTCGTGGTGCTGCGGCTGGTGTCGTCGGGCGAGCCCGCCTTCGACGCCGTGCTGGCGGTGGCGGTCGGCATGGTGGTGGGCAGCCTGGCCCTGGTCGTCATCGGCACGCCGGTCGACGACCCCCCGGCCGCCGAGCTGCTGGGCATGCTCGCCCGGCTCGGGCCGGTGGCGGCCGTCACGCAGCTGCCGGGGACCGAGCCCCTGTCGTACGTCGTGACGACGGCCGGGGGCGAGCGGCTGCACCTGGCCGTGCGCACGCCCCAGGACCGCTCGGCCGACCTGCTGGCGCGGCTGTGGCGCTTCGCGCGGCTGCGCACCGACGAGACCGACCGGCCCTTCGCCACCGTCCAGCGGCGGATCGAGCACGAGGCGCTGGCCCTGACGCTGGCGGCGGCCGGCGGCGCCCGGGTGCGGACGCTGCGCACGGTCGTGGCCTCGCCGGGCGGCTCGGTCGGCCTGGTCACCGAGGCCCCGGACGGCCGGGCCGCCTCGTCGCTGACGGCGGACGAGCTGGCGGCCGGGCCGCTCGTGGACGCCTGGCGCCAGGTCGCCCGCCTGCACGAGGCCGGGATCGCCCACCGGGTGCTGGGCCTCGGGACGTTCACGATCACCGCGGAGGGCCGGGCGGTGGTCGAGGGGTTCGACGACGCCCGCGTCGCCGCGTCCGCCAGCGACCTGGCCCGGGACACGGCCCAGCTGCTGGTGGCGACGGCGGTGTGCGTGGGCGCCGGGCCCGCCACCGACGCCGCGGTCGAGGCCATGGGGCCCGACGCCGTCGGGGCCACGCTCCCCTACCTCCAGCCCCTGGCCCTGCCGGGCGCGACCCGGCGGGCGCTGCGCGACGACCGGGACGTGCTCACCCGGCTGCGGGCGCGGGTGCGGGACGTCACGGGGGCGCAGGAGGCCCCGCTGGCCCGCCTGGAGCGCATCCGGCCGCGGACGCTGGTGTCGATCGTGGCGCTGGCGACCGCCTTCTACGTCCTGCTGCCCCAGCTCGCGGACGTCCAGCGCACGGCGGACGCCGCCACCCGCGCCGAGCTGGGGTGGCTGGTTCCCGCCGTGCTGGCCACCGTCCTCACCTACGTGTTCGCGGCGGTGGCGATGGTCGGGTCGGTCCCGCAGCCCATCCCGTTCTGGGCGACGCTGCGGATGCAGGTGGCGTCGTCGTTCGTGAGCCGCATCGCCCCGGCCAACACCGGGGCCCTGGCCGTGGGCGTGCGCTTCCTGCAGCGGGCCGGCCTCCCGCCGGCGGGGGCGGCGGCGTCGGTGGGGATCAACACCGTGGCCGGGTTCGCGGTCCACCTGGCGCTGCTGGTCGGGTTCGTGGCCTGGACCGGGCGCCAGGGCGTGGGCCGCGTCTCGCTGCCCGACGCCAGCACCGTGCTGCTCGTCGTGGCGGGCGTGCTGGCGGCCAGCGGCATCGTGGTGGTGGCGGTCCCGTCGCTGCGCCGCAAGGTCCTCCCGTCGGTGGTGGAGCAGGTCAGGACGGCGGCGGGGTCGCTGGCCGGCGTGGTGACCGACCCGTGGCGGGTGTTCGCCCTGCTGGGCGGGTCGCTCGGCGTGACGCTGTCGTACATCGCGGCGCTGGCCGCCACGGTCGCGGCGTTCGACGGCGGCCTGAGCGTCTCCCAGATCGGGGCGGCCTACCTGGTGGCGTCGGCGATCGGGTCCGTGGCCCCCACCCCCGGCGGCCTGGGCGCGCTGGAGGCCGCCCTGATCAGCGGCCTCACCCTCTACGGCATGCCCGACAGCCGGGCGGTGGCGGCGGTGCTGACGTTCCGGCTGTTGACGTTCTGGCTGCCGATCGCTGCCGGGCTGGTTCGTGTTCCAGCGTATGCAGGCCAACGACGAGCTCTAGTCATCGCGGGGCATACGTAGGCGCCGGCCGGCGCCGCGAATGCGTAGGCCGTCCGATGTGGCCGGCTACCTCAGAGGCGCACGCTGTCGACATGTTCACGCATCCCGAGTTCTCCATCACCCTCGCCGAGCAGCGCCGCCACGATCTGCACCACGACGCCGCCTCCATCCGCTCTCGCCCGCGCCGTCCGCCGGGCCCGGCGGCGGCCGGCCGCACCGTCCACGGCGTCGCCGCCCGACGTCATCGACCTCCGGGTGCGCACGGCGGCGCCCCCGGGGGTCGAGCGCTCCCACCACCCCGCGGCGTGACCCGGGGCGCCGGTGTCACGCCGGCACCGTACGCTCGGGCCATGCTCGTGGGACGCACCGGGCTCTCTCCCGTGATGGTCGGCCGGGCGGCCGAGCTCGACCGCCTGACCGGCCTCGTCGGCGCGCGTCCCGACCCCGCCGTCGCCCTCGTGGCGGGCGAGGCGGGCATCGGCAAGACCCGCCTCATCAAGGAGCTGGTCGGCCGGGTCCCGGCGGACACGGTGGTCCTGGCCGGCCAGGCCGACCCCGGCAGCGAGAGCCGTCCGATGGAGCTGTTCCTCGACGCCCTCGGCCGGGTGCCGACCGACGACCACGCCGACCTCGCCGAGGCCATCGCCGACCCCGGCCGCACGGCCGAGGAGCGCATCCGCTCCGGGGTCGAGCTGGTCCGCCGGCTCACGGCGGGCGCCACCGGGCTCGTCGTGTTCGAGGACCTGCACTGGGCCGACCTCGAGAGCGTCACCGTGTTCGAGCAGCTGGCCGAGCCCGGCGGGGGGCGGCTGCTGGTGGTGGGCACGTACCGGCCCGACGGGCTGTCCCGCCGCCACCCGGCGGCCGAGCTGCTCCCCCGGCTCGAACGCCGGCACTCGGTCACCCACGTCCAGCTGGGGCGGCTCAGCCCGGCCGACGTCGGCGCCTTCCTCACCGCGGTGTACGGCGACGTCGCGTCGTACCGCGTGGTCGAGGCGCTGCATGCCCGCACCGGCGGCAACCCGTTCTTCCTGGAGGAGCTGGTGGCGAGCGCCGGCACCGGCACCGCCGACGACCTCGAGTCCATGCCGCTGCCGTGGACGGTGGCCGAGCTGGTCCGCAACCAGATCGACGACCTCGACCCCGACGTGCGGGGCGTCGTCACGACGGCGGCCGTGCTCGGCCGGCGGGTCACGCTTCGACGTGCTGGCCAACGTGACCGGCGCGTCCGAGGACGAGCTCATCCGCCTGCTGCGGGCGGCGGTGGCCAGCGGCCTGCTGGTCGAGACCGAGCCCGACGTGTTCAGCTTCCACCACGACATCGCCCGCGAGGCCATCGAGGGCTCGCTGCTCGGGCGCGAGCAGCGGCGGCTGCACGACGCCGCCCTCGACGCGCTGCGGGCCACCGGCAGCCGCGATCACCTGGCGCTGGCCCGCCACGCCCAGGGCGCCGGCCGCTACGACGACATGGTGGCCGAGGCCCGCACCGGCGCCCGCGAGTCCCTGCGGCTGGGGTCGACGTACCAGGCCCGCCACCTGGCCGAGATCGGGTTGACCGAGGCGGAGGACGACCTCGAGCTGCTGGCCCTGGCGACGCAGGCGTGCTGGCTCACCGGGCAGCACGACGACGCGGCCGCCCACGGCGACCGCTGGCTGCGGCTGGCCCGCGAGCACGACGACGTCAGCGAGGAGGCGGCGGCCCTCAGCATGCGCATGCGCACGGCCCGCGAGGCCGGCGCCCTGGCCGACATGGCCCGGTTCACCGACGCCCTGGTCGAGGCGATCGACCGGCTGCCCGACGACGAGCAGCGGGCCCGGGCCATGGCCGCGGTGGCGCAGTCGTACATGCTGCGCGACCAGGTCGAGGCCACCTACGAGTGGGCCGACAAGGCCCGGGCGCTGGCCGAGGCCCACGACCTCGACGACGTCCGGCTGGCCGCCATGGTCGAGAAGGGCTCGGCGCTGATGCTCGACTTCGACGCCGTGGACGAGGGCCGCCAGCTGCTGGAGGCGGCGGCCGACGAGGCCGAGCGGCGGGGCGAGCACGTGCTGGCGGCCCGCGCCCTCAACAACCTGATCTGGCACGCCCGCCAGTGGAGCGACATCGACCAGGTGCGCCGGCTCATCGACCGCATGCACACCGAGGCCGAGGCGGCCGGGTTCGAGATGCTGTCGCGGATCGACGAGCCGGTGGCCCAGGCCACCCTGGCGTCGGTGGAGGGCGACCTCGACGGCGCCATCGCCCACCTCGACGAGGGGATGGCTGCGTACGCGTCGTCGTTGGCCCCGTGGCCCGAGCAGCGCTGGCTGGCGCCCTTCCGGGCCGGGCTGGCGCTGGAGGCCGGCGACCTCGACGGCGCCACCCGCTTCGCGAAGCTCGCCTACCCGCTCAGCGAGCGCACGGCGCCGGGCGTGACCGGCCTCGAGTTCCACCTGGCCTGCCGGCGCGGCGACCGGGCCGAGGCCCGCAGGCAGCTGGTCGCCTACCGCGAGGCGGTCGAGGCGGTGGGGGTGGCCGACGCGGCCCAGGTCCACGACCTGCTGACGGCGGCGCTGGCGGCCGGGCTGACGCCGGACGAGATGCGCCCGATCGTCGACATGGCGGGCGGCTACGTCGGGCACCGGCTCCCGCCGGAGCACGCGTGGCGGCGGCTGCTCGACGCCCAGGTCGCCGAGGCCGAGGGCCGCACCGCCGAGGCCGCCGAGTACTACGAGGCCGCCGCGGGGTCGCTGGGGCTGGCACCCGAGGTGCTGGCCGGGCACCGGGGCACGGCACACGTCGGTGCGGCCCGCACGCTCGTCGCCGAGGGCCGGCTCGACGAGGCCCGGGCCCACGCCGAGGCGGCGGCGCCGTTCCTGTCCCGGTGGCGGGGCTGGCGCGTCGACGAGCTGGTGGCGGTGCAGCGGCGGCTGGGCCTGGGGCCCACGCCCAGCGGTCCCGACGCGCTGACGCCCCGCGAGCGCGAGGTGGCCGCGCTGCTGGCCGAGGGCCTGTCCAACAGCCAGCTGGCGGAGCGGCTCTACATCTCGCCGCGGACGGCCGCGGTCCACGTGTCGAACATCCTGTCCAAGCTGGGGATGTCGTCGCGGACCGAGGTCGCGGCCTGGGCCGTGCGCGACGGGCTGGCGTCGGGCACCCGCTGAGGTCAGACCCGGGCGGCCAGGGGCATGATCGCGGCGTGCAGCTCGTGGCGGCGCTGGTTGACGACGTCGATCGACTCGGACGTCGCCATCGCCAGGCGCGGGTCCTGTGACGGCGGCTGGAGCCGGAGGCCGACGCTGGTGTCGAGCGCGCCGCCCAGCAGGCCGAGGGAGTGGGCGAGGTGCGCCAGCTCGCCGCGCAGCCGCTCGTCGTGGGCGTCGGCCGCGATCGTGTTGACCTCGACGCCGAGGTCGTTGATGCGGCGGTGGGTGTCGTCCCATGCGGCCCGGAGGCGGTCGGGCGTGTAGGCGCCGGCCACCAGGTCGAGCGAGGCCTGGTCGTGGACCCACTCGGAGGCGCCGACCACGCGGGCGATGCGGTGGTTGAGGCGTGCCCTGCTCGCGGGAGCGCCTGCTGGCGGCCGACGCGATCAGGGCGATGAGGGCGATGACCACGAGGGCGATGCCGCCGATGATGGCGATCAGGCCCCAGTCGATGTCGGAGTCGTCGCCCTCGTCCTCGACGGCGGTCGTCGTGGTCTCGGGCGCGGTGGTGGCGGGCGGGGCGGTCGTCGGCCGTTCCGTGGTGGGTGGCTCGGTGGTCGGCGCTTCGGTGGTCGGCGCATCGGTGGTCGGCGGCTGGGTCGAGGTCGGGTCCTGCGCTCCCGCCCCGCCCGCGACGGCGAGGACCAGGACGCAGCCGAGACCGACCGCCGCGACGAGGGCGCGGGTACGACGGAGAGCGGGCATGGGCGGCACGCTACGGGCGCGACGCCCGTCCCGGCTTCACCCGCCGGGTGTGATGTCCCGCCGCGGACTGTGCCGGAACGGCCTCAGGCGGGGTCGGGGTAGGTGACCGCCCACAGGCACAGGCCCTGGGGCGGGCGCGAGGCGCGACGCCGCGGCCCGGTCGCGTCCGGCGAGCACGCCCAGCAGCTCGCCCGCGTGGCGGCGGCCGGCGCCGACCTCGACCAGGGTGCCGACCACGCTGCGGATCATCTGGTGGCAGAAGGCGTTGGCCTCGATCTCGAACCGCAGCACCCCGTCGCCCACGTCGGTCCAGCCGGCCCGGCGCACGTTGCGGACGAGCGACGCCTCGCTGCCGTCGCGCAGCTTGGGCCGGCGGCAGAACGCCGCGAAGTCGTGCTCGCCCACGAGCGGGTCGCAGCCCAGCCGCAGCAGGTCGAGGTCGAGCGGCTCGTCGACGTGCCAGGCCGTGGCGGCCAGGAACGGGTCCGGCACCGGCCGGTTCACCACCGTGTACCGGTAGGTGCGCCCGGTGGCCGACCGCCGGGCGTCGAAGCCCTCGGGCGCCCGGCCCAGGTCGCGCACCACGACGGCGGGCCCGCACAGCCGGTTCACCGACCGCTGGAGCACCAGCGGGTCCAGCCGGTCGGCCGGCGCGTCGAAGCGTGACCACCTGCCCCCATGCGTGCACGCCGGTGTCGGTCCGTCCCGGCGCACGTCAGCTCGACCGGCATCCGCAGCACCTTGGTCAGCGCCTCCCGCAGCGTGCCGCCGACGGTGGGCACGCCGGGGTTGGGGGCGAAGCCGTGGAAGCCGGAGCCGTCGTAGGCGACGGTCATCCGTACGCGCACCAGCGGCCCCGCGGGGGCCGCCGGCGTCTCGGTGGTGTCGTCGAACAGCGTCACGCCCGGAGGCGGGCCGCCGCCTGCGCCATCGGGCTCAGACGAGCTCGATCCTCGCCATGGGGGCGTTGTCGCCCTGGCGCGGGCCGAGCTTGAGGATGCGGGTGTAGCCGCCGTTGCGGTCGGCGTAGCGGGGCCCGATCTCGCTGAACAGCTTGTGGGTCATCTCCCGGTCGCCGAGGTAGGCGACGACCTGGCGGATCTGGTGCAGCTTCGCGTCCGGGTCGGCGTCGGCCCGGCGGGCCTTGGTGATGAGCTTCTCGGCCACGGGCCGCAGCGCCTTGGCCTTGGCCTCGGTCGTGACGATGCCCTCGGCGGCGAACAGGCTGGCCGCCAGGTTGGCCATCATCAGCCGCTGGTGGGCGGCGTTGCCGCCGAACCGGCGGCCCTTCTTCGGGGTGGCGGGCATCGGATCAGTCCTTGGTGCGGAGCGACAGCCCGCGCTCGTCGAGCTTGGCGATCACCTCGTCGAGCGACTTCTGCCCGAAGTTGGTGATGGCCAGCAGGTCGTCCTCCGTCTTCTGCACCAGCTCGCCCACGGAGTTGACCTGGGCCCGCTTGAGGCAGTTGCGGGGGCGCTCGGAGAGGTCGAGGTCCTCGATGGGCAGGTCCAGGTCGGGGGACCCGGCGCTGGTCACGGCCAGCTCGCCCAGCTCGAGGCCCTGGGGCTCCTCGCTCATGTCGGCCACGAGGGCCACGAGCGACCGCAGCGTGTCGCCGGCCGAGGCCAGCGCGTCGCGGGGCGTGATCGAGCCGTCGGTCTCGATGTCGATGACCAGGCGGTCGTACTCGGTCGACTGCTCGACCCGGGTCGGCTCGACGTCGAACGACACCCGCCGGACCGGCGAGAAGATCGAGTCGACCGGGATCACGCCGATGGTCTCGGACACCTTGTTGCCGTCGGCGGAGCGGTAGCCCCGGCCCTTCGACACCGTGATGTCGACGGCGATGCGGCCCGACTTGTTGAGCGTGGCCAGGTGCAGGTCCTCGTTGAGGATCTCGATGTCGGACGTGAGCTGGATGTCCCGGGCCGTGATGTCGGCCGGCCCGCGGACGTCGAGGCGCAGGGTCACCGGCTCGTCGCTGTGGCTGATGAGGACGATGTCCTTGAGGTTGAGGATGATGTCGGTGACGTCCTCGACCACCCCGGGGATGGTGTCGAACTCGTGCAGCGCGTCGTCGAACCGCACCTGCGTGATGGCCGCGCCGGGGATGGACGACAGGAGGGTGCGCCGCAGCGAGTTGCCGAGGGTGTGACCGAAGCCGGGATCGAGAGGTCCGAGGGCGAACCGCTGGCGGTTCCCCTCTTCCTCGGTGATCGGCTCGACCGTCGGTCGCTGCATGACGAGCATCAGGTGGCTCCTGAAGTAATTGAACGAAACGGGGGGGGTGGCGGGGGTTACTTGCTGTAGAGCTCGACGATGAGCTGCTCGCGCACGGGCACGTCGATGTGCTCGCGCAGCGGGTACTCGCGCACCTTCACCGAGAGACCTTCGTTCTCGGAGTCGAGCCACGGGGGCGCCGTGCGGGCGAGCACGTCGCGGTTCCACTGGATCTGGATCATCTGGCGGGCCTTGCCCCGCAGGCTGACCACGTCGCCCTTGCGGACGCGGTAGCTGGCGATGTCGACCCGGCGCCCGTTGACCTCGACGTGGCCGTGGTTGACGAACTGGCGGGCCTGCGGCCGGGTCGAGCCCCAGCCGGCGCGGTAGACGATGTTGTCGAGCCGGCGCTCCAGCAGCTGGAGCATGATCTCGCCGGTGACGCCCCGGCGGCGGCTCGCCTCCTCGTAGAGGTTGCGGAACTGCCGCTCGTTGAGGCCGTAGGTGAAGCGGGCCTTCTGCTTCTCCTGCAGCTGCTCGAGGTACTCGGAGGTGTTGCGGCGCCGGTTGCGGCCGTGCTCGCCCGGCGGGTACGGCCGGCGCTCGAGGGCGCGGTTCTCACCCGCGGTGCCCCAGATGTTGGCGCCGAGGCGGCGGGAGACACGGGCCTTGGGTCCGGTGTAGCGGGACATGCGTGGTTACCTCAGACCCGCCGCCGCTTGGGCGGGCGGCAGCCGTTGTGCGGAACGGGGGTGACGTCCTTGATGCCGGTGACCTCGATGCCGGTGTTCTGGATCGAGCGGATCGCGGTCTCGCGGCCGGAGCCGGGGCCCTTCACCTGGACGTCGACCTTGCGGACGCCGTGCTCCATGGCCCGGCGGGCCGCGGCCTCGGCGGCCATCTGTGCGGCGAAGGGGGTGGACTTGCGGGAGCCCTTGAACCCGACGTTGCCGGCCGAGGCCCACGACAGGACGTTGCCGTCCTGGTCGGTGAAGCTGATGATCGTGTTGTTGAAGCTCGACTTGATGTGCGCCACGCCGTAGCCGACGTTCTTGCGCTCGCGCTTGCGGGGCCTGCGGCCACCGGCGGACTTGGGCTTGGCCATCTGGGCGTTACTTCCTTGCCTTCTTCTTGCCGGCGACGGTCTTCTTCGGACCCTTGCGGGTGCGGGCGTTGGTCTGGGTGCGCTGGCCGCGCACGGGCAGGCCGCGGCGGTGGCGGAGGCCCTGCCAGCAGCCGATCTCCATCTTGCGCTTGATGTCCTGCGCGACCTCGCGCCGCAGGTCGCCCTCGACCTTGAACGTGGCCTCGATGTGGTTGCGGATGCGGGCGACCTCGTCGTCGGTGAGGTCGCGCACCCGGGTGTCGCGGTTGATGTCGAGCGCGGTGCAGATCTCCTGGCTGCGGGTGCGCCCGATGCCGAAGATGTAGGTGAGCGAGATCTCCAACCGCTTCTCGCGGGGGATGTCGACGCCGGCGATGCGTGCCATGAAGCTCTTTTCCTCTAGCCCTGACGCTGCTTGTGGCGCGGGTTGGGGCAGATGACCTGCACGCGGCCGTGGCGGCGGATCACCTTGCACTTCTCACAGATTCTCTTGACGCTGGGACGAACCTTCATAACGTTCCCGTCACTTGTAGCGATAGGTGATGCGACCCCGGCTGAGGTCGTAGGGGGTGAGCTCCACCTGCACCTTGTCCCCTCGGATGATGCGGATGTAGTGCATGCGCATCTTGCCGGAGATGGTGGCCAGGACCTTGTGGCCATTCTCCAGCTCGACACGGAACATGGCGTTCGGGAGGGGCTCGATCACCATCCCCTCCAGCACGATCGCATCTTCCTTAGGTTTCGGCAGGGGTGCTCCTACAACGACTGACACGGCCAGGACGCGGTGGGAACAGCCAATAGCGCCGAGAGCCGACTGAATATGCTAGCGCGCCACGTCGGCAAGGAAAACTCCGCGCGCGCGGCCGCAGCAGGTCGACTCGGCAGACACGGTAGCGCAACAACGCGCGTTGCCCTCGCCGCGCGATCACCGTGACAGGGTCGACGGGGGCCCCATGGCGACGACCAGGCGCACCTTCCTCACCGGGGCGCTGGCGGCGGGGGCGGCTCTCCCCCTCGCGGGATGGGGCGAGCTGGCGTGCGAGCCCGCCACCCGGCCCCCGCGGCCGCCGGCCGACCTGCCCGACGGGCTGTTCGCCCTCGGCGTGGCCTCGGGCGACCCCCTGCCCCGGGCGGTCGTCCTCTGGACCCGGCTGGCCCCGGTCCCGCTCGAGGGCGGGGGCATGCCCGCGGTCGACGTCCCGGTGCGCTGGGAGGTGGCGACCGACGACCGGTTCCGCCGCCGGGTGGCCCGGGGCGACGCGGTGGCCGAGGCCCGGTTCGGGCACGCGGTCCACGTCGACGCCCGCCGGCTCGAGCCCGCCACCTGGTACTACTACCGGTTCATCGTGGGCGACCAGGTCAGCCCGGTCGGCCGCACCCGCACCGCCCCGCTGCGGGGCCGCGACGCCGACCGGCTGCGGTTCCTGTTCGGCAGCTGCCAGAACTGGCAGTCGGGGTACTGGCCCCTGTGGGCCCACGCCCCCGCCGAGGACCCCGACGTCGTGCTCCACCTGGGCGACTACATCTACGAGGGCCCCGCCGGCACCGGCCCCAGCATCGTCCGCCCCCACAACAGCGGCGAGATCGTGACCCTGGACGACTACCGGAACCGCTACGGGCTCTACCGGGGCGACCCGGCGCTGCAGGGCATCCACGCCACCTGCCCGTGGATCGTGACCTGGGACGACCACGAGGTCGAGAACAACTACGCGGGCCTCACGCCCCAGTCCGTGGACGAGGCGCCCGCCTTCCCGGCCCGGCGGGCCGCCGCGTACCAGGCCTGGTGGGAGCACATGCCGGTCCGCATGGCGCCGCCCGCCGGCCCCGACCTGCCCATCTACCGGTCCTTCGACTGGGGGCGGCTGGCCCGGTTCCACGTGCTCGACACCCGCCAGTACCGCAGCGACCAGGCGTGCGGCGACGGCACCGGGCCCACCTGCGACGAGCGCACCGACCCGGCCCGGACCCTGCTCGGCGCCGCCCAGGAGGCGTGGGTCGGCGAGAGCCTGGCCTCGTCCCGGGCCACGTGGGACGTGCTCGCCAACCAGGTCGTGATGACGGCCATGCCGCTGGCGGGCTCGCTCTACAACCGCGACCAGTGGGACGGCTACGCCGCCGCCCGCAGCCGGCTGCTCGGCCAGATCCGGGCCGGCGGGGCCGAGAACGGGGAGGGCGGGAACGCGGTCGTGCTCACCGGCGACATCCACGCCGCCGGCGTCGGCGACCTGGTCGACGAGAACCCCGACGGCAGCCCGGGCACCGATCCCGTCGGGACCGAGCTGGTGGGCGGGTCGATCAGCTCGCGCTTCGACCCCGCCCTGGCCGAGATCGCCGAGCAGCTCATCGCCGCGCTCCCCCACATCCGCTACGCCGACACCCGCCGGCGGGGCTACATGGTGTGCGACGCCACCCCGGCCGAGCTGGTCACCCGCTTCCAGGTGGTCGACTCGACGGCCACCCCGGCCGAGCCGGTCTACACCGCGGGCACCTGGACCAGCCTGGCCGGCGTCCCCGGCGTGCAGACCTGACGGCTCGGCCCGGCTGCGAAGGCAGCAAGAGCGGGAGACACAGGCCACGGTGGTCGTGACGACGTGACCTGTCCGCACGCTCTCAGGGCAGGGTCAGGATCTCGGGGCCGTCGTCGGTGACGGCCACCGTGTGCTCCCAGTGGGCGGCGCGGGCGCCGTCGGTGGTGACGACCGTCCACCCGTCGGCCAGCACCGCGGTCGTGTCGGTGCCGGCGGACACCATCGGCTCGACCGCGTAGACGTCGCCGGCCGCCACCCGCCGGCCCCGGCCCCGCCGGCCCATGTTGGGGACGTCGGGCGGCTCGTGCATGGCGGTGCCGATGCCGTGGCCCACGTAGTCGCGCACCACCCGGAACCCGGCCCGCTCGACCGTGGACTGCACCGCCGACCCCAGGTCGCCGAGGCGCGAGCCGGGCAGGAGCTGGGCGATCCCGGCCTCCAGCGCCCGCCGGGTGACGTCGATGAGCCGCTCGTCCTCGGGTGCGATGGCGCCGACCCCGGCCGTGAAGGCGGCGTCGCCGTGGTAGCCGTCGACGATGGCGCCGCAGTCGATCGAGATGATGTCGCCCTCGGCCAGCGCCTGTTCGTCGGGGATGCCGTGCACCACGACCTCGTTGCGGCTGGCGCAGATCACCGCCGGGTAGCCGTGGTAGCCGAGGAAGTTGGACTTCGCCCGGCGCCGCCGCAGCACGTCGCGGCCCACGGCGTCGAGCTCCAGCAGCGTGACGCCCGGCCGCAGCGCCGCCCGGATGCACTCGTGCATCTCGGCGACCACGCGACCGGCCCGGCGCATGGTCCGGATCTCGTCGGCGGTGCGCCGACCCAACCGTCAGCTCCCGCGGCGCTGGTCGATGTTTGTGACCAGACGCACAAGCACGTCGTCGGTCGAGCCGAGCCCGTCGACGATCTCCAGCAGTCCGCGCTCCGAGTACCAGGCGATGAGGGGGGCGGTCTTGGCCTCGTACTCGGCCAGGCGCCGCTCGATGGCCGCGGGCGAGTCGTCCTCGCGCTGGACCACGTCGCCGCCGCAGTTGTCGCACACCCAGCCGTACTTGGGCGGGTTGCTGGTCGAGTAGTTGGCGCCGCAGTCGTCGCACATGCGCCGGCTGGCCAGCCGGGCCAGCACGTGCTCCTTCGACACGTCGAGGTCGATGACGACGTCGAGCGGCCGGGACGCGGTGATCTTGGCCAGGGCGTCGGCCTGGTCGACCGTGCGGGGGAACCCGTCGAGGATGTACCCCCGCTGGGTGGTGTCGCCCTGGTCGAGCCGCTCCTCGACGATGCCGATCATGAGGTCGTCGGGCACGAGCTCGCCCGTCGCCATCAGCTCGCCGGCCTTGCGGCCGAGGTCGGTGCCCTCGCGCACCGCGGCGCGCAGCATGTCGCCGGTCGAGATGTGGGGAACCACGTAGTGGCGGGACAGCCGCAGGCACTGGGTGCCCTTGCCCGCCCCCTGGCGCCCGAGCATGACCATGCGCACGCCACGGGTCATTGCAGGAAGCCTTCGTAGTTCCGCATCATGAGCTGGCTGTCGATCTGCTTCATCGTCTCGAGGGCGACGCCCACGGCGATGAGGATGGACGTGCCGCCGAACGCGAAGGCCTGGACGTCGGCGAACGCCAGCAGCAGCGAGGGCAACAGTGCGATCGCGGCGATGAACAGGGCGCCGGGCAGCGTGATCCGGGCCAGGATCTTGGCCAGGTAGCGCTCGGTCTGCGGGCCGGGCCGGATGCCCGGGATGAACCCGCCCTGCTTGCGGATCGTGTCGGCCTGCTGGTGCGGATCGAAGGCGATGGCTGTGTAGAAGTACGCGAACCCGATGATGAGCAGGCCGTACACCACGAGGTGCAGCGGCGCCGTCTGGTTCACGAGGTGGTCGTCGACCCACTCCTGCACCCCGACGCCCCAGCTGCCGGGCTCGGACGGCAGGACCTGCGTGAGCAGCAGGGGCAGGTACAGCATCGAGCTGGCGAAGATGATGGGCACGACGCCCGACTGGTTGACCTTGAGCGGGATGTAGGTGTTCTGGCCGCCGTACATGCGCCGGCCGACCACCCGCTTGGCGAACTGCACCGGGATGCGCCGCTGGCCGTTCTCGACGATCACGATGCCGACCAGCACGATGAGGAACAGGAAGATCAGCGGGATGAGCAGCCCGAGCCCCCGGGTCGCGTAGATCTGCCCGAACTGCGACGGGATGCTCGACACGACGCTGGCGAAGATCAGCAGCGACATGCCGTTGCCGATGCCCCGCTGGGTGATGACCTCACCCAGCCACATCAGCAGCGCCGTGCCCGCGGTGAGCACGAGCACCACGAGCAGCACCCGCGGCGGGGTGAACTCGGGCAGGACGTCGATGTTGGTGGGGTTGCTGGCCCCGCCGAGCAGGCCGCCGCCGCCGTTGTGGAACAGGAAGGCGAGGGCCGTGGACTGCAGCACCGCGATGGCGATGGTCAGATAGCGGGTCCACTGGGTGATCTTGCGCTGCCCGATGGCCCCCTGCTTCTGCCACTCCTCCAGCTTGGGGATCACCACCGTGAGGATCTGCATGATGATCGAGCTGGTGATGTAGGGCATGACGCCCAGGGCGAAAACGGCGAAGTTGGTCAGCCCCGCGCCCGAGAAGAGCTGCATGTAGGCGAGGATGCCGCCCGTCTCCTCGGACTGCCGCTTGAGGGACTCGATGGCGTCCAGGTCGATGCCGGGGGCCGGGATGTAGGAGCCGAGCCTGTACAGGGCGATGATCGCCAGCGTGAACAGGATCTTGTTCCGCAGGTCGGCGACCCTGAACATGTTCCGCAGGCTGGAAAGCACGATTGTTCCCCTTCACGGCGTCGGTTCCGACGCTGGCGCAAGCGGTGACTGTGGGTACGCCAGTCTTGCCGGTCGAGACGCCCGGCGCGCAATCGGGTGGCGAACCCCCTGACCGCAGGTGACTAACGGTTCGCGAACTGATTGCCCTTGGCCGGCGGGCGGCGGTCGCCCCACGGCTTGGGCAGGATCTCGACGGTGCCGCCGGCGTCGGTGATGGCCGCCTCGGCGGCCTTGGAGAAGGCATGGGCCTTGACCGTGACCTTGCGCGACAGCTCGCCCCGGCCCAGCACCTTGACCAGGGCGCCCTTGTGGGTGAGCC
The DNA here is from genome assembly GCA_963759225.1 of uncultured Acidimicrobiales bacterium. GTDB lineage: Bacteria > Actinomycetota > Acidimicrobiia > Acidimicrobiales > VFJN01 > ZC4RG19. The sequence continues at coordinate 33,449 of CAVWYL010000032.1, read as the reverse complement.
CCTTGGCGTGGAGGGTCTCCGGGGTGACCTCGTCGAGCTCGGACCCCTCGATGGTGTCGAGGTTGATGGCCTGGTACTCGACGCGGAACGGGTTGTTGAAGCCCTTGAGCTTGGGGATGCGCATGTGCAGCGGCATCTGCCCACCCTCGAAGTTGGTGGGGACCGTGCTCCGGGCCTTCTGGCCCTTGGTGCCCCGGCCGGCGGTCTTGCCGCCCTTGCCGCCGATGCCGCGGCCCACGCGCTTGCGGCTCCGGGTGGAGCCGGCCGCGGGCTTGAGATCGTGGACCTTGATGGTCATGGCTCTACTTCTCCTGCTCCTGGACCCGCACGAGGTGCGGGACCCGGGCGATCATCCCGCGGATCTCGGGGCGGTCGGGCAGCGTGTTGGACTTGCCGATGCGGCCGAGCCCGAGCGCGCGCAGCGTGCCGCGGTGCTTGGGCTTGGTCCCGATCGAGGACTTGACCTGGGTGACGACGATGTCGGCCATCACGACCTGCTCCGGCTCCAGGCGGGCCCGCTCGCTCTCGCGGTAGGCGCGCACGAGGGCACCGGGGAACAGCTCCTCGGGGGACTTGCCCCGCAGCTTGGCGACCTCGTCCGGCCGCTTCAGGGCCTTGAGCCCGGAGATCGTGGCGCGGGCCACGTTGATGTGGTTGGACGAGCCCAGCGACTTGCACAGCACGTCGCGGATGCCCGCCTCCTCGAGGATGGCCCGGGCCGCGCCGCCGGCGATGACGCCGGTACCGGGGGCGGCGGGCTTCATGAACACCCGCCCGGCGCCGGTCTCGCCCACCACGGGGTGGACGATGGTCGTGCCGGCCAGGGGCACCTTGAACAGGTTCTTGCGGGCCTCCTCGGTGCCCTTCTGGATGGCGAGGGGCACCTCCTTGGCCTTGCCGTAGCCGAGGCCGACGCGGCCGTTGCCGTCGCCGATCACCACGAGGGCGGTGAAGCTGAAGCGCCGGCCGCCCTTGACCACCTTGGCCACCCGGTTGATGTTGATGACCCGCGATTCGTGCAGCGTGGCGTCGCCTGACGCGCGGGGGTTCTCGCGGGGCTCACGGGGCTGGCGGTCGCGGGGACCGCGGCCACCGCCGCCTCCTTGTCCGTTGGCCATCAGAACTCCAGTCCTGCTTCGCGGGCACCCTCGGCCACGGCGGCGACCCGCCCGTGGTAGAGGAACCCGCCCCGGTCGAAGACGACGCGCTCGACGCCGGCGTCCTTGGCGCGCTGGGCGACGAGGCGACCGACCTCGGCCGCGGCGTCCTTGTTGGACGAGCCGGCGCGCAGCGCCGACTCGTGGGTCGATGCCGACGCCAGCGTCGTGCCGGAGCGGTCGTCGATCACCTGGGCCGAGATGTGCCGGTTCGAGCGGAACACGGCGAGGCGGGGACGCTCGGCCGACCCCCGCACCTGCTTGCGCACGCGGCGAATGCCGGCGGATGCGTGCGTCACGCTTCTGCTTGGCGCTGCTGCTCATCGACTGACTCACTTCCCTGCCTTGCCGGCCTTGCGCTGGACGTGCTCGCCCGGCGTAGCGGACGCCCTTGCCCTTGTAGGGCTCGGGCTTGCGCCACGCACGGATGTCGGCGGCCACCTGGCCGACGGCCTCCTTGTCGATGCCCGACACCACGATGCGGTTGGGTGCGGGGACCTCGAACGTGACGCCGTCGGGGGCGGTGATGTTGACGGGGTGGCTGAACCCGAGGGCCAGCTCCATGGCGCCGGGGCCCTTGGCCGTGGCCCGGTAGCCGACGCCCACGATCTCGAGCTCCTTGCGGAACCCCTGCGTCACGCCGAGCACCATGTTGTTGACGAGCGAGCGCACCAGGCCGTGCATGGCCCGGTTGCGGCGCTCGTCGTCGGGCCGCTCGACCAGGAGGGTGTCGCCGTCCTGGCGGATGGTGATGACGCCGGGGATGTCGCGCTCGAGGGTGCCCTTGGGGCCCTTCACGCTGATGTGCGCGCCCTCGATGGCGACGTCGACGCCGCTGGGCACGGGGATGGGGGACTTGCCGATGCGGGACATGTCAGATCACCACACGAAGCAGAGGACCTCGCCGCCGACCTTGCGCTTGCGCGCCTCGCGGTCGGACAGCAGCCCCTGGCTGGTCGAGATGACGGCCACGCCGAGCCCGCCGAGGACCCGGGGGACCTTGGTGGACGGCGAGTAGACGCGCAGGCCCGGCTTGGACACGCGCTTGATGCCGGAGATGGTGCGGGCGCGCTCCGGGCTGTACTTCATGCGCACATGCAGCGTGCTGCCCGGGCGGTCGGTGTTCTCCTCGACCTCGAACCCGTCGATGTAGCCCTCGCTCTTCAGGATGCCCGCCAGGGCCTCCTTGAGCTTGGAGCTGGGCATCCGCACGTCGTCGTGCATCGCGATGTTGGCGTTGCGGATCCGGGTCAGCATGTCGGCGATGGGGTCGGTCATTGTCATGGTCGGCCTCCCCTCACCAGCTCGCCTTGGTCACGCCGGGCAGCTCGCCGGCGTGGGCCAGCTCGCGCAGGCAGATCCGGCACAGCCCGAACTTGCGGAACACCGCGTGGGGACGGCCGCACCGCCGGCAGCGGGTGTAGGCCCGCACCTTGAACTTGGGCTTGCGCTGCTGCTTGTTCTTGAGCGCTGTCTTCGCCATGGCTTACTGACCCTCACGCTTGAACGGGAACCCCATGGCCAGCAGGAGTGCCCGACCCTGGTCGTCGGTGCTGGCGGTGGTGACGATGGTGATGTCCATGCCACGGGGTTGGTCGATGTTGTCGTAGTCGATCTCGGGGAACACGAGCTGCTCGGTGAGACCGAACGTGTAGTTGCCGTTGCCGTCGAACGACCGGGGGTTGAGGCCCCGGAAGTCCCGGATGCGGGGGATGGCGATCGAGATCAGCCGGTCCATGAACTCCCACATGCGGTCGCCCCGCAGGGTGACCTTGGCGCCGATGGCGTTGCCCTCGCGCAGCTTGAAGCCGGCGATGGAGCGCTTGGCCCGGGTGATGACCGGCTTCTGGCCGGTGATGGTGGCGAGGTCGCGCGCGGCGCCCTCGAGCAGGGAGGCCTGGGCGGTGGCCGCGCCGACGCCCATGTTGATCACGACCTTGGTCAGCCGCGGCACCTGCATGACGTTGCCGAGCTCCAGCTCGCCCTTGAGCTGGTCCCGCAACGTCTCGTTGTACCGGGCCTTGAGGCGGGGACGGTGCGCTCCCGCGTCGCCGTCGCGGTGATCCGCTCACGTGATCTCACCTCCGCACTTCTTGCAGATGCGGACCTTGGCGCCCGAGGGGTCGATCTTGTAGCCGACCCGGGTCGCCTTGCCGCAGCTGGGACACACCAGCGCCACGTTCGACACGGGGAGGGGCATGTCCTTGTCGATGATGCCGCCCTGCTGGGTCGACCGGGTGGGCCGCTGGCTCTTGCGGGCCACGTTGACGCCGTCGACGATCACCTTGCCGTCGCGGGGCAGGGCGCGCATGACGTTGCCCTCCTTGCCCCGGTCCTTGCCCGTGAGGACACGGACCCGGTCGCCCTTGCGAATCTTCAGACCTGCCATCACAGGACCTCCGGGGCGAGCGACACGATCTTCATGAACCGCTTGTCGCGCAGCTCGCGGCCGACGGGGCCGAAGATGCGGGTGCCGCGCGGGTTGCGGTCCGGGTTGATGAGCACCGCCGCGTTCTCGTCGAAGCGGATGTAGCTGCCGTCGGGACGCCGGCGCTCCTTCTTGGTGCGCACGACCACGCACTTGACGACGTCGCCCTTCTTGACGGCGGCGCCGGGGATGGCGTCCTTGACGGTGGCCACGAAGATGTCGCCGATCGAGGCGTACCGGCGGCGGGAGCCACCGAGGACCTTGATGACGAGCACCTCCTTGGCACCCGAGTTGTCTGCCACCTTGAGGCGGCTCTCCTGCTGGATCATCGGACTACTTCGCCCTCTCCAGGATCTCGACCAGCCGCCACCGCTTCTGCTTGGACAGCGGGCGGGTCTCGACGATGCGGACCCGGTCGCCGACGCGCAGCTCGTTGTTCTCGTCGTGCGCGTAGAGGCGGCTGGTGCGGACCATCGTCTTCTTGTAGAGCGCGTGGGGCTTGCGGGTCGTCACGGTGACGACCGCGGTCTTGTCCATGGCCGTGGAGGCCACGACGCCCTCGCGGACCTTGCGGGCGGCGCGCTCGCCGCCGGTGGCGACCTTGTCTGCGGCCATCAGGCGTTCTCCTTCTCGATCGCCTCGGCGGCCGCGATCTCGCGGGCCCGCAGCTCGGTCACGAGCCGGGCGATGTCCCTGCGCACCTCGCCGATGCGTGCGTAGTTGGTGAGCTGGCCGGTGGCGAGCTGGAACCGCAGCTTGAACAGCTGGTCCTTGGCCTCGCTGACCTGGTCGATCAGCGCACCGTCATCGAGGTCGTGGAAGCTGGCCTTCGGCCATCAGAACGCCTCCTCCTTGGTGACGAAGCGGGCCTTGATCGGCAGCTTCTGGATGGCGCGCTCGAGGGCGGCGCGGGCGACGGCCGGGTCCGGGTAGGACATCTCGAACATGACCCGGCCGGGCTTGACCACGGCGACCCACATCTCGGGGTTGCCCTTGCCCGAGCCCATGCGGGTCTCCGCCGGCTTCTGGGTGACGGGCTTGTCGGGGAAGACGTTGATCCACACCTTGCCGCCACGCTTGATGTGGCGGGTCATGGCGATACGGGCGGCCTCGATCTGGCGGGCGGAGATCCACCCGGGCTCGAGGGCCTGGATGCCGTACTCGCCGAAGGTGACCTCGGTGGCACCCTTGGCGGTGCCGGTCATGCGGCCCCGGTGGTGCTTGCGGTGCGCGACCTTGCGCGGCATCAACATGTCACTCGTCTCCCGGCCGGAAGTGCGGGGTCTCGTGGTGGTCGTGCACCCGGCGCTCGATCTCTTCCTCTTCCGCCAGCAGGCGCTCGAGCTCCGGATCGGCCTCCTTGATGAGGGGCTCGTTCTCCGGGGTCTCGTCGGGGGCGTCGGCGGGACGCCGCCGGCCGGCGGCCGAGGACACGACGCGCTTGCCGCCGCCACCCTGCCCGCCGGCACCCGAGGTCTCGCCCACGGCCATGGCGGCCTCACGGGCGATCTTCTCCTCGCTCTGGGACTTGTAGGGCAGCACGTCGCCCTTGTAGAGCCAGACCTTGACGCCGATGCGGCCGGCGGTGGTGCGGGCCTCGCGGAAGCCGTAGTCGATGTCGGCCCGCAGCGTGTGGCGGGGGACGCGGCCCTCGCGGTAGCTCTCGGTGCGGGCCATCTCGGAGCCGCCGAGGCGGCCGGAGCACTGGACCTGGATGCCCTGGGCGCCGGCCTTCTGGGCGTTCTGCACGGCCCGCTTCATGGCCCGCCGGAAGGCGACCCGGGCGGCGAGCTGGTCGGCCACGCCCTGGGCGATGAGGGCGGCGTCCAGCTCGGGCTGCTTGATCTCCTGGATGTTGAGCTGCACCTTGGGGTTGCCGGTGATCTTGGCCAGGCCGCCCCGCAGGCGGTCGGCCTCGCTGCCCCGGCGCCCGATGACGATGCCCGGGCGCGCGGTGTGCACGTCGACGCGCAGTCTGTCGCGGGTGCGCTCGATCTCGACCCGGCTGATGGCTGCGTGGGGCAGCTCGGTCATCAGGTAGTCGCGGATCTTCCAGTCCTGGATGACGTTGTCGCTGTATTCCTCGCGGTCGGCGAACCAGCGGGACTTCCAGTCGGTGGTGACGCCGAGCCGGAAGCCGTAGGGATTGACCTTCTGGCCCATTACTTCGTCTCCTCGGCGTCGTCGTCGGCAGGCGCCTCGTCGGTGATCTCTTCGTCGGTGTCGTCGGCTGCCTCGTCGGCGACGTCGGTGTCGGCCTCGTCCTGTCGGCCTCGTCGGCGTCGGCCTCGTCCTCGACCGCGGTGTCGGCTGGCCTCGTCCTCGGCCTCTTCGACCATCTCGTCGGTGGGCTCGCCCGTGGTGGGCTCGTCCTCGACCACCTCGTCGACCGGGGTGTCGGGCGACTCGTCCTCGACGGGAGCGGCCTCGCCCCGGCTGCGGGCCACGCGGGCCCGGCGGGACTCCTGCGCCCGGCGGCCACGGCGGCCGGCGGGCGTGGTGCCGCCACCGGCGGCCTGGCGGGCCTCGATCTTGGCGGCCATCGCGGCCGGCATGGGGCTCACGATGATCGTGATGTGGCACATGCGCTTGCGGATGCGGGTGGCCCGGCCCCGGGCCCGCGGGCGCCAGCGCTTGAGGGTGGGGCCCTCGTCGGCGTAGCAGGTCGACACGTAGAGGGTGTCGGGGTCGAGCTCGTCGTTGTGCTGGGCGTTGGCCACGGCCGCGGTGAGGCACCGGGCGATGACGTTGGCCGCGCCCCGCTCGGTGAACTGCAGCACCTCGGCCGCCTCACCCACCGGGCGGTTGCGGATGAGGTCGAGGACCTCGCGGGCCTTGGACGCCGACATGCGCACGTGGCGCACCTGGGCACGGGTGCCCGGGCGCTCGTTGGTGCGGGTGGTGGTGGCCATCACCGCCTCCCCCGCACGGACTTCTCCTGGCCGGCGTGGTAGCGGAACGTGCGGGTGGGGGCGAACTCGCCGAGCTTGTGCCCGACCATCGCCTCGGTGACGTACACCGGGCACGTGCTTGCGCCCGTCGTGGACGGCCACCGTGTGGCCGACCATGTCGGGGATGATCGTCGAGCGGCGCGACCAGGTCTTGATGACCTTCTTCTCGCCCTTGGCGTTGAGGGCGTCGACCTTGCGGAGCAGGTGCTCGTCGACGAAGGGACCCTTCTTGAGGGAACGGGGCACGGGATCTACCTCCGCGAGCCGCGGGTACGGCGGCGACGCACGATGAGCTTGTCGGACGGCTTGGTTCGGGCCCGGGTGCGGCCTTCGGGCTGGCCCCACGGCGACACCGGGTTGCGGCCGCCCGAGGACTTGCCCTCGCCACCACCGAGGGGGTGGTCGACCGGGTTCATGGCCACGCCCCGGGTCTGGGGGCGGACGCCCTTCCAGCGGTTGCGGCCGGCCTTGCCGATCTTGATGAGCTCGTGCTCGGCGTTGCCGACCTCGCCGACGGTGGCCCGGCAGTCGATCGACACCCGGCGCATCTCGGTGGAGGGCAGCCGCAGCGTGGCGTAGGAGCCCTCCTTGGCCAGCAGGACGACCGAGGACCCGGCCGAGCGGGCCAGCTTGCCGCCGCCGTCGGGCTGGAGCTCGATGTTGTGGACGGTGGTGCCCACGGGGATGTAGCGCAGCGGCAGGGCGTTGCCGGGCCGGATCTCGGAGCCCTGGCCCGACTGCAGCCGGTCGCCCACCTTCACGTCGCGGGGCGCCAGGATGTAGCGCTTCTCGCCGTCGAGGTAGTGGAGCAGCGCGATGCGGCACGACCGGTTGGGGTCGTACTCGATGGCCGCCACGGTGGCGGGCACGCCGTCCTTGTTGCGGCGGAAGTCGATGACCCGGTACCGCTGCTTGTGGCCGCCACCGCGGTGGCGGGAGGTCTTGCGCCCGTGGACGTTGCGGCCGCCCGTCGACGACTTCTTGGCCACCAGCGAGCGCTCGGGGCGGTCGCGGGTGACCTCGGAGAAGTCGGGGACGGTCTGGAACCGCCGGCCGGGGCTGGTGGGCTTGCGCTTGCGGAGTGCCATGACGACTCTCGCCTCAATCCTGGAACAGGTCGATCGAGTCACCCTCGGCCAGGGTGACGATCGCCCGCTTGGTGTCGGGACGCTTGCCGTAGGTGAACGTGCGGCGGTTGCGCTTGCGCTTGCCGGGCCGGTTGAGGGTGTTCACCTTCGCGACCCGCACGCCGAAGATGCTCTGCACGGCGTCGCGGATCTCGGGCTTGGAGGCGGAGGGGTGCACCTTGAACGTGTAGACCCCGTCCTCCATCAGTGCGTAGGACTTCTCGCTCACGACCGGAGCGACGATGACGTCTCGGGGATCCTTCACTTCTCGTCGCTCCCCTCGGTGGCGGACCTGGTGGCCGGCAGCGAGGCCTCGGTGAAGACCACCCAGTCGCTGACCAGCACGTCGTAGGCGTTGAGCTCGTTGATCGTGAGCACGTGGACGTGGCCCAGGTTGCGGAGGCTCTTCCACGTGGCGGCATCGGCCTCGTCGCGGGTGAGCACGACGAGCACCCGGCCGTCGACGCCCAGGCTGTCGAGGACCTTCACGGCCGCCTTGGTGCTGGGGGTGTCGATGCCCCAGCCGTCGAGCACGACGACCTTGCCGTCGGCCAGGCGGTCGGACAGGGCGGACGCCAGCGCCAGGCGGATCATCTTCTTGGGGGTGCGCTGGGCGTAGCTGCGCGGCTTGGGCGCATGGGTGACGCCACCGCCCCGCCAGTGCGGCGACCGGATGGAGCCCTGCCGGGCCCGGCCGGTGCCCTTCTGCCGCCACGGCTTGGCGCCGCCGCCCCGCACCTCGGCGCGGGTCTTGGTCGACTGGCGTGCCGGACCGGCGGGCGGCGAGCTGGGCGGTCACGACCTGGTGCATGACCGGGAGGTTGGGCTGCACGGCGAACAGGGCGTCGTCGAGCTCGACCTTGCCCGAGGACTTGCCGGCGGCGGTGGTGATCTTGACGCTGGCCATCGTCACTTCCCCTTGGCGGCGTCGCGGACGAGGACGATGCCGCCCTTGGGCCCGGGCACGGAGCCCTTGACCAGCAGCAGGTCGCGCTCGGCGTCCGCCTGCACGACGGTGAGGTTGAGGGTGGTGGTCTTCTGGCCGCCGGAGCGGCCGGCCATGCGGGTGCCCCGGAACACGCGGCTGGGCGTGGCGCAGGCCCCGATGGCGCCCGGCGCCCGGTGGACCCGGTGGGCGCCGTGGCTGGCGCCGAGGCCGGAGAAGCCGTGGCGCTTCATGACGCCGGTGAAGCCCTTGCCCTTGCTGACGGAGGTCACGTCGACCAGCTCGCCCTGGGCGAGGACGTCGGCGCCGATCTCCTGGCCGACCTCGTACTCGCTGACGTCGTCGAGCCGGAGCTCGACCAGGCGGGTGCCCGGGTCGACGCCGGCGGACTCGTACTGCCCGGCGACGGGCTTGGTGAGCTTCGACGCCCTCTTGGTCCCGAAGGTGACCTGGAGCGCGCTGTACCCGTCGCGCTCGTTGGTCTTGACCTGGACCACGCGGCACGGGCGCACACGCAGCACGGTGACGGGCACGACCCGGTTGTCGTCGTCCCACACCTGCGTCATGCCGACCTTCTCGCCGACGATCGCTCTTGTGGCCATGGCGGCTACGTCTTTCTGTGCCTGGAGGCGGATCACGCGAACGCTCCGCTCGGGAGTGGTCCCGGCGGAGCGCCTGTTCGGTTGCCACGTGGTTCCCGGCGTGCGGGCCTGCGCGGACGTCAGTTGGATACGGACCTTGCGGCGCAGGCGCCCGTCGGTGGGACGGCGCCGCGCACGGCCTGGAAATGATAGCGGGGTCCACCAGGGGAGTCCAACGTGGACGGCGGTGTCAGTCCCGGCGACGCCCCGTGGTCGCGCACCCACGATCGGGCAGCACCGCCCTCGCGGCTCCACTAGGGTCACGCGCCATGGCGTTCGGCCGCAAGAAGCGTGCCTCGCGGGACCGTGATCCCTTCGTCCACCTCGCCGAGGAGCGGAGGGAAGCGGAGTCGGGGACGTGGTTCTTGGAGCCCGACGACGGACCTCATCTCGACGTCCAGGCCGGCATCTCCTCGAACCTGTCCGACGACGACCTCGACAAGGCCTAGCAGGGGAAGTAGCACCAAGGGGCAGTCGGGCGCGCCCGAACGTCCCTGACGGTTTGAACGGCTTGTATCACTGTTCTCGCAGTCGTCATACGTTTCGCACGCTGGGTGCTGGCATCGCTGGGCGTCTTGCTCTAGGGTCGGCAGTCGCCTGGACCGAGGGGGCTTCGCACCAGCTGGTGGGTGGGGTCGGGTCCGGTGCGAACGACAAGTCATGCAGGCCGGGGGGCGGGCGTCGCCACACACCTGGAGGAAGAACGCATGCGCAAGGCCATCGCAGGCCTCACGGCGCTCGGCATGGGGCTCTCCCTCGCCGTGACCGCCGTCCCCCCTGCCGGGGCGGCTCCACCCCCGGCCGGACCACCGACACCCGAGTTGGCGCCGGCGAGCGAGCACGAGCTGCCCAACCCCCTCGAGGAGAAGCGCCGCGCGCTCCGCGAGGAGGCGCTGACCCAGGTCCTCAACGGCGAGGCCACGCCGACCGAGATCAACGGCTCCACCGTCGTCCAGGTCGGCGAGCAGCCGGGCGCGCGTGGACGCCGCCGGCCGTGAGGCCTCGGGCGATGCCCCCTCGGCCGGCGCGAGCCGGGCCAAGAACCAGTACGTCGAGCTGGCCCGCGAGGCGACCGACCGGGTGTTCGTGCTCCTCGTCGAGTTCGGCGACGAGCGCCACCCCGACTACCCGGACCAGGACACCGACCCGGCCGTCGCGGGCCCGGCCCGCTTCGACGGCCCGCTCCACAACGAGATCCCCGAGCCCGACCGCAGCGTCGACAACCGCACGATCTGGCAGCCGGACTTCAGCCAGCAGTTCTTCGACGACCTGTACTTCGCCGAGGGCGACGGCGTCGAGTCGATGAAGACCTACTACGAGAAGCAGTCCTCCGGCCGCTACAGCATCGACGGCGCGGCCTCCGCCTGGGTGACCGTCCCGTTCAACGAGGCCCGCTACGGCCGCTCGAACGGCTTCCCGTGCGACGACATCGTCTGCGACAACACCTGGGAGCTGGTCAAGGACGGCATGAACGCCTGGGTCGAGTCCCAGGAGGCCGCGGGCCGCAGCGCCGAGGACATCGCCGCCGAGCTGGCCACCTACGACGTCTACGACCGCTACGACTTCGACGGCGACGGCGACTTCAACGAGCCCGACCACTACGTCGACCACCTGCAGATCGTCCACTCGGGCGGCGACCAGGCCGACGGCGATCCGCACCAGGGCGAGGACGCCATCTGGAGCCACCGCTGGTACGCCTGGGTCACCGACTTCGACATCACCGGCCCCGAGGACAACCCGGCCGGCGGCACCGAGATCGGCGGCACCGGCCTGTGGGCCGGCGACTACACGGTCCAGCCCGAGAACGGCGGCCTGTCCACCATCGCCCACGAGTACGGGCACGACCTCGGCCTGCCGGACCACTACGACACCGCCGGCGGCCAGAACGGCGTCGAGTGGTGGACCCTGATGGCCCAGAGCCGGCTGTCCGGCGAGGGCGAGCCCATCGGCACCCGCGCCGGCGACCTGTCGGCCTGGGACAAGCTGCAGAAAGGCTGGCTCGACTACGAGGTCGTGACGGCCGGCCAGGAGGAGACCGTCGTCCTCGGCCCCCACGAGTACAACACGGCCAAGCCGCAGGCGGTCATCTCGATCCTGCCCCAGAAGCCCAAGTCGTTCGACTACGGCGACCCGTTCGCCGGCGAGCGCATGTGGTGGTCCGACGAAGGGCGACGACCTCACCACCTCGATGACCCGGGACGTCGATCTCAGCGGGGCCACCACCGCCGCGATCGACATGCAGGCCCGGTTCGAGATCGAGGCGGACTTCGACTACCTGTACGTGCAGGCGTCGAGCGACGGGGGCGCCACCTGGACCAGCCTCGACGGCACGGTCGACGGCGAGCCGTTCGTGCTCGACGGCAGCGGGACGCCCGCGATCTCCGGCTCGTCCGGCGGCGACTGGGTGCCCGTCAACGTCCCGCTCGACGCCTACGCCGGTGCCCCGGCGTCGGTGCGGCTGCTGTACCGGACCGACGGCGGCGTGGCCCCCGACGGCTTCTTCGCCGACGACATCACGATCAGCGCCGACGGTGCCCCGGTCGTGACGAGCGGCGCCGAGACCGACGACGAGGGCTGGACCCTCGCCGGCTTCAAGGCCACGACCGGTGTCGAGGACGGGCAGTTCCCGCACTACTACATCGCCTCGAACCGCACGTACGAGTCGTTCGACCAGTACCTGAAGACCGGTCCGTACAACTTCGGGTTCCTCAACACGAACCCGCTGTGGGTCGAGCACTTCAAGTACGAGACCGGCCTGCTCGTCTCCTACTGGGACACGTCCATGACGGACAACAACACGAGCCAGCACGTGGGCGAGGGCGAGATCCTCGTGATCGACGCCCACCCGCAGCCGATCGTCAACACGGCCACCGGCGCGCCGTGGCGGTCCCGCATCCAGGGCTACGACGCACCGTTCGGCCTGAGCCAGGCCCGGTCGTTCACCCTGCACACCAACGGGGTGCCCAGCCGCATCCGCGGCGCCGCGGCCCAGCCGGTGTTCGACGACACGCAGCAGTTCCTGTATCCCAACCTGCCGCAGGCCGGGGTCACGCTCCCGGCGTACGGCGTCCAGATGGAGGTCACCTCCATCCGCGGTACCTCCCTGACCGTCGAGGTCAGCGGGGGCTGAGGTCGTGGTGATGGGTGAGGACGCCCGGGCCGGTTCGCCGGCCCGGGCGGACCGCCCGCCCCGCCGCCCGACCGACCAGGTCACGCCCCGCACGCTGACGGGGACCCTGGACGAGGTCGCGGGCACGACGGTGCTCGTGACCGACGGCGGGACCTGGGCATTGGAGGGGCCCGCCGTCGGGCCGGCGCTGGGGCCGGGCCGGACGGCGGGAGCCCGGGTCACGGTGGTGGGCCGTCCCGCCCCGGAGGCGGAGAGCCCGACCGGACACCCGGTGCTGAGGGTCATGGAGCTGACGGAACGATGACCCCCGTTCGCCGGCCGTTCACACCACAGGCGAGCAGTGTTCTCCCAGCGTGAGTAGTTTCCCCCCGGGCATCAGACCCACCGGGCATGAGAGCGGCGAAGGAGCGAACAACGTGGCTCGCACACGAATGGCAGCAGGTCTCGTAGCCGCGGCGGCCGCCGCGGCAGCCGTCGGCTGGGTCGCACCGGTGGTCCCCGCCGGCGCGGCACCGCCTCCGGTCCAGGTCCAGATCCTGGGTCTCAACGACTTCCACGGCAACCTCGACCCGCCGGCCGGCTCCGCCGGCCGCATCGAGGGCATCGACGCCGGCGGCGCCGGGTTCCTGTCGACGCACGTGGCCGCGCTGGAGGCCACCAACCCCCGCAACACGACGGTGGTGTCGGCCGGCGACCTGATCGGGGCCAGCCCGCTGCTCTCGGCGCTGTTCCACGACGAGCCGACCATCGAGGCCATGAACGAGATCGGCCTCGACATCAACGCCGTCGGCAACCACGAGTTCGACGAGGGCACCGACGAGCTGCTGCGCATGCAGGAGGGTGGCTGCCACCCGGTCGACGGCTGCCTCGACGGCGACGACTTCGCCGGCGCCGACTTCGAGTTCCTCGCCGCCAACGTCGTGTCCGAGGGCCGCGGCAAGCCGCTGTTCCCGCCGTTCACGATCAAGCGCTACGAGGCCAACACCAAGGTCGCCTACATCGGCATGACGCTCGAGGGCACGCCCACCATCGTCACCCCCGAGGGCGTCGAGGGCTTCGACTTCCTGGACGAGGCCGACACGGCCAACGCCCTGGTCGACCGGCTGGAGCGCCAGGGCGTCGAGAACATCGTGGTCCTGCTGCACGAGGGCGGCGTCACCACGGGCGGCGGCTTCAACGGCTGCACGGGGATCACCGGGGCGATCGTCGACATCGTGAACCGGCTCGACCCGCAGATCGACGCCGTCATCAGCGGCCACACCCACCAGGCCTACAACTGCGTGATCGACGGCATCCCGGTCACGAGCGCCGCGTCGTTCGGGCGGCTGGTCACCGACATGGACCTGACCATCGACCGGCGGTCGAAGGAGATCACGTCCATCGCGGTCAACAACAAGATCGTGACCCGGGACGTGGCGGCCGACTCCGTCATCCTGGCGCTGGCCGACCGCTACCGGGCCATCAGCGCCCCGCTCGCGGGGCGGATCATCGGCAGCATCTCGGCCGACATCACCCGGACCCAGAACCTGGCCGGCGAGTCGGCGCTCGGCGACGTGATCGCCGACAGCCAGCTGGCGGCCACCACCCCGACCGAGCTCGGCGGTGCGGTGGCGGCGTTCATGAACCCGGGCGGCATCCGGGCCGACCTGCTGTTCGCGCCCAGCGGCGTCGAGGCTCCCGGCGAGGTCACCTACGAGGAGGCCTTCACCGTCCAGCCGTTCGGCAACAGCCTGGTCACGATGACCCTCACCGGGGCCCAGATCGAGACGATGCTGGAGCAGCAGTTCTGCGGCATCAACGCCGTGGCGCCCCGGGTGCTGCAGCCCTCGGTCGGGTTCACGTACACCTACACCGGTGCGGCCACCGGCGCCGCCGACTGCGCCACCGCCAACGCGGTCGACCCGGCGACCATCGCCATCGGCGGCGTGCCCGTCGGCGCGGCGACGACCTACCGGATCACGGTCAACAGCTTCCTGGCCACGGGCGGCGACGGGTTCGGGATCCTCAACTCGGGCACCGACCGCCTCGGCGGCGCCGTCGACCTCGACGCCCTGGAGGACTACCTGACCGCCGCCCCCGGCGGCGTCGCCCCCGGCCCCCAGGACCGCATCACCCGCCTCTGACGCCGCGGCCCGTTCAGTCGGACCGCACGATGGGCCGGCCGCTTCGGCGGCCGGCCCGTCGCGTCAATCCGGCTCGGGGTCGAGGGGGACGCGCCAGTTGATCGTGAGTCCGAGCTGGGCGTAGAGGCCCACCCAGTCGATGTGACGGGTGAGGAGGACCGTCTCCATGCCGTCGTCCCCGATCCCGGTCCCGACGACCGTGAGCCCGTGCACCGCGACCGGGCGGCCGGTCGCTGGGGAGGCCCCGCAGCGCCCCGGCCTTGTCGTGGTTCCCTCGTACGCCCACTCGGCCCCCGCATCCCGGTCACCGACCGGCCCGGACCGCCCCTCGCTGAACCGCAGGCCCTCCGCCCGGACCGAGAACCACTGCTCCAGCGTCCACACCGCGTCGGCGGCGACGCACCGCCTCGACCATCTCGCGATCGTTGCGATCTCCTCGACGAGCTCGGCCGGCCCCGTCGTCATCCGGTCCTCGATCTCACCGGCACGGCCCGGGCAGCCGCTCGGCGAGGATGTGCCTGCCAGCTCCGGCGCACGTTGCGACTCGTTCACGGCTGCACCACCTTGATCACGCCGTCGTAGGGCACGCCGCCGGCCGGCACCGACGGGGACAGGACCACCGACCGGGTCGATCCCGGTGTAGTGCGGCCATCGTCGGCGCAGCCGTCGTCGTGGCGATGGGCCGAGGGCGTCGTGTTGTTCACCAGTTCGTCACGGCGTCAGTGGCGGCCATGCGTGACCACCCAGGTGCCGTAGGGCCGGTCGACCGCCCGGGGCCGGGGCGCGGGTGGCGCCGCGGACGCCACCGGGAAGCCGACGACCTCGTAGTCGTTCTCCCGGCTCGGCACCGCGTGGCGCCGACGCCCCGGCCATGGTCTTGTCGACATGGGCGATCGGGCTCTTCGCGACCTCCGAGCCCTCGTGGGTGGGCGTGGCGAAGATGACGGAGACGACCCGGCCGCCGGGCCCGGCCGGCCGCTGCACCACCCAGCCCTCGAACCAGTTGAAGCCGCACAGCCAGAACAGCTCGATGCGGGCGGCGGTCGGGCCGCCCCGGGCCCTCCTCGCCGGGCATCAGGCCGAGCGACACCTCCAGCGCCCAGCGCAGCGTGCGCCGGACGATGGCGTTCACGTCGCCCTTGTAGTCGATCCACTCGCCGGTGGTGGGATACGGCGGCTGCGGCAACTGCCACTGGCCACCCTGCTCCTCCATGCCGAACCAGTGCTCGATGATGTGGTTGCGTGATGCCCGGCACTTTGTCGAACGCCGTGTCCCGCCACAGGTCGGGCAGCACGTCGGTCACCCAGTCGGGTGAGGCGGGCGCGTTGGCCTCGGCGACGCGCAGGCGTCCTTCAGCAATCTTGCGCTTTCCCGGGGCTCGTCCCGTTGATGTAGGTCTCGATCAGGGTCAGAATCGGGACCCTTCTCGAGGTAGTACGGCATCCCACCCGACATGGCGTCCCCCTGGTCGCTCGCGCCGGACGTGTCGCCGCCGACCACTATGCGTCAGAAGTCGTCGAGGCGGAAGACCTCGATCGGTGCCCGCAGGCCCTTCAGGTCCCGGTGGCCGAGCGACTTGACGAGGGCCGTGCCGTCGGGCAGCGCCGTCACGATCTCGGCCGTGGCCAGCACCTCGCCCGGGCCGGCCAGGCTGCACAGCCGGGCGGCCTGCGACTGCACGAGGCCGAAGAAGTCGCCGCCCGACGGGATCACCGGGCCGTGGGCCAGGCCGCTGCGGATGCTGGAGCGCCAGGTCGGGCTCGCTGCGGCGCCAGGCGTCGATGTCGCGCTGGACCGCCAGCGCGCAGCGGGCGGCGTCGATGCGGTCGTCGAACACGGCGTTGATGCCGTCGCCGGTGTGCTTGATCTCCTCGGCCGCCGAACTCGCGCCAGCCGGGCCCGGACGATCCGGTCGTGGATCCGGAGCTGCTCCAGGTAGACGGCATCGCCGAGGCGCGACGTTCGACTCGGTGGACCCCACGACGTCGTCGGTGTAGATGGCCCGGGCCCGGGCGGGGCCGTGCGCGGCCAGCACCGCGAAGCCGAGCGACTGGGCGATCGCGTCCGCCCGCGCCACCCAGCCGTGCATCGACAGCGCGTCGAAGCCCGCGCACGGCCTCGGCGAACAGCGCCGCCACGTCGCCGGTGGGCGAGCCGCCGGCGGCCGCGTAGCGCCCCAGCTCCAGCAGGGCCTTGGGTCGCTCGGCCGCCAGGCCCTCCCGCTCGCAGAGCGACCAGCGCCTGCTCGACCAGGCGCTCCCCGCGGGCCGCGTCCCCGGCGTGGCGGGCCACGACGGCCCCGACCCGGGGCGTCGTCGTCGGCCATCCCGTCGTCACCAGCACGCCCCGGTCCAGGAGCGTGTCCACCGCGGCCCCGGCCGACGCGACGAGGTCGGAGTCGCCGAGCAGGTCGCCCGCCTCCACGAGCGCCACCGCCACGCCGTCCCGGGCCTGGGTGACCGTGCCCCGGAACCCGTGGCGCCAGCGCGCCGCCCGCACCCTCGCCCGAACCCCCTCGGCGTCGGCGGCCTCGACGGCGGCCAGCACCCCGACGGCCGCGGGAGCGGGCAGGTCGGCGAGCCCCGGCCCGGCGGCGCTCCCCCCGAGGTCCCGCACGACGCCCTGGGTCGCGGCGTCGGTCGCCGCCACCACCGGGGCGAGCAGCGCGGCGATGTAGGTGAAGTCGGTCGCCCGCCACTGCCGGTACGCCCGCTCGACGGTCTCGGACGTCAGCGGCCGCCGCACCGCCCAGCGTGTACCCGGTCGCGAGCTGGGCCGCTGCGAATCCGGCCTCGCCGGGGTAGCCGCACGCCAGGGCCTCGTCCTCCACGGCCATGGCCTGCGCCCGGGCGTCGCCGACCTCCCCCCGCATCAGGGTGCCGAGCGCGCGCCGCGACCGGTTGTAGCACCGCGGTCAGCGGGTCGCCCGGCCGCCACCGCCCGCCGGGCCCCGGCGCGGAAGCAGCCCGTCGGCCGCGGGCATCTCCAGCCGCCGGAGGCGGTGGATGCCCTCGGCGAAGTCGACGCGCCCGAGGGGGCCGTCGAGCCGTCCGGCCCCGCGGGCGGCGGCCGCCCGGACCCGGGCCCGCTCGGTCACCTCCAACGCCCAGTCGCTCTCGCCCGACACGATGAGGGCCTCGGCCAGCGCGGCCTCCGCCTCGACGACGAGCGCCGGGTCGACTGTCGTCGGCGTCGGCCAGCGCCACCTCGAGCTCGGCCAGGTCGACGCGGGCGCCGAGCCGGAACCGGGCGCCGGCCCGCCGGCGGGCGAGGAACATCGCGGCCCGCAGCACCGTGGCCGGGTCGCCGGCCCGGCCCGCCTCGTCGATGGCCCGGCCCAGGAGGTCCTCCGCCTGCTCGGGGTCGTGGTCGAGGTAGGCGGCACTGCCGGCGTCGAACCAGAGCGCACCGGCGTCCCGTCCCGGTCGCGCCCTCGGCCGCGGCCGCCAGGAACCGGGCGGTCTCGTGCCACGCGCCCCACCGCTCGGTGACGGCGCCGGCCCGCCGGGCCACGTCGGCGACCGCGACGGCGCCCACGCCCGCGGTGCCGTCACCGGGCGGCTCGGGCTCGCCGGGCGGCGGCCGGCTGCGCAGGAGGTGGTCGGCCACCCGGACGAGCAGGGCGTCGTCGAGCGACCCGTCCGTGCCCGCGGTGGCGGCCAGGCGGTCGGCGATCGTGCGGTGCAGCGCCCGCCGGGTGCGGTCGCTCACCCCGTCCAGCAGCTCGGTCCGCACCAGCGGGTGCGCGAAGCGCCAGCCCTGGGGCCCGGCGCGCACGACCTGGGCGCGCCCGCGGCCGCCACCGCGTCGAGCACGGCGGCGTGGTCGAACCCGCCCGCCACCGCCAGGTCGGCGGGCTCCCACGGCTCGCCGAGGAGCGCGGCCAGCCGCAACATGTCGAGGGTGGGGGCGTCGAGGTCTCGGAACCGCGCGCGCAGGGCGCTCGGCGATGCTGCGCAACCGCTCCGGGGTGCCGGCGACCCCACCCGCACCCGCGGGCCGGGCCCGCCGCTCGATGATGCTCTCCACCAGGAGCGGCAGCCCGCCGGTGTCGTCGAGCAGCTCGCGGACCCGCGGCCGGGCTGGCTCGCTGCCCGGAGGACGCCAGCAGGTCGCTGATGTCCTGGGCGTCGAAGCCGCCGAGCGCCAGGGCCCGGGCGGCGTCGAGGCGCAGGGCGCGGGCGGCCAGCGACCGCTCGGCCACCGGTTCCCGCGACGCCACGAACACGATGAGGCGCAGCGACGTGCGGGCCGCGGTGTCGTCCAGCGACGCCAGGGCGGCGGCGAGGACGGACCCCGATGCCCGCTCGAGATCGTGGGCGTCGTCGACGACCACCGCCAGCAGCCGGCGGCGGGCGTGGGCGGCGAGCGCCTCGGCCACCTCGGTCCCGAGGCGGACCGCGTGGTCGCCCCGCACCGCCGCGGTGCTCGCCGGCGGCGTCGCGGTCGAGGAGGAGGCTCAGCTCCGGGACGCGGGGCCACCAGGCGACGCAGCGCGTCGAACGGCACCGTCCCCTCCGACCCCGACGTGCGCAGCACGAAGGCCCCGGCTGCGGCGGCGGCGTCGCCGGCCCAGCGCAGCAGCGCGGACTTGCCGGCGCCGGGCATGCCCGTGACGACGACGACGGCGGGCCGGCCCGTGCCCGCCTCCCGGAGGAGGTGGCGGAGCAGGGCCCGCTCCTGTTCACGCCCGACGAACGGGCGCGAGCCCGCGGCACGCACCGGTTCCACGGCCGGAATCCTGCCGATGGCGACCCGCCCCGTCACGCATGTTGCGCGCCGGGGCCCGGCTGGGGGCTACGCCTGCTGGATCTTGATCTCGATGTCGACGCCGGCGGGCAGCTCGATGCGCTGGAGCGAGTCGACCGTCTTGGGGCTCGGCTCCAGGATGTCGAGCAGGCGCTTGTGGATGCGCATCTCGAAGTGCTCGCGGCTGTCCTTGTCCTTGTGCGGTGAGCGGATGACCGTGAACCGGTGCTTCTCGGTCGGCAGCGGGATCGGCCCCCGGACCGTGGCCTGCGTGCGCAGGACGGTCTCGACGATCTTGCGGGTCGACTGGTCGATGACCTCGTGGTCGTACGCCTTCAGGCGGATGCGGATCTTCTGCTTCTCAGCCATCTCACTCACTTTTCAAGGAACGGGTCGCCCGGCGGGCAGACGGACAACGATACCGGCCGGGACGGCCCACCCGCCACCGGCGAGGCGCCTACCACGGGTCGAACCCCGCCTCCCGCTCCTCCTGGTCGAGGCGTTGCGCCGCTTCGCGGCCGGCGACGTCGGCCATGAGCTCGAGATCGCCCCACTCGTCCGGGGTGCCGGGAGGGATGCGGCGGTAGCCCTCAGCGATGGCCTGCCGATGGCGTCGTGCTCGCGGGCGGCGATGTGGGACTCGATCGCCTCGCGGATGACTGCGGAGCGCGACATGCCGCGCTCCGCAGCCTCCTCGTCGAGCTTGGCGATCAGGTCCTGCGTCAGCTGGACCATCGTCTGCGTCCGAGCCATAGGGCAACCATAGCCCTACTCTCGGACGCTGGTCCGGGTTACTTGAGGATTTTGGTGACGCGGCCGGAGCCGACGGTGCGGCCGCCTTCGCGGATGGCGAACAACAGGCCCTCGTCCATGGCGATGGGCGCGATCAACTCCACGGACATCTCGGTGTTGTCGCCCGGCATGCACATCTCCACACCCTCGGGCAACTGGACCATCCCGGTCACATCGGTGGTCCGGAAATAGAACTGGGGCCGGTAGTTCGTGAAGAACGGCTTGTGCCGGCCGCCCTCTTCCTTGGTCAACACGTACACCTGGGCCTCGAAGTTCGTGTGCGGCGTGATCGACCCCGGCTTGGCCAGGACCTGACCCCGTTCCACGTCCTCTTTCTTGGTGCCCCGCAACAGCACACCGATGTTGTCGCCGGCCTGGCCCTGATCGAGCAGCTTGCGGAACATCTCCACACCCGTGCACGTGGTCTTGGCCGTGGCCTTGATCCCCACGATCTCGATCTCGTCGCCCACATGCACGACACCCTGCTCGACCTTGCCGGTCACCACCGTGCCCCGACCCGTGATCGAGAACACATCCTCGATCGGCATCAAGAACGGCTTGTCCAGATCCCGCGCCGGTTCCGGCACATAGGAATCCACCGCCTCCATCAACGCCAACACCTGACCCGCCGCGGCCTCATCACCCTCCAGGGCCTTCAACGCCGACACCGGGATCACCGGAATGTCATCACCGGGGAAGTTGTACTCCGAGAGCAGCTCCCGGACCTCCATCTCCACCAACTCCAACAACTCCGGATCATCGACCATGTCGACCTTGTTCAACGCCACCACGATCGACGGCACACCCACCTGCCGGGCCAACAGCACATGCTCACGCGTCTGAGGCATCGGACCATCCGTGGCCGCCACCACCAGAATCGCCCCATCCACCTGCGCCGCACCCGTGATCATGTTCTTGATGTAGTCCGCATGCCCCGGCATATCCACATGCGCGTAATGCCGGTTCGGGGTCTCATACTCCACATGCGAAATATTGATCGTGATACCCCGCTGCTTCTCCTCCGGGGCCTTATCGATCTGATCGAACGCCATCGCCGTCACGTTCGGGTTCGCGTCCGCCAACACCTTCGTGATCGCCGCCGTCAACGTCGTCTTCCCATGGTCAATATGACCCATAGTACCGATGTTCAAATGCGGCTTGCTCCGCTCGAACTTTTCCTTGGCCATGGCTCCTCAGAACCTTCTTTGAACTCGTGATTGGTTGAAGTGACGGATTCGCCCGCTACCAGGGACCTACTCGCCGCGCACGCGGGCGACGATCTCTTCCTGCACGGACGCAGGCGTCCGCTGGTAGGAGTGGAACTGCATCGTGTAGTTCGCGCGACCCTGGGTCCGCGACCGCAGGTCGGTAGCGTACCCAAACATCTCGGACAGGGGGACCTGGGCCCGGATCACCTGGCTGTTGCCCCGCTGCTCCATGCCGCCGACGCGACCGCGCCGGCTGTTCAGGTCGCCGATCACGTCGCCCATGTAGACCTCGGGCGTGACGACCTCCACCGACATGATCGGCTCCAGGAGGACGGGCTTCGCCTTGCGGGCCGCCTCCTTGAACACCATCGAGCCGGCGATCTTGAACGCCATCTCGGACGAGTCGACGTCGTGGTACTTGCCGTCGACGAGCGTCGCCCGGATGTCGACCGTCGGGTACCCGGCGAGCACGCCCGCGTCCAGCGACTGCTGGATGCCGGCGTCGACCGCGGGGATGTACTCCTTGGGGACGCGCCCGCCGGTGATCTTGTCGACGAACTCGTAGCCGCCGCCGGGGCCGAGGGGCTCCATCTTGATGGTGACCTCGGCGAACTGGCCGGAGCCGCCGGTCTGCTTCTTGTGGGTGTAGGTCACCTTGTCGACCGTCTGGGTGATGGTCTCGCGGTAGGCGACCTGGGGCTTGCCCACGGTGGCGTCGACCTTGAACTCGCGCAGCATGCGGTCGACGATGACCTCGAGGTGCAGCTCGCCCATGCCGGAGATGACGGTCTGGCCGGTGTCCTCGTCGGTGCGGACCTGGAAGGTGGGGTCCTCCTCGGACAGCGTCTGCAGCGCCTTGCCCATCTTCTCCTGGTCGACCTTGGTCTTGGGCTCGACCGCCACGTGGATGACCGGCTCGGGGAACTCGAGCTGCTCCAGCGTGATCTCGGCGCCCGGCGTGGTCAGCGTGTCGCCGGTGCGCGTGTTCTTGAGGCCGATGCCGGCGGCGATGTCGCCGGTCATGACCGCGTCGACGTCCTCGCGGTGGTTGGCGTGCATCTGCAGGATGCGGCCGATGCGCTCCTTGGAGCCCGTGGTCGTGTTGACGACCTGCGAGCCCTTCTCGAGCGTGCCCGAGTACACCCGGAAGTACGTGAGCTTGCCCACGTGCGGGTCGGACATGATCTTGAACGCCAGCGCCGCGAACGGCTCGTCGTCGGACGGCTTGCGCTCGATCTCCTCGTGGCCCTTGCGCGACAGGCCGGTGACCGCCGGCAGGTCGAACGGGCTGGGCATGTAGGCGACGATGGCGTCGAGCAGCGGCTGCACGCCCTTGTTCTTGAAGGCGCTGCCGTTGAGCACGGGGACGATCTCGTTGGAGATCGTGCCGGTGCGGATGGCGCGTCTGCAGGTCGTCGACGGTGATCTCCTCCTCGCCGACGTACTTCTCGAGGATGTTCTCGTCGAACGTCGACAGGACGTCGATGAGCTGGTGGCGGTAGTCCTCGGCCTCGGCCTTGAGGTTCTCGGGGATCTCCCGCACCTCCCACTTGGCGCCGAGCTCCTCGTCGAGCCAGACCAGCGCCTGCATGGTGACGAGGTCGATGACGCCCCGGTAGTGGCCCTCGGCCCCGATGGGCAGCTGGACCACGGCGATGTTGGCGCCGAGGCGGTCCTTGATGGAGGCCAGCGCGGCGTAGAAGTCGGCGCCCAGCCGGTCCATCTTGTTGACGAAGCACATGCGGGGGACGCGGTACTTGTCGGCCTGCTTCCAGACCGTCTCGGTCTGGGGCTCGACGCCGGCGACGCCGTCGAACACGGCCACGGCGCCGTCGAGGACGCGCAGCGACCGCTCGACCTCGACCGTGAAGTCGACGTGGCCGGGCGTGTCGATGATGTTGATCTGGTGGTCGTTCCAGAAGCACGTCGTGGCGGCCGACGTGATGGTGATGCCGCGCTCCTGCTCCTGGACCATCCAGTCCATGGTGGCGGCGCCCTCGTGGACCTCGCCGATCTTGTAGGTGCGCCCGGTGTAGTAGAGGATCCGCTCGGTCGTCGTGGTCTTGCCCGCGTCGATGTGAGCCATGATCCCGATGTTGCGGACCCGCTCAAGCGGTTGGCTGCGCTTCGTCGTCATCACTTTCGTCGTTTCGCTCGCACATGACGGCGACCGAGCACGAAAGCCCGGTCGCCGGAGGGACACGCCTCTGTGGGGGGCGCGCCCCCCGGTGGTTGGGGGAGGGTTACCAGCGGTAGTGCGCGTAGGCCCGGTTGGACTCGGCCATCTTGTGCATGTCTTCCTTGCGCTTGACCGCGCTGCCGATGCCGTTGTTGGCATCCAGGAGCTCGGCGGCAAGGCGCTCCGCCATGGTGCGCTCGCGGCGGTTCCGGGCGAAGCCCACGATCCAGCGGACGGCGAGCGTGTTGGCGCGGCGAGGGCGGACCTCGACCGGCACCTGGTAGGTGGCGCCACCGACACGGCGGCTCTTCACCTCGAGCTGCGGCTTGACGTTGTCGACCGCCCGCTTGAGCGCGGACAGGGCGTCACCGTCGGTCTTGCCGGCGACGATCTCGAGCGCCTCGTAGACGATGGCCTCGGCCGTCATCTTCTTGCCGCGCTGGAGGATCTTGTTGACGATCTGCGTCACGAGCACCGACCGGTACACCGGGTCGGGCATCAGCTCACGGCGCGGTGCCGGGCCCCTGCGAGGCATGGAATCAGCCTTCCTTCTTGGCGCCGTAGCGGCTACGGGCCTGCTTGCGGTCGCGCACCCCGGCGGTGTCGAGGGTGCCGCGGATGATCTTGTAGCGGACGCCCGGCAGATCCTTCACACGACCGCCGCGCACGAGGACGATCGAGTGCTCCTGCAGGTTGTGGCCCTCGCCGGGGATGTAGGCGGTGACCTCGATGCCGCTGGACAGGCGCACGCGGGCGACCTTGCGGAGGGCCGAGTTGGGCTTCTTGGGCGTGTGGGTGAACACGCGGGTGCAGACGCCCCGTCGCTGGGGCGCACCCTTGAGCGCCGGGGTCTTCACCTTCGACGTCTTGGACTGGCGGCCCTTGCGGACCAACTGCTGGATGGTGGGCACTCGAAACCTCGCGTACGGGCGGCTGTCGCGGACTGCCGGGGGCGATCGGGGCCGACGCGGACACGCGTCAAGACCGACGAGCCATCCTAGGGGTCGTCATGCACCGGCAGCAACCTGCGGCGCAAGATGTGGCGCGGCGTGCTGCCGCCCCCGGCTGGACGAACCCGACCTTAGCCCGCAGCCGGCCGGTCGAGCGTCGAGGCGTCCGCTAGAACACACAGATGCCCACGCCGACCGACGCCGGGACGATCCTCGTCACCGGGTTCCCCGGGTTCCTCGGGTCCCGGCTGCTGCCCCGCATCCTGGCCCGAGCGCCAGGCACCCGCGCCGCCTGCCTGGTCCAGCCCAAGTTCGCCGACCTCGCCAAGCAGCGGGTCGGCGAGCTCGAGGCCGCCGACCCCGGCCTGGCCGGGCGCATCGACCTCGTGGCCGGCGACCTCACGGCGGCCGGGCTCGGCCTGGAGGACGGCGGCCGGCTGGCCGGCGACGTCACCGAGATCTGGCACCTGGCCGCCGTCTACGACCTGAGCGTGGCCCGCGACGTCGGCATGGCCGTCAACGTGGAGGGCACCCGCAACGTCCTGCGGTTCGCCGAGGGGTGCGGCGGGCTGCGGCGCCACCACTACGTCAGCACCTGCTACGTCAGCGGCCGGCACTGCGGGCCGTTCCGGGAGTCCGACCTCGACGTCGGCCAGCGGTTCAACAACTTCTACGAGGAGACCAAGTTCCTCGCCGAGGTCGAGGTGGCCCGGGCCCGGGCCGGCGGGATGCCCACGACCGTGTACCGCCCCGCCATCGTGGTGGGCGACTCGCGCACCGGCGACACGCAGAAGTTCGACGGGCCGTACTTCCTGCTGCAGTGGCTGGTCCGCCAGCCCCGGGTGGCGCTGGTCCCGCTGGTGGGCGACCCGACCATGGTGCGGTTCAACATGGTGCCGTCGGACTTCGTGCTCGACGCCATCACCCACCTGTCCGGCCGGGCGGACACGGCGGGCGGCACGTTCCAGCTCGCGGACCCCCGCCCGCTCACGGTGGCGGGGCTGCTCGACGAGATGTGCAGGGCCACCGGGCGCCGCGGCATCCGGGTGCGCCTCCCGCACCGCCTGACGACCTGGTCGCTGGCGCACGTCGAGCCGCTGGCCCGGTGGATCGGCATCCCCGCCAGCGCGGTCGAGTACTTCGTCCACCCCACCCACTACGACACGGCCGAGACCGACCGCCTGCTGGCCGGCAGCGGCGTCGCCTGCCCCCCGGTCGCCGACTACCTGCCGAACCTGGTGCGCTTCATGACCGCGCACCGGGACGCCAACGTCGGCGTGCTGGTCTGAGGCCGTCGTCTCTCACCGCGGATATCCGCGGTGAGAGACGACAGACGCTCGGTCACTCGTTCTCGGCGGAGGGGAGGCCGACCACGGCGGCGAGATCGCCGTTGCCGCCGTTGCCGCCCTCGGCGCTGGTGGCCTCGTAGTTGCCGGTGAGCCACTCGGCCAGGCCCTGCTCGTCGCGCTCGGACGACCAGAACTCCATCGGCTTGTACTCCGGGGCCTCGGTGGTGATGTCCCGGTACTCCTCCATGCCGGTGCCGGCGGGGATGAGCTTGCCGATGATGATGTTCTCCTTGAGGCCCTTGAGGCCGTCGGACCGGCTCTCGATGGCGGCCTCGGTGAGGACCCGGGTGGTCTCCTGGAACGACGCCGCCGACAGCCACGAGTCGGTGGCCAGCGACGCCTTGGTGATGCCCATCATGACGGGGCGACCCTCGGCCGCGGTCTTGCCCTCCTGCACCAGACGCTTGTTCTCGTCGGTGTAGGCCTTGGCGTCGACCGCCTCGCCGGGCAGGAAGCGGCTGTCGCCGGGCTCCTGCACGACGACCCGGCGGGTCATCTGCCGCACGATCAGCTCGATGTGCTTGTCGTGGATGGACACGCCCTGGTCGCGGTAGACCCGCTGGACCTCGGTGACCAGGTACAGCTGCGTCTCGCGCACGCCCTTGATCTCGAGGAGCTCCTTCGGGTCGCGGGGACCGTCGACGATCGGGTCGCCGGCCGAGATCTCCTGGCCGTCGGTGACCTCCAGCCGGGCGATGGTCGGCACGGTGTAGGCGTGCTCGCCGCCGTCGTCGGCGACCACGGTGATGACCCGGCCCCGGCCCTCGTCCTCGGCGATGCGGACCACGCCCGAGATGTGCGAGAGCGTGGCCTTGCCCTTGGGCGACCGGGCCTCGAACAGCTCGACCACGCGGGGCAGACCGCCGGCGATGTCGGACCCGGCGATGCCGCCGGTGTGGAACGTCCGCATCGTCAGCTGCGTACCCGGCTCGCCGATCGACTGGGCGGCGATGACGCCCACGGCCTCGCCGAGCTCGATGACCCGGCCCGTGGCCAGCGACCGGCCGTAGCAGGTGGCGCAGACGCCGTAGTCGGCCTGGCAGGTGAGCACCGACCGGACCCGGACCCGGGTGACCTCGGGGTCGTCGCGCAGGGCGGCGAGCTCGTCGTCACCGATGTAGGTGCCCGGGGTCAGCGTCTTGCCCGCCATCTCGGGATGCGGGTTCTCCGACGACAGCGTCACCTCGTTGACGAGCACCCGGCCGAAGATCCGCGTCTCGAGGTAGGACCGCTTGCCGGGCTGGTCGGGGACCACGTCCTCGACCCACAGGCCGCGCGGGGCCTCGCCCTCGCGGTGGCAGTCCAGCTCGCGGATGATCAGCTCCTGGGCGACGTCGACGAGACGCCGGGTCAGGTAGCCCGAGTCGGCGGTCCGCAGCGCGGTGTCGACCAGTCCCTTCCGGGCGCCGGGCGTGGCGATGAAGTACTCCAGCATCGACAGGCCCTCGCGGAAGTTGGACTTGATGGGGCGAGGGATCATGTCGCCGCGGGGGTTGGCCACCAGGCCGCGCATGCCGGCGATCTGGCGGACCTGCATCATGTTCCCGCGGGCGCCGGAGCCCACCATCATGTCGATGGGGTTGAACTGCTCCTCCTGGAGGCCCTCCTCCATCGCCGACCGCACCTCGTCGGTGGCGTTGGTCCAGATCTCCACTTCCTTCTGGCGGCGCTCGCCGTCGGTGATGATGCCCCGGCGGAACTGCGACTCGACCTTCTCGGCCTCCTTCTCGTACCGGTCGAGGATGCCCTTCTTCGACGCAGGCGTCTTGACGTCCTCGATCGAGATGGTGAGGCCCGAGCGGGACGCGTAGCCGAAGCACAGGTCCTTGAGCTGGTCGAGGCTCTGCTGCACGACCGACTTGGGGTAGTCGCGGGCCAGGTGGTCGACGATGTCGCCCATGTTCTTCTTCCGGACCGGCTCGTCGAAGAAGCCGAAGCCGAGCGGCAGCGCCCGGTTGAAGATGAAGCGCCCGACCGTGCTCTCCCGGTAGAGCGGCTTGGGCGAGTCGAGGTCGGCGGGATCGCGCAGGTCGGCCTCGACCTCCTCGCGGATCTCGCGCTTGGACAGCCGCACCTTGATGCGGGCGTGCAGGTTGATGTCGCCGGCGTCGTAGGCCCGCTCCATCTGGGCCCGGTTGCCGAACACGCGGCCCTCGCCCTTCGCCCCCTCGACCAGCTCGGTGAGGTAGTAGGCGCCGATGATCATGTCCTGGGTGGGCGTGACCAGCGGGCGCCCGTGGGCGGGCGACAGCACGTTGTTGGCCGACAGCATCAGCACCCGGCTCTCCGCCTGGGCCTCGGCCGACAGCGGCAGGTGGACGGCCATCTGGTCGCCGTCGAAGTCGGCGTTGAAGGCGGTGCACACCAGCGGGTGGATCTGGATGGCCTTGCCCTCGACCAGCACCGGCTCGAAGGCCTGGATGCCGAGGCGGTGCAGCGTGGGCGCCCGGTTCAGCAGGACCGGGTGCTCCTTGATGACCTCCTCCAGCACGTCCCACACCTGGGGGCGCCGGCGCTCGACCATGCGCTTGGCCGACTTGATGTTCTGGGCCAGCTCGCGGTCGACCAGTGCCTTCATGACGAACGGCTTGAACAGCTCGAGCGCCATCTGCTTGGGCAGGCCGCACTGGTGCAGCTTGAGCGTGGGGCCGACCACGATGACCGACCGGCCCGAGTAGTCGACGCGCTTGCCGAGCAGGTTCTGGCGGAACCGGCCCTGCTTGCCCTTCAGCATGTCGGACAGCGACTTGAGCGGCCGGTTGCCGGGGCCCGTGACCGGGCGGCCGCGGCGGCCGTTGTCGAACAGCGCGTCGACGGCCTCCTGCAGCATCCGCTTCTCGTTGTTCACGATGATCTCGGGGGCCCCGAGGTCGAGCAGGCGCTTCAGGCGGTTGTTCCGGTTGATGACCCGGCGGTACAGGTCGTTGAGGTCGGACGTGGCGAAGCGGCCGCCGTCGAGCTGGACCATGGGCCGCAGCTCCGGCGGGATCACCGGCACGACGTCGAGGATCATGGCCCGGGGGTCGTTGACCCGCTTGCCGTGGTCGTCGCGGCGGTTGAAGGCCGTGACGATCTTGAGCCGCTTGATGGCCTTCTGCTTGCGCTGGGCCGACAGCGGCCGGCCGCCCGTGTTCGGGTCGATCTGGTCCTTGAGCTTGACCTCTTCCTCGTCGAGGTCGATGCGGCCGATCAGCTGCTTGAGCGCGTCGGCGCCCATGCCGCCGTCGAAGTACTCGCCGTAGCGGTCCTTCAGCTCGCGCCAGAGCATCTCGTCCTCGATGATCTTGCGCGGGTGCAGGTCGCGGAACTCGTCGAAGCTGCGCTGGACCAGGTCCAGCTCCTCGTCGTAGCGCTCGCGGATCGAGGTCAGGTCCTTGTCCACGGCCTTCTGGCGGCTGCGGATGTCGGAGTCCTTGGCGCCCTCGGCCTCCAGCGCGGCGATCTCGGTCTCGAGCTCCTCCATGCGCCGGGCCAGCTCGAGCTCGCGCTCGCGCACGATCTCGTCCTTCTCGGCGTTGAGCTCGGCCTCGAGGTTGGCCAGGTCCTCGTGGCGCTTGTCGGCGTCGACCCAGGTGACCAGGTTGGCCGCGAAGTAGATGACCTTCTCGAGCTGCTTGGCCTTCAGCTCCTCACGGACGTCGGTGCCCGACAGCAGGTAGGCGAGCCACGACCGGGTGCCCCGCAGGTACCAGATGTGCACGACGGGGGCGGCCAGCTCGATGTGGCCCATGCGCTCGCGGCGCACCTTGGACCGCGTCACCTCGACGCCGCAGCGCTCGCAGATGATGCCCTTGAACCGGACGCGCTTGTACTTGCCGCAGTAGCACTCCCAGTCCTTGGTGGGACCGAAGATCTTCTCGCAGAAGAGCCCGTCCTTCTCCGGCTTGAGCGTGCGGTAGTTGATCGTCTCGGGCTTCTTCACCTCACCGTTCGACCACATGCGGATGGTGTCCGCCGTGGCCAGTCCGATGCGGAGCTGACTGAAATCGTTCACGTCAAGCATCTGGTGCTCCGTTCACCGCCACCCGGCGGCGGATCGAGTTCCTGCTGTCGTCGTGGGCTGAGGGGATGGGCCGGTCGGTCACTGGCTGCTCAGAAGGTCGTCCGCTGGCGGCGGCGCTCGTCTTCCTCGTCGCTGCCCCGCTCGGGGCGGCTGAGGTCGATGCCGAGCTCCTCCGCGGCACGGAAGACGTCCTCGTCGAGCTCGCGCATCTCGATCTCCTCACCGCTGTGCGCCAGGACCTCGACGTTCAGGCAGAGCGCCTGCATCTCCTTGATGAGCACCTTGAAGCTCTCGGGGATGCCGGGCTCGGGGATGTTCTCGCCCTTGACGATCGCCTCGTAGACCTTGACCCGGCCGAGGACGTCGTCGGACTTGATGGTCAGCAGCTCCTGCAGGCAGTAGGCGGAGCCGTACGCCTCGAGGGCCCACACCTCCATCTCGCCGAAGCGCTGGCCGCCGAACTGCGCCTTACCGCCCAGCGGCTGCTGGGTGATCATCGAGTACGGGCCGGTCGACCGGGCGTGGATCTTGTCGTCGACCAGGTGGGCGAGCTTGAGGATGTAGACGTAGCCGACGGTGATCGGCTGGTCGTAGGCCTCGCCCGTGCGGCCGTTGTAGAGGGTGGTCTTGCCGTCGGGCTGGATCAGCCGCTGGCCGTCGACCGACTCGGGCCGCAGGTTCACGAAGATCTCCTGGATCGTCGGGTGCTTGCCCGGCTCCTCGACCTCGTCCCAGTGGGCGCCGTCGAACACCGGCGTGGCGATGAGCGTGGACGGCGGCGTGGCCGGGCCGGGTCTTGGACTCGGTGCCGCGGATGGGCTCGTCGCCCACGGCCTCGCCGTTGACCTGCCAGCCCCAGCGGGCCGCGTAGCCGAGGTGCGCCTCGAGCACCTGGCCCACGTTCATGCGGGACGGGACGCCGAGCGGGTTCTGGATGATGTCGACCGGCGTGCCGTCGGCCAGGTGCGGCATGTCCTCGACCGGCAGGATCTTGGAGATGACGCCCTTGTTGCCGTGGCGCCCGGCCAGCTTGTCGCCGACCGAGATCTTGCGCTTCTGGGCGACGTACACCCGCACCAGCTGGTTCACGCCCGGGGGCAGCTCGTGGCCGTCCTCGCGGGTGAACACCTTGACGTCGATGACCTTGCCCGACTCGCCGTGGGGCACCTTGAGCGACGTGTCCCGCACCTCGCGGGCCTTCTCGCCGAAGATGGCCCGCAGCAGGCGCTCCTCCGGGGTCAGCTCGGTCTCGCCCTTGGGCGTGACCTTGCCCACCAGCACGTCGCCGGCGTCGACCTCGGCGCCGATGCGGATGATGCCCCGCTCGTCGAGGTCCTTGAGGATGTCCTCGGACAGGTTGGGGATGTCGCG
Organism: uncultured Acidimicrobiales bacterium; assembly: GCA_963759225.1. Classification (GTDB taxonomy): domain Bacteria; phylum Actinomycetota; class Acidimicrobiia; order Acidimicrobiales; family VFJN01; genus ZC4RG19. The sequence continues at coordinate 2,344 of CAVWYL010000032.1, read as the reverse complement.
GGTGATCTCCTCCGGGCCGAGCTTGGTGTCCCGGGCGTCGATCTCGTGCTCGTGGATGTGGATCGAGGTGAGCACGTCGTCGCGCACGAGGCGCTCGGACAGGATGATGGCGTCCTCGAAGTTGTAGCCCTCCCACGGCATGAACGCCGTGAGCAGGTTCTTGCCCAGCGCCAGCTCGCCGTTGTCGGTCGAGGGGCCCTCGGCGAGGATGTCGCCCTTCTTGAACGAGTCGCCCTCGCGGACCAGCGGCTTCTGGTTGATGCAGGTGTCCTGGTTGGACCGCTCGAACTTGAGCAGCTTGTAGACCCGCTTGCCGAGCTTGCGGTACTCGACCGTGATGAGGTCGCCGGACACCTCGGTGGCCACGCCGTCGTCGGCGGCCACGATCATGTCGGCGGCGTCGCGGGCGGCCCGGACCTCGACGCCCGTGCCGATGTAGGGGGCCTCGGCCCGCACCAGCGGCACGGCCTGCTTCTGCATGTTGGCGCCCATGAGCGCCCGGTTGGCGTCGTCGTGCTCGAGGAACGGGATGAGCGCGGTGCCCACCGAGACGATCTGCTTGGGCGAGACGTCCATGAGCTGGACCTCGGCCGGGGGCACCGCCGAGATGTCGGTGGTGGCGGCGAAGTAGGTCTCGCGCTCGAGCTGGGCCCGCAGGTTCTCCAGCGTGGCCGCCTGCGGCGACCGCCGGACCAGCACCCGCTCGTTGCGGAAGGCGCCGTCGTCGTCGAGCGGCTCGTTGGCCTGGGCGACGACGTAGTCCTCCTCCTCGTCGGCGGTGAGCCACACGACGTCGTCGGTGACCTTGCCGTCGATCACCTTGCGGTAGGGCGACTCGATGAAGCCGAAGTCGTTGACCCGCGCGTAGGTGGAGAGCGCGCCGATGAGGCCGATGTTCGGGCCCTCGGGCGTCTCGATGGGGCACATGCGGCCGTAGTGGGAGAAGTGGACGTCGCGGACCTCGAAGCCCGCCCGCTCGCGGGACAGGCCGCCCGGGCCGAGCGCCGAGAGGCGCCGGCGGTGGGTCAGGCCCGACAGCGGGTTGACCTGGTCCATGAACTGGGAGAGCTGGCTGGTGCCGAAGAACTCCTTGATGGCGGCGACCACCGGCCGGATGTTGATCAGCGTCTGGGGCGTGATGGCCTCGACGTCCTGGGTGGTCATGCGCTCGCGCACGACCCGCTCCATGCGGGACAGGCCGATGCGCACCTGGTTCTGGATCAGCTCGCCCACCGAGCGGATGCGGCGGTTGGCGAAGTGGTCCTGGTCGTCGAGGCGGTAGCCCGGCTCGGCGTTGACCAGGTGGAGCAGGTAGGTGAGGGTGGCGAGCACCTCGCACCGGCTGAGCACCGACTGGCCCGGCTCGGGGCGGTCGATGAGCCCCCGCTCCTCGAGCATCGGGAACATGCTCGGCCAGCTTCTCGACCTCGGCGCCGAGCTTGCGGTCGAGCTTGTAGCGGCCGACCCGGGACAGGTCGTAGCGGCGGGCCTCGAAGAAGGCGTTGCGGAAGTAGACGCGGGCCGACTCGACCGACGGCGGCTCGCCCGGCCGGGCCCGCTTGTAGATCTCGACCAGGGCCTCGTCCTGGGTGGGGGCGAGGTCGCGGTCCTTCTCCCACTGGCCCTCGAGGAAGGGGAACTCGCGCACGAAGGCGTCGAGGAACCCGGGCGCGTTCTCCTCGTCGTAGCCGAGGGCGCGGAGCAGCACGAACAGGCTGAGGCGGCGCTTGCGGGCCACCCGGGTGCCGGCGGTGACGTCCTTGCCCGGCTTCTGCTCGACGTCGAACTCGATCCACTCGCCGCGGTAGGGGTGGATGGTGCCCTTGACCAGCTGGTGCTTGGCCAGGTTCCGGAGGCGGTAGCGCTCGCCCGGCTCGAAGATGACGCCCGGGGAGCGGACGAGCTGGGACACGACGACCCGCTCGGTGCCGTTGATCACGAACGTGCCCTTGTCGGTCATCATGGGGAAGTCACCCATGAAGACCGTCTGCTCCTTGATCTCGCCGGTGGTGGCGTTCACGAAGCGGGCGCGCACGAAGATGGGGGCGGAGAAGGTCATGTCCTTCTCCTTGCACTCCTCGACGGAGAACTTGGGCGGCGGCCGCAGGTCCTCGTCGTCGGGGTCGAACTCCAGCTCGAGCTGCAGGGTCTCGGTGAAGTCCTTGATGGGGGAGATGTCGGCGAAGGTCTCCTTCAGGCCCTGCTCGAGGAACCACTGGAAGGATTCCCGCTGGATCGCCACGAGGTCAGGAAGCTGGCAGCGCTTCCTCGATGTTCGCGAACGAGTACCGATCCCGGATGCGAGTGGACAACGAATCACTCCTCAAAGGGTTCGGTCGGCATG
>CAVWYL010000031.1:0-125933 GCA_963759225.1 uncultured Acidimicrobiales bacterium | reverse complement strand
CGGTCTGTGTTGACGTCGATCTCGCCAGCGGAGAACAATGTTTCCGATGTCGACCCTGATGCACGGCGGTCTGGAGCGCGCCGCGGACCGTCTCGGCGACAGGGACGCGGTGTGGGCGGGGGACGAGGTCTGGACCTTCGGCGACCTCGACGGGCTCGCCAACGCGTTCGCCCGCCACCTCGCGGCGCAGGGTGTCGGACCCGGCGGCCGGGTGGCGGTGATGACGTCCAACCGGGTCGAGTTCGTCGCCGTGGTCCACGCCGTCAGCAAGCTCGGCGCGGCCGCGGTGCTGCTCAGCCCGGCCTGGAAGGAGATCGAGGTCGACCACGCCCTCGGGCTCACGTCGCCCGGGCCACGCCGTCGCCGACGGACCGGCCGCCGCCGCTGCTGGCCGACCGGCTGGGCGCCGGCGGCGTCACCGACCTCGACGACGCGGCGACGCTGGCCGCGGCGCTCGCCCACAGCCGCTCCCGGCCGGCCGGCACCGGCGGAACCGCCGCCGGCACCGACGACGTGATCCTGGTGTTCAGCTCCGGGACGACCGGGCTGCCGAAGGCCGTCCGCCACACGCACCGGTCGATCGGCCACGCCACCCGCGACTGGTGCGCCGCCCTCGGCCTCGGGCCCGACGACCGCTTCCAGGTGGCCACGCCCCCGTCGCACATCCTCGGCCTGCTCAACCTGCTGGCCGCGGCCGAGGCCGGCGCCACCGTGCGCCTGCACCGCCGCTTCGACCTCGACGAGGTCCTGCGCCGCATCGCCACCGACCGCATCACGCTGGAGATGGCCGTCGCCCCCATCGCCCTGGCCCTCGCCAACCACCCCCGGCTCGAGGAGCACGACCTCTCCTCGCTGCGCTACATCATGTGGGGTGCCACCCCCGTCACCGAGAGCGTCGCCCGCGCCGTCACCGAGCGCACCGGGGTCCGCTGGCTGGCGGCCTACGGCGCCAGCGAGCTGCCGGTGCTCGCCGCCAACCCGGTCGGCGAGCCGTCGGCCTGGCGCCTCGACTCGGCCGGCCTGCCGCCCGCCGGCGTCGAGCTGCGCGTGGCCGACCTCGACACCGGCGACGTGCTCGGTCCCGGCGGCACCGGCGAGATCCAGGCCCGCAGCCCGTCGGTCATGGCCGGCTACCTGCCCGGCGAGGCCGACGCCGACGCGTTCGCCGACGGCTGGTACCGCACGGGCGACGTCGGGTGGCTCGAGCCCGAGGGCTGGGTCCACCTCACCGACCGCTCGAAGGAGATGATCAAGGTGAACGGCTTCCAGGTGGCCCCCGCCGAGGTCGAGGCCGTGCTCCACGGCCACCCGGCCGTCGTCGACTGCGCCGTGTTCGGCGTCCCCGACGAGCGGGCGGGCGAGGTCCCCGTCGCCGCCGTCCAGCTCGACCCCGACCGGCCGGTGGCCGACGGCGAGCTCGAAGCGCTGGTCGCCGGCTCGCTGGCGACCTACAAGCACCTGCGGCGGGTCGTCGAGGTCGACACCATCCCCCGCCTCCCGTCCGGCAAGGTGCTCCGCCGCACGCTGCGCGACGCGTGGGAGGTGGTGCTGATGGACGTCCGCCTCTCCCCCGAGCAGCGGGCCCTGCGGGACTCGGCCGCCCAGGTCGTCGACCGGCTGGGCCCGCACGCCGTCGGCGAGCTCGACGACCCCGAGCGGGCCGCCAAGCTGGACGCCGCCGTCGACGCCTCGGGCTGGCGCGAGCTGCGCACGGCCACCGACGACGGTGCGCCCTGGGCCTCGGGCGTCGAGGTCGCCCTCGTGGCCGAGGAGCTGGGCCGCGGCCTCGCCGACGCCCCCTTCCTCGGCCCGACGCTGGCGGCCGAGCTCCGGCGGCTGGCCGGGGCGCCGGCGGCCCCGTCGCCCGAGACCGTCGCGCTGGCCCCCGACCTCACCGCCGTGGCCTGCGGCGCCACCCGCGGCGCCGTGGCCGTCGACACCCGGGGCGCGACGGCGGCGCTCCTGCTCGTGCCGGCGCCCGGCGGCCACACGCTCGGGCAGGTCCCGCTGCCCGCCGGCACCGACCGGGTCGACCTCACCCGGTCGACCGTCGCGCTCGACCCGGCCGCCGCCATCGCCCCCGTCCCCGACCAGGGCCGGATCCTCACCGACGACGCCGAGGCGCGGTGGACGGCGCTGGGGCTCGCCCTGGCCTCCGCCGACCTCGTCGGCACCATGCGCGGCGCCGTGCGGCTCGCCACCGACTACGCCCGGGAGCGCCGGCAGTACGGCCAGCCGATCGGCTCGTTCCAGGCCGTCCAGCACCTGCTGGCCGACGCCTTCGTCGCCGAGGAGGGGGCCCGCAGCGCCGCCCTGCACGCCGCCTGGGCGGTCGACGCCCTGCCGGCCGGCGACGCGCTCGCCGCCGCCGCCGTGGCCAAGGCGTACTGTGCCCGGGCGGCCCGGACGGTCTGCGAGACCGCCATCCAGGTCCACGGCGGCATCGGCAACACCTGGGAGTGCCTGGCCCACGTGTACCTGCGGCGGGCGCTCCTGTCCGGCGACGTCCTCGGGGGCACGGGCACCAACCTCGCCCGGGTCCTCGACCACCACGGGATCGGAGACGCAGATGGACTTCGGTGACTCGCCCGACGAGGCCGCGTTCCGCTCCCGTCTGCGCACCTGGCTCCGCGACAACAACCCCGGCCTGCCGGCGTCCTCGACGTCCGACGACTACTGGGCCGGGCAGGCCGACTGGCACCGGGCGCTCTACGACGCCGGCTTCTTCGGCGTGTCCTGGCCCACCGACATCGGCGGGCGGGCGATGCCGAGCGTCTACGACGTGATCGTCGACGAGGAGATCGCCGCCGCGGGCGCCCCGCCCCGGCCGAGCCTGGGCTACCTGGTGCAGGGCATCCTCGAGCACGGCAACGACGACGTCCGGCGGCGGTTCCTGCCCGGCATCGTCAACGGCCGAGACCGGTGGTGCCAGGGGTTCAGCGAGCCCGACGCCGGGTCCGACCTGGCCTCGCTGCGCACCCGGGCCGACCGCGACGGCGACGAGTACGTCATCACCGGCCACAAGGTGTGGACCAGCTACTCGGACGTCGCCGACTGGTGCCTGGTGCTGGCCCGGACCGACCACGACGTGCCCAAGCACAAGGGCCTGTCGGCGTTCCGGGTGGCGATGCGCCAGCCCGGCATCGAGCAGCGGCCGCTGCAAGATGATCAACGGCATCACCACCGAGTTCGGCGAGGTGCTCTTCGACGGCGCCCGCGTCCCGGCGTCCGACATGATCGGCGCCCCGGGCGAGGGCTGGCGGCTGGCGATGACGGTGGTCAGCCACGAGCGCGAGCCCGGCGAGCTGGGCTACGTCGCCCGCTACAAGAAGCTGGTGAAGGAGCTGACCGGCATGGTGCGTGACGAGCCCGACCGCTACGGGCCCGAGCAGCGGCGCGACCTGGGCTGGGCGATCGTCGAGGCCGAGATGCTGCGGCTGCACGTGTGCCGGCGGCTGTCCGACCGCCTCGACGGGATCTCGCACGGCCCCGAGGGCTCGGTCGACAAGCTGCTCATGACCCAGGTCGAGCAGGCGGTCGGCCACGCCGCCCTCAACGTCGGCGGCGCCGCCCACGGCGACGGCGACGACACGTGGCTGAAGGTGTACCTGTACAGCCGGGCCCAGAGCGTCATGGGGGGCACGTCGCAGATCCAGCGCAACCTCGTGGCCGGCCGCATCCTCGGGTTGCCGTCATGACGGCCTACGACCTCCCCGACGCCCTGCAGGTCGAGGCCGACGGCCCGATCCGGGTGATCCGCCTCAACCGGCCCGAGCAGCTCAACGCCACGAACCACGAGCTCCACGCGGGCCTCGCCGCGCTGTTCCCGCAGCTCGACGCCGACGACGACGCCCGGGTGGCGGTCCTGACCGGCAACGGCCGGGCGTTCTCGGCCGGCGGCGACTTCGGCTACATCGACGAGCTGGCCACCGACGAGGCGCTCCGGCGCGTGTCCCTCACCCACGGCCGCCAGATCGTGACCGGCATGGTGGCGTGCCGGGTCCCGATCGTGGCCGCGGTCAACGGCCCCGCGGTCGGGCTCGGCTGCAGCCTCGTGGCGCTGTCCGACATCGTGTTCATGGCCGAGAGCGCCCACCTCGCCGACCCCCACGTGCTCGTGGGCCTGGTGGCCGCCGACGGCGGGCCGGTGACGTGGCCCCTGCTCACCAGCCTGCAGCTGGCCAAGGAGTACGCGCTGACCGGCGACCGGATCCCGGCGGCGCGGGCGGCCCAGATCGGGCTCGTCAACCACGTGTGCCCGGACGACGAGGTCGTCGAGGCGGCCCTGGCGTGCGCCCGGCGCATCGCCAAGCTGCCCCGGCGGGCCACCGAGGACACCAAGCGCATCCTCAACATGCACCTGGAGCGGGCGGTGCTGGCCACCCTGGACTTCGCGCTGACGGCGGAGGACCGGTCGTTCAGGTCGCCCGAGCTGCGGGCCAACCTCGACCGGCTGCTGTCCCGCGACACCTGAGACCCGAGGAGGGCGCACATCCGTGGACTTCGAACTCGACGAGGGGCAGCTCGAGCTGCAGGCCGTCGTGCGGGACATCGTCGAGCGGGAGTGCCCGCCCGCGCTCGTGCGGGCCGCGGTCGCCGGCAGCGACGACGGCAGCGGCCTGTGGAAGACGTTCGTGGGGCTCGACTGGCCGAGCCTGACCGTGCCGGCCGAGGACGGCGGCATGGGCATGTCCGCGGTCGAGCTGGTCGTCACGCTCGAGGAGCTCGGCCGGGTGGCCGACCCGACCCCGTTCCTGGCCACGACGAGCCAGTACGTGCCGGTCCTGCGCGAGTGCGCCGGCGCCGACCGGCCCCGCCCCCTGCCCCTGCTGGCCGCGGTGTGCGCCGGCGCGACCGGCGCCGCGGCGTTCGCCGCCGACACCGTCCGGGCCCGTCCCGACGGCGACGGCTGGGTCCTCGACGGGACGGCGCGCCACGTGATCGACGGCGACCGCGCCGACGAGGTCGCGGTCGTCGCCGCCACCGACGAGGGCGTGGGCGTGTTCGTGGTGCCCGCGGGCGACCTCGCCGCCACCCGGGAGCCCACGTTCGACGCGGCGTTCCACCTGGCCGCCGTGGACGTCACCGGGGTGCGGGTGGCCGGCGACCGGGCCTTCACCGGCCCCGGCGTCGGGGACGGGGTGACGCGGGCCCGGCAGGAGGCCGTGGCCGGGCTGGCCGCCGTCATGGTGGGGGCGTCCCAGCGGCTGCTCGACATCGTGGTGGCCCACGTCCGGGACCGGAAGCAGTTCGGCGTGCCGATCGGGTCGTTCCAGGCGGTCCGGCACATGGCGGTCGACATGTACGTCGCGATCGAGCGGGCCCGGGGGCTGTGCCACTTCGCGGCGCAGGCCATCGCCGAGGACGATCCCCGCCGGGCGCTGGCGGCCTCGCTGGCCAAGGCCGCCGCGGGCGACTGCCAGCGCCTCGCCGCGCAGCACGGGGTCCAGCTGTTCGGCGGCCTCGGCTTCACGTGGGAGAACGACCTGCAGCTCTACCTGCGGCGGGCCAAGGTGGGCGAGCCCCTGCTGGGGGCGACCGCCGAGCACCGGGCCGCCGCGGCCCGGCTGGTCCTCGCCGGCATCGAGCCCACGGAGGACCGCTTCGACGACGCGACCGAGGCGTTCCGCCGCGAGTTCGTGGCGTGGCTCGACGCGAACATGCCCGACGCGGCGACGGCGTCGGCGGAGCGGGCGCACTCCAGCGCCGACATCCCGGCGTGGGCCCGCGAGTGGCAGCGCAAGATGTTCGACGCCGGCTGGCTGGTGCCCGGGAACCCGCCCGAGTACGGGGGCCGCAATGCGTCCCTGCTCGAGCAGTTCGTCCACCAGGAGGAGCTGGGGCGCCACCGGATCTACCCGAGCTACAACCCCCAGGGGCTCAGCATCATCGTGCCGTCGATCCTGGCGTTCGGCACGGAGGAGCAGAAGCGCCGGTGGGCGGTGCCGATCCTGCGGGCCGAGATCACCGCGGCGCTGGGCATGAGCGAGCCGGGCGCCGGTTCCGACCTCGCCGGCCTGCGGACCCGGGCGGTCCTCGACGGCGACCGGTTCGTCGTGAACGGGCAGAAGGTGTGGACGTCGGGCGCCCACGACGCCGACGTGATCCTGGCCTTCGTCCGCACCGACCCCGAGGCCGCCAAGCACCGGGGCATCAGCGTGCTGGTGGTCCCGACCGACAGCCCCGGGCTGACCCGGCGCCCGTTCGGGTCGATCGTGTCGCCGGACGACCTCGACTTCAACGAGGTGTTCTTCGACGACGTCGAGGTGCCGGCCGAGAACCTGATCGGTGAGCTCAACGACGGCTGGCGGGTGGCGACGGGCTCGCTGGGGCACGAGCGGGCGATGCTGTGGCTGAGCTCCGCCGAGCGGCTCGACGACCTCATCGGGCACGGCGGGGCCACGCTGGTCGAGCGGGGCCTGGCCGACGATCCGCTGGTGCTCGACTGGTTCGGCAACCTGGCGGTCGACGCGTACGCGCTGCGCATGCTCGGCTACCGCACGCTGGCCAAGGCCCGCCGCGGCGTCGAGGCGAGCGAGCAGTCGATCCTCAAGCTCATGGGCTCCGAGGCGGCCCAGGCCGCGAACCTGCACATGCTGGAGGCCCTCGGCCCCGACGGCCTCGATCCCGACCTCCGCAGCGCCCCGCTCGACCCGCTGCACTCCGAGGCGTACACGGCCAGCTGGTGGGAGCGCTACCTCCGCAGCTTCGCCGGCACCATCGCCGGCGGCACGTCCCAGATCCAACGCAACATCATCGCCGACCGGGTGCTCGGCCTCCCCCGCTGACCCGGCTACCCGACGACTTCGCTCAAGCGACGTCGACGAGCCTCACGGTGGCCGTCGTCGGCTCAGGCACCGGCTCGCCATGAGACCGGAGGCTGTCGATGTGCAAGCGGATCGCATCACGGATGCGCTGCTCAGCCTGCTCCACGGAGCGACCCGTCGCGACACAGCCAGGGAGGGCGGGCACGTAGGCCGAGAACGATCCCGGCTCGCCCTCGATGATCACCGCGTATGCGCTCATCGCCCTCGCCTTTCGATCCCTGCCTGCCGAAAGATGCTCCCCAGGGTACCCGGCTTCAGATCGTCGCCCGGCCGGCCGGCGATCGTGACGGTTCCCGGCCGGCGAGGGTGCCGGAACGGCCGATGGCTACCCCGCTGACCCGGCTACCCGACGACTTTCGGCAGTTCAGATCGCCGCCACCCGGAGGAGCAGGTCGGCGACCGCCTGGGGTTCGGTGAGCATGAGGTCGTGGCCGGTGTCGATGTCCCAGAGGCGGCCGGCGGCGCGGGCCGGGGCGGTGCGGGCCGGGTCGCGGGTGGCCAGGGTGGACGTGCAGACGATGTGGGTCTGGGGGATCTTCGCCAGCGCCGCCTCGTCGCGCAGCCGCAGCGGTTGCTCGAAGGTGGCGAACGGGTGGGGGGTGAGGCGCTCGGTCATCCAGGCGATCGTGTCCGGGTCGGTCACGCCGTAGTGCGGCAGCGGCTCGGTGCCCGGGAACAGCACCAGCTCCACGCCGTCCACCACCCGGGCCTGGGCGCGGGCCGCCTGCATCAGCGGGGCGGCCAGCACCGCCAGGGACTCGCCGTCGACCGGCGTGGCCGCGTCGAGGTAGACCAGATGGCCCACCCGGTCGGGGGCGCGGTCGGCGGCGCCGGTGACGACCATGCCGCCGTAGCTGTGGCCGACCAGGATCACGTCGCGCAGGTCCTCGTAGTGCAGGACCGCGGTGACGTCGGTGATGTGGGTGTCCAGGTCGATGCCCGGGCCGAGCAGGTGGGCCCGCTCCCCGAGGCCGGTCAGGGTCGGCGCGTGGACCTCGTGGCCCGCGGCGCGCAGGAGCCGGGCGACCGGCCCGTAGCACCAGCCGCCGTGCGCGCCGCCGTGGACCAGGACGTAGGTCGCCACAGGCCGTGCCCCCTCAGGTGCTCAGGATCGAGACGCCGGCCGTGCCCGGGGCGCCGTAGAGCTGGGCGTAGCCGACCCGGGGGGTGCCGGGGACCTGGCGGTCGCCGGCCTGGCCCCGCAGCTGCAGGACCAGCTCGTACACCTGGCGCAGGCCCGAGGCGCCGACCGGTTCGCCGTTGGCGATCAGCCCGCCGTCGGTGTTGACCGGCAGCGCCCCGCCGATCTCGGTGGCGCCCTCGGCGACGAGCTTCTCCTGCTCGCCGTCGGCGCAGAAGCCGTTCTCGGCCATGTGGATGACCTCGGCGCCGGCGTCGGTGTCCTGCAGCTGGACCACGTCGACGTCGCCGGGCCCGATGCCGGCCTCCTCGTAGGCGGCCCGCGACGCGTACACCGTCGGGGCGTCGTCCTGGTCCACCGCCGCCCACGTGCTGTGGACCTCGTGGGCGCCGTAGCGCCGCGTGCGCAGCGTCGTCGCCCGCAGGTAGACGGGGTTGGACGTGTAGCGGGCGGCGATGTCGGCCCGGCACAGCACCGCGGCGGCCGCGCCCTCGTCGGGCGAGCAGAACATGTACTGGGTCAGCGGGTAGTTGAGCATCCGCGACCCGAGGATGTCCTCCTCCGGGATCGGCTTGCGCCGGAACGTGTTCGGGTTGAGGGCGCCGTTGCGGTACGCCTTGGCGGCCACCCGGGCCAGGGTCTCGTGCGAGATCCCGTGGTCGTGCATGTACCGGTTGATCTTCATCCCGAAGAACTTGGTCGTCAGGAAGTAGCCCATCTCGCCGTACCAGGACGGTGCCCCGTAGTCGACCGGGTCGGCGGTGAACGCACCGGGGTCGTGCTTGTCCATGCCCACCGCCACCCCGATGTCGTACTTGCCGGACCGGATGGCGTCGGCCGTCATCTGCAGCGCGGTGGCCGCGGTGGCGCACCCGTTGTAGACGTCCATGAACGGGATGCCGGTGAGGCCGAGCAGCCCGATCACGGCGTCGGGGTTGTCGACCTCGTTGCTCCCCCCGAACGCGAACTGGACGTCCGTCCATTGCACCCCGGCGTCGGTGCAGGCGGCCCGCACCGACTCGGCGGCCATGTCGATGGCGGACTTGCCGGCGAAGCGCCCGAACGGGTGCAGCCCGACGCCGATGATCGCGACATCTTCCATGTCTCGGTCTCCCCTCGATTCACACGGGCTGGAACGCGTAGGTGACGATCTCCGTGCCGTCGTCGTCGGTCCGGAACGGCACGATCACGAGCTCGACCTCCATGCCGAACTCGAGCACGGCCGGGTCGCTCTCGGTCAGGCGGGCCTCGACCCGCACCTCGTCGCCGAGCTGCACGAGCCCGACGCCGTAGGGGCGGAACGTCGCGGACGTCTCGCCGCTGGCGTAGGGCTCCTTGGGCAGGAAGTCCTGGGTGGTCCACGTCCACAGCGTCCCCCGCCGGGGCAGCAGGTGGCGGTCGAGACCGGCGGTGCCGCACCGCGGGCACGAGGGCTTCTGCGGGAACGTGACGGCGGCGCAGCTCGGGCACCGGCCGCCGATCAGCTGCGGCTCGTCCGCCGGCCAGGTGAACACGTCGGGGGCGAAGGCGACCTGGGTCACGGGGTTCCTCTCCTCATCGTGGGTCACCGGGGCAGGCCCAGGTCCATCAACGACTCCTCGTCACAGGGGTGGCAGCGCGGGGAGCACCCGCCGGTCGAGCAGGTCGTCGCCGAGCTGCCGGGTGAGCGAGCGGCTGTCGCCGAGCAACCGGTCGAGCACCAGGACACGGCGGACGTAGCGGTGCAGGTCGTGCTCGGTGGTGAACCCGATGCCGGCCAGCACCTGCTGGCAGTGGCGGGCCACGGTGCGGGCGCTGCGCCCGGCGATCGCCTTGGCGAGGGCGGCGGCCAGCGGCGGGTCGTCGTCCCCGGCGGCGGCGCCCAGCGCGGCGTCGGCGGCCTCGATCGCCACGAAGCTCTCGGCCAGCCGGTGGCGCACGGCCTGGAAGGCGGCGATCGGCCGCCCGAACTGGACCCGCTCGACCGCGTGCTCGCGGGCCAGGTCGAGCATCCGGCGCGACGCGCCCGACGAGCTCGTGGGCGACGGCGCGCTGCCCGGCGGCCACCGCCGCGGCCCACGGCACGGGCGCCCGATCCGCGGCCGCGGGTACGGCCACGCCGTCGACGGCGACCGCGACGAGACCGAGGAGCGGGTCGATGCCGTGGACGGCCCGCACGTCGAGGTCCGCGGTGGCGACGACGGCGGCGACGCACCCCTGCCCGTCCGCGGTCACGACGACGGCCCGGTCCCGGTGCGACAGCCCGGACGTGCCCAGCCCCGCGACGGCGACGCCGCCGCCCGCCGGAGTCCCGGGCGGGTCGGTGCGGCCGAGTGCGGGCAGCACGACCCCCAGCCCCGGGTCGGGGTCGAGTCCCAGCGCGGCGACGATCACGTCGTCGAGCGCGGACGACGAGGTCGCGGCGGCGCCCTGCAGTGCGAACAGCGTGGCGACCGCGGCGTCGGGGTCGGCCGCCAGCGCGTCCCGCCAGCCCAGCGTCGTCGAGGGCGGCGTCGAGCGCCGCCCCCGTGTGCTGCGCGGTGGCGTGGCGGAGGCTCTTGGTGAACAGCTCGAGCTCCTCGGCGTCCATCACCGGTCGGCCCCCAGGTCGAGCAGGCGGCGGGCGACGATGTTGCGCTGGATCTCGGCGCTGCCCCCGTAGATCGTGGCGGCCCGCGAGTAGAGGTACTCCGACCGCCACCGCTCGCCGGCGACGTCGTCGCCCAGCAGCACGTCGTCGGCGAGCCCGTCGGCCACGAGGTCGAAGACGGCCTGCTCGGCGGTGGCCAGCAGGATCTTGTCGACCGACGTCTCCGGGCCCAGCCGCTCGCCCGCGGCCATCCGGTGCTGCGTCGCCCGGGACCGGGCCCGCAGGGCGTACAGCTGCTGGAAGACCTCGCCCACCTCGGCGGCGGGCACGGCCCCCGGCGGCGCGGCGGCGAGGAGCAGCTCCAGCCGCCGGTACAGGTACGCGCCCCGGTGCCACAGCGAGGTGCTGCGCTCGAACGGCAGCAGGTCCATCGCCACCGACCAGCCCTGCCCGACGTCGCCGAGCGTGCGGTCGAACGGCACGGCCACGTCGTCGAAGAACACCTCGCAGAACTCCAGGGCGCCGTGCATCGTCTCGATCGGGCGCACCGTGATGCCGGGCGTGTCCATGTCGACGAACAGCGCGGTGATGCCCCGGTGGGCGGACTCGGGGGTGCCGGTCCGCGTCAGCAGCACGCAGCGCTGGGCGAACTGGGCCAGGCTGGTCCACACCTTCTGGCCCGTGACCCGCCACCCGTCGTCGGTGCGCGTCGCCCGGCACGACAGCGAGGCGAGGTTGCTGCCCGTGCCCGGCTCGGAGAAGCCCTGGCACCACGTCTCGTCGCCGCGCAGCAGCCGGGGCACCATCGTGGCGGCCAGCTCGGGCGGCGCGTAGTCGATCATGGTCGGGGCCAGCACCTCGGTCATCGAGTAGATGCCGGGCTCGACGAGGTCGCGGGCGGTGAGCGCCTCGCCGAGGTAGCCGCGCAGCAGCGTGGACCCGCCGAGCCCGCCGACCCGCTCGGGCCAGCCCCAGCGCATCCAGCCGGCGTCGAACGTCCGCCGCTTGACCTCGGACAGGTGGGCCATCTGCCCGTCGAGCGACTCCCGCGCCGGCGGGGTCGGGGGCGAGGGCGCCGGCCTCCTCGTCGAGCCAGGCGTCGAGCGCCGCCCGGAACTCGCGCAGGTCCATGCCGGCGGCTATCCCGCCGCCGCGGACGTCGGCTCGGGCCGGGTCGGATCGTGGGGCTTGCCGGCGTCGCGGGCGCCGCTGCGGCGCAGGAACGTCATCGACCGGGTCCGGAGCCGCCAGCCGCGCTCGGTGCGGCGGTAGGTGTCGGTGTACCAGCCGATGCGCATGTCGTGGTTCGTCTGGTCGACGAAGCACAGCGGCTGCTCGCCGGTGCCGGTGTCGCCGTCGAGCTCGATCGCCGGCGTGCCGGTGAGGAACAGGCCCTTGGGAGCGGCCGCCACCAGCGTCGGGAAGTCGGCGAGGGTGTAGGTCGACCCGAAGGCGCTGTAGGTGCCGTCGGGCGTGAACACGTCGATGACCGCCTCGACGTCGTCCTTCGTCATCCCGACGGCATAGCGGGCGAGCACCTGCTCCAGCTCGATGATGTCCGCCATCTGCGACGGCTCCATGTCAGCTCCCCTCGTAGACGACGTGCACCGAGGCCGAGGTCGGCACGGACTGGCAGGTCAGCACCCAGCCCTCCGCGACCTCGTCGTCGGTCAGGACGTCGTTGACGTGCATCTTCACCGAGCCCTCGACCAGCTTGGCCATGCAGGTGGCGCACGTGCCCGACTCGCACGAGTAGGGCGGCGTCATCCCCATCTGGCGGGCGGCCTGCAGGACCGTGGTGCCCGGGTGGTGGTCGACGGTGCCGGTGCGCCCGCCGAGCTCGACCGTGACCTGGGTGACGGTCTCGCCGGCCTCGGCCGCGTCCGCCGCCGGGGGCGGCTCCACCGGGCTGAACCGCTCGATGTGGATGCGGTCGGCGTCGACGCCCTGCGCCAGCAGCGCGTCCTCGACGATGTCCATGAACGGCGCGGGGCCGCAGACGTAGCAGTCGGCGCCGGCGGCGCCCTCGACGAACGGGCCGAGGGCCTCGGCGTCGACGAAGCCGCGCTCGACGTCGAGGTGGTGGATCACCTCGAGCCGGTCGGGGTGGCGCTCGGCGAGGGCGTCGAGGTCGGCGCCGAAGATGACCGCGTCGCGGTCGCGGTTGGCGTAGTAGAGGCGGACCCGGCGGGAGGTCGTGACCAGCGCGGTCTTGAGCAGGGAGAACACCGGCGTGATGCCGCTCCCGGCGCTGAGCGCCACGACGTCGCCGTCGCCGGGGCCGAGGCAGAAGACGCCGGCGGGCACGCTGACCTCGACGACGTCGCCGGGGGCGAGCGTGTCGATCATCCAGTTCGACACGATGCCGCCGGGCACCCGCTTCACCGTCACCTGGAGCTCGCCGTCGACCGCGGGCGCCGACGACATCGAGTAGCACCGGTGGTGGGTCTCGCCGTCGAGGTGCACCCGGAAGGTGAGGAACTGGCCGGCCTCGTAGGCGAAGGCGTCGCGGAGCTCGGCGGGCACGTCGAGCACGTAGGAGCTGGCCTCGGCCGTCTCGCGCACGACGTGGCGGACCCGCAGCGGGTGGAACCCGTGGTCGCGGACGGCGCCCTGATGGGGAGCCGGTGCTGCCGAGGTCGCCATGACAGGCTACGATAATCTAGTTCTCCTAGAGCGGCAACGCTGTTGGCACAACGGGCACACGCCGTTGGCACAGCGGGCGACATGCAGTTGGCGCGACGGGCATCATGCAGTTGGCGAGGGGGAGGGGTCCCGTGACACGACCGACGACGAGCGGCCGAGGCAGCTGGCGCCTGCGGTCGGTGCCGCAGCACCTGGCCGACCGCTACCGGGCCGAGGGCTGGTGGACCGACGCCTCGCTCGGCCGGATGGTGGCCGACGGGCTCGGCCGCCACGGCGACGTGGGGTTCCACGTCCGCTCCGCCGTGCGGCCCTGGCACGGCACGTTCGCCGACGTGGACCGGGCCGCCCGCTCGCTCGCCGCCGAGCTGGGCGCCCGCGGCGTCGGCCCGGGCAGCCTCGTCGCCTTCCAGCTGCCCAACTGGGTCGAGGCGGGCATCACGTTCTGGGCCGCGGCCTACCTCGGGGCGATGGTCGTGCCGATCGTGCACTTCTACGGCGCCAAGGAGGTCGGCTACATCGTCGGTGCCACCGAGCCCGACCTCGTCGTCACCGCCGACCGGTTCGGCCGCGCCGACCACCTGGCGGTGTGGGAGGACGTGCTGGCCCGGCACCCCGTCCCGCTGTGGCTCGTCGTGGGCGACACGCCGGCCGACCGGCTGCCGGCCGCGGCGACGCCGTTCGCCCCGCTGCTCGACGCCGACCCCGTCGCCGGTCCGGCTCGCCGTCGACCCCGACGCGCCCGCGATCGTGGGGTTCACGTCGGGCACGACGCGCGACCCCAAGGGCGTCGTGCACTCGCACCGCACGATCGGCTGCGAGACCCGCCAGCTCGAGCAGATGTTCCCCACCGGCGGCCCGCCGCGGATCACCGGCGCGCCGGTGGGCCACTTCATCGGCATGCTCAACGCCTTCCTCGTGCCGCTGCTGCGGGACCGGCCGGTCAACCTGATCGACGTCTGGGACCCGGGCGAGGTCCTGCGCCTGATGCGCGAGGAGGGGCTCGGCATGGGCGGCGGGGCCACCTACTTCCTGACGAGCCTGCTCGACCACCCCGACTTCTCCCCCGAGCACCTGGCCCTGATGCCCTACGCCGGCCTCGGCGGGTCGACCGTGCCCGTGGCGGTCACCGAGCGGGCGACCCGCCTCGGCATCAAGGTGTTCCGCTCGTACGGCAGCACCGAGCACCCGTCGATCACCGGGTGCACCGTCGACGACCCCGAGGACAAGCGGCTCACCACCGACGGCCGTCCCCTGCCGGGCGTCGAGATGCGGCTGGAGGACGGCGGCGAGATCGTGAGCCGGGGCCCCGACTGCTGCCTGGGCTACACCGATCCCGAGCTCACCGCCTCGGTGTTCGACGACGAGGGCTGGTACCGGACCGGCGACGTGGGCGTGCTCGACGGGGACGGCTACCTCACGATCACCGACCGCGTGTCCGACATCATCATCCGGGGCGGCGAGAACATCAGCGCCCAGGAGGTCGAGGAGCTGATGCTCGGCCTCGACGCCATCGCCGAGGTCAGCGTCGTGGCCGCCCCCGACGCCCGCCTCGGCGAGCGGGCCGCCGCCGTGGTGCGCCTGCGGGGCGAGGGCACGGCACCGTCGCTCGACGGCGGTGCGCGACCACCTGGCGGCCGCCGGGCTGGCCCGCCAGAAGTGGCCCGAGTCGCTGCACGTGGTCGACGAGTTCCCCCGCACGCCGTCGGGCAAGGTCCAGAAGTTCAAGCTGCGCCAGCTGCTCCGCGAGGACGCGCTGGAAATCACATTCTCAGATCATTAGAGTCTTCCTCTGATGGCTGTGATCACCACCGAGAAGCTCGGCGCCACGGTCGGGGCCGAGGTCAAGGACGTCGACCGCGACAGGCTGCTGCACGACGACGAGCTGCCCGCGGCGTGCCTCGAGGCGCTCGAGGCCAACGGGGCCCTCGTGTTCCGCGACCTCCACATCGACGACGCCACCCAGGTCGCGTTCAGCAAGAAGCTCGGCCAGGTCGAGGTGTTCGGGAAGGGCGAGTTCCCCGAGATCTTCCGGGTCACGCTCGACCCGGCGAAGAACCCGTCGGCCCGCTACCTCCGGGGCACCTTCGACTGGCACATCGACGGCTGCACCGACGACATCCCGATCATGGCGACGATGCTCAGCGCCCACGCCGTGGCCGAGAGCGGGGGCGAGACCGAGTTCGCCAGCACCTACGCCGCCTACGACGACCTGTCCGACGACGAGAAGGACCGGCTGGCGTCCGTGCGGGTCGTCCACACGATCGAGGCGTCGCAGCGGCTGTTCAACAACGACCCGTCGCCCGAGGAGCTGGCCGTGTGGCGCACGCGGCCGTCCAAGGAGCACCCGCTCGTGTGGAAGCACCTCGACGGCCGCCGCTCCCTCGTGCTCGGCGCCACGACCGACCACGTCGTCGGCATGAGCCCCGAGGACGGCCGGGCGCTGCTGAACGACCTGCTGGCCCGGTCGACCACGCCCGAGCGCATCTACCGGCACGAGTGGTCGGTCGGCGACGTGGTCATCTGGGACAACCGCGGCGTGCTCCACCGGGCGTGCCCCTACGACCCGGACTCGCCCCGCGACATGCACCGCACGACCTTCGCCGGCGACGAGCCGATCCAGTGACGGCGGGCGGGCCCGAGCGCACGGCCATCGTCACCGGGGGCGGCTCGGGCATCGGGCTCGCCATCGCCGAGCGGCTCGCCGCCGACGGCCTCGCGGTCGGGGTCCTCGACCGCGACGGCGACGCCGCCGCGGGCGCGGCGGCCAAGATCGCCGCCGCCGGCGGCACGGCCGTCGGCCTGACCGCGGACGTGACCGACCGGGCCACGATCGACGCCGCGGTCGAGGAGCTCCGGTCCGGGCTCGGCGCGGCCACGGTCCTCGTCAACAGCGCCGGGCTCGACGGGTTCAGCTCGTTCCTGAAGATCAGCGCCGAGACGTGGAACCGCGTCATCGAGGTCAACCTCACCGGCACGTTCCACTGCTGCCAGGCCGTCGTCCCCGACATGCTCGCGGCCCGCTGGGGCCGGATCGTGAACATCTCCTCGTCGAGCGCGCAGAGCGGCCAGCCGCTGATGACCCACTACGTGGCGTCCAAGGCCGGCGTGATCGGCTTCACCAAGGCGCTGGCGCTCGAGCTCGGCCCCCGCGGCATCACCGTGAACACGATCCCGCCCGGGTTCATCGACACGCCGATGCTGCGCCGGTCCGAGAGCCGGGGGCTCCTCGGCGAGGGGGTCGACCACCACGCGGCGCAGACCCCCGTGCGCCGGGTCGGCCGGCCCGAGGACATCGCCGCCGCCTGCTCGTTCCTCGTGCGCGACGAGGCCAGCTACGTCACCGGCCAGGTCATCGGCGTCAACGGCGGGCGCAACACCTGACCCGGGGCTGACAAGAGCATCGTTCTCTTCTTACCGATCGGTAGCGGCGGGCCGAGGGAAATCAGGACTCTCCGTATCGTTGGTATGGGCTTCTACGGGGAGTACGCTTCCGACATGGCACGAAACCAACCGACGGCCGACGGGTCCGCGACCGATCGTCCCGGCACCTGGCGCGAGCTGGCCGTCGCGCGGTCCCTCGATCCGGCACGGGCCCGCGCCGAGGAGCGTGTGCAGCGCTTCCTCGACGCCGCGGTCGAGCTGATGATGCAGAACGAGACGGGCAAGGACTTCACCGTCCAGGACGTGGTCGAGCGGTCCGGCCAGTCGCTGCGCAGCTTCTACCAGTACTTCGCCGGCAAGCACGAGCTGCTGCTCGCGCTGTTCGAGGAGTCGGTGCGCTCGACGGCCGAGCACCTGGAAGAGGTGGTCGCCGACGTCGACGGGCCCCTCGATCGCCTCCACCGCTTCGTCGTCGAGCACTACCTGGTGTGCCGGCCGGCCCCGAAGTCGCGGGCCGCGGTGAAGAAGACCGGCCCGACGCCCGCCGCCATGGCCGAGTTCGGCCAGCGGCTGCTGACCGAGCACCCGAAGGAGGCGTCCCGGGCCTTCATGCCGGTCGTGGCGCTGTTCGTGCGGCTGCTCGACGAGGCCGCCGAGGCCGGCGTCATCCGCCCCGGGCTCCAGAACCGCTCGGTGGCCGGCGTCGCCCTCCAGGCGATCATGTTCAACGCCTTCGCCGCCACCATCAGCGGTTCCTCGATCCGCCCCGACGGCCACGAGGCGGCCGAGGAGTTCTGGGACCTCTTCATCCACGGCATCGCCACCCCCTGAGCGGCGGGTGTCGCGGCGTCAGGCGGCGTCGTGGCGGTAGATCTGGCCGCCCTTCATCACGAACCGGACCTGCTCGGTGAGGGTGATGTCGGCGGTGGGGTCGCCGGGGACGGCGACGACGTCGGCCAGCAGGCCGGGCTCGAGCCGGCCGCGGTCGTCGACGTCGATCAGCTCGGCGGCGACGGTGGTCGCCGCCCGGATCGCCTGGACCGGGGTCATGCCCCGGTCGACGAGGGCGATCAGCTCCTTGGCGTTGCGCCCGTGCGGGATGGCCGGGGCGTCGGTGCCGCACGCGATGCGGGCGCCGCGCTCGATGGCCTTGCTGATGGTCCGCTTGGCCCGCGGGAACACCTCGGCCGCCTTGGCCTGCAGCTCGGGGGCGGCGTGGGAGACGTCCATGCCGTCGGCCAGGTAGGTCGTCGGCACCAGGAACGTCCCCCGCTCGATCATCAGGTCGAGCGTCTCGTCGCTCATCAGCGAGCCGTGCTCGATGCAGTCGATGCCGGCCTCGATCGCCGCCCGGATGCCGTCGTCGCCGTGGGCGTGGGCCGCCACCTTCAGCCCGGCCCGGTGGGCCTCGTCGGCGATGGCCCGCAGCTCCTCGTCGGAGTACTGCTGGGCGCCGGCGGGACCGGTGTGCGACATGACGCCGCCCGAGGCGCACACCTTGATCAGCTGGGCGCCGTGCTTGATCTGGTAGCGGACGGCCTTGCGGACCTCGGACACGCCGTTGGCGATGCCCTCCTCGACCGTCAGCGGCATGATGTGCGGCGCCAGCGCCTGGAACATCGTGGGGTCGAGGTGCCCGCCGGTCGGGGTGATGGCGTGGCCCGCGGGCACGACCCGCGGGCCGTCGATCCACCCGAGGTCGATGGCCTTCTTCAGCGCCACGTCCAGCAGCAGGCCGCCGGTCTGCACGAACAGGCCGAGGTTCCGCACGGTCGTGAACCCCGACCGCAGGGTCCGGCGGGCGTTGGCCACGGCCCGCAGCGTGCGCACGGCCGGGTCGTCCTGCACCGGGTTCAGCGGGCTGGTGTGGTCGGGCCCGCCGAGCAGCAGGTTGACCTCCATGTCCATGAGGCCCGGCAGCAGCGTGAGGTCCCCGAGGTCGACGACGACGGCGCCGTCGGGCACCGACGTCGGGGCGACGGCCACGATCCGCCCGTCCTCGACGAGCAGGTCGCCGGGCTCGACCAGCTCGCCCTTGTCGACGTCGAGCATGCGGGCGCTCCGCAGGTGGACGGGCGGCTGCGGTGTGCGGGGACGGGGCATGCCCCCAGGGTACCGCGCCTGCACACGTCGTTCCCGTCCAGCGCGAACAGCGTTATCACTCACATCACCAGGGAGTCGTGGCCTTCCCAGTAGCGCTCGCGCAGCAGGCGCTTGTAGAGCTTGCCGTTCGGGTCCCGCGGCAGCTCCTGCACGAAGTCGACGGCGCGCGGGCACTTGTAGGTGGCCAGCTCCGTCCGGCAGTGCTCGACCAGCGCGGCCGCGAGGTCCGGGCCGGCGGCGGCCGGGTCCACGGGCTGCACGACCGCCCGGACCGCCTCGCCCATCTCGGCGTCGGGCACGCCGATCACCGCGACGTCGGCGACGGCGGGATGGGCGGCCAGCACGTTCTCGGCCTCCTGCGGGTAGATGTTGACCCCGCCCGAGATGATCATGTGCGCCTGCCGGTCGGTCAGGTACAGGTAGCCGTCGGCGTCGAGGTGGCCGATGTCGCCGAGCGTGCGCCACCCCTTGTCGTTGGTGACCGACGCCGTCTTGTCCGGGTCGTTGTGGTACTCGAACGGTCGCCCGCCGGCGAAGTAGACGAGCCCGCTCTCGCCCGGCGGCAGCTCCTCGCCGTCGTCGCCGACGATGTGGCACTCGTCGAGCGGCCGCCCGACGGAGCCGGGGTGGGCCAGCCACTCCTCCGGCGTGATGTAGGTGCTGCCGATGTCCTCGGTGCCCGAGTAGTACTCGTGGATGATCGGGCCCCACCACTCCAGCATCCGGCGCTTCACGGGGACGGGGCAGGGCGCGGCCGCGTGGATCACGAACTGGAGGCTCGACAGGTCGTGGCGCTCGCGCTCGGCCTCGGGCAGGGCGAGCAGGCGCACGAACATCGTGGGCACGAACTGGGCGTGGGTCACCCGGTGCCGCTCGATCAGCTCCAGGCACAGGCGCGGGTCGAACCGCTCCATCACGACGACGGTGGCGCCGAGGCGCTGCATCGACATCGAGTAGACGAGCGGCGCCGAGTGGTACAGCGGCGCGGGGCACAGGTACACCGAGCCCGGCCCGGTGCCGCGGCCCTGCATGGCGAGGGCCCGGGCGAGCAGCACCGGCGTGGCCGCCGGGTCGCCGAACGGCGTGCCCGGCAGCTCCTTGCGCACGCCCTTGGGCCGCCCGGTCGTGCCCGACGAGTACAGCATCTCGCGGCCCTCGGTCTCGCCGTCGCGCGGGCCGGGTTCGGCCCCGGACAGCACGTCGTCGTAGCGGTCGAAGCCGGGCAGGTCGCCGACGGCCGACACCCGCACCGGGATGCGGGACAGGTCGAGGCCGGCCACGACCTCGCCCATCGCCTCGGACGCCACCAGGGCGACCGCGCCGCAGTCGTCCAGCACGTACTGCACCTCGCCGGGGCGGAGGTGGCTGTTGATGGCCGTGTACCAGAGGCCCGACCGCTGGGCCGCCCACGCCACCTCCAGGAACGGTCGGTTGTTCTCCATCAGCACGGCGACGTGGTCCCCGGCGCCGATGCCGCGGGCGCGCAGCGCCGCGGCCAGGCGGCGGGACCGGTCGTCCAGCTCGGCGTAGGTGACCGTCTCGCCGGTCGCGGCCATGACGAGGGCCGGCGCGTCGGGCGTCTGCTGCGCGTGGCGGGCCGGCGTCAGCTCGTCGTCCATGGAGTCCCCCTCGGAAGCACGATTCTCTGCATGGTAGATGACAGTTCTCTGGCGCGCGTGGGAGCATCGGCGGGTGACATCCTTCGCAGCGCTCCACGATCTGACCGGCAGGGTCGCCGTGGTCACGGGCGGGTCCCGGGGCATCGGCCGCGCCATCGTGCAGACCCTGGCCGAGGCCGGCGCCGACGTCGTCATCGCCTCCCGCAAGCTCGACGCGTGCGAGGCCGCGGCCGGGGAGGTGCGGGCGTCGACCGGGCGGCGGGCGGAGGCCGTCGCCTGCCACGTCGGCCGGTGGGCCGACTGCGACCACCTGGTGGCGGAGACGCTCGACCGGTGCGGGCGGCTGGACGTCCTGGTGAACAACGCCGGCATGTCCCCGCTCTACGAGAGCCTCGACGCGGTGACCGAGGAGCTCTACGACAAGACCCTGGCCGTGAACCTGAAGGGCCCGTTCCGGCTGGCGGTGCTGGCCGCCACCCACATGGCCGCCCACGGCGGCGGGTCGATCGTGAACATCGGCACGGTCGGATCGCTCGTCGCCAGCACCAACGAGCTGCCCTACGCCTGCGCCAAGGCCGGCCTCAACGCCCTCACCGTCGGCCTGGCCGAGGCCTACGCCCCGACGGTGCGGGTGAACGCCATCCTCCCGGGCCCGTTCCGCACCGACGTCACCAAGGCCTGGCCCGCCGAGGCCCTCGACGGCGCGTTCGTCCCCCTCGGCCGCCTCGGCGACCCCGCGGAGGTGGCGCCCCTCGCCCTCCACCTCGCCAGCGCGGCGTCGAGCTACACGACCGGCGCCATCATCCGCGTCGACGGCGGCATCACCCGCAAGGTATAGCTGCCCCGGTTCGTCGTCTCTCACCGCGGATATCCGCGGTGAGAGACGACAAACACGTCGTTCACCCGACCGAGTCGATGACCTCGCCGAAGCGGCGGAGGGTGTCGGGCGGGGCGAAGTCGCTGAACCAGACGTAGAAGCGCTCGATGCCGCGGGCCCGGAGGGACGCGAAGTGGTCGGCGAGCTCGGGGGGCGTGCCGACGACCGTCATGGCGGCCAGGCCCGTGCCGCCGAAGCGGCGGGCGACGAGGTCGGTGACCGCGGGCCGGTCCGCCTCGGACGGCACCACGGCCACCATCGTCTGGACCGAGACCCGGGCGTCGCCGGCCCGGTCGCGGCGCTCGTCGAGCCGGTCGAGCTCGTGGATCGGCACGTTCCACCAGTCGGCGTGGGTGCGGACGAGGTCCAGCGTGCGCGGGCCCACACCGCCGACGACGATCGGGATGTGCCGGCTGGGGACCGGCCGCTGCTGGGCGTCGCGCAGGCGGAAGAACCGGCCCTCGTAGGTCACGGGCTCGCCCGACCACAGGGCCCGGATGACCTCCAGCGACTCGCCCAGGCGGGCCACCCGCTCGCGGGGCGGCGCCTGGCCCACCCCGAAGGTGTCGAGCTCCTCGGGCACCGAGCCCCAGCCGATGCCCAGCTCGAACCGGCCGCCCGACGCGTGGTCGAGGGTGGTCGCCTGCCGGGCCAGCACGGCCGGGTGCCGCAGCGCGTCGCACAGCACGAGGTGGCCCACGACGAGCGACTGCGTGCGGGCCAGCAGCCAGGTCGCCGCGGTCATCGCCTCCCACATGTCGTGCTGCGTGGCCAGCGGCGGGGCCAGGTGGTCCATGAGCGCGATGCCCTCGAAGCCCGCGGCCTCGGCCGCCCGGGCGCGCTCGACGAGGGTGTCGAGCGGCATGCGCATCTGCGGCAGGAACAGGTGGAACGTCACGGCCGCCCGCCCGTCCCCGCGGTGGCGATGGCGAGGACCACGTCGACGACGTGGTCGATCGTGGCCTGCGGGGGCCGGGCCCGGCGCCACAGCTCGTCGGACAGCCGGCCGACGACCGCGTGGGCGGCCAGCGAGGCGTCGAGGTCGGGGGCGGTGCTGCCCAGCTCGGCGAACGGCTCGCGCAGCAGCGTCGCCAGCGGGTCGCTGGCCGACGGGCGGCCCGACGGCAGGCCCTCGCCCACGCTGCCGCCGTTCCACAGCACGGCGAGCGTGGTCGCGGCGATGTCCTCGTCCGCGGCCTGGGCCAGCACGCCCTCGACCCAGCGCCGGACCCGGGCCTCGGGCGTCGCCTCCTTGGCCATCTGGTGGGCGAGGTAGCTCCGCAGCCGCTGGGTGCCGTCCTCCAGCAGCGCGGCGACCAGCGCGTCCTTGGACGGGAAGTGCCGGTAGAAGGCGTCGTTCGACAGCCCGGCCGCCGCCACGATGTCGGCCACCCGGGGCCGGGACGTCGTGCCGCACGCCCGCATGACGTCGAGGGCGGCGTCGAGCAGGCGCCGGACCTCGCCGGCGTAGTCGGACTCCCGCCGGGTCAGCGTCCGCTGGGCGATGCGCACCGCGACATCGTCGTCCGGGACATCGTCGTCCAGAATTGTGTTAGCCATACTCAGAATCATATTCTGTCCGCACGAGGGAGGCGCCATGTGGGACTTCGAGACCGAGCCCGAGTTCCAGGCCAAGCTGGACTGGGCCGACGCGTTCGTGCGTGAGGAGGTCGAGCCGCTCGACCTCGTGTGGCCGGGCCTGGAGTTCACGCCGCTCGACGAGACCCGGCGCAAGGTGATCGAGCCGCTGAAGGACGAGGTGCGCCGCCAGAAGCTGTGGGCCACCCACCTCGGCCCCGACCTCGGCGGCGAGGGCTACGGCCAGCTCAAGCTGTCGCTGCTCAACGAGATCCTCGGCCGGTCGTCGTGGGCCCCGATCGTGTTCGGCTGCCAGGCCCCCGACACCGGCAACGCCGAGATCATCGCCCACTACGGCACGCCCGAGCAGAAGGAGCGCTACCTGCGCCCGCTGCTCGAGGGCGAGATCTTCTCCTGCTACTCGATGACCGAGCCCCACGCCGGGGCCGACCCCACCATGTTCACCACCCGGGCGACCCGGGACGGCGACGAGTGGGTGATCGAGGGCTGGAAGTTCTTCTCGTCCAACGCCCGGACCTCGACCTTCCTGATCGTCATGGCGGTGACCAACCCCGAGGTCAGCCCGTACAAGGGCATGTCGATGTTCCTGGTCCCGGCCGACACGCCGGGCATCGACATCGTGCGCAACGTCGGCCTCGGCGGCGAGCCGGAGGAGGAGGGCTCGCACGCCCTCATCCACTACGACGAGGTGCGGGTGCCGGCCGACGCCCTGCTCGGCGGCGAGGGCCAGGCCTTCGCCATCGCCCAGACCCGGCTCGGCGGCGGGCGCATCCACCACGCCATGCGCACCATCGGCCTCGCCCGCAAGGCGTTCGACATGATGTGCGAGCGGGCCCTCAGCCGCGAGACCCAGGGCAGCCTGCTGGCCGACAAGCAGTTCGTGCAGGGCTACATCGCCGACTCCTACGCCCAGCTCGCGCAGTTCCGGCTGTTCGTGCTGTACACGGCGTGGTCGATCGACAAGCACAACGACTACCGCAAGGTCCGCAAGGACATCGCCGCCGTCAAGGTCCTGATGCCCGACGTGCTGCACGACGTCGCCTGGCGGGCCATGCAGGTGCACGGCGCCCTCGGCGTCAGCAACGAGATGCCCTTCCACCGCATGGTGCTGGGGGCCGCCGTGCTCGGGCTGGCCGACGGGCCCACCGAGGTCCACAAGGTCACGGTCGCCCGCCAGGTGCTGCGCGACCACTCCCCCAGCGACGACCTGTGGCCGACCGAGCACCTGCCCAAGCGCAGGGCGGCGGCCCGCGCCAAGTTCGCCGAGCACCTCGAGCACGAAGTGGGGAACCTGTGATCGACACCGACCGGCTCGCCACCTGGATGGACGGCGTCGGCCTCGCCAAGGGCGAGCCGATCGAGGCCCGGTTCATCTCGGGCGGCACCCAGAACGAGATCTACGAGGTCCGGCGGGGCGACGTGCACGCCGCGCTCCGCATCCCGCCGCCGGAGGCACCGGCGCCCCGCGACGACGGCATCGTCCGCGAGTGGCGGATCATCGAGGCGCTGGGCGGCACCGACGTGCCCCACACCGAGGCCCTCGCCGTCTGCACCGACCCCGCGGTGCTGGGGCGCACCTTCTACCTGATGGGCTACGTCGACGGCTGGTCGCCGATGGGGACCGACGGGTGGCCGGCGCCGTTCGACACCGACCTCGACGCCCGCCGGGGCCTGGCCTACGAGCTGGTCGACGGCATCGCGCTGCTGTCGAAGGTCGACTGGCGGGCCCGGGGGCTGGGGGACCTGGGCCGCCCCGACGGCTTCCACGAGCGCCAGGTCGACCGGTGGACCGCGTTCCTGGAGCGCATCAAGGGCCGGGAGCTGCCCGGCTTCGACGTGGCCGCCTCGTGGCTGCGGGCCCACCGGCCGCTCGACTACGTGCCGGGGATCATGCACGGCGACTACCAGTTCGCCAACGTGATGTTCCGCGACGGCGCGCCGGCCCGCCTGGCCGCCATCGTCGACTGGGAGATGGGCACCGTCGGCGACCCCAAGCTCGACCTGGCCTGGGTCGTGCAGGGCTGGCCGGCGGACACCGACGCCCCCGACGACGCGTTCGCCAGCTACGTCGACATGACCGGCATGCCGTCGCAGGCGGAGATCCTGGCCCGCTACGCCGAGGTGTCGGGCCGCCAGGTCGACGACATCGACTACTACGTCGTCCTGGCCAAGTGGAAGCTGGCCGTGGTGCTCGAGCAGGGGTTCCAGCGGGCGGGCGACGACGAGAAGCTGCTGGCCTTCGGCCCGATCGTGCTCCAGCTGATGCAGGAGGCGGCCGACGTGGCCGAGACGACGGCGTACGGCTCGTGACGGACCTGGCCCGCGAGCGGCACGGCCCGGTCGCGGTCCTGCGCCTCGACCGGCCGGACGCCCGCAACGCGCTGACGCCCGGGCTGACCAGCGCGCTCGGCGCCGCGGTCGTCGAGGCCGACGCCGACCCGGACGTCCGGGCGGTCGTGCTGACGGGCACCGGCACCCGCGCCTTCTGCGCCGGCATGGACCTGCGGGCGTTCGCCGGCGGCGACCAGATCTCCGGCGACGACCCGGGGGTCGCCGGCTTCATGGCGCTCGTGGGGGGCGAGGTGGCCACCCCGATCGTGGGCGCCGCCAACGGCAGCGCCGTGGCCGGCGGGCTGGAGCTGCTGCTCGGCTGCGACGTGGTCGTCGCCTCGTCCGAGGCCCGGTTCGGGCTGCCCGAGGTGCAGCGGGGGCTGTTCGCCGCCGGGGGCGGCACGTTCATCGGCCAGCGCATCCCGCTCGCCGTCGCCCTGGAGATGACGCTCACCGGCGACCTGATCGACGCCGGGCGCGCCTACGAGCTGGGCCTGGTGAACGCGGTCGTGCCGCCCGACGAGGTCCTCCCGGCCGCCCTCGCCCTGGCGGAGCGGATCGCCGCCAACGGCCCGCTCGCGGTGGCGGCGTCGAAGGAGCTGGTGCGGCTGGGGGCGTCCGACCCCCGCCGGGCCCGGGACCGCCTGCCCGAGTGGCAGCGGCTCGTCTTCGCCAGCGAGGACGCCCGGGAGGGCGCCCTCGCCTTCGTCGAGAAGCGCCCGCCCACCTGGACCGGCCGGTGAGGGCGGGCTGACGTGCGCGCCGCCGTGTGCCGGGCCTACGGCCCGCCCGAGACCGTCGGGATCGAGGACGTGCCCGCCCCGGAGGTGGGGCCGGGCCAGGTGCGGGTGCGCATCGACGCCGCGGCCGTCAACTTCCCCGACGTGCTGCTCGTGGCCAACCGGTACCAGCTGAGCGTGCCGACCCCGTTCGTGCCGGGCAGCGAGTTCGCGGGGGTGGTCACCGAGGTCGCGGGCGACGTCGACGCCGTCGCCGCCGGCGACCGGGTGACCGGGACCGCGCTCGTGGGGGCGTTCGCCGAGGAGGCGGTCGTCGGGGCGGAGGCGGTGCAGCCGCATCCCCGACGGCGTGGACGTGCGCCACGCCGCCGCCTTCGGCGTCGCCCACCGCACCGCGTACCACGTGCTCCGCTCGGTCGCCGGCCTGCGGGAGGGCGACGACCTGGTCGTGCTCGGCGCCGGCGGCGGCGTCGGCCTGGCGGCCGTGCAGCTGGGCGCGGTGCTGGGCGCGTCGGTGACCGCCGTGGCGTCGTCGCCGGAGAAGCTGGAGGTCGCGGCGGCCCACGGCGCCGCGCACCTGGTCGACCACCGATCGGCCGACCTGCGCGGCGCCCTGCGGGACCTCGGCGGCGCCGACGTCGTGGTCGACCCGGTGGGCGGGGCGCTGGCCGAGCCGGCGCTGCGGTCGCTGCGCTGGGGCGGGCGCTTCGTCACCGTCGGCTACGCGTCGGGCGAGATCCCGCGCATCCCCCTCAACCTGGTGCTGCTCAAGGGCGTCCGGGTGCTCGGCTTCGAGTTCCGGTCGTTCATCGCCCACGAGCCCGAGGAGTTCGCCCGCAACGAGGACGAGCTGACGGCCCTGGTGGTGTCGGGCCGGGCCGTGCCGCACATCGGCGCCGCGTTCGGGCTCGACGAGGCGGCCGCCGCCCTGCGCCACGTGGCCGACGGCCGGGCCATCGGCAAGGTCGTCGTCGACGTCGGCCCCCCGACCAGGTGAACTGCCGACCCCCGTGGTGCTAGGCTGACTCTCGCCAGCTGCAAATCTCGTTCTCACACGAGGGGAAGCCATGCTCGAAGTCGATGACCTCATCCTCGTCAGCGTCGACGACCACCTGATCGAGCCGCCCGACCTCTTCGTCAACCACCTCGACGCCAGGTACCTCGACCGGGCGCCCAAGCTCGTGCGCAACGACGAGGGGTCCGACGTGTGGACCTTCGGCCAGGTGGTCATGGAGACCGCGGCGCTGAACGCGGTCGCCGGCCGGCCCAAGGAGGAGTACGGCATGGAGCCGCAGAGCCTCGACGAGGTGCGGCCCGGCTGCTACGACGTCCACGAGCGGGTCAAGGACATGAACGCCGGCGGCGTGCTGGCCTCGATGAACTTCCCCTCGTTCCCCACCTTCACCGCCCGCACGTTCCTCAGCGACGACCTCGACCTGTCGAACGCCCTCGTCCGGGCCTACAACGACTGGCACATCGACGAGTGGTGCGCCGCCTACCCCGGCCGCTTCATCCCCATGGCGGTGCCGGCGATCTGGAGCGCGGAGGAGACCGCGGCCGAGATCCGGCGCACGGCCGCGAAGGGCTGCCACTCCGTCAGCTTCACCGAGAACCCGGCCGCCCTCGGCTACCCCAGCTTCCACGACGGCTACTGGGACCCGGTGTGGCAGGCGTGCTGCGACACGGGCACCGTGCTCTCGGTCCACCTCGGCTCGTCGGGCCGGCTGTCCATCCCCGCCGTCGACTCGCCGCCCGACGTGATGATCACGCTGCAGCCGATGAACATCCAGTCGGCGGCGGCCGACCTGCTGTGGTCCCGGGTGATCAAGACCTACCCCGACCTGCGCATCGCCCTCTCCGAGGGCGGCACCGGCTGGGTCCCCTACTTCCTCGACCGGGTCGACCGCACCTTCGAGATGCACCGCGCCTGGACGCTGCAGGACTTCGGCGGCCGGCTGCCCAGCGAGGTGTTCCGCGAGCACTTCCTCACGTGCTTCATCAGCGACCCGGTGGGCGTCGAGCTGCGCGGGCGCATCGGCGTCGACAACATGTGCTGGGAGGCCGACTACCCCCACAGCGACTCGATGTGGCCGACCGCCCCCGAGGAGCTGCACGCGGTCTTCGCCGCCAACGACGTCCCCGACGACGAGATCCGCAAGATGACGCACGAGAACGCCATGCGCTGGTACTCGTTCGACCCCTTCGCCCACGTGCCGAAGGACGAGGCGACCGTCGGGGCGCTGCGGCGCAGCGCCGCCGGCCACGACGTGTCGGTCATGTCCCGCAGCACCCGGGTCCGCACCGCGGACGAGAAGCTCGAGGGCTTCCGCCGGCGGGCGCGGCGGGCCGTCGCCGCGGGGCGGTGACCGGCATGCCTGCCCGGCAGATGTCGCTGGTCGGCTTCATGCAGGCCGGCAACGTGACGGTGTACTCCGGGTCGTGGCGCCACCCGGCCACCGAGCACGGGTTCCTCACGTCGGGCTACTACGAGAAGCTCGGGCGCACCCTCGAAGAGGGCTGCTTCGACATGATGTTCTTCGACGACCGGCTGGCGATGCCCGGCATCTACGGCGGGTCGGTGGCCGACGCCGTGCGCCTCGGGGCCCGGCCGGTGAAGCTCGACCTGAGCATCGTGCTGGGGATCGTGGCCGGCGCCACCCGCCACATCGGCCTCGGCGCCACGTACTCGACGACCTACTACACGCCGTTCCACGTGGCCCGCACGTTCGCCACGCTCGACCACCTGTCGGCCGGCCGGGCGGCCTGGAACGTCGTCACGTCGGTCAACGACGGCGAGGCCCGGAACTTCGGGGTCGACGCCCACCTCGGCCACGAGGCCCGCTACGACCGGGCCGACGAGTTCCTCGAGGCCACGACCGGCCTGTGGGACACGTGGGACGACGACGCCCTGGTGCTCGACCGCGAGTCCGGCGTCTTCGCCGACCCCGACAAGGTCCACCCGCTCGACCACGACGGCGAGTGGTTCCGGGTCAAGGGACCGCTCACCGTCCCGCGGACGCCGCAGGGCCGGCCGGTGCTGATGCAGGCGGGCTCGTCCGGCCGGGGCCGCGACTTCGCGGCCCGGTGGGCCGAGCTGATCTTCACCGGCGACCCCAACGTCGACGTCGCCCGCTCCCACTACAAGGACCAGAAGGAGCGCATCGGCCAGGGCGGGCGCGACCCCGCATCGGTCAAGATGCTGCCGATGGCCTACACCGTGATCGGCGAGTCGCGGTCGCACGCCGAGGAGCGTGAGCAGCTGTTCCTCAACGACCTGGTCGACCCCCAGGCGTCGCTCACGCTGCTGTCGGAGCTGATGAACCACGACTTCTCCGGCATGGCGCTCGACGATCCCATCACCGACGAGCTGGTCGAGTCGGTCTCGGGCATCCGCGGGCTCGTGCAGAACCTGCGCCAGCACATCGGCGGCACGGTGACGCTCGGCGACCTGGCCGGCCACCGCGCCACCCTGCTGCAGGGCCCCCGCTTCGTCGGCACCGCCCGCGATGGTCGCCGACCAGATGGAGGAGTGGTTCGACGGCGACGCCTGCGACGGCTTCGTCGTCGCCGCCACCCACGTGCCCGGCGCCTACGAGGACGTGGTGCGGATGGTGGTGCCCGAGCTGCAGCGCCGCGGCCTGTTCCGCACGGAGTACACGGGGGCCACCCTGCGCGACCACCTCGGCCTGCCGCGGCCGGCCGTCGCCCGCGATGCCTGAGGGGCCCCTCCGGGGGTTGCGCGTCGTCGAGGCGGCGACGCTCGCCGCGGGACCGATGGTGGGCACCGCGCTCGGGGAGTTCGGCGCCGAGGTCATCAAGGTCGAGCCGCCGGGCGCCGGCGACCCCATGCGCACCTGGGGCAACCGCCGCGACGGCATCGGCGTCGTGTGGAAGAGCGTGAGCCGCAACAAGCGGTGCGTGACCCTCGACCTCCGCCAGCCGGACGGGCAGGACCTGTTCCACGAGCTGCTCGCCGTCAGCGACGTCCTCGTCGTCGGCAACCGCCCCAGCGCACTGGAGCGGTGGGGCATCGACTACGCATCCGTGCATGCCCGGCACCCGCGGATCGTGATGCTGCACATCACCGGCTACGGCAAGGGCGGGCCCAAGAGCGACCGCCCCGGCTACGGCACCCTGGCCGAGGCGATGAGCGGGTTCGCCCACGTGGTCGGGCAGCCCGACGGGCCGCCGACGCTGCCGCCGTTCATGCTGGCCGACGGCGTCGCCTCGCTGGCCGCCACCTACGCGGTCATGATGGCCCTCTACCACCGCGACGTCCACGGCGGGGAGGGCCAGCTGGTCGACGTCAACCTGATCGAACCGCTGGCCCGGCTCATCGAGTCGTCGACCCTCTCCCACGACCAGCTGGGCATCACCCCGGGGCGGGTGGGCAACCGCCTCGACGCCAGCGCCCCCCGCAACGCCTACCGCACCGCCGACGACAGGTGGCTGGCCATCTCCAGCGCGTCGCCCAGCATCGCGGTGCGGGTGTTCCGGGCCATCGGCCGGGCCGACCTGGCGGAGGACCACGACTACGTCGACCCCGTGCGCCGCCAGGAGCGGGCCGGCGAGGTCGACGACCTGGTGGCCAAGTGGGTCGGCGAGCGCACGCTCGACGAGGCGATGGCGGTGTTCGAGGCCGCCGAGGTCACGGCCGCACCCGTGTACGACGCCGCCCAGCTGCTGGCCGACGAGCACCTGCAGGCCCGCGGCACCTACGTGCGCGTCGACGACGCCGACTTCGGCCCCGTCACCGTGCAGGCGCCCGTCGCGGTGCTGAGCGGGACGCCGGGGCGCGTCGAGCACCTCGGCCGGGCCCTCGGCGCCGACAACGACGCCGTGTACGGCGGCCTGCTCGGCCTCGACCCCGACCGCCTCGCCGCGCTGCGGGCGGCCGACGTCATCTGAGGGAGGGACGCATGCACGCACCGCGGGCCCGGCGCTCGGAGCTGGCCACACCGGCCAGCAGCGAGCGCATGTGCATCAAGGCCGCCGGCTCCGGGGCCGACCTGGTGTTCCTCGACCTGGAGGACGCCTGCGCGCCGGTGGCCAAGGAGGGCGCCCGCGCCATCGCGGTGGCGGCGCTCACCGGGCAGGACTGGGGGCGCACGGTGCGGGCCGTGCGGGTCAACGGCATCGAGACGCCGTGGTGCCACGGCGACATCATCGAGGTCGTCACCGGCGCCCGGGAGGCGCTCGACGTGCTGATCGTGCCCAAGGCCCGGTCGGCCCGCGACGTCTGGTGGGTCGACGTCCTGCTCACCCAGCTGGAGACGAAGCTCGGCCTGCGCAAGCGGATCGCGCTGGAGGTGCTGGTCGAGGAGTCCGAGGGCCTGGCCAACGCCGTCGAGATCGCCCAGGCGAGCGACCGGTTGGAGGCCATCATCTTCGGCGCCGGGGACCTGTCGGCGTCGCAGCGGGCCCGGGTCGACGGCAACTTCGATCCCGTCAGCGAGTACCCCGGCGACTTCTGGCACTTCGCCCGCTTCCAGGTCGTCACCGCGGCCCGGGCCGCCGGCATCGACGCCATCGACGCCCCGTACCCCGCCTACCAGGACCCGGAGGGCTACCGGCGCAGCGCGGTCCACGCCAGCCTGCTGGGCTTCGACGGCAAGTGGGCGATCCACCCCTCGCAGATCCCCATCGCGCACGAGGTGTTCTCGCCGACCGACGCCGAGGTGGCCGAGGCCCGGGACGCGATCGAGACCTACCGCCGGTCCGAGGCGGAGGGCGTGGGCGCCATCGGGCGCGACGGCCGGCTGGTCGACGCCGCCCACATGCGCCTGGCCGAGAACACCCTGCACAAGGCCGCCCTCGCCCGCGACGAGCGGGGCGGCGACGAGGAGGAGACCTGATGGGCGACGACCTCGGGACCACGGGCCTGCGGCTGGAGCGCGACGGCGTCCTCGCCTGGTGCGTCATCGACCGCCCGGCGGCCCGCAACGCCTTCACGCCGGCGATGTACTACGGCCTCAAGCGGGCCGTCCGCCTCGTGAACACCGACCCCGACCTGGCGGCGCTCGTCATCACGGGGACCGGCGACGTGTTCGCGCCGGGCGGCGACCTCGGCGGCCGGGAGGAGGCGGGCAACACGCTGCCCGAGGGCATCGGCTACGACATCCTGCCGTTCCTCGCCATCCGCGACAGCCCGGCGCCCGTGATCGCCGCCGTCAACGGCGTGTGCCAGGCCGGCGGGCTGCTGGTGGCGATGATGGCCGACATCGCCGTGGTCAGCGAGCGGGCCACGTTCCGGGTCCCCGAGCTGCTGCGCGGCATCCCCGACGCGACGTTCGCCGCCGCCCTGCCGGCGCACGTCGGCGTGGCCGTGGCCCGCGACCTGCTGCTGTCGGCCCGCACGTTCGACGCCGCCGAGGCCCGCCGCATCGGCCTGATCTCGCGGGTGGTGGCCCACGACGACCTGCGGGCGGCGGCCACCGACGCGGCGCGGGAGGTCCTGCGGACGGCGCCGGCGGCGCGGGTGCACGTGAAGCGCATGCTCAACCAGCGCTACGGCGAGATCGACTACCAGACCATGTTCTGGGCGCTCGAGCAGTCGCCCGAGCCCCGCGAGGGCATGCGGGCGTTCATGGAGAAGCGGCCTCCGAGCTGGGTGCCGCCGACCGACGGGGGGACGGCATGAAGAACCACCGGGTCGTGCAGTGGGCGACGGGCAACATCGGCACCCGGTCCCTGCGGGCCGTGATCCAGCACCCGACGCTCGACCTCGCGGGGGTCTGGGTCCACGCCCCCGACAAGGCCGGCCGCGACGCGGGCGACCTGTGCGGACTCGGGCCCACGGGGGTCCTGGCCACGAACGACATCGACGACATCGCGGCCCTGGACGCGGACTGCGTGCTGTACATGCCCCGCGCCCTCGACGCCGCCGAGGTGTGCCGGCTGCTCGCCGCCGGCAAGAACGTCGTCACGACCCGGGGCGAGTTCCACCACCCCGCGGGCATGGACCCCGCCCTGCGGGAGCGGGTCGAGGCGGCGTGCGCCGAGGGCGGCACGTCGATCCACAGCACCGGCAGCAGCCCCGGCTTCATCTCCGAGGCGGTGCCCCTCGTGCTGACGTCGATCCAGCGGCGGCTCGACCAGCTGACCATCGACGAGTACGCCGACCTGTCGCAGCGCAACTCGCCGGACCTGCTGTTCCAGATCATGGGCTTCGGCCGGGCTCCGGCCGCCTTCGACGAGGGCCGGCTGTCCCACGGGCGCACCAGCTTCGGCCCGTCGCTGCGGCTGCTGGCCGAGGCGCTGTCGCTGCCGCTCGACGACGTCGAGGCCGGCGGCGAGTTCGCCACCGCCGCCCACACGGTCGAGATCGCCGCCGGCACGCTGGAGGCCGGCACCGTGGCCGCCCAGCGGCTGACGGTGGCGGGCATGCGGGACGGCCGCCCGCTGCTGCGCTTCCGGGCCACGTGGTACTGCACGACCGACCTCGACCCGGCCTGGGACGTCCGGGCCACGGGCTGGCACATCGACGTCGAGGGCGACGCACCCCTCGACGTCGACCTGCGCTTCCCGGTGCCGATCGAGCGCATGGGCGACATGTCGCCGGGCTACACGGCCCACCGCGCGGTCAACGCCGTCCCGGTCGTGTGCGCGGCCGCCCCCGGCATCCGCACCACGGTCGACCTCCCCCAGGTCATCGCGACCCTGGGCTGACCCCCAGCCGGCACCGGCGCGTTCGCGACCGGCGTGACGCCGAGCGACCGGCCATCGCGTGCCTGGCCGCCACGGATCCGGCGTTCGTTCGTATCGCAAACCGGTACGAACGAACGCCAGAGGCCGCGCGGCACGACGCCGGCTGGGCCGGAGGCCGCCTGGCGGGTCAGCTGGCCGGGCGGGCGATGGTCTTGATCTCGAGGTACTCGTCGAGGCCGGGGACGCCCATCTCGCGGCCGATGCCGGACTGGCGGTAGCCGCCGAACGGGGCGTCGGGGCCGTAGTACATGCCGCCGTTGACGCTGACCGTGCCGGTGCGGAGCCGGCGGGCGAGGTTCGTGGCCCGCTCGTCGTCGGCGCCGAACACGGCGCCCGACAGCCCGAAGATCGAGTTGTTGGCGATGGCGACCGCGTCGTCGTCGTCACGGTACGGCAGCACCACCAGGACCGGCCCGAAGACCTCCTCCTGGGCGATCGCCGCGTCGGGGCCGACGCCGGTGAGGAGCGTGGGCTCGTAGAAGTAGCCGTTCGGCAGGTGCTCGGGCCGCTTGCCGCCGGTCACGACCGTGGCACCGTCGGCGACGGCCCGCTGCACGTGCCCCTCGACCCGCTCGCGCTGGTCCTCGCTGATGAGCGGGCCCATCATCATCGCCCGGTCGGCGGGGTCGCCGACGGGGACGCCGGCCATCGTGGCGGCGACGAGCTCCACCGCCTCGTCGAGCTTGGACTCGGGCACGAGCAGGCGGCTCGTGATGGCGCAGCCCTGGCCCGCGTGCGAGCAGATCGTGAAGCCGGCGAACATCGCCGCCAGCTCCAGCTCGGCGTCGTCCATGACGATGAACGCCGACTTGCCCCCGAGCTCGAGGAACACCCGCTTCACCGTGGCGGCGGCGGCGGCCATGATGCTGCGGCCCGCCCCGGTCGACCCGGTGAAGCTGACCATGTCGACCTGCGGGTCGGTGACGAGCACCTCGCCCACCTCGACCGCGGACGACGTGAGGAAGTTCACGACGCCGGCCGGGATGTCGGTGGTCTCGGCGATGACGCGGCCGAGCGCGGCCGAGATCCACGGCGTCTGCGGCGGCGACTTCACGACGACGGTGCACCCGGCGGCCAGCGCCGGGACGATCTTGGCCAGCGTGATCTGGACCGGGTAGTTGTAGGGCACGATGGCGCTGACGACGCCGGCCGGCTCCTTCTCGACCCACCGGTCGTGGAGGCCGCCGCGGACCTCGGCCACCCCCAGGTCCTCGCGGAACTCGTACTTGTCGAGCAGGTCGGCGTACCACGCCACCATGCCCACCGGGGTGTCGAGCCCGGGGCCCTCGGTGAGCATGTACGGCAGGCCGATGTCGGCGATGAGCAGCCGCCGCAGGTCGTCCTGGTTGGCGACCAGCCCCTCGTGGAGCTGGCGCAGGCAGCGGGCGCGGAACGCCGGGTCGGTCGCCCACGACGTGGTGTCGAACGCCCGGCGGGCCGCCACCACGGCGCGCTGGGCGTCGCCCACCGAGGCGTCGGCGGCGGTGCCCAGGGCCTCGCCGGTCGTCGGGTCGATCGTCTCGTACGTCCGGTCCCCCTCGGCGGGGACGAGATCGCCGTCGATCAGCAGGCGTTCCTCGTGCCACATGGCCCGGAAACTAGCTTCTCCCTGACGGAGAGGCAAATAGTCGCTGCGTCAGATGGCGGGTTCGACGACCGCCTCGATGGCGGAGGCGCCGCTGTCGGGCACCCGCGGCTGGCGCCACACCTCGACCGGGAACGAGACGGTCACGAGGGAGCCGAACAGCCACAGGAGGCGCTTGCCGTCCTCGGGCAGCGTGTCCATGCCGAACTGCTCGAGGTAGTCCGTCGCGGCCTCGAGCCGGGGGAAGGCGGCGTCGTAGAAGGCCTGGAGCTCGTCCATCGTGCTGGCCAGCCGCTTGGCGTAGCGGGCCCGCTCGGTCGGCAGCGCCCAGCCGGCGTACGGCTCGAGGTCGGCGAAGTCGGGGGGCAGCAGGGCGGGCATGTCGGCGTCTCCTCTGCTCACGACGCGGCCGAGATCCGGACCGGCGTGCCGGGCCGGGACTTCTCGTACTCGTCGACGTAGCGCCGGGCGGTGGTGTGCAGGTGGCGCAGCAGCACCTCCTGGTCGTTGAGCGGGAACTGCGGTCAACGCCCGCGACTCGAGCATCGTCTGCGTCGCCTCCAGGGTGTTGCCGTCCTGGAGGGCGTACTCCTTGAACGTCACGACCGCGAGCTCCTGCTGGAGCCGCTCGTAGGCGTTCTTCGGCGGCACGAAGTACAGCGTCCCCTCGAAGATGTGCGTGTTGTAGGAGGTCGGCCAGTAGTGGTACGTGAGGTACCAGTTCGGCTTCCAGACGAGCAGCATGAAGTTGGGGAAGAACACGAACGAGTCGATGCCCCACGACGGGTGGCGGGCGGGGTTGAGGCCCGGCGGCAGCTCGTCGATGCCGATGTCGGGTGCGTCCCACGGGCCGAACAGGCCGCTGCGCAGCTTCTGCTCGATGGGCTTGACCATGCTCAGGTCCTTGGGCGGCGACATGCCGCCCCACGACGAGACCATCGAGTGGGGGCCGTCGATGTCGTAGGCCAGCGCCTCGAAGCCCACGCCCTGCAGCTTGCGCGACTCGTCGGACACGGACTGCTTCGCGTGCAGGACGGGTGCGTGGTAGAACTCGGCGAACGCGTCGATGAAGAGCTTCCAGTTGGCGCCGATCTCGGCCCGGTACCTGTGCACCTGGGTCATGCGGTCGAACGGATAGCCGGCGATGCCCGCGCCCAGCTCGCCCATGTACTCGTGCAGCGGCGTCGTGTCCTCGTCGTCGAGGTTCACGAAGATGAAGCCCTCCCAGACCTCGCAGCGCACGGGCACCAGCCCGTAGTCGGCCTTGTCGAGGTCGAAGAACTCGGACTCCTGCTGCACGAAGTTCAGCCCGCCGTCGAGGCCGTAGCGCCAGCCGTGGTACTTGCAGGTGAACTGGCGGGTGGTGCCGCTCACCTCCTCGCGGGGGTAGTCGTTCCACACCAGCTTGTTGCCCCGGTGGCGGCAGATGTTGTGGAAGGAGCGCACCTCGCCGTCGCTGTCGCGCAGCACGATCACCGACGTGCGGGCGGCGTCGAGCTCCCGCGTGAAGTAGCTGCCGTTGCGGGGCAGCTGCTCGACCCGGCCGACGTTCAGCCAGGTCCGGCGGAAGATCGCCTCGCGCTCGAGCTCGTAGTGCTCGGGCGAGATGGAGTCCTCGTAGGAGACGGGGCCGGTGTCGATGCCGTAGTGCTCCGTCCAGGAGCCCTCGGCAGGCTTCGTGAAGTGCGCCATGCGGTGTCGTCCTCCGGTCGGTCCCCCGACGATATCACTGATCTCCAATGACGAGAAGGTTATTCTCGCCGAAGGTCCCCGTCCAGTTCCACCCCGAACGAGCGGAACGCCATCGCCAGCAGGTCGTAGGCCCCCACGGTGAACACCAGGTCCATGAGCTGGCGCTCGTCCAGCTCGCCGGCCAGCACCTCCCACGTGGCGTCGGCGATGCGCGGCGTCGCCGAGCAGCTCGTCGACCGCGGCGAGCATGGCCCGCTCCAGCGGCGACCACCCCGCCGAGGCCGGACCCTCGGCGATCCGGGCGACCTCGCCCTCGTCGATGCCGGCGTCGGCGGCGAGGACGACGTGCTGGGCCCACTCGTACTCGGCCTGCCGCACGGCGGCGACCCGCAGCACGAGGAGCTCGCGCTGGCGGACCGACAGCGTCGTGGCGAAGAGGATGTGGCCGTTGAAGGTGTGGAAGGCCCGGGCCAGCTCGGGGTGCAGGGCCAGGGTCCCGAGCACGTTGAGCCCCTTCGGGCGGTCACCGCCCCGGGCCGGCAGGGGGTGGCGGGCGTCGGGCGGGCGGAGCGCGGCCAGCGCCTCGCGCATCGTCGCCGGCCACTCGGCCGGGGGCAGCGGCCGCAGCCGGGGCCCCTCGGAGGTCCCGCTCGTCATAGAATCGTGACTCTACCTGTCGTAGAACGCCGTTTCCATCACGGCGGCGGCGGGGTGCCCTCGACGAAGGGGTAGATGCGGGTGAAGTCGGCCCCCGGCTCGGCCGCCGCGAACCGCTCCCACACCCCGGCCGTGACCCGCCCGAGCACGGCCGGGCCACCCTCCGCCTCGACCGCGGCCAGGTAGAGGCGGACGTCCTTCGCCATCAGCGAGTTGGCGAACCCGGACGCGTAGCGGCCGGTCAGCACGTGGTCCGGGAACTTGTCCCCCGTGGCGGCGCTGCGGCCGCTGGACGCGTCGAGGACCTCGAGCATCGTGCCCATGTCCAGCCCGGCCGACAGGCCGAACGCGATCGCCTCGCTCGTCGCCGCCAGCGCGGTGGCCGACAGGAAGTTGTTGGCGAGCTTCAGCGCCTGCGCCATCCCCGGCCGGTCGCCGACCCGGTGCCGGCGGTCGCTGAGGCCGGCCAGCACGGGCGCCACGGCCTCGCAGGCGGCGTCGGTCCCGGCCACCATCACCGACAGCGTGCGGGCCCGGGCCCCCGCCACGCCGCCCGACACGGGCGCGTCCACGTACGCCACCCCCGCCCCCGCCAGCAGTGCGTCGATCGCCCGGGCGGCCGCCACCCCGATCGTCGACGTGTCGACGACGTGGGCGACCCGCCGCCCGCCGGTCCCGGCGATGCCCGCGGCCACCCGCTCGGACACCGCGCCGTCGGGCAGGCTGAGCACGACGACGTCGGCGTCCCGGGCGACGGTGGCGAGATCGGGCACGAACGTGGCCCCGTCGGGGCAGCCCCCCGGCCCCGCCACGTCGGTCGCCACCACGTCGAGGCCCGCCCCGACGAGGTTCGCCGCCAGCGCGCTCCCCATGTTGCCGAGGCCGACGACGCCCACCCGGGTCACGGTCCCGCCGCCTCCCGCTCGGCCCGCACGGCCTGGACCGCCCGCTTCGCCGGACTCGTCCATCGTGCGCTCCTCAGTCGAGGGACAGGCTGATCGTCTTCGTCAGCGTGTAGTCGTGCAGGGCCTCGATGCCCTTCTCGCGCCCG
Source organism: uncultured Acidimicrobiales bacterium (assembly GCA_963759225.1). Classification (GTDB taxonomy): domain Bacteria; phylum Actinomycetota; class Acidimicrobiia; order Acidimicrobiales; family VFJN01; genus ZC4RG19. The sequence continues at coordinate 87,408 of CAVWYL010000031.1, read as the reverse complement.
TAGCCACTCTGCTTGACGCCGCCGAACGGGGTCTCGATCGTCAGCGCGCCGCCGTTCACCGCCACCTGGCCGGCCTCGATCCGCTCGGCCACCCGCAGGCCGCGGGCGACGTCGCCGCTCCACACGGCGCCGACGAGCCCGTAGTCGGTGTCGTTGGCCCGGGCGACGGCGTCGGCCTCGTCCGCGGCCGGGGCGTCGGCCTTGCCGCCGATCCAGTGGTCGTGGCGGGTCGCCACGGTCAGGTGCTCTCGGCGTCCAGGTCGACGGCGGCCGCCGCGAACTGGGCGTTGTACAGCCGGGCGTAGGCCCCGCCCCGGGCCAGCAGGTCCTCGTGGTCGCCCTGCTCGACGATGCGGCCCGCCTCCATGACGAGGATCACGTCCGCGTCCCGGATGGTCGAGAGGCGGTGGGCGATCACGAAGCTGGTGCGCTGCGACCGCAGGGCGGCCATCGCCTCCTGGATCAGCACCTCGGTGCGGGTGTCGACCGAGCTGGTGGCCTCGTCGAGGATGAGGATCGCCGGGTCGGACAGGAACGCCCGGGCGATCGTGACCAGCTGCTTCTCGCCCGCGCTGAGGTTGGTGCCCTCGTCGTCGATGACCGTGTCGTACCCGTCGGGCAGCGAGTGGACGAAGCGGTCGACGTAGGTGGCCCGGGCCGCCTGGCGGATCTCGTCCTCGGTGGCGCCGGGCCTGCCGTAGGCGATGTTGTCGCGGATGGTGCCGCCGAACAGCCACGTGTCCTGCAGCACCATGCCGGTGGCGTTGCGCAGGTCGCGCCGGGGCATCGCGGCGATGTCGCGCCCGTCGAGCGTGATGCGCCCCGCGTCCAGCTCGTAGAAGCGCATGACCAGGTTCACCAGCGTCGTCTTGCCGGCACCGGTCGGGCCGACGATGGCGACGGTCTGGCCGGGCTCGGCCACCAGCGACAGGTCGGTGATGAGCGGCCGGTCGGGGTTGTAGGAGAACGACACGTCCTCGAACGCCACCCGGCCCCGGGCTGTGCCCCCGAGCGGCTCGGCGTCGCCGTCGGGCCGCTCCTCCTCGGCGTCGAGCAGCTCGAACACCCGCTCGGCCGACGCCACGCCCGACTGGAGCAGGTTGACCATCGCCGCCATCTGGGTGAGCGGCATCTGGAACTGCCGGGTGTACTGCAGGACGGCCTGCACGTCGCCGATGGTGAGGGCGCCGGACGTGACCTTGAGCCCGCCGACGACGGCGATGATCACGTAGTTGAGGTTGCCGAGGAACATCATCGCCGGCTGGATCACGCCCGAGACGAACTGGGCGCCGAAGCTGGCCTCGTACATCTCGTCGTTCGTCTCGCGGAAGCGCTGCTCGACCTCGCGCTGGCGGCCGAACGCCTTGACGATGGCGTGGCCGGTGAAGGCCTCCTCCACCTGGGCGTTCAGCTCGCCCGTGTGGCGCCACTGGGCCATGAACCGGACCTTCGACCGCTGGGCGATCGCGCGCATGGTGAGCACCGAGATCGGCACCGACACGACGGCGACCAGCGCCAGCAGCGGCGAGATCCAGATCATCATGGCCAGGACCCCGACGAGCGTCAGCGACTGGGTCACGAGCTGGTTCAGCGTCTGCTGGAGGCTCTGGGCGACGTTGTCGATGTCGTTGGTGACCCGGCTGAGCAGGTCGCCGCGCTGCTGGCGGTCGACGTAGGACAGCGGCAGGCGGTGCAGCTTGTGCTCGACCTCGGCCCGCATCCGGCGCATCGTCCGCTGGATGATCCCGGCCATGAGGTAGGCCGCCATGTACGTGAGGCCCGACGAGGCCAGGAACAGCACCAGCGCCCCCAGCAGCAGCCGGTGCAGCTGGGCGAAGTCGATGCCCGCCGGGCTCTGCACGCCCTCGATGACGAGGTCGGTGGCGTCGCCCAGGATCTTGGGGCCGATCACGGTCAGGGCCACGCCGACGGCGGACAGCGACACGATCCACCAGACCGGCACCCGGTCCTCCCGCAGCAGCGCCAGCAGCCGGCGGGACGAGCTGCGGAAGTCGCGGGCCTTCTCCGTGGGGATGCCCGCCCCCATGGGCCGCACGGCGCTCGGGCCGCCGGTGGCGCGGGGCGGCGTCGGGTCGGCCCCGTTGACTCCGGCGCCCCGGCCGTCGCCGTCCTCGGGAACGCCGGGCGCCAGCCGGGAGAGAGGTGGTGCGCTCGCTCACGCCGCCGCCTCCCCCTCGCGGAGCTGGGACGACACGATCTCCTCGTAGGTCGGGCACGTGGCGAGCAGCTCGGCGTGGGTGCCGAGCCCGACCGGCCGCCCGTCCTCCAGGACGAGGATCTGGTCGGCCGTGGCGATCGTCGACACCCGCTGGGCGACCACGAGCACGGTGGCGTCGCGCGTCCAGGGCCCGAGCCGGGCCCGGAGCCGGGCGTCGGTGGCCAGGTCGAGCGCCGAGAACGAGTCGTCGAACAGGTAGATCTCGGGCTTGCGGACCACGGCGCGGGCGATGGCGAGGCGCTGGCGCTGGCCGCCCGAGACGTTGGTGCCGCCCTGGGCGATCGAGGCGTCGAGGCCGCCGGGCATGGCGGCCACGAAGTCGGCGGCCTCCGCGATCCTCAGCGCCTCCCACATCTCGTCCTCGGTGGCGTCGGGCTTGCCGTAGCGCAGGTTGCTGGCCACCGTGCCCGTGAACAGGTACGGCTTCTGGGGCACGAGGCCGATCCGGTCCCACAGGTCGTCGGGGGCGAGGTCCCGGATGTCGACGCCGTCGACGAGCACCTGGCCCTCGGTCACGTCGACCAGGCGCGCCACCAGGTTGACCAGCGTGGTCTTGCCGGCGCCGGTGCTGCCGATGACCGCGGTGGTCCGGCCCGCCAGTGACGTCAGCGAGACGCCCTGCAGCACCGGCTCCTCGGCGCCCGGGTAGCGGAAGCTGACGTCGCGCAGCTCGAGCGACGCGGCGCCGGCGGGAACCGGCACCGGCCGGGCGGGGGCGGCGACCGACGGGCGCGGTGTCGAGGACCTCGACGATCCGCTCGGCGCACACCGCGGCCCGGGGGGCCATGAGGAAGACGAACATCGCCATCATCACGGCGATGAGCATGAGGGTGAAGTAGCTGAGGAAGGCGACGAGCGAGCCGGCCGTCATGTCGCCGCCCTCGATGCGGCGGGCGCCGAACCACAGCACGCCGACGCTCGACGCGTTGATGATGAACAGCAGCATCGGGAACATCAGCGCCATCAGCCGTCCGGCGCGGAGCGAGACGTCGGTCAGGCCGTCGTTGACGTCGTCGAACCGCTCGACCTCGCGGTCCTCGCGGACGAAGGCCCGGACCACGCGGATGCCCGTGATCTGCTCGCGCAGCACCGAGTTGGCGCGGTCGATGCGCTCCTGCATGGTGCGGAACAGGGGCACCATCTTCCACACCACGGTCCCGACGCTCAGCCCGAGCGCCGGCAGGGCGACGACGACGAGCCACGCCAGGCCGGTGTCCTGCTGGAGGGCCAGGATGATGCCGCCCACGATCGTGATCGGGGCCGCGACCGCGAACGTGCAGGCCATGACCACGAGCATCTGGACCTGCTGCACGTCGTTGGTGATGCGGGTGATCAGCGACGGCGCCCCGAACTGGTTGACCTCGCGGGCCGAGAAGTCGGTGACCCGGTGGAACAGGTCGCCCCGCACGTCGCGCCCGAAGCCCATCGCCACCCGGGCGCTGTAGTAGACGGCGCCGATCGAGAACACGACCTGGATGAACGTGACGCCGAGCATGACCATCCCGACGTCGCGGATGTAGGCGTTGTCGCCCGCCAGGACACCCTTGTCGATGATGTCGGCGTTGAGGGTGGGCAGGTACAGGGACGCCAGCGCCTGCACCGCCTGCAGCCCGACGACCGCGATGAGCAGGGCCCGGTAGGGGCCGAACAGGTGGGAGCGGAACAGTCGGGTCAGCACGTCAACCTCGGGAACCTCGGGGTCACCGGTCCGGCGCGGGCGAATCGGACTTGCAGATCGTGCAACTTCTGGGGCCGGGCCACCAACTCTGGCACGGTCCGTGGGCGCCGCGGTACCGCCCGCTACCGCTCGTCGCGGTCCCGGCCCACGATGCTGACGAAGCTGACGCACCGGCCGGGCTGGCCGCCCAGGTTGTGGGTCAGCGCCAGGGTGCGGCCGTTGTCGACCTGGCGGTCGCCAGCGCGGCGTGGATCGTGGAGGCGTTGGTCTTGTCGGCGTACGGCGGGCTGGCGGTGGCGAACACGACGACGTCGGGCTCGACCCCGGTCGCGGCCGAGCGCGGCCCGCGCCGCCTCGACGCCCATGGACGTCGCGTCCTCGTCGTAGGACGCGACGGCACGGGTGCGGCCGGCCACCTCCAGGCGCCAGGACGGCACATACGTGCCGTACGCGACCAGGCCGGCCATCAGCTCACCGCGATGGCGCGCTCGGGGCAGTTCCGCACGGCCTCGCGGACCTTGTCCTCCAGCCCGGCGGGGACGTCGGCGTCCGCCACCGAGGCGTGGCCCTCGTCGTCGAGCGAGAACACGTCGGGGCAGATCTGCCAGCACCGGGCGTGCCCCTGGCACAGATCCGGGTCGACGGTGACCTTCATCGGCACTTCCTCGTCAGAAGGTGGCCGATGCCATGGGACCCCGCCGGTCCGTCAGGCCGGTGCCGGCGACGGCTCGAGCGTCGCCGGGTCGGCCGGCGTGAAGCCGTAGACCCGGGACGCGTTGCCGATCGTGATCTTGTGCTGCACGTCCTCGGGGAGGTCGCCCAGCCACTTGTTGGCCAGGTTCACCGTGTCGGGCCAGGTCGAGTCGGAGTGCGGGTAGTCGCACTCCAGCATCACGTTGTCCTCGCCGATGATGTCGAGCAGCCGCAGGCCGGCGTGGTCCTCGATGAACGTGCCGAACACGTGGTCCTTGAACAGGCGCCGGATGTCGGTGTCGAGCGAGAAGCGGGACGCGCTCTTGGACTCGCCGCGCTCGTGGCTGGCGTTCATGTCGATGTCGAAGCGGGAGGCCCAGAACCGCTGCTTGTCGATCACCTGCTCGGCCCGCTCGAGGAAGTAGGGGATCCAGCCGATCGAGCCCTCGGACAGCGCGATCTTCAGGCCGGGGAACCGCTCGAAGTTGCCGCTGAACAGCCAGTCGAGCAGCGTCCCCGCCTGGTTGGCCGCGGCCGAGTAGGCCATGAAGGCCAGCGTCGGCATGTCGGGGGACGTGCGGATCAGGTTCGACGACGACCCGACGTGCATCGACACGACGAGCCCGGCCTCGTCGGCCGACCGGAACACCGGGTCCCAGTGGTCGGTGTGGATCGACGGCAGGCCGAGCTTGGTGGGGTTCTCGGAGAAGGCGATCGACCGGGCCCCGAGGGCGGCGGTGCGCTCGATCTCGGCGGCCGCGGCCACCGGGTCCCACAGCGGGATGATCATCATGGGGATGAAGCGGCCGGGGTAGTCGCCGGCGAACTCCTCCAGGATGAAGTCGTTCCAGGCCCGGACGCACAGCAGCGCCAGGTCCTTGTCCTTGGCCTCGTGGAACACCTGGCCGCAGTAGCGCGGGAACGAGGGGAACAGCAGCGACGACAGCACGTTGCCCTGGTCCATGTCGGCGACCCGGGCCGCCGGCTCGTAGCAGCCGGGGCGCATGTCCTCGTAGGTGATGGGCTCGGGCGAGAACTCCTCGCGCCGCTTGCCGGCGACGGCGTTCAGCCCGGTGGTGACGATCTCGCGGTCCTCGTACACCCAGTGCTCGGAGTCGCCGTCCCGCACGATGTGGGGGGCGTTCTCGCGCCAGCGCTCGGGCACCCGCTCCTGCCACAGCCGCGCGGGCTCGATGAGGTGGTCGTCGACGGAGATGAACCACTTGAACGACATGCTGATCTCCCACACGCACCGGAAAGAGAGCGAACGCTCACATAGCAAGCTAGCACCCGGGCGGGCCCGGGGCCACCAGCCGGCGGAGCTCGGCGCGCCGCGCCGCCGCGCCCTCGCCCATGTCGTGGTCCATCGCCGTGCTCAGTCGCCGCGGGCCGCCGCCAGCGCCGCCGCGAAGCCCCGGTGGAGGTGCTGGAGCGCCGGTTCGTTCCGCCCGAACAGCACGGTGTCGACGAGGCCGGTCCGCAGCCCGGGCTCGGTGCGGCCGGCGACCCAGAAGTCCTCGCCGTCGACGACGGTCTCGCAGATCCACGGCGCCATCTCGGCCAGGCGGTCGCGGTCCTCGTCGGGGAGGCCGGGCCGCATGTAGGCGGTGTGGACGACCTCGGAGGTGGCGGGCGTGACGGGCAGGATCTGCCACAGCTCGATGTGGCGGCTGTCGAAGGTGAGGCTCGTGTTCGGGAAGAGCTGGTACTGATAGCTGAAGTGCTGTGTCACCTCGCCCCAGTCGGCCTGCGGCCGGTCGCGCAGCTCGTCGATCGAGCGGATGGCCGAGCAGTTGCGCAGGTGCGGGCCGAAGGGGTCGAAGGTCAGCACCCCGCCGTAGGCGTAGTCCTTCAGCGTGTTCCGGTGCAGGTAGTCGAAGTGGTAGTTCTCCCGGAAGGTGTCGAGCGTGACCTTCCAGTTGGCCGTCACCTGGTGGACGTGGGCGTCGGTGTACGGCTCCCAGGAGGCGAAGTCGAGCATGGCCAGCTCGGCGGCGAGGTCGGGGCCGAGGTAGGCGTCGATGTCGACGGGCGGCCCCGGGCGCAGGCGCCCGACCACCAGCCCGTAGCCCTCGGCGACGGGCAGCTCCACCAGGCCCTTCTCCTCGCGGCACACGTCGCCGAACGAGGTCGCCGCGGGCACGCCGACGAGGTTGCCCTCGATGTCGTAGACCCAGGCGTGGAACGGGCAGGTGAACCGGCGGGCGTCGCCGGCCCCGTCGACGACCCGCACGCCGCGGTGGCGGCAGACGTTGGCCATGGCCCGCACGCGCCCGTCCGGGGCCCGGGTGACGAGGACCGGCGTGCCGCACAGGTCGACGGTGCGGTAGCTGCCGGGTCTGGGCAGCGCCCCCGACAGGCAGAGGACGAGCGGGTGGCCGAGGAACAGGGCGTCGATCTCGGCGGCGAGGCGGTCGGGCGAGGTGTAGCTGTCGGCGGGGACTTCGAGCACCGCGTCGGCGAGGTCGGTGGTGCCGTTCTCGACGTGATCGAGCAACCGGCGTACGAGGCCGTGCTCCAGCGCCTCTCGGTCCACGGTCACTCCCCTCGCTGTCACCGTCGTGCGACGCGCGGGCACGGTAGTCAGTGAAGGCTCACTTTGCAACAGGCACCGGGCGCTGGGATGATCGCCCCATGAGCGACGGCCGTGACACCGGCGACGCCACGCCCGCGGGCCTCCGGATCTTCGCCCTCGACGGGCGCGTGGCGCTCGTGACGGGGGCCTCGTCCGGTCTCGGGGCGGCGGTCGCCCGGACCCTGGCGGCGGCCGGCGCCCGCGTCGCCGTCACGGCCCGCCGGGCCGACCGGCTGGAGGCGCTGGCGGCGGAGATCGGCGGCGCGGCCGTGGCCTGCGACCTGCTCGACCCGGCGCAGGTCGACGGGCTCGTCCCCCGGGTGGCCGCCGCGCTCGGCGGCCCCGAGATCCTGGTCAACGTGGCCGGCGGCTTCGCCGGCCCCTGCCCGGCCGAGGACGAGCCGCCGGAGGAGGTGACCCGGACGCTGCACCTCCACCTCGTCGCCCCCTTCCGGCTGTGCCAGGCGGTGCTCCCCCACATGCAGGCTGCCGGCCGCGGGTCGATCGTCAACGTGTCGTCGATCAGCGGCCAGGTCGGGATCCCCGGCATCCCCCAGGCGTCGTACGCCGCGGCCAAGGCGGGGCTCTCGGGCCTGACCACCGAGCTGGCCGTGCAGTGGGCCCGGCACGCGGTCCGGGTCAACACGGTGGCCCCCGGCTTCTTCCGCAGCGAGATCACCGACGCCATGTACGACGACGAGCGCAGCCGCGCCTGGCTGCAGCGCAACACCCCCCTCCCCGGCGACGGCACCGTCGACGACCTCGTCGGGGCGATCCTGTGGCTGGCCGGCGACGCCGGCCGCTACACCACCGGCCAGACGATCGTCGTCGACGGCGGCTGGACGGCCCGCTAGCTGCGTTACACGACCTCGATGTCGACGCCGTCCGCGTAGGACGCGAGCGCGTCCAGGTCGGCGCGGTCCGACGTCAGCACCGTCGACCCCGGCTCTGCGAGCGCGACGAGCAACGCATCCACCGCGGACCCGCGTCGAGCCTGGGCGCGCAGCTGACCTGCCCGCCTGGCCTTCGCCGCGGGGACGATCGGATCGAGATCGCAGCTCTTGAGGAAGCGGTTGACGTTGGTGTCGGTCCGTGCCGCGCCCGTTGTCGACTCGGCGAGCACCACCGTCGGGACGACCGGCGGCCAGAGGCCCTCGCGCCGGAGCGCAGCGATGAGCGCGGCGGCGCGGCGGGATCGCTGGCTCAGGCGGCTGACGCCACCGGAGTCCAACACGAGCATCGAGGGTCACCCCGCCTGACGCACGACGGCACGATCGCGGATGCGTCGGGCGATCGCCTCGGCACGGCGGCGTTCCCGGGGCGAGGGTTCGCCGGCCTCGGCAACGAGCTCGGCAAGGTAGGCATCGGCCTGCTCGTTGAGCTCCTGCCGGCGCAGCTCAGCCTCGACGGCCTCCTGGAGTAGCTCCGACGCGGGCAGGCCACGTTCCTTGACCGCCTCGTAGAGGTCGGCGGGCAGGTAGACCTGCATCCTCGGCATACGCCTGACTATACACCCCTGCGTCGTTTCACGGGTCAGCCCTGGCGGACGACCTTGGCGGTGAGGAGGGCGTCGATCTCGGCCCGGTCGAAGCCCATGTCGCCGAGGACGGCGACCGTGTGCTCGCCGATGCCCGGGAGCATCGGGGGCGGGGCGGCGCGCACGGCGGGGCCGCAGCGCAGGAGCGGGCCGATCTGCTCGAAGTGGCCCCAGTCGGCCGTCTCGTAGGCCGCCACCCGCCCGAGCCCGCGGTTGACCGGGTCGTCGAGGATGGCCCGGCGGAAGGCGTCGCGGTCCATCGTCTCGACCCGCTCGGCCGGCAGGCCGAGGGCCCGCAGCCGGGCCACCCACTCGTCCGCGCCGGCGGTGGCGAGGGCCGCCTCGAGCACCGCCTCGGCGGCGCGGGCGGTCCCGTCGTCGGGGCCGCCGCGCAGGGGGGCGTACGTCTCGGGCAGCGCGGCCGCCTCCGGTTGCGACCGCAGGCGCTGCCAGGCGTCCGGGTCGGGCACCACCAGGGCGACCCAGCCGCCGTCGCCGGCCCGGTAGATGCGGTACCCCGGCCCGTAGCCGGTCTGGCCGGCGTCCAGCTCCGGCCCGCGCACGACCTCGCCGTCGCGCCGGAACACGCCGCTGTGGAACAGCATCCCGGCGCCGAGCAGGCTCGTGGCCACCTGCTGGCCCCGGCCGGTCACGGCCCGGGCGTACAGCCCGGCCAGGATGCCGGTCGCCGCCACCCACCCGCCGACCATGTCGACCGGGATCCAGGTGGCGGCGATCGGGTCGTTGCCGGCGCCGCCGATGGCCCGCTCGACGCCCGTCAGCGCCTGCATGAGCGCGTCGTTGCCGGGCGCCCGGGCCCGGGGGCCGGTGGACCCGAAGGCGCTGGCGTGGCAGTAGACGGCCCGGGGGTTGAGGCGGGCGACGCTCGCCTCGTCGATGCCCAGCCGCTCGGACACCCCGACGCGGAAGTTGTGCAGCACGACGTCGGCCCAGGCGATCAGGCGCTCGACCACGGGCCGGGCGTCGGCGGCCGCCGATGTCCATGGCCAGGCTGCGCTTGCCGCGCTGGCAGGCGGCGATGGCGTACGCGGCCCCCCGCATGGCCTCGCCCCCGGGCGGCTCGACCTTGATCACCTCGGCACCGAGGTCGGCCAGGACCTCGGCCGCGAGCGGGCCGGCGACGAACGCCGAGAAGTCGAGGACCCGCACGCCGGCGAGCAGCGCGGACCCGGGCCCGGGCGCGGTGTCGCCGGGCTCCGGCGCGGCCCCGCCCAGCGGGACGACCGAGACCGGCGTGGCCAGCACGACGTCGTCGTGTCCCTGCTCGGACCGCCGGAGCGCGAGCCCGACCTCGGCCACGTGGGGGTCGGCCAGCGCGTCGCCGGGCCCGAGGACCGGCTCGGCGGCGATGCCCGCGTCCCGGAGGCGCCCGATCCACTCGTCGCGGGGCAGGGTGGCGAAGATCGACCGCCACCGGACCGCCCGCTCGCTGGAGGGCGCCGGTCGCCTGGTCGGTGTAGTAGCCCTCGCTGCTCGGCTCGTCGCCGAGCACCTCGAGCAGCTGGGGGTACATCCCCTTGCCGCCGAACCAGACCTGCAGCAGCTCGCCGTCGGCGCAGCGGTACAGGAAGTTGGGGAACGTCGAGCCCTTCTCCCAGTAGCCCTCGACCTCGGGGGCGGCCCGCTCGGAGCGGCCGATCATGCAGCCGAGCGTGGCGAGCATGCCGTCGTAGAGCGACGTCTCGGCCCACCCGCCGGCGCCGGTGAGCGCCCGGCGGCGCAGCAGGGCCAGCACCGACGTCGTGAGCAGCAGCGCGGCGCCCGTCCCCGGCGCCCGCACGTCGGCGAAGATCGGACCGGGCCGGTGCCCGGCCAGCTGGGTGCAGAACCCGGTGCGCGCCTCGACGAGCAGGCCGTAGTCGTCGACGTCGCCCGCGGCGGTGCGGCTCGGCGCCAGGCGGGCGTAGACGAGCCGGGGGGCGCCGTCCCGCAGGTCGTGCCAGCCGAGGCCCCGGTCCTCGACGAGGGCCTCGGGGCCGTGGACGAGGGCGACGTCGGCCGCCTGCAGCAGGGCGCGGATCCGCCCGGGGTCGTCGGTGGCGACGACCTGCTTGTCGCGGTGCCAGGCCCGCCCCCACGGCAGGCCGGCGTCGACGGGCGGCTCGACGGTGCCGACGACCCGGGTCACGGCGGCGCCGAGGTCGGCCAGCATCATGCCCGGCACGCCGCCCGCCAGGCCGAGGCCGAGGTCGGTCACGCCGGCGGCCACCTCGACCACGGTGAGGCCGGCGCAGGGCCGGCCGCCGGCGGCGGGCACCGGGGTCACGGCGCCACCTCGGCGCCCACCGGCAGCGTGAGCCGGGGCAGGACCTCCTCGGCGGCCAGCGTGACCACCTCCAGCGTGTCGGCCGGTGCGGCCGGCGAGACGACGATGTGGCGGACGCCGGCGTCGACGTAGTCCTGGAACCGGGCCACCACCTCGTCGGGCGTGCCGGCGGGTGCGATGCGTTCGAGCAGCGCCCGCGGCTTGTCGCCGTAGGCGCGGCCGAGGAACCGGGCCACGTCCTCCCGGGCCCGGTCGCCGTCGCGCCGGATCGAGCAGTAGGCGAACAGCGCCCACTCGAAGCCGCCCAGGTCCCGGCCGGCGGTCGCGGCCTCGGCCCGGACGGTGGCCACCGAGCGGCCGTAGGCGTCCGGCGACATCAGGTAGGGCATCCAGCCGTCGCCGAGCCGGGCGGCCCGCCGCATGGCCGGTGCCTTGCGGCCCGACACGAGCAGGGGCGGCCCGCCGGGCTGCCCGGGCGACGGCCCGGCGCCGGGGGGCGCCACCGGCTGCAGGGTGACGTCGTCGAGGTCGAAGAAGCGCCCGTGGTGGGTGACGGGCCCGCCGGCCCACAGCGACCGGAGGACCTGCATGGCCTCGTCGGTGCGGGCGCCCCGCTCGCGCAGCGGGACGCCGACGGCGTCGAACTCGTGGGGGAACTCGCCGCCGACGCCCACGCCGACCGAGACCCGCCCCCCGGACCAGGCGTCGAGGTCGGCGACCTGCTTGGCCACGACGACCGGGTGGTAGAGCGGGAGGAGGAGCACGGCGGTGCCCACCCGCACCCGCTCGGTCCACGCCGTCATCAGGGCGAGGCGGGTGACGGCCTCGCCGGTCGGCTGCCGCGGGAGCACGTGGCCGCCCTGCCAGATCGACTCGATCGGCAGGCGCTCGGCGGCGGCGAGCCAGGCCCGGTCGGGCTCGGGGAGCGCCGCAGCTCCGAGGATGATGCGTTCGCCGGCCACGGGCCCTCCTTCGGTCGTCGCCGACGAAGATAGCAATTGTTCACTTTCTTCACCCGCGGCGGCCCGACCACGAGACGCGAACGTCACCCTCAGTGAGTGAGCTTGGCGAAGCGCTAAGTGTGGACGTGTATTCTCCCTGGCGGAGAGGGGGCTTGCTGGGATGGAGGCCATGGCAGGCGCGCTGAGAGCAGTTGTCGACGCGACGACGGGCATCCCGCCCGCCGTCACGGAGGAAACTGCGGCGTTCTGGGACGCGGCGCGGGACGGCCGCCTCATGGTCGAGCGCTGCTCGGCGTGCGGCGCCGAGTCGTTCCCCCCGCGGGGGATCTGCCGCGCCTGCCGCAGCCGCCGCACGGCGCCGGCCGAGGTCGCGGGGCCCGGGGTCGTCTACAGCTTCACGGTCAACCACCAGCGCTGGCTGCCGGACCTCGACGTGCCCTACGCCGTCGTGCTCGTCGAGTTCCCCGACCACCCGGGCGTGCGGGTGGCCGGGCGGCTCCGCGGGTGCCCGCCGGAGGGCGCGGCCATCGGGATGTCGGTCGACGTCGGGTTCGAGCCGGGGCCCGGCGGCTTCGCCATCCCCAGCTTCGTCGCCACCGGTCGAGGGGCCTGATGGGCGCGGAGCCGGCCGAGCGGCGCGCCGTCATCTCGGGCATCGGGCAGTCGGCGATCGGCCGCACCGTCGACCGCTCGGGCCTCCAGCTGACGCTGGACGCCATCCTCGCCGCGGTCGAGGATGCCGGTCTGGCGCTCGACGACATCGACGGCCTCGCCATGTTCCCGGGCGGCGGCAAGGCCAACCTGCCCGGCTACGCCAACGGCGACCTCTACGAGGTCCAGGACGCGCTCGGCGTCGCGACGACGTGGCGCCAGGGCCTGGTCGAGGGCATGAGCCTGCCCTTCTACGGCCCCGCCCAGGCGGTGGCCACGGGCCAGGCCCGCCACGTCGTGGTCTGGCGCACGGTCAAGGAGGGCAGCGCCGCCCGCAAGGCGGGCGGGCGCCCGGCCTACGGGTCGATCCACCAGCAGGCCGAGGGCCCGCTGGCCTGGCTGCTGCCCGTCGGCCTGCTGTCGCCCGTGTGCCAGGTGGCGCCCTACGCCACCCGGTACATGCACGAGCACGGCCTCACCCGCGAGCAGCTCGCCTGGATCCCGGTCACCCAGCGGGCGCACGCGGCCGGCAACCCCGACGCGGTGTACCGCACGCCGCTCACGGTCGACGACTACCTGGCGTCCCGCATGATCTCGACGCCGCTGTGCCTGTACGACTGCGACGTCCCGGTCGACGGCGCCACCGCCATCGTGGTGTCGGCCGCCGAGACCGCGCCCGACCTCCGGGCCCCGGTCCGCATCGAGGCCATGGCCGGGGTGGTCGACGGCCGGCCGTCGTGGGAGCAGTGGGAGGACATGGGCCGGGTCGGGTACGGCACCGCGGCGGCGATGTGGGCGCGCACGGACCTGCGGCCCGCCGACGTCGACGCGGCGCAGCTCTACGACGGGTTCTCCATCGAGGCGGTCTGGTGGCTGGAGGCGATGGGGTTCTGCGGCACCGGGGAGGCGGGCGCGTTCGTCGAGGGCGGCGAGCGGATCTCGCTCGGCGGGGAGCTCCCGCTCAACACGTGGGGTGGGCAGCTCTCGGGCGGCCGGCTGCACGCCGGGTTCGGCCACACGGCCGAGGCGGTGCGCCAGCTGCGGGACGAGGCGGGCGACCGGCAGGTGCCGGGCGCCGAGGTCGTGGCCGTGACCAACGTGGGTGGCATCGAGGCGGGCGCCGCGCTGCTGACCAGCTGGTCACCATGAACGTCTGAATGACGATGGGGAGGGAACGCATGGGGGAACGCGCTGGCCGCGTCGATGGCAAGGTCGCCATCGTCACGGGCGCGGGCTCGACACCGGGGCCCGGCATCGGCACCGGCAAGGCGACGGCTGTGGTGCTCGCCCGCGAGGGCGCGAGCGTGCTGCTCGTCGACCTGCATCCCGAGCGCGCCGAGGAGACGCGGCGCATGGTCTCCGACGAGGGCGGCAAGGCCGAGGTGTTCGCCGCCGACGTGACCCGGGCCGCCGACTGCGAGGCCATGGTGCGCACCGCCGTCGAGGCCTTCGGGACCGTCGACATCCTCGTCAACAACATCGGGCGGGCGGCCGTCGGCACGGTCGTCGACACCACCGAGGAGGCCTGGGACCAGACGTTCGCCGTGAACCTGCGGACCGCGTTCCTCGCCTGCAAGTACGCCGTGCCCGTGATGGCGGATCAGGGCTCGGGGTCCATCGTCAACATCTCGTCGATCTCCGCCCTCCGCGGCGACGGCACGCTGGCCTACTCGGCGGCCAAGGGCGGGCTGAGCGCGATGACGGTCGACATGGCCTACTCGCACGGCCGCCAGGGCATCCGCGTCAACGCCGTCGCCCCGGGCCACATCACCACCCCCATGGTGCTGTCGGTCTCGGGCGAGGGTCCCCGCACCGAGTACATGAACACGCTGCGCAACGAGGCCGGCCTGCTCGGCACCCCGGGCACCGGCTGGGACGTCGCCTGGGCGGCCGCGTTCCTGGCCAGCGACGAGGCCCGGTGGATCACCGGCGTCACCCTTCCCGTCGATTCCGGGGTCCTGAGCGTGACCCCGCTGATGATGGCGCAGCACCTGCGCGCCGTCCCGGAGGTCTAGGTGCACCGCTTCCCCATCCGCATCAAGCTGGCGATCGCGCTGGCGGTCCCCCTGGTCGCCATGGGCCTGGTCACCCTGATCGAGGTGACGAACGTGGCCGCCGACGCCCGTGAGGTGCGGGACCAGACAGGGCTCGCCACCGCCACCATCGGCCCCAACGGCCTCATCACGGCCCTGCAGAACGAGCGCAACTGGGCCGCGGCCCAGCTGGTCGGGGTCGACCAGGACCTGGCCATGGACGTCAGCGGCTACGAGCAGACGCGGGCCGACACCGACGCCGCCCTCGCAGAGTTCGAGGCCGGGCTCGACGAGCGGAGCCCCGCCGCCCGCAGCGCCTACGACTCGGCGATCGAGAACCTGTCCGAGCTGGAGGACCTCCGGGCCGAGATCGACACCTACGTCGCCACCACGACGCCCAGCCTCGACAACATCGCGCTCACCACCGGGGTGTTCGACCAGTACACGGCGCTCATCTCGCAGTTCTTCGGCGGCATGTCCCGGATCTCGGTCGCCATGGACGATCCCGAGCTGCGCCAGGGCGCCCGCCTGATGGAGGCCGTGAGCCGGCAGCTCGAGACGGTCCCCCAGCTGACCAACGCCCTCGTCCTGCCCGCCTCGGTGTCGAGCGGCCCCGGCGACGAGCCCGGCGTCAACCAGCCGGCGGAGATCGCCAAGGTCGCCCGGCTCGAGAACGCGTTCCGCCGCCAGGCCGAGACGCTGCGCACGCCGACGGGGGCCTACGAGGAGCTGGCGGCCGAGCACTTCCCCGAGCAGTTCGACCAGACGCTCGCCGACCAGACCGCGCTGGCGCTCTCCACCGGCAAGGTCGACGTCCCCGTCCTGCTCGCCGGTCTCGACGTCCCCGACCTCGACATGACCTACCTCGGCTACCGCGACGAGGTCGCGACCGCCCTCGCGGGCCGGGCCGACGAGCTCAACGCGGCCGCCACCAGCCGCCAGCAGCGGTTCGCGGCGCTGATGGTCGTCACGCTGGCGGCGGCGGCGGTGCTGACCGTGCTGGTGTCGCTGTCGATCACGCGGCCGCTGCGGTCGCTGACGCGGCAGGCCAAGGAGATGGCCGACCAGCGGCTGCCCGACGCGGTGTCCGAGATCCTCGACACCCCGCTCGGCGAGGACGTCGTGGTGCCGACGGTGGACCCGGTCGTGGTGAAGACGCGCGACGAGGTCGCGGACGTCGTCGCGGCGCTGAACACGGTGCAGGACTCGGCGCTCGGCCTGGCCGTGGAGCAGGCGGTGCTGCGCCGCAACATCGCCGACAGCTTCGTGAACCTCGGCCGGCGCAACCAGAACCTGCTGGGCCGCCAGCTCGACTTCATCACCCAGCTCGAGACGAACGAGACCGACTCCGACAGCCTGGCCAGCCTGTTCCGGCTGGACCACCTCGCCACCCGCATGCGCCGCAACGCCGAGTCGCTGCTGGTGCTGGCGGGCATCGAGCCGCCCCGCCAGTGGGCCGCCCCGCTCCAGCTCGCCGACGTCATCCGCGCCGCCCTCGGCGAGGTCGAGGACTACCAGCGGGTGATCAGCCGCGGCGTCGAGCACGCCACCGTGGTCGGGTCGGCCGCCGCCGACCTCGCCCACCTGCTGGCCGAGCTGATCGAGAACGCGCTCGTGTTCTCGCCGCCCGACCAGACGGTGGACGTCCGGGGCGTGGCCCGGACCACGACCCGGCCGGGGGGCTACACCCTCGCCGTCATCGACTCGGGCCTCGGCATGTCGAACGACGACATCGAGGCCGCCAACCGGCGCCTCGCCGGCGGCGAGTCGTTCACGATCGCGCCCTCGAAGTACCTGGGCCACTACGTGGCCGGCAACCTCGCGGCCCGCCACGGCATCAGCGTGCAGCTCGCCAGCACGCCCGGCCGCGGCATCACCGCCACGGTCGAGCTGCCGCCCGAGATCCTGACCCTCGACGCGGGGCCGGTGGTCGCCCCGTTCAGCGACCGCGCCCGGCGCTCCGAGCTCGGTCGGGGGCCCGCCCCGCAGCGGTCGCCGGTGGCCGGTGCCGGACAGGACGCTGGTCCCGCCCACGGACGCGCAGCTGGCCTCGCTCGCCCGGGCCGCCGGCCGCGTCCGCACCGGGGAGCACCCGGTCGTGGCCGCCCGCCCGCCCGTCACCGGGGAGAACCCCGTCCTGGCCGCCCGCCGGCCGGTCACCGGGGAGCACCCCGTCGTGGCGGCCCGCCGGCCGGTCACCGGGGAACAGCCCGTCGTCGCCGCCCGCCCCCCCGCCGACGCCCACAGCGTCTACCGGCCGGCCGCACCGCAGCCTGCCGGCCGGCCGCCGCTGACCCGCCGCGACCGGGGCTCGCAGATGCCCGCGACCGCGCCGGTCACGCTCCGGCGGCCCCCGGCCGGCGGGGCGCCGCCCCCGGCGAGCGGCGGCCCGCCCCGGGGTCCGCTCCCGGTCCAGCCGCCGCGGGCGGCCGTCGAGGTCTACGGCTTCCTGTCGAGCTTCACCGCGGGGGTGCAGCGGGGCCTGGAGGCGGTGCGCACGACCCGGCCCGGCGAGCTATAGTAAGTGAGCAAACACTTTCTATCGGGTGTTCGCCCCTGACGCCCGCACGCCGGAGGACCACACATGGCCGATCACGACGCAGGCGCGGTCGCGCTGTGCGAGCGCTACGCGGTGGCCGACGTCGACTCCCACATCATCGAGCCGGCCGACCTGTGGACCGCCCGCGTGTCGTCCAAGTGGGGTGACCTCGTGCCCCACGTGCGCTTCCACGAGCGCCGCCAGGAGGACTACTGGTACGTCGGCGACCGCAAGCTCTACGGCGCGGGCGCGTTCGCGCAGGCCGGCTGGCCCGAGTTCCCGCCGTCGCACCCCCGCCGGCTGGAGGAGGCGGTCCCCGCCGCGGTCGACCCGGCGGCCCGCCTCGCCTACATGGACGAGATGGGCATCTACTACCAGCTGCTCTACCCCAACATCGTCGGCTTCCACAGCCACGTGTTCCTCACCGAGATGCCGACCGAGCTCGCCACCGAGTGCGTGCGCGCCTACAACGACTGGCTGACCGAGTTCTGCTCGACCGACGCCCGCCGGCTCATCCCCATGACGATGCTGCCGTTCTGGGACATCGACGCGTCCGTGGCCGAGATGCGCCGGTGCTACGAGATGGGCCACAAGGGCGTGCTGTTCGCCGCCCGCTACGACAAGGTCGGCCTGCCCCGCCTCGTCGACGACCACTGGGAGCCGCTGCTCGGCCAGGCCCAGGAGATGGGCCTGAGCATGAACTTCCACGTCGGCTTCCTCGCCTCGCCCGACGACCTCAAGGGCGCCGTCGACCAGTCGAAGAAGCTCGACTTCACGCGGGAGAGCGCGCTGGTGCTGCTCGGCAACGCCGAGAACGTGGCCGAGGTCGTGCTGAGCGGGGTGTGCCACCGCTACCCCGACCTCAACTTCGTGTCGGTCGAGAACGGCGCCGGCTGGCTGCCGTTCCTGGCCGAGAGCATGGACTGGCAGTGGCTGAACGTCGGCGCCCACAAGGACTACCCCGACCGGCTGCTCCCGAGCGAGTACATGCGCCGGCAGATCTACGGCATGTACTGGTTCGAGCAGGCGTCGGTGCGGTCGGTGATCGACCAGCTGGCCGACAACCTCATGTTCGAGACCGACTTCCCCCACGCCACCAGCCTCTCCCCCGGCCCGGCGTCGGAGTCGCCCAGCCCCCGCGAGGTCATCGAGCGGTCGCTCGGCGGCCTGCCCGACGAGATCGTCGGCAAGGTGCTCCAGCACACGGCGACCGGGCTGTACCAGCTCGAGCCGCCGGTCGGCGCCCGAGCCGCAGCCGGCCGGCGGCTAGCGCAGCAGCCGGCCGGGCGCGGCGCCCGGCACGTCCTCGCCCGCGGTGCGGGTCGCCACGCCGTTGACCCACACGTGCTCCACGCCGGTGCTGCGGACGACGAGGCGATCGGCGCCGCCCGGCTGGTCGGCCACCCGCTCGACCGGGGTGGTCCCGACCGTGTCGGGGTCGAAGGCGACGAGGTCGGCGTGGAAGCCCTCCTGCACCAGCCCGCGGTCCGCCAGGCGGAACGCCCGGTGGGGGTGGCCCGTGAGCCGCCACACCGCGGCCTCGAGGTCGAGCGCCCGGCGCTCGCGGACCCAGTGGCCGAGCAGGTGGGTCGAGTAGCAGGCGTCGCACAGCTGGCTGGCGTGCGCCCCGGCGTCGGACAGGCCGAGCAGCGTGCGCTCGTCGGCCAGCAGGTCGGCGATCTCGCCGTCGCCGTCGTTGTCGAGGACGACGCGGAAGCGGGTCGCCATGCCGTCGGCGAGCGCCAGGTCGAGCATCAGGTCGAAGGGCGTGGTCCCCCGCTCGACGGCCAGCCGGTCGAGCGGGACGCCGACCGCCTCGGGGTGGGCGACCGTCTCCTCGACGCTCGTCTTCGGCCACCGGTGGCTCCAGCCCTCGACGGTGGCGGCGCGGGCCCGGTCCCGCCAGGCGGCGTCGGCGTAGAGGGCGGCGCGCTCGGCGCGGGGCCGGGCCAGCACCTCCTTCCAGACGTCGATCTCGGCCAGCGGCACGGGGTCGGTCAACGAGATCTGCATGACGATCGGGCGGCACGCGATCTGCGGGTACACCTCGCCGGGCAGCGCCGCGCCCCGCTCGACCGTGCGCAGCGCGGCCCCCGGCTTGTCGGCCCGGGCGACGAGTGCGGTCCAGGTGACGGGGACGTCGTGGCGCACCGACAGCTCGGAGAACTGGTCGACGAACAGGCCGGGCCCGATGGACACCTGGACGACGCCCCTGCCGAGCTCGCCGAGCACCGACGCCAGGGCGGAGACCTCGTCGGTCTCGGCGAAGCGGCTGGGCACGGGCCGGCCGAACGCCCCCTGGTGGGCGGGCTGCCGCGACGTCGAGAACCCGATCGCGCCGGCCTCCATGGCCTCGCGCACGATCCGGCGCATGGCCTCGACCTCGCCGGCGTCGGCGGCCCGCTCGTCGCCGCCGAGCACGAACAGCCGCAGCGGCGTGTGGCCGATGAACGCGCCCACGTTGAGGCGCTTGGGACGCCGGTCGAGCGCCGCGAGGTACTCGGGGAAGGTCTCGAAGCACCAGTCGATCCCGGCGTCGAGGGCCTCGGTCGACATGCCCTCGACGTTCTCCAGCGTCCGCACGATCGTGTCGCGGTGCTCGGGGCGGGTCGGGGCGACGCCGAACCCGCAGTTGCCCATGACCACGCTCGTGACCCCGTGCCAGCTCGACGGGGTCAGGTCGCCGTCCCAGAGGATCTGGGCGTCGTAGTGCGTGTGGATGTCGATGAAGCCGGGGGCCAGCACGAGCCCGTCGAGGTCGACGACCTCGGTGCCCGGGGCCGGCGCCAGCTCGCCGGGCGGCCGGACGTGGGCGATGCGGTCTCCCACCACCGCCACGTCGGCCGCCCGGGACCGGCCGCCGGTCCCGTCGATCACGGTGGCGTGGCGCAGCAGCAGGTCCATCGCGCCACGCTAGCAAATGATCACTTACTCATCTATTGGCGGCGCTCGATCGCCCGGGCCGACAGACCGTTGCGCCCGCAACCGGCGTTCGTTCGTGTCGCTTTCCGGTACGAACGAACGCCAGAGCCAGCCCCGAGCCGTCGACGGCACCCCCGGGCCGCCGCGGGAAGCGAGCGTTCGCTCAGGATGGTACGGTCGCCCGGTGGACGACCGGCTGATGTACCGGCGGGAGCTCGCCATCGGCGGCCGGTGGGTGCCACCGGCCGGGCCCGGGACGCTCCCCGTGGTCTCCCCCTCGACCGAGGACGTCGTGGGCGAGGTCCCGCTGGCCACCGACGCCGACATCGACCGGGCCGTCGCCGCGGCCCGCACCGCGTTCGACGACGGCCCGTGGCCCCGCATGGCCCCGGCGGAGCGGGCCGGCGTGCTGGCCCGGGCGGCCGACCTGCTGCGCAAGCGGGCCGACGACATCGCCGGGGTCACGGTCGACGAGATGGGCTGTGCCGTGAGCCAGGCGACCGCCTCGCAGACCGGCCTGGTCGCCCCCGTGTTCGACTACTACGCCGGGCTGATCCGCACCTTCGAGTTCGAGCGCCGGGTGGTCACGGCCGACCGCGCCGGCCTCGTGACCAACGAGCCGGTCGGCGTCGTCGCCGCGATCGTCCCCTGGAACGCCCCGGTCACGCTGTCGTCCTGGAAGGTGGCCCCGGCGCTGGCCGCGGGGTGCACGGTGGTGGTCAAGCCGCCGCCCGAGGCCCCGCTGTCCAACTTCGTGCTCGCCGAGGCCCTCGACGAGGCCGGCGTGCCGCCGGGCGCGGTCAACGTGGTCCCGGGCGGCCGCGAGGTCGGCGAGCACCTCGTCACCCACCCGGGCGTCGACAAGGTGGCCTTCACCGGCTCGACCGCCGCGGGCCGCCGGATCATGAGCCTGTGCGGCGAGCGGGTCACCCGGGTCTCGCTCGAGCTCGGCGGCAAGTCGGCCGCCGTCCTCCTCGACGACGCCGACCTGGCGGGCGTGGTCCCCCGGGTCGTGGGGGCGGGCATGCACCTGTCGGGCCAGGTGTGCGGGGCGCACACCCGCGTGCTGGTGCCCCGGTCCCGCTACGCCGACGCGCTCGACGCCGCGGCCGCGGCGGCGGCCGCCGTGCCCTACGGCGACCCCCACGACCCCGCCACCGTCGTCGGCCCGCTCGTCGCCGAGCGCCAGCGGGACCGCGTCGAGGGCTACGTCCGCCTGGCCGTCGAGGCGGGCGCCCGGGTGGTCGCCGGCGGGACGCGCCCGGCCCATCTCGCCCGCGGCTGGTACGTGGCGCCGACGATCCTCGGCGACGTCGACAACACGATGCGGGTGGCCCGGGAGGAGATCTTCGGGCCGGTCCTGTGCCTCATCCCCTACGAGGACGAGGACGACGCGGTCCGCATCGCCAACGACTCGCAGTACGGCCTGTCCGGCGGCGTGTGGAGCGCGGACGACGGCCGGGCGCTGGGCCTGGCCCGGCGGCTGCGGACCGGCAGCGTGGCGGTCAACGGCTCGTACCCGCCGTTCCCGCTGGTGCCGTTCGGCGGGTTCGGCCAGTCGGGCCTCGGCCGCGAGCTCGGCCCCGAGGGCCTGGCCGCCTACCTCGAGCCCCGCAGCATCGGCCTGCCGCCGTCCCTCGCCTGACCGCCCGGCCCGGGCTCAGTAGTGGCAGCGCCACTCGACGACCCGGCCCGACGCGTCCACCCGCATCGAGTCGGCGCCCCGCTTGTCGGGCCGGCCGGGGTCGGGGTAGTGGCAGACGTACACGAGGACGATGCCGTCGGTCCCGGCGTAGGTCGCGTCGAGCGTGTACCGGATGCCCGGGGAGCGGCGCAGCGCCGCCGCGACGTAGGCGCGCAGGGCCTCGGCACCCTCGATCGTCGTCTTCTCCGGGTCGCCGGAGAACCTCGGGACGAACGGCGAGCTGAACACCACGTCGGGGGCGAACGGCGCCATGATCGTGTCGACGTCGCCGCGGTTCCACCCCTCGTGCCAGCACCGCGCCAGCTCCCGCGCCGCGTCCTCCACAGCCCCTCCGAGCGACCCTGAGAAAGTGATCGCTCACATGTTAGTGTGGCGCGATGCTGTCCGACGAGTGGTGCGCCCACCACTTCGACCACATCTCGCCGGAGCTGGCCCAGGACCTCGACGGCACGCTGGCCCACATGCGGGCCAACCACCCGGTGGCCTGGAGCGAGGAGCACGGCGGGTTCTGGGTGGTGACCCGGTACGAGGACGTGCTGCGCGTCGCCCAGGACTGGCGGACCTTCAGCTCCGCGCTGGGCGTGTCGGTGCCCGAGACCAAGATGGTCGTCAAGGCCATCCCCGAGCACCTCGACCCGCCCCTGCACCGCGAGTACAAGCGCCTCATCAACGCCTGGTTCACGCCGGCCGTCGTGGCCGAATACGAGGTGCCGACCCGGGCGCTCGTGACCCGGCTCGTCGACGGGTTCGTCGAGTCCGGCCGCTGCGACTTCATGGCCGACTTCGCCCGGCCGTTCCCCGGCCTGGCGTTCTTCGAGCTGGTGCTCAACGCCCCGCCCGACGACGTGGCCGAGATCAACGAGATGGCGTCCGCGGCGTCGGTGCCCACCAACCCCGACCGGGGCAAGGCGTGGCAGGGCATGCACGCGTGGATCAGCAGCTTCGTCGAGGAGCGCCGCCGGCAGCCGCCCCGCGGCGACGTCGTCGACGCGGTGCTCGCGGCCGAGATCGAGGGCCGGCCCATCACCGAGGACGACATCATCGGCGTCATCCAGCTGCTCATCCTCGGCGGCCTGGAGACGACCGCCGGGGCGCTCGGCCAGTTCATGATCCGGTTCTGCCGCGAGCCCGCGATCCCCGCGCTGCTGCGCAGCCGGCCCGAGCTGATCCCCGACGCCGCCGAGGAGCTGCTGCGCCTCGAGCCGCCGTTCATCGCCATCGCCCGCACCGCCACGACCGACACCGAGATCGGCGGCCAGCCGATCCGCAAGGGCGACAAGGTCATGATCTACTGGGCGTCGGCCAACCGCGACGAGGGCGAGTTCGCCTGCCCCGCCGACTTCGACCTGGAGCGGGCCAGCAACCGCCACCTCGCCTTCGGCGCCGGCCCCCACCGCTGCGCCGGCTCCAACCTGGCCCGCCTGAACCTGCGGGTCGCGCTCGAGGAGGTGGTGCGGCGGCTCGACGACGTGCGGCTCGGGGACGGCGCCGAGCCGATCGAGTTCCACTCGGTGCTCAACCGGGCGCCGCTGTCGGTGCCGATCACGTTCACCCCCGGGCCCCGGGAGGGGCGATGACATGGGCGCCGGACCCGACCGCACGCTGATCACCCACGCCCGGGTCGTGCCGTGCTCGGGCGACGCCACCGAGCGGCCCTTCGACGGCGACGTCCTGGTCGAGGGCGACCGCATCGCCGGCGTGTTCCGCGGCCGGGCGCCGGTCGACGCCGCCTCGGCGCGGGCCCTCGACGTGGCGGGCGCGACGGTGATCCCGGGCCTGTGCGACGCCCACACCCACATCAGCTGGCCCCTCGACTTCGTGTTCGACCACCCCGAGGTCGCGGCGATGCCCGACGACGAGCACGCCCTCGAGGTGGCGGCGGTCGTGCGCACCTACCTGCGGTGGGGCTACACGCTCCTGGTCGGCGCCGGCGCCCTCAAGCCGCGGGTCGACGTGGTCGTCCAGCAGGCCATCGACCGCGGCCGCATCGACGGGCCGCGGCTGTGGCCGTCCGGCGACATGATCACCCAGCGGGGCGCCATCGGGGCGCCGACGCTCACCGAGGTCGACGGCCCGGAGGAGATGCGCCGGGTCGTGGGCGCCCAGTGCGAGCTCGGCGTCCGGGCCGTCAAGCTCATGGTCTCGGGCGACGGCATCGTGCCCGGCCACCCGTCGCAGGTGACCTACATGGACGACGCCATGGTCGCGGCCGCCGTCGGCGAGGCGGCCGCCCACGGCGCCTTCGTCACCGCCCACGCCCGCAGCAGCGACGGGGTGCGCCTGGCCGTGCGCAACGGCGTCCGCATCGTGCACCACGCCACCTACATCGACGACGCCGCCATCGCCGACCTCACCGCCGCCCGCGACGAGGTCTGGGTCTGCCCCGGGCTGCACTACCTGCGGGCCGTGGTCGAGGGCGGGGCCGAGCCCTTCGGGATCACCCGCGAGCGGGTCGAGGACGCCCTCTACCCCGAGGAGCTGCAGGCCTCGATCGACGGGCTGCGCAAGCTGCACAGCAACGGCGTGCGGATCGTGGCCGGGGGCGACTTCGGCCACCAGTGGACCCGCCACGGGACCTACGCCGCCGAGCTCGCCGCCTACGTCGAGCTGCTCGGCTTCTCGCCGGTCGAGGCGCTCGTGACCGCCACGGCCAACGCCGGTCCCCTCGTGGGCGAGCGGCTGGGCCGGATCGAGGAGGGCTACCTGGCCGACCTGGTGGTCGTCGACGGCGACCCCACCGCCGACGTGCGCATCCTGCTCGATCCCGCCCGCGTCGGGCCGGTGGTCAAGGGCGGCGTGCCCGCGTCGGTGCCGGGCTGGGGCGGCGTCGCGCGCTGGGCCCAGGAGCGGCGGGAGGGCGCGGGCCGATGAGGGTGGCGGTCGCGTACGACGCCGGGCAGCCGCTCGTGATCGAGGACCTCGAGCCGCAGCCGATGGGGCCCCGCGACGTGCTGGTGCGCATCGCGGCCAGCGGCATCTGCCACACCGACCTCAACGTCATCGACGGCCGGTCCCCGCTCCCGCTGCCGATCGTGCCCGGCCACGAGGCGTGCGGCGTGGTCGAGGAGGCGGGGGCCGACGTGCGCCGCGTGCGGCCGGGCGACCGGGTCGCTGGCCGTGGTGTCCCCGGCCTGCGGGACGTGCTGGTCGTGCGTCAACGGGATGTCCAACCACTGCGAGCTGGGCCGGGGGATCCAGGCGACGCCGCGGTTCCGGCTCCCCGACGGCCGGTCGGCGGCGGCCGTGTGCGGCTGCGGCACGTTCGCGGAGGCCATGGTCGTCCACGAGGCCTCGGTGATCGCGGTCGAGACCGACCTCCCCGACGACCAGCTGGCGCTCCTCGGCTGCGGCGTGACGACCGGGCTCGGCGCCGCCTTCAACACGGCCGGGATCACCCCCGGCGCCAGCGTGGCCGTGATCGGCTGCGGCGGCGTCGGCCAGTCGGTGATCCAGGGGGCCCGCATCGCGGGGGCGGCGACGATCGTGGCCGTCGACCCGCAGGCGCCGCGCCGCGCCGCCGGGCTGGCGGCCGGCGCCACCCACGCGGTCGACCCGGCCGCGTCCGACCCGGTCGCCCAGGTGCGGGAGCTGACCGGCGGCCGTGGTGCCGACTTCACCTTCGAGGTCGTCGGGCGCCCCGAGCTCATGGTCCAGGCCTACGACATGGCCCGGGTCGAGGGCACGGTCACGCTGGTCGGCATGCCCGCCGTGGGCGAGACCGTCACGCTCCCCGCCATGAGCGCGGTGTTCTCCGGCAAGCGGCTCGTCGGCGCGGCGGTGGGCGGGGCCCAGGTCCTGCGCGACGTCCCGCGGTTCGTGCGGCTCGCCGAGGCCGGGCGGCTCGACCTGGGCTCGCTCGTGTCGCGGCACATCAAGCTCGACGAGATCAACGACGGCATCGCCGGCCTGCACCGGGCCGAGGGGACGCGCACCGTGATCGTCTGAAGGACCTATTCTCCGGGGTGTGCGTTCGCTCACTTCGTCGTGAGGCGCAAGCAGGAGGACCCATGGCCAGGAACGCCACCCGCCCGTCGACGAAGGCCGGCGAGTCCCCGCGGGCCCGCCGGCTGACGGCCGAGGCCCGGAAGAAGTCGATCCTGCAGGCGGCGCGGCGGGCGTTCACCGAGACCGGCGACATGAACGGCACGACCATCCGCCACATCGCCGAGCGGGGCGGCATCAGCGAGGGCGTGATCTACCGCCACTTCGAGAGCAAGGACCAGCTGTTCATCGAGGCGGTGGTCGAACCGCTGACCGAGGCCATCGACAAGCTGGTGGCGGCGTCGCAGGTGGTCGACCGGGACGAGCCGCTCACCCCCGAGCGCCAGGTCGAGACGATGAACGGGCTGTACCGCCAGCTCATCTCCACGCTGGAGGAGATCCTCCCGCTGCTCGGCCTCGTGCTGTTCGGCGACCCCAAGGTGGCCCGGCGCTTCTACCGCGACAACTTCGCGGTCGCCATGGACCGGCTCGCCGACGCCTGGCGGGAGGTCGAGGCCCGCTACGGGTTCGAGTCCGAGTCGCCCGACATCTCGGCCCGGGCCGTCATGGGCATCGCGCTCGTCCTGGCCCTCGAGAGCCACCACAACAACCGGTTCGACCGCGACCGGGCCGTGGCCCTGGCCAGCGAGGGCACCTTCGACGGCTTCTTCCCCAGCATGGAGCCGGCGGGGTCCCGGCGGTCGACTTCCCGCTGACCGGGCGACCGTCGAGGAACGGGAGCGCAGGGCTCGTCAGGGAGCGCATGCTAGCGTGCGTTCACTCACTTGGAGAGGGGATCGATGAAGCCTGCGGCCTTCGACTACCACGCGCCCGCGAGCGCGGACGAGGCGGTCGGCCTGCTGGCCGAGCTGGGCGACGAGGCCAAGGTCCTCGCCGGCGGGCAGAGCCTGATCCCCCTGCTCGCGCTGCGCCTGGCCGTGTTCGGGCACCTGGTCGACGTCGGGCGCATCGCCGGTCTGGCGGGCATCGAGCGCCGGGACGGGGCGCTGTGGATCGGCGCCGGCACGACCGAGGCCGCCGTCGAGCGCAGCGCGGAGGTGGCGGCCGCCACTCCCCTGCTGGCCCGGGCCACGCCGTTCATCGGCCACGTGCAGATCCGCAACCGCGGGACGCTGGGCGGCTCGCTCGCCCACGCCGACCCCGCCGCCGAGTACCCCGCGGTGGCACTGGCGCTCGACGCGGAGATCGAGGCCCTCTCGCCCCGCGGCACGCGCACGATCCCCGCGGCCGACTTCTTCACCGGCCTGTGGAGCACGAGCCTCGAGCCCGACGAGCTGCTCGTGGGCGTGACCGTCCCCGCCTGGACCGGGCGCTGCGGGTGGGCGGTCGAGGAGTTCGCCCGCCGCCACGGCGACTTCGCCGTCGCCGGCGCCGTGGTCGGCGTCGAGCTCGACGCCGACGACCGGGTCCGGCGCTGCGCCATCGGCCTCATCGGCATGGCGTCCACCCCGGTGCGGGCGGCCGCGGCCGAGGGCGACGTCACCGGCGCTCCGCTGGCCGACGTCGACGCCGCCGAGCTGGGCCGGGCCGCCGTGGCCGGGCTCGACGACGTGCCGTCCGACCTGCACGGCTCGGCCGCCTACCGGCGGCGGGTGGGCGCCGTCATGGTCGCCCGGGCCTGGACCGCGGCCACGACGGAGGCACGACATGGGTGACGTCGAGGTGCGGCTCACGGTCAACGGCCGGGCCACGAGGGCGACGGTGGAGCCCCGCCTGACCCTCGCCGACATGCTCCGCGAGCGCTGCGGGCTCACCGGGACCCACCTGGGGTGCGAGCACGGGGTGTGCGGCGCGTGCACCGTGCTCCTCGACGGCGCGGCCGTGCGGTCGTGCCTCGTGTTCGCCGTCCAGGCGGCGGGCGCCGAGGTGACGACGATCGAGGGCCTCAGCCCGGCCGGCGGCGGGCTCACGCCGGTGCAGGAGGCGTTCCGCGACTGCCACGGCCTGCAGTGCGGGTTCTGCACGCCGGGGTTCGTCGTCTCCGTGACGGCGTTGCTGCGCGACAACCCCGCCCCCGACGACGACGAGATCCGCCACGCCCTGTCCGGCAACCTGTGCCGCTGCACCGGCTACCAGGGGATCCTGCGGGCCGTGCGCCAGGCGGCCGAGGCGGGCGCCGAGCCCTGACCGGTAGGGTCGCGGCCGCCATGAGCGGACACGAGCGCCGACGCCGTACGAGAGCCCGTTGCGGCGCCGGCAGGCGGCCGAGACCCGAGAGCGCATCCTCGCCGCCGCGTCCGAGCTGGTCCACGGCTTCAGCCGGTGGGACTGGCGCGAGCTGACCGTGCGGGCCGTGGCCCGGCAGGCGGGGGTGAACGAGCGCACGGTCTACCGGCACTTCTCGACCGAGCGCGACCTGCACGACGCGGTGATGCGCCGCCTCCAGGAGGAGGCCGGCGACCCCCTCGACGGGCTCACGCTGGAGAGCTTCCCCGCCGTCGTCGCCAACCTGTTCGCCTTCCTGTCGTCGTTCGCCACCGAGCCGCGCACGACGGCGGATCCCACGTTCG
Source organism: uncultured Acidimicrobiales bacterium (assembly GCA_963759225.1). Taxonomy (GTDB): domain Bacteria; phylum Actinomycetota; class Acidimicrobiia; order Acidimicrobiales; family VFJN01; genus ZC4RG19. The sequence goes on along the minus strand of CAVWYL010000031.1, from coordinate 59,075 downwards.
CGGCCGTGGACGAGCGGCGGCGCCAGCGCGCTCGTCGCCGCGGTCGAGCCGTCGACGGAGGGCTGGTCCGGCCCCGAGCGCGAGATGGCGGCGGCGCTGCTCGACGCGCTGTGGAGCGTCGACGCCTACGAGCGGCTGGTCGCCGTGTGGGGCCTCGGCCCCGGCGAGGCGACACGCGCCATCACCGGCGTGATCGGCCTGCTGGTGGACGAGATCCGGGCGGGCCGCCGCCCCTGGGTCACGGAATGACGACCGGCAGGGTCTCCCAGCCGCGCACCGTGGAGGTGGGGGCCAGCCGGGCGTTGGGCTGGTCGACCTCCCACTCGGGGAACCGGGACAGGACCTCGTCGAGCGCCACCCGCCCCTCCAGGCGGGCCAGCGCGGCGCCGAGGCAGAAGTGGATGCCGTAGCCGAAGGCGAGGTGCTGGCCGACCTGGCGGCGGATGTCGAACCGGTCGGGCTCGGGGTGGCGCCGCTCGTCGCGGTTGGCCGCCCCGATGAGCAGCAGCACGACGCTGCCGTCGGGCACGGTGGCCCCGTGGAGCTCGACGTCCCGGGACAGGCAGCGGGCGACGTGGGGGGCGGGCGGCTCGTAGCGCAGGAGCTCCTCGATGGCGTTGGGGATCAGCGACCGGTCGGCCACCAGGTCGCGGCGCTGGTCGGGGTGGTCGGCGAGGACCTTGCCGGCCCAGCCGATCAGGCGCGTGGTGGTCTCGTTGCCGGCCCCGGCGATGACGCTGACGTACGTGAGCACCTCGTCGCGGCGCAGCCGCCGGGTGGCGCCCGTCTCGTCCTCGAACTCGGCGAGCAGCAGCTCGGTCATGAGGTCGTCGGAGGGATGGTCGGCGCGCCAGTCGATGTAGTCGGCGAACGCCTCGCCGGTGAGGAACCGGTCCTCCGAGTAGCGCATGGGCTCGCCCGGCTCGGTGCGCAGCGTGGCGTCGGACTGGTCGCGGATCGTCTCCTGGTCCTGCTCGGGGATGCCGAGCAGCATGCCGATGACCCGCATCGGCATCTGGGCGCCGAAGTCGCGCACGAAGTCGAAGCCGCCGGCGCCCACCAGCGGGTCGAGGCTGTGGGCGCAGTAGGCGCGGACCTGGGGTTCGAGCGCCTGCATCTTGCGGGGGGTGAACACCCGGGACAGCAGGGCCCGGTGCATCGTGTGCACGGGCGGGTCCTCGAAGATGAGCACGCCCGGCGGCATCTCGATGCCCGCCCGGATCAGCTCGAGGATGCCGCCCCGGCCCGAGATGTAGGTCTCGCGGTCGGCCAGCGCCCGCTGGACGTCGTCGAACCGGCTGAGCGCCCAGAAGTCGTGCGGTTCGTTGTAGTAGAGCGGCGCCTCGTCGCGGAGCCGGCGGAACGTCGGGTACGGGTCGGCGTCGATCTCGACGTCGTACGGGTCGTAATAGGGAATTGGTGTCATATCTATGACATCAACCATAGCACTTCCTCCTGCACTGCGATCGACCAGGTGGCCGTCGGCGACATGAACGGCACGCCGTCGCCCGGCCGCCGGGCCGCGAACCAGGCCGCCCGCCGCCGGAGGTCGTCGAGGCCGGCGACGTACACCTCGTTGACGGCATCGAGCGGCCACTCGTGGCCGCGGTCCCGCGCCACGGGGTGGTTCTGCACGTAGGCGGACCCCCGCACGTCCTCGGGGATGGGCTCGCCGCCGTAGCTGCCGGCCTCGCCCCGCCAGCGGGCCGAGAACGCCGCGGCCGACAGCGTCGGGTGCCGCCGCCCGTAGGACATCATCTTGCAGCGGACGTCCCCGGCCGCCCACCGGGCCGCGAGGTGGTCCCGGCCCCGCAGCACCACCTCGTCGGCGACGACCCGCATCGATCCGGGGCCGGGCCCGAGATCGGGGTCGGTCGCCGCCAGCCACGCCTCGTTGGCCACGGCCTCGCCCACGTCGGCGAACCACTGGATCTCGACGGCGGCGACGGGCGGAGGTGGCCAGCTCGGGCACCGCCACCGGCACCCCCAGCGTCACCCGCACGGGCCGCCCGGGCGCCGGGCCCGCCGCCAGCGCCGCGGGCCAGCGGCGGCGCAGGTCGTCCGGCAGCGACGGGCCGCCGGCGAGGAACCGCAGGACCTTGACGGTCGCCGTCACCCGCCCGTGGCCGCGGCGCGCAGGCCGGCCGTGCCGGCGCGCCACCGCTCGATCGACGCGCTCTTGATGTCCTCGTAGCCGCGGATCTCCGCCACGCTGCGGGCGAGGTCGACGGCGGCGCCGTAGGTGTCCGGCGTCAGGCGGGACACCGCCGCCGCCACCAGGGCCGCGTACTCGTCGGCGACCTCGCGCTCCTCCCGCCGGTGGCGGGCGTAGCCGAACACGTCGAGCGGCGTCCCCCGGACGTGCCGCAGGGCGGCGAGCCCGCGGAACAGCACCCGGCCGCTGCGGCCGCCGACGGCGATCTTGTGGTCGACGCCGAGGCGGCGCAGGACCGGCGGGTGGAGGTGGTAGCGCACCCGGTAGCCGCGGGTGACGCCGGGGTCGAGCCGCAGGTGGAGGCGGGCCACCTCGTACTCGTCCTTGTACGTGAGCAGCTTGAACCAGCCCTCGGCGACCGCCTCGGTGAGCGCGGCGCCGTCGTCGTGGTCGGCGGCCGCCGTGCGGACCACCAGGTCGAGCCAGCGCCGGGCCCGCCCGGGGCCCTGGTAGTCGAGCAGCTGGGCGGTCCGGCGCTCGATCAGCTCGCGCAACGGCGCCGGGACGGCGGCCCCCTCGACCAGGTCGCGGGCGCGCGCCGCGCTGCGGGGCGACGGGTCCCAGATCCCGGCCTGCGGCCGCGGGGCCGGCACGCCGGCGCCCCCGCCCAGGGCGGCCGCGACCGCACCGGGGTCGTGGGCGAGCCACCGTCCCCAGGCGAACGCCTCCTCGTTCATCGCCGCCGCCCGCCCCTGCTCGGCGATGGCCCGGCCGAGGGCGTCGAACGGCAGCGGCAGGGCGCCCCGCTGGAACGCGGCCCCCAGCAGCACGACGTTGGCCGGGAGGTGGTCGCCGAACACGGCCTCGGCCAGGCCGGTGCTGTCGAGCAGCAGCGTGCGCTCCGCCCCGACGGCCCCGGTGAGCGCCGCCGCCAGCCCGGCCTCGTCGACCGATCCGTCGGTCTGCAGCATCGACCCCGTGGGCACGAACCCGGCGTCGACCACCGCCACCGTCCGCCCCCGCGCCACCTTGCGCAGGTGGGTCGCGGACGCCGCCTGCAGGATGTCGCCCGACAGGTACAGGTCGGCGTCGCCGTCGGCGACGGTGGCCGTCGTGACCTCCCCGGCGGCGGGGGCGATGTGCAGGTGGGACACGACCGCGCCCGCCTTCTGGGACAGGCCGGTCTGGTCGACGCCCTGCACCGCGTGGCCGGCGACCACCGCGGCCCGGGCCAGGATGCGGTTGGCGGTGACGATGCCGGTGCCGCCGATGCCGGTGGTGTAGACGCTGAACCGCCCGCCGAGCGGGGCGGCGGCGGGGGCGGGCAGGTCGCCGGCCGGGAGCCGGGGCCGGGCCGCGGCCGGCGCCCCGGCCCGGTTGGTCCGGCGGGACCCGCGGGTCGCCGGGACCAGCGTGAGGAACGAGGGGCAGTCGCCCTCCAGGCACGAGTAGTCCTTGTTGCAGGACGACTGGTGGATCTCCCGCCGCTCGCCGAACTCGGTCTCCACCGGCAGCACCGACAGGCAGTTGCTCACCCGCGAGCAGTCGCCGCAGCCCTCGCAGACGGCCTGGTTGATCACCACCCGCGCCGCGGGCTCCTCCAGCAGCCCCCGCTTGCGGAGCCGCCGGGCCTCGGCGGCGCACCGCTGGTCGTAGATCAGCACCGACACGCCCGGATGCGCCCGCAGCTCCTCCTGCACCGCCACGACGTCCTCCCGCGGCCGCACCGCCACGCCCGGGGCGAACGGCGCGTGCCGCCCGTACCGGTCGAGGTCGTCGGTGCAGACCGCGATGGCGCCGACGCCCTCGGCCGCCAGCGACCGGGTCAGCGCGGGCACGTCCATCAGGCCGGTGACGTCCTGGCCGCCGGTCATGGCCACGGCCGAGTTGTAGAGCAGCTTGAACGTGATGTGGACGCCGGCCGCCACGCAGGCCCGCACGGCCAGGCTGCCGGAGTGGCTGAACGTGCCGTCGCCCAGGTTCTGGAACAGGTGGCGGTCGCCGACGAACGGGGCGAGCCCGATCCAGTGGGCCCCCTCGGCCCCCATCGGCGTGGGCGGGACGAACGTCTCGGCCCCGTGGCGCGGCTCGAAGTGGATCATCCCGTGGCAGCCGACGCCGCCCCCGGTGATCGAGCCCACCGGCACGACCGTGGACCGGTTGTGGGGGCAGCCGCTGCAGAAGGCGGGCAGCCGGCCGGGGGCCTCGGCCAGCGGCAGGCGGGCCCGCCCCAGGCCGGGCGCCGGCGGCGGCGCCAGGTCGGGCAGGGCCCGGGTGAGGACGGGGACCAGGCGGTCGGCCGTCAGCTCGCCGGCGGTCGGGACGAGGGCGTCCCCGGCGGCGTCGCGCTTGCCCCGGACCGGGGTCGTGTGCCCCGCCTCGTGCAGCAGCGCCCGCACCTGCTGCTCGACGAAGGGCCGCTTCTCCTCGACCACCAGGATCTCGTCGACCGCGGCGGACAGCTCCAGCACCCGGGCCGGCGCCACCGGGTAGGTCAGGGCCAGCTTGAGGATGCGGATGCCCGCCGCCGCCAGGTCGTCGGGGCCGAGGCCGCACGCCTCCAGCGCCCCGAGCACGTCGCGGTACGTCTTGCCCGCGCAGACGATGCCGAGCCGGGCGCCGCCCGGGGCGCCGACCGTGCGGTCGAGCCCGCGGGCCGTCACCCACGCCTGGGCGGCCCGCAGCCGGCGGTCGAGCCACAGCTCCTCGAGGCCGCCGCCGAGGATGCCGGCCGCCGGCTCGTGGCGCCACGGCCGGCCGTCCACCACGACCTCGGGGTCGCCCGCGGGGAAGCGGTCGATGCCGGTGTCCACGGCGGCGACGCCGTCGGCCACCGCGGTGACGATGCGGACCCCGACCCACGACCCGCAGGCGCGGCTCAGGCGGAACGCCTCGACGCCCAGGTCGAACAGGTCCTGCTGGTCGGCGGGCACGAGGACCGGTGCGCCGGCGTCGGCCAGCGCGAGGTTGGTGTCGTACGGCAGCGTGGACGACTTGGCCGCCGGGTCGTCGCCCACGAACAGCACGGCGCCGCCGCCCGGCCCCGTGCCCATGAGGTTGGCGTGCTTGAGCACGTCGCCGGACCGGTCGAGGCCGGGGCCCTTGCCGTACCAGGCGCCGACGACGCCGTCGACGCCCTCGTAGGGGACGGCCCCGCCCATCTGCGAGCCCCACACCGCCGCCGCCGCCAGCTCCTCGTTGAGCCCGGGCCGGTGGACGATCCGGGCGGCGCCGAGCCGGTCGCCCAGGCGCTCGAGCGCCAGGTCGAACCCGCCGAGGGGCGAGCCCGGGTACCCGGACACGAACGTGGCGGTGTCGAGCCCGCCGCGCTCGTCCAGCGCCCGGCGCGCCACCAGCAGCTCGCACACGGTGTCGACCCCGGACAGCAGCCGGGGCGCCGGGCCCGGGGCGGCGGTCGCACCCGGTGCGTCGGTGGCGCTGGCGGTCATCGCGGACCTCGCTTCGTCGGATCGCCCTCGCTCGACCGCAACCAAATGACGGACCCGCACGTCACCATATCGGGCCGGTCGCTCACCCGGCCGAGGCGGGCACTGGTGCACGCCGGCGTGAGCCGGGCGGGCCGGCACGCCTTCAGGCGGCGCCGCCGGGCGGCAGGTCGGCGGCCACGGTGGCGCGGGCGGGGTCGAAGCTGAGCAGGCGGCGGATCGGGAGGCTCTCGGGCAGCGGGTCCTCGTACGACCAGGCGACGTCCTCGACGACGGCGTCGCCGACGACCGCGTTCCAGTACGACGCCGTGCCCTTGTAGGGGCAGTAGGACGTGGTCGGGCTCGGGACCAGCAGGTCGGCGCGCACCTGGTCGCGGCGCACGTAGAGCTTGGGGTCGAGGGCCGTCTCGTACACCCCGACGGTCTCGGTCGTGTCCACGAGGACGGTGCCCTCGACCTCGACCCGCAGCCGCCGGCTCGTGCGCACGCAGTCGACCCGGTGGTACGGGTTGCGGGGGTGGTAGAAGACCCGCTCGTCCTCCTCGTACCAGGCCTCGACCGCGTCCCACGGCACCCGCACGTGCCCGGGGGCGTCGGGGTCGGGCTCGGCGCCGGCCCCCTGCACGTCGGCGGTCGGGAACGCGTACGCCGGCGGCGCGCCCGGGCGGTGGACCAGCAGCGCCCGCTCGCTGTCGACCAGCGTCCGCCCGCCGGTGACGCCCCGCACCCGGCGGCGGAACGGCTCGACGTAGGCGACGCCGTCGGGCACGGGCGCGCTGAAGCGCCCGGCCCGGTTGGGGCTCAGCGGCCCCCGTCCCGTCGTGAGACTCACAGCGCGGTCCTCTCGTCCTGGGTGCCGCCGCCGGCGAAGCGGCGGACCATGGCGTCCACGGTGAACGAGGCCAGCAGGGCGCCGTCCTCGTCGTGCACCCGGCACTCGGCGTGGGTCATGCCGTCGCCGGCGAACGTCGAGTGGTGCCGGTAGAGCATCCAGCGGTCGGCGCGCACCTCGCCGTGCAGCGACAGGCCGATGGCGTTGACGGCCGTCGACAGGGTGCGGTGCGCCTCGCGCTGGCCGATCCCCGCGTGGGGCCGGAGCGCCGCCGCGATCGACAGGTGCCCGGTGAACTGGGCCAGCAGGGCCGCGTGCAGGGCGCCGTCGTCGGGCAGGTCGCGGAACCGGACCCAGGCGTCGAGCGTCGGCGGGCCCACCGGGGCGTCGGGGTCGTCGGTGTAGGCCGCGTCCACGATGCGGAGGTCCCGCCCGGTGACGCCCATGTCGTACGGCTCGGACTCGTCGGGGCCGGGGACGTCGGGAGCCGCCGCCGCGTGGCGGATCACGTCGGGCGCGGTGGCGTCGAGCAGCAGCGTGCCGCCGGCGCAGCGCCGCCCGCCCTGGGTCGCCTGCACCGCGAGCGCCGTGAACGTGCGGCCCGCGCTCAGCTCGTCGAGCTCGAGGGTGAGCGGGGCGGCGGCGTCCGCGGGCCGCAGGAACATCATGTGGGCCGACACGGCCCGCCGGCCGGGGGCGTGCCGGGCGGCCGCCACGATGGCCTGGCCGAGGATCTGGCTGCCCTCGACCACCGGGCGCCGCCAGTCGCTGCGGGCGGCGCTGACGTAGCGCCCGTCGCCGGCGGGCCGCACGTCCAGCAGGTCGACCAGGTCGGCGGCGTCGCCCCAGGTGGGGAAGCGCTTGCGTCGTGACGCCGTCGACCAGCTCGACGCGGACGCGGTCGTGGTCGAAGGCCGCGTGGCCCGCCAGCCGGTCGAGCCCGGGGGTGGGCCCGTGAGGCTCCACACCGCGCCGCGGCCGTCGCCGGGCCCGTCGATGCTCCACAGGCGGGCCGGGCTCCGCCGGGCCGGCCGTGCCGTCGCCGTCGTCGCGGAACAGGTCGAGGCGCACGTCGGCGCACGGGAACCAGAGCGCCGGCGGCCGCCCCGGCTCGTCGACCCGGAGCGTGCCCGTGGACTCGGCCACCAGCTGCTCGCCCCACCAGGCGCGGGCCGGCAGGGGGCAGGGGGTGATCTCCACGGCGCCGAATCTAACACTCGGGTCGCATCCGGCTCCCGGTCGGGGGAGAATGCCGGGGTGCGCAACGACGTCACGACCGTCTTCGTGGCGATGTCCGGCCGCGACCCCGAGGGGCGCGACGCCGACTACCTCGCCTGGCACGCCCTCGACCACCTCCCCGAGATGTACGGGCTCGCCGCCGTGCGCGGCGCCCAGCGCCTGGTGTCGACCCCCGCCTGCCGGGCGGCCCGGGCCGCGAGCGTCGGGCCCTACGACGGCGTCGACCACGTGATGACCTACCTGCTGGCCGACCGCGCCGGCCTGGGACCGATGGGCGAGCGCGCCGCGGCGCTGGCGGCGGCGGGACGCATGCCGCTCCGCCTCCCGTCGGTCGAGGTGGCGGCGTACGAGCTCGCCGGCACGGCGGCGGCGCCCCGGGTCCTCGTCGCCCCCGACGTGGTCCCGTGGCGCCCGGCGCTCGGCGCCTACCTGCTGATCGAGCGGGGCGCTGCGCCCGCCGGCGACCTGACCGGGGTCCCGGGCGTGGCCGGCGTGTGGTGGTCCCGGGGCGACGGCGACCGCCAGTTCACGTGCTGCCACCTCGACGACGATCCCGTCGCGGTGGCCGGCCGGCTCCGGGCCGCGCTCGAGCGGCGGTGGGACGGCGGCGGCCCGGTCCCCCTGCTGGCGGCGCCGTTCCACGTGCCGGTGGCGTTCGACTGGGGCCGCCACCTGCCGTGACGCGGCCGCTCAGAGGATGGCGCCCCGCTCCTTCAGCTCCCCGATCTCGTCCCAGGTCAGGCCCAGCTCGACCAGGACGTCCTCGGTGTGCTCGCCGTGCTCGGGAGCGCGGGTCGGCCGGCCCGGCCGGCCGTCGAACTGCACCGGGGTCGCCACCATCGGCAGCGGCCGCCCGGTGCCCACGTCGACGCCCGCGATGTAGCCGTTGGCCTGCACCTGGGGGTCGTCGGGCAGCTCGCCGGGCGCCAGCACCGGCGCCCACTCGCCGGGGAAGTCCGCCAGCAGGCGCCGCCACTCGGCGAGGTCCCGCCGGGCGAACACGGCGTCGAGCCACTCGACGCAGGCGCGGGCGTTGCGTCCCCGGGCAGCCTGGTCGGCGAAGCGGGGGTCGCCCGCCATCGCCGGCTCGCCGACCGCCCGGCACAGGTCCGCCCAGTGGCGGTCGGACGCCAGCATCGTCAGCGCCACGAACCGGCCGTCGGCGGTCCGGTAGGGCAGCATCAGCGGGTTCCAGGTGCTGTACCGGTCGGCCGGCGCCGGGTCCGCGCCCCCGGCGAGCGCCGCGCTCACGATGCCGGGCTGGAGCTGCCACATGCCCGCGGCCAGCAGGGACGCGTCGACGACCGGGGGCTCGCCGCCCGTGGCCCGCCGGTACAGGGCGGCGCCGACGGCCCCGACGACGGCGAGCGCGCCCACGACGTCGCCGAAGGCCGGCGGCGCCGGCCGGGGCCAGGCGGCGCCGGGCGGGGTGAGCGCGTGCTGCATCCCGCTGCGCGCCCAGTACGCCCCGGCGTCGTAGCCGCCGCGCTCGGCGTCGGGGCCCCGGACCCCGAAGGCCGTGGCCCGCACGTAGACGACCGACGGGTTGTGGGCCCGGACGTCGTCGACCTCGACGGCGAGGCGGCGGCGGGCGCCGGCCCGGAGGTTCGTGACGAACACGTCGGCCCCGGACACGAGGCGCCCGAGGAGCCGGCGGCCGTCGGGGTGCTTCAGGTCGATGCCCACGGACCGCTTGCCCCGGTTGGCCGACTGGACGTAGGGGTCGACGCCGTCGTGGACGGGATGGAGCCCTGTGGTCGTCAGGCCGCGGTAGGGGTCGCCGGTGCCGGGGTGCTCGACCTTGACGACGTCCGCCCCCCACTCGGCGAGGATCGCCCCCGCCATCGGCGCGAACACGTGGGTCGCCACCTCGACGACCCGCACGCCGGCGAGGGGCAGGGCGGCCGGGTCGTCGGCAGGAGTGAGCACTCACATATCCTGCCGCGTGGTGTGCTACAACACCGAGCCGTGACAGGAGGGGTCAGCTTCGGCCGGCGGATCCGCGCGCTCGCCGAGGAGCGACCGGACGGCCCGGCGGTCCGCCACGTCGGCCAGGACGGGAGCGAGCGCGTCCTGGCCTGGCCCGAGCTCGACCGCCGGTCGGGCGCGCTGGCGGGCGCCCTGGCGGCCCGCGGCGTCGGGCTCGGCGACCGCGTGTCGCTCGGGATGCGCAACTCGCCGCAGTTCACGCTGAGCGCCCTGGCGGCGTGGCGGCTCGGCGCGGTGCCCGTGCCCGTGCGCTGGGACCTGCCCGACTGGGAGCGGGCCCGGGTCCGCGCCGTGATCGCGCCCCGCGTCGCCCTCGGGCCCGACGACATCGCCTGGATCGACGCCGCCTCGGACGGCGACGTGCCCGACCTGCCGGACGCGGTCTCGCCCCAGGTCCACGGCATCTGCAGCAGCGGGTCGACCGGCACGCCGAAGGTGATCCTGAGCGAGCGGCCCGCGCTGTACGACGCCACGCTCGGCACGCCGTTCATGGAGGGGTGGCGCCCCGTGCCCCGGCCCCAGACGATCCTCGTGCCCGCGCCGATGTACCACACCAACGGCTTCGCCACGCTGCTCAGCCTGCTGGCCGGCGACCGGCTGGTCGTCCTGGAGCGGTTCGACGCCGCCCGCGCCGTCGACGCCGTCGAGCGCCACGGCATCACCACGTTCACCGCCACGCCGACGATGCTGCAGCGCATCGCCGACCTGCCGGGCATCGACGACCGCGACCTGTCGGGCATCGACTGGATCCTCCAGGGGGCGGCGCCCATGCCGCCGTCGCTGGTGCACCGGTGGGCGGGCCTCATCGGCGCCGACCGCATCGTCATGGTCTACGGCATGACCGAGGGCCTCGGCTTCACGGCGCTGCGGGGCGACGAGTGGATGGACCACCAGGGCAGCGTCGGGCGCGGGGTGCGCGACACCGAGCTCCGCATCCTCGACCCCGGCGGCCGCGAGCTGCCCGCCGGGGAGATCGGCGAGATCTACCTCCGCTCCCCCGCCAGCGCCGGCTACCGCTACCTCGGCGACGCCGCGCCGCGGGGTGCCACCGACGACGGGTTCGCGACGGTCGGCGACCTCGGCTTCGTCGACGGCGACGGCTACCTGCACCTGGTCGACCGGCGGGTCGACATGATCGTGAGCGGCGGGGCCAACGTGTACCCGGCCGAGGTCGAGACCGCGCTCGTCGACCATCCCGCCATCGCCGACATCGTGGTCGTGGGCCTGCGGGACGCCGACTGGGGTCGCCGGGTGCACGCCATCGTCGAGCCCGCCGACCCGGCCGCACCCCCCAGCGACGCGGACGTCATCGCCTACGCCAAGAGCCGCCTGGCGCCCTACAAGGTGCCGAAGACGGTCGAGATCGTCGACGCCATCCCCCGCAGCGAGGCCACGAAGATCAACCGCCGGGCGCTCGTCGAGGCCAGAGGCGGCTGACGGCTAGCGGCCGGCTCAGCCGCCGTGCGGGAACCCGAGGTCGATCACGCTCGACGCGGGATCGGGCCAGCGGGTGGTGACGACCTTGGGCCGGGTGTAGAAGCGGATGCCGTCGGGCCCGTAGATCGGGTGGTCGCCGAACAGCGACGACTTCCAGCCGCCGAACGAGTGGGCGGCCACCGGCACCGGGATCGGCACGTTGATGCCGACCATGCCGACCTCGACGGTGCGCTCGAAGCGCCGGGCCGCGCCGCCGTCCCGGGTGAACAGGGCGACGCCGTTGCCGTAGGGGTTGGCGTTGACCAGGGCCACGGCCTCGTCGAAGGTCGCGACCCGGACGACGCTGAGGACCGGCCCGAAGATCTCGTCGTCGTAGGCGCGCATGCCCGGCTCGACGCCGTCGAGCAGCGAGCAGCCGAGGAAGAACCCGTCGCCGGGCCCGCCGGCCGAGCCGTCCACCACCACCTGCGCCCCCTCGCCCGGGGCGCCCTCCACGTAGGACCGCACGCGGTCGCGGTGCTCGGCCGTGATGAGCGGCCCCATCATCGAGCCGGGGGCGTCGCCGGGCCCGACGACCACGCCCGGGATGCGGGCCGCGATGGCGTCGACCAGGTCGTCGGCGACGGCGCCGACCGCGACGACCACCGAGATCGCCATGCACCGCTCGCCCGCCGACCCGTAGCCCGCCGACACGGCGGCGTCGGCGGCCGCCCCGACGTCGGCGTCGGGCAGCACGACCATGTGGTTCTTCGCGCCCCCGAGGGCCTGGACGCGCTTGCCCTGCGCGGTGGCGGTCTCGTGGACGAACCGGGCCACCGGGGTGCTGCCGACGAAGGAGACGGCGTCGACGTCGGGGTGCTCGAGCAGGGCGCCGACGGCCTCCGCGTCGCCCTGGACCACGTTGACGACGCCGTCCGGGAACCCGGCCCGCTGGGCCAGCTCGGCCAGGAGCAGCGACGCCGACGGGTCCTTCTCGGACGGCTTGAGCACGAACGCGTTGCCGCACGCCACCGCGTTGGCCAGCATCCACAGCGGGACCATCACCGGGAAGTTGAACGGGGTGATGCCGGCGACGACGCCGACCGGCTGCAGCACGGTGTGCACGTCGACGCCGCCCGAGACCTCGGCCGAGTGCGACCCCTTCAGCAGGTGGGGGATGCCGCAGGCGAACTCGACGTTGTCGAGGCCGCGGGCGACCTCGCCGCGGGCGTCGTCGAGCACCTTCCCGTGCTCGCGGGTGACGATCGCCGCCAGGTCGTCGCGGTGGGCGTCGAGCAGCTCCCGCAGCCGGAACAGCACGCCGGCGCGGCGGCTCGACGGCGACGCCCCCCACCCGACGGCGGCGTCGGCCGCCACCTTGACGGCGTCGCCGACCTCGGCGGCCGAGGCGAGCGCCACGTCCGCGGTCTGCACGCCCCGCGCCGGGTCGTGGACGGGCGCGGTGCGCCCGGAGGTCCCGGGGACCGCCCGCCCGCCGATCCAGTGGCCGATGGTGTCCATGTGCCGTGCCTCCCGGCTCAGAGCCGGTAGAGCTTGCGGGCGTTCTCGCCCATGATCTTGCGCTTGGCCTCGGGCGAGATGGTGGCCATCTTCTCCGCCACGGTCTGCAGCGGCGACGGGTACATGCAGGTGGGGTGGGGGAAGTCGGTCTCGAAGAGGATGTTGTCCTCGCCGACCGCCTCGATGAGGTCGGGCAGCTTGTCGCGGTTCCGCTCGAACCAGAACGTGGCGTAGAGGTTGCTGCGGAAGTACTCCGACGGCATCTTCTTCAGCTGCGACAGCTCCTCGGGCGCGTTCTCGGCCATCTCGTAGTCGAGCGTCTCGAGGATGAACGGGATCCACCCCACGCCGCTCTCGACCGACACCATCTTGAGGTCGGGGTGGCGGTCGAACATGCCCGAGAGGATGAGGTTGGTCACGACCCGGGCGTTGCCGATGAACAGCAGCGTGCCGCCGATGGCCAGCTTGGTGTTCTCGGGGTGCGACGCCCACGGGTACTTGCCGTAGAAGGTCATGCCGGTGACGCTGGCGCCGATGTGGAAGTGCACCGGCAGCTGCAGCTCCGTGCACGTCTCCCACAGCGGGTCCCAGGCGTGGTTGGCGAGGTCGGGGGCGCCGAGGTCCTGCGGGTCGGAGGTCATGTTGACGCCGCGGGCCCCGAGCGCGGCGACGCGCTTGGCCTCGGCCACGCAGGTGTCGACGCTCCAGGCCGGCATGAGCGGCAGGGGCAGCAGCCGGTTGCCCGAGTCGGCCTGGATCTCGGCCATGCCGTCGTTGTAGATCTCGACGGCCATGCGGCAGAGGTCCTCGTCGTCGACGAGGCCGAGGTCCTGCCCGCCGAGGCCGATCGTGCTGGGGAAGATGATCTGGGCGTCGATGCCGCACTCGTCGAGCACGCCGAGGCGCACCTTGGGGTCGTACGCGCCGACGTGCACCTCGTCGATGGACCACTCGCGCAGCGCCTTGTGGGCGCTCTCCTTCTTCCCGTCGCGCCCGATCACGCCGGCGGCGCTGAACCGGCCGACCTGGTGGCCGTCGAACATCCAGACCCGCTGGCCGTCGACCTCCTCGACCCGGGGCATCCGGTCGCGGACGGACGCGGGCGCCCGGCTGGTGAAGAGGTCGGGCGGCTCGGACCAGTGCGAGTCGGCGTCGACGATGAACAGATCGGCGAAGGTCTCCGGGAGCCCGGGAGCACCCCCCTCCGAGGTAAGTGAGTGAGTGTTCCCTGACATCGGGACCGATGGTACTGTCGGTCGATGGCTACCGCAACGGTGAACGGCCTGTCGATCGCCTACGAGGTCATCGGCGACGGCCGGCCGTGGTCGATCACCCCCGGCGGCCGCTTCGGCATGGACTCCCCGGGCGTCCGCGAGCTGGCCGAGGCGCTGGCGGCGGGCGGCAACCGGGTGCTGATCTGGGACCGGCCCAACACCGGGGCGTCCGACGTGTGCTTCACCGGCCCGTCCGAGTCCGCCATGCAGGCCGACGTGCTGGCGGGCCTGCTGTCCCAGCTCGACATGGCGCCCGCCGTCATCGCCGGCGGCTCGGGCGGCTCGCGGGTGTCGCTGCTCACCGCCACCCGCCACCCCGGCGCCGCCGCCGGCGTGGCCGCCTGGTGGATCAGCGGCGGCATCTACGGCCTCCTGGTCCTCGGCACCCACTACTGCGGCGGCTCGATCCGCGCCGCCTGGACCGGCGGCATGGAGGCGGTCGCCGCCCTGCCCGAGTGGCAGGAGGTCATCGAGCGCAACCCCGGCAACCGGCAGCGGTTCCTCGACCAGGACCCGCAGGAGTTCATCGCCGCCCTGGAGCGCTGGATGGTCGCCTACTGCCCGTGCGGCGACGAGCTGGTCCCGGGCCTGCCCGACGCCGACGCCCGCGGCCTCGACGTCCCGGCCCTCGTGTTCCGCAGCGGCGCCAGCGACGCCAACCACACGCGGGCGACGTCCGAGCAGGTCGCCGCGCTGCTGCCCCGCGCCCGCCTCGTCGAGCCCCCCTGGGGGGACGGCGAGTGGAACGAGCGCTCGGCGGCCAGGCCGGGCGGGGCGGGCGAGGGCCTGTTCGTCCGCTGGCCGCTGCTCGCCCCCGCCCTGACGGCGTGGGCCGACGACGTCCTCGAGTGAAACGGAGGGGCCGTGCCCAAGGGCCTGCTCATCGTGGAGTCCCGTCCCGCCGACCCGGCGCGGGTGGACGAGTACAACGACTGGTACGCCAACACGCACATGCCCGAGGTGTGCGCGGTCCCCGGCTTCGTGGCCGCCCGGCGCTACCGGGTCCGCGACGAATCGGGCGGGGACCGGTACATCGCGGTCTACGACATCGACAGCGACGACCTGACGGCGCCGCTGCGCGACCTGCGCGCCCGCTCGGGTGACGGCCGCGCCCGTGCCGCGGCGTTCGTCAGCATGGATCCGCCGCCCGTCGTCACCCTGTGCGAGCTCGTGGACGAGGTCGCCGTGAACTAACGTTCCGGTCACTATGGACCTCGACGCCGACCGGCGGGCCGCGCACATCCTGAACGAGCTCGGCTTCGCCGTCGCCCGCTCGGGGGACGAGGTCCACGGGTCGGCGCCGATCGTGCCCGAGATGTGGGTGCCGGGCACCACGGCGTTGCGCACGTCGCTGCTGGCCACGTGGGTCGACCACGTGGCCGGCGTCGCCGCCATCGAGGTGCTGGCCCCCCGGGTGCCGGTCACGCTCGAGCTCGACGTCCACCTCTACGAGCGGGCGCCGGCGGGCGGGACCCTCCACGCCGTGGCCCGCGTGGTCAAGGCGGGCCGCTCGGTGGTGGTGTGCGAGGTCGGGCTCGCCGACGGCGACGGGCACCCGGTGGGGCTCGGCACGGCGTCGTTCATGGCGGCCCCGGTCCCGGGCCTCGAGCTGCCGGCCGACATCGCCACGCGGGCGGTGGAGGTCGCCGTCGGGGCGCCTGGCCCGCCCCTACGCCGATCGCGCCGGCTGCACGCTGCGGGAGCCGGGCGTGGCCGTGCTCCCCCGCACCGACGACAACCTGAACGCGGCGGGCACGCTCAACGGCGGGCTGATCGCCCTCGTCGTCGAGGAGGCGGCGCTGTCGCTGACGCCCGGGGCGACGCTGTCGTCGATGGCCCTGCGCTACCTGCGGCCCGTGCGCACCGGCCCGGCGGTGGCCACGGCCGAGGTCCGGGCCGGGCTCGGCCGGGTCGAGGTGCGGGACGAGGGCGACGACCGCGCCGCCGTCGCCGCCACGACACGGGTCCAGATTTCTGACGTTCTGGTCATGTGACCGAGGGGAGAGACATGACGACGGATACCGGCGGTGTGTTCCTGTCGCTGCGCTACGACATGCGGGCGCCCGCGTTCGGCGCACCGGCCGACGCCCTGTACCGGGCCGCGCTGGAGCAGTGCGCCTGGGCCGAGGACCACGGCTTCCTGATGGCGACGCTGTCCGAGCACCACGGCTCCGACGACGGCTACTGCCCGTCCCCGCTGGTCATGGCCGCCGCCATCGCCGGCCGGACGCGCCAGCTGCGCATCCTCATCGCCGCGCTCGTCCTGCCGCTCTACGACCCCCTCCGCCTCGCCGAGGACCTCGCGGTGCTCGACCTGGCGAGCGGCGGCCGGGTCGACCTCATCCTCGGCGCCGGCTACCGGCCCGAGGAGATGGCCATGTTCGACCGGCCGATGGGCGAGCGCGCCGCCCTGCTCGAGGAGGGCATCGCCGTGCTCCGGTCCGCGTGGACGGGCGAGGAGTTCGAGTACCGCGGCCGCCGGGTCCGGGTCACCCCCCGGCCCGGACGGCCCCAGGGGCCGGGCCTGCTGCTCGGCGGCTCGACGCCGGCCGGCGCCCGGCGGGCGGCGCGGCTCGGCGACGGGTTCGTGCCGGTCGACGCCTCGCTGTGGCCCCACTACGCCGACGCCTGCCGCGCGCTGGGCAAGGAGCCCGGCACCGCCCCCGCCGTCGACGGGCCGCGGTTCATCCACGTGGCCGACGACCCCGACGCGGCCTGGGCCCGCATCGCGCCCCACGCCATGCACGAGACGAACTCGTACGGCGCCTGGCTGGCGAGCGCCGACGCGCTGGGGCCCTACACGTCCACCGAGGACGCCGACGACCTGCGGACCAGGGGCGAGTACCTCGTGCTGACCCCCGACGAGTGCGCGGCCCGGGCCCGCGAGACGGGCTCGCTGCTGCTGCACCCGCTGATGGGCGGCCTCGACCCCGACCTCGCCTGGGAGAGCCTGGAGCTCGTCGCCGCGAAGGTGATCCCGGCGCTCAGCGTCTAATTCCCCGGCACCATGAGGTCGACCGACCGGGCGGCGTGGTCGCCGACCTTCTTCGCGTTGGTGGAGCGGAGCGACACGTCGTGACCCACGGCGCGGGCCCGCAGGGCACCGACCGTGCAGTTCTCGCGGCCGCCCTGGGTCGGGAAGGGGTCGTAGCTGAAGTGCTTCATGGCGTTGAGGTGCGTGACCCGGTTGATGTCGTGGTCGCTCATGCCGACGAGGCTGGGGGCCAGCTCCTCGGGGGCGAACGGCCAGGTCGAGTCGGAGTGGGGGTAGTCGCACTCCCACATCACGTGGTCCATGTTCAGGAAGTCGCGGCTGGCGAGGCCGAACTTGTCGTCGATGAAGCACGTGAGGATGCGCTCGTTGAAGACCTCGCTCGGCAGCTTGTCGCCGAAGTCCTGCCCGGTCCAGGCGTGGTGGCGGCGGTAGTTGTAGTCGACCCGCTCCAGGAAGTACGGGATCCAGCCGATGCCGCCCTCGGACAGGGCGATCTTGAGGTCGGGGAAGCCGCGCAGCACCGGCGACCAGATCAGGTCGGCCGCCGCCTGCACGATGTTGATGGGCGTCAGCGTGATCAGGCAGTCGATCGGGGCGTCGGGCGCCGTGATGACGAGCTGCGACGACGAGCCGATGTGCAGGCACACCACCACGCCCTCGTCGCTGCACGCCGTCCAGAACGGGTCCCAGTGGTCGGAGTGGAAGCTCGGCCAGCCCAGCTTGGACGGGTTCTCGGAGAAGGTCACCGCGTGGGCGCCCATGCGGGCGGTGCGGCGCACCTCGTCGGCCAGCACCTGCGGGTCCCAGATGGCGGGCAGCGAGCAGGGGATGAAGCGGCCGGGGTGGGTGCCGCACCAGTCCTCGATGTGCCAGTCGTTGTAGGCCCGGACCATGGCCAGGGCCACGTCCTTGTCCTCGGTGCGGGCGAACAGCTGGCCGCAGAACTGGGGGAACGACGGGAAGCACAGCGAGCCGAGGACGCCGTTGGCGTCCATGTCCTTGACCCGCTCGTCGATGTCGTAGCAGCCGGCCCGCAGCTCGGCGAACGAGGTCGGCTCCATGCCGTACTCCTCGGGCGGGCGGCCGGCGACGGCGTTGAGCGCCACGTTGGAGATCTCCTGGCCCTCGTACACCCAGGCGTTGGTGCCGTCGTCGCGGGTGACGAACTTGGGGGCCAGGTCGACGTAGCGCGCCGGCAGCCGCCCGTCGAACAGGTGCGGCGGCTCGACCACGTGGTCGTCGACGCTGACCAGCACCATGTCGTTGTTGTCCATCGCCGGACCCCCTCGGATTTGACCTGGACCTAATCTAACAAGTGGGTCACGACGCCGTGGCAAACGGTCACGGGTGCGAACGGTCACGGCGTGGCGAGCAGATCGGCCTGGACGACCCGGCGCAGCAGCTTGCCGGTCTCGGTGAACGGCAGCGCCTCCGCGAACGTCACGTCCTGCGGCGTCTTCGACCCCCGCAGCGAGGCCCGGGCGAAGTCTTGCACCGCGGCCGCGTCGAGGGCGGTGCCGGGGCGGGCCACCACCACCGCGGCGATGCGCTGGCCCCACTCGTCGTCGGGGACGCCGACGACCGCCACCTGGAGGATGTCGGGGTGCCGCAGCAGCACCTCCTCGATCTCGGCCGGGGCGATGTTCTCGCCGCCCCGGATGATCGTGTCGTCGCTGCGCCCCTCGATGAACAGGTAGCCGTCGGCGTCGAGCCAGCCGCGGTCCCGTGTCGGGAACCACCCCGCGGCGTCGAGCGGGGCCTCCCGGCCGGCGTACTCGCCGGAGACCTGCTCGCCCCGCACCCAGATCTCGCCGGGCTCGCCCGCGGGCCGGGGGTCGCCGAGCGGTCCCCGGACCTCGACCTCGACCGTGGGCAGGACCCGCCCGGCCGAGCTCAGGCGGGCGGTGGCGTCGGCGTCGCCGTCCCGGGCGGCCCGGTGGTCCTCGGGGCCGAGCACCGCGATGGTCGAGCTGGTCTCGGTCAGCCCGTAGGCGTTGGTGAGGTCGACGTCGGGCAGCAGCGCCATGACCCGCTGCAGCACGGTGGAGGGCGTGCGCGCCCCGCCGTAGGACAGCGCCCGCAGCGAGGGCAGCCCGGCGCCGTCGGCGTCGAGCACGTCGCAGATGCGGGCCAGCATGGTCGGCACCACCATGGCGTTGGTGATCGCCTCGGCCCGCACCGCGCCGACCCAGGCGTCGGCGTCGAACTGGGTGAGGTAGACGATGCGGCGGCCCAGGTACAGGTTGCTGAGCAGGTTGGCCAGCCCGGCCACGTGGTAGGGCGGCACGCTCACCAGCACGCCCTCGTCGGGCCCGGCGGCCCCGAACTCGACGGTGCCGATCACGTACGACGTCAGGTGGCGGTGGCGCAGCACCGCGGCCTTGGGTGCCGCCGTCGTGCCGCTGGTGTAGAGCAGCACCGCGGGGCCCTCGCCGTCGGCGGGCACGTCGCCCACCGCGGTGCCGGCCCGGGCCGTCGCCACGAAGTCCGCCGTGTCGACGACGCGGTGGCCCCGCGCCGCCAGCGCGGCCGCGGCCTCGCCCTCGGCGACCACCAGCGTGTCGCCCAGCGGCGCCAGCAGGTCGTGGAGCTGGTCGTCGCTGAGCCGGTAGTTGAGCGGCACGAACGGCACGCCCGCGGCGGCCGCCGCGAACAGGCCGACGGGGAAGGCGAGCCCGTTGGTGCCCACGTACGCCAGCGCCGAGGCCCCCGCCGCCACCTCGGCACCGGACCAGGCGCCGGCCAGCAGCTCGGCGGCGGTCAGGCGGTCGTCGCCGGCCTGCACCGCGACCTCGTCGCCGCGGCCGGCGGCGGCCATGTCGAGCAGGAGGAGCAGGTTCACGCCGGCGCCCCTGGTAGCCGTCAGTCCGAGGACGGGAGGGGCTTGGCGCCCTTCACGAGCAGCGGCCGGCCGTCGACCGTGAGCGCGCCGGTGCCGGCGCGGGTGCACAGCAGCTCGAGACCGAGGTCGTCGTCCGCGTAGCGCTTGCCGAGCAGCGGCCCGTCGCCGAGGGACGGGTCGAGCGCCGCACCGGCCTCGGCGTCCTGCCCGTCGTCCAGCAGGGGCGAGCCGCCGCAGCCGAGCTCGACGTCGTCGGCGGGTGCCCGGACGACGACGACCTGCGCGTCGCACACGGCGCTGTGCAGCTTCTGTCCCGGTCGCAGCTTCATGGAGGACGTAGTCTAACAGTAGGGTCACTGCTGGACCAGCGGCGCCGGCCACGGAGGGAACGATGCCCGAGTACCAGTACGTCCAGTACGAGACGCTCGACGACGGGCGGATCGCCCGCATCATGCTCAACCGGCCCGAGGCCCGCAACGCCCAGAACCGCGGCATGCTCGTCGAGCTGAACGACGCCTTCATGCGGGCCGAGGCCGACGACGAGGTGCGGGTCGTGATCCTCGGCGGCACCGGGCCGATGTTCTCGTCGGGGCACGACATGGGGTCGAAGGTCTCGATGGAGGAGTACCTGCCCGGGCCCAGACCAGCACCCGACCCGGACGATCAACGGCGCCACCCGCAAGGGGGCCGAGAACCTGATGCTGCAGGAGTGGCACTACTTCTTCGAGAACACCCGCCGCTGGCGCAACCTGCGCAAGATCACGATCGGCCAGGCCCACGGCGACGTGTACGCCGCCGCCCTGATGCTGCTGTGGGCGTGCGACCTCATCGTCGTCGCCGAGGGCACCCGCTTCGCCGACGTCACCGGCACCCGGCTCGGCATGTGCGGCGTGGAGTACTTCGCCCACCCGTGGGAGTTCGGCCCCCGCAAGGCCAAGGAGCTGATGCTGACCGGCGACACGCTCGACGCCGACGAGGCGCACGCCCTCGGGATGGTGAGCAAGGTCTTCCCCGCCGACGAGCTGGCCGACCGCACGGTCGAGTTCGCCCAGCGGATCGCGCAGCTGCCCACCATGTCGTCGCTGCTCATCAAGGAGGCGGTCAACCAGTCCGTCGACAACATGGGCTTCTACAACGCCCTCAACGCCTGCTTCACCCTCCACCAGCTGAACCACTCCCACTGGGCCCAGGTCAACGACGACCGCTACCCGGTCGCCAAGGAGGACTCCGGCATCCCCAACTGGCGCGACGCGCCCCCCATCGTCCCGGCCGTCAAGGACAAGGTGCGGGCCGAGCAGTAGCCCGACCCGACCGATGGCCCCGCCGCAGAGCGAACCCGAGGCCGCGCCCGCCGCGGACGTGGTGGTGCGCCGCGCGCCGTTCTCGGACAACCCCCGGGTCGGCGCCCGGGGGCAGCGCACGCAGCAGCGGATCGTCGACGCCGCGCTGCGGGTGTTCGGCGAGGAGGGGTACCACCAGTGCGGCGTCGCCCGCATCACCGAGCTGGCCGGCTGCTCGCGGGCGTCGTTCTACCAGTACTTCTCCGGCAAGGAGGACGTGTTCCGCCACCTCGCGGGCCAGGTGGCGCGCCAGCTGAGCGCGTCGACCGAGGCGCTCGGCCTGGTCACGCCCGACGCCGACGGATGGCGCTCGATCCGGGCCTGGGTCGCCCGCTACGCCGAGGTGTACGAGCGCTACGAGCCGGTCTTCCGGGTGTTCCAGACCGCGGCGGAGAGCGACGCCGCCGTCGCCGGCGGGTCGGTCCGCACGGGCGAGCGGCACGTCACCGAGTTCCGCTCCCGGCTCACGGCCGCCACCCTGCCGCCCCGCCAGCTCGACCCGGTGATCACGATCCTGCTCGGCTGCCTGCCCCGGACCTTCGACGTCGCCGGCCTGCTGCGGTCGGCGACGCCGGCCGCCTACCCGCCCGAGCGCATCGAGGACGCCCTGGCCGACGTCCTGCACCGCACGCTGTTCGGCCTCCAGGCCGTCAACGTGCACCCGCCCGCCCGCCGCCGGCCGCCGATGCTCGACTTCAGCCCCGCCGTGCAGGACGCGCTGCGCCACGACGGCACGGCCCGCCACCTCACGCCGGCCGGCCGGCGCACCCTGGACGCCCTGATGGAGGCCGGCCGCGACCTGATCGTGGCCCGCGGCTACCACGACACGCGGATCAACGACATCGTCGCGGCCGCCGGCCTGTCCAAGGGCGCGTTCTACCGCTACTTCGAGAGCAAGGACCGCCTCGTCCAGGTCCTGGCGGTCCAGGCGATCCGCACGGTGTCGTCGACCTTCGGCGACATCCCCGGCGCGGCGGCGCCCGACGGCGCCACCCGCACGGCGGCCATCCGCCGCTGGCTCCGGCGCTACAACGCCACCCAGGCCGGCGAGGCCGCGGTGATCCGCGTCTGGGCCGACGCCGCCTTCGCGGACACGACGTTCCGGTCCGACTCGGCCGCCGCCCTCGACTGGGGCCGGCGGCGGATGGCGCACTACCTGCGGGCGCGCGGCTTCGGCGACGTCGACTCCGAGGCCGTGGTGGCCGTGGCGCTGCTCGCCACGTTCGGGGCCCGGGAGCGCCCGGCGACGACGATCGACGCGGCCGCCCACATCATCGAGCGCGGCTTCCTCGGCCGCTGAGGGCGGGCGGCGCCGGGTTTCGGCGCAGCCGCATCTGGTCTAACATCTGGGTCACATACCGGGAGGGGAATGGCATCGTGCGAACAGTGGTCGTCGGCGCATCGAGTGGTCTCGGGCGCTGCATCGGGATCGGCCTCGCCCAGCGCGGCGACCAGGTGGCGCTCCTCGCCCGGCGGCGCAGCCGGCTGGAGGACGCCGCCAAGGAGGCGGGCCCCGGCACGCTCGTCATCGAGTGCGACGTCACCGACGAGGCGTCGTGCCGGTCGGCGATCGAGGAGGCGGCCGCCGGGCTCGGGGGGATCGACGCCCTCGTGTACGCGCCGGGCATCGGCCCGCTCGTGAAGCTGGTCGACACCGACGCCGACACGTGGCGGCGCGTGTTCGACACCAACGTCACCGGCGCCGCGCTGGTGACCGCCGCCGCCGTCCCTCACCTGGCCGCCTCGTCCGGCGCCGCCATGTTCCTGTCCTCGGTCAGCGCGTCGCAGACGCCCCCGTGGCCCGGGCTGGGTTCCTACGCCGTCAGCAAGGCGGCCCTCGACAAGCTGGTCGAGGCCTGGCGGGCCGAGCACCCCGACATCGGCTTCACCCGCGTGATCGTCGGCGACTGCGCCGGCGGCGAGGGCGACGCCATGACCCAGTTCAACCAGGGCTGGGACCACGACCTCATCGGCGAGGTCTACCCGACCTGGGCCGCCCGCCAGTACCTGAGCGGCAACCTGATGGAGGTCGAGCGGCTCGTCGCCATGGTCCACGCCGTGCTCAGCGACGGCGCGACGATCAGCATCCCGTCGATCACGGTGGCGCCCCGCCCCGCGGTCCGCACGCCGTCGTGAGCCGCACCGTCGTCGAGTTCGACCCGTTCTCGGACGACTACTTCGACGACCCCACCGAGATCTACCGGCGCCTGCGCGACGAGGCGCCCGTCTACCACAGCGAGCGCTACGGCTTCTACGCGCTGTCGCGCTTCGACGACGTCGTGGCCGCGCACCGCGACTGGCAGGGGTTCTCCAGCGCGCACGGCGTCGACCTGTGGACCCTGTCGAGGGACCCGGACCTCGTCCGCAGCTTCCGGAGCATCATCATGATGGACCCCCCGGAGCACGACCGGTTCCGCAAGCTCGTCAGCCGGGTGTTCACGCCGCGGGCCGTGACCTCGCTGGAGCCGATGATCCGCGAGGTCGTCTGCCACTTCCTCGACCCGCTGGTCGGCGAGCCGCGCTTCGACGTCGTGACCGACTTCTCGGCGCAGTTCCCGGTCGAGATCATCGCCCGCATGCTCGGCGTGCCCGAGGACCGGCGCCAGCAGGTGCGCGAGTGGGTCGACGTCAGCCTGCACCGCGAGCCCGGGCGGGCCGAGCCGACGCCCGAGGGCGAGCAGGCCGCCCTGGAGAGCGGGATGTACTTCTACGAGCTGGCGGTCGAGAAGCGCCGGGACCCGGCCGACGACATGCTGTCGCGGCTGACCCAGGTCGTGGTCGACCGGGGCGACGGCGTGGAGACCGGCCTCGACGACGCCGAGATCGCCGGGTTCGCGACGCTGCTCGGCGGCGCCGGCGCCGAGACGGTCACCAAGCTCGTGGGCAACGCCGCCGTGCTGTTCTCCCGGCATCCCGACCAGTGGCGGAAGGTCGTCGACGACCCGGGGCTCGTCCCCTCGGCGGTCGAGGAGATCCTCCGCTACCTGCCGCCGTCGCAGTACCAGGGCCGGTTCTCCGTCGAGGACCGCACGTTCGAGGGCGGCACGATCCCGGCGGGCCACCCGGTCCTGCTCATCACGGGCGCCGCCACCCGCGACCCGCGGGCGTTCGAGCGCGCCGACGACTTCGACGTCGAGCGGCCCGCCAACGTCGCCATCGGGCTCGGCCACGGCGTGCACGCCTGCCTCGGCGCCGCGCTGGCCCGCATGGAGAGCCGCATCGCCATCGAGGAGATCGCCCGGCGCTGGCAGCGCCTGGAGATCGACGAGGCCGGCCTGCGCCGGGTGCACATGTCCAACGTCGCCGGGTACGCCAACGTCCCGGTCGACGCCGTCGCCCGCTAGCGGGCCACCTCGAGCTCGCCGAGGTAGGCGCGCTCCAGCGTCTTGGGGTCCGTGCGCAGCTCGTCCGCCGCGCCCCGCAGCACCACGGTGCCGCGGTTGAGCACGGCGGCCTCGTCGGCGACGTCGAGGGCGAGCTTGACGTGCTGCTCGACGAGGACGATGGCGGCGCCGTGATCGGTGGCGATCCGGCGGACGGTGTCGAACAGCGCCTCGACCACGAGGGGCGCCAGGCCCATGCTCATCTCGTCGACGAGCAGGACCTTGGGCTGCTGGACGAGCGCCCGGGCCATGGCCAGCATCTGCTGCTCGCCGCCCGAGAGCGCACCGGCCGGCAGGCGCCAGCGCTTCTCCAGCGCCGGGAACACGTCGATGAGCTCCTTCGGCGACGGGCCCCGCCGGGACCGCGCCACCTCGAGGTTCTCCTCGACCGTCAGCGTCGTGAACAGCGACCGGTTGTCGGGGACGAGCACGACGCCGGCGCGGCTGGCCGCCACCGGGTTGCCGTTGCGCAGCGCGACCCCGTCCACGCTCGCCTTCCCGGCCCGCGCCGGGAGCAGCCCGGCCAGCGTCAGCAGCAGCGTCGACTTGCCGGCGCCGTTGGGGCCGAGCAGCGCGAGCACGCTGCCCGCCTGCACCGCGAGGTCGAGGTCGCGGAACACGACCGTGGCCCCGCGGCCACCGCTGAACCCCCGGCACTCGAAGCGGGGCGCCCGGGCCCGCGGCCTGATCGATCACCCCTCACAGAAAGAGGTTCGCTCGGGTCGCTCATGCCGTCACCGCCTCGGTGTCGTGCATCGTGCCGAGGTAGGCGGCGGCGACCGCCCGGTCCGACCGGATCGTCTCGGGCGGGCCCTCGGCGATCACCGCCCCGAAGTCGAGCACGTAGACGTAGTCGCACACGCTCAGCACCAGGTTGACGTCGTGGTCCACGAGGAGCATGGCCGCGCCCGAGGAGCGGATGGTCCGCAGGCGGTCGCCGAGCCAGGTGCTCTCCTCGCTGTCGAGCCCGGCGGCGGGCTCGTCGAGCAGCAGCACCGCCGGATCGGCGACGCAGGCCCGGGCGATCGACACCAGCTGGCGCTCGCCCTGGCTCAGCTCCCCGGCCGGGCGGTCGTGCAGCGCCGCGATCCCGACCTGGGCGAGGGCCCGGGACACGGCGGCGCGGCGGGCGGCCTGGCGACCGCCGAGCGCCGCCACGCTGACGTTCTCCTCGACCGAGAGGTCGTCGTAGAGCTCGAGCGACTGGAACGTGCGGGCCAGGCCGGCGCGCACGCGGTGGTGCGGGGAGAGCTTGTCGATGCGGCGCCCGGCGAGCTCGACGGACCCGGCGGCGCGGGCGAAGCCGGTGACCGCGTCGATGACGCTCGTCTTGCCCGCCCCGTTCGGACCGATGAGCCCGACGATCCTGCCGCGGTCGACCCGCAGCGACACGTCGTTGACGGCGACGACGCCGCCGTAGCGCACGGTGAGGTGCTCGACCAGCAGGGCGGTGACGGCCTCGC
Organism: uncultured Acidimicrobiales bacterium; assembly: GCA_963759225.1. Lineage (GTDB taxonomy): Bacteria > Actinomycetota > Acidimicrobiia > Acidimicrobiales > VFJN01 > ZC4RG19. Next base: position 33,180 of record CAVWYL010000031.1, on the reverse strand, counting down.
GGTCCGCGGCGACCGGCACGGCGTCGACGGCCGGCGGCGGCTCGACCGCCGCCACCGCGGGGCGTTCGTCCGCGTCGCCGGCTCTGCGCTCCGCTTTCCACTTGGCCCAGCGGTCGGCGATCCCGTGGCCGGCGGCCGCGATGCCCTCGGGGTTGGTGATCAGGGTCACGATGAGGAGGACGCCGCTGATCACCTGGAACCACTCGCCGAGGTTCACCCACCGGTCGAGGGCGATGAACGTGATGCCCGAGGCCGCCAGGATGCCGGCGTTGAGGCCGCCCCAGACCGACGTGATGCCGGCCAGGTAGGCGGTCGACAGCAGCGCCAGCCCGCCGATGGCGGTGAACGAGTCGAACGAGACGACGCCCCGGCGGTAGGCGAGCAGGCTGCCGCCGAGGCCGGCGATGAACGCCGCCAGGGCGAAGCTGAGGACCTTGACCCGCACGACGTTGACGCCGGCGGCGGCGGCCGAGCGCTCGTTGGCCCGGACGGCGAGCATGGCCGAGCCGAGCGTGCTCCGCCGCAGGGCGGCGACGCCGAGGGCGACGAGGAGCAGGGTGACCAGGCACACGAGGCCGAACTCGATCCTCGGGAACTCCTTGCCGGCGCCGATCCCGAGGTCGATGCCGAACATCGACGGGGGCGTGACCCGGGCGCCGGAGCTCGGGACGATGTCGGCGTTGCGGAACCACACGGCCTCGATGGCGTAGGCGAGCGCCAGCGTCACGATGCCGAGGGTGAGCCCGCGCGTCCGCAGGGCCGGCAGGCCCACGACGACGCCGATGGCCGTCGCCACGAGTGCCGCCAGCACGGGCGCGAACGGGAAGGGCACGCCCCAGTCCTCCGTGAGGGTGCTCAGGCTGAACGCGGCGGTGCCGGCGAGCGCGAGCTGGGCCAGCGACACCTGGCCGGCGTAGCCGGTGACGACGACGAGCGAGAGCCCGATGACCGCGGCGATGAACGTGCCGATGACCGCGGCGCGCCAGGTGCCCTGGGTGAGCACCAGGGCGACGACGCCGACCGCCGTGCCGACGACCGCGGGGCCGAGCAGCGACCGGGGCCGGGGCGCCCGGCCCAGCTGCTGGCGGATGAGGCCGCCGCGGGCGGGGATGCCGCCGCCGACGAGGACCAGCGCCACCAGGATCACGATCAGCGGCACCAGCTCGGCCGCACCCGTCTGGGGGATCCACGAGACGTCCCCCACGAGGGACAGCGCCTCGGCCTGGAGCATCCCGATGGCCAGGCCGGCGGCCACGATCGGCAGCAGGTACTGGAACCGGCCGACCACGGCGGCGGCGAGGGCCGGGACGACGAAGAGCGTGTAGGTCACCGGCGTGAGCGGGCTCACGGGGGCGATGAGGATGCCGGCGATGCCGGCGACCATCGCGCTGATCATCCAGTTGACGAGCGCGATGCGGTCGGGGGACACGCCGCTGACGTAGGCCCCGGTCTGCGACTCCGCGGTGGCCCGGGTCAGCAGCCCGAAGCGGGTGAACCGGTAGCCGGCGGCGAGCACGAGCGCCAGGATCACGACGGTGACCGCCAGCCAGAACCGGTCGGAGAGGATCATGACGTCGCCCAGCTCCCACCGCTCGGCCGGGAAGATGGGGGCGACGCTCACGGCGATGGTGCCCTGGCGGATGGCGAGCACGCCCTGCAGGACGACGAGGACGCCGAGCGATGCGACGGCCCGGGCCAGCGGCGGGGCGTCCCGGAGCGGCCGGAACACCAGCACGTAGAGCAGCGCCCCGAGCAGCGCGGCGACGACCATCGAGATCGCCACCGCCGGCCAGAAGCCGAGCTCCTGGCCGAGGTCGATGGACTTCGGCAGCCCGGGGATCGGCACGAGCAGCTCGCCCCGGCGCAGGGCGGCGTACGTGTAGGCCACGTACAGCGCCATCGCCCCGGTGGCGAAGTTCACGACGCCCGAGGCGCGGAACGTGATCACCAGCGCCAGAGCGAGCGCGGCATACACCCCGCCGGCGCCGAGACCGAGCAGCATTGAAGCGATGTGGTCCACGGCGTGGGCCTCCGGGCCAGGATTTCGTACGGTCGGCGTGCGGGCCGGCCCGCCCCCCTACCGGAGGGGGCCGGCCCGCAGCACCGGGATGGCTTAGGGCAGGATCTCCGTCGAGTCGACGGGCTCGTAGGAGGCGGGGTTGCCGTCGGCGTCGAGCGTCGCCCGCAGCGACCCGTTCGAGCACACGGCCGGCTGCGGCTCGAACGCCGTCCCGCCGCACTGGTACGTGAGGCCGGCGGCGCCGGGGTAGTCGGTCTCCGCCATGGCCTTGATCGCCGCCCCCGCGGTCTCCGGGGTGACCTCGCCCGAGATCCCCTGGAGGGCGCCGATGAGCGACGACATCGCGGTGTAGCCGCCCATGGCGGTGGCGTTCTCGACGTCCTCGACGTCGTCGCCGTAGGCGTCGATGACCGCCGTGTAGAGCTGGTAGGCCTCGTCGTCCGGCGCGCCGAGCGCCATCGTCGAGGTGATGGAGATCCCCTCGAGCTGGCCCGGGAGGGCCTCACGGGTGGCGTCGGTGATGCACTGCGCGATCGACGTGATCGCACCTTCATAGCCGACGGCGTTCAGGCCCTGGATGGCGGCGATGCAGAAGGCGTCGTTGCCGACGATCTGCACGACGCCCGCACCGCTGTCGACCACGTCCTGCATCTGCGACGTCATGTCGGCGGTGCCCACCGGGATCCTGATGAGCTCGTACGTGAGGTCGGCGTTCTCCAGGATGGCGTCGGCGGCCCCCGACTCGAACGTCCCGAGCGCCTGGGGGACGTCGATGAGCACGAAGGCGATCTTGTCGGTGCCCTCGGCCTCCGCGGCGGCCAGCGGCGTGCCGTAGAGCGTGGCGAGCGGGTTCACCATGATGAAGCTCGACTCGGTGTCCGTGAGCATGCCCTCGGTGCTGGTCTGGAGGAACAGCGTCGGCACGCCGGCGGCGTGCAGCGGCTCCCACACCGACTCCGCCACGGCGGACTGGCTGAGGGTGACGGCGACGACGCCCTCCTCCACCATCTGGTTGGCGCAGTCGGTCGCACCGGCGGGATCGGCGCCGGTCTCGCAGGTCACGACCTCGACCGGGCCGGCCGGCGACGCCGGCCTGGTGGGTGTTCCAGTACTCGGCCGAGGCCTGGGCGGCGCGCAGCTCGTCGGTGTTGTCGAACGCCTGGGTGGCGCCGTCGGACACCATGCCGACCTTGATCGGCTCGCCCTCGGCCGCGTTCTCGGGCCCGAGGATGTCCGTGCCGCCCGAGGTGTCCTCGGTCTCGGACCCGCTCGAGCTGTCCTCGTCGTCGTCGCCCCCGCACGCGGCGGCGACGAGCAGCAGTGCGGTCATCACGGCGAGGGCGATGCCCCGCCGGGGCCGCCGGTGGCGACGCCCTGACCCTTCGTCCGGCTTGTCCATGTGGCCCCTCCTGGGTTGTTGCTGTCGTGTGCTGGACACCTGTGTTGCTCCCGTGCTCACGGGGCCGGCACGTCGAGCACGACCGCGCTCGACATCCCGCCCCCGGCGCACATCGCGGCCACCCCGGTGCCGCCGCCGCGGCGGCGCAGCTCGTGGATGAGCGTGACGACCATGCGGGCACCGGTCATGGCGATCGGGTGCCCCAGACTGCAGCCGCTCCCGAGCACGTTGACGACGCCCTCGTCGATGCCGAGGATCCGCGTCGTCGCCACGCACATCGAGGCGAACGCCTCGTTGATCTCCCACAGCGCGACGTCGCCGACCGCCAGGCCGGCGCGGTCGAGCGCCTTCGGGATCGCGATCGTCGGCGCCAGGCCGGTCCGCTCGGGCGGCACGCCCACCGACGCCCAGGCGCGGACGACGGCGAGCGGCTCGAGCCCCTCGGCCTCGGCGACGTCGCCGGCCGCGATCACCATCGCCGCCGCGCCGTCGTTGGCGCCGCAGGCGTTGCCGGCCGTGATGCTGAACCCCTCGATCTCCGGGTGCAGCGGCTTGAGCGAGGCGAGCTTCTCCATGCTCGTGGTGCGCCGCGGGTGCTCGTCGACGGCGAACGTCGACCGCGACCCGTCCCGGTGCTCGACCTCGATCGGCGCGATCTCGTCCACGAAGCTGCCGTTGTCGATGCCGGCGACGGCGCGCTGGTGCGAGCGCAGCGCCCACGCGTCCATCTGCTCGCGGGTGACGCCGGCCTCGACGGCGGCGTTCCAGCCCACGGTGATGGACATGTCCATGTTCGGCGCCCCCGGCCGGTCGCGGTGGGTGGGCGCGAACCAGTCGGTCCAGTCGTCGGTGCCCGGGATGCGCCGCGTCGACCGCGGCGACGTGGACGACGACTGGGCGCCGCCCGCGATCACGACGCGGTCCATGCCGGCGCGGACGGTGGCGGCGGCGGTCGTGACGGCCGCGAGGCCCGACGCGCAGTGCCGGTTGTGGGCCACCCCGGCGACGTGGTCGAGGCCGGCCTCGATGGCGGCGTAGCGGGCGATGTCGCCGCCGCCGTAGAGCGACTCGCCCATCACGACGTCGTCGACGAGGGCCGGGTCGACGCCCGCCCGGCGGACGGCCTCGGCGATCACGTGGGTCCCGAGCGCGAAGGCGTCGACGTCGACGAGCGTGCCCTTGAAGGCCGTCCCGATCGCGGTTCGCGCCGTGGACACGATGACCGCGTCAGCCATCGGCTGTCCCCTCTCCCGTGTGCCTGTCGTCACTGTGAAGCATAGTTTCACAGGGTGAGAACGCCATTGCAACCGGAGGCGACGCTGCCACGCACCCGGCCAGAAGCGTCGTCACAAGGAGCGTCCGGAGCGCTCGCCTTCGAGAGGCCGGATCATCCCGTCCTGGACGAACGACGCCACGAGCGCACCGTCGGACCGGAACACGTTGGCCGTGCCGTAGGACCGCCCCCGACCTGCGTACGGGCTGTGGTGCGAGAGCAGCAGCCACTGCCCGGCGGGGGCCGGCTCGTGGAAGGTCAGCGTGTGGCTGACCACCCCGGTCGACACCGTCACGTGCGCCTGCGCCTGGCCGACACCGGCGTGGGGCCGCATGGCGGTGGCGATCAGGAAGCCGTCGGTGGCGAACGCGAGCAGGGCCTGGTCGACGGCCGGGTCCTCCGGTGCGCCGGCGAAGCGGGTCCACACGTCGAGGTCGGGCGGGCCGACCGCGTCGGGGTCGTTCACGTCGACGTCGCCCGCCAGGCGGACCTCCCAGTCGCCGCCGCCGTCGCCGGCGGGAGCGCCGTCGCCGGGGCCCGGCGGGGCGGGGGCGGGATCGGCGTGGCGGATGAAGTCGGGCTCGTCCGCGCTGAGCAGCACGAGCGAGCGGGCGCACAGCCGGTCGCCCTGGCTGATCGTCACGGTGCTGCTGGCGAAGGCGCGCCCGGCGTGCATGCGGTCGACCGCGATCTCGACGGGCGCGTCGGGCCTCCCGCTGCGGGCGAAGATCGTGTGCACGGTCTTCACGGTCTTGCCGTCGTGCCCGGCCAGGCCGGCGATCACCGACTGCGCCAGCAGCTGGCCGCCGAAGATCACGCCGTGGCCCGCATCGGCGTTGCCGGCCGTGTACCGGTCGGGGCCGGCCGGCTCGAGCGCCAGCGCCCCGACCAGGCCGTCGATGGTGAGCACGGGCTACTTCGGGGGGAAGCGCAGCGCGCCGTCGAGCCGGATGTTCTCGCCGTTGAGGTACGGGTTGCGGGCGATCGACTCCACGAGCAGCGCGAACTCCTCGGGCCGGCCCATGCGCTTCGGGAAGATGATGTTCTTCACCAGCTGCTCCTGGAGCTGCTCCGGCACGCTCAGCATGATCGGCGTGCCCATCGTCCCCGGCGCGATGGCGCACACGCGGATGCCCATGGCCCCGAGGTCGCGGGCCAGCGGCAGCGTCATGCCGAGGATCGCGGCCTTGGCCGCCGCGTAGGCGAGCTGGCCGGTCTGGCCCTCGATGCCGGCGATGGAGGCCGTGTTCACGACGACGCCGCGCTGGCCGTACTCGTCGGGCTCGTTGCCCGCCATGGCCGCGGCCGCCAGCCGGGTCACGTTGAAGGTGCCGAAGGCGTTCATCTCCATCGTGCCCACGAAGGCGGCCTTGTCGTGGGGCGTGCCGTCGCGGCCGACGGTCCGGCCCCCGCCGACGCCCCCGCCGGCGACGTTCACGACCAGCGAGAACGTGCCGACCGAGCGGGCGGCGTCGATCGCCGCCGCCACGTCGCCGTCGTCGTTGACGTCGCCGCCGGCGGCGACCACGCCGTCCCCCAGCTCCTTGGCCAGCTCGCCGGCCCGGTCGGCGTCGCGGTCGAAGACCGCCACCCCCACGCCGAGCTCCGCCAGGCGCCGCACCGTGGCGCCGCCGAGCCCCCCGGCGCCGCCCGTGACGAGCGCCGATCGTCCGTTCAGATCCATGTGCCTGCTCTCCCCTTCAGCTTCGATCTCGGCGGCGGCCGCGGGCCGTCAGGTGGCGTCCGCGGTCTCGACCCGCATGAGCCTGGCCAGGTTCCCGCCCATGACGGCTCGGAGGTCCTCGTCGGCGAGGCCGGCCGGCAGGTGGTCGACGTAGCTGCACGGCTCGGCCAGGCCCTCGGGATGGGGGTAGTCGGAGCCGAACAGCAGGTGGTCGACGCCCATGAGCTCGATGAGCTGCGCGATGTCGTCCTCGTGGAACGGGCTGACGTAGACGTTGCGCTTGAACGCGGCGACCGGGTCCTCGTCGAAGGCGTGCGGCATCTTGCGGTGGACGTCCTCGAGGTGCTCGAGGAACGGCGGCGACCCAGTCGCCGCCGTTCTCGATCGAGGCGACCCGCAGGTCGGGGAAGCGGGTGAAGACGCCGTGGCACACGAAGGCGGCCATGGTGTCCTCGATCGGCCGCTTGCCGGTCGTGAGCGTGCGGAACGGGTCCGGGCGGAACGGCAGCATCTCCATCGGCCCGGTCCAGTCGCTCTGGTAGCGGGAGTAGCCGCTGTCCGAGGCGTGCATCGACACCAGCACGTCGTTGTCGACGACCGCCTGCCAGAACGGGTCGAACTCCTCGAAGCCGAACGACCGCGAGCCGCCGTAGGTCGGGCACCGGGGCCGGCCGGATGAGCACCGTGCGGGCGCCGCGCTCGACCGCCCACTCGAGCTCCTCGATCGCCTTCTCGACGATCGGCAGGGTGATGACCGGCGTCGTGAAGATGCGGCCCTCGTAGTCGAAGGACCATTCCTCGTGCAGCCACTCGTTGAGGGAGTGGATCACGGCGTGGGTCAGCGCCGGGTCGTCGCGCATGCGCTCCTCGAGGAGGCTCGCCAGCGTGGGGAACATGAGGGCCCGGTCGACCCCGAGCTCGTCCATGAGCTCGACGCGGGGCCCCGGCTCGCGGAACGCCGGGATGCTGCGCATCGGGTCGCCGATGAGCTCGCGGTACGACTTGCCCTCGGGGTTGCCGACGCGGAAGTACTCCTCCTGGGCGCCCGGGCGGGCCACGACCTCGAAGGTCGGGTTCGGGATGTAGTCGCTGATGGTGCCGCGGACGACGATCTTCTTCCGCCCCCGCACCTCGACGTAGTCGATGGCGCCCCGGTAGCGGTCGGGGAGGTGGCGCGTGAACGCGTCCTCCGTCTCGTACAGGTGGTTGTCCGCATCGAAGACCGGGAAGCCGAGCCGTCTCGTCATGCCGACTACGGTAAGACTTTTCTAACGGTTGGGTCAACTCTTGAGCGACCCGCGACACCGCCCGCCAGGGAAAACACCCTCGACCGACCCGTCGGCGTGCGCGACACCTAACATCTTGGTCATACTGGCGGTCGACACACGGAGGGGTCATGACCGCAGTCATGCAGGGCGTCCGGATCCTCGAGGTCGCCGAGCACACGTTCGTTCCCGCCGCGTCGGCGCTCCTCGCCGACTGGGGCGCGGAGGTCGTCAAGATCGAGCACGTCGAGCGGGGCGACGCCATGCGCGGCCTGGCGTCGAGCGGGCTCGCCGTCATGGGCACGAACGTCCACGTGCTGCTGGAGCACTCGAACCGGGGCAAGCAGAGCCTGGCGCTCGACCTCACGTCCGACGAGGGCCTCGCCATCCTCTACAAGCTGGCGGCCACGTGCGACGTCTTCCTCACCAACAAGGTGGCGAGCGTCCGCGACAAGCTCCGCATCGACGTCGACACGATCCGCGAGCACAACCCGCGGATCGTCTACGTCCGGGGCACCGGCCAGGGTGAGCGGGGGCCCGAGGCCGACCGCGGCTCGTACGACTCGCTCGCCTACTGGTGCCGGGCCGGCATCGCCATGGGCATGAAGCAGCCCGACTACGACTACGTGCCCGCCCCGCCGGCCCCGGCGTTCGGCGACTCGATCGGGGCCATGACGATCGCCGGGGGCATCATGGGCGCGCTCTACCACCGCGAGCGCACCGGCGAGGCCACGACCGTGGACGTCTCGCTCCTCGGCACCGGCATCTGGTCGATGGGTGCCGCCCTGGCGCTGTCGCTCCAGCACGGCGTCGGCTGGGCCCCGCCCCCGCCCAACGTGCCCTCCGGCAACCCGCTGTCCGCCTCGTACACGACCAAGGACGGCCGCTACGTGATGATCACGTGCCTCCAGGCCGCCAAGTACTGGCCCGAGATCGCCCACGTCATCGGGCGGCCCGAGCTCGCCACCGACGAGCGCTTCGCCGACGCCGCCGCCATCAAGGAGAACTCCCCCGCCGCCGCCGAGGCGCTCCGCGAGGCGTTCGCCCAGCGCACGGCCGACGAGTGGCGCGACCAGCTCGCGAACTTCAGCGGGCAGTGGGCGATGGTGCAGGACACGCTCGAGGCCGCGGCCGACGAGCAGTCCGTGGCCAACGGCTACGTGCAGGACTGCGAGACCGCGGACGGCCTGCCGTTCCAGCTGGCCGCCGCGCCCGTCCAGTTCGACGGGGAGGCCGCGGCGCCCAAGCGGGCGCCCCACTTCAACGAGCACGGCGACGCCATCCTCGCCGACCTGGGCCTCGACTGGGACACGATCGTGGACCTGAAGGTCCGCGGCGTGGTCGCCTGAGCGGGCCCGACCCCACGATCATCCACCCCACGACACCAACACGGAGCGACACGATGGGCACGTTCGACGCATTCAGGTACGACGGCAAGCGGGCGCTCGTCGTCGGCGGGGCCACCGGCATGGGCGCGGCGGCCGCGGAGCTGGTCAAGGACGCCGGCGCCGAGGTCGTCGTCATGGACCGCGCCGAGGTGACCCTGCCCGGGGTCAAGGCCATCCAGCTCGACCTGGCCGACAAGGCGTCGATCGACGCCGCCGTCGACGAGTGCGGCGGCCCCGTGCACGCGCTGTTCTCGTGCGCCGGCGTGGCCGACGGCACCCCCGGCATCGAGCGCATCAACTTCATCGGCCACCGCCACCTCATCGACCGGCTGCTGGGCGACGACCTCATGCCCCGGGGGTCGGCCATCGGCCTGATCTCGTCCGCGGCCGGCTACGGGTGGCAGGCGAACCTGACGCGGCTGAAGGAGTACCTCGACATCGGCGACTTCGACGGCGCCACGCAGTGGGCCCAGGACAACGGCAAGGCCGACTACATGTGGAGCAAGCTGGCGATCAACGCCTACGTCGCCCGCGAGGCGTTCGGCCTGCTGAAGCGGGGCATCCGCATCAACGCCATCCTCCCCGGCCCCACCGACACGCCGCTCGCCCAGGCCAACAAGGAGACCTGGCTCGGCTTCGGCTCCGACTACCGCGGCGAGGCGGGCATCGAGGCGTCGACCCCCCTGGAGCAGGCGTACCCGCTGGTGTTCCTGTGCAGCGACGCCGCCGCCGGCGTCACCGGCATCACGATGGTGACCGACGCCGGCTACTTCAGCGCGGGGATCAGCGGGTCGTTCCCGCCGGCCACCCCGGCGGTCGAGTTCCTGTCCAGCGAATTCTGACGGTGCGGCCGCTCCCCCAGCTCACCCCCGTCAACGAGTGGTTCTGGACCTCGGGGGCCGACGGCCGGCTCCGGATCCAGGGCTGCCAGGACTGCAAGGCGCTCGTCCACCCGCCGGTGCCCGTGTGCCCGGCGTGCCGCAGCCGGTCGTGGGCCCCCACGGTCGTGTCGGGCCGCGGCACGGTCGTGGCGCTCACGGTCAACAGCCACCGGTGGCTGCCCGGGTTCGAGCCGCCCTACGTCGTCGCCATCGTGGCGCTGGCCGAGGACCCGACGGTGCGCCTCACGACCAACGTCGTCGGGTGCGAGCCCGGGGACGTGCACATCGGGCAGGAGGTGATGGTCCGCTTCGAGCCGCACGAGGACGTGTGGCTGCCGCTGTTCGAGCCGACGGGCGAGACCGACACGGTCGACCGGGTGGGCGAGCCGGTGCGCCCCGCGCCCCGGCCGCCGGTGAGCGACGACCGCTTCGAGCACCGGGCGGTGCTGTCCGGGGTGGGCCGGTCGGCGATCGGGCGCCGGCTGATGGTGGACCCGCTGTCCCTCACGGTCGACGCCTGCCTCGCCGCGGTCGAGGACGCGGGCCTCACGCTCGACGACATCGACGGGCTGTCCACCTATCCGGGGGCCGGCGGGATGGGCATGAGCGAGGGCGGCGTCACCGCGGTCGAGGAGGCGCTGCGGCTGCACCCGACGTGGATCAACGGCGGCGGCGACCTGCCGGGACCGGGCGGGTCGGTGATCGCGGCCATGCTGGCCGTGGCCGGCGGCCTGTGCCGGCACGTCCTGTGCTTCCGCACGGTGTGGGAGTCGACCTACGCCGCGCTCGGCCTCGCCGCGACCGGCCGGCGGGCGCGGCCGGGTGTCGGGCCCGTTCCACGAGTGGCGCGCCCCCTTCGGCGCCATGTCGGCCGCCCAGTGGATCGGCATGAACGCCAACCAGTACCTGCACCGCTACGGCGCCCCCCGGGAGATGCTGGGCTGGATCGCGCTCAACGGGCGGGCCAACGCCGCCCGCAACCCGGCCGCCATCTACCGCGACCCGATGACGATGGACGACTACCTGTCGGCCCGGCCCGATCACCACCCCGTTCGGGCTGTACGACTGCGACGTCCCCTGCGACGCGTCGATCGCCGTCGTCGTGTCCGACGCCTCGGTCGCCGCCGACCTGCCCCGGCCCGCGGTGCGGGTCGAGGCGGTCGGCACCCAGATCACCGAGCGGATCTCGTGGGACCAGGGCACGATCACCCACGAGCCCCAGGTGCTCGGCCAGTCGGCGCACCTGTGGACCCGGACCGACATGCGCCCGGCCGACGTCGACCTGGCGCTCGTGTACGACGGCTTCACGTTCAACGCCATCACGTGGATCGAGGCGCTCGGGTTCTGCGGCATCGGCGAGGCCAAGGACTGGCTCGACGGCGGCCGGCGCATCGCCCTCGACGGCGAGGTGCCGGTCAACCCGCACGGGGGCCAGCTGTCGGAGGGGCGCACCCACGGCTTCGGCTTCCTGTACGAGGCGATGGCCCAGCTCCGCCACGACGCCGGCGACCGCCAGGTCCCCGGCGCCCGCACGGCCGTCGTCACCTCGGGCGGCGGCACCCCGTCGGGCGTCCTCCTGCTGCGCCGCGACGCGTAGGTCTCAGACCGGCGCCAGGGTGAAGACCCAGATGAGCAGGGGAAGCTGCGTCTGGGACTCGATGCGGAAGCCGTTCGCCGCGAACAGCGCCTCCCACTCCTGCTGCGTCCGCTCCCGCCCGCCCTCCGTGAGGACGAGCATGAGCATGTCGACCGCCTTGCTCATGTCGTCGCGCTCGGACGGGTCGAGGATGCTGTCGATCAGCCACACCCGGCTGCCGGGCGCCATCGCCGCCCGGACGTTGCGGAGGATGGCCCCGGCCTGCTCGTCGCCCCAGTCGTGGGCGATGGCCTGCATGACGTAGCGGTCGTGCCCGGCCGGCACGGCGCCGGGCTCGAAGAAGCTCCCGGCCACCGCGCTCCAGCGGTCGTCGGGCAGGTCGCCCAGCACCTCCCCCGCGCCGGACACGACGCCGGCCAGGTCGAACACGGTGCCCCGCGCCGCCGGGGCGGCGTCGAGCAGGGCCCGCAGCAGCCGCCCGGTCCCCCCGCCGACGTCGCAGATGCTGGCGACGCCGTCGAGGTCGACCGCCTCGACGACGAGCGGTCCGGCGACCGAGGACAGCGACCGCATCGCGGCGTCGAAGGTCGTGCCGGCCGCCGGGTCGTCGTCGTGGACCCAGTCGAAGAAGGGCTTGCCGAGCGCGGCGCCGGCCGCGGACCGTCCGTCCCGCACCGGCACGAGGGCGGAGTTCCAGATGTTCCAGTGCCAGTCGGCCGCCATGAAGCGCACCCAGTCCCGCAGCGACTGCGGGTCGTCGCTCCGCAGGGCACGGGACCGGGCGTTGACCCGGTAGCGGCCGTCCCGCGTGCGGGTGAACCAGCCGCGGGACGCGAGGAAGCGGAGCACACGCTCGACGCCGTCCGCGCTGGCGCCCACCCGCGCGGCGATGGCATCCGACCGGGCGGCGCCGTCGCCCATGGCGTCGGGGACGCCCAGCTCGCACACGACGCCGAGCATCTTGATCTCGGCGAGGAGGAACGTGCGCTCGGCCGCCAGACCGAGCGGGGGGAGCATGGCGTCCGCCATCCGTCGCAACCGCGACCGGAGGGCGACGGCGCGCCGCACCACGGCGGTGGGCGGCATGCGGGCGGGCTTCTGCCGTGCTCGGGCCATCCGGCACTCTCCCACCCCGCGCCCCCGAGCACCCGGGCACCGGCGCCCGAGTCAAACATGCCACTTGCGGCATATTCCAGATGTGGCATACTGGCGGCATGTCCACGGCGTTCGAGGTGCTCGCCCAGCCGATCCGGCGCTCGATCCTCGATCGCCTGCGCGACGGCGAGCGGCTGGTCGGCGAGCTGGCCGGCGCGCTCGGGCTCACCCAGCCGCTGACGTCCAAGCACCTGCGGGTGCTGCGGGACGCCGGGCTGGTGACCGTGCGGGTCGACGGGCCGCGGCGCTGGTACGGCCTGCGGCCCGACCCGCTGGCCGAGATCGACGACTGGCTGGCGCCGTACCGGTGGATGTGGGAGTCCCACCTCGACCGCCTCGGCGCCCACCTCGACACCATGAGCGACGACGAAGGAGACAGCGATGTCCGCTGACCGGTTCACCGAGATCGACGGGCGGCCGACGGTGCGCGTCACCCGTGACTACCCGCACCCGATCGACAAGGTGTGGCGGGCCGTCACGACGCCGGAGCACCTCGGCGAGTGGTTCCCGAGCCCGGTCGAGGTCGACCTGCGGCCGGGCGGGCCGATGCGGTTCCCCGCCTTCGACGGCTCCGACGCCGCGGCGGGCACCGTCGAGGCCGTCGACCCGCCCCGGCGGCTCCGGTTCAGCTGGGGCACCGACCGGCTGACGCTTCGAGCTCACGCCGAACGGCGACGGCACGACGTTCGCCCTGGTCCACACGTTCGACGACCGCTACGGCGCGGCGAGCTTCGCCACCGGATGGGAGATGTGCCAGGCCGGCCTGCGCTGCGTCCTCGCCGGCGAGCCCGTGCCGCCGCCCGACCGCGGCATCGCCCGCCACGAGGAGCTGGTCCACGAGTTCGGCCTCGACCGGCCGGAGGTCAGCGAGTCCGGTGGTCGCTGGACGGTGCGCGTCGAGCGCCAGCTGACCTGCCCGGCCGAGGTGGCGTGGGACCTGTGGTTCGGCAAGGACCGCGACACGGGCGAGCAGCGCACCGCACCCGCGGTCGGCGAGCCGCTCACGCCGTACATGGCGCCCGACGTCGTCATCGGCACGATGACCGACGTCGAGCTCCACCGGGTGCTGGCGTTCGACGTGACGCCGACCGGCGGCCCCGGCGAGCACGTCCGCGTCGAGCTCGCCGACGGCACCGGGCACGGCACCCGGGTCACGCTCACGGTCACCGGCACCGATCCGGCCGAGCGCGACGCCGCCGCCGAGATGTGGGGCACCGCCGCCGTCGGGCACCTCGCCTCCTCGGCCGCCGAGTGGGCGCTGGCGCAGCCGGTCGGGTCGGGCTGACGTTCGCCTTCTCACGGCGGTGCGGCGTCCTACGTTGACCCCATGGCAACCACCACCCTGACCCTCGCGTTCGTCGTCGAGCTGGTCGCAAAGGACGACATGGCGGGCGAGCTCGCCGACATGCTGGCCGGAGCGGTCGGTCTGGCGAACGACGAGGCCGGCACCGTCGTCTGGTTCGCCCTGCGGACCGACCCGACCACCTACTGGATCGTCGACGCCTTCCCGGACGAGGACGCCCGCCAGGCCCACATCTCCGGCCCCATCGCCGCCGCCCTGATGGCCAACGCCGACCGCCTGCTGGCCGCGCCCCCGAGGATCCTCCCCGCCGACGTCCTGGCGGCCAAGGTCCCCTAGGCGCGGCCGGCGGTCAGCGGGCGATCGCGGCGAGGGCGTCGAGCAGGCGGTCGACGTCGCCCGCGTCGTTGTAGTGGACGAGCCCGGCCCGGACGGCGCCGGCGTCGCCCAGCCCGAGCCAGTGCGCGATCTCCCAGGCGTAGTTCGTGCCGCTCCACACGGCGATCCGCTGGTCGGCCAGCCGCCGGGCGACCTCGTCGGGGGCCAGGCCGTCCACCGTGAACCACCGCGTCGGGGCGTCGCCCGGGCGGCGCTCGCCGATGACGGCGACGCCGTCGATGGCCCGCAGCCCGGCGTCGAGCTTGTCGCCCAGGGCCTGCTCGTCGGCCCAGCCGAGCGGGACCACCCGGTCGAGCAGGAACCGGGCCGCAGCCCGCACGCCGGCGAGCTGCTCGAACGGGAGGGTGCCGAGCTCCCACCGCTCGGGCACGGTGTCGGGGGACGGGACGAGCTTGTCCGGGCGCAGGTCGCCCAGCAGGTCCGGGTCGGCGCTCAGCACCCCGACGTGGGGGCCGTACCACTTGTACGCGGAGCAGGCGACGGCGTCGGCGCCCCAGTCCCGGCGGGTGATGCGCCGGTGGGGCGCGGCGGCGACGGCGTCGACGTAGGTGCGGGCGCCGGCGTCGCGGGCCAGGCGGGAGATGGCGGCGACGTCGGGGGCGGTGCCGGTGACGTTCGACGTGGCGGTGACGGCGACCCACCGGGTGCGGTCGGACAGGACCGCGGCCACGTGCTCGGGGGCGAGGGCCAGGCTGTCCCGGTCCGGCTCGGCGAACCGCACGGTGGCGCCCGCCCGCTCGGCCGCCACCACCCACGGCCGGACGTTGCCGTCGTGGTCGAGCCGGGTCACCACGACCTCGTCGCCCGGGCCGAGGGTGCGGCCCACGGCCGCCGCGAACCGCATGGTCAGCGACGTCATCGACTCGCCGAACACGATGCCGGCGGGCTGGCCGCCGAGCAGCGCCGCGCACACGTCGCGGGTCGACGACACGAGGTCGTCGGTGCGCCCGGCCTGCGGGAACGGCCCGTGCGCGTTGGCCGGGTCCCCCGACCGCCACCAGGCGGCCGACGCCTCGATGGCGTCGTCGACGGCCTGCGTCCCGGCCGGCCCGTCGAGCCGCACCCAGTCGTCCCGAAGCCCGGGGAAGCGCTCACGGTCCACCCGGGCGATGGTACCGACAGGACCCGGCGGCCCGATCGGAGGCGCGTCGTGCCGTCGCCCGGGCCACGGCTGCAGCCGGCCACGCCCAGCCGGAAGGTCGCCGTGAACGGCGTCCCGGGCGGGGCCAGGGGGTAGCCGCCGTCGACCAGGGCGTTGACCGGCGCCGTCATCGGCTCCAGGCAGGCGAACTCGGCACCCGGCGGGGCGAACACCTGGGCGTAGGGGTAGCCGTCCCCGAGCTCGACGGTCAGCCGGCGGCCGCCGCCGTCGAGGGCGAGGACGCGATCGTCGCCCAGCGAGTAGAGGTCGTCGAAGGTCCGCTCGCCGATCGGCAGGTCCTCGGCCTCCTCGGCGTGCGCCGCGCCCGTCGGCAGCTGGCGGTCGTCGAGGGCGAGGTGCCGCCGCGCCGGCAGGCGCAGCCGGACCTCGGACCGGGCGACGCCGGGGAGACGGAGGTAGGGGTGGTAGCCGAACGCGACCGGGACCGCCCGGTCGGTCGTGGCCGCCACCGTGGTCGTCACGGTCAGGCCCGCCGGGTCGACCGCAGGCGGCGATCCGCAGCTCGTGGGGGAACGGGAACGCGGCGAGCAGGTCGGGGCGGGCCCCGTAGTCGAAGCGCGCCTCCAGCGAGCGCTCGTCCTGCGCCACGACCTCCCAGCCCGGCTGGGCGGTCATGGTCCCGTGGATGGGCAGGCCGCGCCCGTCCGTGGGGAGGTCGAGGCCGGCGATGTCGACCGCCACCCCCTCGACCTCGTAGCGCGGGGCGCCGAGCCGGTTGGCCCACGGCGCCAGCAGCGGGAGGCCGACCACGTTGCCGGCGCGGTAGCCGTCGAGCCCGCCGGGAAGGGCCAGGAGCTCCTCGCCGCGGTGCCGCAGCGACAGGCCGAGCATGCCGAGCCCCGGGAGGAACGTGGCCTCGATCGGTCCCGAGGCCAGCGTCGCGCCGGCCGGCCGGTCCGTCTCCGACATCGCCGCCTCCTCGGTCCGGGGCGTCGATCGCCCGAAAGAATCATCCCTATGGTGGGACGCCACCTACCCAGGGTGAACCGTACCGTCGTCGGTAGAGCCAACGGACGGGAGGCACGGTGGCAGCCCAGAGCGACGCGACACCCGACGCCGGCGCGGCAGTGGAGCGGCCGCGGGTCCTGATCCTCGGCGGCGGCTTCGGGGGCCTCGGCGCCGCCCGCGAGCTGAAGGACGCCGCGGTCGACGTCACGCTGGTCGACCGGCACGACTACCACACGTTCCAGCCGCTGCTCTACCAGGTGGCGACGGACCTGCTGGAGACCACGGCCTGCGGCCACCCGCTGCGCGACCTGTTCCACGACCAGCCCAACGCCACCGTGCACGAGGCGACGGTGACCTCGGTCGATCTCGACAACCGGGAGGTGACCTTCGCGGAGATGCCGCCGCTCGGCTACGACTACCTCGTCGTCGCCCTCGGGGCCGGGGTCAACTTCTTCGGGGTCGACGGCGCGGCGGACCACGCGCTCCCCATGTACACGCTGCCCGATGCGGTCCGGCTGCGCGACCAGGTGCTCCAGCGGTGGACCGAGGCCGACCGCGACCCGTCGCTCATCGACGACGGGGTCCTCAACGTCGTGGTCGTCGGCGGCGGGCCCACGGGCATCGAGACCGCGGGGGCGCTGGCCGAGCTGTACCGCAGCAACTTCGCCGAGGACTACCCCTCGATCCCCCAGGACAAGGCCCGGATCATCCTCGTCGAGGCCGGGCCGGCCCTCCTGTCGATGTTCGCCCCCTCGATCCGCTCCTACACCAAGAAGGCGCTGGAGAAGCGGGGCGTCGAGGTGATGCTGGGCGAGGTCGTGTCCTCGATCGAACCGACACGGGTCACGCTGAAGTCGGGCACGGTGCTCGACGCCCACACCCTGGTGTGGGGGGCGGGCCTGCAGGCCAGCCCGCTCGGGGCCGGCCTCGGCGTCGGCCTGGAGCGCGGCAACCGGGTGCCGACAGAGCCGGACCTCTCCCTCACGGCCCGGCCCGAGGTGTTCGTGGTGGGCGACATCGCCTGGATCACGGACACCGGCAGCGGCGACGTGCTGCCGCAGCTCGGCTCGGTCGCGCTCCAGGCCGGCAAGCAGGCCGGCAAGAACCTCGCCCGGCTGGTCGAGGGCAAGGACACCGAGCCGTTCGTCTACCACGACAAGGGGACGATGGCCACGATCGGCCGGTCCGTCGCGGTCGTCCAGACCGCGGGCGGGCGCACCATCAAGGGCAAGAGCGCCTCGCTGGCGTGGGGCGCCGTCCACCTGGCCCTCCTGTCCACGGGAGAGGACCGGGCCAAGGCGGTCGTCGACTGGGCCTGGGCGGGGTTCACACACGAGCGCGCCGGGCGGATCTCGGTGCGCACCGACACGGACTAGATGGAGGAGCCGACATGGCGACACCCGCGCCCGCCGACGTGCTCGTGGTCTTCGGGATCACCGGCGACCTGGCCAAGGTCATGACCTTCCGATCGCTGTACCGCCTCGAGGCGGCGCGGCATGCTCGACTGCCCGATCGTCGGCGTGGCGGTCGACGACTGGACCGACGACCAGCTCCGCGACCACGCCCGCGAGTGCATCGTCGGCACCGGGGAGGCCGTCGACGACGGCGTGTTCGCCCGGTTCGCCGCCCGCCTGTCCTACGTCGCCGGCGACTTCGGCGAGGCCGACACCTACGGCCGGGTGGCGGAGGCGGTCAAGGGGGCCGAGCACCCCGTGTTCTACCTGGAGATACCGCCGTTCCTGTTCGGCACGGTCGTCGCCGGGCTGTCCGACGCCGGCCTGACGGCCAACGCCCGGGTCGTCGTCGAGAAGCCGTTCGGCCACGACCAGGAGTCGGCCCGCAACCTCGCCGCCGAGCTGCACACCTACCTCGACGAGTCGCAGATCTACCGGATCGACCACTTCCTCGGGAAGATGGGGCTCGACGAGATGCTCTACCTGCGGTTCGCCAACTCGCTGCTCGAGCCGGTGTGGAACCGCAACAGCGTCGAGTGCGTGCTGATCACGATGGCCGAGAGCTTCGGGGTGGAGGACCGCGGCCACTTCTACGACCCGGTCGGGGCGCTGCGCGACGTCGTGGTCAACCACCTGATGCAGCTGGTCTCGGCCACCGCCATGGAGGCGCCGGCCGGCGGCGACCCCGCGACCATCAAGGCCGCCCAGCTCGCCGTGTACCGGGCCATCGCCACCGCGGACCCGGCCCACTACGTGCGGGGCCAGTACGACGGCTACCTCGACACCCCGGGCGTCGCCCCGGACTCGACGACCGAGACCTACGCCGCCCTGCGACTCGACGTCGACAACTGGCGCTGGTCGGGCGTGCCGTTCTTCATCCGCACCGGCAAGCACCTGCCCATGACCCAGACGGAGGTCCGCCTCGTGTTCAAGCGCCCGCCCCGGCTGGGGTTCGGGCTCGTCGGCGACAGACCGCCGGAGCCCAGCCAGTTCGTGGTCAAGCTCGACCCGACGACCGGCGTCCGCCTCGTCCTCGACGCCCGCCGGGCCGCCGCCCCGGCTCCCGAGGCCATCACGCTCGACATGGAGTTCGCCGCCCAGGGCGGCGAGGGCGCGACCCCCTACGAGGTGCTGCTGCACGCCGCCATGATGGGCAACCCCACCCGCTTCACCCGCCAGGACGGCGTCGAGGAGACGTGGCGGATCATGCAGCCGCTGCTCGACTCGCCGCCTCCCGTCCACCCCTACGCCCAGGGGTCCTGGGGACCCGAGGCCGCCGACCACCTGCTCGCCGGGCACTCCAGCTGGCACGAGCCGTGGACGGCGCCATGAGTGACGCTCCCGCCCAGAGCGCGGCGATGCCGTCGCCGTTCCCGCCCATCGAGGACTACGCCTTCCTGTCCAACTGCCACACCGGCGCCCTCGTCGCCCCCGACGGCGCGGTGGCCTGGCTGTGCACGCCCCGGTTCGACTCCCCCAGCGTGTTCGGGACCCTCCTCGACCGGGGGGCCGGCTACTTCCGCCTGGGCCCGTTCGGCATCAACGTCCCGACGGCCCGGGAGTACGAGCCCGGCACCAACATCCTCACCACCACCTGGAACACCGCGGACGGGTGGGCGGTCGTCCGGGACGCGCTCACCCTCGGTCCCCGCCGGGGCGAGGACACCGTGACGCCCCACACCCGTCCCCCGTCCGACAACGACGCCGACCACGTGCTCGTGCGCACGGTCGAGTGCATCGACGGCCAGGTGGAGATCGATCTCGTCTGCGAGCCGGTGTTCGACTACGGCCGCACCCCCGCCGCCTGGACGCTGGTCGGCGACGACCGCCACGCCGCCGACGCCACCGGCGCCGGTCAGACGATCCGGCTGCAGACCGACATGGCGCTCGGCATCGAGGGCGGCCGGGTCCGGGCCCGCCACACCCTGAACGAGGGTGAGCGCGCGTACTGCGCGCTGTCGTGGGCCGAGGGCCTCGCCGCTCCCGCCGACGCCGGCGAGGCCGCCGCCTCGCTGGCCGCCACCACCGACGTCTGGCGGGCGTGGATCGGCAAGATGCGCTCGGTCGACCACCGCTACCGGCAGCACCTGGAGCGGTCCGCCCTCACCATCAAGGGCCTCACCTACATGCCGACGGGGGCCACCGTCGCCGCCCTCACGACGTCGCTGCCCGAGACGCCGGGCGGGGAGCGCAACTGGGACTACCGCTACACGTGGATGCGGGACTCGACCTTCACGCTCCAGGCGCTCCACTGGCTCGACCTCGACTGGGAGGCCGACGAGTTCATCCAGTTCGTCACCGAGCTGGAGCCGGTCGAGGACGGCGGCCTCCAGATCATGTACGGCATCGACGGCCGCCGGGACCTCACCGAGACGACCCGCGACGACCTGTCCGGCTATGCCGGCGCCCGCCCCGTCCGCATCGGCAACGGTGCGTTCGACCAGCGCCAGAACGACGTGTACGGCGCGGTGCTCGACTCGATCCTGCTCCACACCCAGCGCAGCCAGCGCCTGCCCCGCGCGCTGTGGCCGCTGATCCAGGCGCAGGCCACGTGCGCCACCGCCGTGTGGCGCAACCCCGACCAGGGCATCTGGGAGGCCCGGGGCAAGCCGCAGCACTACGTGTCCTCCAAGCTCATGTGCTGGGTGGCCCTCGACCGGGCGGCCCGGCTCGCGGCCATCCGGGGCGACACCGAGAGCGAGCCGGCCTGGCAGGCGACCGCCGACGAGATCCGGGCCGACATCCTGGAGCACGGGGTCGACGGCCGGGGCGTGCTCCGCCAGCACTACGACACCGACGCGCTCGACGCGTCCAACCTGCTGGCGGCCCTCTTCGGGTTCCTCCCCGGCGACGACAAGCGGCTGCGGGCCAGCGTGCTCGCCATCGCCGACGAGCTGACCGAGAACAACTTCGTCCTGCGCTACCGCACCGACGAGACCGACGACGGCCTGAGCGGCAAGGAGGGCACCTTCCTCATCTGCTCGTTCTGGCTCGTGTCGGCGCTGGCGGTCATCGGCGAGGAGCAGCGGGCCCGCGACCTGATGGACCGCCTGCTGCGGGTGGCGTCGCCGCTCGGCCTCTACGCCGAGGAGTTCGACACCGACACCGCCCACCACCTGGGGAACTTCCCCCAGGCGTTCTCCCACCTGGCGCTCATCGAAGCGGCCGCCCGGATCATCCTCCTCGAACGCGTGCGGGAGTTCACATGACGGACCACGACTACGACGTCATCATCATCGGCACGGGGGCCGGCGGCGGCACGCTCGCCCGCCACCTCGCACCCTCGGGCCAGCGCATCCTGCTGCTGGAGCGGGGCGGCTGGCTGCCCCGGGAACCGGCCAACTGGTCGACGGCCGACGTGTTCGTCGACGGGCGCTACATCTCGGCCGACACCTGGTACGACCACCACGGCAAGGCGTTCCAGCCGCAGATCCACTACTTCGTCGGCGGCGCCACCAAGCTCTACGGGGCCGCCCTGTACCGGCTGCGGGCCGAGGACTTCGGCGACCTGCACCACCACGACGGCCTGTCGCCGGCCTGGCCCATCTCGTACGCCGACATGGAGCCGTACTACACCCGGGCCGAGCAGCTCTACCAGGTGCACGGCGCCCGGGGCGAGGACCCGACCGAGCCGCCGGCGAGCGGCGACTACCCGTTCCCCGCCCTCCGCCACGAGCCCCGCATCCAGCAGCTCGCCGACGACCTCGCCGCCGAGGGACACCACCCGTTCCACGCACCCTGCGGCGTCCTGGTCGACGAGGCCAACATGCCCTACAGCACCTGCGTGCGCTGCGGGCAGTGCGACGGCTTCCCCTGCCCGCTCCACGCCAAGTCCGACGCCGAGGTGCTGGGCGTGCGGCCCGCCCTGGAGCACCCCAACGTCACGCTGATCACCGGCGCCAACGCCCGCCGCCTGGTCACCGACGACTCCGGCCGGACGGTCACCGGCGTCGAGGTGGAGCGGGACGGCGAGACCGAGACCTACACCGGGGGCATCGTCGTGGTGTCGTGCGGCGCCGCCAACACCGCCAAGCTGCTGCTCGCGTCGGCCAACGACCGGCACCCCCAGGGTCTGGCCAACGGCTCGGACCAGGTCGGCCGCAACTACATGTTCCACAACAGCCAGGCCGTGCTGGCGTTGTCGCTGGAGCCCAACCCGACGGTGTTCCAGAAGACGCTCGGCCTCAACGACTTCTACTTCGGCGCCGACGACTTCGCCTTCCCACTCGGCAACATCCAGATGGTCGGCAAGTCCCAGGCCGAGATGTACCGGGGGGAGAAGCCGATCGAGACCAAGCTGGCGCCCACGTTCGCCCTGCGGGACATCGCCGAGCACGCCGTCGACTTCTGGCTGTCGACCGAGGACCTGCCCCGGGCCGACAACCGGGTCACCCTGACACAACGGACGGCAACATCCGCCTGGCCTACGAGCCGACCAACAACAAGGCGAGCGAGGCGCTGTACCACAAGCTCCGCTCGATGCTCGGCCACCTGGGCATGCACCCCGACCACCTGATCCCCCGCCACGCCTACCTCAAGACCACGATCCCGGTGGCCGGCGTCGCCCACCAGGCCGGCACGTGCCGGTTCGGCAACGACCCGGACACGTCGGTGCTCGACGCCGACTGCCGGGCCCACGAGGTCGACAACCTCTACGTCGTGGACACCAGCTTCTTCCCCAGCATCGGCGCGGTGAACCCGGCGCTCACGGCCATGGCCAACGCCCTGCGGGTGGGCGACCACCTCCTGGACCGGCTGGGCGCGACCGCGTGAGCACCCTGGGCCTCACGGCCCTGCCGGTCCTGGCGGTCGATCCGGTGCCGTGGGCGCGGGCGCAGATGGCGTTCACGCTGGCGATGCACATCATCCTCGTCCCGCTGGGCGTGTCGTGGATGTGCATGACGCTCATCGCCAACTGGCGGGCGATCAAGCGCGACGACCGCGACGCGCTCCTCCTCGCCCAGCGCTGGTCGAAGTACATGGCGGTCACGTTCGCCGTCGGGGCGGTGACCGGCACGGTGCTGACGTTCGAGTTCGGCCTCCTGTGGCCGAAGTTCATGCAGACCTGGGGCCCCGCGTTCGGCATCCCGTTCACGGTGGAGGGGCTGTTCTTCTTCCTCGAGGCGATCTTCATCGCCATCTACATCTTCGGGTGGAAGCGGCTGCGCCCGTGGCCGCACTTCTGGACCGGCGTGCCGATCGTCGTCGCCGGCATCGGCGGCACGCTGTCGGTGGTCGCGGCCAACGCCTGGATGAACCAGCCCGACGGCTTCACGCTGAACAGCCAGGGCGAGATCACCGACGTCGACCCGCTGAAGGTGATCTTCAACGAGGCCTGGCCGTACGAGGCCTCGCACATGCTGGTCGCCGCCTACCTCGTCGGCGGCTTCATGGTCGCCTCGGTCTACGCGGTCGGCCATGCTGCGGGGCCGCCGGGACCGGTACCACCGCCTCGGGTTCCTCATCCCGTTCACCGTCGCCGCCATCGCGACGCCCATCCAGATGGGGGTCGGCGACACCCTCGCCCGCTGGGTCTACAACAACGAGCCGACCAAGTTCGCGGCGATCGAGCTCGTGCCGGAGACGGAGAGCGACGTCCCCGAGACGCTGCTCGGACGCCTCGACTCCGAAGGGAACGTCACCGGGGGGATCGCGATCCCCGGGCTGGCGTCGTGGCTGTCCGACCCGGGCAAGGGCACGAGCACGCAGATCGAGGGCCTGGACAGCTTCCCGGCCGACGAGCGACCGACGACCCGCCAGGTCAACACCGTCCACCTGGCCTGGGACGTGATGGTGGGCCTCGGCACCCTGCTGTTCCTGCTGTCGGTGTGGTACTGGGTCGCCTGGATCTTCCGGCGCGACATGCCGCGGTCGAAGCTGTTCCTCCGGGTCGCGTCGGTGGCCGGTGTCGCCGCCGTCCTGGCGATGGAGGCGGGCTGGGTCGTCACCGAGGTCGGCCGCCAGCCCTGGGTGGTCCGCGGCCACCTGAAGGTGGCGGACGCGGCGACGACGAACGACGGCGTCTGGATCACCTTCATCGCGGTGGTCATCCTCTACCTCGCGCTGGCGGTGGCCGTGGTCCTCGTGCTGCGGAGCATGAGCCGGCGGTTCCGGCGGGAGGACGACGCCCTGGTGGAGGGCGACGTCCCGTACGGACCGCGCGAGCTCGCCGCGGCGACGGCCTCGGCCGGCGAGGACACCGATGGCTGACGCCGCCGCGGTCGTGCTGTTCCTGGCGGTGACGGCCTACGCCGTGTTCGGCGGCGCCGACTTCGGCGGCGGCTTCTGGGACCTCATCGCCGGCGGCGCGTCGCGGGGGGAGCGGCCCCGCGCGCTCATCGACCACTCCATCGCCCCGGTGTGGGAGGCCAACCACGTCTGGCTGATCTTCGCCCTGGTCGTGCTGTGGACCGGGTTCCCCGAGGCGTTCGCGTCGATCACCCTCACCCTGTTCGTGCCGATCACCCTCGTCGCGCTGGGGATCGTGATGCGCGGCTCGAGCTTCGCGTTCCGCAAGACCCTGCTTGAACACGTCCGAGCGCCGGGCGCTGGGCGCGATCTTCGCGTTCTCCTCGATCCTCGTGCCGTACTGCATGGGCGCGGTGGCGGGTGCGATCGCGTCGGGCCGGGTGCCGGCGGGCGGCGAGGCGGGCGATCCCTGGACGAGCTGGATCAACCCCAGCTCGGTGGTCGGCGGCGTGCTGGCCGTGACGGTCGGGGCGTACCTCGCCTCCGTGTACCTGATCTGGGACGCCCACCGGCTGGCCGACGCCACCATGGTCGAGTACTTCCGGCGGCGGGCGGTCGTCGCCGCGGTCGTCGCCGGCGTCGTGGCCTTCGTCGGGATCTTCGTCCTGCGGGCCGACGCCCGCTACGTCTTCGACGGCCTGGCGTCGCGGGCCCTACCTCTCGTCATCGTCTCGGCACTGTGCGGTGTCGCCTCGCTGGCGCTGCTCCGGCGGCGGGCCCATCGCGGGGCGCGCCTGGCGGCGGTCGGCGCGGTGGCGAGCATCATCTGGGCCTGGGGCGTGGCCCAGTGGCCGTACATCCTCCCCACGAGCCTGAAGGTCTCCGCCGCCGCGGCCCCGTCGGCCACGCTCGCCACGCTGCTCATCGTGTTCGGCGTGGCCGCGGTCGTCATCGTGCCGTCGCTCGGCCTGCTCTACGTGCTCGACCAGCGGAGCCTGCTCCCGGAGGAGGGCGTCGAGCCCCAGACCGCGCCATGAATTGTTCACCGACGGTATCGGACCGGACGCCGTACGCTCTTGCCCGTGGCTGTGCGGACCCCGGGGCGAGCTGCGACGACACGCCGTGCCCATCGGCCGCCACCGAGGGTTGCGTTCGCGATCGCGGAGTCGAAGCTGCGCCCGCCGCCGGTGCGCCCGGGCATCGTGGTCCGGTCCGCGCTGGTCGACCGGCTGAGCACCGCCGAGCCGCCGGCGGTCATCTCCGTCGTCGCCCCCGCCGGCTACGGCAAGTCGACCCTGCTGGCGCAGTGGGCCGAGCGCCAGGGACCGCGGGTGGGCTGGGTCTCGGTCGACGCGCATGACAACGACCCGTCCGTCCTGCTGGCGTACATCGCCACCGCCCTCGATCGCATCGAGCCGGTCGGCCCCGCCGTGTTCCGGGGGCTGGGGTCGTCGGCGGCCGCCGTCACGGTCCCCGACCCTGCTCACGTCGGCGATCGCGACCATGGACGAGCCGGTGACGCTCGTGATCGACCACCTGGAGCAGATCACGGCGCGGGAGAGCCTGGACGCCGTCGCCCAGCTCGCCGTCGGCCTCCCGGCGGAGTCCCGCCTCGCCATCGGCTCGCGCGACCGGCTCCCGCTGCCGACGGCCCGGCTGCGGGCGCAGCGCGGGATCGTGGAGATCGGCGCGGACGACCTGGCGATGAGCGGATCGGAGGCGCCGTCGCTGCTGCGCAGCGCCGGCGTCGAGCTCGACGGCAACGACCTCACCGAGCTCGTCCGGCGGACCGAGGGCTGGCCGGTCGGGCTCTACCTCGCCGCGCTCGCCGCCCGGGCCGGCGGCGGCCGGCCGGAGGTCGCCGCCCGTTCACGGGTGACGACCGCTTCATGAGCGAGTACCTGCGCTCGGAGATCCTGGATCGTGTGTCCCCGGCCGAGTCGTCGTTCCTCATCCGCACGTCGGTCCTGACGACGATGTCGGGCCCGCTGTGCGACGCGACGCTCGGCCTGACGGGGTCGGGCCGAGGTCCTCGAGGCGCTGGAGGACCGCAACCTCCTGGTGCTGCCGCTCGACAGCCGGCGCCAGTGGTACCGCTACCACCACCTGTTCCGCGACCTCCTGTCGGCGGAGCTGGAGCGCCGTGAGCCCGAGATCGTGGCCGAGCTGCACCAGCGGGCCGCCACGTGGTGCGAGGCCCACGGCATGCCCGAGGCCGCCATCGACCACGCCCAGGCCGCGGGGAACGCCGACATGGTGGCCCGCATCGTCCTGGTCAATGCGAACCACGTCTGGGCCAGCGGTCGGGCGGGCACCCTGCAGCGCTGGCTGCGGTGGTTCGACGACGAGGGCCTGATCGAGGCGTACCCGGGGATCGCCGCGCACGGCGCCTTGATGCTGGCCCTCGCGGGCAAGCCCGGGGACGCCGAGCGGTGGGCCGCCGCCGCCGAGAGCTCGACGGTCACGGGCGTGCTCGACGACGGCAACACCGTCGAGGCCACCCTCGCGTACCTCCAGGCGGTCCTGTGCCGGCACGGCGTCGAGACGATGCGGCGCGATGCGGAGGACGCGCTCGACCAGCTCGACCGGGGCAGCCCCTACCGGGCGACGATGCTCCACACCGTGGGCGTCTCCCACCTGCTGGAGGGCGACCTCGACCGCGCCGACGCCCGGCTGGCCTACGCGATCGACGCCGCGGGCGACGACGGCCCCGCGCCGTTCGTGTCGCTCCTGCTCGCCGAGCGCGGCATCGTGGCCATCGAGCGGGACGAATGGGCCGACGCCGCGGTCCTCGCCGAGCGTGCCGTCGCCCTCCTGGGGCCGGGTGACTTCGACAACTACTGGAGCAGCGCACTCGTCTACGCCTGGCTGGCCCGGGTCGCCGTCCACCGGGGCGACGTCGGGCTGGGCCGCGACTTCGTGGCCCGTGCCGCCCGCCTCCGGCACCTGCTGACCTATGCGCTCCCGATCGTGTCCGCCCAGGCCCTGCTCGAGATGGCCCGCGCCTACGTCGCCCTCGGCGACAGCTCGGGCGGGCGGACCGTCCTGCGGCAGATCCGCGACGTCCTCCAGCAGCGGCCCGATCTCGGCGTCCTCCCCCGGCAGGTCGACGAGCTGCGGGCGACGCTCGACACGATGCGGCTGGGAGCACCGGGCCTGTCGTCGCTGACCACCGCCGAGCTCCGGTTGGTGCCGTTCCTGCCCACCCACCTGAGCTTCCGGGAGATCGGCGAGCGCCTGTACATCTCCCGCCACACGGTGAAGTCGCAGGCGCTGTCGATCTACCGCAAGCTGGGCGTGTCCTCCCGCAGCGAGGCCATCACCTGCATGCACGACCTGGGTCTCCTCAGCCACGCGTAAAGATGCGGCGACCGACACGAGACCGAGAGGTCAGACGATGACGATGCCCGCGGACCCGCACGCCGTGATGCGGTCGCCCGCCTACCTGCGGCTCCTGCTGCTGGCGGCGATCATCGGCGCGCCGATCGCCGCCGTCGCGTGCGGCTTCCTGTGGCTGGTGGACGAGCTGCAGGACTGGTTCTTCACGGACCTGCCCGGCGATCTGGGCTTCGACAGCGTGCCGGCGTGGTGGCCGCTGCCGCTGCTCGCGCTCGCCGGCGTGCTGGTCGGGCTGACCATCCGGTACCTCCCCGGTGCGGGCGGCAAGTCCCCGGCCGACGGCTTCACCCCCGGCGAGAGGCCGCCGTCGCCGATCGAGCTGCCCAGCATCTTCCTCGCGGCTCTCGCCGGCCTGTCCCTCGGGGTCGTCATCGGGCCGGAGGCACCGCTCATCGCCCTCGGCGGCGGGCTCGGCGTCTGCGCCGTGCGCCTGGCCGCCCGGGACGCGCCCCCGGCGACCGAGACGGTCGTCGCCGCGGCCGGGAGCTTCAGCGCCATCAGCACCCTGCTGGGCTCGCCGCTGCTGGGCGCGTTCCTGCTCATGGAGGCGTCGGGGCTGGCGGGCGCGTCGATGGGGCTGGTGCTGGTGCCGGGGCTGGTGGCCGCCGGCATCGGGTCCCTGATCTTCGTGGGTCTCGACTCGTGGACCGGGCTCAGCACCTTCTCGCTCGTCATCCCGAACCTCCCCGCCGTCGGGACCCCCACGGTCGCGGAGTTCGGGTGGGCCATCGCCATCGGCCTCGCCGCCGCCGTGCTGGGCGCGGTGATCCGCCGGCTCGCACTCGCCGTGCGGCCCCACGTCGAGCCGCGCACGGTGCTGCTCACGCCCGTGGTGGGTGTCGCCATCGCCGGCCTGGCGATCGCGTTCGGCGAAGTCAGCGGCGAGGACTCGTCGCTGGTGCTGTTCTCCGGGCAGTCGGCGCTGGGCCCGGTGCTCGCCGACGCGGCCGACTACTCGGTGGGGACGCTCCTGCTGCTGATCCTCTGCAAGGGCCTGGGGTACGGCCTGGCGCTGAGCTCCTTCCGGGGCGGTCCGATCTTCCCGGCGATGTTCATCGGGGCGGTGGGAGGCGTCGCGCTGTCCCACCTGCCGGGACTCGGCACGGTCGCGGGTGCGGCCATGGGCATCGGGGCGATGACGGTCGCGATGCTGCGGCTGCCGTTCACCGCGGTGCTCCTCGCCACCCTGCTCCTGCTGTCCGGCGGCCTCGAGGCGATGCCCCTCGTGATCATCGCGGTCGCCACGTCCTACGTGGCCACCGAGCGGATCAGCCCGTCGCCGCCGCCCGGAGCCGCGCCCCGAGCCGTCCCGAGCCCGCCCGCCTCCCGACGACACGTAACCGGGTTCCATGGTCCGGATCTGACCCCCACCCCGACGAGACGGAGCGATCCCATGGCGACCCTGCCGTTCGACGACACCACCGACTTCGACGACGCCGACCGTGGGTTCATCGCCCGCCTCGATCCGGGCGTCGTGACGGCGGCCGACGGTCGCGTCGTGTGGGACAACGACGCGTACGCGTTCCTGTCCGGCGACTGCCCCGACACCGCCAACCCGAGCCTGTGGCGGCAGGGGCAGCTCGTCGCCCGCCAGGGCCTGTACGAGGTGACCGAGGGCATCTACCAGGTCCGTGGCCTCGACCTCTCGAACATGACCGTCGTGGAGGGCGACACGGGGGTCATCGTGATCGACCCGCTGATCTCGGCCGAGACGGCCGCGGCGGCGCTCGGCCTCTACCGCGCCCACCGGGGTGACCGGCCCGTCACCGCGGTGATCTACACCCACAGCCACGCCGACCACTTCGGCGGCGTCGAGGGCGTCGTGACGGGCGAGGTGCCGATCCTGGCGCCGGCCGGGTTCCTGGAGCACGCGGTGGCGGAGAACGTCTACGCGGGCACGGCGATGAACCGGCGGGCCACCTACATGTACGGCGCGACCCTGGACAAGGGGCCCGCGGGTCAGGTCGGGGCCGGCCTCGGCATGACGAACTCGACCGGGTCGATCGGCCTGATCCCGCCCACGGTCGACATCACGCACACGGGGCAGGAGGAGACCCTCGACGGCGTGCGGATCGTGTTCCAGCTGACCCCGGGCACCGAGGCACCGGCCGAGATGAACTTCCTGTTCCCGGACCGGCGCGCGCTGTGCATGGCCGAGAACGCCACCCACAACCTCCACAACCTGCTCACGCTCCGAGGCGCGCTGGTGCGCGACGCCCGCGTCTGGTCGCGGTACCTGACCGAGGCGATCAACCTCTTCGCCGACGACCTCGACGTCGCGTTCGCCTCCCACCACTGGCCGACGTGGGGCCGCGAGCGGGTGGTGACGTATCTCTCGCAGCAGCGGGATCTGTACGCCTACCTGCACGACCAGACGCTGCGGCTGCTCAACACCGGGTACACCGGGATCGAGATCGCCGAGATGCTCGAGCTCCCGCCCGCGCTGGAGGCGGCCTGGCACGCCCGCGGCTACTACGGCTCGGTCAGCCACAACGTCAAGGCCGTGTACCAGCGGTACATGGGCTGGTTCGACGGCAACCCCGCGTCGCTCTGGGAGCACCCGCCCGAGGCGTCCGCGGCCCGCTACGTCGACTGCATGGGCGGCGTGGACTCCGTCGTCGCCAAGGCGCAGTCCTACGCCGACGCCGGCGATCTGCGTTTCGCCGTCCAGCTGCTCAAGCACGCCGTGTTCGCCGACCCCGACCACACGGCGGCGAAGGACCTCCTGGCCGGCACGTTCGAGCGCCTCGGGCACGGCGCCGAGAACGGCACGTGGCGCAACTTCTACCTGTCGGGCGCCACCGAGCTGCGCAAGGGGGTCGTGCCCGCGCCGATGCCGGCGCTCGGCGCCGGCATGGCCGGTGCGCTGACGATCGAGCAGCTGTTCGACTCGATCGCCATCCGCGTCAACGGGCCCAAGGCGTGGTCGGAGACCATGACGATCGACTGGCACCTCACCGACCTCGGCGAGAGCTACCGGATGACGCTCGCCAACGGCGTGCTCACGCACTACCCCGACCCGCGATCGGGCGATGCCGACCTCACCTTCACGCTGACCAAGCCGCACCTGCTCGGCATGCTCGCCGGCGCGGGGATGGACGGCGTCGAGCACACCGGCGACCTCGGGGCGATCCAGCGGCTGCTGGGCGTGCTCGACACCCCCGCGGTCGACTTCGCCATCGTGACCCCCTGACGTCCACGACCGATCGGTCCGACGACCAGCGGCCTCAGCCGGCCGGTGACGGCTCGTCGCCCCAGGCGCCGGCGCGCAGGAACCGGCCGACCGCGAACAGCCAGAGCAGCGAGAGGATCGCGACGAGCAGCAGCGCGAGGAGCCACGGCGCCGGACGGGCCCAGCCGGCGACGAGGGCGGCGGCGGCGCCGCCGACCATGGCCAGGCCGAGGGGCCGGTAGACGTCGACCAGGCGCTCGGCGTCGACGAGCGTCCGTTCCGTGACGGTCAGGGCGACCAGGCCGAGGGCCACGGCGCCCGTGAGCAGCCACGCCGTGGGCGCGGGGGTGCGCGCATCGTGGGCGTGGCCGATCAGGCTCACCATGGCGGCTCCGGCCGCGGCGATGGACAGCGTGATGGGCAGGTGGCTGAGGAGCCAGAGCGCCAGCGCCGTGCCGTCGCTCCGCGGCAGCCGCCGACCCACGAGGTCGAAGTAGATCCACCAGAGCCCGAAGCCGACCACGAGCGCGAGCATCCCGGTCGAGGTCGTCTTGAGGTCGCGGTCATGGGCGGACAGGCCGTCGACGACGCCGAACACGACCTCGCCGAGGACGATGATCGTGAACAGCCCGAAGCGTTCCACCAGCGACTCCGTCGGCGGCAGCCCCCGGTGCAGGCCCACCTCGGACCGCCCGACCCACAGGAGCATGAAGAAGACCCAGGCGCCGGCCAGGCCGGCCCACACGGCGAGACGGGCCCCGGCCGGGAGGAAGGCGCTCGCGAGGACCGCCGCCACGGCCACCGCCATGCCGGTCATGTAGCGCCCCGTGTCCAGGAGGAACTCCGGGTGGCTCCGGCGGTCCTGGCGCCGGACCGTGAACCACAGCCAGGTCAGCAGGGCCAGGTATGCGGCGTACACGAGGGCGAAGCCCCGTCCGCCACCGTC
This sequence comes from uncultured Acidimicrobiales bacterium, assembly GCA_963759225.1. Taxonomy (GTDB): domain Bacteria; phylum Actinomycetota; class Acidimicrobiia; order Acidimicrobiales; family VFJN01; genus ZC4RG19. Next base: position 1,549 of record CAVWYL010000031.1, on the reverse strand, counting down.
CGCGGCGTCGGCCGTGAACGCCGCCAGCAGGGCCAGAACCGCCATCTGGACGAAGACGACGTTGCGGGTCCGTCCGTCGTCCCGGCCGTGGACCTCCAGGTAGACGGTTCCGTTGACCCACGCGACCCAGATCAGGGCGAAGACGACGGCGAACTCGGCCGACGCCCGCAGGGTGACGTGCTCGGCGAGGTGGTGGGCCGCCTGGGCGATGACGGCGACGTAGACGAGGTCGTAGAAGAGCTCGAGGAAGCTGACCGTCCGTCCGGTGACCGTCTCGCCGTGCGCCCGCGGCGGCAGCCGGAACCACCCGGCGAGACGGCCGAGCTCTTCCTTGGACACGCCCGTCACGGTAGGCGCGTCAGTCCTCGGTCGAGTTGGCTCGGGCGACGGCACCGAGGTACGAGGCGCTCGGCTTGGGGGCGCGCTCCAGCGTCGTGCGGTCGACCGCGACGAGGCCGAACGTCGGCCCGTACCCGAACGCCCACTCGAAGTTGTCGAACGACGACCAGTACGTGTAGCCGAGCACGGGGATGCCGTCGTCGAGGCACGACCGGACGCACCGCAACGCCCGCCGGACGTACTCGACGCGACGCGTGTCGTCGGCGGTCGCGATGCCGTTCTCGGTGACCAGCACCGGGGTCCCGTCCGTCATCGCATGGGCGCGCCGGATCGTCGCCCCGAGGGCCTCGGGATAGAACTCGTAGCCCATCTGGGTCGTCTCGGCCCCCTCGGGCACCGGTCGCGGCCCCTCGGGCCCGACGAGCTCGCGTGAGTACGTCTGCACGCCGACGAAGTCGTCACCCCGTGCCGCCTCGAGGTAGACGTCCTCGTAGTTGGCGAGCAGGCGCGCCCGCCTGTCCTCACCGCCGTCGACCGCCTGCCAGTCCTGCATCGCCAGCGTCATCCCCACCGGCAACCCGGCGTCGCGCGCCAGGCCCGCGGTGCGATGGTGCGCGTCGATGAACCGGTCGTTGACGACCCGCCGGAGCGAGGCGTCGCGCCGACCGGGCGGGAACACGCCCATCAGGTAGCCCATCGTGGCGACGATGTTCGGCTCGTTCAGCGTGCACACCCGGCCCACCACGTCCGCGAGCGCCTCCAGCGCCCGGTCGCCGTACCGGACGAACCGGTCGACCGCCTCGGCGGTCTCCCATCCGCCGAGGGCGCCGACCCAGCGCGGCGTCGTGAAGTGGTGGAGCGTGACGATCGGCTCGATGCCGTGGGCGCGGCACGCCTCGCACATGCGCCGGTAGTGCAGCAGGGCCGCCCGGGAGAACTCGCCGTCCTCCGGCTCGATGCGCGACCACTCGAGGCTGAAGCGGTACGCCGTGAACCCCAGGCCGGCGAGGAGCGCGATGTCCTCCTCGTACCGGTGGTAGTGGTCGATCGCATCTCCGCTCGGCTCGACGCAGCCCGAGTCGGGGTCGTGTTCCCACGCCCACCAGTCGTTGTTGGCGTTGCCGCCCTCGACCTGGTGCGCCGCGGTGGCGGTCCCCCAGATGAACCCGTCCGGGAAGACGAATCGATCGGCCATCGGATCATCCTTGCA
>CAVWYL010000030.1:127500-338378 GCA_963759225.1 uncultured Acidimicrobiales bacterium | reverse complement strand
GCGCCGGCCGCGCCCGACCTCGCCTACGCCTTCCCCGTGCCGAGCGGCGTCGCCGTCGAGGTGCGCGTCTACCTGGCCGAGATGCACGAGCCGTCCCAGGTGGTGGGCGGCCGCGTGTTCGACGTCGACGTCGAGGGGGCGACCGCGTTCCGCGACGTCGACGTGTTCGCGCGTGCGGGCGCCGGCCGGGGCCTGGTGCTGGCCGCCCCCGCCGTGTCCGACGGCACGGTCGACGTGGCGTTCGTGCCGGGCGTCGGGAGCCCGAGCGTCAAGGCCCTCGAGGTCGCCGTCACCGGCGGCGAGGTGCCACCGTGGTTGGCCGCCTCACCGTCGCCGGTCGACTTTGCCGATACCCCCGTCCGCCAGACCGCGAGCCGGGACGTCACGCTCACCAACGTCGGCACGTCGGGGTCGGTGACCCTCTCGTCGACGGCGATCACGGGCGCGGACGCCGGTCTGTTCGCCGACCGGTTCACCGACGGCACGCCGGTCGTGCTGGGCCCCGGCCAGTCGACCACCGTGGCCGTGGACTTCCTGCCCACCGCGACGGGCGCCCGCGCGGCCAGCCTCGACGTCACCCACACCGGGGCCGGCTCACCGCTGGCCGTCCCGTTGACGGGCACCGCCGCCCTGCTCGGGGGCGGCACGAACCCGCCGTTCGGCCGATCGCTGCTGGCGGGCGCGGGCGTGACGTCGCCCACGTCCCTGCAGTTCGGGCCCGACGGACGCCTCTACGTCGCCCAGCAGGACGGCACGATCAAGGTCCTGACGGTGGCCCGCGCCGCCGCGCACCAGTACACGGTCACGGCGACCGAGACCATCACCGTCGTGCGGTCGATGCCGAACCGCAACGACGACGGCACGCTCGCCCCGGGGGTGACCGGCCGGCTCGTGACCGGCCTCCTCGTGACGGGCACGCCGAGCAACCCGCAGGTCTACGTCGTGTCGTCGGACCCGCGCATCGGCGCCGGGACCGAGGGCGACGACCTCGACCTCGACACCAACTCCGGCGTGCTGTCGCGCCTGACGAGGTCGGGGACCGGATGGGTGAAGGTCGACCTGGTCCGGGGCCTGCCGCGCTCCGAGGAGAACCACACCGGCAACGGCCTGGCGCTCGACCCGACGTCCGGCCGGCTGCTCATCGCCTACGGCGGCAACACCAACAAGGGCGCGCCCTCGAACAACTTCGCCCTGCTGCCCGAGTACGCGCTGTCCGCCGCCATGCTCGCCGTCGACCTGGGCGCCATCGGCGGCGCGACCTACGACCTGCCGACCCTCGACGACGAGGACCGGCCCGGCACCCCGGACGCCAACGACCCGTTCGGCGGCAACGACGGCAAGAACCAGGCGCGGCTGGTGCCCGGCGGGCCGGTGCAGATCCACGCCACCGGCTTCCGCAACCCCTACGACCTGGTGCGCACCGAGGCGGGTCACCTCTACACCATCGACAACGGCGGCAACGCGGGCTGGGGCGGTGCGCCGCAACCCGACGGGCCCTCGGGTGGGTGCACGAACGCCACGGTCGAGCCCAGCGACAGCGACGAGGATGCCCTGATCCGCATCCCCGGACCAGGGTTCTACGGCGGTCACCCGAACCCGACGCGGGCCAACCGGGCCAACACCTTCAACGCCACCAACCCGCAGTCGCCCGTGCCGGCCGCCAACCCGGTCGAGTGCGACTACCGCACCGAGGTCGAACGCGGCGCGCTGGCCAGCTTCGCGTTCTCGACCAACGGGCTCGACGAGTACACGGCGTCGAACTTCGGCGGCGCGATGCAGGGCGACCTGCTCGCCGCATCCCACAACGACGCCGTCTACCGCATCCAGCTCAGCCCGGACGGCACCGAGGTCACGTCGAGCACGGTGCTGTTCTCGTCGGCCGCCTCGCTGCCGCTCGACGTGACCGCCCTCGGCGACGGCCGACCCGTTCCCGGGCACGATCTGGGTCGCCGACCTCGTCGGCAACAACGTGGTGGTCTTCGAGCCCGAGGACTTCGCCTGCACGGGCGCCGACGACCCCGGCCTCGACGAGGACGGCGACGGCTACGACAACGCCGACGAGATCGACAACGGCACCAACCCGTGCTCGCCCGCCGACCGGCCGCCCGACGCCGACGGCGACCTGACGTCCGACCTGAACGACCCCGACGACGACAACGACGGCCTGCCCGACACGTCCGACCCGTTCGCGCTCGACGGGGCCAACGGCCGGTCCACCCCGTTGCCCTCGGTGCTCACCTGGGACAACGATGCGCCTCCCGCCGGCGGGCTGCTGGGTCTCGGCTTCACCGGCCTCATGTCCAACGGGACGTCCGACTACGCCAGCCTGTTCGACCCGGCCGGGATGACGGCCGGCGGCGCCGCGGGCGTCGTGACCGTCGACGAGGTCCCCGACGGCGACGCCCTCGGGGCCGCGAACACCCAGCAGTACGGCTTCCAGCACGGCATCGACGTGTCGGCGGCCAGCGGGCCGTTCGTGGTGCACACGCGCCTGCCCGCGCCGTTCGCGGGCGTGGCCCCGACCGGCGGGCAGTCCTACGGCGTGTTCGTGGGCACCGGGGGCCAGGACGACTACGTCAAGCTGGCGGTCGCGGCCAACGACGGGGCCGGAGGGTTCCAGCTCGTGAACGAGCAGGGCGGTGCCCCGACGACGGCCACCGCGCCCGGCCCGGTGTGGCCGGGCCCGTCCGCCGTCGACCTGTACCTGCGCGTCGATCCCGCCGCGGCCACCGTCCAGGCCAGCTACGCGGTCGACGGGGCCGCGCCGGTCGCGGTCGGCGGCCCGCAGGCCGTCCCCGCCTCGTGGTTCTCGGGCCCGATCGCGCCGGCGGTCGGCATCATCTCGACGTCCGCGGGGCCCGCACCCGCCTTCCCCGCCTCGTGGGACTTCCTCGAGGTCCAGCCGGCCACCGGGGGACCGCCGCCGTCCACGACCATCGCGGTCGGCGCCGCCGGACTGAACTCGAGCACCTTCACGAGCGGGTCGTTCCGGGTCACCAACGGCTCGCCCGGCGGTCAGCAGATCGCCAGCGTGCGCCTCGACCTGGCGACCAGCCTGCTGCCCGACGTCGTGTTCGACCCGAGCGGCGCCGCCGGTGACACCCTGGGCAAGGGCTTCACCGTCGACGGCAACCCGGGGGTCGGCACGATCGGCCACGCCTTCGCCGGCACCCACGACGGCGGCTTCGACGCGCTCACCGCCACGTTCACCGACTTCGGCCCGGGCGAGACCCTGACGTTCTCGGCCGACATCGACCCGACCAGCATCAGGGGATCCGGTCCGCCGGGTCCCGGCGAGTCGGGCAGCGTGTCGGGCCTGGAGCTGACCGGAGCGACGGTCACCGTCACCTACGAGGACGGCACGTCCGAGGCGGGCCGCCTGTTCCGGCTGCCCGGCAGCCTCGGCGAGTCGTGGCTGCGGCTCGACGGCACCGGCCGGGCGGCACCGTCGCTCGCGGTGCTCGGTGCCGGGCCCACGCCGGTGACGGTCACCGATCCGGCCCAGACGGTCCGGGTGACGGGGCCGGCCGGCGCGTCCGTGCGCCTGCTCGCTGTCGAGGCCGCGCTGTTCACCGACGGCCTGCCGGGCGGCGGCTTCGACCTCGACCCCTTCGAGGCGAACAGCGTCGTCGCGGTGAACGAGCACGCCGCCGTGATCGGGCCCGGGGGATCGGTCGACATCCCGGTCACCCTCGGCCGGTCGGTGCCGCAAGGGGGGAACAACCGGCTCGTCGCCGTCGTCGAGTCGGCCGGCGCCACGGGCCCGACGTCGGCCACGGCGGTCGTCGCCCTGGCGCCGCCATGACGCGTCACCCACACCGGGTGATCTCCGGTCAGGCGGTGGTCAGGCCGTCGGTGATCGCGGTGGCCACGGCGTCGACGTAGCGCGCCAGCTGGCGGCCCGTAGGATCATGCGACGGGTTGACCTCGGTGAGCACGATGGCCGCGAGGCCGGGGGCGGCGCACAGCACGGTGAGGACGCGGGCGGCGTCGGCCAGGGCGACGCCGGTGCCGTAGTGCGGGTAGTTGGCGAGGGGGAGGTCCCGGGAGTCGACCGCGTCGACGTCGAAGTGGGCGATGACGCTCGTCGCCCGGCGGCCGACCGAGGCCACCGCGTCGCGGGCGCAACGCTCGGGATCGGCGCGGACCTCGTGGTCGGCGAACGCCACGAGGTCCGGGCGGGCGGCGAGGGTGGTGCCCGAGAACGACTCGGCGTCACTGCCGTCGTAGCCGATCAGGGCGACCCTGTCGTCGTCGAGGGCCGGGGTGCGCGGTCCGAGCCGGGCCAGCTCCGTGTCGGCCAGGCCCAGCAGGTGGGCGATCCCCATGGCGTCGAGCACGCCGCTGCTCGTGGTGTCGGGGGTGGACAGGTCGGCGTCACCGTCGAAGTACAACAGGCCGGCGGCGGGGTCGATCCGCTGGACCCCGGCCACGACGCCGAGCGTGATCGTGCAGTCTCCCCCGAGCACCAGCGGCAGCGCCCCGCCGGCCAGCGTGCCGGCGACGGCGTCGGCCGCGGTCCGGGCGACCCGCACGACGGCCGCCAGGTTGCGGGCCCGGGACGCCATCTCGTCCGCCGCGAACACCTCGTGGACGAGGTCGCCACGGTCCTCCACGTCGATGCCCCCGGCCCGGAGCCGGTCGACGAGCCCGGCGGCCCGCAGCGCAGCCGGCGCCTGTTCCTGACCCGCATGGTGCGTCCCCGCACTGCTGGCCACGCCGAGGACCACCACGCGCCGCTTCCCCACAGCCGAACTGTAGCGATGCGTCAGGTCGCGCCGGCGGCGCGGAGCTCGCCGATCAGTTGGGCCCTGGAGGGGTACAGCCGGCCGGGAAGGGCTGCGTCGCCGGCGCGGTCGCGCAACTGCTCGAGGTCGAGGACGTCGAGGTCGTCCGTCGGGGGGAAGAGGTCGGCGAGGCCGCCTGCGGGCTTCTCGTCGCCCGTCTCGTGCCAGAGGTTCCAGTACGCCTCGATGCGGTCGGCGTACCTGCCGGGCTTCTCGGCGTACAGGCGGACGCCCAGCCGCATGGCCCTGCGCTCCAGCTTGGCGCGCCGGGTGTCTGCCAGCTCGCAGAAGGCCCGCACCTGGGCCCGGCCGCCGAAGGCGTCCGGCGAGGCGTGGAGGCGATCCCCGATCACGACCAGGTCATGGGCGTCGCCGAGGGCGTCGGAGAGGTCGTGGAACCGGTCCTCGAGCGGCTCCAGGACGGACGGCGCCGTGTCACCTAGCAGCCGGACGTGGTACCAGGCGTCCTTGGCTCGCTTGCGCCACTCGTGGACCGCGGTCGGGTCGGTGTGGCGGCGTACGTCGGCCAGCGCCCGGCGACCGGCTCGGTAGGTCCTCTCGACGCCGGGCCCCACCGCCGCCCACCCCTCGGCGTCGAGCTTGGCGTGGGCGACCTGCCGGCGGCCCGCCCGGAGCAGGTCCACGGCACGCTCGGTCCGGTGCTGCCGGTCGTCGGCCTGCGTGGCCGATTCGGCGAGCGCAGCAAGGCCGGCGCGCACCCCCCGGACTCCGCCCTCGGGCAGCAGGTCCGGCGACGCCGCGACCACGGTGTCGAAGGTCGCGACGGCGGCCTGCGCATCGCGCAGCCCGGACAGCTCGCGCCCCACCGCGCGGAACGACTCGTTCGCCGGACGGAAGGCCGTACCCAATGCCGGCCGGACGAGGCGGATCAACCCCCGGAGCTTCTTGGCTCGCTTCCGGCAGTCGTGGACCGCATCCTCCAGATCGTCACCGCTCGCGTACTCCAGACCCGATACCGCCCGCTCGACCTGCTCGTTCGTGATCCGCTGGACGGCCTCCGGGACCGTCTCGTCGACATCGAACGCGTACGCCATACCGAACCCCTACCCGCTGCCACGCCCAGGAACCGGGACGCGTTCAGCTGGTCCGGCGGTGGGCACGGAACACCACGTCATCGACGTGGTGCGCCCCGGATGCAGCCCCTGCCGGCCGGGGCCGCTTCTCGTCGACCTCGATGTGCCATCCGGTTCGATCGGCGAGCGCAGCGGAGAAGTCCTCGACTCGTAGATAGGCGTCGGGGTCGAACGCCCGGCTGTGGGTCATGGTGTCGATCGGCGTGCGCATCGGTGCGACGTCGTGGCTCACGACGATGAGGGTGCCGCCGGGGGCGACGGCGTTCAGGAGGGTCTGGACACCGCGTCCGTCGGGTGTGCGGGGGATCGATGCGTACTGCGCCGACACGAGGTCGAACGCTGCGGCTCCGAACGCGTCGGGTGCGTTCGCGTCGGCGTGGTGGCATTCGACCCGGAGTCCACGACGCTGCGCCTCGGCGTCGACCCGGTCCAGGGCGCGCCGGGAGATGTCGTTCGCGGTCACGGTCCAACCCTGCTCGGCGAGCCAGATGGCGTCGCCGCCCTCGCCGGCGCCGACGTCGAGGGCCCGGCCGGGGGTGAGGCTCGCCGACCTCGTTGACGAGTGTGCCGTTCGGGTTGCCGCTCCAGATGGGGTCGCCGGCGTACCGGTGATCCCAGTCGGCCTCGTGGGCGGGCGGTCTGGCGCGGTCTCGCAGGTCGTCGTCAGCGAGGCTGAAGCTGATCATGGCTCCGGCTCGGCTGCCGTCGGCGGCCGCGTGCAGGACCTGTTGGCTCGGGTCGGTCACGTTGCCGGCTGCGTAGAGGCCGGGTATCGCCGTCTGTCCGGTGGCGTCGGTCTCGATGAAGTCGCCCAGGCCGGTGGGGTGCGTCGCGAGTCGGAGCCCGAGCGACGCGAACGGTTCGGCGCGCACCCGGAAGCGAGGGCCGACCACCACCGCGTCGGCGTCGATCCGGTCGCTCCCGGTCAACTCGACCGCGGGGTGGGTGCCGTCGGGATCCGTGACGACGCGGCGGACCTGGCCGTGCACGATCTCCACGCCGCCGGCCCGCAGGGCGTCCAGCTCGGACTCGTCCACGTCGACAGGGTCGTGGAGGACGACCGTGAGGTGGGCGGTCAGCTGGCGGAACAACCGGGTGGGGTGGAGGCCCATCGGGTGGGTGACGATCTGGACGACCCGTCGGTCGCGGACCTCGTAGCCGTGGCAGAACGGACAGTGGATGACGCACCGGCCCCAGTGGGCCTCGAGGCCGTCGATCTCCGGCAGCTCGTCGGTCAGCCCCGTCGCAGCGAGGACCCGCCGCGCGACGATCGAGTGTCCACCGACGAGCTCGGCGCGGAACCGGCCGTCATCGACCCGGGTCACGCGCTGGACGCAACCGTCGAGGACCTCACCGCCGTAGCTGCGCACCTCGTCCCGACCCACCGTCAACAGCTCCGACGGTGGCGTCCCGTCACGCCCGAGATAGCCGTGCATCTCGGCGGCGGGAGCGTTGCGCGGTCGGCCGGCGTCGACGACGATCACCGACCGGCGCTGGCGCACCAGCTGGAGCGCGGCCGCGAGCCCGGCGGCCGATCCGCCGACCACGACAACGTCGCAGTGTCGCTCGATGGTCTGGGGGGCGTGGTCTGGCATGGCACCGACGATAGGGTCCATCCCAGTCATCGCAGCAGGCCTTGCAGTATTCGCAAGGCGACGAACGGAGCGGAGGACGATGAGCGAGCTCGACGAGATCGAAGTCGTCGTGCGCACCCGGCTGCGCAGCCTGCGGAACACGCTCGGCCTGTCGCTCGACGAGCTCGCCGCCCGCACCAACCTCAGTGCGTCGACGATCAGCCGGGTCGAGACCGGGAAGCGGACGATCGGCCTCGACGTGCTCCTGCCGCTGGCGAGGGCCCTGCAGGTCGACCTCGACTCGCTCCTCGACGTGCGCAGCGACGACGACGTGGTCATCCGCCCGACGCCGAGCAGGTCAGGCGACCGCACGACGTGGATGCTGAGTCGACCGACCGGCACGACGATCGCGGTCAAGATCCGAATAGAGCCGACCCGGCGGGTCGTCGAACAGCGGGTCCACCCCGGTCACGACTGGTTCTTCGTCACCGAAGGCCGTGTGCGCCTCGCCCTCGGCGAGCGCGAGATCATCGTCGAGACCGGCGAGGCCGCCGAGTTCGCCACCATGACGCCGCACGCCGTCACGGCGATCGACGAACCAGCCGAACTCGTCATGATCTTCGACCGAGACGGCCAACGAGCCCACGTCCACCGGAATTGAATGGCGCCATCAGGTCGGAAGCGGCGCTTCTCGAGTTCGGCCGGGTCCGCCAGCTCCCGTAGGCGGGGCGCTAGGCCCAGTGGCCATCTGGAGCGGTAGTCGCAGGTAGGGATGCCCGGAGGGCAGAGCGAGCACTTCGGCCCGGACATCGGCCTCGATGCCATGGCTGTGGAACAGCTCGAGGTGCTTGCGGCCGGCATCCGCGTCACCCCAACGCTGGAACGCCGCACGGGCATCTGCGATCAACTGCTCGAGTGCGGGTGCCGGCGGGTTGAAATGCCAGGAACCCCAGTCAGGACCAGAGCTGACCCGCCCCGGCGACGGGGACGGCGCCGGAGGGACTAGCGCCGACCGGCCTGGTCGCCGAGCCGCTCGGTCATCAGGCGGCACAGGGGGCCGGGCGAGGCCTCGCCGGGGTCGAGGAGCGGCCCGTCGAGCACGCTCGCCGGCAGGTGGAACTGCGTGCCGTCGACGACGCCGCTGCGTTCCCCGGTGACCGGATCGGCGATGATCGTGTAGCCGACCGCCGATCCCGGCGACGGGTCGACGGTCGCCAGCACCTGCACGTCGTCGCCCGACCCGTAGACGACGTCGCCGTCCGCCTCCAGGTCGAGCGTCCAGGCGGGGTTGTCGACCAGCCGCTCGCCGCCGGCCGGCGCCGTGCCCGCGACCACCCGGTCGCCGGTGCTGCGCTCGATGGCCGTCCAGGCCTTGCCGCCGACGACGTACACCCCGTGGCAGCGCCCGGCGTCCTCGTCGACCGCGACCGTGCCGAACACCGTCCGATCCGTGACGTCCGCGAGCCGGGCGACACCCGGCGACGGCCCGTCGAAGAGCCGCTCGTCGAGCCGGAAGCGGCCCTCGACGAAGCCGGCGTCCGTCGCCCGGCCCGACCACACGCCGAGGCTGACGTTCACCAGCACGCCCCACGCCACGAGGGCCACCACCAGCCCCCGCACGGGCAGCCGGGCGGGTGGGGTGAGCCACACGGCCGGCGCCGCGGCGAGCGCCAGCGTGGGGAGGAAATCGACCAGGTACCGGTTGGCGACGAACCCGATGGCGAGCGTCGGCACGCCGGCGGCGGCGGTGGCGGCGATCATGGCCAGCAGGGCGAACCGCCGTTCCCGCACGGCCCACACGACGCCCGCGACCGCGAGGACGAGCAACAGGGTGGCCGCGATGGTCAGCGACGTCGTCGGGGTGTTCGACTCGAAGTCGACGCCGTTGAGCTCGAGCGCGGGCGGGCCGTAGCGGACGAACGGCGCCACCCGCTCGAACCGGAGGGCGTCGGGCCGCACGTACTGCCACAGGGTCGACGGGACGAACTCGGTGCTGAACATGCTGCCGCCGTGCTCGGCGAACCACCGGGCCCGTTCCGGCTCGACCCGGGTCAGCGCCTGGTCGACGAGCGGAATGTCCCACGGGCCGCCGAAGCGGGCCGCGTTGACCACCCCGTGGACGATGCCGCCGGCGGCCGCCACGAGCGCGGGCCCGGCGAGCCGGCGGACCGACGTGCGGTAGGCGACGACCAGCGCCACGAGCGTGGCGGCCGTCACCGCGACGCCCACCGAGGCGCGGGTCATCGTGCAGAGCGAGGCCGCGACCGCCGCGCCGTAGGCCCACCGCCGGTCGGGCGTGGTGAGTAGGCGCGCCGCGCCGGCGAGCGCGGCCAGCGCCAGCGTGAACGCCCACAGCTCCGTCTCGTGGTACACGGTCGGATAGCCGAACGTGAAGAGCGCCGGTGACGCCGCCACCGCCAGCAGCAGCGCGGCGACACGCCAGCGGTCGCGGTCGTCGGCCTCCCTCGTCGGCGTCGCGACCCACGAGCAGCCGGCCGGCGTGGGCGAGGTGCACGGTGAAGACGAGGGCGAGGGCGTAGCCCACCAGCATCGAGAACCGCGTGAGCTGACCGGACAGGCCGTCGGTCACGAGGGCCACGGGCACCCGGACCAGCGCCAGGAAGATGCCGTAGTAGAAGTGGGTCTCGTCGCCCTGCGCGATGCCCTCGATCGAGGCCACCGACGGATCGACGGCCAGCCGCCCGTGGGTCAGGGCGTCGGCCTGCGCGTCGTAGAAGTCGGAGCTGAACACACCCGACGCGAACAGCGTCCACGGCCGACCGTCGGTGAGCAGGAGCAGCATGACCAGCGACGCAGCCGCGATGATCCACCACGCGAGGCGGCGGGTGCCGGCCGGGAGCCCCGCGGGCATGAGCGGGTCACGGCTCGCCGGCGTCGCCGGCTGCGGGCCGGCGGTGGCCGATGACGTGACGGTGGTCATCACGGTCCGGAGCTAGCCATCGCCGGACGTCGTCGGGAAGTCGGGATCGATGGCGTCGGTCAGCCACGGGAGGTCGACGGCGATGAGGAAGGCGAGCGCGGCGGTGCACAGCACGCACGCCGCCACCAGGAGGGGTTCGCGGTACAGCCGCTCCGGGGCCTGCGCGGGGCTGTCGTCGCGCAGCGCGATCCAGAGGTAGATGGCCATCACCAGCGCGATGAACGGGAAGCTGAGGAGGAGGGCGACGTGGTAGCGCACCGCGAACGCTCCGAAGAACAGCATCGCCGCGGATCCATAGCCCATCGCGGTGACGAGCAGCAGATCGCTCGGTGTAGCGCGCGAACGGCTGCCGGTAGGTCGCCGCCAGGACGCCGTCGTTGATGTTCCGGTACTCGGCGAAGCGCTTGAGGGCCATGAAGTAGCAGCCGATCATCCAGTAGCTCATGATCAGCGACAGGGGCGGGAGGTGGGCGTCCGGCACGGCCAGGTACCAGCCGGCGAGCAGCCGGATGGGGTTGTTCACCGACTCGATGAGCACGTCGAGGAACACCACGTCCTTCAGCGCAGCGGCGGGACGTTGTAGACGCACCCCCATGGCGAGCAGCCAGGCGGCGCAGCCGAAGAAGCGCGAGGCCCAGGGCGACCGCCAGCGCCAGGCCGGCCAGGCCGACCACGATCCACTGGACGTAGGCCAGCCGGATGTCGACCAGCCCCGACGGCACCGGCCGGCGGTGCTTGGTGGGGTGCAGCCGGTCGAAGGGGGCGTCGAGCACCTCGTTGATGACGTAGTTGCTCGAGGCGACCAGCGAGACCGACAGGAGCCCGAGCGGGACCCGCCAGAACAGTGCGCCGGTGTCGAGGTCCGAGCCGTAGAAGAACCACGCCAGCACGATCCCGGGGATGACGAAGACGTTCTTGAACCAGTGGTCGACCCGGAGGATGCGGAGATGTCCTGCGAGGGACGGGCGGGCCGGCGGGCCGTCGGGCACGGATGCGACCCGGTCCGGCGCTTCCTGGGCGGTCGTCACGATGCCCGGGCCACGACCGCGTACGAGTCGCGGAGGTTGAGGGGGACGACGAGGCCGCCGGCGGCGTCGTCCCCGGTCGTCGTGGCTGTCCGGCGGCCGGGGACGTACTGGAGCACCCGGGTGAACAGGTACTCGGCGGGGAAGTACCACCGGGGTCGCCCCCAGCGCTCGGGCTCGAGGCCCGACCGCCTGAGGGCCGCGGTGAGCGTGCCCCGGTCGAAGTAGCTCACGTGCGCGAGCCGGCGGTGCCACCAGCGCGCGCCGAGGACCCGGGCCGCCACGCTGCCGAGGTCGGGCGTGACCACGACGAGCCGTCCCCCCGGGGCGAGGTGGCGGCGACACATCCCGAGCAGGCCGAGCGGATCGTCGACGTGCTCGATCACGTCGATGAGGGTGACGATGTCGAACGTGGCGCCGTCGAGCGCCGGGTGCGGGAGCACACCGTCGTGGACCTCGAGCCCGTCGGCCCTCGCCCGTTCGGCGAGCGGGCGGCTGGGCTCGACGCCCACGCTCTCGAAGCCGAGTGCGGTCGCCTCGCTCACGAGGATGCCGCTCGCCGCACCGACGTCGAGCAGCCGTGCCGGCCGGGGGAGGCCCGCCGTCGCCCATCGCAGCAGGTGGGCCATCTGGCGACGCCGCCCGACGGCGCTGGCTCCGTACTCGGCATCGTCGAGCTCGGCGTACAACGCCGTGAGGGCGGGAAGGCTCCCGTGGGCGGCGAAGACGAAGCCGCACGCGTCGCAGCGCACGAGCGGGAGGGTGAGCCCGTAGCGCTTGTCGGAGATCCGGAGGTCGTCCGGGGTCAACGTCCCGACCTCGGCCCCCTCCGCGCAGGGCGTCGTCCCCGGGTTCCCGCAGATCCAGCACGGATCGTCGACCGTCACCGGCCCGCCGGTGCGCGCTCCATCGACGTCGTCCCCCAGTGACATAGGGCGCCGAGTCTAGGAGGTCGGCTGTGGCCGCGCCGCTTCCCCGCAGGCAGGCGGGGGCCGAGGCCGGGGCCGGTGCGGCGGTCGACGTCGACACCGACGACGCGCTCGCCGCCGGGACGCGGGAGACGGTGAAGCAGCGCTGGTCGCCGGCCGGGCCGGGCCAGCGGCGTCGGGCGCAGATGGAACAGCGCACGCGCTGACCGAGATGTCGCCCGCCTGCCCACGGGTGGGCGCCTCCGCGCCGGCCTGCCGGGTGGGTTGCACGGAAATGGCTACGGTCGGCGCCATGGCTGCACCTGGAGGCACCGGGCCCGATCGGGCCGTTCCCGCCGCACGTCGAGGGCGACGACGGCGCAGGAGGAGTACGACAAGCTGCGCCGGCGGGTGCTGTGGTCGCTGCCCTACGGGCTGTACCTCGTCGGCAGCCGGGCCGGGTCTAAGCGAAATATTATGACCCTGAACTGGGCCACGCAGGTGAGCTTCGAGCCCAAGCTGATCGGCATCGGGGTCGAGAAGACGGCGCTCACCCACCAGCTCGTCGCGGACGGGGGCAGCTTCACGCTCAACACCGTGTCCCGCGAGGACCGGGCCATCGTCCGCAAGTTCACCAAGCCCGTCGAGGACGACCCCGCGGCCGGGACGCTCAACGGGTTCCCGGTGCACGACGGCCCCACCGGGGCGCCGATCCTGACCCAGGCCGTGGCCTGGATCGCCGCCGAGGTCCGCCAGGCCGTCGACTGCGGGGGCCACAGCTTCTTCGTCGGCGAGGTCGTCGACTGCGCCTTCGCCCAGGCCGAGGACACCCCCGTGCTGCGCATGGAGGACACCCGCATGAGCTACGGGGGCTGAGGTGGCCCTCCCGGCGCACGGCCGCCCGGCCGACGAGCTGCTGGCCGAGGTGCGCGGCGCCCGGGGCGACGACGCCGACTGGCGGGGCGGGCGCACGTTCAGCCTCGTCTACAACCCCGTCGACCCCGAGCTGGAACGGCTCCAGGAGGCGGTCGCCCGCGAGTACCTCCACGAGAACTACCTCAACCCCTTCGCCTTCCCCAGCCTGCTCGCGCATGGAGCGCGAGGTCGTGGCCATGGGCGCCGGCCTCGTCCACGCCGACCCCCGCCACGGCAAGCTGACGAGCGGGGGCACCGAGAGCCTGTTCCTGGCCGTGCAGGTGGCCCGCGACCACGCCCGCGACGGGCGCGGCATCGCCGAGCCCACCGTCGTCGTGCCCTCGACCGCCCACCCGGCGCTGGCCAAGGCCTGCCACTACCTCGACGTCGCCGAGATCCGGGTGCCGGTGGGCGCCGACGGCCGGGCCGACGTCGGGGCCACCGCCGCGGCCGTCGACGACCGCACCGCCCTCGTCGTCGGCTCCGCGCCCTGCTACCCCTACGGCGTCGTCGACCCGCTCCCGGAGCTGGCGGCCCTGGCCGCCGAGCGGGGCGCCCTGTGCCACACCGACGCCTGCCTCGGCGGCTGGCTCCTGCCGTTCCTGGAGCGGCTGGGCGAGCCGATCCCGCCGTGGGACTTCCGGGTCGAGGGGGTGACCTCGCTGTCGGCCGACGTCCACAAGTACGGCTGGTGCACGAAGGGCGCCTCGCTGCTCCTGCACCGGGACGACGAGAACCTGCGCCGCCAGTACTTCCTCTTCGACGGCTGGCCCGGCGGGCTGTACGGCTCGGCCACCACCGCCGGGACCCGCCCCGCCGCCCCGATCGCCACCGCCTGGGCCACGCTCAACCACCTCGGCGAGGACGGCTACCTCCGGCTGGCCGCCCAGGTCCGCGACACCGCGGCCCGCCTCCGGGCCGGCGTCGAGGCGATCGACGGGCTGCGGGTCACCGGCGACCCGATCCCGGGCGTGCTGGAGATCGCGGCGGACGGCGACGCCGTGGACATCGCGGCGGTGGGCGACGTCATGGACGACCGGGGCTGGCACCTCGACCGCCAGCAGGGCGGGCTCCACGCCATCGTGTCCCCGTCCCACGCCGCGGTCGCGGACGCGTTCCTGACCGACCTGGCCGCGGCGGTGGCGTCCCACGGCGCGAGCCGGGGCGTGGAGGCCCGCTACGGCGGCGTGGGCTGAGGGGTCGGTAGCCTCCGGGGATGACCGGGTTCGCAGGTGCGGTCCTGTGCGGGGGCGCCAGCCGGCGCATGGGGCGCGACAAGGCGCTCCTGCCCGTCGGCGGCCGGGCGCTGGCCCTGCGGGTGGCGGACGCGCTGCGGGACGCGGGCGCCGGTGCCGTCACCGCCGTCGGCGGCGACCTGGCCGCGCTCGCCGCGCTCGGCCTGCCCACGGTGGCCGACCGGGCGCCGGGGGAGGGGCCGCTCGGCGGCATCCTCACCGCCCTGGCCGAGGCGGCCGCGGGGCAGCCGGTCGTGCTGGTCGCCGCCTGCGACCTGGTCGCCCCCGACGCCGCCGCCCTGTCCGCCACCGTGGCCGCCCTCGCCGCCGACCCGGCCGGCGACGTGGCCGTGCCGACGGTCGACGGCCGGCGCCAGTGGATGCACGCGGCCTGGCGCACCGGCACCGCCGGCCCGCTGGCCGCGGCGTTCGCCGCCGGCGAGCGGGCCGTCCACGCGGCGGTGGCCGCCGGCGCCCTCCGCGTGGTCGACGTGGCGGTCGACCCGGCCGCGGTGGCCGACGCCGACACGCCGGCCGAGCTCGCCGGCCGGCGCGCCGGCCCCGGCGGGGTGGCCGATCCTGCGTAGCCGGCGGCCGACGCGCACTAGCCTGCGTCGCCATGGACGTCCCCGAGATCGACATCACGGAGCTGGCCCGCGTGCGGGCCGCGGGCGCCGTCCTGATCGACGTCCGCGAGCCGGACGAGTACACGGCCGCCCACGTCCCCGGGGCCGCGCTCGTGCCCCTGGCGACCGTGCCCGAACGCGTCGACGAGGTGCCGACCGAGGGCACCGTGTACGTCATCTGCGCCAAGGGCGCCCGCAGCCTGCGGGCGGCCGAGTTCTACCGGGCGAAGGGCATCGACGCCGTCAACGTCGCCGGCGGCACCAACGCGTGGGTCGAGGCGGGCCACCCGACCTCCACCGGTATGGAGCCGTAAACGGACCCGGCCGGGCCACCCGCCTACCGCTGGGTCGCGGACCAGCGGACCTTCGACGCCTTCGTGGAGGCGGCGTCGTCGGCCGCGACGTTCGCGCTCGACACCGAGTTCCACCGCGAGCGCACCTACTTCGCCCAGCTGGCGCTGCTGCAGCTGGCCTCGGGCGACGACTTCGTCCTGGTCGATCCGCTGCCAGGTCGACGTGGCGCCGCTGCGCGAGCTGCTCGACGGCCCGACGATCTGCATCATGCACGCGGCCAGCCAGGACCTGGAGATCCTCGAGCGGGAGTGCGGCATCGGCCCCCGGCACCTCGTCGACACCCAGGTGGCGGCCGGTTTCGTGGGGCTGGGCTCGCCCGGGCTCGGCGTGCTGCTGCAGCGGCGGCTCAACCTCAACCTGCCCAAGGCCGACCGCCTCACCGACTGGCTCCGCCGCCCGCTCGAGCGACGAGGCCCTCAGCCTACGCGGCCGCCGACGTCGCCTACCTCGACGCCCTGTGGGCCGACCTGCGGGACGACCTCGACCGGCGGGGCCGCCTCGACTGGGCGCTGGCCGAGTGCGACGAGCTGCGCCGCCGTCACGGCGAGCCGTTCGACCCCGACGTGGCCTGGTGGCGCATCAAGGAGGCCCGCCGGCTGAAGGGCCGGGCCCGGGGCGTCGCCCAGGCCGTCGCCGCGTGGCGGGAGCGGCGCGCCCGCCAGGTCGACCGGCCGGTGCGCCACGTCCTGCCCGACCTGGCGGTCGTGGCCATCGCCGAGCGCCCGCCCCGCAGCCGGGGCGACATCGCCCGGGTCCGGGGCCTCGACGGCCGCCACCTGCGGGGCGGGGCCGCCGACGAGCTGCTGGTCGCGGTCAAGGCCGGGGTCGAGCTGCGGGAGGACGAGCTGTCGCTGCCGCCCCGCGACGGCGTCGACTCGACCTACCGGCCCGCGGTGACGCTGGCGTCGGCGTGGGTCAGCCAGCTGTCCCGGGACGCCGAGCTCGACGCCTCGCTCGTCGCCACCCGGGCCGACATCGAGGCGCTGGTGCGGGAGGACGGCACGTCCCGCCTCCTGACGGGCTGGCGGGCCGACGTCGCCGGGCGGCCGGTGCTGGAGCTGCTCAAGGGCAACGCGGCGCTGGCCTTCGACGGCGAGGGCCGCCTGGTGCTGGAGGCCCGCTCCCACCAGCCCGCCCCGGACTGAGCGGCCGCCCCCTCAGGTGCGTGCGCGGATAGGGCACGCCATCGCGGCCACCGTGGTCTGTGCTTCCCGCTCTTGCTGCTTCGCAGCGGGCCGCTCGGGCCACGGCTACGCCTATCGGCGCAGCCTCTCAGGGCTCGATCAGCACCGCCGAGTCGCCGGCCAGCGTTCCCCCGAACGGCTCGCCCTCGCCCGCCCCGTCGCTCGACACCACGACCCGCCCGGCCACGTCGAGCCGGGCGGGCTCGGCGCCCATGTTCACCGCCACGACGCGGTCGCCGCCCCCCTCGGGGCCGACGCGGCGCCACGCCACCACGCCGTCCGGCGCCTCCACCGGGGCGTGGTCGCCCAGCTGGAGGGCGGGCGACGCCTTGCGGGCCGCCAGCAGGCGCCGGTAGAGGTGGACGATCGAGCCGGCGTCGGCCACCTGGGCGGCCACGTTGCGGACGTCGGGCTCCGGCGGCCACGGCAGCCACGGGTCGGTCACGCCCCAGCCGTGGTCGGGGTCGCCGGTCCACGGGACCGGAGCCCGGCAGCCGTCGCGGCCGCCGGGGTCGACCACCCGGTCGGGCGGGATGTGGGCATCCTCCAGCCCGATCTCCTCGCCCGCGTACAGCACCGGCGAGCCCCGCAGCCCGAGCAGCAGGAACAGCGACGCCCGGGCCCGGGCCTCGGACCCGTAGCGGGTGCGGTGGCGGGGGTTGTCGTGGTTGGAGAGGACCCAGGTGGGCCAGCCGCCCCGCGCCTCGATCCAGCGCTCGGTGTCGGCCAGCTGGTCGCGCCAGCGGCGACCCTTCCACGGCGTGTACAGCGGCGGGAAGTTGAACGCGAGCTGCAGCTCGTCGGCGTGGCCGTAGTAGGTGGCGACCCGCTCGGTGTCCAGCAGGTAGACCTCGCCGAGGATCAGGCGGTCGCCCGGGTAGGCGTCGACCACCCGGCGCAGGCCCCGGATGATCTCGTGGTTCTCGGCCGTGTCGTTGAGGGTGGCGTGGGGGAGCGTCGTGCCCTCGGGGTCGTCGGGCAGCCCCGGCGCCTTGCCCAGGCCGTGCACGACGTCGATGCGGAACCCGTCGACGCCGCGGTCGAGCCAGAACCGCATGACGCCGTGCATGGCCTCGACCACCTCGGGGTTGGCCCAGTTGAGGTCGGGCTGCTCGGGCAGGAACAGGTGCAGGTACCACTGCCCGGTGGCCTCGTCCCAGGTCCAGGCGGGCGTGTGGACGAACGCCGCCCGCCAGTTGTTGGGCGGCGTGTCGGGGGAGCCGTCCCGCCAGATGTACCAGTCGCGCTTCGGGTCGTCGCGGCTCGACCGCGCGGCCTGGAACCACGGGTGCTGGTCGGAGGTGTGGTTGGGGACGAGGTCGACCAGCAGCTTCAGGTCGCGGGCGTGGCAGCGCGGCCAGCAGCTCGTCGAAGTCGGCGAGGTCGCCGTAGACGGGATCGACGTCGCAGTGGTCGCTGACGTCGTAGCCGAAGTCGGCCTGGGGCGACGGATAGAACGGGGAGATCCACAGAGCGTCCACGCCGAGCCACGCGAGATGGTCGAGCCGGGCCGCGATGCCGGCCAGGTCGCCGGTCGGCGGAGGGCCGGCTCGCCGCGAAGGACCGGGGGTAGATCTGGTAGAAGACGGCCGTTTGCCACCACGGTGCGGTCACGGGACCGACTGTAGGGGACGTCCGAGTTCGCTTTCCGGCGTGGACGTGATAAGAAATACATCGGGACGCCCCGAGCGGCACACCACCGGGGACATCGGTCGGTCCGACCGGCGATACACTTTCCCGCCGAACGCAACCTACGTGGGAGCTGGCCCGTGAAGAAGGGTCGACATCGACGATTCGAGGAAGCGCGCGCTCTCAAGCGCAGCAACGACCTCGATCTCACAGCCATCTTCGATCCGGCGGACACCGAGCCGTGCCCGGAGTGTGGGGCCGACCCCGGTGACGACCATGCGACGTGGTGCATGGCCGATTCCGCCGACGACGACGACTAGCGAGCTCCTTCCCGACGCGCCGCTGGCGGTCAGCGGTGCCGAAGTGCTGGGTGAGGCAGGAACGTCTCCGTCGGCCGCGCCGTCACGGCGGCCTCGACGTGGGCGACGAACTGCTCGTACGCCCACTTGCCCACGAGCTCGACGATCTCGTCGCGCAGGGTCTCGTACACCGGGGCCCCGCCCACGAACGCGTCGGGCGCGTCGGTGCACCACCAGTGGAAGTCGTGGCCGCCCGCGCCCCAGTCGCGGCGCTTCCACTCCCGCAGGGTGGAGGTCACCTGGCCCGCGTCGTCGGTCGCCTCCACCAGCCGCAGCGGCAGCTGCCAGCACACGTCGGGCTTCCAGTCGAGGGGCCGCTCGCCGGCCTCGAGGGCGCCCCGGTGCAGCGCACAGCCCGGCGCCGCCGGGGAAGCCGGGCCGGTTGAGGAAGATGCACGCGTCGCCGACCAGGCGGGTGACCAGGGTGCCGTTGCGGTTCCGCCGGATCGGGCCGCCCCGGCGCACCGCCAGCCGGCGGTGCTGCCACTGCTCGTCGGTCAGCCGGTCGGCGGCGCCGAGCACCGCGTTGGCGTCGTCCTCGTCGACGAGGTGGGCGCCGTAGCTGCAGCAGCCCTGCTCCATGTCGGTGGCGTCGGCCGTGAGCACGCCCTGGCAGCCGCGGCCGTAGATGCACGTCCACGAGCTGGTGAGGAACGTGACGTCGAAGGCGAGGGTGCGGTGCTCGTCGGGCGCGTCGAAGGTGACGTACTCGTGGAGGTCGGGCGGCGGGGAGGCCATCACGGCCACGCTACTGGCGCGCCGGTAGCGTGACCGCGTGGCCGGGGAGTTCGACGACATCCGCCAGCGGCTGGAGGCGATCAGCGAGGAGCTGGCCGACCTCGCCATCGAGCGCCTGCGTGAGTCGATCGACGCGGGCGGCCACGAGCTGCCGGTCGACGAGCGCCGCCTCACCCGGGCCCGGCGGGCCGTGGAGAAGGCGGCCGGCATCCTCCGCGAGCCCGACGACCTCGCCGGCTGACCGCTACAGCGGCGGGGCGCTGGCCAGGCCGTTGAGGGCCCGGATCATCTCGCGGAAGCGGCCGCCCTTGCGGACGTCGTAGGTCAGGATCAGGCGGTGCAGGTCGAGGCAGTCGTCGTCGGACACCTCGGCCGCCAGCGGCGCGGTGCGCTCGATGCCGCCCTCGCTGGCCACGTCCGCGAACTCCTCGGCCAGGGCCGCCACCTCGGCGTCGGCCGGCTCGCCCCGCAGCCGGATGACGAGGCGGTCGCCGACCCAGCGGATGCCCTGGTAGTTGCGCCAGAACCCCCGGATGGCGTCCACGGCCTCGTCGACGCTGTCGGTGATGGTGTAGAGGTCGACGTCGTGGGGCGCCACCCACCCCGGCCCGACCAGCTCGTCGCGCACGAACGTCTCCCACCCCTGCCAGTAGGTCTGGCCGGGCACGTCCAGGAGCACGACCGGGGCCGGCGTGGCCTTCCCCGTCTGGAGCAGCGTGAGCAGCTCCAGCGTCTCGTCCAGGGTGCCGAAGCCGCCGGGCAGCGACACGAAGCCGCTCGACTCCTTCATCAGCATGAGCTTGCGGGTGAAGAAGTACTTCATGCTCACGACCCGGTCGGACCCCGACAGCGGGCCGACGGACGTGTCCTCGAACGGGAGGCGGATGGTCACGCCCAGGCTGCGCTCGGGCCCCGCCCCCTCGGTGGCGGCCGCCATGATGCCGGGCCCGGCGCCGGTGACCACGAACCAGCCGTTGTCGGCCAGCTCGGACGCCAGCGCCCGGGCGTGGTCGTAGAGCGGGTCGGTCCGCAGCGTCCGGGCCGAGCCGAACACGGTGACCTTGCGCACGTCCCGGTAGGGCGCGAACAGCCGGTACGCGGCCCGCATCTCCCGGAGGGCGTCGCGGGTGATCTTCAGGTCGAGGCGGTCGGCGTCGTCGCCGGCCAGGTCGTAGGCCGTGCGGAGGATGTCGGCCAGCACGTCCCGGTTCCGGGTGGCTCCCGCCTCGACGAGCAGTTTCCGTACGAGCTCACGATCCATGGTGGTGCCAGCCTGTCAGATGGGTGCCATGCTCGGGACATGCCCCGGGAGGACCAGACGTGCGCCCGCTGCGGGTCCGCGGCCCCGGCGCCCGAGGGCGGCCTGCCGCCCGGCTGGTCGCTGGCCACGTCGGACCGGGGGCTCGACCGCCTGTGCGCGACGTGCACCCGGGACAACGTCCGCTCGATCGAGGCCAAGCTCGACGAGGAGTGGTGGTGACTACGGGCTGGCCGCGCAGCTGAAGATCGCCGACATCAACGCCTGGAACGTCGGGTCGGACTCCTCGACCTCGGCGGACGACCACACGGCGTTGAAGTCCGCGAACGCGACCTCCTGGGACATGCGGTCGTAGGCGCACTCGCACGCCGGGCGCATGTCGGTCCACGACGGCCGCGACCTGCGGGCCGATGAACTCGTCGCAGTCGTCGACGAACTGGGTGCGGGCCGCATCGTTCCAGTCGTCGCCGGGGAGGGGCGGGGGGACCGCGGTGGCGGTGTCGTCCTCGGTGGTGGAGGTCGTGCCGGTCTCGTCGTCGGGCTCGGTGGTGGAGGTCGTGGAGGCCGTCGTGGTCGACCCCGAGGCGGACGGCGAGCCGTCGTCGCCCTGCAGCACGGCCAGGCCCGCCGCCGCCAGGGCCATCAGGATGATCGTGACCAGCACCGCCACCAGCACCGTGCGGTCACGGCCGCCGCCGGGCTCGGGACCGGGGCCCGGCGACCACGCCGCGGCCGGCACGGGGGGCACCGGCGGCCCGGGCGGTGCCGCGGGCGGGGCGCCCACGCCGCCCGGGGTGGGGACGACGACCGGGGCGGGCGGCGCCGGGACGGCGACGGGCGCGGCCGCCACCGCGGTCAGGGCCGCGCCGAGGGCGATGGCGTCCTTGGGACGGGCGTCCACCGCGACCGGCCGGTCCAGCGCCGCGGTCACGAGCTGGCCCACCAGCGGGATCCGCGACGACCCGCCGACCAGCAGCACCCGGCTCACGTCGGGCACGGCCACGCCCGCGGACGCGATGGCCCGGCGCAGCGCCACCAGGGTCTCGTCCAGCGCCGGGCGGATCATGGCCTCGAACTCGGTGCGGGTCAGGCGCACCTCGGTGTGGCGCCCGGGGAGCAGCACCGGGATCGTCACGTCGGTCTCCGACGACAGCGCCTCCTTGGCGTCCACGCACTCCTCGCGCAGCTGGGCGAGGCCGGTGGCCGTGCCGGCGTCGAGGTCGTCGAGCGTGCCGGCGTCGAGGCCCAGGGCGTCGAGGACGTGCCGGAACACCGCGTGGTCGAAGTCGATGCCGCCCAGGCGCTCGATGCCGTCGGGCCGGCCCACGATGGCGAAGCCCCGGGCCTCCGACCGCACGACCGCGGCGTCGAACGTGCCGCCCCCCAGGTCGTAGACCGCCACCACCGTGCCCGGGGCCAGGTCCCGCTGGGTGGCGTAGGACGTGGCCGCCGCCACCGGCTCGGGCACGAGGTGGTCGACCGGCACGCCCACGTGGCGCAGGGCCTGGCGCAGCAGGTCGAGCTTGAACTCGCCCCAGTTGGCCGGGTGGGTCACGGCCAGCGACGCCGGCGGCCCGCCCTCGGTGGCCGCCACCTGGGCCGCCACCCACTCGACGACCCGGGCCATGAGCAGCTCGGCCGACACCGGCGAGCCCCCGAGCAGCAGGGGGGTGGGGTCGCCCACCCGGCGCTTGAACTCGCGGGCCACGCCGCTGGGGGTGCGTCACCGCCCGCCGGGCGGCGGGCTCGCCGACCAGGAACTGGTCGCCGTCGAGGTACACCACCGTGGGCACCGACACGCTGCGGGTGCCGAGGCTGACGGCCTCGGCGCGCGCCGGGCGGCCGACCGCGGCCGCGGTGTAGGTGGTGCCGACGTCGACACCGAGGTGGTAGCTCATCCGGTCCCTGAGGTCTGGCGCTGTCGTCAGGCGGGGGTCGCCAACCCCTCGACCGGAGCGTAGAGGGTCGTCCGCTCGGCCAGGGTCCGCCCCAGCGGGGCGATCATCTCGGCGAAGCCCTCGGGCGTCATCTCCTGCCCGTGGCTGGCCCCGGCGGCCCGGGAGATGTTCTCGTCCATGAGCGTGCCGCCGAGGTCGTTGCAGCCGGCCTGCAGCAGCTGGACCCCGGCGCCCGACCCGAGCTTCACCCACGAGAGCTGGATGTTGTCGATGAGCCCCCGGTAGGCGATGCGGGCCACCGCGTGCATGAGCAGGACCTCGCGGAACGTGGGCCCCCGCCGGGCCTTGCGCTGCAGGTAGATGGGGGCGGCCATGTGCACGAACGGGAGCCCCACGAACTCGGTGAAGCCCCCGGTCTCGGCCTGCAGGTCGCGGGTGCGCAGCAGGTGGCGGGCCCACGACCGGGGCGCCTCGACCGCTCCGAACATGATCGTCACGTTGGACCGCAGGCCCACGCCGTGGGCCACCCGGTGGCACTCCAGCCACTCGTCGGTGGTGATCTTGTCGGGGCACAGGAGCTGGCGCACCGGGTCGTCGAGGATCTCGGCCGCCGTGCCGGGCAGCGACCGCAGGCCGGCGTCCATGAGGCGGCGCAGGTAGGCGTCGAGCGGCTCGCCCAGGCGCCTGGCGCCCTCGGTGACCTCGAGGGCCGTGAACCCGTGGACGTGGATGTCCGGCACCGCCGCCTTCACGGCCCGGGCCACGTCGATGTAGTAGTCGCCGTCGAAGTTGGGGTGGATGCCGCCCTGCAGGCACACCTCGGTGGCGCCGCGCTCCCACGCCTCCCGGGACCGCTCGGCGATGTCGTCCAGCGTGAGCAGGTACGGCGTGCCCCGCAGGTTGAGCGAGAGCGGGCCCTTGGAGAACCCGCAGAACCGGCACTTGAACGTGCACACGTTCGTGTAGTTGATGTTGCGGTTGCGGACGAAGGTGACCGTGTCGCCCACGGCCTCGCGGCGCAGCTCGTCGGCCAGCTCGGCCACCGCCACCACCTCGGGGCCCCGGGCGGCGAACAGGTCCACGATCTCGTCCTCGCCGACCTGCTGGCCGGCCCGCACCCCGGCCAGCACCTCGGCCACGCGGCCCCGCACGGCGCCCCGGGGCCCGGGGATCAGCGTGGGCGGCTCGGCGTCGGCCCCCGAGTACCAGGCGGTGGAGCGCACGCCGGTCAGCACGATCTCGGCGCCGGTGCCGGCCTTGGCGTTCTCCAGCGTGCGCTCGGGGAACACGGAGCCCGGGTCGTCGCGGCCCAGGCCCTCGGCGTCGGCCCGGTCGCCCACCGGGAACACCAGCCCGGGGTCGAGCCAGCGGTCGGGGGCGGCCACGTAGGTGGGGTACACGGTGAGCCGGGGGGCGAGCGCGAAGCCCCGGGCCTCGGTCACGGCCCGCAGGCGGTCGAGCGCGGGCCACGGGCGCTCCGGGTTGACGTGGTCGGCGGTCACCGGCGACACGCCGCCCCAGTCGTCGATGCCGGCGTCGAGCAGCACGCCGAAGTCGTCGGCCAGGTTGGGCGGGGCCTGGACGTGCACGTCGGGCGGCAGGATCAGGCGGGCCAGGGCGATGGCGTCGAGGTGCTCGTCCGGCGGGCACGGGGGTGCCTGGTGCATGGCCGTGCCCGGCTTGGGCAGGAAGTTCTGGACGATCACCTCCTGGACGTGCCCGTGGCGGCGGTGGGCGGCGGCGATGGCCTCCAGGGCCGCCACCCGGTCGGCCCGGTCCTCGCCGATGCCCACGAGGATGCCCGTCGTGAACGGGATGCCCAGGCGGCCGGCGGCCTCCAGCGTGGCCAGGCGGCGCTCGGGCGTCTTGTCGGGCGAGCCCCGGTGGGCGGGCAGGTCGCCGCGCAGCGTCTCGATCATCATCCCCTGGCTGGGGGCGACGGGCCGCAGGGCGGCCAGCTCGTCCTCGTACAGCGCGCCGGCGTTGGCGTGGGGGAGCAGGCCGGTGCGGTCGAGCACCAGCCGGCACATCTCGACCAGGTAGTGCACGGTGGACTCGTAGCCGTGCTCGGCCAGCCAGTCGCGGGCCGCCGGGTAGCGCTCCTCGGGGCGCTCGCCCAGCGTGAACAGCGCCTCGTGGCACCCGGCCTGGGCGCCCGCCGACGCGATGGCCAGCACGTCGTCGGGGGACAGGTACACCTTGTCGAGCCGGGCCGGCGGCTGGGCGAAGGTGCAGTAGCCGCACCGGTCGCGGCACAGCATCGTGAGCGGGATGAACACCTTGGGCGAGTAGGTCACCCGGGTGCCGGTCGCCTCGTCGCGGACCCGGCGGGCCCGGGCGAGCAGTGCGTCGGCCGGCAGGTCGAGCAGGTGCGCGTGCGCCATCCGGGCACACTACCGGCGGATCTCCGGGATGCCTGAAGTGCGGGCGACCGACTCCTCGACCATCGGCTCGAAGATCACGGTGGGCGTCGAACGGCCACGCAGCGCCACGGTGCCCACGTCGCTCCAGCCGGCCGGCCTCGCCGGACGCGCGGCGCACGGCCTCCGCCGAGGCCAGGACCTTCACCGGCCGGCCCTTGGCCACCTCGGTGAGCCGGTTCGCCTCGTTCACGGCGGTGCCGATCACCGTGTACTCGTAGCGGGCCTCGGTGCCGACGTTGCCGGCCACCACGGGGCCGGACGACACGCCGATGCCGGCCGTGAGCCCCGGATGGGCCTCGGCCAGCTCGTCGAGGGCCCGGGACAGCCGGCGGGCGGCGCGCAGCGCCCGGGCCGCGTGGTCCGGCTGGGTGCCGGGCACCCCGAAGATGCACAGCGCCCCGTCGCCCTCGAACTTGTTGACCCAGCCGCCCTGCGCGTCGACCGCCCGCACCACCACGTCGAAGAAGTCGTTGAGCGTCTCCACCACCTCGTCCGGCGACAGCACCTCGGCCATGGCGGTCGAGCCCACGAGGTCGACGAACACGACGCTGGCGTCGGCCTGCTCGCCCCGCAGGCCCGAGCCCCGCTCCAGCGCCTGGGTGGCGACCTGGTGGCCGACGTGCCGCCCGAACAGGTCGCGGATCTGGCGGCGCTCCCGCAGGCCGTCGACCATCTGGTTGAACCCGGACTGCACCTCGCCGATCTCGCCCCCGTCGTCGACCACCAGCCCGACGTCGAGGTCGCCGTCCCGGACGCGGCCGAGGGCGTGGCGGACGCCGTCGAGCGGCTCGGCCACCGACCGGGCCGACGACACGGTGGCGATGAACCCGGCGGCCAGGCCGGCGAGCGCCAGGGCGGCCAGGGCGTAGGCGGGGATCTCGTCGCCGTCGATCAGGGCCACGAGCGCGATGGCCAGCAGCGGCACGCCGGAGCCCACCGCCCAGGTCAGCAGCAGCCGCAGCCGCACCCCGGGCGTGCGGGGCCGGGGCTCGGGCAGGCCCGCCAGCACCCCGGCGAACAGGGGCCGGAACGACCGCTCGATCATCAGGTAGGCGAGCGCACAGGTGGTGACGCCGCCGATGACGATGCCCTCCACCACCCGCAGGACCGTGATGGCGTCGCTCCCGAACGCGGCCGCGAGCAGCCCGTACAGCGCGGCACCGATCACCCAGAACAGCAGGGGACGCAGCGCCTGGCGCCACGGCTCCCGCAGCACCGCGAACCGCTCGGCCTCGGTCGGCGGCCGGCCCTCCATGGCCCAGCCGACCACCCGGGAGTAGGACCGGCTGCCCCACCGGTAGGCGGGGATCATCAGCAGCGCCAACGGCACGAGGGGGCTCACGAGCTGCACCCACAGCGGCATGTCGGGCGCCAGGGCGTCGCCCGAGGCCAGCCCCACGAACGTGAACACGGCCAGGCCGCCGGCGGCGTTGGCGAACAGGAGGCGGCGCCGGACGCTGCGCTTGACCCCGACCGCGGCCTGCTGGAGCGCGGTGCGCCGGGGGCGGGCCACCCCGAGGCGGCACAGGGCCCCCCGTACGACCGCCATGTCGGTGCGTCTCACGCCTACTCGCCGGCGGCGGCCGGGTCGACGATCCACAGCACCCGGTCGGCCCGGATGCGGCTGGCGGGCACGTCCGGGTCGTCCGCGAGGACCCGGGCCATCATGTCCCGCTTGGCCTCGCCCTCGACCGTCACGAGCGCCAGGCGGGCCCGGGCGATCCCGGCGAGCGTGAAGGTCATGCGGGTGTGGGGATTGTGGCCCGACGGGTCGTCGTTCATGACCACGAGCCGGCCGGGGTCGGCGTCGAGCGCGGGCGACCCCGCGAACAGCGACGCCGTGTGGCCGTCGGGCCCCATGCCGAGGTGGATCAGGTCGATGCGGCCCAGCTCACCCAGCCGCAGCTGGTACGGGTCGGGCCCGTCCTCGCAGCGCATCGGGAAGTTGGCGTTGACCGCCCCCACCCGCTCGAGGAGCGACTCCCGGGCCAGCCGGTAGTTGGAGCCGGGGTGGTCGAGCGGGACGCAGCGCTCGTCGCCCCAGTAGACGTCGACCTTCCACCAGTCGATCTGGCTGCCGGCGTCGTCGGCCAGGCGCTCGTAGCACCGGCGCGCCAGGTCGCCGCCCGACACCGCCAGCGAGAAGCCGTCGTGCGGGCGGGAGTGGAACGCCTCGATGACGCGCTCGGCCAGCTCGCCCGGCACGTCGTCGACAACCACCAGTTCGCCGTACACGCATCCTCCCGCGGTGCCGGCGCCCCGCGTGTCGTCGCCTCGCCGCTCTGTCTAGTTCCCCGGCGACCCGCTGCGCAGGTCTTCCGCCTTGGCGTCGAGCGACGCGATCAGCTCGTCGAAGCTCTTGGCGAAGGTGGCGACCCCCTGATCCTCCAGCACGCGGCCGACATCGTCCATGTCGACGCCCACCGCCTCGATGGCGGCCAGCGTGGCCTCGGCGGCGCTCACGTCGGCGTCGACGGTGCGGGCCAGGGTGCCGTGGTCCTCGAACGCCTCGAGCGTGGCCTCCGGCATGGTGTTGACCGTGTCGGGACCGATGAGGGTGTCGATGTAGAGCGTGTCGGGGTAGGCGTCGTTCTTGGTCGAGGTCGAGGCCCACAGCGGCCGCTGCACGTGGGCGCCCCGGGCCGCCAGCGCCTCCCAGCGCGGGCCGCTGAAGGTGGCGAGGAACCGGCCGTAGGCGGCCTGGGCCTGGGCCACCGCCGCCCGGCCCCGCAGCGCCAGCGCCTCGGGCGTGCCGATGGCCTCCAGCCGCTGGTCGACCTCGGTGTCGACCCGGCTGACGAAGAACGAGGCCACGCTGCGCACGCCGGCGAGGTCGCCGTCGTAGGCCTCCAGGCCCGCCACGTAGGCCTCCATGACCTCGGCGTAGCGGTCGAGGCCGAAGATCAGCGTCACGTTGATGCTGCGGCCCTCGCCGATGAGCGTGCGGATCGCCTCGACCCCCTCGGCGGTGGCGGGCACCTTCACGTACAGGTTGGGCTCGGCGATGCGGTCGTGCAGGTCGCGGGCCGACGCCACCGTGCCCGCCGCGTCCCGCGCCAGCTCGGGCGCGACCTCCAGCGACACGAAGCCGTCGACGCCGCCGCTCTCGTCGTGCACGGGGCGCAGGATGCGCAGCGCGGCCTCGATGTCGGCGATGGCCATCGTCCAGTAGAGGTCGCTCGCCGACGCGCCGCCGCCCACCAGGTCGCCGAACTGGTCGTCGTACTCGGCCGAGCCGGCCATCGCCTTCTGGAAGATGGTGGGGTTCGACGTGATGCCCCGCACGCCGCGCTCGACCCAGCGGACGAGCTCGCCGTCGGTGAGCCAGCCCCGCCGCAGGTTGTCGAGCCACGGGCTCTGGCCGTGGTCGTAGTAGAGGTCGTGGAGCTTGGTCACCCGTCCTCCCGGAGGTCGTTCACGAGGGTCCGCGCCCGGTCGGCCACGTTGTCGGGCGTGAAGCCCAGGTTGGCGAGGGCCACGGCCCCCGGCGCCGAGGCGCCGAAGCGGTCGATGCTCACGCTGTCGTCGGCCCACCGGTCCCAGCCCAGGCTGGCGGCGGCCTCGACGGCCAGCGTCGGCACCTCGGGCGGCAGCACCGCGTTCTGGTAGTCGTCGGGCTGGGCGGCGAACAGGTCCCAGGACGGCATCGACACGACCCGGGCGGCCAGGCCGTCCTCGGCCAGCAGATCGGCGGCGTCGACGCACACGGCGACCTCGCTGCCGGTGCCGACGAGCACGACGTCGAGGGGTCGCCGTCGGGCTCGACCAGCACGTAGGCGCCCTGGGAGACCGGGGCGCCGGCCGTGCCGTCGAGCACGGGCACGTCCTGGCGGGTCAGCACGAGGGCCGTCGGCCCGTCGGAGGACAGCGCGATGCGCCAGGCCTCGGCCGTCTCGTTGGCGTCGGCGGGCCGGATCAGCCGCAGCTGGGGTGTGGCCCGCAGGCCGGCCAGGTGCTCGACCGGCTGGTGGGTCGGGCCGTCCTCGCCCAGGCCCACCGAGTCGTGGGTGAAGGCGAAGACGACCTTGTACCCGGACATCGCCGCCAGGCGCACCGCCGGCTTCATGTAGTCGCTGAACACGAAGAACGTGCCGCCGACCGGGACGACGCCGCCGTGGGCGGACATGCCGTTCATGGTCCCGCCCATGCCGTGCTCGCGGATGCCGAAGTAGATCTGCCGGCCGCCGGGGTCCTCGGCGGTCATCACGCCGTGGCCCTTGACCACCGTGCCCGTGTTGCCGGTCAGGTCGGCGCCGCCGCCCACCAGGCCGGGCACCTTGTCGGCGATGGCCTCGATGACCTTGCCGCTGGCCTTGCGGGTGGCGAGCCTCTCGCCCGGGGACCACGACGGCAGGGCGTCCTCCCAGCCGGGGAGGCCCCGCTGGCCGATGCAGGCCTCGTACGCCTCGCGGTCGCCCTCGTAGCCGGCCAGGCGCTTGTCCCACGCCTCGCGCTGCTCGCGGCCCCGGCGCCCGGCCGCCCGGTACGTCTCCAGCACGTCGTCGGGGATCCAGAACGTCTCGTCCGGCGGGAGGCCCAGGATCTCCTTGGTGGCCCGGATCTCGTCGTCGCCGAGCGGGTTGCCGTGGGCCTCGGGCGTGTCGGTGAACGTCGGCGACGGCCAGCCGATGTGGCTGCGCAGGATCAGCAGCGAGGGGGCCTCCTCCTCGGCGGCCGCCCGCCGCAGCGCGGCCTCGAGGGCGTCGGTGTCGTTGGCCACCTCGCCCAGCTCGTCGACGTGCCACCCGTAGGCCCGGAACCGGCCGGCCACGTCGTCGGAGTAGGCCAGCTCGGTGGGCCCGTCGATCGTGATGTGGTTGTCGTCGTAGACGTAGATCAGCCGGCCCAGCCCGAGGTGGCCGGCGAGCGACGCGGCCTCGTGGCTGACGCCCTCCATGAAGTCGCCGTCGGAGCAGATCACGTAGGTGTGGTGGTCGCACAGCTCGGGGCCGAACCGGGCCCGCAGCCAGCGCTCCGCGATGCCCATGCCCACCCCGTTGGCCACGCCCTGGCCGAGCGGGCCGGTCGTGACCTCGACGCCGGCGGTGTGGTGGACCTCGGGGTGGCCCGGTGTCTGCGAGCCCCACTGGCGGAACGCCCGCAGGTCGTCGCGGGTCAGGCCGTAGCCGGTGAGGTGGAGCATCGAGTAGAGCAGGATCGACGCGTGCCCGGCCGACAGGACGAACCGGTCGCGGTCGGGCCAGTGGGGGGCCTCGGCGTCGTAGCGCAGCACCCGGGTCCAGAGCACGTGCGCGAGGGGCGCGAGCGCCATCGCGGTGCCGGGGTGGCCGCTGTTGGCGGCCTGGGGGGCGTCCATGGCCAGGCCGCGGATGACGTTGATGGCGCGGGCGGAGGAGTCGGCGTCAGCGGTCATGCCCGCGCCACCCTAGTGGTGGAAGACCAGGACTCCGGCCGTGAATCCGTGCAGGAAGCTGCGGTCGCCGACCGGCCCGATCTCGCCCGCGCAGAACATGCCCGCGACCGGCCCGGGGACGGATGCGGACACGACCGAGGCATCGTGGTCGGGGTCACCGAACAGGCGCGTACCCCGGCCGTTGCACGTGAACACCAGGGCCGCCTCGCCCCGCACCCCGGCCATCAGCGTCCGCAGGTCGTGGTCGGCGGCGGCCGCGTCCCGCACCTGGAACTGCACGGTCGTGCCGACCGGCACCCGGTCGCCCACCGCCACCGCCCCCGAGCGGCGGTCGGCGCCCACCACGTTGCGGACCACGAAGTCGCCGGGGCCGAAGGTCATGCGGTGCTCGTCGACGGCGATGCCCAGGTGGAGGCCGGTGGCCAGCTGGTGGCGCTCGTCGGGGTCGGCGGCCCCGATCACGTCGTCGAGGCGGTCGAGGGCGGGCCGGCCGGCCAGCTCCACCAGCAGGTTGCCCTCGGCCTGGGTGACGATCATCGGGTCGCCCACCGGCCGGCAGCCCTGCGACACCACGATCGTGGTGGCCACGGCCGCCGGCAGCACGACGCCCACGCCGCCGGCGTCGACCACCTCGCCGTCGAGCACCAGCCGGTTGCCGCCGGGCGCGAGCGCCGCCGACGCCAGCCCGCCGACGACGGGCACCGGCGGGTCGAGCTCGCCGAGCGCCTCGACGATCGTGTCGACGGGCAGCGTGAACGGGTCGGCCACCAGCACCAGGGTGTCGCCGGGCTCGAACGTGGTGGCCGTCAGGCCCGACAGCGCCACCCCGGCGCCCGTGCGGGTGGCGGTCAAGCGCACCGGGCGGGGCGGGGCCGCGAGCCGCCCGGCCCACAGCGCCACCGCCGCGTCGTCCTCGATCTCGCGGTCGCCCGCCAGCACCGCGACGGCGGTCGCGCCCAGCAGGACGCCGGGCCGCACGAGCGCCCGCACGGCGGCGGCGATGTCCTCGACGGCGTCGACGTGGTGGGGCGTGCAGAACAGCACCGCGAGGTCGGGGGCCTCGCCGACGGCCTCGAGCACGGCGCCCACCACCTCGCCGGTGGCCTCGGCGGGGTCGGGGTGCAGCGACAGCCCGGTGGCGTAGGCCACGGGTCACTCCCCGGGGTCGGGGCCGGGGACGAGCGTGTAGGGCACGACCGTGACGTGCCCCTCGCCGACCCGGACGTGGGCCTCGACGGTGCCGTAGTCGGCGAAGTCGACCTCGGCCCGCACCAGGCGGTACGTGAACTTGCCGGGCTCGACCTGGAACGGCTGCACGTTGCGCGCCACCTGGTCGCCGTCCCGCCGGAACACGACCTCCAGCACGCCCGCCCCCTCCTCGTCCGGCGGGCACCGGACCAGCACGACGAGGTGGGGGGCCACGGTCACCGGCGGCGGGTCCGGCGGCGCCGCCGAGAAGTGCACGCCCGTCAGGTCGATCTGCGTCGGTCCGCCCGGAAACGCCGGGTGCAGGTCGATGTTCTCGACGAACAAGGCGGCCACGATGTCCATGCCGCGAACCTAGCCCTGCCCGTGTCGGGCCACGTCGAGCGGGATAAGAACCCGGGGATCGGCAGGGCGGTCGGTACTGTGGCGTCGTGGCGTACGACGGAGAGGCCGGCTCGACCCGAGAGGCCATCCTCCTGGAGGCCCGACGGTGCTTCGCCGACAACGGGTACGAGGGAACGTCGCTCAACGACATCGCCGCGGGGGTCGGCATCCGGCGGTCCAGCGTGCTGCACCACTTCGTGTCCAAGGAGGCCGTCTACCAGGCGGTGTTCGAGCGGGCGCTGGCCGACTGGGGGCAGCGCATCAACAAGGCCGTCGAGGACCGGCCCGGCGGCGTGGGCGAGGAGGGGTGGACCCAGGTCGACCGGGTGCTCACGACCGCGGTCCGGTGGTTCGCCGAGAACCCCGACTTCGTGCGCCTCGTGCGCCACGAGTCGCTCGCCGCCGGCAGCCACCTCGGCTTCGACCTGGGCGAGGCCCTGCGGCCCTACTTCCAGCGGGCCGTCAACCACTTCGACCGCGAGATGGGGGAGGGGCGGCTGCGCAAGCACGACCCCGAGCAGCTCATCATCAGCGGCTACGGCGCGATCCTGAACTACTTCAGCGACATCCACTTCCTCCAGGGCCTGCTGGGCCGCGACCCCATGGCCGAGGACGCCATCGAGGCGCGCATCCAGGCCGTCCGGGAATTCTTCCGGGCCGCCCTCGAGCCGTAGCCTGGCCGGCCATGCCCACCCTCTCGGAGGCAGCCTCCAAGGAGCTGCTCGGCGCGTTCCGCGTGCCGTTCCCGGCGGAGCACCGGGTCGCCACGGCCGACGCCGCCGTGGAGGCCGCGGCCGCCCTCGGCCACCCGGTCGTGGTCAAGCTGGGCGGCGACGCCATCGCCCACAAGACCGAGCGGGGCCTGGTCCGGCTGGGGCTGGGCTCCGCCGACGCGGTCCGCGACGCCGCCGACGCGCTGCTGGCGGCGGCCACGCCCGACGACGGCGAGGTCCACCTGCTGGTGGCGCCGATGCTGCGGGCCACCCGCGAGCTGATCGCGGGCCTGCACGACGACCCCCAGTTCGGCATGACCGTCATGCTGGGAGTGGGCGGCATCCTGGCCGAGGCCGTCGCCGACGTGAGCTTCCGGCTGGCCCCGATCGAGCGCACCGACGCCGAGGAGATGATCGACGACCTGGCCCTCCAGGCCCTGCTGGGGCCGTTCCGGGGCGAGCCCGCCGTCGACCGGGACGCCGTGGCCGAGGTCCTGCTCGGCCTGTCCGAGGCGGCCGCCGCCCGGCCGGACATCGCGTCCGCGGACCTCAACCCGCTGCTGGTGGTGGACGGGCGCCCGGTGGCCGTCGACGCGCTCGTGGAGCTGCGGTGACGGGTGCCGGCAGCGAGCGGTTCCGGGCCCTGTTCGAGCCGCGCGGCGTCCTCGTGGCGGGCGCGTCCAGCCACCCGGGCAAGTTCGGGTTCGTCAGCCTCCACAACATCCTGGCCTGCGGCTACGCGGGCAAGGTGTTCGCCACCAACCGCGACGGCGGCGAGGTGCTCGGCGTGCGGTGCGTGACCGACGTGGCCGACCTGCCCGACGGCGAGATCGACCTGGTCTTCGTGTGCACCCCGGCGGCCGCCAACCCCGACCTGCTGCGGGCGTGCGCCAAGAAGGGGATCACCGCCGCCTTCATCGCCTCGGCCGGCTACGGCGAGGCGGGGGAGGAGGGCCTGGCCGCCCAGGGCGAGCTCGTGGCCCTGGCCGACGAGCTGGGCATCCTGCTGGCCGGGCCCAACGGCCAGGGCGTCGTGTCGCCGCCGGTGGGGCTGTGCGCCCAGATCGTCGGGCCGTTCCCGCCCCCCGGCCGCATCGGCATCGCCAGCCAGTCGGGCAACTTCGTCAGCTCGTTCGAGAACTACGCCCAGCTCACCGGCGTGGGCGTGAGCCGGGCCGTGTCGGCCGGCAACGCCGCCGCGGTCGGCGTGCCCGACTACCTCGAGTACTTCGCCGACGACCCCGCCGACCGCCGTGGCGCTCGCCTACGTCGAGAGCGTGGGCGACGGCCGGGCGTTCAGCGAGCGGCTGCGGGGCGTCGCCGCCCGCATCCCGGTCGTCGTCGTGAAGGGCGGGGCCTCCACTGGCGGGCAGAAGGCCGCGGCCAGCCACACCGGCGCCCTGGCCAGCGACGACCGGGTGTTCGACGGCGCGATGCGCCAGGCGGGTGTGTCCCGCGCCGCCACGGTCGAGCAGGGCTTCGAGGTGGCGGCCACGTTCGCCTCCCAGCCGCTGCCCCGGGGCAACCGCGTCGTGGTGATCACGACCGTGGGCGGCTGGGGCGTGGTGGCGGCCGACGCCATCGCCGGCACCGACCTGGAGCTGGCCCCGCTGCCGGCCGACCTCATGGCCGCGGTCGACGCCCTGCTGCCGCCCCGGTGGAGCCGCAACAACCCCGTCGACATGGCCGGGGGCGAGACCCGCGACACGGTGCCCGAGATCCTGCGGCTGGCGGCCGAGCACCCCGAGGTCGACGCCGTGCTGTTCCTGGGCATGGGCATCCAGTCCAACCAGGCCAAGCTGATGCGCGAGGGCCCGTTCTGGCCCGACCACGGCCTCGAGCGCATCGTCGGCTACCACGAGCGCCAGGACGCCCGCTACGCCGAGGCCGCCGCCGAGATCAGCGAGGCCAGCGGCAAGCCGGTGCTGGTGGCGACCGAGCTGGCCGTGACCTCGCCCGACAACCCCGGCCCGGCCACCGTCCGCGCCGGCGGCCGGCTGTGCTACCCGTCGGCCAACCGGGCGGTCGTGGCCCTCGACCACCTGTGGCGCCGGTCGCGGTGGCTCGCCCGCCGCGGCCTCGGATGACGGACCAGCCCCGCCACCTGGCCGGCAGGCCGGGCGCGGTGGGCGGCGTGACGTCGCCCGTCCCCCGGCCCCCGGCCGGGGCCCGACCCCGACGCCGGGCCCGACGTCGACCCGCCCCGGCGGCCGGCGCGCCCTGCGGTGGCTGGTGCCGGCGGTGCTGGCCGCGGGGGCCGTGGCCGCCGGGATCGGCGCCGTGGCGCTCGACCGCCAGCCGGAGCCCGCGGCCGCCGCCACCGGGCCCGTCCCGGCCACGCCGGTGCTGTCGGCCCGGCGGGCGCCGGAGGTGCTGGCCGCCCCGGTGGCCGACCGGCGCCTCTCGTCCCGGCTCCAGGGCTGGCTGGGGGCGTCGCCCGCCGGCACGTGCCTGGTGGTCGAGGCCGAGGGCCGCGAGGTGTTCGGCCACAACCCGGTGCTGCCGGTGACCGGTGCGTCCACCCAGAAGCTGCTCACCGCCACCGGCCTGCTGCTGGCGCTGGGGCCCGACGCCACGTTCTCCACCGACGCGGTCGCCGCCCGGGCACCCCAGGGCGGGGTGGTGGCCGGCGACCTGTTCGTGGTGGGCGGGGGCGACGCCGCCCTGGCCACCGTCGACTGGCCGCTGCTCAGCCCCGGCAACCGGCCCAAGGCCGTCCACGACATCGACGCCCTGGCCCAGGCCATCGCGGCAGCCGGGGTCACGCAGGTGCAGGGGAGCGTGGTCGGCGACGGCAGCCGCTACGACGGCGAGCGCTACCAGCCCTCACTGGCCGCCCGGCTGGTCGACCAGGACCAGGTCGGGCCGATCGGCGGGCTCATGGTCAACGACGGGTTCGGCGCGTTCTCGACCGAGCGCAGCCTGGCCTCGACCGTGCCGGCCGACGACACCGCCGCCGACTTCGCCCGGGTCCTGACCGAGCGGCTGGCGCTGGCGGGCGTGACCGTGACCGGGGCGCCGCGGTCGGGGACCGCGCCCGCGGGCGCCGCCCCGGTGGCCACGCTCACGTCGCCGCCGCTGCGCCAGATCGTGGCCGAGATGCTCGCCAACAGCGACAACGAGACGGCGGAGGCGGCCATGAAGGAGATCGGCGTCGCCACCTCCGGCCAGGGCAGCTTCGCGGCGGGGGCGGCGGGGCTGACCCAGCTGCTGACCGACGCAGGCGTGACCATGGAGGGCGTGCGGGTCGTCGACGGCACCGGCCTCACCACCGAGGACCAGCTCACGTGCCGCACCCTGGTCGACACCCTGACCCGGGAGGAGACCGGCCCGGTGGTGCGGGAGGGCCTCGCCGTCGCCGGGCAGACGGGCACGCTCGCCCTCCGCTTCGGGGGCACGCCGGTGGAGGGGCGCCTCCGGGGCAAGACCGGCACGCTCCGCAACGCCACCGCGCTGGCCGGCGAGGTCCAGCCGCTCCCCGGCGGGACCGTGTCGTTCGCCTACGTGGCCAACGTGCCCGACCCCGGCTCGGTCACCTTCGAGGAGGTCGGGCTCGAGGGGCTGGCCGCCATCCTCCTGACCTACCCCGAGGGCGTCGACCTGGCCGCCCTCGCGCCGCTGCCGGCGGGCTGACCAGCCCGGATCCGCGGCATCGCCGGGGTCCGCGTGCCAGCCTGGCGCGGTGCCGGTCGTGCCGATGTTCCCGCTGGGCTCCGTGCTCGTGCCCGGGATGTTGCTGCCCCTGCACGTCTTCGAGCCCCGCTACCGGGCGCTCGTGCACGACTGCCTGGCGGCGACGGGCTGTTCGGCGTCGTGCTGATCGCCCGGGGGTCGGAGGTGGGCGGCGGCGACGTCCGCACCGACGTGGGCACGATCGCCGAGATCCTCCAGACCCGCGAGCTGCCCGACGGCCGCTTCGCGGTGGCCGCGGTGGGGACCCGGCGGGTGCGGGTGACCCGGTGGCTGGAGGACGACCCCTACCCCCGGGCGGAGGTCGAGGCGTGGCCCGACGAGCCCGACGACCCCGAGGCGGCCGCCGGCGCCGCCGCCGCCCTCGGGCCGGGCGGCGAGATCACCGTGCTGCTGCGCCGCAGCGCCGCGCTGGCGGCCGAGCTGGGGGAGGCCGCCCCGCCCGTCGACCTGGAGCTGGCCGACGACCCGGCGCTCGCCGGGTTCCAGGCCGTGGCGGTGGCGCCGCTCGGCCCGGCCGACCGCCAGACCCTGCTGGCGACCCCGTCGGTCGCCGCCCGCGCCGCCCTGCTGGCGGAGTTGCTGGCCGGGAGCGTGGAGCTGCTGGAGGCCCGCCTGGCCGCCGGCTGACGCACCGGGTCCGAGCATCGACGGAGGGGGAGGAAAGGCGTGGTAAACCGTCCCCGACACGCGACGAGGAGCGAACCCGGCTGTGCCCGATCCAGAGCCGAAGTCCCTGCCCCAGACCGCCACCGAGCTGTGGGAGCTCACGAAGGACTACGCCCGCCAGGAGACGATCAACCCGCTCAAGGACGTCGGCCGCTACATCGGCTACGGCATGGGCGGCGCGCTGCTCGGCGCCGTGGGCGTGATCCTGCTCATGTTCGCGGGGCTCCGCGCCCTGCAGACCGAGACGGGATCGACCTTCACGGGCAACTGGTCGTGGGCGCCGTATGCGATCGTGACCTTCGTGGCCGGGCTGCTGGTCGCCCTGGCCGTGAACCACATCTCCAAGAAGTCCAAGACGAGGTGACGCCGATGTCCACCGACCGCATCACCCGGGACGACCTCGAGGACAAGTTCCGCGAGCTGGAGGGCGAGGTCCAGGAGCAGGCCGCGTCCGCCCGGTCCACCGCCATCAGCGCCGGGGTCGTGGCCGCTCGTGCTGGTGCTGCTGCTCGCCTTCCTCCTCGGGCGGCGCAAGGGCAAGCAGCGCACCACCGTCGTCGAGATCCGGCGGGTCTGAGCGTGGCCGGGCTCCGCGACCGCACCCGCACCGACCGGCTGCTGCAGTTCCTGCAGTCCCACGGCGTGCGCCGGCGCCTCTACGGCTCGTCGAGGGCCTGGCTGTACGTCGCCCTCGGCGCCTACGTGCTCCGCCGGGCCCGCCGGGCGGTGGGCAGCGAGGCCGCGCTCGTCTACCGCGGCGAGCTCCGCCCCGGCGAGACCATCCGCATCGCCCACAAGCCCGAGACCTACGCGGGCAAGAAGGTCCGCAGCCGCCGCCGCACCCCGGTGTGAGCCGTGGACGACGCCGTCCGCGCCTACGTCGACGACATCCCCGCCGAGCACCGGCCGCTGTTCGACCGGCTGCACGGGCTGGTGCTGGCCGAGCACCCGGACGCCGCCGTCACGATCTCCTACGGCATCCCCACCTACAAGGTCGGGCGCCGCCGGCTCTACCTCGGCGCCTGGAAGCACGGGATGTCGGTGTACGGCTGGCAGGAGGGCGACGACGGCGGGTTCACGACCCGTCACCCCGAGCTCGTCACCGGCAAGGGCACGATCCGGCTGCGCCCGGCCGACGCCGAGGCCATCCCCGACGAAGAGCTCGCCGATCTGGTGCGGGCCGCCCTCGGCGGCTGACCCCGCGACCCCCGCCGGCCCCGGTGTGCGGCACCGGGGGATCCGCACGCGAGAATGGTCTCGCCATGCGCGTCCTCCTCCGCAACCCCCGCCGCGAGCTCGCCGTCGACGGGCCGGTGTCCGTCTCCGCCCTGCTCGCACGGCTCGAGCTCAACCGCGAGTCGGTGCTCGTCGTGCGGGGCGACACGCTCGTGCCCGGCGACGCCGTGCTGGCCGACGACGACGTGGTGGAGATCCGCCCGGTCATCTCCGGGGGCGCGGCGTGAAGTGCACGGTGTGCAAGGGCCCCGCGGTCATCGACCTGCGCCGCCACAACGCCAACTTCTGCCCCGACCACTTCGTGCGGTTCTGCCGTGACCAGGTGACGCGGGCGATCGCCGACCACGCCATGGTCGCCCCCGGCGAGCGGGTGCTGGTCGCCGTCTCCGGCGGCAAGGACAGCCTGGCCCTGTGGGACCTGCTGCTGGAGCTGGGCTACGAGGCCGAGGGCATGACCATCGGCCTCGGCATCGGCGAGTACAGCGAGGCGAGCACCGCCGCGGCCGTCGCCTTCGCCGAGGCGCGCGACCTGCCCCTGCGCCGCATCGACCTGCGCGACACCTACGGCTACGACATCCCCACCGCCGCGGCCGTGACCCGGCGGGTGCCGTGCTCGTCGTGCGGCATGTCCAAGCGCCACCTCATCGACGCCGCCGCCCTCGAGGGCGGCTTCGACGTCGTGGCGACCGGCCACAACCTCGACGACGAGGCGGCGGTGCTGCTGGGCAACGTGCTGCGCTGGCAGACCGAGTACCTGGGCCGCCAGGTCCCGGTGCTGCCGGCCCGGCCGGGGTTCCCCCGCAAGGTCAAGCCGCTGGTGCGCCTGTCCGAGCGCGAGACCGCCGCCTACTGCGTGCTGCGCGGCATCGACTACATCGTCGAGGAGTGCCCGATGGCGGCCGGCAACCGCCACCTGCGCTACAAGGAGGCCCTGAACGCCATCGAGGCCGCCTCGCCCGGCACGAAGCACGCGTTCTACTTCGAGTTCCTGACCAAGGCCGCCGGGCACTTCCAGCCCGAGGCCGCCGAGACCCAGGAGGCCCTCGGCCCCTGCGACCGCTGCGGCGCCCCCACCACCGGCGAGGTGTGCGCGTTCTGCCGCCTCGTCGAACGGGTCGGGGGCGAGGAGCCGGTGCCGGTCGAGCTGGTCCGCTCCGGGCGGAGGCGGCGGTGAGCCGGGTCTTCGTCGCCGGGGAGCAGGTGCTGCTCATCGACGGCAAGAAGCGCCGCTACCTCGTCACCCTGGAGCCGGGGGGCGAGTTCCACACCCACGCCGGCGTGCTGGCCCACGACAGCCTCATCGGCGCCGCCGAGGGCGGGTCGTTCCGCTCGACCCGGGGGGCCACCATGCTGGCCATCCGGCCGACGCTGGCCGACTTCGTGCTCAAGATGCCCCGCGGCGCCCAGGTCATCTACCCGAAGGACCTCGGGCCGATCCTGATGCTGGCCGACATCTTCCCGGGCGCCCGGGTGCTGGAGTCGGGCGTCGGGTCGGGGGCGCTGTCGATGACGCTGGTGCGGGCGGGCGCCGTGGTCCACGGCTACGAGCTGCGCGAGGACTTCGCCAACCGGGCGACCAAGAACGTGGCGACGTTCCTCGGGGCCGGCGCGCTGGAGCGCTACACCGTCGAGCGGCGCGACGTGTACGAGGGCATCGACCAGACCGACCTCGACCGGGTGGTCCTCGACCTGCCCGAGCCGTGGCGCGCCGTGAAGCACGCGGCCCGGGCCATGCACCGGGGCGCGGTCCTCGTGGCGTACACGCCCCAGATCACCCAGGCGGTCCAGCTCCGCGACGAGCTCGGGGGGCAGGGCTTCGGTATGGTCGACACGATCGAGGTCCTC
Source organism: uncultured Acidimicrobiales bacterium (assembly GCA_963759225.1). GTDB lineage: Bacteria > Actinomycetota > Acidimicrobiia > Acidimicrobiales > VFJN01 > ZC4RG19. The sequence continues at coordinate 298,313 of CAVWYL010000030.1, read as the reverse complement.
AACCGCGGCTGGCACATCGAAGGTCAGTCGGTGCGGCCCGACCACCGGATGGTGGCCCACACCGGCTTCCTCACCAGCGCGCGGCTGCTGAGCTGAGCGGGCGACGCCGGGGAGGGCGGGGCAACCCGAGGGAATGAACGTGTTGGACATCGCGCTGGTCCTGTTCGCCGTGAGCGCGGCCGTCGGCGGCTACCGGCTGGGGTTCCTGGCCCGGGCGTCGTCGTGGCTGGGCCTGGCCGTCGGCGTCGTCGTCGGCGCGCTGGTCCTGCCCGAGCTGCTGCCCCGCATCGAGGGCGCCAGCGACGTGACCAAGATGCTGGTGGCGGTGGCGACCATGGTCGGCTGCGCCCTGATCGGCCAGGCCCTCGGCCTCGTGCTGGGGTCCAGGCTCCACGCCGAGCTGCCCCTCGGCGCCGCCCGGCGCACCGACCAGGTGGCGGGGGCGGGGTTCGGCGTGGTGGGCGTCCTCGTGGTGCTGTGGATCCTGCTGCCGACGCTGGCCCACGTGCAGGGCTGGACCGCCGAGCAGGCCCGGTCGTCCCGCATCGCCCGCGAGGTGGCCGAGCGGTTCCCCAACCCGCCCGACACGCTGGAGGCCCTGCGCCGCATCATGGGCGACGACCCGTTCCCGCAGGTGTTCGACGCCCTGCAACCGGCGCCCGACGTGGGGGCCGCACCGGGGGCGAGCGGGCTGTCGCAGGAGACGGCCGAGCGGGTCAGCCGGTCGACGGTCAAGGTGGAGGGCCCGGCCTGCGGCCGCATCCAGGAGGGCAGCGGGTTCTTCGTGGCCGACGACCTGGTCGTCACCAACGCCCACGTGGTGGCGGGACAGGACGAGACGTTCGTCGAGCTGTCCGACGGCGACGAGCTGGAGGCCGAGGTGGTGGCGTTCGACCCCCAGCGGGACCTGGCGGTGCTGCGCACCGAGGACGCCGACCGGGCGCCGCTGCCGCTGCGGGTCGCGGAGGTCGACGACACCGGCGGCGTGTTCGGCCGCCCCGGGGGCGGTCCGCTGGAGATCAGCCCGTTCCGGGTGAGCGACCAGATCACCGCCGTCGGCAACGACATCTACGACCGCGACCGCACCCGGCGGGAGGTGCTGGTGCTGGCGGCGGAGCTGGCGCCCGGCGACTCCGGCAGCGCCCTCGTCGACCCGGCGGGCCAGGTCGTGGGCGTGGCGTTCGCGGTGGCGCCGGACAAGCCCGGTGTGTCCTACGCGCTCGCCCTCGAGGAGCTGGAAGCCGTGCTGGCGACCGACCTGGGCAGCGAGGACGACACCGGGGGCTGCCTGTGAGGCAGCGGATCCCAGCTACGGACGTACTGCTACTCGACCTCGATGAAGATGCACTCGCCGGGGCACTCCTCGGCGGCCTCGATGGTCGCCTCCTCCTGGCCCGCGGGCACGACGGCGAGGCCCTCGGCGCCGCCCGGGTCGGAGAAGATCTTGTCGCCCTCCTTGACGTAGGCGAGGCCGTCGTCAAGCAGGGTGAACACGTCGGGGGCGATCTCTTCGCAGAGGCCGTCGCCGGTGCAGAGATCCTGGTCGATCCAGACCTTCATAACGTGACTCGCTCCTGGCTCGCTGGCGGAGGGGTACCGCCTCACACTAGCCACCCGACGGATAAACGCGGCAACCGACGAAGAAACTCTGATTACGGCCGCGTTTAGGGAGTCGGACTCCGCCAGTCACCGGTGTAGGGTCCCGATCGGGTCGTGACCGAGGAGGTGGTTGCCGTCGACGAGCACAGCGAAGGTCGAGAGAGCATGCCTGACCCCGAGCAGGCCGCGTACATCGATCAGGTGCGGGCGCTCGAGGAGGAGGTCCTCGCCCTCCGGCGCCGCCTCCAGGACGCGCCCAAGCGGGTGCGCACCCTGGAGGAGCGCCTGCTGGAGACCAAGGGCCAGCTCGCCCAGGCGGTGGCCCAGAACGAGAAGCTGACGTACACCCTGCGGGAGGCGCGCGACCACATCAGCGCGCTCCGCGAGGAGGTCGACAAGCTCACCCAGCCGCCCTCGGCCTACGGCACCCTGCTGGCCCAGAACGACGACGGCACCGTCGACGTCTACTCCGGCGGCCGCAAGATGCGCGTCGCCGTGCACCCGGCCCTCGACCCCGACGAGCTCGAGCGGGGCGGCGAGGTCGTCCTCAACGAGTCGCTCAACGTCGTCATGGCCCGCAGCCCCGAGACCAACGGCGAGGTCGTCACGGTCAAGGAGCTGCTGGAGGGCGGCCGCCGGGCCATCATCCTCGGCCGCGCCGACGAGGAGCGGGTGGCGGAGCTGTCCGAGACCCTGATCGGCGAGCTCGTCCGCTCGGGCGACTCGGTGCTCATGGACGCCCGCTCCGGCCTCCTGCTGGAGAAGCTGCCCCGGCCCGAGGTCGAGGAGCTGGTCCTGGAAGAGGTCCCCGACATCAGCTACGCGGACATCGGCGGCCTCGACGAGCAGATCGAGCAGATCGCCGACGCCGTCGAGCTCCCGTTCCTGCACCAGGAGCTGTTCGCCGAGCACAAGCTGCCGGCCCCCAAGGGCATCCTGCTCTACGGCCCCCCGGGCTGCGGCAAGACGCTCATCGCCAAGGCCGTGGCCAACAGCCTGGCCAAGAAGGTGGGCGCCCGCTCGATCGACGCCAACGCCAAGAGCTACTTCCTCAACATCAAGGGCCCGGAGCTGCTCAACAAGTACGTGGGCGAGACCGAGCGCCAGATCCGGCTGGTCTTCCAGCGGGCCCGGGAGAAGTCCGAGGAGGGCTGGCCGGTCATCGTGTTCTTCGACGAGATGGACTCGATGTTCCGCACCCGCGGCACCGGCATCAGCTCCGACGTCGAGTCCACGATCGTCCCCCAGCTCCTGGCCGAGATCGACGGCGTCGAGTCCCTGCGCAACGTCATCGTGATCGGCGCCTCCAACCGCGAGGACCTGATCGACCCGGCCATCCTCCGGCCCGGCCGCCTCGACGTGAAGATCAAGATCGAGCGGCCCAACGAGGTCGCGGCCTCCCAGATCTTCGCCCGCTACCTGACCGCCGACCTGCCCCTCGCCGCCGAGTCGGTGCGCGAGATCGGCGGCGGCGACGCCGCCAAGTGCGTCCAGGGCATGATCGAGCGCACGGTCGACGAGATGTACCGCACCGACCGCGACAACGAGTTCCTCGAGGTCACCTACCAGAACGGTGACAAGGAGACGATGTACTTCAAGGACTTCGCCTCCGGCGCCATGATCGAGAACATCGTGCGCCGCGCGAAGAAGCTCGCCATCAAGCGCCACCTGGCCGACGGGCCCAAGGGCATCAACCTCGCCGACATGGTGGAGTCGATCCACCAGGAGTACAAGGAGCACGAGGACCTGCCCAACACGACGAACCCCGACGACTGGGCCAAGATCTCGGGCAAGAAGGGCGAGCGCATCGTCTACGTGCGCACCATCGTCAACCGCGACGACGGCGGCAGTGCCACCGGGGGCCGGTCCATCGAGCGGGTCGCGACGGGCCAGTACCTCTAGGCCCCGGGCGGCGCGTGCGGCTCCGCGGCCTGACCGACACCCGGGAGGGACGGCTCGTCGTCATCTGCCTCGTCGGCGGCACGCTGCTGCTGGCGGCCGCGATCGGCAACGTCGCGATGGCGTCCGCGGCCGACGACGCCGCCGAGGAGGCCCGCAGGACCCTGCGCCGCGAGCTGTCCGCGGTCGACGACGAGACCCTCGGCGACTACCCGGCCACCGCCGGCGAGATCGAGGCCGTGGCCGTCTCGGCCCTCGTGGGCTCGACCGCCAGCGTGCTGGGATCGGACCGGCCGGCGGGCGACGACGAGGTGGTCGTGGCCGTGCAGGCGGGCTGGGGCTGGCAGGTCCGCTGCATCCGGGCCGAGCTGCGGGGCGACGCCACCGTCCTCACCTACGTCGAGACGCGACCCTGCTGAAACCTGAACAGCAGCATGAGCGGGACACGGGGTCCGTCCCACGTCTCGTGGCCGGCAGTTCTCGGAACGTGCGCTGGCGCAGCCGCCGCGGGCGGGTAGGGTCCACCACGTGGCGCTGCGCAAGATCATCGGTGTCGAGACCGAGTTCGGCATCATCGTGCGCGGCGCGGGCGAGTCCAACCCCATCGCCGCCTCGTCGGTGCTGATCAACGCCTACGTGCACGAGCTGGCCCGGGCGGGGGAGGGGCCCCGTCCCACGGCCAAGGTCGGGTGGGACTTCGAGGACGAGCACCCCGACATCGACGCCCGGGGCTTCACCGCCGAGGGCACGCTGGCCCCCGAGGTCGAGACCCACCTGGTCAACGCCGTGCTCACCAACGGCGCCCGCTACTACGTCGACCACGCCCACCCCGAGCTGTCGACGCCCGAGTGCGCGGACCCCCGCTCGATCGTGGTCTACGACAAGGCCGCCGAGCTGATCCTGCAGCGCTCGATGCGGGCCGCGAGCAGCGTCCTGCCCGACGGGCAGGAGATCGTCGTCTACAAGAACAACTCCGACGGCAAGGGCAACTCCTACGGCTGCCACGAGAACTACCTCATGGACCGCCAGGTGCCCTTCGGGCGCATCGTCGCCCACGTCATGCCCCACTTCATCAGCCGGCAGGTCTACACCGGCGCCGGCAAGGTCGGCACCGAGGTGTCCGGCCTCGGGTCCGACGACGTCCCGTTCCAGCTCACCCAGCGGGCCGACTTCTTCGAGGAGGAGGTCGGGCTGGAGACCACGCTGAAGCGGCCCATCGTCAACACCCGCGACGAGCCCCACGCCGACGCCCAGCGCTACCGGCGCCTGCACGTCATCGTGGGCGACGCCAACCTGTCCGAGGTGGCGACCTTCCTCAAGGTGGGCACCACGGCGCTGGTCCTGGCCATGATCGAGGACGAGTTCCTGCCCCGCGACCTGACGCTGGCGGCCCCGGTGGCGGCGCTGCGCAAGGTGTCCTACGACCTGTCGCTGCGCCAGCCGCTCGACCTGGCCGACGGCACCTCGATGACCGCGGTCGAGATGCAGTGGGAGTACCTCGACCGGGCCAAGAAGTACGCCGAGGAGCACGGGCTCGAGTGCCTGGGGGCTCCCGAGGTGGGGGCCGAGGTCCTGTCCCGCTGGGAGCACGTGCTCACCGGCCTGGAGACCGACCCCGACGGGCTGGCGGGCCAGCTCGACTGGGTGGCCAAGCGCCGGGTCGTCGAGGGCTACCGGGCCAAGCACGACCTGCGCTGGGACGACGCCCGGCTGGCCGCCATGGACCTGCAGTACCACGACCTGCGGCCCGAGCGGTCCCTGGCCGCCCGCGTCGGGCTCGAGCGCATGACCACCGACGCCGAGGTCGCCGAGGCCGTGACCGAGCCGCCGAAGGACACCCGGGCCTGGTTCCGGGGCAAGTGCCTGCAGCGGTGGGCATCACAGATCGTCGCCGCCAACTGGGATTCCATGGTGTTCGACATCGGCGGCGACCCGCTGCGTCGGGTGCCGATGATGGACCCGACACGTGGAACCGAGGCGCATGTGGGTAGGTTGATGGCGGAAAGCAGCAGTAGCGCTGAGTTGTTGGACCGGCTGGGCCAGTGAGCAGACACGAGGTGCAGGGGTATGGCTGAGCGAGAGCTTAAGAAGAAGTCCACCCCCGCTCGTGAGGAAGAGGTCGTCGAGGAGACGCCCGCAACCTCCGAGCAAGGCGAAAAGATCAAGGCCGAACTCGACGACCTGCTGGACGAAATCGACGAGGTGCTCGAATCCAATGCCGAGGACTTCGTGAAGAGCTACGTCCAGAAGGGCGGCGAGTAGCCTCGTCACCTGGGCTCCGCAGTCCCGCACCCGCGGGACTGCGCATGCCTGGCCTGCCGTGTGTTCCCGTGTGACGGCGACGTCGTAGCCAGCCGATAGCCTCCGACGCGATGACGCTGCCGACCTACCGAGCCGACGACGACCCCGGGCCGTCATTCCTCGACGTGCTCCGGCGCGCCGGTGGCGCGCCCCGCTGGGGCGACCTCCCCTCGGGCACGACGCCCGACATCACCCACGGCACCACCGTGGTCGCCATCCGCTACGCCGACGGCGTGGTCATGGCGGGCGACCGCCGGGCGACCTCCGGGAACCTGATCTCGCACCGGTCGATGGAGAAGGTGTTCCCCGCCGACCGGCATTCCGGGGTCGCCATCGCCGGCGCCGCCGGGCCCGCCATCGAGATGGTCAAGCTGTTCCAGCTCCAGCTCGAGCACTACGAGAAGGTCGAGGGTGTCGAGCTGTCGCTGGAGGGCAAGGCCAACCAGCTGGGCCAGATGGTGCGGAGCCACCTGCCCGCCGCCATGCAGGGCTTCGTGGTGGTGCCGCTGTTCGCCGGCTACGACGTCCGCCGGGGCATGGGCCGCCTGTTCGAGTACGACGTCACCGGCGGCCGCTACGAGGAGGGCGACTTCGCGGCCACCGGCTCCGGCAGCCTGCACGCCGGCACGGTCGTCAAGCTGGGCTACCGGCCGGACATGTCCCGCCACGACGCGGTCGAGCTGGCCATCAACGCCCTGTTCCAGGCGGCCGACGAGGACTCCGCCACCGGCGGCCCCGACCTCGTCCGGGGCATCTACCCGGTGATCGCCACCATCAACGACCGAGGGCTTCACCCGGCTGGACGACGACGAGATCGCCGACATGTTCCGGGCGCTGCTCGACCGGCTGGCCACGCCGGGCAGCTCCACGACCGTCGGTACCTCGCCCACCATCCGCGGGGGTCTGCGGTCATGAGCATGCCGTTCTACGTGCCCACCGAGCAGTTGATGAAGGACAAGGCGGACTATGCCCGCAAGGGCATCGCCCGCGGCCGGGCGCTGGCCGCGCTGCTCTACGCCGACGGCATCGTCATCTGCGCCGAGAACTCCTCGCCGACGCTGCGCAAGGTGAGCGAGATCTACGACCGCATCGCCTTCGCCGGCGCCGGTCGCTACAACGAGTACGACCGGCTGCGCATCGCCGGCGTCCGCCACGCCGACCTGAAGGGCTACTCCTACAGCCGCGAGGACGTCGACGCCCAGAGCCTGGCCAACGCCTACGCCCAGATGCTGGGCGACGTGTTCACCCACGAGATCAAGCCCATGGAGGTCGAGATCCTCGTGGCCGAGGTCAGCGACGTCCCGGCGGGCGACCGGCTGTTCCACATCCTCTACGACGGCACCGCCTTCGACGAGCACACCTTCACGGTGCTGGGCGGCGAGGCCGGCGCCATCGCCGAGCGGCTGGAGGCGACATACCAGGACGGCCTGGCCCTCGACGAGGCCCTGCGGGTGGCGGTGGGCGCCCTGGCCGGCGGCACCCGCGAGCTGGCCGCGTCCGACCTGGAGGTGGCGGTGCTGGCCCGGGGCAACAGCCGCCGGGCGTTCCGCCGCCTGTCCGACGACGACGTGAGCGCGGCGCTGGCGGGCGGCGAGGTCACGCCGGAGGCCGAGCCCGAGCCGGTGGCCCCGGCCGACGAGACGGCCACGCCCGAGGCGCACGCCGAGGAGCCCGAGGGCGACTGACGCCGCGGAGCCCGAGGGCGACTGACGTCGCGGTGCCCGAGGGCGACTGACGTCGCAAGTGGTCAGTGCGCCGTCACGAACAGCATGCGGCTGAGCAGGACGGCGGCCACCAGCAGGATCAGGGCGAGCAGCACCCACAGCTCCTTCGGCGTGCGGTGGTCCGCGGCCCCGGGGGCGTCGCCGCCGTCGTCGTCGACCTGCTCGACCACGACCTCGCGGGCGACGGCCAGATCCTCCTGGGCCACGAGCACCTCGACCGGGCCGATGGGGTAGGGGCCGTCGACGTTGCCGCGCAGCTCCCACACGATGCCCTCGGCGCCCAGGTGGGCGGCGAGGATGCGGGCCGCCACGGGGTTGGCGGCCGTCGTGAGCGGCACCATCGGCCCGATCGGCACCCGGCAGACGGTAACCGCAAACGGACGAACGGCGTGTGAACGGCCGTCGCCTCCCAGGTCACGGGGAATGTCCGCGGCCCTCGACCCCGGCGGCGGGGCGCGGCGGTAGCGTGCGGGCGTGGAGCGTCGCATCTTCGGCCTCGAGAACGAGTACGGCGTCACATGCACGCTGCGTGGCCAGCGGCGGCTCAGCCCCGACGAGGTGGCCCGCTACCTGTTCCGGCGCGTGGTGTCCTGGGGCCGCTCCTCCAACGTCTTCCTGGCCAACGGCGCCCGCCTCTACCTCGACGTCGGCAGCCACCCCGAGTACGCCACCCCCGAGTGCGACTCGATCCTCGACCTGGTCACGCACGACAAGGCCGGCGAGCGCATCCTCGAGCAGCTGCTGGTGTCGGCCGAGGCCCGCCTCCGCGAGGAGGGCATCCGGGGCGTCATCTACCTGTTCAAGAACAACACCGACTCGGCCGGCAACAGCTACGGCTGCCACGAGAACTACCTCACCTCGCGGCGGGACGACTTCAGCCACTACGCCGAGGTGCTGATCCCGTTCTTCGTGTCCCGCCAGATCTACGCGGGGGCCGGCAAGGTCCTGCAGACCGCCCGGGGCGCCATGTACTGCATCGCCCAGCGGGCCGAGCACATCTGGGAGGGCGTGTCCTCCGCCACGACCCGCAGCCGGCCGATCATCAACACCCGCGACGAGCCCCACGCCGACGCCGAGCGCTACCGGCGCCTGCACGTCATCGTGGGCGACTCCAACATGAGCGAGTACGCCACGTTCCTGAAGGTGGGGGCGACGTCGATCCTGCTGCGCATGCTGGAGGACCCCTCGTTCGTGCTGCGGGACATGACGCTGGAGAACCCGATCCGGGCCATCCGCGAGATCAGCCACGACCTCACCTGCAAGCGCACGGTCCGCCTGGCCAACGGGCGGGAGGCGTCGGCGCTCGACATCCAGGGCGAGTACCTCGAGCGGGCCAAGCGCTACGCCGAGACCAAGGGCCTCTCCCCGCTGGAGGAGAAGGCGCTGGCCATGTGGGAGTACTGCCTCAACGGGCTCGAGTCCGACCCGTTCAAGCTCGACCGCGAGTGCGACTGGGTCATCAAGCACAAGCTCATCGAGGCCTACTGCGCCAAGCACGACCTGCCCCTCAGCCACCCCAAGGTGGCGCTCATCGACCTCCAGTACCACGACGTCAACCGCGAGCGGGGCCTGTTCTACCGGCTCCAGGAGCGCGACATGGTCGAGCGGATCACCACCGACGAGGCCATCGACGAGGCCGTCGAGACGCCGCCCCAGACCACCCGGGCCCGCCTGCGGGGCGAGTTCATCCGCCGGGCCAAGGAGCGCAAGCGCGACTACACGGTCGACTGGGTCCACCTGAAGCTCAACGACCAGGCGCAGCGCACGGTCCTGTGCAAGGACCCGTTCAAGGCCCGCGACGAGCGGGTCGAGCGCCTCATCGCCAGCCTCTGACCGGGCGGCGCCCGTGCCGAGCTTCGTCACCGCCACCGTGACCGAGGTCCTGTCGGAACGCCCCGGCCTCGCCCGGGTGGCCACCGACGCGGGGCGGGCCTACGCCCTGGTCGACCTCACCGGGCCGGTGGCGGTGGGGGACCGGGTGGTGCTGAACACCACCGCGGTCGAGCTCGGGCTCGGCACCGGCGGCTGGCACGTCGTGCACTGGAACCTGGCCCGCGACGCCTGGTCGCGCCCGGGGCCGGGCCACATCGTGAAGCTGCGCTACACCAGCCTCCAGCACGACGCCGGCGCCGCGGAGGAGGACCACCCCGACGTGCCGGCGTCGCTCCCCGGCACCCCGGTGGTGGCGTGCTCGCTGCACAGCCAGGTGGCGGTGGTGGCGGCCGTGGTCCGCCACCTGCGGCCGGCCGCCCGCATCGCCTACGTGATGACCGACGGGGCGGCCCTGCCGCTGGCGCTGTCGGACCTCGTCCACGGGCTGCGGGAGCGGGGCGTCCTCGACGTCACGGTGACCGCCGGCCACGCGTTCGGCGGCGACCTGGAGGCGGTGGCCGTGCCGTCGGCCCTGGCCCTGGCCCACCACGTGGCCGGCGCCGACCTCGTCGTCGTGGGGATGGGGCCCGGCGTGGTGGGCACCGGCTCGCCCCTGGGGACGACGGCGGTCGAGGTGGCGGCCGTGCTCGACGCCGCCCACGCCCTCGGCGGCCGGGTGGCGCTGTGCGCCCGGGCGTCGAGCGCGGACCCCCGGCCCCGGCACCTCGGCGTCAGCCACCACGTGCGCACGATCCTGGGGCTGGCCGCGGTGCGGCCCGCGGTGCCCCTGCCCGCGGCGCTGGCCGGCGAGCTGGTGGGCGCGACCGCGCTGGAGGGGCCCGACGCCGCCGCCGTCCTCGACGGGCTCGGCCTGGTCGTGACCACCATGGGCCGGGGCCCCGCCGAGGACCCGGCGTTCTTCGCCGCCGCCTCGTCGGCGGGGGCGTGGGCGGCGGCCGCCCTGCGCGAGGCCGCGACGACCGGCCAGTAGCCTCCGGAGCGTGTCCGCGGCCAAGCTGGAACGCCTGCTCAACCTGACGGCGCTGCTGCTGGAGACGCCCCGGCCGCTGTCGGGGCAGGAGATCCGCGAGCGGCTCGGCGCCTATCCGGAGGAGCTCGAGTCGTTCCGGCGGGCGTTCGAGCGCGACAAGGACGACCTGCGGGCGATGGGCGTGCCGCTGGAGGTGGCCGAGGTCCCCGGGGTCGTCCCGGCCATCGAGGGCTACCGCATCCCCAAGGACCGCTACTACCTGCGGGACCCCGGCCTCACCCCCGACGAGCTGGCGGCGCTGCGGATGGCGGCGTCGGTGGTCCGCCTCGACGGCCTCTCGGCCCGGGAGGGCCTGCTCAAGCTGGGCGGCCTGGTGGGCGAGGCCGACGACGGCCCCGGCCTGGAGGTCGGCTCCCTGCCCGCCGGCAACGTGGGGCCGCTGTTCGGGGCGATCGCCGCGCTGCTCCCGGTGCGGTTCACCTACCGGGGCCGGCCCCGCACGGTGGATCCGTACCGGCTCGACTTCCGCCGGGGCCGCTGGTACCTGACGGGCTTCGACCACGGCCGGATGGCCGAGCGGCTGTTCCGCCTCGACCGGTTCGAGAGCGGCATCGAGCGGCTGGACGGGCCCCCGTTCGCCCGGCCGCCCACCCCGGCGGTGCCGGGCGCCCGGCTGGAGCCGTGGCAGCTCGGCGGGGGCGAGCCGGTGCAGGCCAAGGTCCTGGTGGACGGCCCCCAGGCGCCGTGGATCGTCCACCACCTGGGCGGCGGCGCGGTGGACGAGGAGCGGCCCGACGGGTCGGTGGTCGTGACGATGGCGGTCACGAGCCGCGAGAACTTCCGGTCCTTCGTGCTCACGTTCCTCGACCACGCCGAGGTCCTGGCCCCCGCCGACCTGCGGGCCGAGGTCGTGAGCTGGCTGGAGGCGCAGGTCGCATGAGCGAGCGAAGCGAGGAATCAGTAGCACAGTGCGGTACCCGGCCCGAAGGGCCGAGCGTCATTGCGTGCAGCCCGAAGGGTGCACCGATGACGGCTCCCGCCACCCGCACGAGCGCTCCCGACCGGGTGGCCCGCCTGCTGGCGATCATCCCGTGGATCGCGGCGCAGGACGGCCCGACCCTCGACGAGGTGTGCGCGCGCTTCGGCGTGTCGCGGCGCAAGCTGGAGGAGGACCTGACCATCCTGACCCTGGTGGGGGTGCCGCCCTACACGCCCGACACGCTGATCGAGGTCACGATCGAGGGCGACCGGGTGTGGCTGCGGTTCGCCGACGTGTTCGCCAAGCCGCTGCACCTCACGCCCGAGCAGGCGGTGGCGCTGGTGGCCGCGGGGTCGGCCTCCCAGAGCCTGCCCGGCGCCGACGGCGAGGGCCCGCTGGCCACCGCGCTGGCCAAGCTGGCGGCCGTCCTGGGGCTGGCCCCGGGCGAGGCGCTGTCGGTGGCGCTGGGGGACACCCGACCCGGCGTCCTCGAGGCGCTGCGGCGGGGGGTCGCCGAGAACCGGCGGGTCCGCCTCGACTACTACGCCTACGGGCGCGACGTGCGCAGCACCCGGGACGTGGACCCCGCGGCCGTGTTCGCCCACGAGGGGTTCTGGTACGTGCGGGGGTGGTGCCACCGGGCCGCCGACCACCGGCTGTTCCGGGTCGACCGCATCGTGGACGTGGCCGTGCTCGACGAGACCTTCGACCCGCCTCCGGCCTCCGGCGGCGGGCGGGACGCGGACGTGTTCTACAACGGGCCGGAGATCCCCCGGGTCACACTGGACGTCGGGGAGCACGCACGCTGGGTGGTGGAGACCTACCCGGTCGACGAGGTGACGACCACGCCCGAGGGGCGGTTGCGGATCCGGCTGCCGGTGACCGCCGCACCCTGGCTGGAGCGCCTGCTCGTCCGGCTCGGCGCCGACGCCCGCGTGGTGGCCGCCGACGACCCCGATCTGGCCGGCGCCGGACCCCGGGCCGCCCGCCGGATCCTCGGACGGTACGGCGCCACGTGACCCCGTTCCGGCGGGGCCTGCGCTAGCCTCCAGCACGCCGTGCGTGACGCATCTCCCCCCTCTGGTCTCTCTGGCGACGACCAGGGTGACGCTCCGGGCATCGAGACCGGCCCCTACGCGGACCGGCGCGGGCCGGGGCCCCGCCACCTCGCCGCCAACGGCTCGCCGCCCCCGCTCGACCGCACCGGCGGGGCCACCGCCCGGGCCCGGGCCCGCACGGCCGCCGAGGTCGACGCCACGCCCGAGGGCGCCCAGCCCCGCGCCAACGGCCAGTCCCCGACGCCGGACCGGCACGTGAGGCGCAGCGTCCGCCGCACCGTCCTCGAGTGGGTGGCGGTCATCGGCGGCGGCATCGTCATCGCCCTCGTCGTCGAGGCGTTCCTCGTCCAGGCGTTCTGGATCCCGTCGCCCTCGATGGTCCCCACGCTCGAGGTGGGCGACCGGGTGCTGGTCAACAAGCTCTCGTACCGGTTCCACGACGTGCACCGGGGCGACGTCGTCGTGTTCGAGCGCCCGCCGGGGGCGTCGAACGGCGGCGACTCCGAGATCAAGGACCTGATCAAGCGGGTCGTCGGCATCGAGGGCGACCGCATCGAGACCCGTGACGGCCGCTTGTACGTCAACCGCGAGCTGATCGACGAGCCCTACCTCGAACCCGGCGTCCGCACGGACATGTCCGAGCCCGTGACCGTGCCGGAGGGGCACATCTTCGTCATGGGCGACAACCGCACCAACAGCGAGGACAGTCGCGTCTTCGGGCCCGTCGACGAGGACACGATCGTCGGCCGCGCCTTCGTGAAGGTGCTCCCGCTGACCGACCTGGGGTGGCTGTGAGCGGTGGGGCGCGCCCGCGCTCAGCGCTCCTCGTCGGGGTAGGCCTCCCGCACCGCGTCGACCATGCGGTCGACGTGATCGCTGTAGACGCCGTCGATGCCGGCGTCGAGCAGCTCGGACAGCACCCGCGGCGCCTGGGCGTCCCAGGCGAAGCACAGCACCCCGAACCGGTGGAACAGGGTGGTCAGGCCGCCGGTCCAGTCCAGGTGGTGCATGTTCACGGCATCGATGCCCTTGGCGGCCAGCGTGGCGGCCCGCCGCTCGGTGCCCTCCTTGATGCTGCCCAGCCGCGTCGAGTCCACGAGGCGCACGTCCGCGTCCCGGCCCCGCCACTCGACCACCTGCTCCCAGCGGTGGTGGCACAGCCACAGGTTCTCGACGGCCCGCCCGCCGGCGGCGCGGGCCACGTCCAGCACCCGGTCGAACGCGTCCGGGTCCTTCACGTCCAGCGACAGCGGCACATCGGTGCCGCAGGTCGCGTACAGGTCCGCGAGCGTCGGGACGTGACCCGGCAGCTCGCGGCGGGTGACCGTGCGCACGGAGCGTCGTCGCACGCGCCCCACCACACCGTCGTGGTCGAGCACCGGCTCGCCGTCGGCGGTGATCCACACATCGCTCTCGAGCCCTGTGGCCCCCAGCCGCAGGGCGAGGGTGAACGCGTCGAGCGTGTTCTCCGGCGCGTGCGCACGAGCCCCGCGGTGCGCGAACGCGATCGGTGGTATGACGGCGGCGGGCACACGGGTGGACATGGACACTCTTTCCGGGTGACGGCGGATTTCGACGACCGCCGTCATGATGTCCCGTTCTCGCCCTCTCATCGGACATCACGAGATCGAGGAGAGTCATGGCCACGTTGATCCGGGCCACATGCGGAGAGTGCGGAGACGTCGAACTGGGTACCCGGGACCTGGTCGTGCGGCTGTGCGAGGAAAGCGAGTCGGGCACCTACGTGTTCCGGTGCCCGAACTGCGCGCTCCCGGTGGTGCGCCCAGCGGACCGTTCGACGATCGACCTGCTGGTGTCGTCGGGCTGCCGGCTCGAGGTGTGGAACATGCCGGCCGAGCTGATCGAGCCGCGCCCGTTGGGCCAGCCCTTCACCCACGACGACCTCATCGACTTCCACGAGGTGCTGTCGGCAGGGGACTGGTTCGACGGGCTGCTCGACGCCCACCGGCGGGGCCGCTAGGCCCCGGTGACCCTGCTCTGGGCGGTGCCCGCAGTGGCGGCCGTCGCGGCCGTCGTGGTGGTGGCCGCCCGGGCCCGGGCGCTGGAGCAGGCCGCGGCCGACCTGGCCGGCGAGGTCCGGCGCCTGCGCCGGCTGCGGGGGCCGCTGGCCGGGATCCGGCGGGCGACCGCCGACACCGACGCTCTCGTCGAGGACTTCCGGGCAGCCCACGCAGGGGACGAGCCGACGAAACGGGGAGTGAGCGGCCGACGGCCCTACACTCTTGGCCATGTTCAACATCGGCGGCGGCGAGTTGCTGGTCATCCTGCTGCTCGCGCTGATCGTGCTCGGCCCCCAGAAGCTGCCCGGCGCCGTCCGCACCGCGGGCCGGGTCATGGGCGAGGTGCGCCGCGTCTCCTCCGGCTTCCAGCAGGAGTTGAAGACGGCCTTCGACGAGGTCGACGACGGCGGCGACGGCGGCGACCTGCCCCGGCGCCGCGAGTCGGCACCCCTGGCCGGTGCGGTGGCCGAGGCCGAGGCCGAGGCGCGGGCCCCGTCGGACGACGACGACGACGAGATCGCCGACGCCCCGCCGGCCCCCCGGCCCGGTGGGCGGCGACAGCACCCAGGTGCCGCCCCCGGTGGCCGCCGCCCTCGACGAGATCGTCACCCCGCTCACCTCATCGCCCGTCGCTCCGGCTACGAATAGCTCACGTGACGACGACACCGATGAGGCCTCCGGTGACGAGCGTGCCGCTTCCTAGCGGCCCTGCCGGCACGAGCGCAGACCCGTGGTGAAGGCCCAGCCGGTCGCCGTCGACCAGGGCATGACCCTGGTCGAGCATCTGACCGAGCTGCGCAAGCGGCTCATCATCAGCGTGCTCGCCGTGGCGGTCGGCATGATCATCGCGTTCATCGCCTACCCGTGGATCATCGACTTCCTGCTCTACCCCTACCAGCAGCTCGTCGAGTCCCGGCCCGAGACGTCCATCACCGGCGGCCAGCTGCTGCAGACCGACCCGCTGGAGGGCTTCAGCGTCCGCATGAAGACCTCGGCCTACGCGGGCATCGCGCTGGCCATGCCGGTCCTGCTGTGGCAGGTCTGGAAGTTCGTGACGCCGGGCCTCTACGAGCACGAGCGCAAGTGGGCGATCCCCTTCGTCGCCAGCGCGCTGGTGCTGTTCGTGCTGGGCGCCATGCTGGCCTACTTCACGCTGCCCCGGGCGCTGGACTTCCTGGTCACCATCGCCGGCGACGACTTCGTGTCGGCCTTCCAGGCCAGCAAGTACTTCCAGCTCGTGACCTACATGATGCTGGCGTTCGGCATCGGGTTCGAGTTCCCGATCGTGCTGATCTTCCTGCAGCTCGCCAACATCGTGGACGCCGCCGCGCTGAAGCGGGCCCGGCGCTTCGCCATCGTCGGCATCTGCATCCTGGTGGCGGTCATCACCCCGTCGGGCGACCCGATCAGCATGCTCATGCTGTCGGTGCCGATGATCATCTTCTACGAGGCCGCCATCATCATCGGCGGTCTCCTGACCCGGCGGCGGGCGGCAAGGGCGACGGCGTGACCGTCGCCCCCGAAGGGGCCGCGAGGCCCGGGGGCGCCCACCCGTTCGAGCTGGACCCGTTCCAGGTGCGGGCCATCGAGGCGCTCGACGGAGGCCGGTCGGTGCTGGTCGCCGCGCCCACCGGGTCCGGCAAGACCGTGGTGGCCGAGCACGCCGTGGCCCGGGCGCTGGCCACCGGCACCAAGGCGTTCTACACGACGCCGATCAAGGCGCTGTCCAACCAGAAGTACGCCGACCTGGCCCGCCGCCACGGCGCCGACCGGGTCGGGCTGCTGACCGGCGACAACAGCATCAACGGCGACGCCCCGATCGTGGTCATGACGACCGAGGTGCTGCGCAACATGATCTACGCGGGCGCCCCGGCCCTGGCCGGGCTGCGCTACGTGGTGCTGGACGAGGTCCACTACCTCCAGGACGCCTACCGGGGGCCGGTGTGGGAGGAGGTGATCATCCACCTGCCGCCCGAGGTGGCGCTGGTGTGCCTGTCGGCCACGGTGTCCAACGCCGAGGAGCTGGCCGAGTGGCTGACCACCGTGCGGGGACCGACGGCGCTGGTGCTGGAGGAGCGCCGCCCGGTCGAGCTGCGCAACCTGTACCTGGTGGGGGACCGCCAGAGCGAGCAGCCCCACCTGCTGCCCACGCTGGTGGACGGCCGGCCCAACCCCGAGGCCGAGCGCCTCGACAACGACAACGTGTCCGACCGCGGCCCCCGGCGGGGCGGCCGCCGGCCCCGCCGCCGGTTCTTCACGCCGCGGCGGCCCGAGGTGGTCGACATGCTGGGCGAGCGGGAGATGCTCCCGGCGCTGTACTTCATCTTCAGCCGGATGGGCTGCGAGGAGGCGGTGGCGTCGTGCCTGGACGCCGGGCTGCGCCTGACCACCCCCGACGAGCGGGTGCGGATCCGGGCCATCGTCGACGAGCGCACCGCGTCGCTGACCGACGACGACCTCGACGTCCTCGGCTACGACCGCTGGGCCGCGGCGCTGGAGATGGGCCTGGCGGCCCACCACGCCGGCATGGTGCCGCCGTTCAAGGAGGCGGTGGAGGCGTGCTTCGCCGAGGGCCTGGTCAAGGCGGTGTTCGCCACCGAGACGCTGGCGCTCGGGGTCAACATGCCGGCCCGGTCGGTGGTGATCGAGCGGCTGACCAAGTTCACCGGCGAGGCCCGGGCGTTCCTCACGCCGGGGGAGTACACCCAGCTCACGGGGCGTGCCGGGCGCCGCGGCATCGACGACCTGGGCTACGCCATCGTGCTGTGGTCGCCGTTCGTGCCGTTCGACCAGGTGGCGTCGCTGGCGTCCAGCCGCACGTACGGGCTGCGCTCGGCGTTCCGCCCCACGTACAACATGGCCGCCAACCTCGTGCGCCGGTACGAGCCGCCCGAGGCGCACCACCTGCTCAACCTGTCCTTCGCCCAGTTCCAGGCCGACCGGGAGGTGGTCCGGTTCGAGGCCCGCATCGAGCGCCAGCAGGAGAAGCTGGCCCGGCTCGCGGCCGAGGCCGCCTGCGAGCGGGGCGACGTGGGGAAGTACCGCGACCTGGTGGTGGCCGAGCGGGAGGCGGCGCGGCCCGCCCCGGCCGTGCGGGGCGCGGTCGAGTTCGCGCTGGCCCGCCTCGCGCCCGGCGACGTCGTCGAGATCGGCGGCCGGCGCCTGGCCGTCCTGTCGGTCGCCCAGCGCAAGGGCGGCTCGATCCGGCTCAAGGCGATCGACACCGACGGCGACACCGTGACGCTGCGGGCCGACGAGCTGGCTCGAGCCGCCCGGCCGCGTCGGGCGGCTCGACGTCCCCAAGCCGTGGAGCCCGAACAACCGGGCGTTCCAGCACCGGGTGGCCGACCAGCTGCGCCGGGCCCGGCTGGCGCCCCGCCGCCCGCCGGCCCCGGCCGGTGCCCGAGGAGGCCGCCGCCCCGACGCCGGTGGAGGACCACCCGGTCCACTCCTGTCCCGACCGCGACGCCCACCTGCGGGCCGAGGGCCAGCGGCTGCGGGCCGTCCGCGAGCTGGAGCAGATGCGGGGCGAGGTCCGCTCCCGCACCGGGTCCCTGGCCCGGCGGTTCGACCGGGTGCTGCGGCTGCTCGAGGCCTGGGGCTACCTCGACGGCTGGGCGCTGACCGAGCGGGGCGAGGTGCTGGCCCGCACCTACCACGAGTCGGACCTGCTGGTGGCCGAGGCCATGTGCTCGGGGCTGCTCGACGGCCTCGACCCGGCGGAGCTGGCGGGGCTGGCGTCCACGTTCACCTACGAGCACCGGGGCCCGGGCATGCCCGCGGCGCCCTGGTTCCCGTCCCGCAAGGTGCGGGCCCGGTGGGGCGAGCTGGAGCGGCTGGCCGCCGACCTGCAGGCCGACGAGGACGCCGCCGGCCTGACCCCGACCCGGGGCCCCGACCCGGGGTTCGTGGCCCTGGCCCACGCCTGGGCGGCCGGCGAGCCGCTGGGCGAGGTGCTGGGCGACGAGGACCTGTCGGGCGGCGACTTCGTCCGCAACATCAAGACGCTGATCGACCTGGTGCGCCAGCTGGGCGACGTGGCCCCCGATCCGGCCACGGCGCGCACGGCCCGCCAGGCGGCCGATGCCCTGCACCGCGGGGTGGTGTCGGTGTCGTCCACCCTGGACGAGGTGGTGGGGGACGACGGCGCGCTACCCCGCGACGTCCGTGAGACGCGGCGTGACGGTCCGCAAGGGCGAGGCGTGGGGCGAGGCGGGCGGCCTGCCGCCCGGGGGCGTGATCGTGGCCGGCGACGCCGAGGCCCGGGCGGTCGTCGAGGCGGCCCGCCGGGCCGGCGACCCGATCCCGCCGCTGGGGCTGGTGGGCGGCGACCTGTGCCGGACGCTCGGCGGGCGGGGGGACCGGGCGCGCCTGGAGGGCGGCGGCGGCGTCCGCGTGCCGGTCGACCTCGGGTCGGTGCTGGTCGACGGGCGCCACCACTGGTTCGTGGCCCACCTGGTGGCCCGCCGCTCGTGGTGGCGGGGCCGGGTCGTGGCGGCCATGAACGCCGAGTTCCTCGGCCCGTGGGACGTCGCCCCGCGGGCCCATCCGGGCGACGGCCTGCTCGACGTGGTCGACGCCGGCCCGGGCCTGTCGCTCACGGACCGGGTCAGGGCGCGCCGCCGGCTGCCGCACGGCGGGCACCTGCCCCATCCCGCCATCGCGGTGTCGCGCCGTCCGGCGGTCCAGATCGACCTGGACGCCCCGACGCCGGTGTGGCTGGACGGCGAGCCGGTGGGCGAGGCCCGCCGGCTGTCGGTCCGGCTCGAGCCGGACGCTCTCGTCTGCGTGGTATGAACCCCGCGTGCGCGCCTGGATCCTGGACGAGTCACCCGGCAGCTACCGCGAGGGCGAGATCGAGGACCCGCCCGTGGGGCCGGGGGAGGTGCGGGTCCGGCCGGTGGCGTCGGCCCTGAACCACATGGACCTGTGGGTGACCCGGGCGCTGCCCCGGCCGCCGCTGCCCCACGTGCCGGGGTGCGACGTGGCCGGCGTGGTCGACGCCGTGGGCGAGGGCGTGGCCCACGTGGCGCCGGGCGACGAGGTGGTCGTCAACCCCGCGGTGTCGTCCCTGGAGGCGGTCGTGGCCCTCGGCGTGGACTCGCCGCTCGGCCCGGGGTTCCAGATCGTGGGCGAGCACCGCTGGGGCGGCCACGCCGACCTGGTGGTGGTGCCCGGCCGCAACGTCGTCCCCCGGCCCCCGGGGCGGTCGTGGGAGGAGTGCGCCGCGTACCCGCTGGCCACGCTCACCGCCTGGCGCATGCTGCGCCGGGCCCGGCTGGCGGCGGGGGAGTCGGTGCTGATCGTGGGCATCGGCGGCGGTGTCAGCGCCGCGGCGCTGGCCCTGGCCCGCCGGGCCGGCGCCGTGGTCTACGCGACGTCCCGCGACGAGGCCAAGCGGGACCGGGCGGTGGCGCTCGGCGCCGCCGCGGCCTTCGACTCGGAGGCCGACTGGCCGGTGACGGTCGACGTCGTGGTCGAGAGCGTGGGCCCCGCCACCTGGGACCGGTCGGTGCGGGCGCTGCGCCCGGGCGGTCGCCTGGTGGTGTGCGGCGCCACGTCGGGCCCCAAGGTCGAGCTGAACCTGCCCCGGCTGTTCTTCAAGCAGATCGAGATCATCGGCTCGACGATGGGCTCGTACCCGGAGTTCGACGAGGTCACGGCGCTGGTGGGCCAGGGGCTCGACGTCCACGTGGACGAGGTGCTCGACCGCTCGGACTACCCGGCGGCGCTGGAGCGCCTGCGCCGCGGCGAGCAGTTGGGCAAGATCGTGCTGCGGCATCCGGGTTGATCCGACCGATCGACCTCGACGCCGTGCTCGCGCAGGTGGCCGGCGCGCCACCGTTCCGAGGCCCGGGCGATCGGTAGCGTGGCGAGGATGGAGCCCTCGCCCGCTACCGACGCCAAGGCCCGCATGGCCGCCGAGATCGAGAGCCGGGCGGAGGTGCTGGTGGACGTGTCCCGGCGCATCCACGCCCGGCCCGAGCTCGGCTACGAGGAGACGTTCGCCCACGACCTGCTCACCGGCGTCCTGGAGGACGCCGGCCTGGCCGTGACCCGGTCGGCGAGGGGCGTGGACACGGCGTTCGAGGCGACGGCCGGGATCCGCCGGGCCCACGGTGGCGGTCGTGTGCGAGTACGACGCGCTGCCCGGCATCGGCCATGCCTGCGGCCACAACGTCATCGCCGCCGCCGGGCTGGGCGCGGGCCTGGCCGCGGCGGCGCTGGCCGACGAGCTGGGCGGGCGGGTGCTCGTCGTCGGCACCCCGGCCGAGGAGGGCGGGGGCGGCAAGGTCCGGCTCATCGACGGCGGCACGTTCGCCGGCGTCGACGCCGCGCTGATGGTGCACCCGGCCGACGCCGACCTGATGGCCATGGACGTCGTCGCCCTCCACCAGGCGCACGTCACCTACCGGGGCGAGGCCGCCCACGCCGCCGCCTTCCCCCACCGGGGGCGCAACGCCCTCGACGCCGCCGTGCTCGGCTACGTGAACGTGGCCGCGCTGCGCCAGCACATCGCGCCGGGCGAGCGGATGCACGGGATCATCACCGACGGGGGCGACAAGCCCAACATCGTCCCGGCGTTCGCCCGCGCCGAGTGGATCGTGCGCTCGCCCACGGTCGCCGGGCTCGAGCTGCTCAAGGCCCGGTTCCTGGCCTGCCTGGAGGCCGGCGCCACCGCCGCCGGCTGCGAGATGGAGGTCACCTGGATCGACCCGGTGTACGCCGACATGATCGACAGCGCCGCCATCGGCGAGCGCTACCGGGCCAACGCCGAGGCGCTCGGGCGGATCGTGCGGGCCCCGTCGCCGAGCGCCCGGGTGGTGGGCAGCACCGACATGGGCAACGTCAGCTATGTGGTCCCGTCGATCCACCCGATGATCCGGGTGGCGCCGCCGGGCGTGCCCATCCACACCCCCGCGTTCGCCGGGTTCGCGGGCGGGCCCGAGGGCGACGCCGCGGTCCTCGACGGGGCCAAGGCCCTGGCCTGGACGGTCGCCGACCTGTGGCTCGACGGGGGCCTCGTCGACGTGGCCCGGTCCGAGTGGGAGGCGGCTGTCGCCGGGCGACCCGCCCCGTGACGGGCGGGGGCCGGGATCCCCGGGCGGGGCGGGGCTCCGACGTACGATCGTGCTCCCTATGACGGTCTATGTGAGCGAGGAGTTCAGCCCCGCCGAGGCCGACGTCCTGCGGCGGTACTTCACCAACCTCGACGGGCCGGTGTTCGCCCTGGTGAACCTGCCCGAGGTCGTGAAGGGCGCCCTGTTCGCCCGCTACTCGCGCTCGCCGAAGAGCCTGCGGCGGCTGTTCCTCGACGAGTTCGTCGGCGACCTCGACATCGCCGGCGACGCCAGCGTCGACGCCACCGTGGGCCTGCAGCGGGCCGAGCAGCTCTACGACCGGGTGTTCTTCGAGTACGGCGACGACTCGGTCGCCCAGCTGGGCGGGGTCCACCTGGCGTGCGAGCAGGCGTCGAACCTGCTCACGAAGGTGCTCGAGTGGGGCCGGCTCATGTCCTACCTCGAGCAGTCGACCCGCTACATCGCCTACGACGCCCGCATCGGGGGCCGCTACCGCTACTACCGGGACCCCGAGGTGCTGGGCAGCCCGCTCGGCCTCCGCTACGTCGGCGACCTCGACCGCATGTTCGACACCTACGCCCGCATGGCGACCGTCATGCTCGACTGGTTCCGGGACCGGTTCCCCAAGCAGCCGGGCGACAGCGACTTCGTCCACCGCCAGGCGCTCAAGGCCAAGGCGCTCGACGCCGTCCGGGGCGCGCTGCCGGCCGCCGCCCTGTCCAACGTGGGCATCTACGGCACCGGGCAGGCGTACGAGGCGCTGCTGCTGCGGATGCGGGCCCACCCGCTGCCCGAGGCCCGCAGCTACGCCGACCTCATGCTCACCGAGCTGCGCAAGGTGATCCCGAGCTTCCTCAAGCGGGTCGACCTGACGGACCGGGGGGTCGCCGCCAGCACGTACCTCGCCACCACCCGCGCCACCACGGAGGAGATCGCGGCCCGGCTGTTCCCGGCGGGGGAGACCGAGGGCCGGGGCGAGCCGCGCGTCGAGCTGGTCGACTTCGACCCCGACGGCGAGGTCAAGATGGTGGCGGCCATGCTCTACCCGTACACCGACCGGCCCGAGGCCGAGATCGAGCGCCGGGTGCGGGACATGACGGCCGCCGAGCGGGTCGCCGTGGTGCGGGCCTACGCGGGGGAGCGCACCAACCGCCGCCACCGGCCGGGGCGGGCGTTCGAGCGCACCGACTACCGCTTCGACGTGCTGGCCGACTACGGGGCGTTCCGGGACCTGCAGCGCCACCGCATGCTCACGCTCGAGTGGCAGCCGCTGTCGCCCCGCCACGGCTACACGCGGCCCGAGGCCGTCGTCGACGCGGGCATCGGCGCGGACTTCGACGAGGTGATGGAGCGGTCGGCGTCGCTGCACGACGCGCTGGCCCGCCGCTTCCCGCCGCAGGCGCCCTACGCGGTGGCGCTGGCCTACCGGGTGCGGTTCGTGATGCAGATGAACGCCCGGGAGGCGATGCACATGCTGGAGCTGCGCAGCGCGCCCCAGGGCCACCCGGCCTACCGGTCGGTGGCCCAGCAGATGCACCGGCTGATCGCCGAGCAGGCCGGGCACCGGGCCGTCGCCGAGGCCATGAGCTTCGTCGACCACAACCCGGAGCCCCAGCTGGAGCGGCTCGCCGCCGAGCGCCGGGCCGAGCAGCGCCGCCTGTCCCGCTGACCGGCGGCGCCTCGCCTCGCGCCATCCGGCGTGTGATCTCTGTCACACCGCGGGAGGCGGTGCGTGTCGCTACCCTGACCGCCCTCGCAGACCCCCGTGAGCGCCAGGATCGTCACGAGTCTCACCGCTGCGGGCAGCCTGTCTATGATCCGGCCGCGCAAAGGCCCACCCGCGAAGGGACCCGATGGCTGACGACGAAACAACTGAGGATGACGACTTCGACGTCGAGACGATCGAGGAAGACGACGAGGACTTCAGCGAGCCCGAGGAGCTGACCGACGAGATCGCCGACCCGGAGGACGTCGACGCGCTCGACGACGACGATTTCGACGACGACGCCACCGCTGACGTCGTCGAGATCGAGGTCGAGCCGGCCGCTCCCGCGCCCAAGGCGACCGCGACCAAGACCAAGCGCGCGGGCGACGACGAGGAGGAGGAGGACGAGGACGACGACGTCGATCCCGACGACGTCGAGGCCGACCTCGACGCCATCCTCAAGGACCGCATCGCGGCCCAGCCCGAGGACGAGGACGACGACGAGGACGAGCAGCCCGAGACCGACGACCGGGGCGACGGCACCGGCCGCATCCAGCCCAAGAAGGCCGACGAGTTCGTGTGCCAGTCCTGCTTCCTGGTCAAGCACCGCCGCCAGCTGGCCGACGAGGACCTCATGCTCTGCGTCGACTGCGTCTGAGATGATCGTGCCGTGAGCGACGCCGACGACAAGACACCGATCGACCAGCTCGTCGAGGGCGTCGCCGACCTGTTCGTCTACGCGCCGATCGGCCTGTTCTTCGAGGGGCCGTCCCTGCTGCCCAAGCTGGCCCGGCAGGGCCGGGTCCACGCCAACAACGCCCGGCTGTTCGGCCAGTTCGCCGTCAAGCACGGCGAGGCCGAGGTGCGTCGGCGGGTGGGGGACCTCGAGCAGCAGGCGACCGGCCTGCTCAAGCTGCTGGGGCTCGTCCGAGTACGAGCCGGGCGACGGCGGCCCGGGTGCCGCGACGGCGCCGGCCCCGGCCTCGCCGGTGGGGGCGGACCGGCTGGCGCCGGTGTCGGGCAACGGCCACTCGCCGCGTGCCCCCGACGTCGCCGACCTGGCCATCCCCGACTACGACAGCCTGTCCGCCTCCCAGGTCGTGACCCGCCTCGACGGGCTCGGCGCGGCCGAGCTGGAGGCGATCCGGGCCTACGAGGCCGCCCACCGGGGCCGCAAGACCATCCTCAACAAGGTCGCGCAGCTCCAGGCGTGAGCGCTGTGCCCGCTCCGCACGAGGCTGCCCGCCCCGCGACCGAGGCCGACTCGGCGCCGTGGCGGCGCTGGCGGCCGCGGCCGCCGACGAGAAGCGCGAGCAGAAGGGCGGCCCGCTGTGGTGGCGGCGGGAGCGCCGCCAGGGCGACGCGGCCGAGGGGCTGCGGGCGGCGCTCGGGTCCCCGGACGCACGAGCTGGCCGTCGGCACGATCGACGGCGCCGTGATCGGCTACGCGCTGGCGCGGGTCGAGCGGCTGGCGGACGGCGGCCTGCTGGGGGTGGTCGACGACATCTACGTCGACCCCGAGGCCCGGGCCGTGGGCGTGGGGGAGGTGCTGATGGACCACCTGCTGGCGTGGTGCCGCGACCGCGGGTGCTTCGGCGTCGACAGCCTGGCCCTGCCCGGCGACCGGGCGACGAAGAACTTCTTCGAGTCGTTCGGGCTCGTGGCGCGGGCCATCGTGGTCCACAAGCCGCTGCAGTGAGTCCGCGGCCGGAGCTGGCGGCGGGCGCGGTGGCCGTGGCCGGCGGGCGCCTGCTGCTCGTCCAGCGCGGCCCGGGCGGCTCCGCACGGGGGCACGTGGGCGGTCCCGGGCGGGCGGGTCGAGCCGGGCGAGCGGCTCCGCGACGCCGCGGTGCGCGAGCTGTTCGAGGAGACCGGCCTCCGGGCCCGCTGCGGCGAGCTCGTGGGGTGGGCCGAGCGGATCGGCGAGGACCGGCACTACGTGATCCTCGACTTCCGGGTCGAGCTGCTCGACCCGCCGGAGGTGGCGGTGGCGGGCGACGACGCGGTCGCGCTGGCCTGGGTCCCGCTGGACGAGGTGGCCGGGCACGACCTGGTGCCGGGCCTGGCCGGGTTCCTGGCCGAGCACGGCGTGATCCCGCCGGTCAGTCCCTCGGGCGCTTGAGGAGGATGGTCGGGCTCTCGGACGCACCGCCCTGGGCGAACAGGGTGACGTCGTCGCAGACTTCCCAGCCCTGGTCGCCGAGGTCGTTGAGCCCGGCGAGCCAGGCGTCGCCCCTCTGCATGAACACCGAGTAGGTCCGGTACTCCCAGCGCGTGATCGGCATGGGGCCGAGGCTACCGGCGGGCCGGGGTCCGCCGGGGTCGCGGTCAGCGGCCCTTCCACTGCGGAGGGCGCTTCTCGATGAAGGCGGTGAGGCCCTCGCTGAAGTCCTCGCTGCGCATGGCGGCGCCCATGCCCTCGGCGGACATCTTCCAGCCGACGTCGTCGGAGGCGTGGGTGGCCTCGATCACGACCCGGCGGGACTCGCGCACCGCCACGGGGGCGTTGGCGCAGATCTGCTCGGCGAGGGCGGTGGCCACGGCCAGCGCCTCGCCCGGCTCGCACAGCCGGTTGACGAGGCCATGGTGGTGGGCGAGCTCGGCCGAGATCGGATCGCCCGTGAGCGCCAGCTCCATGGCGATGTTGAACGGGATCTTGCGCCCGAGCCGGAACAGCCCGCCGGCCGCGGCGACGAGCGACCGCTTCACCTCGGGGATCCCGAAGGTGGCGGTGGTCGACGCGACCACGAGGTCGCACGACAGGACGATCTCGGTCCCGCCGGCGAGCGCGGGCCCGTCGACGGCGGCGATGATCGGCTTGGTGCGCTCCCGGGTGGTGATGCCCCCGAAGCCACCCCGGGCGGTGGCGAGTCCGGCGGCGTTGCCGGCGTTGATCTCCTTGAGATCGGCCCCGGCGCAGAACACGGGCGGCTCGCCCGTGAGGATGCCGACCCAGATGCCATCCTCGGCCTCGATGGCGTCGATGGCATCCTCGATGCCCTGGGCAACGGCCGGGTTGACGGCGTTGCGGGCCTCGGGACGATTGATCTTGACGACCGCGAACGGTCCCCGCTGCTCGAAGTCCACGGACATGGGCGTCACCCTACTCATCGCATTCTCAGTGCAAGGAAATCGAGCCATCACCCAAAGTGCCGGCGGGCGGCGGCAAGATCGGAGGAAACGTTGGGTAGGGTGGCGAGGTCGAACCAGATGAGCGCAGGTTGAGCAGGGGCAACGCCCACGATTCGGCAAGGGGACGGCGAGACAACACGATGGACGACTCGACAGGGCACCTACAGTGCCCCTTCTGCGGGGCGTACGAGGTCGACCGGTTGTTCATCGGTTCCCTACGGGTGGACTCCTGCACGTGCCAGGGCTGCGGCTCCCGCTGGGACGAGGACGTCACCACCGGCCGCTACCGCGGCCGAGGAGGCGTCGAATCCGTCATGGCCCCCCGCGACCACTAGCCCCGTGGCGCCCGGCGCCCCACTCCGGCGTTCACCGTACCGCTAGGCGACACAAAGAACGCAGGTCGCGGCGACCCCACTCCGGCGTTCACCCGTACCGCTAGGCGACACAAACGAACGCCAGGTCGCAGGGCGAGCCCCACTCCGGCGTTCACCCGTACCGCTAGGCGACACAAACGAACGCCAGGTCGCAGGGGCAGCCCCACTCCGGCGTTCACCCGTACCGCTAGGCGACACAAACGAACGCAGGTCGCAGGGGCAGCCCCACTCCGGCGTTCACCCGTACCGCTAGGCGACACGAACGAACGCAGGTTGCGGGGAGGCCCTACTCGCCAGCGGCGTGGGTGGCGTGCGGCGCGCTCTCCCCGTTGGCAACCAGGGACCCACCGTTGGCGGCCGGCTCGGCCGCATCGTCGTTGCCCGCGTCGACCGTCGCGGTCGCCTCGGGCTCGCCCGTCGCCTCGGCACGCGGGGCTCGTCGCCTCGCGGCTCGGGCGTCGCCTCGGCCGCGGGGCTCGTGGCCTCGGGCTCGCTCGACGTCTCCGGCTCGGGCGTCGCCTCGGCCGCGGGGCTCGTGGCCTCGGGCTCGCTCGACGTCTCCGGCTCGGGTGTCGCCTCGGCCGCGGGGCTCGTCGCCTCGCGGCTCGGGCGTCGCCTCGGCCGCGGGGCTGGTTGCCTCGGGCTCGCTCGACGTCACGGGCTCGGGCGTCGCCTCGGCCGCGGGGCTCGTCGCCTCGGGCTCGGGCGTCGCCTCGGCCGCGGGGCTGGTCGCCTCCGGCTCGGGCGTCGCCTCGGCCGCGGGGGTAGTGGCCTCGGGCTCGCTCGGCGTCTCGGGCTCGGGCGTCGCCTCGGCCGCGGGGCTCGTCGCCTCGCGGCTCGGGCGTCGCCTCGGCCGCGGGGCTCGTCGCCTCCGGCTCGGGCGTCGCCTCGGCCGCGGGGCTCGTCGCCTCGGGCTCGGGCGTCGCCTCGGCCGCGGGGCTCGTCGCCTCCGGCTCGGGCGTCGCCTCGGCCGCGGGGCTCGTCGCCTCGGGCTCGGGCGTCGCCTCGGTCGCGGGGCTGGTCGCCTCGGGCTCGGGCGTCGCCTTTGCCGCGTGGCTTGGTGCCGGCTGGTCGGACTTGGTTGTCTCGGCGTCGGTCGGTGACGGGGTCTCGGGTCGCTTGGACTTGGGGCCCGGGGACTTGTCGGGCTTGCCCTTGCCTCGGTCGCCGCGGGGGCGCTTCTGGCCCTCGTCCTTGCGGCCGCGTGCCGCCTCGGCGGCGGGTCTGGTCGCCTCGGGGGCCGCGGGTGGGGCGGTCGGCCGTGGGGTCCGGCTCGACGGCGAAGATGTGGGCGATCTCCGGCAGGCGCGACGCCAGCCGGGCGATCGTCGAGCGCAGGTCCGGCGACAGCTTGGCCGGGAGCGACTGCGGGATCACGCGGCGCCGGACCGGCGAGTACGCCAGGGCGTCCAGCACCGTGGCCCAGCGGTCCTGCGTCGTCTCCTCGGTCAGCGACGCGGCCGTGGCCTCGGCCAGCTGCGTCGCCACGTCGCCGGGGATCGGGGCGCCGGCCTTGGGGGGCGCGAGCTCAGGCGCAGCGCCCTGACCACGCGGCCCGCGGCGACCGTCTCGGTGAGGTCGGCGAGCCAGGCGGCGTGCTCCTTCTCGACCCGGTTGGTCAGGGCCTCGCGCAGCTGCGCGGCCAGGGCCCTGGCCTCTTCGTCGCGACCGGCGTCGCCGGCGGCGTTGACCACCGAGCGCAGGTCCCGCAGGTCGAGCTCGTCGACCAGCGCGACCGCGGCCTCGGCCCGGTCGCGCCACACCGCCGCGAGGGCGCCGGGGCGCAGGTCCTCGGCCACCTTCAGCAGCGAGTCGGCCTTGACCGCCGGCTTGCCGGCCGCCTTCAGCTCCTCGTTCTGCTTGTCGATCGCGGCCCGCACGGCGGGGATGCCGCCCAGCAGCACCTGCTCGGCGATCGGCCGCTGCTCGGCCGGCACCGCCTCCAGGAACGCGTTGCGGTGGGTCTTGCCCGGGCGCAGGCGCTTGGGCTTCGGCTTGGTCTCGACCGGCGGGGGAGCCGGGCGGGCCGGCCGGTCGTGGCGCGCCTCCTGGCGGTCGCGGGACGGCCGGCGCTCACGGCGGTCGCCGCCGCCCTCCGGCGGTCGCCGCCGCCCTCGCGGCGGTCGCCGCCACCACCCTCACGGTCGCGGTCGCGATCACGGTCCCGGGGGCCGCGCCCGCGCTCGCGGCGGTCACGACTGTCGCGGCCGTCGCGCCGCGCGCTCGTCCCGCCGCCGGTCGCGGCGGTCGCCGCGCTCGGCCGTGCCCCGGGCCAGCGCCGTGGTGACCAGCGGCTGATCGCCGCCCGACGACTTCAGCTCGAGCCGCTCGGGCTCGGCCCGCGGGGCGCGCGGGGGCAGGACGGCGGTGATGCTCAGCGCGTCGAGGTAGCCCTCGATCTCCACCCGCAGGACGTCACCGACCTTGGCGGGTCCGGGCAGGAGTCCGCCCTCGAGCGTGCCTCTGGGCTCCCGAGCTCCCGCCGCACGCCAGGTCCAGGACCCGTCCTCGCGAGAGCTGGTCAGCTCGATGTCGATCCGGCGGGACATAGGCCGTCCACGCTAGCGCAGCACGCAGGCGCGACTCCTACCCGGTCCGGCCCTACGGGCTGTGCCTGTTGTCATACGGACCCGGGTCACCTCGTGACGGATCCGGGGTCACCTTCGTGACGGATCCCGGGTCACCTCCGTGACGGATCCCGGGTCACCTCCGTGACCATGCATCGGGGGTGTCCAGGAACCGTTCGACGGCGCCGGGCAGCTCCCCGCCGGCGATGTCGGCCACCGACACCTCCTCGAGGATGGACCGCAGCGCCGCCCTCGTCGCCACCCACACCTTCTGCAGGGGCACGGCCGGCCCGGTGTAGTCGACCTCCTCCGGCGAGGTGCCGTGGACGTCGGCGAGCGGCCCCTCCACGGCCCGGATGATGTCGGCCACCATGATCGACTGCGGGATCGCGGGCCAGCCGGTAGCCGCCCTCCGCCCCCCGCTGGCTGGCCACGATCCCGGCCCGGCGCAGGTCGGCCAGGATGTTCTCCAGGAACTTGACCGGGATGCCCTGCCGCGCCGCCAGGGTGTCGCCCTTGACCGGCCCGGGCGGGGACGCCGCCAGCTCGACGGCGGCCCGCACCGCATAGTCGACCTTCGCCGTGATGCGCACTGTGCGTGACCTCCCGGTCGGACATTACCCCTGAGCGGAGGGATCGACAGAGACCTGACGGGTCGTTAGATTTAGAACCTGTTCTAAATCTGCTCACACTGCCGGGGAGGGGAACCGACGTGGGACGAGCCCGCCACAGCGTCGCGGTGCTGGCCGCGCTGGCGCTCGCGGCCGCCGCGTGCACGCGCGGGGCGAACGAGACCGAGATCGGCGGCGCGCCCGCCGCGGGCGGAACCGGGGCGGAGGCCACGCAGACGGCCCCCGGCGCCGAGAGCGGGGGCGAGGCCACCGGCAGCCGGCTCGACCAGGGCGGCTTCGGCGACCTGGCGGCGGTGTGCTCCGAGGGCGACGGCGCCGCCGCCGGGGCCACCGAGACGGGCCTGACCGCCGACGAGATCCACCTGGGCACCGTGACCGACAAGGGCTCGGCCGAGCGGGCGGGCCTCACCCAGGAGATGTACGACACCGCCGTCGCCTTCGCGGCCTGGTGCAACGAGCACGGGGGCATCGCCGGCCGCACGGTCGTGATCGACGACCTCGACGCCAAGCTGTTCGAGTACGGCCAGCGCATCGCCGACGCCTGCCAGCGGGACTTCGCGCTGGTGGGCGGGGGCGCGGTGTTCGACTCCCAGGACGGCGGCGCCCGGGTCGAGTGCGGCCTCATCAGCGTGCCCGGCTACGCCGTCAGCCCGCAGGCCCGGGTCGCCGAGCTCCAGGTCCAGCCGGTCCCGAACCCGGTCTACGAGTTCGCGGCCGCCGGCTGGCGCTGGCTCCAGGGCGCGTACCCCGAGTCCACCAAGCTCGGCGTCCTCTGGGTCAACCTCGACGGCCCGGCCACCATCCACGCCCAGATCGTCGAGGGCGCCACCAAGCTCGGCTACGACGTCGTGTTCGACGAGCAGTACCGGGCCCTCGGCGAGACCGGCTGGCGGGGCTTCGTGCAGAAGATGCGGGAACAGGGCGTCACCGCCCTCGAGGTCGTGGGCGAGCCCGAGAACATGGTCGCCCTCCAGCAGGCCATGCAGACCGAGGGCTGGTACCCGGACTTCACCCACCTCCAGCCCAACTTCCTCGACCGGAAGTTCGCCGAGGAGGGTGGGACCAGCGTCAGCGACGCCACCTACATGCGCTCGGTGTTCCCGACCTTCGACATGGCCGACCAGGTGCCCGCCATGGCCGACTACCTGGAGCTGATGGAGCGCTACAACCCGGACGGCAAGGTGGCGATGCTCGGCATGCAGAGCCTGTCGGCCTTCCTGCTGCTGGCCACCGCGGCCAACGCCTGCGGGGCCGAGCTGAGCCGGGCATGCGTGCTCGACCAGGCGGCCGCCCAGGCCGACTGGACCGCGGGCGGCCTGCACTCGCCCCAGACGCCGGGCAACAGCGTGGCCACGCGGTGCAGCCTGGCCATCCAGGCGACGCCGGACGGGTTCCGCTACGACGAGGCGCTGACCGAGCCCAACGAGGGCATCTACAACTGCGACCCCGCCAACGTGATCGAGCTGACCGACGACTACGGGGTGGCGAAGCCCGCGGCGTAGCGGGCGCACGGCCATGGACGTGTTCTGGCAGGCGACGATCACCGGGCTGGCGGCCGCGGCCGTGCTGGCCGTGGCGGCCAGCGGCCTGGTCGTGACCTACACGACGACGGGCATCTTCAACTTCGCCCACGGTGCGACGGGGATGCTGGGCGCGTTCGCCTACTGGCAGCTGCGCTTCGGCTGGGGCTGGCCGGCGCCGCTGGCCCTGCTGGTGGTGCTGGGCGTCCTGGCGCCGCTGGTCGGGGTGGTGATCGAGCGGGTGGTGATGCGGGGGCTCCACGACGCGCCCGAGACCGCCCGGGTGGTGGTCTCGATCGGCCTGCTGGCCGCCCTCATCGGCCTCGGGCTGTGGGTGTGGCCGCCCGACGTCGCGCGCCGGTTCCCGCGGTTCTGGGGCACCGAGGTGGTCGACGTGGCCGGCGTGACCCTCACGTGGCACGACCTGGCCGGCGTGGCCGTGGCCGTGGCGTGCGCGCTGGGCCTGCGGATCCTGCTGTACCGGACGCGGGCCGGGCTGGCCATGCGGGCCGCGGTGGACGACCGGCCGCTGGCCATGCTCAACGGCTCGTCGCCCCACGGCTCGGCGATGCTGGCGTGGGCCATCGGCTGCACGACCGCGGCGGTGGCCGGCATCCTCGTCGCCCCGACCGTGGGGCTGTCGCACGTGAACCTGGCGCTGATGATCGTCAACGCCTACGCGGCCGCGATGATCGGCCGGCTGCGCAGCCTGCCCATGACCGTCGTCGGGGCCCTGGCCCTCGGCCTGCTCGACGCCTACGCCCTCGCCTACGTGCCGACCGAGCGGCTGCTGCTCGCCCAGTTCCGCTTCGCCATCCCGGTCGTCGTCCTGTTCGTGGTGCTGCTGGCCCTGCCCCACGGCCGCCTCCGGGGCCACAGCACCCGGACGACCCGCGAGGTGGTGCCCCGGCCCCCGTGGTCGGGGTCGCTGGCGATGGCGGCGCTGTTCGTGGCCGCCGGGGTCGTGGCGGCTTCGATCGCGTCGGAGCCGGACGCGCTCGCCCTGCAGAAGATCGTGGCCGTGGCCATCATCGGCCTGTCGCTGGTCCCGCTCGTCGGCTTCGCCGGGCAGCTCTCGCTGTGCCAGATGAGCTTCGCGGGCATCGGCGCCGTCCTCATGGCCCACCACGGCCAGGGCGGCTCGCTGACCGGGCTGGTGGTGGCGACCGTCGGCACCGGGCTGGTCGGCGCCCTGGTGGCGCTGCCGACCGTGCGCATCGCCGGCATCTACCTGGCGCTCGCCACCGCCGCGTTCGCCATGCTGCTGGACCAGTGGGTGTTCGGCCTGCGGGACTTCGCCGTCGGACCGGTGGAGATCCGCATCTTCTCGACGGGATCGGTCCCGGTGGACGCGCTGGACGTGCCGGGCGTCGACACCCAGGGCGGCATGCTCGTGTTCCTCAGCGCGGTGTTCGCCGTGCTGTACCTCGGCGTCGTGGCCATCCGCCGCTCGACGTTCGGCCAGCGGCTGCTGGCGCTGAAGGACAGCCCGGCGGCCAGCGCCACCCTCGGGATCAACACCACGCTCGTGAAGCTGGCGGTGTTCACGCTGTCGGCGGCGATGGCCGGCTTCGGCGGCGCCCTGTACGGCGGGGCGCTCGGCGCCGTCGGACCCCAGAACTTCGCGTTCGTGCAGAGCCTGCCGCTGCTGCTCGTCGGCGTGGTGGGCGGGATCGGCACGGCGGCCGGCGCCCTGGCCGCGGGCGTCCTCATCGGCGGGCTGCCCCTGCTGGTCGAGGCGGCGCCGTGGTTCGAGAACGTGAACCGGGTCCTGCCGGGGACGATGGGCATCGCGCTGGGGCGCAACCCCAACGGCCTGGCCCACTCGCTGCGGGAGTCGCTCGCCCCGCTGCGCCGCCAGCGGATCCTGCTGGCCGGCACGGTGGTGGGGGTGGTCGCCGTGGTCGGCCTGCGGCTGGGCGACGTGATCACGGGCGGCGTGTTCGCCGCCGCGCTGGCGGCCGAGCTGGTGGCCGGGGGCCTCGCCGCCTCGCTGCGGGAGGCCCGGCGCCGGCCGCCGGAGCCCGCCGCGCCCGGCGAGGACGACCTGCCCCTCGAGTGGGCCGGCCTGGCCCGGCCGTTCACGGCCGCCGAGGTGGCCACGCTCGACCGCGAGCTGGGCCTCGACGCCCGGCCCGGCCGGCCCGTGGCCGAGGCGGTGGGGACGATGACGGCGGCGCTCGCGGTGGAGGACGTGACCGTCCGGTTCGGCGGCCACCTGGCGCTCGACCGGGTGGGCCTGGTCGCCGAGGCCGGGCGGGTCACCGGGCTGATCGGGCCGAACGGGGCCGGCAAGACCACGCTGTTCAACGTCGTCACCGGCCTGCAGGCGCCGGCGCGGGGCCGGGTCCTCGTGGACGGCCGGGACGTGACCCGCCTGCCGCCCTACCGCCGGGCGCGCCTCGGCCTGGCCCGCACGTTCCAGCGGCTGGAGCTGTTCGGCCTGCTCACCGTGCGCGAGAACGTCGAGCTGGCCGCGTCGGTGCGGGGCGCCCGCCGCCCGGGCCGGGACGCGGGCGAGGCCCTGGCGCTGGCCGGGCTGACCGACGTGGCCGGCGTGCGGGCCGACGAGCTGCCGACCGGGACCGCCCGCCGGGTGGAGCTGGCCCGGGCGCTGGCCACCGGCCCCCGGGTGCTGCTGCTCGACGAGCCCGCCTCCGGCCAGGACGAGGCCGAGACCGAGGCGTTCCGCCGGATCCTGGTGACGGTGGCGGGGGAGGGGCTGGCGGTCGTGCTGGTCGAGCACGACGTCCGGCTCGTCATGGGCGCCTGCGACACGATCCACGTGCTCGACTTCGGTCGGGTGCTGGCGGTGGGGACCCCGGCCGAGATCCAGGCGAACCGGTCGGTGCTCGACGCCTACCTCGGGGCGCCGTCGTGATCGGCGAGCCGCTGGTCGAGCTGCGGGGCGTGCGCGCCGCCTACGGCGCGATCGAGGTGCTCCACGGCGTCGACCTGGTGCTGGCGCCCGGCGAGGTGCTGGCGGTGCTCGGCCCCAACGGGGCCGGCAAGTCCACGATGCTGCGGGTGCTGGCCGGCCTGCACCCGCTGGCGGGCGGCGACGTGTTCGTGGCCGGCCGGCGGGTCAACGGGGCGTCGGCCACCGCCCTGGCCCGGGCCGGCCTGTGCCTCATCCCCGAGGGCCGCGGCGTGTTCCCCAACCTGACCGTGCGCGAGAACCTGCGGATGGCCGCCGGGGTCGCCCGCCGCGGGGCGGCCGCCGCGGTCGAGGACGCCGCCTACGCCCGCTTCCCCCGCCTGCGGGACCGGCGCCGCCAGCTCGCCGGCACGCTGTCCGGCGGCGAGCAGCAGATGCTCGCCCTGGCCCGCGGCCTCGCCACCGACCCCGCCGTGCTGGTCCTCGACGAGCTGTCGATGGGCCTCGCCCCCCTCGTCGTCGAGGAGCTGTACGGCCAGGTCGCCGGCCTGGCCGGCTCGGGGGTGGCCGTGCTGGTGGTCGAGCAGTTCGCCCGGGTGGTCATGGGGGTGGCCGACCGGGCGGCCGTCCTGGTGCAGGGGCGGGTCACCGCCACCGGAACCCCCGCCGACATCGAGTCCACGCTGTCCACCGCGTACCTGGGTGGTTGAGGAGCCATGACTGACACGACAGAGCGCATCGACCGGTTCCGGTCCGACGTCGCCCACATGAAGCTGCGGGACCCGGCCACGGGCCTCGACCGGCTGCTGGTGAAGCTGGGGGTGGCGGGCCTGGTGGCCGGGCCGGCCTTCGGGGTCGCCGCGTGGTTCATCGCCCACGGCACCCAGAACCCGCTCCAGCAGCGGGACGCCATCGTGGTGGCGCTCATCGGCGTGATCTGCGCCGTCGTGGGCGCCGCCCTGTTCGTCAAGGGCGCGCTGGCCGGGTTCCTGCGGTTCTGGATGGCCCGCCTCGTCTACGAGCAGCAGGTCAGGGACGGCCGGGACTCATTCGGCTGACCCGTCCCGCCCGTCGGCCGCGGCGAGCAGGTCCTTCATGGCCGCCTCGATGTCGTCGGCCAGGTCCCACACGTCGGGGACCAGCTCGGCGCACGCCAGGAATCCGAAGTCGACGTTGTCCTGGTAGGACAGCACCGTCACGTTGAGGCCCGCCCCCTCCATGACGGGGCCCATCGGGTACGTCGCCACCAGCTCGGCCCCGTCGAGGTAGAGGGGGAAGTCGGGGCCGGGCACGTTCGACACCACGACGTTGTAGACGGGCGGGTGGCGGTCGGCGAGGTTGAGCCGGGAGTAGAGCCGGGTGGCCAGCGCGAACGTGGACGGGGCGGCGTGCTCGGCCCAGTTCTGCAGGAACTTGGCGTCGACGGCGTTGTGGTCCTCCTTGGCGCCCCGGGTGGCGAGCGCGATGGCGTCGAGCCGCTCGGCCACGTCGTCGATGTCGGTGCGCAGGTGGACGAACATGCCCGAGA
The DNA here is from genome assembly GCA_963759225.1 of uncultured Acidimicrobiales bacterium. Taxonomy (GTDB): domain Bacteria; phylum Actinomycetota; class Acidimicrobiia; order Acidimicrobiales; family VFJN01; genus ZC4RG19. The sequence goes on along the minus strand of CAVWYL010000030.1, from coordinate 262,451 downwards.
TGCGGTTGTCGGACCGGCCGGACTCGTCCTCGGCCCGCACGGACACGGGGCACATGGCCACGAGCGGCTCGTCGGGCAGCGCGTCGCCGTCGGCGAGGTAGCGGCGCAGGGCGCTGGCCACGAGCGCCAGCACCACGTCGTTGACCTTGACCCCGAACGCGGCCCGGATGCGGCGCACGTCGCTCAGCCGCACACGGGCGAACGCCACTCTCCGGTGGGGCGTGATCGCCGCGCTCCACGGCGTGCGGGGCGCCCGCAGGGGCACGGCGCCGACCACCGCCTCGGGGTCGCGGTGGCGGTTGACCAGGTGGGTCGCGGTGCGGACGGTGCGGCCCAGCAGGGCCGGCAGGGTGACGGCGCGGCGCATCTGGGACAGCAGGGCGTGGCCCACGAGCTCGGCATCGGACGGGATGCGCTCGGGCTCGGGCAGGTCGGCGCCGTCGTCGGGGCGGGGGGCGGGCTCGGGCGTGAGGTCGAACAGGTGGATGAACAGCTCGGCACCCGAGACCCCGTCGACCGCGGCGTGGTGGATCTTGCCCACGAGGGCGATGTTGCCGTCGTAGAGCCCCTCGACCACGTGGATCTCCCACAGCGGCCGGGACCGGTCGAGCGGGACGCCGACGATGGCGCCCACCAGCTCGGTCAGCTCGCGGGGCCCGCCGGGGGTGGGGAGGGCGTGGCGGCGGATGTGGTAGTCGAGGTCGAAGTTCGGGTCCTCGACCCAGATGGGGTGGTTGAGGCGGAACGGCACCTCGACGACCCGGCGGCGGAAGGCGGCCTCGCCCACGAGCCGGCCGGCCACGAACGCCTTGAGCTGCTCGAACGAGTACTCGCCCGCCATCGTGCCGGGGTCGACCACGGCGGCGATGGCGACGTGGAGGTGCATGGCGGGCGTCTCGCACGACAGGAACGCCGAGTCCAACCCTGACAACCGTTCCATGACGCCTCCCGGGGGCGCGGGCGTCCGCGCCGGAGCGGCCAGGATATTCGTGCGGTCCGGCGGGGGCGGGCGACCTATCGTCGTCACCCCCCACCGCCGCTCCCGGAGGTCTCCCGTGCCCCATCCCGACCTCGACGCCGAGCAGTCCTACATCGACGACGCCTACCGCTGCCTGGCCGCCATGCGCGACCGCACCGCCAAGGTCGCCGACCTGGAGGGGATGGCCGCCGAGGCCGTCGACTCCGCCATCTCCCAGGCCCACCTGCGCCACCGGCTCGCCTCGCTCGACACCGACATGGACGGCCTGAGCTTCGGCCGCCTCGACGAGGAGGCCGGCGACACGTGGTACGTCGGCCGCCGCCACGTCGAGGACGGGCGGGGCGACCCGGTGGTGGTCGACTGGCGGGCCGACGTGGCGGTCCCGTTCTACCGGGCCACCGCGGTCGACGCCCTGGGCCTGTCCCGCCGGCGCCGGTTCATGATGACCGGCAAGCGGCTCGACGACCTCTACGACGAGGTGTTCGACGACCCGGACAGCGTCGACGCCGCCCACCACGGCGGGATCCCGGACCCGCTGCTGGTCGAGCTCGAGCGGGAGCGGACGGGCGAGATGCGCGACATCGTCGCCACCATCGCCGCCGAGCAGGACGAGGTGATCCGGGCGCCCCTCGACACGTGCCTGGTGGTCCAGGGCGGCCCCGGGACCGGCAAGACCGCGGTGGGGCTGCACCGGGCGGCGTTCCTGCTCTACGAGCACCGCCGGCAGCTCGACGTGGAGGGCGTGCTGGTCATCGGGCCCAACCCGATCTTCCTCCGCTACATCGCCCAGGTCCTGCCGTCGCTGGGCGAGACGGCCGCCCGCCAGACGACGCTGGAGCGGCTGCTGGCCGGCACCGCCTACCGGGCCACCGGCGTCGACCGCGACAGCGCGGCGGCGGTCAAGGGCGACGCCCGCATGGCCCGGGTGATCGCCCGGGGGGTGGCGGGGTCCCGCCGCCCGCCGACCGAGGACGTGGTGGTGGCCACCGCCTGGGGCGGGGTCACGGTGACCGCGGCGGCGCTGGCGGCCACCCTGTACGAGGTCGCGGCCCGGGGGGTGCCCCACAACGTCGGCCGGACGGCCTTCCGCCGCCAGGCGGCGCGGCTGGTGCGCACCCCGCTCGTGCGGCGCCGGGGCGACGAGGCGGTCCCCGCCGACGCCCTCGACCGGGACCTGCGGGGCAACCGGACCTGGAACCGGGCGCTCGACCGGGCGTGGCCCGCGCTGACCGCCCCCGGGGTCGTGCGCCGGCTGCTGACCAACCGGGTGGCGCTGGCCGAGGCCGCCGGCGGGCTCCTCGGGCCGGACGAGCAGGCGGAGGTGCGGCGCCGCCCGACCCCCCGGGTGGCCGACGAGCCGTGGACCGTCGCCGACCTGGCGCTGCTGGACGAGGCGGAGGCGGCCGTCACGGGACCGCCCCGCAGCTACGGCCACATCGTGGTGGACGAGGCGCAGGACCTGTCGGCCATGGGCCTGCGGGCGCTGGCCCGGCGCAGCCCGGCGGCGTCGATGACCGTGCTCGGCGACCTGGCGCAGGCGACGGCGCCCGGCGCCCAGGAGTCGTGGGACGAGGCGATCGCCCATCTCGGCGGGCCCGCCGCCGCCACCCGGGCCGACCTCGACCTCGGCTACCGGGTCCCGGCGTCGATCATGGACATGGCCAACGGGCTGCTGGCGGAGGCCGCGCCGGGCGTCACGCCGTGCCGGTCGGTGCGGTCCGGCGGGCGGCCGCCGGTGTTCGTGCCCGCGGGCGGGGCCCTCGGCGACGAGGTGCGGCGGGCGCTGGCCGAGCTCACGGCCGAGTTCGGCACCGTGGCGGCGGTGGTGCCCGACGACCTGCGGTCCGAGCTGGCGGACCTGCCCGACCCGGTGACCCTGCTCCGCCCGCCCGAGGCCAAGGGCCTCGAGTTCGACGCGGTGGTCGTCGTCGAGCCCGCCGCCATCGCCGCCGGCACGGCCCGGGGCCTGCGCCTGCTCTACGTCGCCCTCACCCGGGCGGTCCAGGAGCTGGTCGTGGTGCATGCCCGGCCGCTGCCGGAGGCGATGGCGGCGGGCCCGGCGGCCCGCTGACCTCGTCACGCACCAGCGGCGTGGCGTCCGCGGGCAGGACCACGCCCCGCTCGGCCACCACCCGGGCGACGTCCTCGGGGAACACGTTCTGCACCAGGAACAGGTCGCGGGCCATGTTGTAGGCGGGGGCCAGCTCCTTGGCGTAGCGCTCGAAGTACATGAGCTGCTTGGACACCAGCACGAGCTCCCGCGCCGCCCGGGCGCCGTACTCCCGCTGCAGGTCGACCTGCTGGCGCAGGATCTCGGCCAGGCTGACCTCGCCGATGGCCATGTCGAACATGGGGTCGAGGACGGCCTTGAGCCGGGCGGCCACGTCCTCGACCGCGCCGATGTCGCCGGTGAGGATGCCGATGCGCTGCCACGCCCGCACGATGCGGCTGTAGTCGCCGTCGATCATCAGGGTGAACTGGGCGTCCCGCATGGCCTGGCGGTGCTCGGGCGGCAGCTCGCCCATGATGCCGAAGTCGAGGTAGGCGGCCCGGCCGTCGTCGAGCACCCAGATGTTGCCGGCGTGGACGTCGCCGTGGAACGGCCCGTGGACCAGCGCCGCCTCGATCCACACCTTGAGCCCCCGGCGCAGGGCCAGCTCGCCGTCGATGCCCCGGTCCTTCAGCTCCTCGAAGCGGTCCAGCGGCGTCCCGTACAGCCGCTCCATGCAGATCACCCGGGGGCCGCACAGGTCCCAGTACACCTCGGGCGCCGTGATCCAGGTGTTGTCGCCGAAGTCGCCGATGTGGTCGCGGAACGCCGCCTGGCGGTGGGCCTCGAGGACGAAGTTCAGCTCCTCGTTGGTGACCTGGTGGAGGTCCTCGACCACGCCGGGCGCGTTCAGCAGGTGCCCGGTGCGGGTGCGGTCGACCAGCCGGGCCAGGCGGTACATCATCCGCAGGTCGCGGTTCATGCGGTCGGCGATGGCGGGCCGCTGGATCTTGAGCACGGCCCGGCGGCCGTCGGCCAGCACGCACGCGTGGACCTGGGCGATCGACGCGGCCGACAGCGGCACCGGGTCGACCTCGGCGAACAGCTCGCCGGCCGAGGCGCCGAGGTCGTCCTCGACGATCGCCAGGGCCTCCTGGGCGGGGAACGGCGGCACGTCGTCGAGCGTGCGCAGGCAGGCGTCCGCGAGCGGGGTGGGGAACATGCCGGGCGACGAGGCGATCATCTGGCCGAGCTTCACGAACGTCGGGCCGAGGGCCAGGAACGCCTCGACCAGCCCGACGCTCGCCGCGGCGGCCAGCGCACTGCGGGCGGCGGGGTCGCCCCGGGCCGCCCGCCAGTGCAGCAGCGGGTGGCGCAGCACGGCCTTGACCAGGTGCAGCGCCAGCACGGCGACGATCTCCGCGCCCCGGGCCAGCTCGCGCCCGCCGAAGCGGGTGAGGCTCGGCGGCGGGGGAGGCATCGGGTCCAGCATGACACCTCGGCTGGGCCGGAGGTAGAACACGTTCTAGTCTTCGGGCCGTGGACATCGACGACACGCCGGAAGAGGCCGCGTTCCGGGCCGAGGCCCGGGCCTGGCTCGAGGCGCACGCCATCCCCCGCGGCCACCCCGACGACTTCTCGTCGGGCCTGTGGACCGGCGCCTACGACGAGGCCACCTACATCGACCGCTGCCAGGCCTGGCAGCGCACCCTCTACGACGGCGGCTGGGCCGGCATCACCTGGCCCAAGGCCTACGGCGGCCGGGGCGGACCCCCGATCCACCAGGTCATCTTCGGGCAGGAGCAGGCCCGGTTCGGCGTGTCCAACGGCGCCTTCATGATCTCCATCGGCATGGCCGGGCCGACGATCCTGGCCCACGGCACCGACGAGCAGAAGGACCGGCTGCTGCCGCCCATGCTGCGGGGCGACGAGATGTGGTGCCAGCTCTTCAGCGAGCCCGGGGCCGGCTCCGACCTGGCCAACCTGTCGACCCGGGCCGTGCGCGACGGCGACGAGTGGGTGGTCACCGGCCAGAAGGTGTGGACCTCGTCCCCCGACCGGGCGCGGTGGGGGATGCTGCTGGCCCGCACCGACCCCGACGTCCCGAAGCACCGGGGCATCGGCTACTTCGTGCTCGACATGGACGCGGCCGGCATCGACGTGCGCCCGCTGCGGCAGATGACCGGGGAGAGCCACTTCTCCGAGGTCTTCCTCGACGGCGTGCGGGTGCCGGCCGGGAACCTGGTGGGCGGGCCCGGCGAGGGCTGGCGCATCGCCCAGACGACGCTGACGAGCGAGCGGTCCTCGATCGCCGGCGGCGTGGGCGTGACCCCGGCGGCCCTGATCGACTTCGCCCGGCGCTTCGGGACCGGCGACCTCGTGCTGCGCCAGGCCCTCGTCGACGTGCACATCCGCTTCGAGCTGCTGCGCTTCCTGCGCTACCGGTCCCAGACGGCGCTGAGCCAGGGGCGGGCGCCCGGGCCGGAGTCCTCGGTCATGAAGCTGGCCTTCGCCCGCTACATGCAGGCGCTGACGACCACCGCCATCTCCGCCCAGGGCGCCTGGGGGCTGCTCGGCGGCCCCGACGTCGCCGACGACGGCATGTGGCTGCGCCGGTTCCTCCACGCGCCCTCGCTGCGCATCGCCGGGGGCAGCGACCAGGTGCAGGCCAACATCGTGGGGGAGCGGGCCCTCGGGCTCCCGGCCGAGCCCCGCACCGACAAGGACGTGCCGTTCCGCGAGCTGGCCGGGCCACTTCGGTAGGTTGCGGGCGATGGCTGCGGACACCGGGACCATCCCCGGGCTCACCAAGAGCCAGGCCGCCCGCCGCGAGCGCGTCATCCGGGCCGCGCAGGAGCTGGCGGCGGAGGGCGGCTACGACGCCGTGCAGATGCGGGACGTGGCCGCCCGGGGCGAGGTGGCCCTCGGCACGATCTACCGCTACTTCCCGTCCAAGGACGCGCTGCTGCTGGCCGTGATGGTCCAGTGGCTGGGGGACCTCGAGCAGCGGGTCACCCGGCACCCGCCGGCGGGCGCCACGACGGTCGACCGGGTGATGGACGTGCTCACCCGGGCCGTGCGGTCGATGGACCGCGTGCCCCGCCTGACCCGGGCGGTGATCTCGGCGATGACCGCGGGCGACCCGGCCGGCGTGGCGGCCATCGGCGAGGTGACCCGGACGATGGCCCGCATCATGGCCGCCGCGTTCCCCGACGACGTCGATCCCGCCCGGGAGGCGAGCGCGGCCAAGGCGCTGGGGCACGTGTGGTGGTCGGCCACCATCTCGTGGGCCAACGGCATGGGCGACGGCGACTGGGTGCTGGCGGAGCTGCGCGAGGCCACGGGCCTGATCGCGGACCGCTTCGCCTGACGACCAGCCCGAACGCGGACACCTGCCTGACCGTCCGGTCAATGCCCATGACCTCAACTTTCTGAGGCCGGGTCGGACCGGTACGCTGCGCCCGAGATCGTCCGCTCAGAGGGGAAGAAGACGCATGCGCGCTGCCGTGCTCCGCAACACCGGTGACGAGAAGCTCGAGATCCGCGACGACGTCGAGCTGGCGCCGATCGGTCCCACCGACGTCCGGGTCAAGATCGAGGCCACCGGCGTCTGCCACTCCGACGTGTCCGGCATGAACGGCACCATCCCCCAGCCGGCGCCGTTCGTGCCCGGCCACGAGGGTGCGGGCGTCATCGCCGAGGTCGGCGCCGACGTGAGCGGCGTCCAGGTGGGCGACCACGTGATCATCGCCTGGAGCGCGCCCTGCGGCACCTGCAAGTTCTGCATCGACCGCAAGCAGCCCAACCTGTGCTTCAACATCCAGATGGTCGCCTCGATGACGCCCCGGTTCCTGCTCGACGGCGCCCCGCTGGTCGGCTTCGCCGGCTGCGGCACGTGGGCGGAGGAGATGGTCATGCCCTCCCAGGGCGTGGTGAAGATCGACCCCGACACCCCGCACGAGATCGCCTCCCTGGTCGGCTGCGGCGTCATGACCGGCGTCGGCGCCGCCCTCAACACCGCCAAGGTCACGCCGGGCTCGTCGGTCGTCGTGTTCGGCTGCGGCGGCGTGGGCATCTCCGCCATCCAGGGCGCGCGGGTGGCCGGCGCCTCCGAGATCGTGGCCGTCGACCTGGTCGACTCCAAGCTGGAGGACGCGCAGCGCTTCGGCGCCACCCACGCGGTCAAGCCCGACGAGCTCGACTCGGCCAAGGCGACGATCACCGGCGGCGACGGCTTCGACTACGCCTTCGAGGCCATCGGCCTGCCCGTGACCATGCGCAGCGCCTACGACGCCACCCGCCGGGGCGGCACCACGTGCATCATCGGCGTGGGCGCGCCGACCGAGACGGTGTCGTTCAGCGCCTTCGAGCTGTTCTTCAACGAGAAGACGCTCGTGGGCTCCTACTACGGCTCGGCCGACGTCCGCAGCGACTTCGCCCGCATGCTCGGGCTGTGGAAGCACGGCCGCCTCGACCTCGAGGGCATGGTGTCCAAGAAGATCGCCATCGACGACGTCAACGACGCCGTGGCCGACCTCAAGGCCGGCACCGTCATCCGGTCCGTCATCACCTTCTGACCGGCCCGTTCCGCCGACGGAGGGCCCGCCCGGTGCGGGCCCTCCGTCGCGTCCGCCCGGCTTGCGGGCGTCTGAATTGGGGGTGTCGTACCGGGGGGACCCGGCGTGTTAGGTTTCCCCGAGCGGGCGAGACGGACATCGGTCGCTGGGGCAATGGCTGAGATCCACGAGGCGAACTGATCGCTGCGCTCGTGGGGAGCCGAGGCGAAACCGGGTCCCACACCTACAGACAACGACAGCGGTGCCCCCCGCGGGGGCGCCTCAGCTTGGGGAGACACATGAGCATTACCCAACGCGCTGCCTCGCGACGAGGCCTGGCAGCCGCCGCCTGCCTCGCGCTGGTCGCGGGGCTGGTCGGTGGCCTCGCCTCGCCGGCCGGGGCCACCGATGGCGAAGCCGTCTTCAAGGGGTTCTCGAGCCAGGTGCTCTCGGTGAGCGGGAACTTCGGCGAAGGCAGCACGTACTACGAGGCCGGCCTGCTGAAGCTCGATGTCGGCGGCTCCGAGGAGCTCGGGTACTGCATCGACTTCTTCGACCGCACCAGCACGACGACGCCGCTGCCCGAGGAGGAGTGGGACGAGGTCGACGTCGCCAACCGCGACACGGTGGGCCGCATCCTCGGCAGCTACCACCCGGTCGGGGTCGGCCCCGAGGGGTACGAGATCGAGGGCACCGACCGGCAGAAGGCCGCCGGCACCCAGGCCGCCATCTGGCACTTCACCAACAACTTCAACCTCGACGCGCCCGTCGGGCGACCCCAAGCTGGGCCCGGACTACGAGGGCGTCTACGCCAACTACCAGAAGATCCTGGCGGCGGTCGAGGCCGGCGCCCTGCCGCAGATCGGCGGCACGGTGACGCTGTCCATCGACGGGCGACACCGACGTCGAGGCCGCTCCCGGCGACCTGGTCGGGCCGTTCACCGTCAACGACCTCGGTCGCCTCGGTCGAGCTGATCGCCGGCGGTGGCGCCACGCTGCACAACGAGGACGGCTCTGCGTTCGAGGGCCCGGCCTCCGACGGCGACAAGTTCTGGATCTCCGCCTCCGAGGGGGGCGTCGCCTCGGCGTCGGCCGTGGCCGCGGGCATCGAGACCGGCGTGCGGGCCTTCACGCACCCCCACAAGCAGGACATGGCGTTCGTCGTGGCGACGCCCGTGGAGGTGCCGGCATCGGTCGAGGTGACGTTCACCACGCCGCCGACCACCCAGCCGACGACCACCAGCACGGTCCCGGAGACGACCACCACCACCCCGGTCACCCCGCAGACCACGGTGGTCGATCAGACGACGACCGTCCCGGTGGTCCCGCAGCGTCGTCGCACCGGCGGCGGCCTGCCCGACACCGGCGCCCAGACGATGCTGCTGGTGCTCGTGGCGCTCGTGCTGCTGGCCGCAGGCATCGGCTTCGGGGTCGTGTCCAAGCGAGCCCGGGGCGAGACCTGACGCTCTGACCGAGAGGTCACGGCGACAGCGAGAGGAGGGGCCTGCGGGCCCCTCCTCTCCCGTTTCTGCCGCAGATCGCGGTGTGCTAGAACCACACCCCGTAAGTAGAACCTGTTTCACTTGCGGTGGAGGTGGCATGGCCGAGGCCGAGATCCTGTCGGCGCCGATGGTGATCGAGTACCCGTTCAGCCGGACCGTGGGGCCGGTCCAGAGCGCGTTCCTCACCGGGCTGCGCGAGGGCATCGTGGTCGGGGTCCGGGCGAACGACGGGCGGGTCCTGTGCCCGCCGGTCGAGTACGACCCGGTCACCAGCGAGGAGCTCACCGAGCTCGTCACCGTGGCCGACACCGGCACCGTGACCACGTGGTCGTGGGAGCCGGCGCCCCGGGAGCGCCAGCCGCTCGACCGGCCCTTCGCCTGGGCGCTCGTCCGCCTCGACGGGGCCGACACCGGCCTGCTCCACGCCCTCGACGCCGGCTCGCCCGACCGGGTCGCCACCGGCATGCGGGTCCGCATCCGCTGGAGCGAGCCCCGGGAGGGGGCGATCACCGACATCGCCTGCTTCGAGCCGGTGGAGGACGACCGATGACGGACCTGGTGCTGCCCGCCCGAGCTCGAGGGCGTCGAGATGGTGCGGGGCATCCGCACGCCCGCCCGCCTCGACTACACGTTCACCGCGGGCCAGGCCACGTCCCGGTTCCTGCGGGGCATCGCCCGCCGCAAGATCTACGGCGAGCGCTGCGGCACCTGCGGCAAGGTCATCCTGCCGCCCCGGGGCTCGTGCCCCATCGACGGCGTGCCGACCAGCGAGCAGGTCGAGCTGCCCGACCACGGCATCATCACCACCTACTGCGTGGTCAACGTGAAGTTCTCCGGGTCGGCCATGGAGCTGCCCTACGTGTGCGCCACCGTGCTGCCCGACGGGGCCGACATGGGCCTGTTCGGGCTGGTCCAGGAGATCCCGTTCGACCAGATCCGCATGGGCATGCGGGTCGAGGCCGTGTGGGTCGACGACGACGAGCTGACGCACGACCTCGCGTCCATCAAGTGGTGGCGGCCGACGGGCGAGCCCGACGCCGCCTACGAGACCTACCGGGAGCACGTCTGATGCGCGACGTCGCCGTCGTGGCCTTCGCCCAGTCCCACCACGTGCGCCGGGAGCAGGGCCGCAACGAGGTCGAGATGCTCATGCCGGTGCTCCACAAGGTGAAGTCGGACGTGGGCCTCGACCAGACCCAGATCGACTTCACCTGCTCGGGCAGCACCGACTACCTGGCCGGCTCCGCGTTCAGCTTCGTGAGCACGCTCGACGGGGTCGGCGCCTCGCCGCCCATCAGCGAGAGCCACGTCGAGATGGACGGGGCGTGGGCCCTGTACGAGGCCTGGGTCAAGATCCAGACCGGCATGGCCGACACCGCCCTGGTCTACGGCTACGGCAAGTCGTCGCCGGGGGCGCTGCGGGACGTGCTGTCCCGCCAGCTCGACCCGTACTACCTGGCCCCGCTGTGGCCCGACAGCATCGCCCTCGCCGCCCTGCAGGCCCGGGCGTGCCTCGACGCGGGCGTCACCGACGCCGCGGCGATGGCCGCCATCGCGGCCCGCAGCCGGCGGGCGGCGGCCGCCAACCCCCACGCCCAGCTCCAGGGGTCCGACGACCCCGACGCCCTGCTGGCCGAGCCGGAGATCGCGGCGCCGCTGCGCCGCCACGACTGCCCGCCGATCACCGACGGGGCCGCGGCGGTCATCCTGGCCGCCGGCGACCGGGCCCGGGAGCTGGCGGCCAGGCCGGCCTGGATCCGGGGGATCGACCACCGGGTCGAGGCCCACGCCCTCGGCGTGCGCGACCTGACCGACTCGCCCTCCACCCGGCTGGCCGCCGGGCACGCCGGGGCGGGGGAGGGGCCGGTCGACGTGGCCGAGCTGCACGCCCCGTTCACCCACCAGGAGGTGCTGGTGCGCCGGGCGATCGGGCTGGGCGACGACGTGGCCGTGAACCCGTCGGGCGGGCCGCTGGCCGCCAACCCGCTCATCGCCGCCGGGCTGATCCGCATCGGCGAGGTCGCCACCCGCATCGCCCGCGGCGACGCGAACCGGGGCGTGGCCCACGCCACCAGCGGCCCGTGCCTGCAACAGAATCTCGTGTGCGTGCTGGAGGGAGAGGACTGATGGCCAAGGAGCGGGTCGCCGTCGTCGGGATCGGCCAGACGCACCACCAGGCCACCCGGGGCGACGTGTCGATCGCCGGGCTGGTGCGGGAGGCCGCCGTCGAGGCGCTCGAGGACGCCGGCATGACCTGGGCGGACATCGACGCCGTGGTCATCGGCAAGGCGCCCGGACTTCTTCGAGGGCGTGATGATGCCCGAGCTGTACCTCGCCGACGCCCTCGGCGCGGTGGGCAAGCCGCTGCTGCGGGTCCACACGGCCGGCTCGGTGGGCGGCTCCACCGCACTCGTGGCCGCCAGCCTCGTCCAGGCCCGGATCCACCGCCGGGTGCTGACGGTCGCCTTCGAGAAGCAGTCCGAGAGCGAGGCCATGTGGGCGCTCACGCTGCCCATCCCGTTCAGCCCGCCGCTCGTGGCGGGGGCGGGCGGCTACTTCGCTCCCCACATCCGGGCCTACATGCGCCGCTCCGGGGCGCCGGACCACATCGGCGTCCTCGTGGCCCTCAAGGACCGCCTGAACGCCCTGAAGAACCCCAAGGCCCACCTGCACGAGGAGGGCATCACCTTCGAGTCGGTCAGCGACTCGATCATGCTGTGGGACCCGATCCGCTACTCGGAGACGTGCCCGTCCTCGGACGGGGCGTGCGCCATGGTGCTCACCGACGAGGCCGGCGGCGACGCCGCCACCGACCCGGCGTGGATGCTGGGCGGGGCCATGCGGTCCGAGCCGACGATGGCCCCGGGCCGCGACCAGGTGAACCCGATCGGCGGGCGCGAGTGCGCGGCCGACGTCTACGCCCAGGCCGGCATCACCGACCCCCGCCGCGACATCGACGTGGCCGAGGTGTACGTGCCGTTCTCGTGGTACGAGCCGATGTGGCTGGAGAACCTCGGCTTCGCCGAGGAGGGCAAGGGCTGGAGCCTCGTCGAGGACGGGGCGACGGCCATGGACGGCGACATCCCCTGGAACCCGTCGGGCGGCGTGCTGTCGTCCAACCCGATCGGGGCCTCGGGGATGATCCGCTTCGCCGAGGCCGCCCTGCAGGTGCGGGGCCGGGCCGGCGAGCACCAGATCGACGGCGCCCGGGTGGCGCTCGGCCACGCCTACGGCGGCGGGTCGCAGTTCTTCGCCATGTGGGCCGTCGGCGCCGGCAAGCCGGCATCGTGAGCGCCTCGAACGGGGAGGGCTAGATGAGCGGTCGGCTCGACGGCAAGGTCGCGATCGTCACCGGCGCCGCCCGCGGCCAGGGCGCGGCCGAGGCCCGCCTGTTCGCGGCCGAGGGCGCCAAGGTGGTGCTGGCCGACGTGCTGGACGAGGAGGGCGCGGCGGTGGCCGCCGAGATCGGCGACGCCGCGCGCTACGTCCACCTCGACGTCACCGACGAGGCCCAGTGGACGGCGGCGGTCAAGGCCGCCGAGGAGGCGTTCGGCCCGGTCAGCGTGCTCGTCAACAACGCCGGGGTCCTGCACTTCCAGTCGCTGTGGAAGACGACGCTGGAGGACTTCGACCGGGTCATGCGGGTCAACGTCACCGGCGTGTTCCTGGGCATGAAGGCGGTGGTCGCCTCGATGGAGCGGGCCGGCGGCGGCTCGATCGTCAACACGTCCTCGACCGCCGGCCTGCAGGGCCTGCCGTTCCTCGGCGCCTACGTCGCCAGCAAGTGGGCGGTGCGGGGCCTGTCGAAGACGGCGGCCATCGACCTCGGCCACAAGGGCATCCGGGTCAACTCGGTCCACCCCGGCGGCATCGACACGCCGATGGTGGCCGGGACCTCGCCGCGACGCCCCGTTCTACAAGCGGCTGCCGGTGCCCCGCATGGGGTCGGCCGAGGAGGTGGCGGCGGCCGTGCTGTTCCTGGCCTCCGACGAGGCCGCCTACATCGCCGGCGCCGAGCTCGCCATCGACGGCGGCGCCACCTGCGGTGACCTCGGCATCATGAGCTGAGCCGGCGTGGGCACGGTCTGCATCACGGGCTCGGCCGGGGGCATCGGCGCCGCCACCCGTGCGGTGCTGGAGGCGGCCGGCCACGCGGTCGTGGGCGTGGACCTGCGCGACGCCGAGGTCACGGCCGACCTCGCCACCCCCGAGGGGCGGGCGGCCATGGTGGCGGGCGTGGAGTCCGCCGTGGGCCGGTCCGGGGCGCTGGACGGCCTCGTGGTCGGGGCCGGGGTCCAGGGGGCCGGCGCCCGCCTGGTCGTCGGCGTGAACTACTTCGGGGCGGTGGCCACGCTGGAGGGCCTGCGGCCCCTCCTGGCCCGGTCCGGGGACGCGTCGGCCGTCGTGCTCAGCTCGAACTCGGCGACGGTGATGCCGGGCCTGGAGCCGGCGATCGCGGCGGCGTGCGAGGCCGGCGACGAGCCGGCCGCGGTGGCGGCCGCCGAGGCGGCGGGGCTCTTCCAGGACTACCCGTCGACCAAGCTGGCCCTGGCCCGCTGGGTGCGGCGCCACGCCCCGACGCCGGACTGGATCGGGTCCGGGATCCGGCTCAACGCCGTGGCCCCCGGCCCGACCGCCACCCCGATGATCGAGACGCTCGGCGTCGACCCCCTGACGGTGGGCGACCTGTACCCGGTCCCCATCGGGCGCCTGGCGACGCCGGAGGAGCAGGCGGCGGTCATCGCCTTCCTGCTGTCCCCGGCGGCGTCCTACGTCGCCGGGGCCGTCCTGCCCGTGGACGGCGGGGGGGAGGCCGCCGCCCGCGGGGGAGAGTGGCCCGCGCCGCGGTAGGTCACGGCACGATCAGGTGGCTGTCGCCGAACTCGTGCCAGCGGTAGCCCTTGCGCACGGCGGCGGCGTAGGAGCGGTCGACCAGGTCCCGGCCGCCGACCGCCTCCAGCATGGCCAGGTGCGACGACTCGGGCTCGTGCCAGCCGGTGAGCAGGCCGTCGACCACCCGCACGCCCCGCTCGGGCGTGACGACGAGCTCGGTCCAGCCGTGCCCGGGGTGGGCGCGGCCCCGGGCGTCGGCCGTCGTCTCCAGGGCCCGGACCACGGTGGTGCCCACCGCGACGACCCGGCGGCCGTCGTCGTGGGCGGCGTTGACCAGGGCGGCGGTGGCGGCCGGCACCGAGTAGCGCTCGGCGTAGGGCGGCTCGCCCGCCTCCTGGGACGACACCCCGGTGTGCAGCGTGAGCGGGGCGATCACGATGCCCCGGGTCACGAGGTCGGTCACCAGGGCGTCGGTGAAGGGCCGGGCGGCGCTCGGCATCTCGGCCGACCCCGGCACCCGGGAGAACACCGACTGGTAGGCCTCGACCGGCCAGGCGGCGTCGACGTGGGCGTAGCGGACCGGCTGGCCGTGGGCGGCCAGGTGCTCGAGCGTGCCCGTGGGCAGGTCGAGGCGGGTCAGCCACAGCCGGGCCACGCGGGTGCCGGCGGGGTAGGGGGCGAGCAGCTCGGCCCGGCCGCCGCCCGCCAGCACCAGGTGGGCGGGCGGGCGCCCCCGGTAGCGCTCGGTGCCCGGCCCGGCCGGGAGCCGGGGCTCGGCGACCCAGAAGCCGCCGGGCTGCTCGGTCGACAGGTGCAGGCGCACCGGCTCGCCGCCGGGGCCGCGGGCGTCGAGGGCGGCCGGGATCACGGCCGACGTGTTGACGACCAGCACGTCGCCGGGGTCGAGCGCGTCGCCCAGGTCGGCGAACGCCTGGTGGGCGACGTGGTCCTCGGACCGGCGGGCCACCATGAGCCGCACGCCGGACCGGCCGGCGGACCCGAGGGCGCCGCCGTCGCGGACCTCGGCCGGGGTTCCGGCCTCGCCGCCGTCGGGGATCCGGAACGAGCGCAGCGAGGTGGCGACCGGCGCCCGCCCGACGGGGTCGATCCCGCTGCGGATGCGGGCCCGGGCCACGCCCTCGCCCATCCGGTCGCTGCGGGCCGGGTCCAGGACCCTCATCGGACCGGCTCCAGCGCCGCATCGACGGACTCGGGCACGTCGTCGACGGCCTCCGGCACGTCCTCGACGTGGTAGCGCCCGCTGGGCAGGCGGCGCTCGATCAGCCGGACCAGGCCGGGCACCCGCGTCTCGGGCAGCGGGCGGTCGGAGATGTCCTCGCCCGGGAAGGCGTCCTGGTGCATCTGCGTCCGCATGTCGCCGGGGTCGACGGCGTAGACCCGCACGTCGGCCTCCTCGCTGGCCAGGACCCGGCTGAGCTGCTCCAGGGCGGCCTTGGAGGCGCCGTAGCCGCCCCAGCCCTCGTAGCCCTCGACCGCGGCGTCGGAGGTCACGTTGACGACGGCGCCGTGGGCGGCCCGGAGGTGGGGGAGGGCCGCCTGGATGACCCGGAGGGGGGCGACGACGTTGGTGGCCAGCGTGCGCTCCAGGTCGCCCGACCGCAGGGCCGCCACCGCCGGCAGCGGGCTGGGCCCGAGGGTGCCCGCGTTGTTCACCACGAGCTCGAGGCGGCCCTGCCCGGCGGCGGCGCTGACCAGGGCGGCCACGTGGACGGGGTCCTCGATGTCGCCGGGCAGGGCCACGACGGTGCCGGGGCCGGCGGCGTCGACCGCGACCCGGGCCGACTCCAGGGCCTCGGGGCCGCGGGCGTCGATGACCACGTTCCAGCCGTCCGCCGCCAGCCGCTCGGCCAGCGCCCGCCCGAATCCCCGGCTCGCCCCTGTGATGAGAGCTGTCCTGCGCACCGTGCGCTCCCTTCGTCGTCTCCTGAGAGCAACGTACGGAGGCGGCGGTCGCCCGCCATCGGCCGCGGGTCGGGTTCTCCTAGGTCCCGGGACCTAGGCCCACGGGTGGGGTCAGCCAGGCGAACGCCCCGACGGCGGCGGCGGTGGCGAGCGCCACGACGGCGGCGCCGGCCGCCCGGGCCTGGGCGATCTCCACCCCGGTGAGCGGCGCCCGCTCGACGGCCGCGGCCAGGACCGGCAGCGCCGCCACCAGGACGACGGCGGCCAGCCCGACCAGCCCGGCCACCGCCAGGGCCACCCTCGACCGGCTCGTCGCGGCCCGCCGGGCCGGCGGCGCCGGTGCCGGCCGGCGGGCGGGGCCACCCGGCGGTGGCGGCGACGGCGAGCCCCACCGCCGCGCTCACGAGGGCGGCGCCGGCGGCGTCGGCCGGGCGGTGGACCTCGGCGGCCAGGGTGGCCAGGCCGACGAGCGCCGCGTAGGCGGTCCCCGCCGCCGCCGCGACGGCCCGGCGGCCGCTCGGGGCCAGCGCCACCGCCGCGACGGCGACCGCCACCGCCACGGCCGAGTGGCCGCTCGGGAAGGTGTTGGGCCGGAGGTAGGCGCGCTCGCCCGTGGCCACGAGGGCGGGCCGGTCGACGATCGCGTGCTTCAGCAGCTCCGTGACGGCCAGCGACGCCGCGATCGAGGCCGCCACGGCGACGGCGCGGCCGGCGCCGTGGCGGCGGGCGGCCCAGGCCACGACGGCCACGGCGCCCCCCACGGCCAGGACGGTCGCCGCCGTCGCGATCCGGTCGGCGGTCGGGTCGTGGACCCACCAGCGGTCGACCGGGCGGCCGTCCATGGCCACGTTCTCGACCATCTGCCCGCCGGTGGTCCGCACCGCGGCCAGGTACACCGCCGTCGGCCGCCGCCAGGCAGGCGGCCGCCGCCGCCAGCAGCCGGGACCGGGCCGTCACGGCCGCGGGTCCGCCACGCCGGCCCGCACCGCGAACAGGGCGGCCTGGGTGCGGTCGGTGAGCCGCAGCTTGGCCAGCAGGTTCGACACGTGGGTCTTCACGGTCTTCTCGGACACGAACAGCTCGGCCGCCAGCTGGCGGTTGGTCAGGCCCCGGCCCAGCCCGGCCAGCACCTCGCGCTCGCGGGCCGTGAGCCGGTCGAGGTCGGGGTGGGGGGCCGGTGGGTCGGCGGCGACCCGGGACATGACCACGGCCGCCGCCTCCGGGGACAGCAGCGCGTCGCCCCGGTGGACGGCCCGGATGGCGTCGGTCAGCGCCGCCGGGTCGGCGTCCTTGAGCAGGTAGCCGTCGGCCCCGGCCTGGATGGCGGGGATGACCTGCTCGGCGCCGCTGAAGCTGGTCAGCACGAGGATCCCCAACGGGAATGCCCAGCGCCCGGACCCGGCGGATGGCCTCGATGCCGTCCATGCCGGGCATGACCAGGTCGGTGAGCAGCACGTCGGGCCGGGTCTCGGCCACGAGCCGCACGGCCGCGGCCCCGTCGGCGGCCTCGCCGACCACGGCGAAGCCCTGGGCCTCCAGGAACGACCGCAGGCCCTGGCGCACGACGGGATGGTCGTCGGTGACCACGACCCGGATCGCCGTCGCTCGTCGCGTCGCTCACGCCGGGACCCGCAGCTCGACCGTGGTGCCCTGGCCGGGCGCCGAGGTCACGGTCAGGGCCCCGCCGAGCGACGCCGCCCGCTCGTGCATCGAGGTCAGCCCGAGGCGGCGGGCCCGCAGCCCCCGGGCCCCGGGGTCGAACCCGCGGCCGTCGTCGCTGACCCGCAGCACGAGCGCCAGGCCCGAGCCCGGCTCGCCCGGCCCGAGCGCCACCCGCACCCGGCTCGCGCCGGCGTGGCGCAGGGCGTTGGTCACGGCCTCCTGGGCGATGCGCAGGACCTGGTGCTCGTCGTCGGGGTCGAGGTCGCCGAGCTCGCCCACCTCCAGGTCGACGGGGACGTCGTGGACCCGGCCCGCCACCGTGAGCTGGGCCGCGCAGCGCCGCGGCCAGGCCGTCGCGCTCGAGGTCGGCGGGCCGCAGGCCCTCGACGGTGGTCCGCAGCTCGGCCGACACCTGGGCCGCCAGCGCCCGCACCGTGGCCAGCGCGGCCGATGCGCCCTCCGGGTCCGTGGCCAGCAGCCGGTCGGCGGCCCCGGCCGCCAGCTGGAGGCTGAACAGCGACTGGCTCATGGCGTCGTGCAGCTCGCGGGCCAGCCGCCCCCGCTCCTGGACCAGCGCCAGCTCACGGCTGTCCTCGAACAGCCGGGCCTGGTCGATGGCGATGGCGGCGTGCGACGCCAGCAGCACGACCGCGGCCTCGTCGCCGGCGCTGAAGCCGGGCGCCCCCTCCTTGTCGGTCAGGTAGAAGGCCCCGATCACGTCGCCGGACGACACGATCGGCACCCCGAGGAACGACCGCATCAGGGGGTGGGCGGAGGGCCACCAGCCCCGGAACCGGGGGTCCCGGGTGATGTCGTCGGTGCGGTACGGGGACGGGTCGACCAGCATGGCGTCGAGCAGCCCGTGGGTGCGGGGCAGCGGGCCCAGCTGGGCGACCAGCTCGTCGCTCATGCCCACGGTGACGAACCGGGCGAACTCGTCGCCCTCGGGCTCGGGCACGCCGATGGCGGCGTAGCGGGCGCCGACCAGGTTGCGGGCGCTGGCCGCGAGCTGGTGCAGCACCCGGTCGAGCGACGACCCGAGCGTGACGGCACGCATGGCGGCCGACAGGGCGGCCAGCACCGCACCGGTCGCCTCGGGGTCGTACGCCACGCTGGACACCGACCCATTGTGGCGAGGCGCCGCTACGAGCGCCCCTCGCCGAGGATCCGCGCCGACGCCGTGGCCTTGGCCGGGGCCTCGTCGAGGCGGTCCGGCCAGAACGGCGGCGGGTACACCAGCCGGTCGTCGCCGACGGGCTCGGCGTAGAACTGGGCCATCCACTTGCGGAACTTCATGAACGGGCCGTCGTTGTCGGCCAGGGCGGGGCGCACGAGGTGGGCCTTGTGCTCCCAGATGGGCTTGTCCTCCCGCACCTGCTTGTCGACCTCGGCGGCGAACGCCTTGCCCACCCCCTCGGCCATCGCCTCGTCGCCCATGGCCCGCACCGCGAAGTGGAACCGCACCAGGCAGCGGTCGGCCTCGATGGGCGTGGTCGTCGTGTAGTTGAGGGTGTCGACGATGCCGCCGAAGGTCACGAGCGACACGCCCGGACCCCAGGCGTGGTTGTCGAGCCGGCCCTCGACCACGCCCCGGCCGGTGGCGTACTTGACCGTCGACCGCATCACCGCGTCGGGGAAGCCGGTCGTGTACTCGTCGAGCGACGGGACGTCCGCGGTGTTGTGGACGTAGCGGAAGTGGGCGGAGTCGACGGCGTTCTCCGCCATCTCCTGGAGGGCGGCCTCGATCTCGTACGGACGACCGCATGACGACGGTCCAGTCGGGGTGGCCGGTGAACTCCGGGACCTCGGGGACCTCCCAGGCCGGGGGCTCGTCGTGGGGGTGGTACCAGGCGAAGGTGACCCCGTTGCGCTCCACCGTGGGGAACGTGCGCAGCCGGGCCTTGCGGTTCTGGCGCTCGCTGTAGGGGATGGCGGTGTTGGTGCCCTCGGCGTCGTACTGCCAGCCGTGGAACGGGCAGCGGATCTCGCAGTCCTCGACCGTGCCGCCGTGGCCGAGGTGGGCCCCGAGGTGGGGGCAGAAGGCGTCCTGGACGTGGACCGCGCCGGCCGCGTCGCGCCAGCCCACGAGGTGCAGGCCCCAGTAGTACAGCGGCTTGGCCTCACCCACCGGGAAGTCCTCCGGGTAGCCCACGCAGAACCAGCCGAAGGGGATGGGGAAGGGGTAGCGGTGCGTCATCACGGCTCCTCGGTCCGGCCGCCAGACTAGAACACGTTTCAGTTCGCGGTCGAACGAGCGTTACGCGCACGAGAACTCGGGGGACGTCGGCCGGTCACCCCACACTTGGCGGAACATCGGCCGCGCACCGTCTGACATAGTGGAACGCCATGGGCACAACGTCTTCGCCGTCGACCGCCAGCGGCGGGACCCCGGACTTCACCATCGTCCTCCGGGGGTACGAACGCACGCAGGTCGACATGTTCATCGAGCGGCTGCACTCCCGCATCGACGAGCTGACCGATACCGCCTCTCGCGCCAAGACCGGCACGACCGACGCACGCGACCGCATCAACGAGCTCGAACGCAAGGTCGCCGAGCAGGGCAAGGCCCTCGAGGAACGGGCCCAGCCCACGCTGTCGGGCCTCGGCAGCCGGGTCGAGCAGCTCCTCCGCCTGGCCGACGAGCAGGCCAACGAGCACCGCGGCGAGTCCAAGCGCGAGGCCGAGAAGCTGATCGCGGCCGCCCACCTCGAGTCGAAGGAGGTGGTCGAGAAGGCCCGCGCCGTCGCCACCGCGGTCAAGACCGCGGCCGAGCGCGAGGCCAAGGCCAGCCGCGACTCCGCCGAGCGCGAGGCCAACGAGCTGCGCAACAACACGCGGCGCGAGGTCGAGACCCTGCGGGGCGAGGCCGAGCGGGAGACCAGCCAGCTCCGCACCACCACCGACCACGAGGTGGCCGAGCTGCGGGCCACCGCCGAGCGCGAGATCGCCACCCTGCGGGCCACCGCCGAGCGCGAGATCATCGAGCTGCGCAACGTCGCCTCCCGCGAGGCCGAGGAGAAGCGGGCCGCCGCCTCCAAGCTGCTCACCAAGGCGAAGGAGAAGCGGGAGGCCGAGCTGCAGGCCCTCGAGCTCGAGCTGGCCGAACGCCGCGAGCGCTCCGAGCGCGAGGAGAGCGAGCGCCACGACGCCGCCATGGCCGCCACCCAGCGGCTCGTGGGCGAGGCCGAGCAGCGGGCCCGGGCCGCCGACCAGCGGGCCAAGGAGATCGACGTCGCCGCCGACCAGCGCCGCAAGGAGGCCGAGACCGCGTCGTCCGAGATCGAGTCCAAGGCCCGGTCCTTCGCCGACCGCACGGTGTCCGACGCCCGGTCCGAGGCCGACCAGCTCATCTTCGAGGCCAAGACCCACGCCGAGGTCACCAAGAAGCAGGCCGAGCGCGAGGTGGGCGAGCTCACCCGCCAGCGCGACGCCGTCACCGGCCAGCTCACCCAGCTGCGCGAGATGCTGTCCGGCCTGGCCGGCCTCGGCACCCTGCCCGGCGAGGAGCAGCAGAAGGTCGAGCAGGCCGCCGACGCTGCCGAGGACCTCGAGGAGGCGGTCGAGGAGATGGCCGACCAGGCCGTCGACACCGCCGAGGCCGGGGCCGAGGCGGCCGACGCCGGCGCCAAGGCGGCGAACGAGGCGTCGAACGGCACCGCCGGGCCCGGCGCCCGGGTGCGCGGGTGAAGCTCGGGCTGATCGTCGGCTACTGGCCGTCCAGCGGTCCGCCGGTCGACGCGGTCGACCAGATCGCGGCAGCCGAGGAGCTGGGGTTCGACTCGATCTGGACGTCGGAGGCGTACGGCTCCGACTGCTTCACGCCGCTGGCCTGGTGGGGGTCGCAGACCAGCCGGGTCAAGCTCGGCACCGCCATCACCCAGATCTCGGCCCGCACGCCGGCCTCCACCGCCATGACCGCCATCACGCTCGACCACCTCTCGGGCGGCCGGCGTCATCCTGGGGCTCGGGGTGTCCGGACCCCAGGTGGTCGAGGGCTGGTACGGGCAGGACTACGCCAAGCCGCTGGCCCGCACCCGCGAGTACGTCGAGATCGTGCGGCGCATCGTCGCCCGCGACGAGCCGGTCTCGTTCGAGGGCGAGCACTACGCCATGCCCCTCCCGGGCGGCACCGGCCTCGGCAAGCCCCTCAAGTCGATCGTGCGGCCGCTGCGGTCGGACATCCCCATCTACCTGGGGGCCGAGGGGCCGAAGAACGTGGCCCTGGCGGCCGAGATCGGCGACGGCTGGCTGCCGATGTTCTTCTCGCCCAAGGCCGACGGGTTCTACCGGGCCGCGCTGGGCGAGGGCTTCGCCCGGCCGGGCGCCCGCCACGACGCCGGCGACTTCGAGGTGGCGTGCGTCGTCCCCGTGGTCCCCGGCGACGACGTCGAGCTGTGCGCCGACCTGCTGCGCCCCAACCTGGCGCTGTACATCGGCGGCATGGGGGCCAGGGACCGCAACTTCCACAAGGACGTGTTCGTGCGGCTCGGCTACGAGGCCGAGTGCGAGAAGATCCAGGAGGCGTACCTCGACGGCCGCAAGGCCGACGCCGCCGCCGCGGTGCCCACGGCGATGGTCGAGGACGTCTACCTGATCGGCCCGCCGGAGAAGATCCGCGACGACATGGCCCGCTGGCGCGAGACCTGCGTGACCACGCTGCTGGTGGCCGGGCCCCGGCCGCTGCTGGCCCAGATCGCCGACCTGGTCAACGGCTGAGGCGGCCGCGGCGCTACGACTCGAACGCCTCCGGGGGCGGGCAGGCGCACATCAGGTTGCGGTCGCCGTAGCCGCCGTCGATGCGGCTGACCGGCGGCCAGTACTTGGACCGCCGCAGCGCCGGCACCGGGTAGGCGGCCTCCTCCCGGCTGTAGGGGCGGTCCCACTCGGCCGCCAGCAGGTCCTCGGCCGTGTGGGGGGCGTGCGCCAGCGGGCTGTCGGCGTGGGCCCACTCGCCGGACGCCACCCGGTCGACCTCGCCCCGGATGGCGATCATGGCGTCGCAGAACCGGTCGATCTCGGCCAGCGACTCGGACTCGGTCGGCTCGATCATCAGCGTGCCGGCCACCGGGAAGCTCATGGTGGGGGCGTGGAAGCCGTAGTCGACCAGCCGCTTGGCCACGTCGTCGACCGTGACGCCCGTGGCCTTGGTGATCGGCCGGATGTCGACGATGCACTCGTGCGCCACCCGCCCGTGCTCGCCCGTGTAGAGCACCGGGAAGTGCTCGCCGAGCCGGGCCGCCATGTAGTTGGCGCTCAGGATCGCCACCTGGGTGGCCCGCCGCAGCCCGTCGGGGCCCATGAGCTTGGTGTACGTGTAGCTGATCGGCAGGATGCCCGCCGACCCCCAGGGCGCCGCCGACACCGGCCCGGGACCGGTCGCCGGCCCCGCCTCCGCGGTGGCGGGATGGTTGGGCAGGAACGGCGCCAGGTGGGCCCGGGCCGCCACCGGCCCGACACCGGGGCCGCCGCCGCCGTGGGGGATGCAGAACGTCTTGTGCAGGTTCAGGTGGCTCACGTCGCCGCCGAACCACCCGGGCCGGGCCACGCCCACCAGGGCGTTCAGGTTGGCGCCGTCGACGTAGACCTGGCCGCCGTGGGCGTGCACGACGTCGCAGATCTCGCCGATGGCCGACTCGAACACGCCGTGCGTCGACGGGTAGGTGACCATGAGCGCCGCCAGCCGGTCGCCGTGCTCGTCGGCCTTGGCCCGGAAGTCGGCGAGGTCGACGTTGCCGGCGTCGTCGCAGGCCACGACGACCACCCGCATGCCGGCCATGACGGCGGAGGCGGCGTTGGTGCCGTGGGCGGAGGCCGGGATGAGGCACACGTCCCGGCCGGTCTTCGCCCCGGCTGCGGTGGTACTCGCGGATGGCCAGGAGGCCCGCCAGCTCGCCCTGCGACCCGGCGTTGGGCTGCAGCGACACGGTGTCGTAGCCCGTGATGCGGGCCAGCGTGGTCTCCAGGTCCTCGATGAGCTCGCGGTAGCCCTCGGCCTGGTCGAGCGGCGCGAACGGGTGGATGTCCGCGAACTCGGGCCACGTCACCGGCTCCATCTCGGTGGTGCCGTTGAGCTTCATCGTGCACGAGCCGAGCGGGATCATGGCCCGGTCGAGGGCCACGTCCTTGTCGGCCAGGCCCCGCAGGTAGCGCAGCATCTCGGTCTCGGACCGGTGCTCGTGGAACACCGGGTGGGTGAGGAACGCGCTCGTGCGGCGCTCGCCGGCGGGGAGGCCGGAGCCGGGGGCTGGCGTCGGCGGGCTCGTCCGGGTCGGTGTCGATGCCGAAGGCGGCCAGCACCCGCCCGAGGGCGGGGGCCGTCGTCTCGTCGAAGGACAGGCCCAGGTCGTCGCCCTCGACCCGGCGCAGGTTCAGCCCGGCCTGGCGGGCCCGCTCGGCGATCTCGGCCGCCTGGCCGGGGGCGTGGACGGTGAGCGTGTCGAACCACGTGTCGTGGGCCAGGGCGAAGCCCGCCTCCCGCAGCCGGGCGGCCACGGTGCCGGCCTGGGCGTGGACGCCCCGGGCGATGGCCGTGAGGCCGTCGGGCCCGTGGTAGACGGCGTACATCGAGGCCATCACGGCCAGCAGCACCTGGGCGGTGCAGATGTTGGACGTGGCCTTCTCGCGGCGGATGTGCTGCTCGCGGGTCTGCAGCGCCAGCCGGTGGGCCGGGCGGCCGGCGGCGTCGACGGACACGCCCACCAGCCGGCCGGGCAGCGACCGCCGGAACTGGTCGCGGGTGGCCAGGAACCCGGCGTGGGGGCCGCCGAAGGCCATCGGCACCCCGAACCGCTGCGACGACCCCACGGCGGCGTCGGCCCCGAGCTCGCCCGGCGGCACCAGCAGCGTGCAGGCCAGCAGGTCGGTGGCCACCACGGCCAGGCCGCCGGCCCCGTGCACGGCGTCGACGACCGGGCGCAGGTCCCGCACGACGCCGGTGGAGCCGGGGTGCTGGAGCAGCACGCCGAACACGTCGCCGGGCACCAGGTCGGTGGCGGGGTCGCCCACCACCACCCGGATGCCGAGCGGCTCGGCCCGGGTGGCCACCACGGCCACGGTCTGGGGGTGGCACTCGGCGTCCACGAAGAAGGCGTCGCCCCCGTGCCGGGTCGAGCGGCGGGCCAGGGTCATGGCCTCGGCGGCGGCCGTGCCCTCGTCGAGCATCGAGGCGTTGGCGATCTCCATGCCCGTGAGGTCGCACACCATCGTCTGGAAGTTGAGCAGCGCCTCCAGCCGGCCCTGGCTGATCTCGGGCTGGTACGGCGTGTAGGCCGTGTACCAGGCCGGGTTCTCCAGCACGTTGCGCAGGATCACCCCCGGCGTGTGGGTGCCGTAGTAGCCGGTGCCGATGAGCGAGGTCACGACCTGGTTGCGGCCGGCCAGGGCGCGGAGGCGGGCGATGGCCTCGGCCTCGGACACGGCGTCCTCCAGCTCCAGCGGCTTGTCGTCGCGGATCGAGGCGGGGACGGCCTGGTCGATCAGCTCGTCGAGCGACGCCGACGCCCAGCGCCGCCAGCATGTGGGCGACGTCCGCGGCGGAGGGCCCGATGTGTCGGTCGGCGAACGGGGCGGCGCTGGTGGTCACGGCGGGCTCCGGAGGGGTCGAGGTGGTGGCTCGTGGCGCCCCCTCTGTCGCCGCGTCGTGCGACTCCAGAGCTGCCTCGCCCCAGTGGTCCCTGGTGCCTGAGAGGTTCCGGGGTGGTTGCCCCTTCGGCGCCCGGGCACGGCGGCCCGGGTCTCTCCCACGGAGGTCGTCAGCGGTTCCCCAGGTTAGTGCGCCGGCGCACAAACGCCGAACATCACCGGCCGCGCCTAGAAGAGGTCCGGCGTCGCCGGCATCGCGTCGTCGAGAAACGCACTGACCATCGGCACCAGCACCGCCGACTCCCCGGAGATGCCGATGTGCGACATCGCCGGCAGGATCACCAAGCGGGCGGCCGGAACCCTCTGCAGCACCCCCGATGCTGCCGCGTCCTCGTCGCCGCCACCTCGCAGCTTGAACATCGCCAGCGCATGCTCCGGCTTCACGCCATCCGCATCACCGACGATGACCATCGTCTGCGCAGAGATCGAACGCATCTGCGCGTCGCTGATGTTCTGGTCCTCGATGTTCAGGACCTTCATCTTCTCGAGGTAGGCGTCGAACGCCGCGGCGTCCGGCGTGTGCTCCTTGAACACCTTCTCGACGGGCGTACCGGCGAACACCGTGGCGCTGAGACCCCCGATGCCCTCCAACACGGACGGGTACCAGCCGTCCTGGCGGTAGGTGGCGGACAGCGAGACCAGCTTGCCGACGAGTGTCGGGTGCCGGAGCGCCAGCTGCAGCGCGACCCCGCCGCCCTGCGAGTAGCCCATCACGTCCGCGCGCTCGACCTTCAACGCGCGCAGCAACGCCGCGGCATCGTCGGCGAACTGCTCGTAGGACATCTTGCGCGACGTATCCGGGGTGCGGCCGTGCCCTTGCTGATCGAAGACGATCACGGCGCGGCTGCCCGCGAAGGCGGACACCCACGACCTCATCGAGTCGGTGGCCATGAACGCGCCGGGGATGAGCAGCAACGGAGACGATGTCGACCTGCCGACCTCGCCATACACCTCGTAGTAGAGGCTCAGACCGTTGATCGGCAGGTGACCATCGCGCGAAGGCTCGGTTGCCATCTATGCGTCGCCGTTCGGGCCGTAGAGCCGGGCGACATCGGGCGAGTCGAGCCACTTGGAGTAGGTGGGCGACTTCGGCCACCCGTCGGGTGAGTCCTGCCATTCCTCCTGGCGGCCCCACGGCAGGATGTCGACCAACCCGAAGGTGTAGCTGAGCTGTTCGGTGCCGCGGCCGTCGGTGTGCCAGGTGCGGTAGACCTTGTCGCCGTCGCGGAGGAACACGTTCACCGCGAAGCCCGCGCCGGGCGGCGCGCCGACGTCGGCGCCGAACGAGCTCTCCGACGACGAGTACCAGTCCATCTTGTTGCCGACCTTGGCCTTGTAGGCCAGCGCTTCCTCGATGGGCCCGTTGGTGACGACGACGAAGCGGGCGTCGTAGTTGTCGAGGAAGCCCAGCCGGACGTACTGCGACGTCAGCCCTGTACAGCCGCCGCACTGCCACTCCGCGCCATCGGACCACATGTGGTTGTAGACGATGAGCTGGGAGCGCCCGTCGAAGACGTCGACCAGCCGGATGGGGCCGTCCGGGCCGATCAGCGTGTAGTCCGGGAGCTCGACCATCGGCAGCCTGCGGCGTTGTGCCGCGATGGCATCGAGCTCACGGGTGGCGGCCTTCTCCCGCACACGCAGATCGTCGAGGGCGGCCTGCCAGGTCTGCCGGTCGACGACCGGGGGTAGGGCGGTGGCGGTCTGCTCGGTCACGGTTCCTCCCAAGCTCGGATGGATCTCCTCTGATGTATTGACCGGAGACGGCGGCGGAAGTCATCGCGCTCGGGCCGCACGCAGGAAGCGCTCGGCCATCGCCGTGAGGTGGGCGGCGAGCTCGGGCGGGTCCTCGACCGTGAAGTCGAGGCCGACGGCGCCCACGAACACGCCCAGCGCCCGCAGCGTCTCGGCCCCGAAGCTCGCCACCGTCCGGTCCTCGCCCCGGGCCTCGAGCGTGGCGCCGGCGGGGGAGAGGCGCTCGGCCACCGCCGCCACCGGGGCATGGAACACGACCCGGGCCGTGTACCGGTAGGGCGACGACGTCACCGAGCGCGCCAGGTAGGCGGCCATGTCGCCGTCCGGCGGCGGGCGGGGGGCG
This sequence comes from uncultured Acidimicrobiales bacterium, assembly GCA_963759225.1. GTDB lineage: Bacteria > Actinomycetota > Acidimicrobiia > Acidimicrobiales > VFJN01 > ZC4RG19. Next base: position 235,267 of record CAVWYL010000030.1, on the reverse strand, counting down.
AACCGGTCGCCGGGGACGGGGGTCGAGGCGATGCGGTCGACCCGGAAGGTCCGCCAGTCGCCCCGGTCGAGGTCCCACGCCACCAGGTACCAGAGCCGGCCGGTGTGGGCGAGGTGGTAGGGCTCGACGGCCCGGCGGCTGGTGGCCCCGCCGTGGTCGCGGTAGTCGAAGCGGATCTGCTCGCAGGCCCGGCAGGCGCCCGCCACCCGGGTCAGCAGGTCGGCGTCGACCGTGGGACGGGGCCCGGGGAGCGGCAGGGTGGCCGCCCCCAGCGACCGGACCCGCTCCCGCAGCCGGGCCGGGAGGACCTGCTCGAGCTTGGCCAGCGCCCGCAGCGACGCCTCCTCGATGCCGGCCACGGTGCCGCCCGCCGCCGTCCGCAGCCCGACCGCCACGGCCACCGCCTCGTCGTCGTCGAGCAGCAGCGGCGGGAGGTCGGCCCCGGCCGCCAGGCGGTAGCCGCCGGCCACGCCGGGCGTGGACTCGACCGGGTAGCCGAGCGAGCGCAGGCGCTCCACGTCGCGGCGCACGGTGCGGACGTCGACCTCCAGCCGCTCGGCGAGCTGGCGGCCGGACCAGTCCCGGCGCACCTGGAGCAGCGACAGCAGCCGCAGCAGCCGGGCCGAGGTGTCCCACATGGCCCCCAGCGTCGCGCGCATCGAGGCCAGGTCCTGTCCTCGTTCGCTACTCGTCGCCCCCGGTCGGCTTCAGCCGTCCCAGCCGCCACGTCGCGATCGCCAGCGTCACGACGGCGATGGCCACCAGCCGCACGACCGCGCCCCAGCCGTTGGGCGTGCCTTCCCGCAGCAGCCGCCAGCCGCCGTCGTCGCGGGCGAGGCCGGCGTAGACCTGCTGCGACTCCCACATGGGCGAGATCTGGGCGATGCCGGACAGGTAGCCGCCCAGCAGCCGCTCGCCGAGGAACACCACGGCCAGGGCCCACACCGCGGAGCGGCGCACGACGGCGCCGATCATCACGAACAGCCCGATGTAGGCGGCCGAGCCGGCCGCCGTGGCCACCGCCATCGGCCCGGCGCCGTCGGGGACGCCGGCCATCACCGTCGCCAGCACCATGGCCGGGACCAGCGTGCACAGCACCACCAGCCAGCCGCCCAGCCACCGCCCGACGGCGATGGCGGCGAAGCTGACCGGCGCCAGCCACGTGAAGGCGAAGGTGCCCGCCCGGATGTCGGCGCCGAGCACGGCGTCGCCCACCACCAGGCAGGTCAGCGGCAGGACCAGCCCGAACAATCCCTGCTCCGCCACGAAGCCGAACGCGCGTTCGTCCGTCGTGTCGGCGAACTGGGCGAGCCAGCCGAACAGCAGCGCGCCCGCGCACGGCAACAGGACGCCCCACCAGCGGCGGGCGGGCAGGCAGGCGCGCAGCGTGTAGCCGACGATGGCCACGAACGGGGACGGCAGCGGGGCGGACCCGGGTGCTCACTGGTGCACCCTTCGGGATGCACGCAGTGAGCGATCGGCACTTCGTGCCGAGCAACGCACGTTGCCGATGATTCGCTCGCTGCGCTCGCTCATCGCAGGAGCTCCCGGAACACGCTCTCCAGCGAGTCGTCGAGCGGGCGCACCTCGTGGAGGCGGGCACCGGCGTCCCGGGCCACGGCCGGCAGCACCGCCGCCAGCTCGCCGGCCCGTTCGGACGTGACCGTGAGGGTGGCGCCGTCGACCGTGACGCCCCGCACGATGTCGAGGGCCATGAGCCGGGCGGCGAGCTCGCGGGCCGCCGGGGTGCGGACCTGCACCGACCGGGGCCGGTCGGCGAACGCGTCCCGGATGGCCCGGTGGTCGCCGGCCGCGGCCAGGCGCCCGCGGATCATGACCACCTGGCGGGACGCCAGGCGCTCGACCTCGTGCAGGACGTGCGAGCTGACGACCACCGTGCGGCCCTGGTCGCCGAGGGCGTGGAACAGCCCGATCAGCGCCACCCGCTGCACCGGGTCGGCGCCGTTGAGCGGCTCGTCCAGCACCAGGACCTGCGGCATCGTCACGAGGGCGGCGGCGATCTTGGCCCGCTGGCGCATGCCCTTGCTGAACCCCCGCAGCTTGCGGTCGGCCACCTCCATCAGCCCGACGGTCGCCAGGCAGCGCTCGGGGAGCGTGCGGTCGTCCACCCGGTGCAGGGCCGCGGTGTAGCGGACGAACTGGCGGGCGGTCAGCGCGTTCGGCACGGCCTCGTCCTCGGGGACGAGGGCGATGGCCCGCTGCACCTCCCGGTTGCGGTGCGGGTCGCGCCCGAGCACCCGCAGCTCGCCCTCGTTGAGGGGCAGGAGCCCCGTGATGGCCCGCATGAGCGTGGTCTTGCCGGCGCCGTTGGGCCCGAGGAGGCCGGTCACGCCGGGGCCGAACGAGCACGACAGCTCGGTCAGCGCCACCTTCTGGTCGAACCACACCGAGGCCCGCTGCACGACGACGGTGGCGTCCGGCACGAACGCCGGGTCGAGCCCCAGGGGCGGAGTGGGCACCATGGCGGGCACCGGGGACGGCGGCGGGGGAGGGGGCGGGGGCGGCGGCAGGGGAGCGGCGGCCTCGGTCACAGGTCCACCTCCCGGTAGCGGCGCAGGAGCACGGCGATCGCCACCGCCAGCACGCCCAGGTAGGCGCCCACGGCCATGGCCCCGCCGCCGGCGACGCCGGAGAGGCCGGACTCGTCCTCGCTCAGGTGGCCCAGGAACACCAGGTCCCGGACCTCCAGGGGGAGGAACATGACGTTGAGCAGGGTCAGCGGCGTGCCCTCGCCGCCGGTCGCCTCGTACAGGATCCCGGCCACCGCCGAGGTCACGAGCGCCAGCCCGAGGATCGACACGCCCCCGACGATGCGCCGGTCGGTCAGCGACGCCACGGCCACGCTCACGGCGCCGTAGTAGATCGCCAGCAGCGCCACCGACACCGGCACCTGCCACAGCACGGCCGCGTTGTCGGTCAGGTAGTCGAGGGCGCCGTCGCTCACGAGCATCTGGCCGACGAACAGCACGACCTGGGGCAGGAACGAGAACCCGAACACGATGAACGCGATGGCCGCCACCTTGGCCACGACGTAGTCGACGCCGGACAGCGGCCGCGAGAACAGCAGCGGCAGCACCCGCTGCGCCCGGTCCGGGCACACGATGTCGGGGGCGGTCAGGGCCACGAACAGCAACAGGACCGTCGACACGCCCACGTACTCGCGGTAGGTGATGAACGAGAACTCCCGCATCTCGAACGGGTTGTCCTGGATGGCCCACGCCACCCCGACGTTGACGATCGCGGGGATGGTGGCGATGGCCAGCAGCGACCACGGGAACACCTTCTGGCGCCACGACCGCCGCAGGCCGAGGGCCCGCCGCACCGACAGCCGCCACAGCGCCAGCGTCGCCTCCCGGCGGCCGCCCCGGGGGCCCTGGTAGGGCCGGTAGCCCCGGTCGTAGACGGCGCCGGTCAGCGCCGGGGGCAGCGCGGTCACCGCTGCGCCTCCTGCAGGAACAGGTCGTCGAGCGAGCGGTGGCGGGTGGACAGCGCGTAGAGGCGCAGCCCGAGGTCGGCCACCGTGTCGCGCACCAGGTCGAACGCGTCCTCGCCCAGCTCGCGGGTGTCGACGTCGACGTTGTGGGCGTCGGCCGCGGTGGCGGTCACGCCCCGGGCCGCCAGGGCGCCGGCCAGGGCGGGCACGGCGTCGTCGCGCCCGCCGACCTCGACCCGCATCACGCCCGTCGTCTGCATCAGCTGGTCGATGGGGCCGGCCAGCACGAGGTGGCCCCGGTCGATCATCACGACGTGCTGGCACACCCGCTGCACGTCGTCGAGGAGGTGGGTGGCGAGGATGGCGGAGATGCCGAACCCGTGCAGCCGTCCCACCAGCTCGAGCATCTCCTCCCGGCCCACGGGGTCGAGCCCGGCCGTGGGCTCGTCCAGCAGCACGAGCTCGGGGTCGGCCACGAGCGCCTGGGCCAGCTTGGTGCGCTGGCGCATGCCGGTGGAGAACCCGCCCACGGGCCGGAAGCGGGCCTCGTCCAGGCCCACGAGGTCGAGCACGTCCGACGCCCGCTGGCGGGCGGCCCGGGGCGGCAGCCCGGCCAGCTCGCCGAAGGTGGACACGACGTCGGAGGCCGACTGGTCGAGGGGCAGGCAGTCGTGCTCGGGCATGTAGCCGAGGCGGCTGCGGACGCCGACCGGGTCGGCGTCGACCCGGCGGCCGGCCACCTCGAGCGTGCCCGCGCTCGGGCGCATGAGGCCGAGCATCAGCCGGAACAGCGTCGTCTTGCCCGGCGCCGTTGGCGCCCACGAGCCCGACCGAGCCGGCGGGCACGTCGACGGTCAGCCCGGTGAGCGCATTGGTCCCGCCGGGGTAGGTCATCGTCAGGCCCGCCGCACGGAGCATCGGGGGCACGGGGTGCGGCTGCATCTGACCGCAGTCTCGCGCGGCCGGGACCCGGGGCATGCGCACCGGGGAGCCCCGGAACGGCTACTTTACGTCACAGTGACGAAATCACCGATGGGCGAGGGTGCGGCGGGGACGCGGCGGTGCCGGTGGTGCGGGCGTCCGTTCGCCGTGGCGGGCGGTCCGGGGCGGCCGCGGGCCTACTGCCGGCGCAGCTGCCGCCAGCGGGACTACGAAGCCCGGCGCCGGGCCGGCGAGGCCGGGCTGGGCGACGCCGAGCTCATCATCAGCCGGGCCGAGCTCGACGCGCTGCACGACAGGCTCTACGAGCTGGAGGCCGCCATCGACGACGTCGACCGCGATCTGGCCACCGGCAAGCCCGGCGCCGCCGCCTACCGGGACGCGCTGGAGTGGGTGCTCACGGCCGCCCGGCCCCTGGCCCGAGCTGCGGCTCGGCGGCGAGGGCTCGTGACCGCCGCCGCCCGGCCCGTGGTGGCCGTCGTGCAGCACCAGGAGGACTGCCCGCTCGGGCTGTTCGCCGGCTGGCTGGCGGCCGCCGGCGTCGACGCCCGGGTGCACCGGCCGGACCGGGGCGACCCGCTGCCGGCCGCCGGCGACGCCGCCGGGCTGGTCGTGCTGGGCGGGTCGATGTCCGCCACCGACGACGCCACCGTGCCGTGGCTGGCGGGCACCCGGGAGCTGCTGGCGGCCGCGGTCGACGAGGAGGTGCCCACGCTGGCCGTGTGCCTGGGCCACCAGCTGCTCACCGTGGCGTGCGGGGGCCGGGTCGAGGCCAACCCGGCGGGCAAGCAGATGGGCCCGCTGCCGGTGGGCCTGCGGCCGGAGGCGGCCGGCGACCGCCTGCTCGGCGGCGTGGCCGCCGGGGCGAGGGCGATCCAGTGGAACAACGACGTCGCCGTGGACCTGCCACCCGGGGCCGTGCTGCTGGCGGCCACGGCGGACGGGATCCCGCAGGCGATCCGGGTCGGACCCCGCGCCTGGGGCGTCCAGTTCCACCCGGAGGCCGACGGCGACATCGTCGCCCGCTGGATGGCCGCCGACCCGCAGCCCCCGGGCGCCGGCGCGGCCCTGGCCGCCATCCGCCGGGCGGAGCCGGCCATGGCCCGCACGTGGCAGGGGGTGGTGGCAGCGTTCTGCCGCCTCTTCTCGGCCCCGACCGGGCTCCAACCGTTAACTTGACAGAACGTGGATTCTAGGCGGTTTCGGGCCAGCCAGGACCGTGATCCCCGGGTCGGCTCCGACCATGCGGGCCCGCTGACCGTGATCACCGGGAAGCTGCCGTCCGCCGGCGCCGACGACCGTCTCCGACCGGACGACCACCTCGGGCGCGTCGTGAGCCCGGGCGACCGATCACCACCGTCACTCCTCCCCCCGCTCCCCCGTCGGTGACCGAACGGCCGTTCGTCGGCGCCGGCCCGCGACGACTTTCGGTCGGCCGGGCAGTTTCAGCTTCCGACGGGGATCGGCCCCGCCCGCCCGCAGGAGGCTTCGAGATGACGTCGTCGGATCAGATTCCGTCCCCCGCACTGGTCACCGGCGCGAGCCGCGGCTTCGGCCGCGCCATCGCGTCGGCGCTCCACGCGGCGGGCGCCGAGGTGGTGGCCGTGGCCCGCGACGCCGAGCGGCTCGCCTCGCTCCGCCGACGAGCTGGGCGACAGGCTCACCCCGGTGGTGGCCGACGTCGCCGACCCGGTCGCGGCGGGGACCCTCGTCGACCGGTACCGGCCCGGCACGCTGGTGCTCAACGCCGGCGCGACGCCGCTGCTCCGGCCGCTGCACCAGCTCACGTGGGAGGCGTTCAGCCGCAACTGGGAGGTCGACGTGCGCCACGCCTTCCACTGGGTCCGGGAGGCGCTGTTGCGTCCCCTCCCTCCCGGCAGCACGGTGATCACGATGTCGAGCGGGGCGGCGCTCGGGGGCTCGCCGCTCAGCGGCGGCTACGCCGGGGCCAAGGCCACGATCCGGTTCGTCACCGGCTACGCCGCCGCGGAGTCGGCTCGGGCGGACCTGGGCATCCGCTTCATCTCGGTGCTGCCGAAGCTGACGCCGTCGACGGAGCTCGGGTCGCTGGCGGTGGCGGCCTACGCCCGGCGCGACGGCCTCGACATCGGCACCTACCTCGAACGCTCCGGCCCCGGCCTGACGCCGGAGGACGTCGGCAAGGCGACGCTCGACCTGGTGGCGTCGACGGCCTACGGGAACGGGGCGTACCTGTTGACGCCGTCCGGGCTGTCCCCGCTCGACTGAGGGCCGGCGACCTTATCCTGGCGCCGTGGGCACGGACACCGCGGCCGTCGCGGTCCCCGTCGAGCAGTTGGAGCAGCTACCGCCGGGAGCTGACCGGCTACTGCTACCGGATGCTCGGGTCGATCTACGAGGCCGAGGACGCCGTGCAGGACACGATGCTGCGTGCCTGGCGGGCGCTGGCGACGTTCGAGGACCGAGCGGGGCTGCGCCCGTGGCTCTACCGGATCGCCACGAACGTCTGCATGGACATGCTGAAGGGGCGGGCCCGGCGGGCCCTGCCGATGGACGTCGCGCCCGTCGGCGTCCGGAGAGCTGCGGCCCGGCGATCGCCGACCGGAGGCGACGTGGGTCCAGCCGGCACCGGACCTGCTGGTCCTCCCGCCGCGCGGCGACCCTGCGGACCGCGCCGTGTCACGGGAGTCGGTGCGGCTGGCGTTCATCGCCGCGCTGCAACACCTCGCCCCCCGGCAGCGGGCGGTGCTGATCCTGCGGGACGTGCTGCGCTGGCGCGCCGCGGAGGTCGCCGTCCTACTGGAGACGAGCGCCGACGCGGTGAACAGCGCGCTCCGCCGGGCCCGCGCCGCGCTCGCCGCCGTCGACCGCGACTCGACGACCGACGCGGCCCCGCTGGACGAGCAGGCGCTCCTGGCCGCCTACCTCGACGCCTTCGAGCGCCACGACGTCGACGCCCTCGTCGGCCTCTTGCGCGACGACGCCATCCTCGAGATGCCGCCGTTCGAGCTCTGGATGCAGGGGCCCGCCGACATCCGCCGCTGGCTCCTCGCCGTCGACGCCTTCGGCCAGGAGCAGTTCACCCCGGTCGCGGCGAACGGGTCGCCGGCGGTCGCCGCCTACCGGCCGCGGTCGCCGGGCGGCCGGCCGACGGCGTTCTCCATCCAGGTGCTCGACGTCGTCGCCGGGCGCATCGGCGCCATCCACGTCTTCCTGGACCCGGCCCTGTTCGACTTGTTCGGCCTCCCGGCCGAACCGGCGGCCTAGACCCGCGGCAGCACGGGTCGCAAGGACCGCGAGCCAGGCGAAGTAGACGTAGGCGTTGATCCGCTCGAAGGCGCCCGCCCACGGCGTGTCGTTCTCCTCGATGCCCCGGATCGCGAAGGCGGATGCCATGCCGAACACCGTCACCACGGCCACGGTCGCAAGCGCGTAGATGCGGAACCATCCCCGGTACGCGACGGCCGAGAGCACCATCATCGCGACCACGAGGACGCTGAACACCGCCGACAGCGCGATGTGCATCGTGTCGTTGAACCCGGTCGCCATGTCACGCGAGCTCATCGCCCAGATGGTGTGGGTCGTGAGCCCGACGACGACGAAGTCGACCACCAGCAGGATCCCGATCCACCGCAGGCTCCTCCGCGTGGCCACCCGGAGGATGCCCACCCCGAACGCCAGCAACAGCACGTTGTGGACGAGGATCACCGTCACCATCAGCGGGCGGACGGGTGACCCGAACGCGCTCAGCTCGCTGATCGCCTGATCGGCCCAGCTGTAGCCGTCATACAGCACGCCGGACAGGACGTCACCGATCGCGTAGACGACCACCGCGGCCACTCCCGCCAGCAGCAGGAGCTTGTCGACAGCCCGGCCCGATAAAGCATGGCGCTCGTTTCCTTGTTCCTTCCGGCCTCATCATGAGCACGGAGAGGGCGCGCGGAGCAGGGCCGAAGGTCCCGATTTCGCTCGGGGGCGTCAGGCGAGTCAGGTGCCGGCGGGTTGGAACAGCTCGACGACGTTGCCCGAGGGGTCCTCCAGCAGGATCTGGGACCCGCCGGGGCCGGTGACGATGTCGTTGCGGAAGCTCAGCCCGGCCTCGCGGAGGCGGGCGACCTCGGCGTCGATGTCGTCCACCAGGAGGTGGATGCGGTTCCAGCCGCCGGGGCCCGGCGTGGCGCCGTCGGGCATGGGCCGGCCGGCGGAGCTCTTCGGCCCGCTGAGCAGCAGCCTCAGGTTGCCGCGGATGATGTCCGCGAAGGCCGGGGCGGCGCTCATGCGCAGCTCGAAGTCGAGGTGCTTGGTGTAGAAGGCGATCGCCGCGTCCACGTCGTCGACCATGTAGCGGACGTTGACGAGCTCGCTCTGTGTCGTCATGGCTCCTCCTCGGGTGTCATAGCGGTCTTGCGATCGGCGAGCGCGGCGAGCAGGAACCCGATCCGGGTCTCGAGCTCGGCGGCGGTCTGCCGGAACGCCGCGTAGCCGGCCTGGTCGTCGACATGACCGGCCGCAGGGTCGGGGACGCTCCAGTGGATCGTCTCGGGTCGGCCCGGGAACTCGGGGCACACCTCGCGCACCCGGTCGCACAGGCTGATCACCCGGTCGAAACGCTGGTCGGCGAACACGTCCAGATGCTTCGACGCCTGCCCGGCCAGGTCGATGCCGTGCTCGTCCCGCATGACCCGGACCGCGTCCGGGTGCAGCGGCTTGGGATGGCTGCCGGCGCTGTGCGCCTCGACGACCCCACCGGAACGGACCCTCGCCAGCGCCTCGGCCATCTGGGAGCGCGCGCTGTTGCCCGTGCACAGGAACAGCACCCGCACCGTGCCCGGCCCGGCGCCACCGGGCGACGGCGGCGGGGTCAGGCGGAGACCCGGGTGGAGGGCCCCGCCCGTGGCGGACAGCAGGTCACCCACCCGGGTCAGATCGACGGTGTAGTAGGCGTCCCGGCCGTCGGCGGAGCTGCGCCGGGCCGACACCAGGCCGGCACCCCGCAGCTTGCCCAGGTGGTACGAGACCAGGTTCTGGGGCTGGGCGACCAGCCCCGTCAGCTCGTGCACCATGCGGTCGCCGTGGGCCAGCTCGCCGAGCAGCCGCCACCGCAGCGGGTGCCCGGCGAGCTGCAGGAACGCCGGCAGCGCCAGGCCGGGATCGACCTCGTGCCGTCTCACGCCACCAAGTTACATCAATCCGACTCGATACATCAAGCCGGATTGGTTGAATTGCCGGGCCTCACTCCGTGGGCAGGCTCGCCTTCGCCTCGTCGTAGCCGCCCGTCGGCGGGTTCGGGTCGGGCCCGTAGACGACGTACACGATGCCGGTGGCGAACGACTGCGCGGAGATCAGCTTGAGATGGCGGGGCGGTCCGCCCTCCTCGAACAGCTTGAGGCCCGAGCCGGCGGTGGCCGGGTGGACGAACAGGTGCAGCTCGTCGAGCAGATCGGCGTCGAGCAGCTGCCGCACCACCGACACCGACCCGCTCAGCGCGATCCGCCGGATCGCCGGGTCGTCCTTGAGCGCGGCGACGGTCTCGACGAGATCGCCCTGCAGCTGCTCCGAGTTGCGCCAGGAGAACTCCAGCGGGCGGCGCGACGCGACGATCTTGCGCATGTCCCCCAGTCGCTTGGCGAACGGGGCGTCCTCCCCGCCCGCGGCCTCGCGTTCGGGCCACGCCCCCGCGAAGCTGTCGTACGTCACGCGGCCGAAGAGCATCACGTCGGTGTCGTGGGTTCCCTCCACGGCGCTGCCCATCTCCTCGTTGAAGTACGGGAAGTGCCAGTTGCCGACCGCCGGGTCGACGACGCCGTCGAGCGCCGTGAACAAGCTCGCTGTGATCGTGGCCATGGAGGATTCCTACTCGATGAGATCCGTCGAGTCCTCCACCGTGTAGGCGGTCGGCTCGCCGGAGGCGTCGAGCTCGCCGCGCAGCCACTGGTTGGTGCAGATCGCCGGCTGGTCGGGCACCGCCGACCCACCACACCGGAACGTGACGCCCCCGCCCGCGGGGAGTGCCGTCTCCGGCATGGCCCTGATGGACTCGGCCACCGTGGCGGGGGTGATCTCGCCCTCGATGGACTCCAGGGAGGCGGCCAGCGCCGCCACCGCCGCGTAGCCGCTCAGCGCGTAGTAGCCGTCGACGTCCTCGACGTCGTCGCCGTACTCGGCCATCACGGCCAGGTACAGCTGGTAGGTGGGGTCGTCGGTCGCGCCGTCGGCCAGCGGGGCCAGGACGCTGACCCCCTCGAGGTCCGCACCGAGCGCGGCGCGTGTGGCGTCGGTGAAGCAGTGGGAGACCCCGGAGATCGCGCCCTCGTACTCCACCGCGATGAGTCCCTGAATGGCAGCGATGCAGAACGCGTCGTTGCCCAGGATGTGGACGACCCCGGCGCCGCTGTCCACGACATCCTGCATCCGCGACGTCATGTCCGGCGTCCCGAGAGGGATGGCCACCACCTCGTGGTCGAGCCCGGCCCGCTCCAGCGTCGCGCCGTCGTCCGCCTCCAGGACGGAGACCGCCTGGGGCACGTCGATGACCACGAACGCGATCTTGTCGGCGCCCTCCGCCTCGGCCAGGGCGACCGGCAGGCCGTAGTACGCCGCCGCCGGGTTCACCATCAGGAACGTCGACTGGCCCTCCTGCTGCAGCGCCTCGCCGGCCCCGGAGAGGATCATCAGCGGGATGCCCGCGGCGTGGAGCGGCTCCCACACCGCCTCGGTGTAGGACGCCTGCGGCAGCGTGACGGCGACGACACCCTCCTCGAACATGCGCTGGGCGCAGTCCGCGGTGGTCGCAGGATCGACCTTCATCTCACACGTGACCAGCTCGATGGGGCGTCCGCCGATGCCCCGCGATGGGCGTTGAGGTACTCCACGGTGGCCTGGCCGGCCGGCACCTCGTCACTGGCGTCCACGGTGGCCGAGGTGCCCTCGGTGAGCTGCCCGATCTTGACCGGCTCCCCGCTCGCCGGGTCCTCGGGGCCGAGCAGGTCGGCGGCGGTGCCCGCGCCGACCGTCTCGTTGGTCTCCCGGTCCGGCGCGCCGGACGAGTCGTCACCGCACGCGCCGAGCGCGACCACCAACGCCCCGGCGGCGATGACGGCCCACGCCCGTCGTGCCGCCACGCAGGCTCGACCCGCCGTCACCCTCGCGTCGTGCATGTGAACTCCATCAGCTCGGAACGGCATGTCGTGGCAGCGTCAGCGGAAGGTCGAGCGAGCTCAGCAGTCCGGGCGCCGCGTCGACGACGTAGGGAACGGCGTTCACCACGCGCATCGCCGTCGCGGTCATCGCACTGTTGCCCGCGCCATGGCCCTCGGCCTCGCCGAGCGACAGGCGCACGTCGATGTCGGGCTCGCCCTCGATGCGGACGAGATAGGTCGCGTCATGATCGGAGGCGGGCCAGTCCGGCGCCACGTCCCGGGCCATCCTGATCACGTGCTCGACGACGATCGCCTCGCGCCGATCCACGATCCCGCTCGCGATCATGCGCACCGCACCGACGGTGCCGGCCGGGATGGTGCCGAACGCGACCTCGAGGTCGCGGTCGGTGACGGCGCGGTCGAGCCGGCCGCTGATGTCGTCCAGCTCCACGCCGAGACCCCGGGCGACGAGCTCGATCGGCGCCTGCCACACCAGCGGGATGATCCCGGGTTGACTCACCAGGGGTTCGAACTCGAGCGGCCGCCCGAAGCCCATCCCGTCCTGCATCACCGAGGCGACCGGGTAGTGGTCGTTGAGCGAGATCTCGACCACCCGCAGGCTGCGGATCGCGCTCGACCCGGTCGCGAGCGCGAGCGCGAGCTGGTCCGACGCGAAGCCGGGGAAGATGCCCGACCCGTACAGCGATGCACCGCCGCGGGTGGCGGCCCGATCGAGGCGGTCACGCAGGGCGGGGTCGCACACGGGCGGGAACACCAGCTCGGTCGAGGTCGTGGTCACCACGTTGATGCCGTGCGACAGGAGGAGCTCGTAGTCGGGTACGGCACCGGCCCCCCGGTCCGGGCCGCTGGCCGCGTACACGACGCAGTCCGGGCCGAGATCCACGAGCGCCCGGGCGTCGTTCGTGGCCGAGATCCCGAGCGGCTCGCCCCCGATGATCTCGCCGACATCCCGGCCGACCTTGGAGGGCGTGTGGACCCAGACGCCGACGAGGTCGAGGTCGGGCGCGGCGGCTCACCGCGTCGATGGCGCGTGACCCGACCCCGCCGGTCGACCAGACGGCGACCCGGAGACGACCGTCGTGACCCATGCGTCCTACTCCCCCACTCCCACGCTCGTCGCCGGCGACCGGTCGAAGGCGTGGCGGGGCACGGTCAGCGGGAGGTCGAGGGCGCTGAGCAGCCCCGGCGCCGCCTCGACCACGTAGGGAACCGCGTTCACCACCCGCATCGCCGTCGCCACCATCGCGCCGGCGCCGGCCTGCATCCCACCGATGCCCGCCGCGGCCGCGTCGTCGAGCCCGCACGCCAGGTCGAGCTGGATGCTCGGCTCGCCGTCGATCTCGATCTTGTACCCGACGCCGTGCTCGCTGGTCGGCCAGTCGGGGGCGACATCCCGGGCCATGCGGGTGACGTGCTCGATGGCGATGACCTCGCGGCCGTCGACGACGCCGGCGGCCTTGAAGCGGACAGCCCCGCAGGTCCCGGCCTCGAGGGTGCCGCAGGCGACCTCCAGCCGTCGCCCGGTCGGTGCCCGCTCGACCGACTCCCGGATCTCCTCCACGCTCGACGCCGAGCGCATCGGCGATGAGCCGGATCCCGCCGGCGAACTCTGCGCTCACGGCGCCGGGCAGTGCGATGAACGGCTCGAAGTCCATCGGACGGCCGAAGCCCATCCCGTCCATCATCACGTCCGCGACCGGATAGTCGTCGTAGAGGCCGATCTCGCAGGCGTGGATCGACCGGATCGTGCTCGACTGGGTGGCGAGGACGAGGGGGAGGTGATCGAGCACGAAACCGGGCTCGATCCCCGACGCGTACAACGACGCACCCCCGGCGGCCGCGGCCTCGGCGAGCTGCTCCCGGAACCGCGGGTCGAACGCAGGCGGGTAGACCAGCCGCGTCGAGCTCGTCGTCACGACGTTGATGCCCGCGGCCAGGAAGCGCACGTAGTCGGGCACCGCCGCGCCGTCGCGCTCGGGGGCGCTGGCGGCGTAGACCACGCAGTCGGGCCGGAGCTCCATCAGGGCGTCCGCGTCGCCGGTGGCCGCGAGGCCGATGGCCTCGCCGTTGGCCAGGACACCGGCGTCCGCCCCGACCTTGTCCGGGGAGTGGACCCACACGCCGACCAACGACAGGTCCGGACGACGGTGGATCGCCCTGATGGCGATCGAACCGATCCCGCCCGTCGACCAGACGACGACACGCCGGGGACCGGCGGTCACGGCGCCTTGCCCGTCACCGACTTCGACATCTCGCCGATGTTGAGCGCCTCCGCCCCGACGCGGCCCCGGCCCATCGAGCGGACCGCGACGTCGTGGCCCTCCGCCCGCTTCCGAAGGGCGGCCACGGTCGCCTCCTCCCGCGGGACGTGCAGGAACGGGTCGTAGTCGAACCAGCGCATCGCCGTGCGGTGGGTGATGTTCTCGATGTCGGTGGCACCGAGGCCGGCCGCGGTGATGTCGGCCGCCAGGTCCTCGGGCCCCGTGGGCCACGACGAGTCGGAGTGGGGGTAGTCCATCTCCCAGCTGACGTTCTCCGAGCCGATCCGATCGACCAGCGCGACGCCCACCGGATCGGAGATGAAGCACAGCAGGACGTTGCGGAGGAACCGCTCGGTGGGCGTCAGATCACCGAGATCCTGGCCGGTCCAGTTGTGGTGCATGTCGTAGGTGCGCTCGATGCGATCGAGGAAGTACGGCACCCACCCGATGCCGCCCTCGGACAGGGCGATCTTGATGTCGGGGAACTCCTTGAGCACCCGGCTCCACACCAGGTCGGCGGCGGCCTGCACGATGGTCATCGGCTGCAGGGTGATCAACACGTCGACGGGTGCGTCGGGCGTGGTCATCGCCAGCTTCGACGACGAGCCGATGTGCATGCAGATCACCGTCCCGCGCTCCTCGGCGGCGCGCCAGAACGGGTCCCAGTACGGATCGTGGAGCGTCGGCGCGTCGAGCGGTGCCGGGTTCTCCGGGAAGGTGATGGCGTGGCAGCCCAGGTCCGCGAGGCGGTGCACCTCCCTGGCCGTCTCCTCGGCGCTCCAGATCATCGGTAGGCCGAGCGGGATGAACCGGCCGGGGTGCCTGCCGCACCACTCGTGGATGTGCCAGTCGTTGTACGCCTTCACCATCGCGGCGGCGATGGCGTCGTCCTTGGCGGAGGCGAAGATGCGGCCCGCGAAGCCCGGCATCGAGGGGAAGCACAGCGAGCCGAGGACGCCCCCGGCGTTCATGTCCTTGATGCGCTCGTCGACGTCCCAACAGCCCTTGCGCATCTCGTCGAGCCGGGTCGGCTCGATGCCGTACTCCTCGCGGGGCCGGCCGGCCACCGCGTTCAGCCCGACGTTGGTGATCTCGTGCTCGTAGTAGTACCAGGCGAGCGTGCCGTCCTCCCGCTCCTTCAGCTTCGGCGCGAACTCCTGGTACTTCGCAGGCAGATGCTGCTCGAAGACGTCGGGCGGCTCGACGACGTGGTCGTCGACGCTCACCAGGATCGAGTCGTCCAGGTTCATGCGTTCCCCCCGGGCGGGACGGCGGCCGGCCGTCCCCTTCGCCGCTATGATAGCGAACGCTATCTTAACCGGGGCCGGGATGTCGAGACCCGCCCAGGAGGTTCCGCGTGTCGTACGAGAGCACCGCCCAGCCGATCAAGCTCGGCTACCTCATGGACTTCGCCCTCCCCGACGAGTTCCCGGAGGACCGCCGCCTCGACCTCACGCAGTCGCTCGACCTCGTCTTCGCACGTGGCCACCGGGACGGCGTGATCGATCGCCCCGTCGAGGTCGTCTACCGCGAGGTGGAAGGCCTCCCGAAGGGATCGGCCAAGGCGGTCATCGACGCGTACGGCGACCTCGTCGACGAGGGCTGCCTGGCCGTCTTCGGCCCGTTCATCACCGACAACGCGGAGCCGACACGACGGGCGATCGAGCGCCGGTTCGAGGTGCCGGCCCTGAGCGTCACCGGGTCGGAGGACTGGTTGGGCCCGTGGACGTTCTCGCTGCCCATGGGATCGCTCGCCGACGAGCCGGTCTTCTGGGTCGAGCAGATGGTCGCCGCCGGCTGTCAGACCGTGGGCGCCCTGGTCGAGCGCTCGCGGGTCGGGCACACGTACATCACCAACTTCCGGGCCGCGTGCGAGCGCGGGGGCATCCGGATCGTCGGCGAGCAGACCATCGCCCAGACGGCGCAGGACGTCACCGCGGAGGTGACGCG
Organism: uncultured Acidimicrobiales bacterium; assembly: GCA_963759225.1. Classification (GTDB taxonomy): domain Bacteria; phylum Actinomycetota; class Acidimicrobiia; order Acidimicrobiales; family VFJN01; genus ZC4RG19. The sequence continues at coordinate 219,524 of CAVWYL010000030.1, read as the reverse complement.
GCTCCACGAGGCCCGACCCGACGCCCTCGTCCACTGCGGCTTCGGGTTCGGCATGGCGATGGTCAACATGGTGCTCCGGTCGCTCGACTGGGACCCGCCTCGCTACCTGAGCACGGCGTTCGAGAACGCGTGGCTCAACGACCTGTTGTGGCAGGCCATGTTGGGGTGGACCGGCGTCGACCAGTACGACGAGACGAACCCGGTCGGCCAGCAGCTGCTCGACGAGTTCGACGAGGTCTACGGGCGCCGGCCCGAGTACTGCGTCCCGGTCGTGAACTTCGACGTCGCCCGCGTGCTCCTCCGGGCGTTCGCCGACGCGCATCCGCTCACTCCGGACGGCGTCCGGGCCGCGCTCGAGCGGGTGAAGATGATCCCGGCGGCGTCGGGATCCCCGGGGACCTACCTCTCGTTCGGGAACTGGATGCACCGCGGCTGGGTCGGCGCCGGCTACCTGGTCGCCCGCCGGCTCGACCCGGACGGGGTCCACTCCCACCTCGTCGCCCGCTTCGGGCGCCCCGGGCCGACTCCGCTCAACCGCTCCGATGCAGGAAGCCGTGGAGGGTCGCCTGGGTGAGCTCCTCGACGATGACGTCCCTCGGCGGCCGGGTCCCCCCGAAGAAGGTCGAGCGGAACGCCGCCATGCCGGCGACCATGGCCACGGTCGAGTGGGCGATGAGGCCGTGGTCGGCGGCTCGCATCCCCTTGATGTCCATGCCCTCGGCGCCGATCTGACCGAGGACGGCGAGCGCCCCGTCGATGTCGGCGATGCCGGCCTCCGCCAGCTCCTCGTCGCTCAGCGAGTCCGACGCCCAGAGCGTCATGACGAGGCCGCGGTTCTCCACGAACAGGTCGTACAGGGGACCGATGAACTGGGCGGCCAGCTCCTCCTCGTCGGTCTCCTCGGGGACCACCGACCGCCACGTGGCGCGGAAGTCGTCGACGAAGCTGGTGAAGGGAACGACGACCGCCTCGCGGAACAGGGCCGCCTTCGAGCCGAAGTGGCGGAAGAGAAGGTGCTCGGCCACCCCGGCCGCCTCGGCGATCTCGCGCGTGGTCGTGCTCCGGTAGTCCTGGCGGGCGAACAGCTCGCGCGCCGCGTCGAGCAGCAGCCGGCGGGGCGCCCCCCTCGGCCGGCGCGTCGCCTTCGTGCTCCCTGACGCCGGCGTGGTGCCGGCTGTCGCGCGTGCCACCGTGTTCGATCCTCGTTCGCCGTGGGCAGCATGTTAAGATAGTGCCCACCATCTTAACAGCCGCAGTGGACGTCGAGCGGGACGTCTCGGCCACGACGATAGGGGGTCGGCGGTGAGCTCGACGTCACCGAAGCGGGCGGACCGTCCGGTCACGAGAGTCGACTTCGTCAACCTGAAGCCCGAGGTCGTGCCCGACGCGCCGGCCCCCCAGCCCGACAACCATGCGCTGGCCGAGGCGGGCGCCATCGCCCTCGACGACACGCTCATCGCCTGCAGCCGGTCGCTCGTCGAGGAGACCCTGCGGAACGCGGAGGTGTTCTCGTCCGCCGATCTCGTCGATCAGGGCAACGTCCGGCCGCTCATCCCGCTCGCCGTCGATCCCCCCGATCACCGCCGCTACCGCCGGCTGCTCGACCCGCTCTTCGCGCCCCGCCAGATCGACCGTCTCGAGGACGACATCGCCGTGCGGGTGAACCACTTCATCGATCGGTTCGCCGACCGGGGCGAGTGCGACTTCACCGCCGAGTTCGCCGAGCTGTTCCCGTCGTCGGTGTTCCTCGGGATGATGGGCCTCGACTGGGCGGAGCTCGACACCCTCGTCTCGCTCCGCGACGGGATCCTCCGGCCGGGCACCCCGGAGTCGACACCCGAGGAGCGGACCGGCATCCAGCGGGAGACGGCGCAGCGGGTGTACGCCTACTTCGACGCGGTGCTGGACGAACGTGCGGCCGTGCCCCGCGACGACATCCTGTCGCTGCTCACCACCGCCGACGTCGGTGACGAGCGTCTCACCCGCGACGAGATGCTCGACATCTGCTTCGTGCTGCTCACCGCCGGGCTCGACACGGTCACCGACTCGTTGACCTGCTTCTGGGCGTTCCTCGCCCAGCACGCCGACCACCGGCGCGAGCTCGTCGAGCATCCCGAGGTCGTTCCCGACGCCGTCGAGGAGCTGCTCCGCTGGGAGTCGCCCGTGCCCGCCGTCGTCCGGTGGGCACGCGAGGACCACCGCGTCGGGGAGCACCCCGTGGCCGCCGGTCACCTCGTGATGGCCAACCTCTCGTCGGCCAACCTCGATCCCGGGCAGTATCCGGATCCCCTCGAGGTCCGCTTCGACCGGACGGGCAACCGCCACGTGGCCTTCGGTCTCGGGATCCACCGCTGCCTGGGCTCGCACCTCGCCCGGCGCGAGCTCCGCGTCGCCCTGTCGGAGTGGCACCGACGGATCCCCGAGTACTCCCTCGCCCCCGGCTACCGGCCCGCCTACCGGCCGCCGCTGCGCTTCGTGCCCGATCTCAAGCTCGTCGTGGACGGATCTAGAGGAACGATGGAAGACGTACTCGGCTACCGGGACGCCTCGGTCGTCGTCACAGGAGCCGCATCGGGGATGGGCGCGGCGACCGCCCGGATCCTCGTCGACCTCGGGGCGCAGGTCACCGCGATCGACATCAAGCCGACCGAGGTCCCGGTCAGCCGATTCGTCGAGGTCGACCTGCGCGACCGCGTCGCCATCGACGACGCGGTCGCGTCGATGGGCGAACCCGTCGACGCACTCTTCAGCTGCGCAGGGCTGCCCGGCCCGCCCTTCTCCGAGCTCGACACGATGGTGGTGAACTTCGTGGGCGCCCGCCATCTCGCCGAAGGACTCGTTCCCGAGATGCCGGCGGGATCCTCGATCACCGCCATCTCCTCGTCGGCGGCGGTCGGCTGGCAGGACCAGATGGAGACGATCGGTGGGCTCCTTGCGACCACCGGGTTCGACGAGGCCGTCGACTGGCTGAACGCGCACGAGGCGTCGTGGTCGTGGAGCGGCTACCTGTTCTCGAAGTGGGTCGTGGACGCGTGGGTCGGCTGGTGGTACCCCGACCTCGCCGGACGGGGCATCCGGATCAACTGCATCAACCCCGGGCCCACCGACACGGCGATGATGCCGGCGTTCCACGACTTCGCCACCAAGGAGGTGGTGGACCAGGCGGTCGGGCCCATCGGACGCTACGCACGGCCGGAGGAGCAGGCGTGGCCGCTGGTGATGCTCGGCAGCCCGCGCCTGAGCTACGTCGCCGGCGAGGTGCTCGCCGTCGACGGCGGCTTCCAGGGCGCGCGGTACACCGGCCGCCAGCAGGCCGGGTGGGCCGACATGATCACCGACGGGTGACGGCGCCGTCCGGCGCCGCTCTCGCGCCGTCGGAGCCACCGATCGCGCTCGGTCGACCACAGCGCCCAGACGACGAGCACCGGCTGGAAGAACAGGCGGACCAGTCGCTTGGTGTCGGTGTCGAGGCCGAACGCGTCGGTGTGCTCGGCGTACTGCGCGATGTTGCCCGGGAAGATGACGACGAAGAACCCGGCGACCACCAGCCCGACCGCCGCCCGCTGGCGGCGCAGCAGGATCAGCGCCAACCCGAGGGCGATCTCGACGACGCCGGATGCGACGACCACCAGGTCGTCGTCGATCGGCATCCACTCGGGCACCTGGGCCCGGAACTCCTCGCGCTGGCTCGTCAGGTGGCCCGTGCCTGCGACGATGAGCGTGCCGCCCAGCACCCACCGTGCGACGGTCCGGATCGATCGGGTCTCGGTGGCCATGCCGCCTCCTGAAAACTGGAACCTGATGGTCGCGCGGGACCGGCGAACCCGCAGAACCTGACGCAAACCTGACGCAGCCGGGCTACCGTTTTGCTCGGCGGGGGGCCGATCAGGGGAGGGGACATGACGTCCTACGGCCGACCGTTCAACCTGACCCGTCGCGGGTTCCTCGGCGGCGTCGCGGCCGCCGCCGTCGCGCCATCGTGGCTCGCGGCGTGCGGCGGGGACGAGGAGGAGGCGACGCCGACGACCGCCGCGCCCGAGGACGTCGGGGCGCCGGCCACCACGCTGCTGGAGGATCCCGCGTCGGCGCTGTCGGGCGACCTGCGCATCCTCATGTGGAGCCACTTCGTGCCGAGCCACGACGAGTGGTTCGACGGCTTCGCCCGGGACTGGGGGCAGGCCGTCGGGGTGAACGTCACCGTGGACCACATCAACACGGCCGAGGTTCCCGGCCAGATCACGTCGCAGATCGCCGCCGGTTCCGGCCACGACCTCATCCAGCACATCGCGGCGATCCCCCAGTTCCAGCCGAGCGTGCTCGACATGACCGACGTCGTGACCGAGGCGGAGAGCCGCTACGGCGAGATGCTCGACGTGTGCCGGCGGTCGAGCTTCAACCCCAACACCGAGAAGTTCTTCGCCTACGCCCCCGGCTGGGCGCCCGATCCCGGCAACTACCGCCGGTCGCTGTGGGACTCGGTCGGCCTGCCCGACGGCCCCTCCACCTGGGAGGAGCTGCTGGAGGGCGGCCGGGAGATCCGCAGCAGCCAGGGCATCCAGCTCGGCATCGGCATGTCCCAGGAGATCGACTCCAACATGGCGGGGCTCGCGCTGATGTGGTCCTTCGGCGGCTCCGTCCAGGACGACGCCGAGAACGTGGTCATCAACTCGCCCGAGACGATCGCCGCGGTCGAGTACATGGCCGAGCTGTTCAGCGGGGCGATGACCGAGGAGGTCTTCGCCTGGAACGCCGCGTCCAACAACCAGGGCATGGCGTCCGGGGCGCTGTCCTACATCCTGAACTCGATCTCGGCCTACCGGACGGCCCAGGAGCAGAACCCCGTCGTGGCCGACGACGTGTTCTTCGTGCCGGCCCTCGAGGGCCCGGCCACCGCGCTGGCCGCCCAGCACGTGCTCTACAACTGGATCGTCCCCAACCACGCCGCCAACCCCGATGCGGCCCAGGAGTTCCTGCTCCACTACACGGCCAACTACGCCCACGCCACGTACAACTCGAAGCTCTACGACTTCCCGGCCTTCATCGAGCGGGTCCCCAACCTCGACGCCTGGATCCGGGAGGACCCCTTCGGCTCCACGCCCCCCGACAAGCTCGGGTTCATGACCTTCGACGACGTCGTGAAGTGGACGACCAACATCGGGCACCCCGGACCGACCAACCCCGCCATCGGCGAGGTGTTCGGCACCAACGTGATCCCCACCATGCTGGCGCAGGCGGCGCGCGGCGAGATGGACCCCGAGGAGGCGGTGGCGGCGGCCGAGAGCCAGATCCAGAGCATCTTCGACCGCTGGCGGTCGCAGGGGCTGGTGGGTGGTGGGACGGGCTGAGCGCCGGCCACCGTGGCAGTCACCGTCGAGGCCGTCGGCCTCACCAAGACCTTCAGCGGCCGCCAGCGTCCGGCGGTCGACCACGTCGACCTGGCCACCGAGGAGGGCGAGTACCTCGTCCTCCTCGGTCCCTCGGGCTGCGGCAAGACGACGCTGCTGCGGATGATCGCCGGCCTGGAGCAGCCCACCGACGGCGAGGTCCGCATCGGCGGCGACGTCGTCAACGGGCTGCCGCCGCGGTCGCGCCGCATCGCCATGGTGTTCCAGAGCTACGCGCTGTACCCGCACAAGACGGTCCGCCAGAACATCGAGTTCCCGCTGAAGGCGGAGAAGATGCCGACCGGGAAGCGCCACGAGAAGGCGGAGTGGGCGGCCGAGCTGCTGGGGCTCGTGGACCTGCTCGACCGCCGCCCCCGGCAGCTCTCGGGCGGCGAGCGCCAGCGGGTGGCGCTGGCCCGGGCCCTGGTCCGCGACCCCAGCGTGTTCCTGCTCGACGAGCCCCTGTCCAACCTCGACGCCAAGCTGCGGGCGACCGCCCGCGACGACCTGAAGGACTTCCACGAGCGCGTGGGCACGACCACGATCTACGTCACCCACGACCAGGTCGAGGCCATGGGCATGGGCGACCGCATCGTCGTGATGCTCGACGGCCAGGTCCGCCAGGTGGGCCCCCCGCAGGCCGTCTACGAGCGGCCGGCCGACACGTTCGTCGCCACCTTCCTCGGCTCGCCCCCGATGAACCTGGTCCCCCGCGACGGCGTCGTCGTCGGCTTCCGGCCGGAGAAGGCGCTGCCGGCCGAGGTGCTCGGCGAGGGGCTCGACGGCCACCACGCCTGGACCCTCGACGTGCAGCGCATCGAGTACCTGTCGGGCGACCGGCACCTGCACGGGGTGGCGACGGGGCTGGGCGAGCCGACGCCGGTGATCGTCCGGCTGCCGGCCACCGTGCTCACGCCGATCGAGACGGGCACCAGCCACGAGTTCGTCCTCCGGGAGGACGACCTCCGCTACTTCGACCCGGAGACGGAGCAGGCGACCGATGGTCCGGCTCGCTGACCGGGACGGGCTGCTCGCCCGGCTGATGCTGCTGCCGGCGATCGTCTACATCCTGGCGCTCGTCGCGGTGCCGTTCGTGATCGCCATCGCCTACAGCTTCAGCGACGTCACCGCCGGTGATCCCGGCTACGACTGGGTGGGGCTGGAGAACTACCGGGCCAACTGGCGGGACCCGGTGTTCGGCCAGGCGCTGTGGAACACCTTCCTGTTCACCGCCGCCACGATGGTGCTGACGGTGGTGCTGGCCAACATCCTGGCGCTGCTGCTGACCAGCGACTTCCACGGCAAGTGGCTGGTGCGCTTCCTCGTGCTGCTCCCCTGGACCACGCCCGCCGCCATCGGGGCGATCGCCTGGCTGTTCATGCTCGACTCGCTGCTGAGCCCGATCGACTGGATCCTGTGGCAGGTGGGCCTGGTCGAGGACGGCCGCCACATGGTGTGGCTCGGCAAGCCCGGGCTCGCCAAGGCGTCGGTGATCGGCGTGCAGGTCTGGCGGCTCGTGCCGCTGGCCGCGGTGATCATCATGGCCGGCCAGACGGCGATCCCCGACGACATCAAGGACGCGGCCGAGGTCGACGGCGCCGGGTTCTGGCGCCGCCTGTGGGAGATCACCATCCCGCTGACGCTGCCGGTCATCGCGGTCGCCGTGCTGTTCGGCGCCATCATCACCTTCACCGACATGAGCCTGGTCCGCGTGCTCACCAACGGGGGTCCCGTCAACGAGACCCACGTGCTGGCCAGCTGGGCCTACGCCAAGGGCATCGACGGCGGCAACCTGGCGCAGGGCGCGGCGGTGGCGGTGTTCCTGCTGCCGCTGCTGCTGGCCGCCACGATCGCCATCCTCCGGGCGGTCCGGCGCTGGGAGGTGACGTGAGCGAGCGCGACTGAGCGCGGGGACGGTCCCGGTCGAGCTGCAGCGCCGGCGCGCCCAGCGGCGCTACGTCGTGTCCCGGATCGTGGTCTACGCCGTCGCGATCGTCGCCTCGCTGCTGGCGGTGTTCCCGTTCGTCGTCGAGGGCATCATCACCTTCAAGCGGGACCAGGACCTCTACGCGCCCGGCAACAACCCGTTCCGTCTACAACCTCGACCCGACCACCGAGCACATCGACTTCCTGTTCACGTCGACCGGGTTCCTGACCTTCGTGGCCAACACGCTGCTCGTCGGCGGGTGCGTCGTGGCCGTCACGCTGCTGCTGGCCCTGCCGGCCGCCTACAGCCTCGCCCGGCTGCCCCTGCGCTGGGGCGGCGTGCTCGGCATCGCCATCTTCCTCGTGTACCTCATCCCGCCGTCCCTGCTGTTCGTGTCGTTCTCCCGGCTGATCGCCAACCTCGGCCTGCAGAACACGCGGTGGGCGCTGGTCGTGCTGTACCCGACCATCACCGTGCCCGTGTCGGTGTGGCTCCTGCTCGGCTTCTTCAAGTCGATCCCGCGCGACATCGAGGAGCAGGCGATGGTCGACGGCTACAGCCGCCTCGCCGCGTTCGTGCGGGTGGCGGTGCCGCTGGCCTTCCCCGGGATCGTGGCGGTCGTGGTGTTCGCCTTCACGCTCGCCACCCACGAGTTCCTCTACGCCAGCGCGTTCATCTCCTCGAGCGCCGAGAAGACCGTGAGCGTCGGCATCCCCACCGAGCTGGTGCTGGGCGACGTGTTCCACTGGCAGGAGCTCCAGGCCGCGGCCCTGCTGGTGGCCCTGCCGATCGCGTTCGTCTTCAGCCTGCTGCTGGGGCGGTTCGTCTCCGGCTTCACGATGGGCGCGGTCAAGGGCTGACGGCCGGCCCGTAGCTCTGCCACGTGCCCCCGAACTCGGCGTCCGCGGCCACGGAGGGCAGGTCGTAGTCGCAGGTGCCCGTCGGGAAGATCGCCTGCAGGCGGGCCCACTGGTCGGGGGTGAACGCCACGGCGTAGTCGGCCGGGTCGGGGGCGCTCGTCTGGCAGGTGAAGTCGCTCGTCACGGGGCCGCCGGCGACGATGCGGGGGTCGGCGGCGATCGGGAACGGCCCCGCGTAGCAGGCGTCGAGGTCCTCGACCTTCGGGGCCCCGCCCGACCGTCCAGCAGCCGTCGGACGCGGCGGCCGGCCGGTTGCGGACCGCGACCTCGGCGTCGGTCCCCCGGCGGTGGTCCGCCTCGATGGCCGTCAGCCACGCCTCCATGGCGTCGAGCGCCTCGGCGCTCCGGTTGACGCCGGGCGGGACGATCCAGCGGGCGTGGATGCGGGGGTCGGCCCCGTCCCGCACCAGCCGGTCGTGCACCGCCACCGACCAGTACGACGTGTGGATGTCGGCGAACGTGTCGGTGTAGGTCCGCAGGTCGATGGTCGGGGTGAACGCCAGTCCCCCGGTGCCGGCGGCCGCCAGGCCCGTCTCCTTCACGCGGGCGACCGCCCGCGGGTTGGCCGGGCTGCGCTCGGCCTGGGGCACGCCGTCGCGGTCGAAGCCGCCGATCAGCTCGTTCAGGTCGAGGAACTGGTCGACCGTGATCGTGCCGGCCTGCAGCGGCGCCAGGCCGTACTGCACGCCCTCGTTGGCGTACAGCGCCGGGGCGAAGCCGTCGGCCTCCACGCCCAGCTGGGTGCGTACGTGCTCGGTCAGGTTGCAGCGGACGCCGGTCGGGTTGGTCACCGGGTGGTAGATCGTCTCGTCGGGGACGATGGCCGGGCACGCCTCGATGGCGTTGATGCGGTTGGCGAACGACGACGCCCACGACTGGCACGAGCCGAACGTGCGGTGCCCGCCGATGGCCTGGCGCTGCTCGGGCGTGAGCGCGGACCCGGCGGGCGTGGCCAGGTAGCGCAGCAGGAGGGTGCAGTCCGCCGGCGCCGCGTTGGTGAACGCGTCGGGGAAGCTGGCGGTCGGCAGCAGCCCGTCGAGGATGCCCGGGTACCCGTGGGTGATCGTGTACTGCATGATCGCCCCGCCCGAGCCGCCCGAGCCGATGGTGTGGGTCAGCGGGCCGTAGGCCTCGGCCACCCGCTCCTTGGTCATGAGCGCGGTCTCCGCGGCGATGACCGGGCTGCAGTTGGTCTCGTTGACCAGCAGGCTGTTGGACGCCACCGCGTAGCCCCGCGACAGCGCCAGGTTGTTGAGCACGCCGGCCGTGGCGTTGCCCTGGTGGTAGCCGATGTTGCAGCCGCCGCCGAAGGTCATGACGAGCTTGCCGTTCCAGCCCCGCTCGGCCCGGCCCGCGGCCGGGTCGGCCCCGTCGTACAGGGCGGCGATCTCGTACAGCCCCCGGTTGATGACGCCCCGCTCGACCCGGACGATGTAGGGCACCTGCTCCCCCGCCACGGTCAGCACGGCCAGGTCGGCGGGCCGGGACGCGGGGTCGGCCAGCGGCAGGAACGCGCCCGCGGTCGTGCGGTAGGCGTAGACCACCTGGGTCGGCGCCGAGCAGTCGGCGTCGGTGGCCGGGCCCAGGCCGGCGGCCTCGGTCTCGCAGTAGAACGGCTGCTGGTGGGGTCCCGAGAACACCGGCCCCGCCGCCGGGTGGTTGACGACCACCTGGGTGTCGATCCGCGGCACGAGCGGGCTGCCGCCGGGGCCGGGCGTGCTGGCCACGAGCGTGTTCGCGCCCACGGCCAGGCCCCCGACCACGCCGAGGAAGCGCCGGGGCTCGACCTCGGTGAGCACGTCGGTGACCTCCACGCCGTCGCGGAACAGGCGCAGCCCGCGGGGCGCGCCGCCCCGGGGCACCGTCACCTCGACGAGCACGTCGCCGCCCGTGACCCGCTCGGCGTCGGTCGACACGACCGTCAGCTCCGGCCGGCGGGACTCGGGCTGCCCGGGCTCGGACGGCGCGGGCGCCGCCCCGGCCGACCCCGCCGGCACGCCGAGCGCCGCCGCCACCAGGACCACCACCGCGACCGAGCGCGCACGCGTCAACACCATGGTTCGCTCCCCTCCTGCGGCCACCGTGGCACGCACGGTCGGGCCCGTCAACGAATCCGGGCAGGAAACTGACCCGGGGGTCAAGTCGCCCGCTAGCGTCTGGGGTGTGATCCTCGACACACCCTCCGGCCGGGTCCAGGGCCTCGAGAAGAACGGCGCCTGGCAGTACCGCGGCATCCGCTACGCCCGGGCCGAGCGGTTCCGGGCCCCGGCCCGGGTCGACGGCTGGGACGGCGTCTACGACGCCACCCGCTTCGGCGCCATCGCCCCCCAGAACCCGTCCCCCACCGAGGCCATGCTGGGCGCCCAGGACCGGCCCTCCGGCGAGGACTGCCTGTTCCTCAACGTGTTCACCCCCGCCGCCGACGGCGCGGCGCGGCCGGTGATGGTGTGGATCCACGGCGGCGGGTTCAGCGCCGGGTCCGGCAGCGTGCCCTGGTACGACGGCACCAACCTGGCGCTGCGGGGCGACGTCGTCGTCGTGACGATCAACTACCGGCTGGGCGTGCTCGGGTTCGCCCAGCTCGCCCATCTCGACCCGGCGCTGGCCGGCTCGGGCGCCAACGGCATCCGCGACCAGGTGGCGGCCCTGGAGTGGGTGCGCGACAACATCGAGGCGTACGGCGGCGACCCCGGCAACGTCACCATCTTCGGCGAGTCGGCCGGCGGCATGAGCGTCGGCACGCTGCTCGCCACCCCGGCGGCGTCGGGGCTGTTCCACGGCGCCATCGCCCAGAGCGGCGCCGGCGCCCACACCCACGACCCGGCGACCGCCGAGTGGGTCACGTCGCAGGTGCTGGCCGAGCTGGGCCTCTCCCCCACCGCGCTCGACGGCCTCGTCGCCGCCCCGGTCGAGGACGTGCTGGCGGCCCAGGCCCGGGTCGACGCCCGGCGCCAGACGCCCGAGGGCCGCGACGTCGGGCCGCCGGTCGGCGCCCTCACGTACCAGCCGGTGATCGACGGCACGGTCCTGCCCCGGCCGGTGCTCGACGCGGTACGGGACGGCAGCGCCGCCGGCGTGCACCTCGTGGCCGGGTCGACCGCCGACGAGTGGAACCTGTTCCACCTGCGGTTCCGGGCCGCCGGCGCCCTCACCGAGGAGCGGCTGCACCAGCGCCTGGCCACGCTCGTGCCCGCCGACCGGGTCCGCGACGTCGTCGACGCCTACCGGGCCGGGCGCCCCGACGCCGACCCCGACGAGGTCATCTGCGCGGTGATGACCGACCACGTGTTCCGCATCCCCGCGGTGCGCCTCGCCGAGGCCCAGGTGGCCCACGCCCCCCGGACGTCGATGTACCGGTTCGACTACGCCTCCCCCGTCCTCGGCGCCTGCCACGGCATCGACGTGCCGTTCGCGTTCGACAACCTGGGCCGGCGGGGCGTGGAGATCCTGCTCGGCGGCCTCGACGAGTCCAGCCACCGGCTGGCCGGGCGCACCGCCCAGGCCTGGGTCACCGCCGCCCGCACCGGCGACCCGGCGCACGACGACCTGCCCTGGCCCGCCTACGACCCCGACGGCGAGCGCCTCGTGGCCGTGCTGGACCGCGAGACCGCGGTCGCGCCCGACCCCGGCGGCGACCTGCGGGCGCTGTGGGACGAGCTCGCCCCGGTGCCGGGGCCCGGCGTCGTCGTAGACTGAGTCCGCCGTGTCCGGGAGGGAAGCCATGTCGGATCGTCGCCCGCACCACTACCCCACCTTCTCGTCGCCCGACGAGGAGCGCACCCACATGAAGCAGCGGATGGCCGCGGCCTTCCGGCTGTTCGACCGCTTCGGCTTCAACGAGGGCGTCGCCGGCCACCTGACCGGCCGCGACCCCGAGCACCCCGAGCTGTTCTGGGTGAACCCGTTCGGGCTCAGCTTCGGGCTGATCCGGGCCTCCGACCTCATCCTCGTCGACCACGAGGGCAAGGTCGTCGAGGGCGACTGGCCCGTGAACACCGCGGCGTTCGCCATCCACAGCCAGATCCACGCGGCCCGGCCCGACGTCAAGGCCGCCGCCCACACCCACTCGCCCTACGGCCGGGCGTTCTCGACGCTGGCCCGGCCGCTGGCCCCGCTCACCCAGGACGCCTGCGCCTTCTACGGCGACCACGCCGTGTTCGACGACTACACCGGCGTGGTCCTCGACGTCGAGGAGGGCAAGCGCATCGCCCACGCCCTGGCCGGCAACAAGGCCGCCATCCTGCGCAACCACGGCCTGCTCACGGTGGGCACCACCGTCGACTCGGCGGCGTGGTGGTACATCACGATGGAGCGGTCCTGCCACGTGCAGCTCATGGCCGAGGCGGCCGGCGACCCGATCGCCATCGACGACGAGTGCGCCACGCTGACCCAACGCCAGGTGGGGAGCGAGCCGGCGGGGTGGTTCAGCTTCCAGCCGCTCTACGACAAGATCGTGGCGGACCAGCCGGACCTGCTCGACTGAGCGCCACCACGGGAGGCGGTCCGTGGCCGACGTGACCCCGATCGGAGCCAAGCTCCAGGAGCGCCGGGAGCAGACCCTGCGCACGCTGCTCGACGCCCAGAACGCCAACGACATGGCGACGTCGCTGGCGTGCTTCGACTACCCGCGCTACGAGCTCATCGGCAACCAGCGGGTCTACGACGGCATCGACGAGGTGCGCCGGTACTGGCAGGTGACGCGGCGCTACTTCCCCGACCTGCGGTTCGAGGTCATCAACGTCCACCACGGCGACGACGCGGTCGTGTGCGAGGTGTGGATGTCCGGCACCCACCTGGGGTCCGGGCCCGACTTCGAGGCCACCGGCCGGCACTTCCGGTGCCGCAGCGCCCTCATCTTCGCCTTCGACGGCGAACGCCTGGTCGGTGCCCGCGTCTACTACGACACGGGCACCATCGCCCGCCAGCTGGCCTGACGGCTGCGTCGCGAATACCAAATTGGCGCCAATTTGGTATTCTATTGCCATGATCGTGACAGTCGATCGGCTCGGGCGCATCGTGATCCCCAAACCGCTCCGCGTGGCGCTGGGGATCGGCCCGGACACCGAGCTGGAACTCATGCCCGACGGGGCCGGCCTGCGCCTCGAGCCGACGCAGCGGGCCGAGCGCGTCATCGAGCAGCAGGACGGTCTTCCTCTCCTCGGTGCGGTCGATGGTGCCGACCTGACCGACGACGACGTGCGCCGCCTCCGCGATGAGCTCCAGCGCTGAACGCTGGGCCTGCGACACCAGCCTGGCGATCGCCGCACTCGACGCCACGCACGTGGCCCACGCGCCCTGCCGTCGCGCCCTCCTCGACCACCGCCCGGCCCTCGCCGGCCACGCGGCCTTCGAGGTCTATTCCGTCCTCACCCGCCTGCCGCTCCCTCTCCGGCTCACCGCGACGCAGGCAGGCCAGGTGATCGAGGCGGCGTTCCCGGACAGCTGCTGGCTCGATCGCGCCGCGGCCGACGGCTTGCGGGTACGGCTGGTCGAAGCCGGCATCGTGGGCGGCTCCGTGTACGACGCACTCGTAGGCCAGGCCGCACTGTGCGACAACCGGGTGTTGCTCACCCGCGATCGGCGAGCCGAGCGCACGTACCGGGCGCTCGGGGTGAGGTACGAGCTCGTCGCCTGACGGCTACTCGAAGACCGGGCGGAGCGGCAGGCCGGAGCGGCCGTCGTCGGCGTGGGGCACGGCCAGGACCTGGTGGATCTGGCTGCGGCCGGACTCGAAGTTGATCGCCGAGCCGGCCATGTAGAGCCGCCACACCCGGGCCCGGGCCTCCCCCACCTCCTCGACCGCGGCGTCCCAGTTGTCCTCCAGGTTGGCGACCCAGCGCCGGAGCGTGAGGGCGTAGTGCTCCCGCAGCGTCTCGACGTGGCGGACCTCGAACCCGGCGCCCTGCACGACCGAGACCACCCGCCCCACCTCGTGCAGCTCGCCGTCGGGGAACACGTAGCGGTTGATGAAGCTGCGCCGCTCCAGCCGGGCCCTCTGGCCCGCGGGCCGGCTGATGCCGTGGTTGAGCAGTCGGCCGCCCGGGCCCAGCAACGACGCGCAGCCGGTCGAAGTACTCGGCCAGCTTGGCCTCGCCCACGTGCTCGAACATGCCGATCGAGCTGATGGCGTCGTAGGGCCCGTCGGTCACCTCGCGGTAGTCCTGCACGCGGATCTCCACCTGGCCGGACAGCCCCGCCTCCCCCACCCGCTTCTCGGCCAGCTCGGCCTGGCGGGGCGACAGGGTCACGCCCACCGCCTGCACGCCGTGATGGCGGGCGGCGTGCAGGACCATGCCGCCCCAGCCGCACCCGACGTCCAGCAGCCGCATGCCCGGCTCGCAGGCCCAGCTTGCGCGCCACCAGCTCGTACTTGTTCTCCTGCGCCTGCTCCAGGGTGTCGGCGGGGTCGTGGAACACCGCGCACGAGTAGGTCAGGCTCGGCCCCAGCACCATGCGGTAGAAGACGTTGGAGACGTCGTAGTGGTGGCGGACGGCCGCCGCGTCCCGGGCCCGGCTGTGCCGGCGGCCGTGGAGGTGGGCCTCCTCCGCCGGCGGCTCCAGCCGGCGGATCTTGTGCCAGCCGCCCAGCTCCCGGACCAGCCGCAGCATGGCCCTCGGCTCGAGCCGGACCTTCGGCAGCCGGTCCCGCAGGTCGAGCAGCGCCCAGATCGGGCCCTTCAGGTCCAGGTCGCCCGCCACGTAGGCCCGGGCGATGCCCAGCTCCCCGGGTGCGGTGATGACCCGGGACAGTGCGTCGGGCGACTTGACGACCAGCGTCGCGGGTGCGTCCTGCGGACCGCCGCGACTGCCGTCGTATGCCTCGACCGCCAGGGGCAGGTCGCCCCCGAGCACGTCTTCCACCAGCGGTGCCAGCGCCATGGCAACCCCCATGCTTCTCGGGTGTTGCTATGAGGGTACGGCCCCCGTCAACGTTTCGGCGCTGAATAGAACGGGGTGGGCACCACCTGGGCCGCCGTGGAGGTCCCCCGGATGTCGACCGCGACGGCGCTCCCCTCCCCGATCTCCGGAGGCAGGAACGCCAGCGCGATGCCGCGATCGAGCGTCGGCGAGAAGTTCCCGCTCGTGACCTCGCCCGCCGGTTCGCCCTCCACGAGGACCGCGTAGCCGGCCCGCGGCGGGCGCCGGCCCTCGACCGACAGGCCCCGCAGCCGGCGGCTGACGCCCCGCTCCCGCTCGGCGGCCAGGGCGTCGTGGCCCTGGAACCCGCCCTTGCCCCACGCCACCACCCAGCCCAGGCCGGCCTGCAGCGGCGTGATGCCCGGGCCCAGCTCGTGGCCGTGCAGCGGCAGGCCCGCCTCCAGGCGCAGCGTGTCGCGGGCGCCGAGGCCCGCGGGGGTCACGCCCGCGGCCACCACCGCGTCCCACACCTCGCCGGCGCCCGCGGCGGGCACCGCCAGCTCGACGCCGTCCTCGCCGGTGTAGCCGGTGCCGGCCACCACGCAGGCGTGCCCCAGCACGTCGACCGGGGCCACCCGCCGGCGCCCGACGGCCGCGGCCTCCGGCGACACCGCGGCCAGCAGGTCCCGGGCGTCCGGGCCCTGGACCGCGATCACCGCCCGCGCGCCGGTGACGTCGTCGCCGCCGATGGCCTCCCGCACCCGGTCGGTGTTGGACGCGTTCGGCATCACGTCGAACCGGTCGTCGCCCACCCACCACACGATGATGTCGTCGAGCACCGAGGCGTCGTCCGGGTCGAGCAGGTGGGTGTACTGGGTGCGCCCCGGCCCGATCTTGCCGAGGTCGTTGGTCAGCGCGCCCTGCAGCCGCTCGAACGCCCCCGCCCCGGTGACCCGCACCGTGCCGAGGTGGCTGACGTCGAACGCGGCCGCGGCGGTGCGGCAGGCCTGGTGCTCGGCCAGGGTGCCGGAGGGGTACTGGATCGGCATCTCCCAGCCACCGAACTCGGTGAGCTTGGCCCCGAGGAGCCGGTGACGGTCGTCGAGAGGCGAGTGCTGCAGCGTCACCCGCGGGAGGCTACTGGTCTCACCGTGTCCGCCCCCTCGGCCGTGACCGTGGTGGAGGGGGCGTCGTCAGAAGGGCGCAGGGGCCTGATCGCCGCGTCGACCTGCTCGACCACGCCGTCCAGCGACAGGAGGTTGAGCACACCCTGACCCTGGTAGCGGTTGACCACGTCGATGAGCTCGTCGTTCTCGCGGACGAGCATCGCGCTGTTGCCGGCGATGACCAGCTTGGCCGAGGCCACGTCGTCGCCGAACTGGTCGCGCAGGTAGCCGAACGCCTCGCGGATCGACTCGAGCTTGATGCCGTTGTCGAGCAGCGTCTTGACCAGCTTCAGCTCCAGCAGGTCGCGGTACGTGTAGCGCCGGCGGCTGCCGCTGCCGTGGGCGTCGGCCAGCGACGGCCGGATCAGGTCGGTCCGCGCCCAGTAGTCGAGCTGGCGGTAGCTGATGCCGACGATGTCGGCCGCCCGCTTGCCGCTGAACCCCTCGACGGGCACATGGGAGTTCTCGCTCACTGGGGGGTCTCCTGTCCGGGGAGGGTGACACGGGCGGAATTACGCCGATGTCACGAAAGGGAGGCTACGGCGCGCCCGGCGGGGGGTCAACGCCACCCGGTGTCAGAGGGCGAAGTCCTCGGGGTTCACGTGGTCGATGAACTCCCGGAACTCCTCCACCATCTGCTCGGCCTGCTCCTCGTTGGGCTGCTCGACCCGGCCGGCCTCGTCGAGGACGTCCTCCTCGGCGAAGATCGGCGAACCGATGCGGATCGCCAGCGCGATGGCGTCGGAGGGGCGGCTCGACACGGTGCGGACCTCGCCCCCGGAGCTGACCACGATCTCCGCGAAGAACGTGCCGTCACGCAGCGCGGTGACCGTGATGCGCTCGACCCGGGCCCCCACCTCGTCGAGCAGGTTCTTCATCAGGTCGTGGGTCATCGGCCGCGGGGTCTCGATGTTCTGCATCGACAGCGCGATCGCCTGGGCCTCGGGCGTGCCGATGAAGATCGGCAGCACCCGCCGCTGGCCGCTCGTCTCGCGCAGGATGACCACCGGCGTACGAGTCGGACGCTCTGGCGCCTCCACGCTGACGAGTTCCATCTCGACGGCCATTGCCCGCAACCCTACTCCGCTGAGGGTGCGTTTTGATGCCCGCATGGCGGTCCCCGGCAGCATGGGAGAGGGCGTCCGGGTCGGCGGCGGGGAGGGTTCGGTCAGGGCGGCGGCAGGTGGTCCCGCAGCTCGCGGGCCAGCAGCACCCGGCGCATCTCGTCGCCGAGTCGGATCAGCTCGACGACCGTCTGGGTGGCGCGGCGCTTGGCGTCGGGGTTCCGCTGCTTCAGCAGGGGCAGCACGATCTGCTCGAACAGACCGGCCTCCCGGTCGACCGCCACCTTGTAGGTGCGCATGTGGCGGGCCTCGATGCCGTGGGCGAGGAACCCCGCCGCCGTGCGGGCGATGACCAGGCCGTCCTCGTCGTAGTAGGTGGCGTCGCCCACCGAGAACCCCTCCAGCAGCCCGAAGCGCTCGAGGTCCCGGACGTCACGGGTGGTGAGGCCGCTGGCCTCGGCCAGCTCGTCGGCCGTGAGGCTGACGGACCCGGGCTCCGGGGCGGGCGCCGGGCGGGCGGCTGCGGTGGCCGGCCCGGCTCGGCGCCGGCCGGCGGGCCGGCTCCGGGGCCTCCCCGGCCGGCATCGCGGTGCGGCCCCCGCCCGGGGCGGGCGCGGACGCGGCGGGCGGGGACGGGCGCCGCAGGCGGGCCGTGTCGTCGCCGGGGTCGGTCTCGGCCGGCGGGGCCGGGGCGCGGTCGCCGCGGCGGCCCGGGCCGCCGGCGCGCTCGGCCGGTGCGGGAGGCGGGGACGGACGGCCGGTCGTCGAGCGCCAGTGCGAGGACCCCGCCCGGCGGGGACTCCGCCGCCGCGTGGGCGGGACCGCCGTTGCGCTCGGCCGCCGCGGGGTGGCGCCGCGGCGGGGACGGCCCCGTCCTCGAGCCGGTCCTTGATGACCTTCAGCGGCAGGTAGTGGTCCTTCTGCTGGCGCAGGATCCAGCGGAGCCGGTCGATGTCGCCCTCGTAGAACTTGCGGTACCCCGAGGGCGTGCGCTCGGGGTCGAGCAGCCCCTGGCTCTCCAGGAACCGGATCTTCGAGATCGTGACGTCCGGGAACTCGTCCTGGAGGAGCGACAGGACCTCCCCGATCGACAGATGTGATCGATCAGTCGGTGCACGCGTCACAAAGCCTCTCCCCTCCCTGTCAGGAACACCAGCTTGAACGTGCCGATCTGCAGCTCGTCGCCGTCGGACAGCGCGAGCAGCCTCGACGCGCTCCCGGTTCAGATAGGTCCCGTTGAGGGACCCCGCGTCGCGCACGCTGTAGCCGGCGTCGTCGCGGACGATCTCGGCGTGGCGCCGGGACACCGTCACGTCGTCGAGGAAGATGTCGCTCTCCGGGTGACGGCCGGCGTGGATGACGTCCTTCTCCAGCGCGAAGCGCGAGCCCACGTTGGGGCCCCGCTTCACCACCAGGATGCCGATGCCCGCCGGGACCTCGTCGAACTCGACCGCCAGGTCGTCGTAGGGCTCGCCCGCGTCGGGGAAGAACGTGACCGTCGTCGGGTCCTCGCGCAGCGAGGCCAGCGGCGCGCCGCACGACGAGCAGAAGTTCGCCCCCGGGGTATTCCGGTGGCCGCACTGGTTGCAGAAGACGTCGTCGTCGGCCACGACCTCACCCTTCGATCAGCGCACGGTAGCCCTCGGCGTCCAGCAGCTCGTCGACCTGCGCCCGGTCCGCCGGCTCGATGACGAACATCCACCCGTCGGCGTAGGGGTCCTCGTTGAGCCGCTGGGGGTTGTCGGCCAGATCGGCGTTGACCTCGGCGATCACCCCGCTGAGCGGGGCATAGATCTCCGACACCGACTTCGTCGACTCGACCTCGGCGCAGCTCTGCCCCTGCTCGACCTTCGTCCCCACCTCGGGAAGCTCGACGAACACCACGTCGCCCAGCGCGTCCTGGGCGTAGTCCGTGATGCCCACCCGCACCTTCTCGCCCTCCACCTTGGCCCACTCGTGGTCGGCCGAGTAGCGGAGGTCGGTGGGGATGTCCATGGGGGGGCAGGCTAGCGAACGATGTCAAACCTCGACGACGGGTTGAGGCTTGGCCGAAAATTCGCCCTCGACGGCCGGTCGAGTGTTGCCTGATCACCTCAGGAGCTGGCGGATCCGGCGGGCGTACTCCTGGGCCAGCCGGCGGGCCGCGGCGTCGCTGTCGGCCTCGGCCCAGATGTGGGTGACGGGCTCCTCGGGGTCCGGCAGGGCGAGGGCCCAGCCGTCGTCGTGGTGCACCTTGACGCCGTCGATCAGGTCGACCTCGCGGTCCTTGGACAGCTCGACCAGCGTCCGCATGACCGTGCCCTTCTGCTCCCACGGGGTCACGACCGTCTCGTGCGCGATGTGGACGCTCGGCAGGCCGTCCACCACCTTGGACAGCGGCACGCCCTCCAGCGCCAGCAGCTCGAGCAGCTTGACCATGGCGGCCGCCCCGTCGAACGCGGGCAGGAACGCCGGCAGGATGAAGCCGCCGTCGGCGGTGGCCGCGAACCCGACCTCCGGCCGGGACGCCGCCTCCATGAGCGCCGAGGACGACAGCTTGGTGCGGATCACGTCGACGCCCCGGTCGGCCGCGATCCGCTCGGCGTGGCTCGTGGCCGACAGCGGCAGCGCGATGCAGCGGTCGTCGAGGTGGCCGGACACGAGCGAGACGTAGGCCAGCAGCGCCTCGTCGTCGGACAGCACGTGGCCCGAGTCGTCGACCAGCGACAGGTGCTCGCCGTCGGGGTCGATGACCGCGCCCAGCGACGCCCCGGACGCCCGGACCAGGGTGGCCACGCTGGCGGCGTGGTCGGCCCGGTCCCAGGACATGATCCCCGTGGTCGACGCGAACGGGTTGACCGCGAGGACGTCGGCGCCGAGCTTGGACAGGATGTTGGGCATCACGAACGACGTCGAGCCGTACGAGTAGTCGACCACCACCTTGAACCCGGCGTCCGCGATGCGGCGCACGTCGACGACGGACTCGAGCGCCGTGCTGTACAGCTCCAGGTGGCGCGGCGGGAAGCCGATGTCGCCGATCTCGCCCGGGAACACCCGGCGGAAGTCCTCCCGCAGGAACAGCCGCTCGATCTTGCGCTGGGCCGACTCGATGATGTCCGCGCCCTTGGAGTCGAAGAACCGGATGACCACCGACTGGGGGTCGTCCTCGTCCAGCCGGATGGTGATGCCGGCGTCGGCCTCCGGGCGGGCCACCGCGAACCGGGTCACCGGGACCGACGCCACCTCGAGGTCGCGCACGTTGACGCCGGCCGCGTTGATGCCGGCCATCATCGCCCGCTTGAGCATGCGGGCCGACCGGCTGGAGTCGCGGGACGTGATGACCGTGGCGTCCTTCTTGAGCGTGGTGGCGAACGCCATCGCCACCCGCGTCGCCAGCTCGGGGGTCACGTCCACGTTGGCCAGCCCGGCCACGCCCTCCCGGCCGAACAGGCTGCGGGAGCCCCGCGACTCCCACACGATCGAGCTGTTGATGACCGCGCCGCCCTCGACGGTCTTGAACGGGTACACCTTGACGCCCGCGCTCAGCACGGCCTGCTCGCCGACGAAGCACTCGTCGCCGAGGACGACGCCCTCCTCGCCCCGCACGCCGTTGCGCAGGTCGCACGAGCGGCCCACCGTCGTGCCGCGCAGCCGCACGTTCTCGCCGATGTAGGTGTTGTCGTGGATCACGGCCCGCTGCAGGTCGGCCCCGGCCCGGACCCGGACGTTGGTGCCGAGCACGGTGTACTCGCCGAGCCGGGCGTTGCCCTCGACCCGGCAGTAGTCGCCGATGATCACGGGGCCCTCGATGCGGGCGTCGGGGTGGATGTCGGCCCCCTCCCCCACGTACACGCCGTCGCTGATCTCGAAGCCCGGGATCTCGACCTCGACCCGGCCGTCGAGCACGTCCTTGTGGGCCCGGACGTAGGCCTCGAGCGTGCCCACGTCCTCCCAGTAGCCCTCGACGACGGCGCCGTAGAGCGGGCGCCCGTCCTCCAGCAGCCGGGGGAAGACCTCGGAGCTGAAGTCGACCGACCGGTTCGGCTCGATGTAGTCGAAGATCTCGGGCTCCAGCACGAAGATGCCGGTGTTGATCGTGTCGCTGAACACCTGGCCCCACGTCGGCTTCTCCAGGAAGCGCTCGATGGTGCCGTCCTCGCGGGTGATGACGATGCCGAACTCGAGGGGGTTCTCGACCGGGGTGAGGCCGATGGTGGCCAGCGCGCCCCGCTCGGTGTGGAACTCGGCGATGGCGCCGAGGTCGATGTCGGTGAGCACGTCGCCGGAGATGACGAGGAAGCGCTCGTCGAGCTCGTCGCGGGCGTTGAGCACGGACCCGGCGGTGCCGAGCGGGGTCTCCTCGGTGGCGTACACCATGCGCACGCCGAGCTCGGACCCGTCGCCGAAGTAGTTGCGGATGTGGTTGGCCAGGAAGGCCACGGTGACGACGATGTCGTCGAAGCCGTGCTGCCGCAGCAACGTGACGATGTGCTCCATCATCGGCGCGTTGGCGATCGGCATCATCGGCTTGGGGGCGTTCGATGTGAGAGGGCGCAGGCGGGTGCCCTCACCGCCGGCCATGATGACGGCCTTCATGGCAACCGACGGTACCCGCCGCCGGGCGGGCGGACCCTCACGCTGAGGAGTCTCGGCGCCCCTCCGCCAACGCCCGCCGGGCCAGCGGGACGTAGAGCACGGCGGCGTACAGGCTGAGCACCAGGCCCGGGATGCCGGTGAGCCAGGCCAGCACGCCGGCGGCGTCGGCCCACGAGATGTCGGAGTGGCTGGCCAGGAACAGCGGGAACGCGATCATCAGGAAGAACGTGCCGGCCTTGCCGTACCAGGTGACGTCGATGCGCTTGGCGCCCAGCGCCGCGAGGATCAGCGTGGCCCCGCCCACCAGCGCCTCCCGCACGAGCACGACGACCGCGAACCAGGTCGGCACCGAGCCGTCGATCAGGATGCCGCCGGCGCCCACGAAGAACAGCAGGCGGTCGGCCACGGGGTCGAGGACCTTGCCGACGTCGGACACCTGGTGCATGTGGCGGGCCAGGTAGCCGTCGACCCAGTCGGTGGCGCCCAGCGCCGCCAGCAGCCACGCGGCGGCGGCCCGGTCCTCGGCGCCGAACAGCAGCCACAGGAACAGCGGCAGGCACGCCAGGCGGACCAGCGTGATGACGTTGGGCAGCGTGAGGATGGCGCTGGCATCGGGGGCAGCGGCGGCGACGGCGGGATCGTCCATGCTGGCCGTGCAGGGTAGGCCGGTGATCAGAGGCCCGGCGGACAGGGCGCTCCGAAGGGCACCACCGCGTGGGAATTTGGTGACTTAGGGTTCCGTCCGATGGCGACGCTGTTCACCAAGATCATCGAGGGCGAGATCCCGGGGCGGTTCGTGTGGCGCGACGAGCAGGCGGTCGTGTTCCTCACCATCGCCCCCATCGCCCCCGGCCACGCCCTGGTCGTGCCGATCGAGGAGGTCGACCACTGGGTCGACCTCGACGCCGACCTGGCCGCCCATCTCTTCGAGGTGGCCCGCGAGGTGGGCCGGGCCCAGATGGCGGCGTTCTCGCCGGCGCGGATCGGCATGATCATCGCGGGGCTGGAGGTGCCGCACTGCCACCTGCACCTCATCCCCATCGAGTCGGAGGCCGACCTCTCGTTCGCGCGGGCCGACCACTCGCCCGACCCGGCGGCGCTCGACGCCGACCGCCGACCGCCTGCGGGCCGCGCTGCGCGACCTCGGCCACGTCGACGAGGTGGCCGCCTCCTGGGCCGGCTGACCTGGCGCCCCGTCGAGGCAGCAGGGGGAACTAGCCGACGAGCTCCTCGGGGCGGGCCGGCTCGATCAGGCGCTCGCCCTTGTTGCGCACGTTGTTGACCTCGGTCGACACCGGCTGGAGGTGGATCAGGTGGGCGGGGGCCGGCACCAGCAGCTTGCCCAGGGCCTCGAGGTCGTCGTTGTCGGGGTCGAGCCAGGCGTCCCAGGCGGAGGGCGGCAGGATCACCGGCATGCGGTCGTGGATCTGCGCCATCGTCTCGTTGGGCGTGGTCGTGATGATGGTGGTGGACCGCAGGGGGTCGCCGCTGCGGTTGCCGTCCTCGTCCTTGGGGCCCCGCCACACCTCCCACAGGCCGGCGAAGGCGAACGGCTCCCCGTCGGGCCGGGTGATGTAGTACGGCTGCTTGCGCTTGGCCCCCTCGACCTTCTTCCACTCGTAGAAGCCGTCGGCCGGGATGAGGCACCGCCGGCGCTTGAGGGCCGGCTTGTAGGCGTTCTTGGTGGCCAGGGTCTCGGCCCGGGCGTTGATCATCTTGGCGCCCTGCTTGGGGTCCTTGGCCCACATCGGGACGAGGCCCCAGTGGAAGGCCTCGACCCGCCGCACGTCGCCGTCGCTGGTGATGGCGTAGACGTCGTTGGTCGGCGCCACGTTGTACGACGGCTCCAGCAGCGCCTCCGGCGCCGTGGCGTCGAAGTACTGGGCGATCTCGTCGGGGGGTGAGGCGGACACGAAACGACCACACATGAACCCGACGGTACCGGGGTACACGCCGCGCATGGACTCCATCGCCCTCCTCATCGCCGACCACAACCGCGTCCGGGGCCTGTTCTCCCGGTTCAAGGAGGCCCAGGAGGCCGACGACGCCGGGACCATGGCCGGCCTGGCCGAGCAGATCGCCCGCGAGCTCGAGGTCCACACCCGCATCGAGGAGGAGATCTTCTACCCCGAGGTGCGCAAGGGCTCCGACGAGCTGGAGGAGACCGTGGCGGAGGGCATCGAGGAGCACCACGTGGTCGACGTGCTGCTCGACGAGGTGCAGGACCTGACGCCGGGCGAGGAGGCGTGGGTGGCCAAGATGACCGTGGTCATCGAGAACGTCGAGCACCACGCCGGCGAGGAGGAGGGCGAGCTGTTCCCCGCGGTGCGGTCCACGTTCGGCGCCGACGACCTCACCGACCAGGCGGAGCGGCTCGAGGCCCGCAAGCGCGAGCTCGGGGCGCCCACCGTCGCCGACAAGGAGCACCTGACGGTCGACGAGCTGCAGGAGCTGGCCCGCGCCCAGGAGATCCCGGGGCGGTCGTCGATGGACCGCGAGGAGCTGCTGGCCACCGTGGCCCCCGGCTGACCCGGGGCGGTCCGGCCGCCGGGACGCGGCTCAGATCCGCTCGAGCGCCTCGCCGTCGAAGAGCGGCGCGACGTCGAACCGCTCGGCGTCCGCGGCCATCTCCGCGTCGGTGGGGGGCGGGCCGCCGTCCTCGGCCGCGGCCAGCACCGCGGGCAGCAGCCGGGCGTCGCTCGTGGTGTTGAGGAAGACCTGCCCGTGGGCCAGCACCCAGCGGACGGCCCGGGCCAGGGCGCCGTCGTCCTCCAGGGGCTGGTACCAGCTGAAGCGCCGGCCCTCGTGGTCGTCGGGCCAGCGGCGCCGGGCGACGCCCTTGATGGTCTGGACCGCCACGCCCTGCGCGGCGCACAGCGCCAGCAGCTCCTCGACGTCGGCCCGGTAGGCCGGGTCGCCGAGGGCGGCGAAGCTGAACGGCAGCAGCACCGAGTCGAACGGGTGGCGCTCCAGGCTGCGGAGGTGCATGCGGGCGATGCGGGTGCCGTGCCCGGTGACGCCGACGAACCGCACGAGCCCCTCGTCCCGGGCCTGCACCAGCGCCTCGACGGCCCCGCCGGGCCCGTGGGCGACCTCCCACTCGCCCGGCTCCACCAGGTTGTGCAGCTGGATCAGGTCGACGTGGTCGACCTGCAGCCGCTCCAGCGACCGCTCGAGCTGGGCCCGGGCCCGGGGGCCGGTGCGCTCGTCGGTCTTGGTGGCGAGGAAGAACCGCTCGCGGTGCGCGGGCATCCAGGCCCCGACCCGCAGCTCGGAGTCGCCGTAGCCGGCCGCGGTGTCGATGTGGTTGACGCCGTGGGCCAGCAGCAGGTCGAGGAGCCCGTCGGCCCGCTCCTGGCGCATCGAGGACAGGGCGGCGGCCCCGAAGATGACCCGGCTCGACTCGTGGCCGGTCCGACCGAACGGTGCGGTGGCGATCATGGGCCCAGGCTACGGATCGAGCCAGCGCACCGTCAGCGCATGGCCCAGCGTGGCCCCCAGCACGTCGATCTCCTCGCCGATCCTCGCCCGGTCGACGTCGCCCCAGGGCGCGATCGTGAGCCGGGCGCCCGCCCGGCCCCAGGAGGCCACGACGGCGCCGTCGACCAGGACCCGGCCGGCCAGGCTGTTGAGCACGCGGCGGCTGATCCCCGGCCCGGGCTCCCGCTCGGCCACCCGGGGCGGGGGCGCCGGCACGACCGGGGCCGGGTCCGGGTACAGCCAGGGGTCGAACATCGGCAGGAACCGCACGCCCTCGCCGGGCGCGGCGCCCCGCAGCCCGGGCTCGTCGGCGGCCAGCAGCGACCGGGCCCGGCCGGCCACCGACACCGGCACCAGCTCGTCGCCCAGCCGCCGCCAGGTCTCGGCGGCGTCGTCGCGGGACACGCCCGCCCACCGGGCGAACTGCCGGTCGTCGGCCGGGCCGAGCCAGCGCAGGAACCGCCGGGCCAGCTCGATGCGGGCCGCCTCGTCGTCGCCGGGCCCGGCGTCCACCGCCCACACGACGACGGTCCGGGCGTCCCAGCGGATGTGCAGCCGGCCGGTGACGGCGGTCAGGCGCACCCAGTGGTCGCCCCTGACCTCCGGGACCGCGGGCGTCAGGGTCCGGGTCGTGCGCGCCCTCCCCCGCCAGCATCCCGGCGATCGCGTCCGCCACCTGCTCGAGGGCCGCGGCGCGCCCGGGGTCCCGTGGCATCGCCCCCCGCGTGAACACCCCGACGTCGGCCCGGGGCACGACGTAGTCGGCCTGCCGGAACCAGATCTGCACGAGGTCGGGGTGCTCCCAGCCGTCGGGTCCCACGCCGCCGACCCGGGCCCCGAGGGACACCAGCGCGGCCCGTGGTGCGGTGTCCTGCAGCCCCCCGGCCGCACCGGCCGCCAGCGCCCCGTCCGGCAGCCGCTCGGCCAGGTGCATGGCCCGGGCCCGGAACCAGCCGACGGACGCCGGCTCCACGACGGGCGCCGCCGGCCCGGCGGCCCGCCCCCTCCCGGCGGTGCGCCCCTGCTGCACGGCGCGGGCGTGCTCCCAGAACGCGTCCGGGATCCGCAGCCGCGTCACCCGGCCGTGGTCTCCGTCACGGCTGGGTCGTGTCGGTCGTGTCGGTGGAGTCGGTGGTGTCCTGCCTCCTCCTCGCGCTCGGCGTCGCGCTCGGCGCGGCGTTCCTCCCGGCGCTCGTCGCGCTCCTGCTGCTCCTCGTCGGTGAGCTCGCGATCCTGGTTGCCGCCCTCGCGGGTGTCTTGGTCGTCCTCGGTCACCGTGAGCACGATGACGGCGACGGCGAGGAGGACGGCCGCCAGGGCCACCGCGATCGTGGCCATCACCAGCCGGCGGAGCTGGGCGGCGGCGTGGGCCTGGGCGCGGCCGGTGCGGGCCGCCATGACCGCCTGGGCCTCGCGGGCCTCGGGCGTGTCGCCCGCCGACTCCTCGGCGAGGGTGCGCCAGTCGCTCGTCCACAGTTGATCGAACCTGTCCGAGGGCATCGCGCGACCGTACATGCGCGACCCGGGCGCGGGGCGCGCTTGACGACCGCCCACAATCACGGCAGGGTGCTGTCGCAGATTGCCCGAGGGGAGGGCGTGTGCCCGCACACGACGAGCTGATGGCTGCGGCCGTCGCGCAGACCGGCCTCGACGACTTCGGCGACGGGTCGTTCCGGGAGGGCCTGGAGGTCCTGGTGCGGGCGCTGCGCGACGAGGCCCGCCTGAACGCCACCGGCGAGGCGGTCCTGTACCCGCTGATCGTCGGCCACCTGGCCCAGCGCCTCCAGGTCGAGGACTGGTACCGGCGGCACCCCGAGATCGAGGCGGTCCCGATCGTGGCGCCGCTCATCGGCCTGGGCCTGCCCCGGACCGGGTCCACCGTCCTGTCGTTCCTGCTGGCCCAGGACCCCGGCGTCCGCTTCCTGCGCCGCTGGGAGTCGTCCCGGCCCTGCCCGCCGCCCTCGACCGTCGAGGGCCCCGACCCCCGCATCACGGAGGCGGCCGCCCGGTCGGCGGGCACCCGTGACCACGTCCCGACCGACGTCGGCGGGCCGATGGAGTGCCTGGAGCTCATGGCCCTCGACTTCCGGTCGCAGATCTTCCTCGCCTTCGCCCAGATCCCGTCGTACGCGGCGTGGCTGCTCGACGCCGACCTCACCTCGACCTACCTCTACGAGCGCCGGGTGCTGAAGCTGCTGCAGTGGGGCGAGCCGGCCAGGCCGTGGCGGCTGAAGTCCCCGGCGCACGTCCTCGCCCTCGACGACCTCGACCGCGCCTTCCCCGACGCCCGGTTCGTGATGACCCACCGCGACCCGACCGACGTGATCCCGTCGGTCGCCGACGTCTACGCCGACATCGCCGGGATGCTCACCGACGACCTCGACCGCCACTACCTCGGCCGGCTGAACGTGGACCAGTGGTCGACCGGCATGGACCGCGTCCTGGCGTTCCGCGACGCGGGCGCCGGCGACCGCTTCTACGACATCGACTTCCGGGCCATGCAGGCGGACCCCGTCGGCGAGGTCCGTGGCCTCTACGCCTGGCTCGGCGAGCCGGTCACCGACGAGTTCGCGTCCGGGATGCGACGCTGGTCGGCCGAGAACGCGGCCGCACCACGAGCCCGCCACGCACCCGGACCCGGCCGTGTTCGGGCTCGACCTCGACCGGGTGCGACCCCGGTTCGCCGCCTACGTCGCCCGTGTCGGCGCCTGGACGCGCCCACCCCTGAGGCGGTCGCGATGCGCAAGGATCTCGGCGTGAGCTGGACCTGTCCGACCTGTGCGAGAACCTTCGCCCGCGAGGACCAGTTCCATTCGCACGACACGGTCGAACTCGACGGTCACTTCGCCGGCCGCCCGGAGCCGCTGCGGGTGTCGTTCGACACGCTCATCGGGTCGCTGCCGCCGGATGTCCAGGTCGAAGCGCTGAGGACGGTGATCGTCCTGTCCGCTCGCAGGACGTTCTCGTTCATCACCGTCCAGGCCCGGCGACTCCTGGTGGGCGTGTTCCTCGAACAAGCTCTCGACTCGTCCCGTGTCGTCAAGGTCGACCACGTCTCGGCCCGCAAGGTCGGCTCGGTCGTCGAGGTGCGCGGTCCCGGCGATGTGGACGACGAGCTCCAGCGGTGGCTCCGACAGGCGTACGAACTCGGCACCCAGGGACAATGACCGAGCAGCACGCGGCGCTCACCGCCGCGGTCGTCGACTCGGACGACGCCATCGTCCGGTACAAGGCGAGGCGCTATCTCGACGGCGCCGACCCGACGTCGGCCACCATGCAGCGGCTGCGGGACGGCATCGCCGACTCGCCGATCGCGCGGGGCCTGCTGGCCGACCTCGACATGAGCGACCCGGACGACCGCCAGGGGATGTCGACGATCTACCTCACGTTCCGCTACCTCGCCGACATCGACTACCCGCCGGGTGACGACCGGCTGGTCCCCTACCGCGACCACGTCTACCGGTGGCTGCGACGCCTCGAGCGCGAGTACGACGGGCCGCTGTACATCCGGGGCACGCACCGCGTCCACGCCTCGTTCCATGCGAACGCGATCTACGCGTCGGTGGTGCTGGGCCTCGCGGACGACGACACCGACGAGCTGTGCACGAACCTCCTCCGCTACCAGTGGCCCGGCGGCGGGTGGAACTGCAACAAGAAGCCGGCGACCAGGGGCCCCACCATCGTGCACACCGCGTTCGGTCTGCGAGGGCTGGCGACCTACCGCTCGCGGCGCCCGAGTGACGAGCTCACCCAGGCCATCGACGCCGCCGCCGAGGTGCTGCTCGAGCGCGAGGTCTATGTGAAGCGATCCGACGGGCAGCCCCTCCGGGCCGTCTACACCAAGCCGTCGTATCCGTACCCTCGGCTCTACGACTTCATGGCCGGGCTCCACATCCTCACCCGCGCCGGCTACGTCACCGACCGGCGCTGTGCGAGGGCGCTCGACCTGCTGGAGTCCAAGCTCGTCCCCGGCGAGGGCTGGGCCGTGGAGCGAAAGCTCTTCAACCACGCCGCGGGCACGGACGGCTTCACGCACGCCCCGTGGGACGGGGTCAGGCTCGGTCGGGCGAACCTCCTGCTGACGGTCGACGCGCTGGAGATCCTCCGGACAGCCGGTCGCTGGTAGTCAACTCCGCCTGATGGAGGCGAACCAGGCGCGCACCGGTTCGGCCCGGATGGTGACGTGAAGCTCCGTGGGCTCGATGGTCTCGACCTCCCAGCCCCGGGCGAACGCCTCCCGGATCTCGGCCTGCGTGACCCGGCGCGGCCCCCACCCGGGCGGCTCCTCGTCGCTGAAGCACAGCATGTCGTAGTGGCCACCCGGCCGGAGGACGCGACCGAGGCTCTCGACGAAGGGCTGACGGTCCTCGTCGTCGAAGACGTGGAAGAGGCCGCAGTCGAGGACGGTGTCGAACTGCTCGCCCGGCGACTTCCAACCGGCGAGCGTCGCCGACCTCGAAGCGTGCCCGTGTCCCTCGCTCGCGGGCCTTGGCCTCGGCCAGGCGGATGGCGGCACCGGAGATGTCGATCCCGACCGCGTCGCACCCCGCCTCGGCGGCCATCAGGACGTGCTCACCGGTGCCGCACCCCACGTCGAGCACCCTGCCGCCCAGGCGCCCCTCGGCGGCCAGCGCGGCGAACGCGGGTTGGGGCCGGCCGATGTCCCAGGGCGGCGTCGTCTCGTAGGAGGCGTCGAACTCGGCGCCCAGATCTCGCTCCTCGGTCACCGCCGCTTCCTACCACCAGGCACGCCGGCATGCCGGTCGGGGGTGCCGCGGCCGGCGGCCGGAAACGCAGAGTGACCAGGGCGATGAACCCTGGTCACTCCTTCGGTCGGGCTGGCGAGACTCGAACTCGCGACCCCTTGACCCCCAGTCGGGTCGGGGTCGTTCACGTCCGTTCACCAAGTTGCGTCACGGTGCCGTTGACCAGGGCGATCACCCCTCGGCGGGGGCAATCCGTCGACAAGGACCTATGGCGGCGGCGGTTGGGTGGTGGGTGGCTCCGTGGTCGGGGGTTCGGTCGTGGGTGGCTCCGTGGTCGGGGGTTCGGTGGTGGGTGGCTGCGTGGTCGGGGGTTCGGTCGTGGGTGGCTCCGTGGTCGGAGGTTCGGTGGTGGGTGGCTGCGTGGTCGGGGGTTCGGTGGTGGGTGGCTCGGTGGTGGACGGATGGGTGGTGCCAGTCGTTCCGGTCCCCGCGATTCCGCTGTCGTTCAGCGCCGAGATCGTCCGCCCGGCTCCGGCGACGGCCCGCATCATCGACCCAGAGACCGGCGAGGAGGTCGTGATTCCGCTGCCGCCTGGCACCACAGTGATCGACGGCGAGGTGGTCCCCGTCGAGAACACCGGAACGACCGGTCCGGGGGGTACCGCGAAGGACCGCTCCGCCTCGCTGGCCGAGGTCTGATCGCCATCCGATGCCGTCCGTTGGCTCCACAGCGCCGTCCGCTCGGAGGTGCTGCTGCCGTCGCCCGCCATCCACGCCAAGCCAACCGCAAGCACGAGCGCGCAAGTGATGAGCTTGCCCACCTTTGCCAGATCCCGTCGACCCTCTAACCCGCCACTACCCTGCCCCACCGCCCCATCATGCTCCCAGCGGCCGCGCTGCGCCAGCACGCACCGCGACAGGCCCTCGGGCACGCCACGGTCTCGATCACGATGGACGTCTACGCCCACGTGTTGAAGGACCAGGAGAACGACGCCGCCCAGCGAATCGGCGGGGCGCTCTACGGCACGGAGGGGTCGCGATGACCTCCGGTCTGGCGAGGGTCTGGCAAATCGGGCTGTCGGCGCAGGCTAGGGGCGGTGCAGTTAGTGGCTGCACCGCCCCTGACCTGGACTCTGGTTGGTCGGGCTGGCGAGACTCGAACTCGCGACCCCTTGACCCCCAGTCAAGTGCGCTACCAAACTGCGCCACAGCCCGACGGGGAGACGCCAGCCTAGCAACTGCGACCGAGGGTCCCGGTGTTCCGTTCCTACTCGAGGGCGGGCACCTTGACGACGATCAGCTCGGTGTCGTCGGCGATCGCCGGGTTGCGGCCGGAGTTCGGCAGGTTGTTGTCGCAGCCGATCAGCAGCTTGCCCATGCCGACCGGGTGGACGGCCTCGACCGACTCGCAGGTCACCCGGAACGGGTCGCCCAGGCCCACGTCACCGGCGTGGATCTCGGGGAGCGACACGAGGTCGGGATCGGGGATGGCCGCCAGGTCGACGGCGAGCGTCTTCACGAGCGACCCGCCGGCGTCGACCCTGCGCAGGTCGACCACGTAGACGTTGCGGAACGTGGCCGCCAGCCCGCGGCCGGCGTCCCGCTCGATGACGACCAGGTGGTGCCGGTCGACGGCCCACATGTCGGCCACCAGGTGGCCGGGCTGCTCGGTCCGGTAGCTCCAGACCCGCCCCGTGAACGCCTCGTCGCGCACGCTGAACTCGAACACGATCCGGTGCGTGGAGGTCCCCTCGGCCACGGTGGCGCCCTCGAGCGCCGCGTAGAGGGTCCCGCCGCTGGGGCTGATGGCCATGGCCTCGTAGCCGCGGCTGCCCGGCTGGGTCGGCGGCCTGCCCACCCAGGAACGGGTTGCTCGACGACATCAGCGGCCCCGGCGTCGCGAACGGCGCGTCGAGCAGGCGGCCGGTGGCGTCGAAGTGCAGGATCCACGGGCCGAACTCGTCGCCCATCCACAGGTCGCCGTCGTCGCCCCGCTGCAGTGACTCGGGGTCGATGTCGGCGCCGGTCAGGAGCCGGTCACCGGTCGTCTCGTTGACGATCGGGAACCCGATCCGGCGGTCCGGATCGCGGAACGAGATGAACTCGCCGGCGGCGGTGTCGACGTCGATCGCGCCGCTGCCGCCCCGGGCCGTCTTGAAGTCGGGCCGCACGTAGTACGCACGGATGAGGAAGTCCGCCGAGTTCAGCTTGTTGCCGAACCCGTTGTCGGGCATCGCCAGGTACTCCCCCCGCTCCCGGCCCGCCACGATCGCCGAGAACCCGGCGACGGCCTGCTGCGGACGGGGAAACAGGACCCCGTTCACCAGGCCGGTGCCGATGGCGGCGCCCGACGGCGGACCGGAGGCGAGGGCGTCGGCCGGCAGGACCGCCCGGCCGACGAGCCTCGGTTGTTCGTCCCCGTCGTCGCTCGCCTGCGCGGGCAACGCGGGAAGGGTCAGTGTCGCCGCGAGGGCGGCGACGATCGTTCTGGACAGCCATGTGTGCATGTCCGGCTCCTCTCGCACGGGTAAGGGAACGGGCCGAGCGTGCGCCGCCCGCCGTCCCGGGCGCACGAGGCCGCGGTCACGACGCGTGCCCGGGACGGGCCCGGGCGCAGATCGGGACGCGGGTACCATCCGTCCGGGACGCCGGCCGCCCTACTGTCTGGGCAGGCCCGGAGGTGTGCGGATGGAGCAGCCCGACGATCGCTCGGCGACGCGGCCGCCGTCCACGCGCCACGGGCCCGAACGCGTCGCCGCGCTGGCGACGGCGGCGGTCGTCGGCGCCTGCTGCGCGGCGGCGATCGGGCTGCGCGCCGCCAACGACGGTCCCGAGCCGGAGGGCCGGAACTGGTGGCTCGTGGCCTGGTTCGTGGCGGGCCTGGCGTACTCGCTCGCCGGCGTCCTGCTGCTGAGCCGGCCGGGGCGGCGGCTCCTCGGCGCCGAGCTGCTCCTGGTGGGGGCGAGCTCGGTGATCGTCGCGCTGGCCGTCCAGTACCGCGGCCACGAGCAGTCGGTGCCCGGCCCGCCCCGCTGGCCGCTCCTGGCCGACGCCGACACGTGGGCACGACCGCTCGGCGCCGCCGTCCTCGTGGCGCTGGTTCCCGGCGAGCTGGTGGGCGCGCGGTGGCGGTCCGACCGGCGCGCCCAGGCCGTCGGGATCGTGGCGGTCGGGGCCACGATCGCCGTCGTGGCGGCGGGCGTCGCGGGGTGGCACCGGGTCGACGTCGTCGCCTCGTGGACCGTGGCCGCCGTCGGCCTCGTGTGGATCGGCGTGCTCGCACGCCGCTGGTGGCACCGGCCCCGCACGGTGAGCGATCCCCTGGCCGGGTGGCTGCTGGCCGGCGTGGTGGTGGCGTGGCTGGCGGTCGTCCCCCAGGGCCTCGACGCCGTCGACTGGTCGCTCGCCGACCACGACGTCGTGTGGGCCGTGCTGCTGATCGTGACCGTGCCGCTGCTGGTGGTCGGGGCGCTCATCGACGAGCTCCGGCGCACCCCGTCCGACGCCGAGCAGCTCTCGCACCGGAGCCTGGAGTGGGCGCTGCTCGCCGCCGGGATCGTCGTGATCTACACCGTCGTCGTCGCCGGGCTCGGCCGGCTCGTCGGCGGCAGCGGCCCGACGTGGCTCCTCGTGGCGGCCACGGGTGCGATCGCCCTGGCCATCGAGCCGGCGCGGCAGCGGATCCGCCACCTCGTCGACCGGCTCGTGTTCGGCTCGCGGGACGACCCCCTGGCCGTCGTGCAGCGCATCGTCGACCACGTGGGGACCGACACCGGCGAGGACCTGCTCCCCGCCCTGGCCCGCAGCCTCGAGCGCGGCCTGCGCTTCGACGCCGTCGCCATCGACGTGGCCGTGACCGGCGGCGGGTGGGAGCGGGCGGCGGCCGTGGGCGGCGACACGGAGCACCGCCACGAGGTGGTCCTGCGCCAGCGGGACGAGGTGGTCGGCCGCCTCGTCGTCGGCTGGGCGGACGCGCCGTCGCTGCGGGCCCGCGACGCCCAGCTGCTCGACCAGCTCGCCGGCCCGCTCGCCCTGGCGGTCAGCTGGGTCCGGCTCGCCGCCGACCTGCGGCGATCGAGCCTGGCCGTCGTGTCGGCCCGCGAGGAGGAGCGCCGCCGGCTCCGGCGCGACCTGCACGACGGCGTCGGCCCGACGCTCACCGGGGTCTCGCTCGGCCTCCGCACGGCCGTGCGGCAGCTCGACCGCGCCGGCGGCGACCCGTCCCGCCCGGCGCCCGCGCTCCTCGCCCGCCTCGCCGACGAGGTCGACGGCGCCGTGCTCGAGATCAAGCAGATCGTGCGCGACCTGCGCCCCACCGCGCTCGACCAGCTCGGCCTCATCGGCGCCGTGGCCGAGTTCAGCCGCAAGCTCGCCGGCGAGCTGGACATCCGCCTCTCGCTGCCGCCGGCGTCCACGCCGCTCCCGGCCGCGGTCGAGATCGCGACCTACCGCATCGTCACCGAGGCGCTCACGAACGTGGTCCGCCACGCCCACGCGGGGCGCTGCTGGCTCACCATCTCGACCGACGAGCGGGTCGAGATCGACGTGGTCGACGACGGCATCGGCATCGACCTGCGCGGGCCGGACGGGGTCGGCCTGACCGCGATGCGGGAGCGGGCCGCCGAGCTCGGCGGCGCCGTGAGCTTCGTCCGCGGCCCCACCTCGGGCACCCACCTGCACGTCCAGCTGCCGGCGGCGCTGCCATGACGCCGCTGCGTGTCGCCATCGTCGACGACCACCCCATGTTCCGGATGGGGCTCGCGGTCGCGATCGCCGAGATGGACGGGATCGAGGTCGCCGGCGAGGCCGAGGGCGCCGACGAGGTCGCCGCCCTGGTGTCGGCGGCCGCGCCGGACGTCGTGCTCCTCGACGTGCGGCTCGGGGACGGCTCGGGCCTCGAGGTCAACCGCTGGCTCGCGGCCCACCACCCCGGGGTCCGGGTCATCATGCTGACGATGTCCGAGGACCACGACACCGCCCTGACCGCGCTGCGCGACGGTGCGTCCGGCTACCTCGTCAAGGGCGCCGATCCCGAGCGCCTGGAGCACGCCCTGCGGGCGGCGGCCGCGGGCGACGTCGTGCTCGACCACGACATGGCCCGGGCCGTCACCGACCTGGCGCTGACCCGCCGCCAGGGCGCCGCCAGCCGCCCGTTCGGCGAGCTCACGCAGCGCGAGTTCGACGTGCTGGACCTCGTGGCCCAGGGCCTCGACAACCACGCGATCGCCCGGCGCCTCGTGTTGAGCCCGAAGACCGTGCGCAACCACGTGTCCAACGTGCTCACGAAGCTCCACGTCGCCGACCGCTCGCACGCCATCGTGCTCGGTCGCCAGCAGGGGCTCGGGCAGGCGCCCGGCTGACCGGCTGACCAGGTCAGTGCCAGGGGCCCCAGATGGCGAAGGTCGTGCCGGGCTCCTGGACGTTGGCGAACAGCGTGCTGCCCGTCGGGCGAGAAGCAGGCGCCGGCGAACTCCTCGTCGCTCAGCCGGTTCTGCGCCAGCGGGAACGTGCCGCCGCCGGGCGTGATGCCGGCCAGGAACTGGCGGTCGTCGTCGCCGTCGGTGCACATGACCGCGTAGCCGAACGGCGAGACCGTGATGTTGTCCGGGCCCTGGAAGTCGTCGGCCGGGTCGAACACCACCACCAGCTCCAGCCGGTCCCGGCGGGGGTGGTAGCGCCAGATCTGCCCGCCGTGGACGGCGGCCGAGATGTCCTCCTCGTCCTCGGCGTCGGGGCCCCGGCCGTAGGACGAGACGAACCAGATCGACCCGCCGCCGACCCACACGCCCTCGGCCTTGGGGATGGGCGTGCCGGGGTAGAGCTCGCGCAGCGTCTCGCCCTCCGGCGGGTCGGCGACGTCCACCGGGACCCACTCCAGCGAGCCGAACACCGTGCCCGCCTCGGTCACCGCCGACAGGTCGGTCCCGGCCAGGTCGGGGATCCGCAGCGTGTCCAGCGTCCCCCCGCCCCGCAGCCCCCGCCGGCCGCCGCGGTCGGGCCGGAACCGGTACATCTGGCCGAACGGGGAGTCGGCGTCCTCGGTCAGGTACGCGATGCCCGCCGGGTCGAACGCCACCGCCTCGTGCTCGAAGCGGCCGAGCCCGACCAGCGGCGCCGGGTCGCCGCCCGACGTCGGGGTCGACCTCGAACACGTAGCCGTGCCTGACCCCGTCGATGACCTCGTCGGTCTCCTCGCAGGTCAGCCACGTGCCCCAGGGGGTCGGGCCGCCGGCGCAGTTGGTCGAGGTCCCGGCCAGGCTCACCGACGTGCGACTCCAGGCGCCGGTCCCGGTCGACCACCAGCGTGGTGGTGCCGCCCGTGCCCTGGGGGTCGTAGGTGTGCCCGTCGACGTGCGGGACGGGCAGGGCGCCGTCCTCCTCCACGTCCTCGGGGGACACCTCGTGGTTGCGGACCAGCAGCGTCCGGCCCCGCCGCCCGCCGAAGGCGGCCATGCCGTCGTGCGCGCTCGGCACCGCCCCGCCGTCGTCGAGCAGGTCGGCGCCGCGTGCGGGAGAACGCCTGGTAGCGGAAGCCCGGCCGGCAGGTCGAGGATCCCGGCCGGATCGGGCACCAGCGGGCCGTAGCCCGGCACCCGGCCCCGGGGCCCCGCCCCGGCGGCGGTCCCGAGGACCGATGCCAGCGAGCCGGAGAAGGCCAGCGCGCCGGCCACCCCTCCCCCGGCACCGAGCAGGAACGAACGGCGAGGCAGCGTCGTCATGGCCCCGACCGTACGGCGGCGACCCGAACGCACCCTGAACCTCAGGTGACGCGCCGGTGACGCTCAGCCGGCGAGCCAGTGGACCAGCCAGCCGCCGATCTGGATGAACCGCCAGCCCAGGTAGATCACGACGAACACCAGCAGCAGCTTGAAGTGCCACGGCGCCTTGGGCCGGTCCTCCACCACCGTGCCGTCGTCGCCGACCGCCGGGGGCTCGGCCACGACCCGGCCGCACGTGGGGCACGAACCGTCGGGCTCCAGCGTGTTCGGGTTGAGGAAGCGGCTACAGGTCTCGCACCAGGGCATCGGGACTACTGACCGGTTTGTCGTCTCTCACCGCGGATATCCGCGGTGAGAGACGACAAACCGCAGGAAATGGAGGCGCGGCATCATACCGGGGGCACCCCGTGGCGCCGCTCGGAGAAGGCCCGGTCCTTGCCGCCGGCCAGCTCGAGCCGGCGGATGATCTCCCCCCGCAGGTCGCCGAAGTCGACGACCGCGTCCACCACCAGCTCCGACGCCAGCCGGTACAGGTCGACGTCGGCCTCGTAGCGCTCCCGCTCGGCGGCCACGAACGCCTCGCGCTCGGCGTCGTCGGCCATGGCCGCGATGCGGTTGGCGTACACGGCGTTCACCGCCGCCTCCGGGCCCATCACGGCGATGCGGGCCGTGGGCAGGGCCAGGGTGGCCTCCGGCTCGAACGCCGGGCCCGACATGGCGTACAGCCCGGCGCCGTACGCCTTGCGCACGACGACCGACACCTTGGGGACCGTGGCCTCGCTGACCGCCGTCACCATCTTGGCCCCGTGGCGGATGATGCCGGCCCGCTCGACCTCGGTGCCCACCATGAACCCGGGCACGTCGGCCAGGAACACCAGCGGGATGTTGAAGGCGTCGCACAGCCACACGAACCGGGCCGCCTTGTCGGCCGAGTCGACGAACAGCACGCCGCCCTTCTGGGCCGGGTTGTTGGCCACGATGCCCACCGGCCGCCCGTCCATCAGGCCCAGGCCCGTCACGACCTCGGGGGCGAACAGCGGCATGCGCTCGAAGAACGACTCGGCGTCGACCAGGGCGTCGATGAGGTCGTGGACGTCGTAGGCCCGGTGCTCCTCGGCCGGGACCATGTCCGCGGTCAGCTCCCGGGCCGCGGGCCGGGGCTCGAAGCGGGGCGGCTCGTCCCGCCAGCTCTGCGGGAAGTAGGCGAACCACGCCCGGGCCGCGTCCAGGGCGTCCTCGTCGTCGACCACCAGGTTGTCGCCGCAGCCCGACACGGTGGCGTGCATGCGGGCGCCACCCATCTCCTCCAGCGAGGTGACCTCCCCGATGACCATCTCGGCCATGCGCGGCGAGCCCAGGTACATCGAGGCGTTGCCCTCGACCATGAACACCACGTCGCAGAAGCTGGGGATGTAGGCGCCGCCGGCCGCCGACGGCCCGAACAGGCAGCAGATCTGGGGCACCCGGCCCGACAGCCGCACCTGGTTGTAGAAGATCCTCCCCGCGCCCCGGCGCCCCGGGAACAGCTGGACCTGGTCGGTGATGCGGGCCCCGGCCGAGTCGACCAGCCAGAACACCGGCAGCTCGTGGCGCAGCGCGTACTCGGTGAGCCGCACGATCTTCTCGACCGTGCGCGCCCCCCACGAGCCGGCCTTGACGGTGGGGTCGTTGGCCATGACGCACACCGGCCGGCCCTCGATGCGCCCCACGCCCGTCACCACGCCGTCGGCGGGCAGGTCGTCGGCCTGGTTGTTGGCCAGGAGCGCGTCCTCGACGAACGACCCGGCGTCGAGCAGCAGGGCCAGGCGGTCCCGGACGAACAGCTTGTTCTGGGCGGCGAGCTTCTCGCCCCCCCGGGCGAGGTTGCCGGCCCGGGCCCGCTCGGCGAGGCGGGCCAGCTCGCCGCTGGTGTGGTCGGACGGCCCCTTGTCGGGGGGCTGCGCCATCAGGCGCGGCGGATGGCCAGGATGGCCACGTCGTCGCCCATCGTCTCGGCCGCGAAGTCGCGGGCCGCCTCCAGCAGGTTCTTGCACAGGACGCCGGCCGCCACGTTGGGGTCGCGCCGCAGGGCGTTGGCGATGCGCTCCTCGCCGAACATCTGCTCGCCGTTGCGGACCTCGGCCAGCCCGTCGGTGTACAGCAGCAGCAGGTCGCCCGAGTCGAGCGGGATCTCGCGGCTGTGGTAGTGCCCGCTCGGGTCGAGCATGAGCAGCGGGCCGGTCGAGCGCAGCGGGCGGACCTCGCGGTCGTGCCACAGCCAGGCCGCCGGGTGGCCGGCCGACGCGAAGCGCAGCGTGCCGGCGTCGGTGTCGAACACGACGACGACGAGCGAGATGAACTCCTCGGCCCGCTCGGGCGCCGCCATCTGCAGGTTCAGCTCCTCCAGCGCCTGGGCCGGGTCGCGGTACTGGCGCAGGAACACCCGCAGCAGGTACTTGGCCTGGAAGGCGGTGATGGAGGCGTCGATGCCCCGCCCGGTGACGTCGCCGATGACCGCCGCGATGCGCGACGGCGCCACCCGGAACACGTCGTAGAAGTCGCCCGCCATGACGCCGGTGCCGGCCTGGTAGACGCGGCCCAGCTCGAACCCGGCGAAGTCGGGCAGGTCCTCCGGGGCCAGGCGGGCCGCCCACCGCTTGGGGGCCAGCTCCTCCTGGCTGAGCACCTCCTCGGCCTTGCGCTCGAGCTTGGTGCGGTCCTCGGCCATGCGGGCGTTGCGGGCGAAGTCGCGGCCGAACGCCACCGACAGGGCCACCGGCACGAGGATCAGGGCGAACAGCAGGCTGGGGATGCGCTCCTCGCCGAGGACCGCCACGGCGCCGGCCGCCACGGCCAGGACCCCGTAGAGGCACGTGGTGTGCAGGTCCTTGCGGAAGGCGGAGCGGGCGAGGACGGTCACGTCGGCCTCGTCGCCATGTTCGGTCGCCACGCGCTTCCACACCACGTGGAGCCGACGGGTCGACCGCGCCCAGACGAGGGCGGCGACGAGGGAGGCGACCCCAACGAGGGCCAGGATCGGCGTCATGTCGGCCCCGATGCTAGTGGCGGCGCGGCGCCGCTTGTACCGACTGTCACGAGGCTGTCACTCACCGCGCCTCCGGACCCGCAGCTTGACCGCGGTGGCGCCGAGGTCGAACGCCTCCCGCAGCTTGCGCTCCAGGTACCGCAGGTAGGGGCGCGGCAGCTCCTTGTTGACGAACAGCGTGAACGTGGGCGGGTGCGCCGCCCCCTGCACCGCGTAGAGGACCCGGGCGCCGCCCGGGGCGGCATGGGCCAGCTGGGCGTCGCGGATCACGGCGTTGACCTTGGCGGTGGGGACACGCCGCCGGTAGGCGTCGACGCTGGCCTCCAGCGCCGGGAACAGCTTGTGGACGCCCTTGCCGGACAGGGCGCTGACCGGCAGGACCGGTGCGTCGCCGACGAAGCGCAGCTTGTCGGCCACCTGCCAGCGGAGGTCGGCCCGGCCCTCGGCGTCGAGCAGGTCCCACTTGTTGAGCATCACGACGATCGGGCTGCCGGCGGCGTCGATGCGCTCCGCCAGCCGCTGGTCCTGCCCGGTGACGCCGTCGACGGCGTCGATCACGAGCAGCGCCACGTCGGCCTCGTCCACCGCCTGCAGGGCCCGCACCAGCGAGTAGTACTCGGTGCCCTCGTCGATCTTGGAGCGCCGCCGCATGCCGGCGGTGTCGACCAGCCGCAGCGGGCCGAGGTCGGTCTCGATCACCGTGTCGATCGTGTCGCGGGTGGTGCCGGGCAGGTCGTGGACGACCGCCCGGTCGTCGCCCGTCAGCCGGTTGAACAGGGTGGACTTGCCCACGTTGGGCCGCCCCACGATGGCCACGGCCACCGCCCCGTCGTCGTCCCCCTCGGCCACCACGTCGAGGCCGTCGTCGTCCGCGCCGGCCTCGCCGGCCGCCGGCGGGGGCAGCAGGCCGACCACCGTGTCGAGCAGGTCGCCGGTGCCCCGGCCGTGCAGGGCGCTGACCGGGTGGGGCTCGCCGAGCCCGAGGGACATCAGCTCCCACATCTGGTTCTCGCGGCCGCCGTCGTCGACCTTGTTGGCCACGAGCAGGACCGGCTTGCCGGACGCCCGCAGCAGCTCGGCCACCCGGGCGTCGTCGTCGGTGGCGCCGGTGACGACGTCGACCACGAACAGCACGACGTCGGCGTCGGCCACCGCCCGCTCGGACTGGGCGCTGACCTTGGCGTCGAGGTCGCTGCCCCGGGCCATCCACCCGCCGGTGTCGACGAGCCGGAACCGGCGGCCCAGCCAGTCGGCCTCGACGTCCTTGCGGTCGCGGGTCACCCCCGGCCGCTCCTCCACGATGGCGGCCCGCCGGCCCAGCACGCGGTTGAGCAGCGTCGACTTGCCCACGTTCGGCCGCCCGACGATGGCGACCACCGGCTGCTCCACGTCAGCTCCCGGATCCGAGGGCGGCGCGCAGGGCGCGGCCGTCCGTGGGCACGATCTCGACGGGCCGGGGCAGGTCGGCGGGGGCGGTGCCGTCGAGGAACACGCCCCGGGTCAGGCACACGTCCGGCAGCAGGTAGCGGTGGCCCTCCGGCTCGGCCGCCAGCACCCGCGCCAGGTCCTCGCCCACCATCAGGCCCGACACGCCCACGTTGCCGCCGAAGTAGCGGTTGTCGACGGTGACGAGCCGCACGTCCGGGCGCCCCATCCCGGCCAGCAGCGGGGCCAGCACCCGGGCGCCGTAGGCGCCGGTGAGCACGGCCACCGGGGCGCGCCGGCTGGGACCGATCTGCACGAGCTGGTCGGCGGTGGCCCGGACCGCCCGGTAGGGCTCGTAGTCGGCGTCGCTCGACCCCGACACGTCGATGCCCGCGGCGCAGCCGGCGTCGGCCGAGTGGAAGAAGCCGCCCCGCTCCGGGTCCTCGTCCCGCCAGGGCGTGGCGTCCACCCGGCCCAGCAGCTCGGCCTCGAAGGCGCGGGCCATGCCGATGCCGTCCTCGTGCATCGGGAAGTCGCCGTAGTGCGGCGGCCGGCGGGAACGGCCGGTCGGCCAGCAGGTAGTACTCGTCGGCTGCGAACACGAGGCGGCGGCCGAGCACGGCCAGGAACACGTCCTGCCAGTCGGCCACCGCGTCGACCACCGCGGCGGCCTCCGCCGTCGTGTGGGGGCGCATGCGCTCCTCGGTGTTGAACCGCGACACCCCGAGCGGCACGACGCACAGCGACGCCAGCTCCGGGTAGCGGTCGAGCACGCCGGCCAGCGTGTCGTCGAGCACCGCGCCGTCGTTCACCCCCGGGCACACCACCACCTGGCCGTGGACCTCGACGCCGTGGTCGAGCAGCGCCCGCAGCCAGCGCAGGCTGGTGGCGCCCCGGCGGTTGCGCAGCATCTCGGACCGGACGCCGGGGTCGGTGGCGTGGATGCTGACGTAGAGCGGGCTGAGGCCCTCGCTCACGATGCGTTCGAGGTCGGCCTCGGTGAACCGGGTCAGGGTGGTGAAGTTCCCGTACAGGAACGACAGGCGGTAGTCGTCGTCCTTCAGGTACAGGCTGCGCCGCAGGCCCGGGGGCAGCTGGTAGATGAAGCAGAACTCGCAGTGGTTGTCGCACGTGCGCACCCGGTCGAACAGCGCGGAGTGGACCTCGACGCCGAGCGGCTCGCCCGCCCGCTTGGCCACCGCCACCAGCGACTCGAGCCCGCCCCGGCGGACCTCGACGGCCAGGTCGGCCTCGTCGACCAGCGACCGCCACTCCAGCAGGTCACGGGGGACGTCGCCGTTGATGGAGACGATCTCGTCGCCCTCCACCAGCCCCGCGCGCGCGGCCGGCGACGCGGGCGCGACGGCGACGACACGGGGGACGGACATAGGCCTGACAGTCTACGGCGTCGCCGCCCTGACCAGGCCGGGTCACTCGGCGGGCACGAGATCGGGGTCGAGGGCCCCGCTGCGGGCCAGCCACCGGCCGATCTCGGCCGACACGTTGCGCCCGGTGGCGATGGCGGGCGCGTCGTGGGCGGCCGCGATCTTGTCGTTGACCCGCTCGATGGCCTTGCGGGTCGAGTCGCGGGACCGCCCGAGCCGCCGGGCCACCTCGTCGTGGGACCGGGGCTCGAGCGTCGCCGGCCGGGGCAGCCGGGCGAAGCCGTCGTAGTAGGCCGCCACCACGCTGCGCTCCAGCGGCGTGAACGCCAGCGCCACCGCCCCCTCGAACCCGGCCGTGGGCTCGTCGTCGTCGGGCTCGTCGGCCGCGCCCGGGGCCAGGCCCGCCGGCCCCCGGTGGTCGTCGGTCACGCACACGACGTGGAACCGGTGGTCGGGGCGGCCGACCGCGTAGCTCCAGCGGTGGCGGACGGGTGCCCACGGCCGCCCCGGCTCCAGCGGGACCTCCTCGTAGCCGGGCTCGTACACGGTCAGCAGCCCCGGCCGCGACGACACGTTGCGGGTGCTCCAGCGGGTGCCGTCCCAGCCGAGGGCGACGTGGTCCTTGGACACCGTCCAGCGGCCGCCGACCCGCTGGTGACCGACCCGGATGTCGCTGGTCCGGCCCCGCCCGATGCGCACCACGTGGTCCCTCTCGAAGGTCGCGGTCCACGGCCCGGGGTGGATGCGCACCCGGATCGTCACCGCGTCCCGGTCTCCCGGGCCACCACGACGGTGACGTTGTCGGTGGTCCTGGCGGCCAGGGCCGCGTCCACCAGCCACCGGGCCGCCGCCTCGGCGCTGGTCGCGGCCCGGGCCGCCAGGGCCACCGCCTGCTCCGGGACCGGGGTGAGCCCGTCGGACGCCACCACCAGCGCGTCCCCGCACCCGAGCGTCACCTCCGTCACGTCCGGGGCGGCGCCACCGTGGCCGAGCGCCCGGGTGATCCAGTGGCGCCCGGGGTGGGTGCGGGCCTCGTCCCGGGTGATGGCCCCGGCCCGGACCAGCTCGCCGGCGGCGTTGTCGTCCTCGGTCAGGCGCCGGATGCCGGCCGCGGTGACCAGCCAGGCCGGGGAGTCGCCGACGCCGGCCACGAGCCACCTCCCGTCGCCCGCGGCGGCCGCCACGGTCAGCGTGGCCGCCATCGACGCCACCTCCGGGCTCTGGTCCTGACCGGCCCGCACCGCGGCGTCCGCGGCCGCCACCGCGCCGGCCACCGCGTCCTCGTCCAGGATGCCCATCGCCGACGATGCTGCCAGCCGGCCGGCCGCGGCGCTCACCGCCAGGCCCGCGGCCCGCGCGCCGCCCCGGTGCCCGCCGGCGCCGTCGCTCACCACCAGCCACCCGTCCGCCACCACGTGCCGGTCCTGGTTGTCGGGCCGGGGCCCGGTGGCGGTGGCGCCGGCGGCATCGATCGTCATGGGCCAGGGATATCCCGGCCCCGGGGCCGGCGAAAGGGCCAGGTGTGGCCCCCGCGGGCCGCTCGGTAGGGTGACGCGGTGCCCGTCGACAAGGTCCTGCTCGCCGCGCCCCGCGGCTTCTGCGCGGGCGTCGAGATGGCCATCAAGGCCCTGGCCTGGATGGTGCGGGCCTTCGAGCCGCCCGTGTACTGCTACCACGAGATCGTCCACAACCAGGGCGTC
The DNA here is from genome assembly GCA_963759225.1 of uncultured Acidimicrobiales bacterium. Lineage (GTDB taxonomy): Bacteria > Actinomycetota > Acidimicrobiia > Acidimicrobiales > VFJN01 > ZC4RG19. The sequence continues at coordinate 175,190 of CAVWYL010000030.1, read as the reverse complement.
GTCGACCGCTTCCGGGACCTGGGCGTGGTGTTCGTCGACGACATCGCCGAGGTCCCCGAGGGCCGGCCGATCATGCTGTCGGCCCACGGCTCGGCGCCCGAGGTCGTGACCGCGGCCCGCGCCCGGGGCAGCTACGTCGTCAACGCCGTGTGCCCGCTCGTGACCAAGGTCCACCACGAGGTCAAGACCCGGGCCGGCAAGGGGTACCGCATCGTCTACGTCGGCCACGAGGGCCACGAGGAGGCGGTCGGCACCATGGCGGTGGCGCCCGACGCCATCGACCGGGTCGAGTCGGTGGCCGAGGTCGACGCCCTGCCCGACGCGGCGCCGGGCCAGCCGGTGGCGCTGCTGGCGCAGACCACGCTGTCGCACCGCGACTGGTCGGCGGTGGCCGAACGGGCCGCGGACCGCTTCCCGGGGCTGTGGCGGCCGGGCCGCAGCGACCTGTGCTTCGCCACCACCAACCGCCAGTCGGCGCTGGCCGAGATCGCGCCCCGGTGCGACGCGGTCGTCGTCATCGGGTCGGCCAACTCGTCCAACACCCGGGCCCTGGAGAAGCTGGCCCGCGAGGCCGGCTGCGCCCGGGTGTTCCGGGTGAACGGCCCCGACGAGCTGCCGGACGACCTGGCGGGCACCGTCGGGGTCACGGCCGGCGCCTCGGCGCCCGAGGGCGTGGTCGAGGCCGTCATCGCCCGCCTGGACCCCGCGGACGGGGTCGAGGAGGTGCGCATCACCGACGAGGACGAGTACTTCCCCCCGCCCCGCGAGCTGCGCGACCTGCTGGCCGGCGTCGACGTGCTGGCCACGTTCGCCTTCGGGGGCTCGGTCCCGGACCGCCCGGTGCTCAACGACCGCCGGCTCGAGGCCAGCGACGTCCTCACGATGCTGGCCTGAGCGCGGACAGCTCACGTCGTCCGGGCCACCGTGGCCTGTGTCTCCCGCTCTGCTGCTTCGCAGCGGGCCGCTCGGGCCTTCGGCGGCTGTCGCTGCGTCAGCCTCGGCCACGGCCGCGGGGCCTCGTCGTAGAGGCCTGCAGGTCGACCTGCAGCTGCGCGGTCAGCTCCCGCACCACCCGGCGCTTGACCCGGCCGGTGCCGTCGCCCGCGGGCGGGACGATCGGGGCGCCGATGATCATCACGATCTTGTGCGGCCTGACGAACCGGGCGCCGAGCGGCATCGCGTCCGACGACCCGCCGATGCCGATGGGCACGATCGGCACGCCGGTGCGGGCGGCCACGAAGGCGGGGCCGTCGAACAGGTTCTCGCACCACCGTGCCCTCCCGCCGGGTCCCCTCCGGGAACATGACGAGCGGCTCGCCGTTCTCGATGATGCGCATGCAGGTGCGCAGCGACTCGCGGTCGGCGGTGCCCCGGTGCACGGGGAACGCGCCCAGCATGCTGAAGAACTTCCCGAGCGTGGGGTACTTCCAGATCGACGCCTTGCCCATGTAGCGCATGCGCTGGGGGCGGATGGTCGACACCAGCACGAAGTCCAGGTTGGACCGGTGCACCGGCGCCACGACGTAGGGCCCGCTGGCGGGCAGGTGCTCGCGGCCCCGCACGTCCAGGCGGAAGTACCCCCTGGCCAGCCCGAGGAACAGGCCGCGGATGCTGCGGTACGAGCCCCGCTCCAGCCGGGTGGGCGGGTGGACGTCGACCGCCGCCACCCGCACCGCGGCCTTCTCGGCCTCGGTGGGCGGCTCGCCGTCCGGCCCGGCCGCCCCGTCGAGGGCGGGCTCGGTGGCGGTGCCGTCGTCAGCCATCGCCGATCCTCCCGGCCAGCGAGTCGACGATCTCGTCGACGGTCATGTCGCTCGTGTCGAGCTCGAGGGCGCCGTCGGCCCGGCGCAGCGGGTCGGTCTCCCGGCCCTGGTCGAGGGCGTCGCGGCGGGCCATGTCGGCGGCCACCGTCTCGTAGTCGAGCCCGGTGACCTCGGCGGCGCGCCGCTCGGCCCGCACGTCGGGGCGGGCGCTCAGGTAGACCTTGAGCAGCGCGTCGGGGAACACGACCGTGCCGATGTCCCGGCCCTCCAGGACGCCGCCGCCCCGGGCGTGGGTCCACTCGCGCTGGCGCCGCACCAGCTCGGTGCGCACGCCGGGGTTGGCGGCGACGAGCGACACCGCCCGCGTGACCTCCGGCCCCCGGATCTCGATGGTGGCGTCGGCCCCGTCGACCATCACCCGCTCGGCGGTGACCTCCATCTCGACGACCCGGGCCAGGTTCTCGACCGGCTCGGTGTCGGCGGGGTCGATGCCCCGGCGCAGGGCCGCGAACGTGACGGCCCGGTACATGGCCCCCGTGTCGAGGTACTCGAGCCCGAGGCGGTCGGCGAGGCGGCGGGCGACGGTCGACTTGCCGGACCCGGCCGGGCCGTCGATGGCGATGACCTTCACGAGGATCGCACCCTACTGCCTCGGCGCCCGCAGCCCGTCGAGGGCCTCCCAGTAGCCCGGGAACGTCTTGGCGACGCAGTTCGGGTCCTCGATCTCGACGCCCGGGACCCGCAGGCCGACGAGGGCGAAGCTCATGGCCATCCGGTGGTCGTCGTAGGTGGCGACCCGGGCCCCGCGGGGTGTCCCGGGACGCACCACGAAGCCGTCGTCGGTGGCCCGGGCGTCGACCCCGAGCCGGGTCAGCTCGGCCACCACGGCGGCGATGCGGTCCGTCTCGTGGCCCCGGATGAACCCCACGCCCGTCACCTCGGTCGGGCCGTCGGCGAAGGGGGCGAGCACGGCCAGGGTCTGGGCCATGTCCGGCATGTCGGAGAGGTCGACGGTGCCGGGGCCGGCCAGCCGGCCCGTGCCCACCACCGTGGTCGACCGGTCCGTCCGCTCGACGCGGGCGCCCATGGCCGCCAGCAGGTCGGCGAAGCGGGCGTCGCCCTGCCCGGTGCCGGCCCCCAGGCCCTCGACCGTGACCCGCCCGCCGACGAGGGCGGCGGCGGCCAGGAAGTACGACGCGGTGGAGGCGTCGGGCTCGACCGTGTGGGCGCCGGGCCGGTAGCGCGCCGCGGGGACCACCAGGTCGCCCTCCCCCGGCCGCGCCGGCCACGTCCACGCCGAAGGCCCGCATGGTCGCCACCGTCAGCTCGACGTAGGGCCGCGACACGAGGGCGGTGGACAGCGACAGCCGCACGCCGTCCCGGCAGTACGGCGCCGCCAGCAGCAGGCCGGACAGGAACTGGCTCGACGCATCGCCCGCCACCGTCACCGCTCCGCCGTCGAGCCGCCCGGGGGCGACGACGGTGACCGGGAGGTGGCCGGGCTCGCCCTCGGGCCGCACGGCGGCGCCGAGGGCCCGGATGCCGTCGAGGACCGGGCCCATGGGGCGGGCCCGCAGCGGGGCCGCGCCGTCGATCCGGTACTCGCCGGTGCCCGAGCGCCACCACCGGCAGCAGGAACCGGCTGGTGGTGCCGGACTGGCGCATGTCCAGGGCCAGCGGGCCGGGGCGCAGCCGCCCGCCGGTGCCGGTGACCGTGAGCCGGCCCGTGGCCGGGTCCTCGGCGATGCCGGCGCCCAGCGCCGCCAGGGCCTCCCGCATGGCCACGGTGTCGTCGGCCACCAGCGCGCCGTCGAGCGTGGACGTGCCGCCGGCCAGCGCCGCGCACACCAGGGCCCGGTTGGTCAGGCTCTTGGACCCGGGCACCACGACGGTGGCGTCGAGGGGGCCGGCCACCGGGGCCACGGCCCGGGCGCCCGTGCTCACGAGTCGATGGGCAGCACGGCGGGCCGGTAGCCCCGGGCGACGAGGCCGCCCCGGAACAGGTCGACGGCCGCGCTCTCGATCAGCAGGACGAGCACGCCCTGGGGGCCCTCGGTGGAGTGGGCGATCTCCAGGTCGACGATGTTCACGTCGAGGTCGGCGGCCAGGATGGCCACGTCGGCCACCACGCCCGGGCCGGTCGGGCACGGGGATCCGCACCTCGCGCAGGTCGGCGGCGGTGCGGAACCGGGCCGGCAGGTTGACCCGCGCGGCGCGGGCCTGCTCCAGCGCGGCCAGCAGCTCCTTGCGGTCGTCGACCGCCACCACGTCCCGCATGTGCTGCAGCGCGGCCGTCAGCTCGTCCAGCACCGCCACGATCGCGGTCCGGTTGTCGCTGCAGATGTCCGGCCAGATGCCGGGATGGCCCGAGGCGATGCGGGTCATGTCCCGGAAGCCGCCCGCGGCCAGCCGCAGCAGGGCCCGGTGCTCCTCGCTGCGCTCGTCGGCCAGGCGCATGAGCGCGGCGGCCGCCAGGTGGGGCACGTGGGACACCACCGCCACCAGCTCGTCGTGGCGCTCCGGGGGCAGGGTCACGACCTCGGCGCCGAGCGTCCCCACGATCTGGCGGACCTGGGCGTAGGCGGCGGCGTCGGTGCCCTCGGTCGGCGTCAGCACCCAGGTGGCGCCCTCGAACAGGGCGGCGTCGGCGCCGTCGACCCCCTCCTGCTCCGACCCGGCCATGGGGTGGCCGCCCACGAACCGGCTGTCGGCCACGGCCTCGACCACCGACGCCTTGACGCCGCCGACGTCGGTCACCAGGCCGGCGCCGGCGCCGAGCGCCCGGCGGGCCTCGGCGGCGATGGCGAGGACCGGGGTGGCCACGAACGTGACGGTGGCGTCGGGGTCGTCGCCCACCTCGTCGAGGGCGCCCAGGGCGAGGGCCCGGGCGGCGCGGTCGGGGTCGCGGTCGTGGCCGGTCACGTGCCAGCCCATGGCCCGCAGCCGCATGCCGATCGAGCCACCGATCAGGCCGGTGCCGATCACCGCGGCCCGCCCGGGTTCCGGCGGGCGTCCGAGCACCATCAGGCCGGCAGGTCGTCGCGCAGCCCGCGCGCGCCCTCGAGGTACACGTGGTGGAGCTCGTCGCGGGCCAGCTCGGTGCTGAAGTGGATCATCACCCGCACGCACCGCGGCGTCCCGCCGTCGATGTCGAGCTCGCGGGCGCAGATCAGCGGCACGTCGCCGAGCCCGAACTTGCGGGCGGCGAGGGCCGGGAAGGCGCAGTGGATGTCGTCGGTGGCGGTGAACAGCACGCTGATCAGGTCGTCGTGACGGAGGGCGTTGTGCTCGAACAGCGCCTCCAGCAGGGCGATGACCCGTTCGAACAGGTGCTCGGTCTCGTCGACGTCGATCGTGGTGGCACCGCGCAGGGCGCGGACGGCGGGTGACATGGCGTGTGCGAGGTTAGCGGCGCCCCCCGCCGGGTCGTGCACCCGCGGCGGCCCGTTCCAGGTCCCGGACCTCGGCCTGGGTCAGCGGGCGCCACGCCCCGGGGGCCAGGCGGCGGTCGCTGAGCGGCCCGATCCGCACCCGCACGAGGCGGCGCACCGGGTGCCCGACGGCGTCGCACATGCGCCGGACCTGGCGGTTCCGGCCCTCGTGGATGGTGAGGCGCAGCATGTGGTCGCCCACGAGCGCGACCTTGGCGGGGGCGGTGGGTCCGTCGTCCAGCTCGACGCCCTCCCGCAGGCGCCGCACCGCGCCCCGCGACGGCGTGCCCTCCACGTCGGCCAGGTACTCCTTGTCGACCCCGAAGGACGGGTGGGTCAGCCGGTGGGCCAGCTCGCCGTCGTTGGTCAGCAGCAGCAGGCCCTCGGTGTCGGCGTCGAGCCGCCCCACGGGGTAGACGCGGGGCTCGGACGGCACCAGGCCGACCACGGTGGGCCGGCCCTGGGGGTCGCTGGCGGTGGTGACGACGCCGGCCGGCTTGTTGAGCAGGTAGTGGACGAGGCCCTGGCGGACCCCGACGATCGCCCCGTCGACCTCGATCGTGTCGGTCTCGGGGTCGGCCCGGGTCCCGAGCGTGGCGAGGACGCCGTTGACCCGGACCCGGCCGTCCGCGATCAGCTCCTCGGACGCCCGCCGGCTGCCCAGGCCCGCCTGGGCGAGGATCTTCTGCAGGCGCTCGCCCGGCGGCGTCACCCGGGCCCGTCGGCCCCGTCGCCGTCGGACCCGTTGCCGTCGGGCCCCGGCTCGGGGGCGAAGTCGGGAACGGCCCGGTTCTCCGGCCGCAGGCCCCGTTCCAGCTGCTCGACGACGTCGGCGCCGGGCACGAAGTCGCCCAGCGCGGGCAGCTCGTCGAGCCGGTCGACCCCCAGCTTCTCGAGGAACGCCGGCGTGGTCCCGAACATGACGGCCTGGCCGGGGCCGGGGTCACGGCCCACCTCGGTGATGTAGCCCCGCTGCTGGAGCGTGCGCATGACGCCGTCGACGCTCACGCCCCGGATCGCGCCCACCTGGGCCCGGGAGATCGGCTGCTTGTAGGCCACGATGGCCAGGGTCTCCAGCGCGGCGGCCGACAGCTTGGCCGACTGGCCCTCCAGCACGAACCGCTCGACGTAGGCGGCCTGGGCCGGATGCGTCTGGAACCGCCAGCCGCCCGGCCACCCGGGCGAGCTGGAAGCCGCGGCCCTCGGCCTCGTACTCGGCCGCCAGCTCGCGGCACAGGTCCTCGACGATGCCCGGCGCCAGCTCCAGCAGCTGGGCCAGCAGCCGGGTGTCGATGGGCGTCTCGCCCACCAGCACGACGGCCTCGATGGCCCGGCGGGCCTCGTCCCGCACGTCGTCGCCCAGCTCGTCGGGCGGCAGCGGCGGCGGGCGCGTCGCTCATCCGTCGTAGGCGTCGACGCCGGCCAGCCGGTCGCCCACGTCGCGGTCTCCGCCCCGCCACACGATCACGATGTCGCCGAAGGTGACGGCCTGGTCGAGGTCGACGAGGCCGACCTTGAACAGCTCCAGCACCGCCAGGAACCGCACGACGACCTCCAGCCGCTCGACCAGGTCACCGGTCAGCGCCCGGAACGTGATGCGGCCGACCCGGGGCAGCTCGTCGACCAGCTCGGCCATGGCGTCGGTGACCGAGGCCCGGATCGGGGCCACGTGGTCGAGGTCGATCCGCGGCACCGGCCGGGGGGCGATGGCCCGCAGGTAGGCGCGGCGCACGTCGTCGGCGGTGACACCCTCCAGCAGGTCGGGCATGAGCCCGACATAGCGCTCGTCGACCCCGAGCGTGCGGCCCACGCTGCGGTCGGCCTCGGCGGCCAGCACCGACAGGGCGACGGCCGCCTCCTTGAACGTCTTGCACTCGACCAGGCGGTGCAGGAGCAGGTCCCGCTCCTCCCACAGCGCCAGCTCGTCGTCGAGGTCGAGGTCGTCGCCCGTGGGCAGCAGCCGGCGGCTCTTCAGCTCGACCAGCGTGGCGGCGATCAGCAGGAACTCGCTGGCCACCTCCAGGTTGAGCTCCTCCAGGCGTTCCAGCTCGACGAGGAAGCCGTCGACGATCGTCGACAGGCTGACCTCGTACAGGTCGACCTGCTCGGACAGGATGAGGTGCAACAGCAGGTCGAGCGGACCCTCGAACACCGGGGTCTGCACCGCGTAGGGCATCCCTGCGATCTTAATCACAGACGTGTGGTTCTCCGGCGCATCTACGATCGCCCGCATGGCCCGCGTGTTCTCCGGCATCCAGCCCACCGGCGAGGTGCACCTCGGCAACTTCCTCGGCGCGGTCCAGCGGTGGGTGGCGACCCAGCACGACGACGAGGCCCTGTACTGCATCGTCGACCTCCACGCCCTCACCATTCCCAAGGACCCGGCCGAGCTGCGGGCCAAGACCCTCGAGCTGACGCAGATCCTGGTGGCGGCCGGGCTCGACCCCGAGGTCGTCACGCTGTTCGCCCAGAGCCAGGTGCCCGAGCACGCCGAGCTGGGCTGGGTCATGGAGTGCACCGCCGCCTTCGGCGAGCTGCGGCGCATGGTCCAGTTCAAGGAGAAGTCCGACCGGGCCGACTTCGTGTCCGCCGGGCTGTTCACCTACCCGGCGCTGCAGGCGGCCGACATCCTGCTGTACGACACCGACAAGGTGCCCGTGGGCGACGACCAGCGCCAGCACCTCGAGCTGGCCCGCGACCTGGCCGTGCGGTTCAACGGCCGCTACGGCGACACCTTCGTCGTGCCCGCCCACGTCATCCCGCCGGTGGCGGCCCGGGTCATGGACCTGCAGGCGCCCGAGCGCAAGATGTCCAAGTCGGTCGACTCGCCCCAGGGCACGGTGCTGGTCCTCGACGACCCCAAGGTCATCGACCGCAAGTTCCGCCGGGCCGTGACCGACAGCGCCAACGAGGTGCGCTACGACCCCGAGGGCCAGCCGGGCGTGGCCAACCTGCTGGCCATCCTGGCCGCGGCCAGCGGCGGCGACCCGGCGGCGCTGGCCGGCGACTACAGCCAGTACGGGCCGCTGAAGGCCGACGCGGCCGCGGCGGTGATCGAGCTGCTGACGCCCCTGCAGAAGCGGTTCGCCGAGCTGGCCGCCGACCCGGCCGAGACCGAGCGCATCCTGCGCCGGGGCGCCGACAAGGCCCGCGAGACGGCGGCGGCCACGATGGCCCGGGTGCGCGACCGGCTGGGGCTGCCGGCGCACTAGCGGGGTTCACCGGCGCACTCGCAGGGTCAGTCGTCGGAGCAGGTGTCGGACACGAACTTCCGGTCCTCGCCCGACCCCTCGAAGCTGCCGCACACCTCCTGCTCGCCCGGCAGGCAGCCGGCGGCCGGCATGTCGGCCAGCTGGCCCGGTGCGAGCCCCGGGTGCGCCGGTGCGCTGGCGTCGGTGACGACGCAGTAGGACTCGCCCGACGAGTCCGACCCCATGCCGACCCAGCACCCGCCGAGGAACGCGGCCACCCCGATCACGATGAACATCCTGCTGTTCCCCGACTTGCTCGCCACGGTCGGTCATTGTGGTCGACGGGCCGGGCCCCGGCGTGCATGCTCGGGGTCGTGCCCGCGACACCCCGCCCCGCCGTCGTCGGCGTGGCCGACCACAGCGGCTGGGCCGTGCTCGTGACCGTCGGCGGGGCCGACGGCGGGGCGCGCGTGGTCGACCGCCGGCGGTGCGAGCTGCTCGACGGCACGCTGCCCCGCCAGCCCTACCACGCGGCCGAGGGCCTGGACGCCGACGCGGCCGAGGACCTGGTCGGCCGGGTCTACGCCGCGGCCGAGGCGGGCGCCGCCGCGGCCCTCGCCACCCTGGCCGGCGACCTCGGCGACGGCCACGAGCCGGTGGCGCTGACCCTGCGGGGCGAGCGGGCGGTGCTGCCGTCGCTGGCCACGGTCCTGGCCTCGCACGCGCTGATCCACGCCGCCGAGGGGATGCTGTTCCGGGCCGCGCTGAGCGAGGCGGCGGCCCGGTCCGGGCTCGCGGTCGCCCGCCACCCGCCGGGCGAGGCCGCCGCGGCCGCGGTGGCGGCGCTCGGCACCACCCCGGCCGGGCTCGACCGCCTGCTGCGGGACTGGGGCCGGGACCTCGGGCCGCCGTGGCGCAAGGAGCACCGGGAGGCGGCGGCCGCCGCCCTCGGCGAGCTGAGCCACCACGACCCCGCGGCCGTCAGTCGTCGTCCGCGTCCTTGAGGGCCGCGCCGACGGCGGCCGGGACGGTCCAGCGGTCCTCGGGCAGGTGGTGCTCCCGCGCCCAGGCGACCGTGAGGGTGTCGCTGCCCGCCGCGGCCAGCAGGTCGGCGCCGATGGCGTCGTGGCACAGGTAGCGGCCGGTCCGGCCCACCGCCCCCGGCCGGTCCCGCCACCGGCGGGCGGCGTCGTGGCCCGCGGCCATGCCGGCCACGGTGGCCACCGCCCGCCGCACGGGGCCGAGGTCGCTGTCGACCTTGCCGACGTCGTGGAGCAGCGCGGCGGCCAGCACCGGCCGCTCGGCGGGCGCGCCGAGCGCCGCCTCGGTGCGGCGGGCCACCCCGACCGCGTGGCGGCGGTCGGCCCCGCGCATGCGGTGCCAGAGCACCACCTCGCCGGGCAGCAGCGCGGCGACGGCCCACACCTCGTCGGCGGGCGGCGGGCCGCCGGGCCGCAGCGAGCCGAGGAACCGGCCCGCCAGGTGGCGCCAGGGGGCGGTGCGCCTCTGGACCTCGCTCCGCTCGGTCACGCGTGGTTGATGCAGTACCGGGTGGCCGGCATGGCCTCGAGCCGGGCCTCGGCGATGGGCTCGCCGCACTTCTCGCACAGGCCGTAGGTGCCGCCGTCGACCTTCTCCAGCGCCCGGTTCACCTCGTCGAGCTGCTCGTTGAGCTGGTTGAGCAGCGCCTTGTTCTCGCCCTGCTCGGCGGCCACCTGGCCGGAGTCGGCGAAGTTCTCGTCGTAGGCCAGGGACTCTTCGTGGCCGACCGACAGCGACGCGATCTGCCCCGCGAGGCGGCCGCGCTCGTCCTCCAGCTGACCGCGCAGGGTGGAGAGGGTCGTCTGGTCGGGCACCACCCGAAGGGTACCGGAAACGGCGCCCGGCAACCCTGGGCGTTGCCGTCACTCCTGATCGTGGGAACGGCGGGCCCGGGGGTGGGCCGCCCGGTAGGCCGCGAACAGCCGTTCGGTCGACACCTTCGTGTACACCTGGGTCGTGCTCACCGAGGCGTGGCCGAGCATCTCCTGCACGGCCCGGATGTCGGCCCCGTGGTCGAGCATGTGGGTGGCGCACGAGTGCCGCAGCACGTGCGGGGTCAGCCGGTCGGCCAGCCCGACCTCGCTCCCCCACCGCTTGACCACCAGCCACGCCCCCTGGCGGGTCAGGCGCCCGCCCCGCCGGTTGAGGAACACGGCGTCGGCGTCGCCCCGCCGGGCCCAGCGCTCGGGGACGAGGGCGGGGCGGCCGCCGGGGGCCAGCCAGTCGGCCAGCGCGGCCAGGGCGTGGCGCCCGACGGGGACGACCCGCTCCTTGGACCCCTTGCCGAACGCCCGCAGCAGGGCCGACTCGGGGTCGACGTCGCCCGAGCCGCAGGCCGACGAGCTCGGAGATGCGCAGCCCGGTCCCGTAGAGGACCTCGAGGATGGCCCGGTCGCGGCGGGCCACGGGGTCGTCGCCCGGCACCGCGGCCAGCAGGGCCGCCACCTCGTCCTCGGCCAGCGCCTTGGGGAGCCCGGCCGGCACCCGCGGCGTGTCGACCGCGGCGCCGGGGTCGGCGGCGGTGCGCCCCTCCCCCGCCAGGAACCGGTGCAGGCTGCGGGCCGCCACGACGGCCCGGGCCACGGTGGCGGGCGCCAGGTCGGACGTGCGCAGGTCGCCGACGTAGGACTCGAAGTCGGCCTCGGTCACGCCGTCGAGGTCGCGGTGGCCCCGGTCGGCCAGCCAGCCCCACCAGCGCCGGGCATCCCGCCGGTAGGCGGCCAGCGTGGACGGGGCCCGGCCCTTCTCGGTGGCCAGCCACGACAGCCACTCCTCGACGTCGAGCGGCAGCATCTCGGCGTCGTCGGCGACGTCGGTCGGCATACGCGGACCACGCTAGGGCCGCCGGCAGGCGCCATACTGTGACCCGATCCGCCCGAGAGGAGCCAGGGTTGCCGCTGTACGACTACCGCTGCCGTGCCTGCGGCGACACGTTCGAGCTCCGCCGGCCGATGGCCGAGTCCGACGCCCCGGCCCCGTGCCCGGCGGGCCACGCCGACACGGTCAAGCTGCTGCCGCTGGTGTCCGTGGGCGGCCGCGCCGGTGCCGGCCCGGCTCCCGCACCCGCCCCGGGCGGCGGTGGCGGCTGCTGCGGCGGCGCCTGCGGCTGCGGCTGACCAGCTGTCTGTCGTCTCTCACCGCGGATATCCGCGGTGAGAGACGACAAACCGCATCACTCCAGCGCCAGGAGGGCGATCACCGTCTTGGCGTCGGTGATGCGGCCGTCGCGGATCATCGCCCGGGCCTCGGTCGAGCGCGATGCGGGCGATGACCATGTGCTGCTCCTCGATGCCCTGGCGGTCGTCGGGGACCTCGGTGAGGTCGGTGGCCACGTAGACGGTCACCTCCTCGTCGCAGAAGCCCGGCGAGTTGTGGAACGTGACCAGGTGCGCCAGCGTGCCGGCCGCCAGGCCGGCCTCCTCGACCAGCTCGCGGCGGGCGGTCTCGTCGGTGGGCTCGCCCTCGACGTCGCGCAGGCCGGCCGGGATCTCCCACATGTCGGCGTCGAGCGCGGCCCGGTACTGGCGGACCAGGGTGACCGTGCCGTCGTCGTGCCGCGGCACCACCGCCACCGCGCCCGGGTGGTGGACGACCTCCCGGTGGTGCCGGGACCCGTCCGGGCCCGCGACCTCGACCCGGGCGACCGAGATGCGGCTGCCGGTCCACTCGACCTGCTCGCCGGCGACCGCGAACGCCGCGGCGCCGCCGTCCCCGCTCAACGGGCGGACCGGACGGGCTCGGCCTCGGGCTCGTGCACCGGGAACAGGTGGGGGCGCCGGCCCTCGGCCCGGTCGAGCGCCGCGCCCAGGAACTCCCGGAACAGCGGGGCGGGCCGGTTGGGGCGGCTCTTGAACTCGGGGTGGGCCTGGGTCCCGACCCAGAACGGGTGGTTGGCCAGCTCGATGAACTCGACCAGCCGGCCGTCGGGCGACGACCCCGAGCACACGAACCCCGAGCCCTCGTACTTGCCCCGGTAGCGGGGGTTGAACTCGTAGCGGTGCCGGTGCCGCTCGGACACGACCGTCTTGCCGTAGGCCTCGGCCACGGTCGAGCCCTCGACCAGCTCGGCGATGTAGGCCCCCAGCCGCATGGTGCCGCCCTTGTCGGTGACGTCGCGCTGGCTGTCCATGAGGTCGATGACCGGGTGCGGGGTGGCCGGGTCGAACTCGGTGGAGTTGGCCCCGGTCAGGCCGAGCTCGTTGCGGCCGAACTCGATGGTCATGACCTGCATGCCGAGGCACAGCCCGAGGCACGGCAGGGCGTTGTGGCGCGCGTAGTCGGCGGCCGCGATCTTGCCCTCGATGCCCCGCTCGCCGAAGCCGCCGGGGATGACGATGCCGTCGAGCTCGCGCAGCCGCCCCTCCGCGAGGAGGCCCTCGACCTCCTCGGCCTGGATCCACTCGACGTCGACGTGGGCGCCGTGGTGGAACCCGGCGTGCTTGAGCGACTCCACCACCGACAGGTAGGCGTCGGGCAGGCTCACGTACTTGCCGATGATGCCGACCCGCACCTCGCGGGTGGCCGACTCGACCCGCTCGACCAGCCGCTCCCACTCGGTGAGGTCGGGCGGGCCGGCGTCGATGCCCAGGTGGGCGCAGATCACCCTGTCGAAGCCCTCCTCGTGCAGCACGAGGGGCACCTCGTAGAGGTTGGCGGCGTCGGCCGCGTTGACGACGGCCTCGGTGGGCACGTCGCACAGCCGGGAGATCTTCTGCTTCAGCGAGTCGGTGAGCGGGCGCTCGCTGCGGCACACGATCACGTCGGGCTGGATGCCCCGGGCCCGCAGCTCGGTCACCGAGTGCTGGGTGGGCTTGGTCTTCTGCTCGCCGGCCGGGCCGATGAACGGCACCAGGGTGACGTGGACGTAGCAGACGTTGGCCCGCCCGGCGTCGAGCCGGAACTGCCGGATGGCCTCGAGGAACGGCAGGATCTCGATGTCGCCCACCGTGCCGCCGATCTCGGTGATCACGACGTCGACGTCGTCGCCGGCGAGGCGGGTGATGCGCCGCTTGATCTCGTCGGTGATGTGCGGGATGACCTGCACGGTCTTGCCGAGGTAGTCGCCCCGCCGCTCGGCGGCGAGCACGGCCGAGTAGATCGAGCCCGTGGTGGCGTTGCTGCCCCGGGACAGCGGCTCGTCGATGAACCGCTCGTAGTGGCCGAGGTCGAGGTCGGTCTCACCGCCGTCGTCGGTGACGAACACCTCGCCGTGCTCGAACGGGTTCATGGTGCCCGGGTCGACGTTGATGTACGGGTCGAGCTTCTGCATCGTGACCCGCAGACCACGCGATTTCAGCAGGCGACCGAGCGACGAAGCGGAGATGCCCTTGCCGAGGGAGCTGGCGACCCCACCCGTGACGAAGATGTGTTTTGTCACGGGATCACAGCGTACCCCCCGGACGGCCGGTCGCGCGGACCCTCACGGGAACGCCGGGATTCAGGCGCCGGCGTCGTCCGCCCGCTCGTAGACCACGTGGACGGCGTGGCTCGACGGCCGGACCTCGCGCTGGCGGTACTGCTGGCGCGTCCCCGCCCGGAACAGCGGCGTCCCGCCGCCGGTCAGCATCGGCGCGATGTGCAGGTGCAGCTCCTCGACGAGGCCCGCCTCGAGCGCCTGGCCGATGATGTCGCCGCCGCCCATGATCACGACGTGACCGTGGGTGGCGGCGCCCCGGGCCTGGTCGACGGCGGCCGCCACCCCGTCCACGAAGGTGAACCGCAGGCCCTGCTCCCGTGCCAGCCGCACGTCGTCCGGGGGCGAGTGGGTGACGACGAAGAACGGGGGCGCGCCCACCTCCTGGGCGCCGTAGCCCATCTCGCCGGTCCAGCCGTGGGGGCCGTCGACGAGGTCGAACAGCCGCCGGCCCATCACGACCGCGCCGGTCGCCGCCGTCGCCGATTCGAGGATCCCGGAGTCGACGGGGTCGCGGTCCATGACCCAGTCGTGCAGCTGCTCCGCGTCCCCGAGCCCGTGGGCGTCGTCGGCGCCCGGTCCGGTCACGTAGCCGTCGAGCGACATGGTGATGTCGGCGATCACCTTCGGCATCGCACGCTCCTCTCGCGAGTGCCCGTCCGGGGAGTCAGACGGCCCGCCGGGCCCGGATTCATCGCCCGCCCGTCACCGCCGGGTCACGACGCCGCGACCTGCACGGCCGTGCGCAGGCCGCGGCGCTGGCGGAGGTTGTCGACCGCGGCGTCGACCTCGGCGAGCGGGTAGCGGTCGGTGATCATCCCGGCCAGGTCCAGCCGGCCGGCCTTCGCCAGGGCCAGGAACCGGGGGATGTCCCGCTGGGCGTGGACGCTGCCGAGCAGGCAGCCGATGAGCCGCTTCTCGGTGATGGTGAAGCCCACGACCATGGGGATGCTGATGCCCTGGGCCACCGGCGGGGCGCCGACGCACACCACGGTCCCGCCCAGGCGCACGGTGGTGATGGCCTGCTCGATGAGCGCCGCCTGCCCGGCGGCCTCGAAGGCGTAGTCCATCCCCACCTTGGTGAGGTCGAAGCAGTACGCGGTCACGTCGGTGTCGCCGGGGTCGACGGCGTGGGTGGCCCCGAAGCGCAGCGCGGCCTCCCGCCGCTCGGCCACCGGGTCGACCGACACGATCACGGAGGCGCCGGCCAGCCGGGCGCCCTGGATGGCCGCGACGCCGATGCCGCCGGCGCCGAGGACGACGACGGTGGCGCCCGCCTCCACCCGGGCGGTGTTGAGCACCGCCCCCACGCCGGTCTGCACGGCGCAGCCGATGACGCAGGCCTCGGCCAGGTCGGTGTCGTCGTCGACCTTGATGACGCCCTCCTGGGGCAGCACGACGTACTCGGCCCAGCCGCCCATGCCGACGCCCCGGAACACGGGCGCGCCGTCCCGGGACAGCGGGCTGGTGCCGTCGGGCCGGGCGTTGAGGAACAGCGCGGGCGAGTACTCGGCGCACAGCGTGGGCTGGGACCGCGTGCAGAAGTAGCACCGGCCGCACGACGGCAGCGGGGTCAGGACCGCCTTGTCGCCGGGATGGAGCTGGGTGACGCCCGGGCCGACGGCCTCGACCACGCCGGCCGCCTCGTGGCCGAGCACCATGGGCGTGGGCCCGGGCACCGCGCCGTCCACGATCGACAGGTCCGAGTGGCACACGCCGCAGTCGGTGACCTTGACGAGCACCTCCCCCGGCCGCGGGTCCTCGATCTCGACCGGGCCCACCTCCAGCTTGCCCTGCGCTTCCAGAACCGCGGCCTGCATCCCTCGTCCCATGGCCGCAACCTAACGGACCGTCAGGTGTCAAGACCGGGTTGACAGCACGGCCGTGTCAATGTCACGTTGACAGCCATGGAGATCAGCCTCGAACAGCTCATCGCGGTGGTCGAGGGGACGGCCGAGACCCCCCTCGACCGCATCAGCACCGCCGCCCTCCTCCAGAGCCAGATCCAGGCGCTGGGCGACGACCTGCTCGACCACTTCGTCACCAAGGCCCGCGAGGCCGGCCTGTCCTGGGCCCAGATCGGCGAGGCCCTCGGGGTGACACGCCAGGCCGCCCAGCAGCGCCACGGCCCCACCAGCGCCCCTGACCCCCTCCTGGAGGGCCTGAAGGACGGGCGGTTCACCCGCTTCACCGAACGCGCCCGCAAGGCCGTCATCAACGCCCACATCGACGCCCAGCGGCGCCAGCACAACTACGTCGGCACCGAGCACGTGCTGATGGGCCTGATGGACGACGACCAGAGCGTCGCCAGCGTCGCCCTCGCCCACCTCGGCGCCCGCCGCGAGGCGCTGGACGCGGCCATCACCGAGCTCGTGCCCAACGGCGGCGCCCCGGTGCACGGCCACATCCCGTTCACGCCCCGGGCCAAGCAGGCCCTGGAGAACGCGCTCGGCGAGGCGCTGGCCCTCGGGCACAACTACATCGGCACCGAGCACCTGCTGCTGGGCCTGCACAAGGTGGAGGGCGGGATCGCCACCCGCGTCCTCGTCGACCAGGACGTCACCTACGACCGGCTGCGCACCGAGATCGTCGCCATCCTGACCCGGATCGTCGCCGGCAAGAAGGCCGACGACGCCGGCTAGGGCAGCCGGCCCCAGCGGTCCGCGGCCCGCAGCGGCGGCACGGCGTTGATCACCCGGCTGAACGACACCCGCTCGCTCGCCAGGTTCAGCGCCGCCACCACCACCAGCACCCCGGTGCGGACCCCGGGCGAGCAGCCGATCACGACCCCCAGCCCCAGCGCCGCCCCCAGCACGTTGGCGCCGGCGTCGCCCAGCATCAGCCGCTCCGACAGGTCGGCGGTGAGCAGCCCGGCGCCGCGCGCCCACGACGAGCGCCACGCCGGCCAGGGCCGGCTCGGCCCCCACCACCGCCACCAGCACCGCGAACAGCACCAGCGACAGCTTGAGCGTGCGGCCGGGGGCCCGGTCGAACAGGTTGCCGAGGTTGGCGGCCAGCGCCACGAGCGCCCCGTCGGCCAGCACCCGGCCGAGGCTGTCCGGTTCCCGGTAGGACACGACGATCACCCCGACGGCGGCCCCGCCGAACAGCTTGGCCGCCCCCGTCGTCAGCCGGCCCCGGGCCAGCGCCCGCAGGTGGCCCCGGAAGCCCCCGCTCTCCCCCACCCCGCCGAGGTCGTCGAGCAGGCCGAGCAGCCCGAACGCCAGCGAGCTCACGGTGGCCAGCCGCAGCCCGGCCACGGCCGCCTCGTCGACGTCGGCCCCGGCCGCCACCACCGCGGTGACGACGGCGTCCACCGCCAGCACGACCAGCGCGATCAGGACGCCGACCGCGGTCGGCAGGCGTGCGGCCCCGGAAGTTCTCGCGGGTGAACACCTCGGCCCCGAAGGCCGGGGCCATCAGCACCCACAGCCCGGCGGCCAGCACCGCCCCGCCCACGAAGGCGGCCGCGACCGTCACCGGGCCCCGCTCGCCGCCGGCTCGGGCGCCCCGGCCGGCGCCCGCCCGGCCCGGCGGCGCCGCACCCGGGCGGCGACGTCGGGCCAGTCGATCAGGACCAGCGGCACCGTGATGGCCCACGCCCAGTAGTCGAGGCCCAGCAGCAGCCAGGTCGTCACGTGGAGGACCACCGCGGCCAGGGCGTACCAGACCCGCAGCCACCGCACCCGGATCACCACGGGGAACGACAGCTCCAGCCCCAGGATGAAGACGCCCGACGCCCGGGCCACCCACACGTTCTCGCCGACCCAGCGGGCCAGGCCGGGCCAGCCGGGCGAGCCGATGCTCGGCCCCCACAGGCTCACGTACCGCATGTTGTCGCTGAACGCCCACGACGGTCCCGAGCGCCGGAGCTTGTGGTAGCCGGCCAGGAAGTAGACGAGGGCGATGATCACGATCGAGGTCCGCACCGGCCAGCCGTAGCGGCGCCGCGGCACCGGGTCGCGGCGGTCGACCGCCACCGGGCGCCAGCAGGAACGGCGCCGACGCCCACAGCAGCAGCAGATCGTTGTGCAGCACCTTGCCCCGGCTGCCCCGCAGCCCGGCCAGCACCAGGTACACGACCCACGCCAGGGCGAACGCGGCCCGGGGGTGGCGGCGCAGCACCGCGGCCAGCGCCGCCAGGCCGCCGATCACCTGCAGGGCCACGAACACCTCGGCCGACGGCATGCGGTCGAGCCAGCCGAGGAACGGCACCGGGTCGACGAGCGCCCGCGGCGTGCCGGCCAGCTGGCGGTAGGACCCGGCCACGATGCGCACGCCGATCAGGGCCGACAGGCCCACGTGCACGACCACCAGGCGGGCACCCGTCTCCGGGCCCCACAGGGCGTCGTCCAGCGCCCGGCGGAGGCGACCGGTGCTCACGCCCGCGTCCCCGCCGGCGTGCACGAGTGGAACGGCTCGACGTCGTGCTCCGTGGACCAGTGGCCCTGCGCGTCCTCGACGAGGCGGGCGTGGTCGCGGCCGATCGACCACCTCGACCGTCCCGGGCTCGACCTCGGCCACCGCCCCCGCCAGCGCCCGGCACACCGCGTCGCGGTGGGCCTCGGACGCCCCCGGCAGGTCGGCCATCGGCCACTCGGCGTGCCGGTAGCGCAGCGGCAGCTCCTCCAGGCTGACGATCCGGCGCCCGCCCTCGGCGTCGACCGCCTCCACCACCCACCGGGTCTGCTCGGCGGTGCGGGACAGGCTGAACAGCCGCCAGCCGGTCAGCGGCCAGGCGTCGAAGCCCACGAGGCCCGGCACGAGCAGCAGCACGAGCAGCACCGCCACGAGGACCCGGGCCGAGCGGGGGGCCTCGCCGGCCCGCTCGTCCGCCCCCGCCTCCGGTGGTGCGGGATCGGTCACGCCGGCTCGACCCCCGCGGGCGCGCGGCGCGGCCTCGGGTCACGGGCTCGGCCGGGCCGGGCGTCGGGCGCGCTCGCCGCTCGCCCCGCCCCCGCCGTTCACGTCGGCGCCCGCGGGCGGCGGGCCGGCCGCGGGGACCGGGGGCTCGGCGGGCGCGCCGACCCGGCGCAGCGCCAGCCACGCCAGCGACACGGCCAGCACGGTCAGGGTCACGCCGCCGACGATGGCGCCCGAGTCGTTGACCACGCTGCCGACCACGCCGGCCACCAGCGCCGAGGTGATCCCGGCCTGCAGCGTCGGCATATCGTCCCGCAGGCGGGCCAGCGGCCGGCCCGGGTAGCGGGCCAGGAACACCAGGAACGCCACCGCCACCGGGATCGCCGCGATCCAGAACGACGTGGTCGTGACCCGCAGGTTGGCCAGCAGCTTGCGCTCCATGATCGACAGCAGCGGCTCGAGGCCCTCGTCGCCCACCCGCTCGAACAGCCGGCCGAGGTGCGCCCGCTGCCCCTCGGGGCGGGCCAGGTCGAGCAGGCCGAACGCCGTCACCGCCGCGCCGGTGACCAGCAGCCCGACCACCACCGTGCGCAGGCGCAGCCGGTAGCCGGTCACCAGGGCCGCGAACACGAGCACGGTCGGCGTGAAGGCGATGATCCCGCCGACGTCCGATCCCCACATCGGCATGCCGATGACGACGAGCACCGCCGTGAGCAGCCCGATGGCGGCGGCCCGACCGCGAGCGCGTCGCCCACCGCCCGGCCACGAACGCGGCCAGCAGGCACGACGCGGCGGCCACCTGGCCGAAGGCGTAGTTGCTGATGCCGTACAGCCGGGAGTTGCCGGTCGGCGAGTAGCCGAACGCCGAGCTGAGGCTGAGGTGGGACCCGGTCATCACGTCGGCCAGCGGCACGACGAGCACGAGCGCCAGCACGCCGACCAGCGCCCCCCGGCCCGCCCCGCCCCGGCGCCCGGCGACGGTGGCCGCCGCCGCCACGACCGCCGCCCCGGTCACGAGGAACGCCCAGTAGAACCCGGCGCCCAGGTCCTCCAGCGGGAAGGCGCGGGCCACGAACGACAGCGGCAGCACCGCCAGGTCGGCCAGCGCCAGGAACGCCAGCGCCGCCCGGGCCCGGGGGGCCGCGCCGCCCCGGGCCAGGACCACGATCGTGGCCGCGCACAGCAGGGCCAGGACCACGACCACGGCCAGCGTGGTCGGGAACAGCAGCCGCTCCCGGAACCGCGACGCCTCGTTCAGCTGCCACCAGGTGGTCGACCCGGTCGGGCAGCGACGCCCCCGACGCCACCACCTCGGCGGGCCGGCCCTCCATCTCGACCGGGCGGGGCACGTCGAGCAGGTCGAGCACCGTGGGGGCCACGTCGACCAGCGTCAGGAACCCGGACCGCTGCGTCGACGCCGACCGCAGGTACCCCGCCTCCTGGCCCGGCGCCCGCAGGGCCGACACCGTGAGGTCGCGGTCGTCCGGCAGGTTGTAGGGCGCCACCAGCAGGACCGCGTCACGCTCGGGGTCGACCTCCGCCAGCAGCTCGGCGACCAGCCGGTCGGTGTCCTCCAGCGCCTGGCTGCGCAGCTCCTCGTAGCGGTCGATGTCGACCCGGTCGCGGTAGCGCATCGACCGGGCCAGGTCCGACGCCTCCACGACGACGAGCCCGCCGTCGCGTCCGGCCGGCGCCGCCCAGGCGTCCTCGAACCGCTCCATCACGCTGTCGATGTCGAGGCGCTCGCCGAAGGGACGGCTCGGGTCGCGGACCAGCAGGTCCGGTCCCAGCGCGCCGGCGGGGATCACGCCGTCGCCGGTGGTGGCGGCCAGGCCCACCTGGCGCTCGTAGGAGGCGCTCACGGAGTCGGTGCCGTCGGCGTTGCCGATCGCCTCCACCCCGAGCCCGTCCTCGTCGAGCGTCTCGGCCAGCAGGCCCAGCTCGGCGTCGTAGGGCTGGCGGGCGTTGACCCGCTCCAGCGTGGGCCACGACAGGGAGACGTAGCGTCCGTCGGGCTCGTCGCCGGTGCGCCGCTCGAAGATCTCGCCCGCGGTCGAGCCGCCGGCCTGCTCGTCGACCGCGAGCTGCTGGCCGTCCACCAGGGGGTCGGACGTGGCCCGGGACCCGGCCGAGATCGTCAGGTAGGCGGCCCCCGGCGTGGCCCGGGGCGAGACCCCCCGGGGCGCCATGTCGGCCAGCGCCGCGTCCTCCAGCAGGCCCTCGATGGCGGGCAGGTCGTGGTCGCGGACCTCGGCCCACGTCAGCCCCGGGACCGAGATCAGCAGCACCCGGTCGACCCCGCCGCCGGCGTCCTGCGCACCGGCCGGGGCCGGCGCCACGAGCGCGGTCGCCGCGGCGGCGCACGCCGCCGCCAGCGCCACCCACGGGCGCGCCCGGGCGGTCACGCGGCTCTCCGAGGCATCGGAGAAGTGTACGGACCGGCCGGTGCGGGGGCGGGCGCCACCACCTGGAGGATGGCGGCCGGGGCCACCACGATCAGCATCGTGAACGGCACGGCCACCGACGAGTCGTTGGCCACCAGCCCGAGCGTGGCCAGCACGGCCAGCCCGGCAGCGGCCGCCAGGGTCGGGCGGTGGGTGAGGGCCCGCCGCGCCCGGGGACCGGCCCGCCCCGTGGCCGCCAGCCCGGCGTACACGAAGGCGGCCACCATGACCACGGTGATGGTGATCCAGCCGGCCAGCGCGGCGCCGCCGAGGCCCGCCTGCCACCGCCGGCTCAGGGTCGTGCCGAGGGTGTCCCAGCGCCCGTCCATCACGTGGCCGGCCAGCCGGGCGAGGTGGGTCTGCACGTCGTCGGGCCGGGCCGCGTCGACGAGGGCGAAGGTGCCCAGCACCGCGCCCGTGAGCACGGCCAGCACCACCACCTGCCGCCAGCCCACCCGGCGTCCCGCCAGCACGAGGGCCGTGACCCCGAAGGCCGGGACCATGGCCAGGACCCCGCCGACGTCGGCGCCCAGCATGGGCAGGCCCTCGACGACCACCACGGCCGCCAGCAGCCCGATCGCGGGCCCGACGCCCCGGCGCCCCCACCGGTCGACCACCAGCGCGGCCAGCACGATCGTCGCCGCGCCGAACAGGGCGAACGCCAGGTTGCCGAGGCCGGTGAACCGCCCCGCCACCGCCACCGAGTAGCCGAACGTCGTGTTCAGCTGCAGCGGGGCGCCGACCAGGATGTCGACCACGACCAGCGCGACGATGGCGCCCACCGCCACCAGCGCGCCGGCCCCGGGGCGCCGGCGATCCGCCAGCACGGACCGCGGCCGACACCGCCGCCGCCACCAGGGCGATCACGACGACCTGGGGCAGCAGGCTGGCCCGCACCGCGCCGACCTGTCCGACCAGGAACGTGCCGGGCACGACGCCGAGCGCCGCGTAGGCCAGCGGGGCCAGCCACCGGCGGCCCCGGGGGCCGAGCCGGTCCCGGAGCACGGTCGCCGCGGTCAGCAGCACGAGGCCGACCACGATGGCGGTGACCGCCACCGGCAGCGTGGCGTCCCGGAAGGCGGCGGCGTCGGCCGCGTCGGCCAGGTCCCCCACCCGCCCGGAGCCCGCCGAGCGGTCGCCGACCGCGAAGCTGCGGCCCTCCATCTCGTCCGGGGCGTCCTCGCCCACCAGCGCGAGCACCGTCGGGGCCACGTCCGCCAGCTGCACGTAGCCGTCCCGCCGGGTGGTGGCCGACTGCAGCAGGCCGCCGTCGACCCCCGGCGCCCGCAGGGCGGCGATGCCGAGGGAGGGAGACGCCCCCGGCGCCACCGGCGACAGCACGAGGACCGCGTCCCGCTCCGGGTCGACCCGCTCGAGCAGCTGGCCCAGCAGCGCGTCGGCCTCGGCGAGGGCGTCGTCGCGCAGCGCGGCCCGCTGGCCGGCGTCCGCCCGGGCGCCGTAGGCGGCCACCCGGCTGAGGTCCGACGCCTCCACCAGCACGACCGACCGGTCGGCCTCGTCCCACACCTCGTCGAACGCGCCGGTGACCTTGTCGCGGTCGAGCCGGCGCCCGAAGGCGGCCGACGGGTCGTCGACCAGCAGGTCGCGGCTGACCGTGCCGCCGGGCACGACGCCGTCGGAGCCCATGAGCATCGTGGCCGCGCCCCGGTCGTAGGCGCCGGCGGGCGGCGGGTCCTCGCTCACGAACCCCTCGACGGCGTCGGCGTTGGCCACGACGGCCCGCCCGACCCCCGCCGCGTCCAGCTGGTCGCCCAGCCAGCCGACCTCGGCGCCGAACGCCGAGGTCCTCGTTGGCGTCGATGGCCGGCCCGATGGCGAGGTAGGCGATGCCCTCGGGCACCGTCCCGAGCCGCCGCTCGACCAGCTCGGACGCGGGCACGCCGCCGTAGGTCTCGCCGGGGTCGACGGCCACCGCCGTGTCGATCTCCGGGGCGACGGCGCGGGTGCCGGCGCCGAGCGTCAGGTAGGCGTCGGTGGCGCTCGCCGGGCGCCGCCCGATGCGGGTGGCCATGTCGGCGATGGCCGCATCGTCCACGAAGGCGTCGAGGTGCTCCAGGTCGGCGGCGGCCACGTCGTCCCAGCTGACACCGGGCAGGGACACGACGAGCACCCGGTCGACGGGCGAGGCCTCCAGCTCCGGCGGCGGCGACCCGCAGGCGGCCGACCCGGCCAGCACCACGGCCGCGCCTGCAGCCCAGCCGGCCCGGCGCGCCCACGTCGCGGCACGCGGTCCGTGCGCCACGTCCGGCGGTCCGCAGCGGCCGCCCACGTCGCGGTGATCACGCCAGGGCCTCCGGCGCCACGGCCGCCCGCGGCACGCTCTCCCGCTGGGTCAGCGCCGACCGGACCCCGAGCACCCGGTACGCGCCGAGCACCACGCCCGCGCCGACCACGCCGAGACCGGCGACGACCGCGGCGTCGGCCAGGCGGCCCGAGTCGTCGCCCAGGAGCGCCCCGCTGACCGCCCACGCCGCCGCGCCCACCGCCACCGAGATCGCCACCACCCGGCCCAGCGCCGCCGGCCGCAGCGACGCCCCGGTGCGCCGGGTCAGGCCCACGCCCAGCACGAGGACGCCGACGGTGTAGGCCAGCGAGTGGGCCAGGCCGAGCACGGCGATGCGGGCGGCGCCGTCGCAGGTCACCGCCCCGACCGCCATCACGACCACGCCCGCGGCCGCCGCCACCAGCGACACCACGCCCGGGGTCCGGCTGTCGCCCAGGGCGTAGTAGCCGCGGGCCAGCAGCAGGAACCCGCAGTACGGCAGCAGGCCGACGGCCAGGCCGGCGACCGCCGCCGCCAGCAGCTCGGCCCCCCGGCCGCCGGGCTCGCCGAACGGCACCACCCGCATCGCCGGTCCGGCCAGCGCCACCATCCCGGCGGTCACCGGCACCACCAGCAGCGCCGTGCGCTCCAGTGCCCAGCGCAGCGACCGGGCCACCCGGCCGGGGCCGAACTCGCGGGCCTCCGTGACCATCTCGGGGAGGACCGCCGTGTGGATCGGCTGGGCCAGCACCGCGTACGGCCCGAGGAAGATCACCCACCCGACCTGATAGGCGACCACGCCCCCCTCGACCCCGGCGCCGGCCACGATCGCCGCGCCCAGCAGCAGCCCCGCCCCCGTGTGGAGCACGACCCCCCAGCCGGAGTGGCGCAGCACGGCCGGGACCCGGTCGTCGCCCCGGGGGTTGCGGGGGCGCAGCCGGAACCCCGATCGCGCGCACGCCACCAGCAGCACGCCCACGAACGCCAGCACCCCGCCGGTCCCCGCCGCCACCAGCCACAGGCGCTCGCCGGTCGACAGGTCGAGGCCGGGGTCCGGTCCCGCCACGAGCCGGAACCCGGCCAGGCACGCCACCATCACCACCGTGTTGCCGATGGGCGCCGCCGCGGTCACGGCGAAGTGGCGCTCGGCGTAGAGCACCGCGGTGGCGATCGTCCCCGCCGCGTACAGCAGGATCTGCGGGATGAAGAAGACCAGCAGGTAGGCGACGAGGTCCCGCAGCTCGCCGGCCACGTCCGCGGGGACGCCGAGCGTCAGGACCCGCGCCAGCAGCGGCGCCGCCACGATCCCCGCCACCGTCACCGCCCCGAGGACGGCCAGCGCCACACCGAGCACCCCGC
The DNA here is from genome assembly GCA_963759225.1 of uncultured Acidimicrobiales bacterium. Taxonomy (GTDB): domain Bacteria; phylum Actinomycetota; class Acidimicrobiia; order Acidimicrobiales; family VFJN01; genus ZC4RG19. The sequence goes on along the minus strand of CAVWYL010000030.1, from coordinate 150,400 downwards.
CGGCGACGTCCTCCGCGCCCCGGCGGTCGCCCGCGTCCAGCAGCGACACGAACGTCGGCACCAGCACCGCCGACAGCGCCCCCGCCGCCAGCAGCTCGAACAGCACGTTCGACACCGAGTTGGCGGTCTGGAAGCCGTTGGCCAGCCACGTGGGCCCGAGCACGGCCGCCACCACCAGGACCCGCACCGTCCCGAGGGCGCGGGACACCGCGGTGATGGCGCCCATCCCCGCCGCCGCTCTCGTGGTGGCTCCCCCGCCCGGGCCGGGGGCCGCCGCTTCGGTCACGCCACCGCTCACCCGTCGCCCGCCGCCGGGGGGATCAGCCGGCTGGCGCCGTCCCCCGTGCCGTAGTGGCCGATCACGGGGTTGCCCGGCACGGCGTCGACCGCGGCCAGGACGGTGGCGACCCGGCCCGACACCCGGTCGATGTCGTCGACCGTGGAGAGGCGCTCGGCCAGCGTGTCGTCGTCGCGGATGATGCGCACCAGCAGGGGCGGGGCGTCCTCGGGCTGGTCGTCGGGGACCGCCTCCGGCTGCACCGCCACCACGGGGCCGGGCCCCTCGACGGTCAGCTCCGTGAGGGTGGGCTGCAGCACCTGGGACGCCGGGACCTGGGCCCCGGGCCCGTCGACCACGACGATCCGCAGGCCGGAGGCGGGCAGGCGCACCACGTCGCCCTCCGCGCCCTCGGGCAGCTCGTACTGGACGAACCCGCCCTCCCGCAGCCGCGACAGCAGCGCCGGCTCCGACGGTGCGGCCTGGCCGCCCACCGCGGCCTCGTCGCCCGCGTCCGCCGCGCTGAACAGCACGTCGGCGAGCCCGCGGGCCAGGCTGCGGTTCAGCCGCTCCGTGTCGTCGGTCGTCTGCTCCAGCGCCGTGGACAGGTCCTCGACCTCGGCGTCGTCGTCCAGCGCCAGCCGGTCGGTCAGCCACCACACGCCCACCACGTCGGCGTCGGCCTGGGCCAGCGACGACATCACGCCGTCGGTCCACTGCTCGTCGACGCCCCGGGTCGAGATCACCAGCACCGGGTCACCCGTGAGCTGGCCGGCGTAGAGGCGCTCGCCGAGCTGGGTCGCCAGCTGCTCGGACTCCTCGCGGTGGCCGTCGAGCTCCGACTGCAGCTCGCCGTTGCGCACCCGGGCCCGGTCGAGGCTCTCCTCCAGCCCCGTGAGCTGGTCGTTCAGCGCCTCCTCCAGCGCGTCGTCGAGGAAGGTCGTGCCCAGCACGAGGCCGATGCCCAGCGCGAGCAGGACGGCGGTGAGCGAGACGATGTGGAAGCGGAAGTTGATCATCAACCAGAGAGGAGCGAGCGCCAGAAGGCGCGGAGCACGAGGCGCACCGGCTCGGACAGCGTGAGCGCCACGGCCAGCGTGAAGACGGCCGCAAGGATCATCCACAGCAGGTCGCCGGTGCGAACCGACGTACGGTAAAGCCTGCTCACGCCCTTGGCGTCGACGAGCTTCGACCCCACCTTCATGCGCACGAGGAACGTCGAGGCCATGCCGGCCCGGCCCTTGTCGAGGAACTCGACCATGCTGTTGTGGGTGCCGACCGCCACCATGAGCTCGGCCCCCTCCTCGAAGGCCAGCAGCATGGCGACGTCCTCGCTGGTACCGGGGGCCGAGAACACCGTGTAGGGCAGGCCGAGGTCGTCGAGCCGCTTGGCCCCCGGCGCCCGGCCGTCGGTGTAGCCGTGCACGATGAGCTGGGCCCCGCACCGCAGCGCGCCCTCCGACACCGAGTCGAAGTCGCCGATGATGAGGTCGGGCACCGTGCCCAGCTCCAGCAGCGCGTCGGCGCCGCCGTCGACGCCGATCGTGACCGGCCGGACGTCCCGCAGGTAGCCCGACTGCTGCAGCAGCGACAGGTCCTCGCGGTAGTCGATGCCCCGCACCACGATGAGCACCTGGCGCCCGGCCATCGGCACCCGCAGCTCCGGGGCGTCGAGCCGCCCGGTCAGCAGCTCGATCTCCTCGTGGACGTACTCGACCGTGTTGACGGCGAACCGCTCGAGCTCCGGGCCCATGTTGGCCCGGGCGCCGTCGATGGCGCCCTCGACGCTGTCGGTGGTCTGGCGGGTGCCCCGGGCCACGACGTCGGTGCCCACCAGCACCCGGTCGCCGTCGACGGTGACCGGGACGCCCTCGGCGATCGCCAGCATGACCTCGGACCCGACGTCGTCGAGCAGCGGGATGCCGGCCTGGCACAGCAGCAGCGGCCCCAGGTTGGGGTAGCGCCCGCTGACCGACGCCGCCGCGTTCACGACCGCGGCGGGGCCGGCGTCGATGAGGGTCTCGGCCGCGACCCGGTCGATGTCCTCGTGGTCGATGACCGCGACGTCGCCGGGCTGGAGCCGCTCGACCAGCCGCTTGGTCCGGGTGTCGACCCGGGCCACGCCCGTGACCCGGCTCGGCACCGTCGCCTGGCGCCGGCGGCGGGCGGCCCGCCCGACCCGCCGGGGCGGGCGGGGGACGGCGGGCTCGGGGCTCTCGTCCACGGGCTCGTCGCCGGCGTCCCCGCCGGCGCGGTCGTCGAGCGGCGCAGCCACTCAGCGCCCCCGCTCGCCGGCCGCCGTGGCCAGCAGGTCGGCGGCGTGGGTGCGGGCGGCGTCGCTGTCGGGCTGGCCCGACAGCATGCGGGACAGCTCGACGACCCGCTCCTCGTCGTCGAGCAGGGCGACCCGCGACACGGTGGCGGCGTCGTCGCTCTCCTTGGCCACCCGCACCTGGCCGTCGGCGTAGGCCGCGACCTGGGGCAGGTGGGTGACGACCAGGACCTGGTGGCGGTCGGCCAGCCGGGCCAGCGACCGGCCGACGGCGAGCGCGGCGCTGCCGCCGATGCCGGCGTCGACCTCGTCGAACACCAGGGTGGGGGGCGCACCGGTCAGCACGAGCCGCAACGCGAGCATGGTCCGGGCCAGTTCGCCACCCGAGGCCACCTTGGCCAGCGGCAGCGGCGGGGTGCCGGGGTTGGCGGCCAGCAGGATCTCGACGTCGTCGCCGGGGTCGTCGCCCCGGACCTCGACGGCCACCCGGGCCTTGGGCATGGCCAGCTCGGCCAGGTTGGCCTGGATGCGCTCGGCCAGCCCGGGCGCGGCCGCCCGCCGGGCGCCCGCCACCACGGCGGCCGCCGCGGCCTCGACCTTGCGGGCCTCGACCAGCGCCGAGTCGAGCTCGGCGGCCCGCCGGTCGTGGTCCTCCAGCTCGCCGAGCCGGGCCCGGAGCCGCTCGCCCTCGGCGATGACCTCGCCCAGGGTGTCGCCGTACTTGCGGCGCAGGTCGTGCAGCAGCTGGCGGCGCTCGCGCACCCACTCCAGGCGCTCGGGGTCCTCGTCGATGCCCTCGCCCGCCGACCGCAGCTCGGCGGCCACGTCGGTCAGCTCGGCGGCGACGGCCCGCAGCCGGCCCTCGGCGTCGCGGAACGGGCCGCGCCCGGACACCGCGGCGACCGCGGCCCCGACGGCGTCGGCCGCCGACGCGGTCGCCTCGCCGTCGCCGGTGAGGGCGGCCAGGGCCGCGGCCGCCGCCTCCCGGTGGGCGGTCGCGTCGGCGAGCGTGTCCTCCTCGGCCTCCAGCCGCTCGTCCTCGTCGGGCCCCTCCAGCGCGGCGGCGTCCAGCTCCTCGACCTGGTAGCGCACGAGGTCGAGCTCGCGGGCGCGGGCCCGCTCGTCGCCGCCGAGGGCCGTGAGCTTGTCCACGACGAGCTGGACGTCGTAGCGGGCGGCCCGCAGCGGCCCGAGGTCGACGTCGCCGAAGCGGTCGAGCGCCGCCCGCTGGGCGCCGGCGTGCAGGAGCGACTGGTGGGCGTGCTGGCCGTGGAGGTCGACGAGCGCCTCGCCCAGGGCGGCCAGCTCGCCCGCCGTGGCCAGGCGGCCGTCGATGTAGGCCCGGCTGCGGCCCGACCGGGGCACGGCCCGGGCCACCACGACCTCGACCGCCTCGCCGCCGCCGTCGGGATCGGGCCGGACGAAGCGGCCCTCGACCCACGCCTCCTCGGCCCCGGTCCGCACGAGCAGCGGGTCGGCCCGGCCGCCGACGAGCAGCTCGATGGCGTCGACGACCATCGTCTTGCCCGCGCCCGTCTCGCCCGTCACCGCGGTCATGCCCGCCCCGAGCACCAGGCGCAGCTCGGCGATCACGCCGAGGTCGCGCACGGCCAGCTCCACCAGCGCCGCGGTCACCGGTCGCTCAGCCCGAACTTGGCCTTCAGGATGCGCAGGAAGTCGCGCGGCCCGAAGGCGACGAACCGGGCCGACTGCGGGGCGGCCGTGCAGGTCACGGCGTCGCCGCGGTGCAGCGTCCCGAGGTTGTGCCCGTCGACCGACAGCGTGGCCGGCCGGTCGCCCGCCACCTCGATGCGGACGCGGGCCGACGGGGCGAGGACCAGCGAGCGGTCGAACAGCATGTGCGGCGAGACAGGGGTCATCAGCAGGCAACGATGGGTGGGCTCGACGATCGGTCCCCGCGCCGAGAACGCGTACGCCGTCGACCCCGTGGGGGTGGCGACGATCAAGCCGTCCGCAGCGTAGGGGGTGAACGTCTCGCCGTCGATGCTGACGCCGAGCCGCACGGTGTGGCCCATGGGCGTCTTCTCCAGCACCGCCTCGTTGAGGGCGACGAACGACCGGCCGTCGCTGCTGCGCAGCGGTGCCGGGCTGCCCGGCACCGGGCTCGGCCCCGGCCTCGAAGGTGGGGGCGTCGACGGTGATCTGGAGCAGCATGCGCTCCTCGAGGTCGTAGGACCCGGCGAGGAACCGCTTCAGCGCCATGCGCATGCCGGCGGGCTCGATCTCGGTGAGGTAGCCGAGCTGGCCGACGTTGACGCCGACGACGGGCACGCCCTCGGCGGCCACGAGGTCGACGGTGCGCAGCATCGTGCCGTCGCCCCCGATGCTCACGGCGAGGTCGAGGCCGCGGGCGAAGGTGTCCTCCGGGCAGCTGTGGTCCGGGAGCCCGGCGATGCCGGCGTCGCGCAGCGGCAGGCGCACCTCGTGGCCCCGCTCGACCAGCCAGGCCGTGGCGTCGCGGGCCAGCTCGGCGGCCTGGGGCCGCTCGTGGTGGATGACGAAGCCGACGACTGCCACGGCCGGTCGTCCGCCTAGGGCCGGGCGCGGCCCGCGGCCTCGTCGACGACGGCGCCGAGGTCGACGGGGCCGGGCGCGGTGGCCGGCGCGGTTCGGGCGTGGACGAGGAACTCGACGTTCCCGTCGGCGCCGGTGATCGGAGACACCATCACCCCCATGATGGCGGCTCGGTGGCCCGCGAGCGCGCCACCCGTGTCGTCGAGCACCCGGCGCCACACCTCGGGATCGCGGATCACGCCCCGCCCGCGGGACGCCTCCCGGCGCCCGGCCTCGAACTGCGGCTTGACCAGCAGCACGAGGTCGGCGCCCGGCGCGGCCAGCGCCACGAGGTTGGCGAGCACCGTCCGCAGCGAGATGAACGACAGGTCGGCCACGACCAGCCCGAACGGGTCGCCGAGGTCCCCGGCGGCGAGGTCCCGCACGTTGACGCGGTCGCGGACCTCGACCCGGGGGTCGGACGCCACGCGCTCGTGGAGCTGGCCGTGGCCGACGTCGACCGCCACCACGGCCGCCGCGCCCCGCTGCAGGAGGCAGTCGGTGAACCCGCCGGTGGAGGCGCCGGCGTCGAGCGCCCGCACGCCCGCGGGATCGACGCCGAAGCGGTCCAGGGCGCCGGCCAGCTTCTCGCCGCCCCGGGACACGTAGGGCGGCGGGTCCCCGGACACCAGCACCGGCTCGTGGGGCGCGACGAGGCGGGCGGGCTTGAGGGCGGGGGCGCCGCCCACGGTCACCCGGCCGGCGTCGATGGCGACCCGGGCCTGCTGGCGGCTGGGGGCCAGGCCCCGGCGGACCAGCTCGGCGTCGAGGCGCCGGCGGACGGGCGGCGTCGCTGCTCCCCGGGTCAGCCGGCGGCGCCGCCGGCCTTGCGGGCCGGGGACTTCTTCGCCGCGGTCTTCTTGGCCGGCGCCTTCTTGGTGGTCGCCTTCTTCGTCGGTCGGCCTTCTTGGCCGGCGCCTTGGTGGCCTTCTTGGCGGGCGCCTTTGCCGCGGCCTTCTTGGCCGGCGCCTTCTTGGCCGGCGCCTTCTTGGCCGGCGCCTTCGTCGCCGCCTTCTTGGCGGGGCCTTCGCGCGGCCTTCTTGGCGGGCGCCTTGGCGGCGGAGGTCGACGGCGCCGGGCCGCCGGACGGCCCGGCCTTCTCGGGGCCGAACCGGTCGGGCACGACCTGGCGCACCGCGGTCATCGCCACGTCCGCGAAGCGCTGCACCATCTTCTCGACGTCGTCGCGGGTCGCCAGGTTCAGGTGGGACAGCGACTGGTCGATCTCCGAGCGGATGGTGTCGAGCAGGCGCTCGCTGTTGCGCCGGCTGCGGTCGAGCAGCTCGTCGATCGTGGCCTGGGCCTGCTCGGCCTGGACCTCGCCCGCCTTGACGAGGTCGCGGATCAGCTCCTCGGCCCTCGCCTGCGTCATGACGCTGAAGGTCATCCCCGCGTCGAGCAACCGCTTGAGCAGATCGTTCTCGGCCATGTCAGCGGAGGTTACGACCGCCCGTGCGCTGGTTCAACGCGCTGTTCCCCGGGCTACGTTCAGGCGGGTGCTACCGCTGTGGGACGACAACCCGGTCAGCCGGCGCCCGTACGTCACCCTGGTGTTCATCGGGTTGTGCGTGGCCAGCTTCCTGCTGTGGCAGCCGACACCGTTCAGCGACACCGTCGACGACACGCGGTTCGCGCTGGACTGGGCCGTGGTCCCGTGCGAGCTGATCGAGGGGCGCCCGCTGTCGGTCGACGAGGTCGTCGCCACCTTCCAGGTGGGCGACGAGCGCGCCTGCGGTGTGGGCGAGCCCACGCCGCCGTTCGACGCGGGCAAGCTCGTGTACCCGTCGATCCTCGCGGCCGCGTTCCTCCACGCCGGCATCTTCCACCTGCTCGGGAACCTCCTGTTCCTGTGGGTCTTCGGCAACAACGTGGAGGACCGGCTCGGCCATGTGCTGTTCGCGCTGTTCTACCTGGCGGGGGCCGTGGTGGCGGCGCTGGCGCACGTCGTCGTGGACACGGCCTCGACCGTGCCGATGATCGGGGCCTCGGGGGCGATCGCCGCCGTGATGGGCGCGTACCTCGTGTGGTTCCCCGACGCCCGCATCCGCACGCTGGTCGTCATCATCCCCCTCGACGTGCGGGCCCGCTGGGTGCTCGGGTTCTGGTTCGTGCTGCAGTTCTTCACCGATCCCAACGACGGCGTGGCCTGGATGGCGCACGTCGGGGGGTTCGTGTTCGGCGTGCTGGTCGGGCTCGTCGTGCGCGTCGTCGGCGGGGACGACCGGCCGGACCCCGCCCCCCGGATCCCGTACGGCGGCTGGCCGCCGCCCTCGCCGCCGCCCCGGCGGCCCGACGGCCGCTACTGACCGCCGGGCACCAGCGCGGCCAGGCTGTCGGCCACGACGTCGGGCGCCGGGGTCACCGGCAGGTCGGCGCGGCCGGTCACCCCGGTGAGCACGAGCGCGAACCGGTAGCCGAGCTGGCCGGCCAGCACGCCGTCGGTGTCGGGCCGGTCGCCCACCACCGTCCCCTCGGGGCCGCCGACGGCGCGCACCAGGTCCGCCATCGGCGGGTGGGGCTTGCCCGCCACCACCGGCGTGGCCCCCGACGCGTAGGCGACCGCGGCCAGCAGCGAGCCCGCGCCGGGGATGGGGCCGTCGGGCGTCGGGTAGGTGGCGTCGTCGTTGGTGCCGAGGAGGCGGGCGCCCCGCCGCACCGCCCGGGCGGCCACCCGCAGCCGCTCGTAGTCGAAGTCCCGGTGGAACCCGACGGCCACCACGTCGGCGTCGCCGTCCCGGACCGGCTCGGCGCCCCGGGCCGCCATGGCCTCGACGACGCCGGGCCCGCCGCACACCAGCACCCGCTCCCCCGGCTCGACCAGCCGGGCCGCGGCCGTGGCCGAGCTCAGGACGTCGCCCGCGGCGGGGATGCCGAGGCGGGCCAGCTTGGCCTCCTGGTCGGCGAGGGGCGGGCCCGAGTTGTTGGTGGCGAACACGACGCGCTCCCCCGCGGCCCGCAGCCGGGCCACCGCCTCGGCGGCGCCGGGCAGCGGGACGTCCGCCAGCCACACCACGCCGTCGAGGTCCAGCACCCATGTCATCGCGCCGCATGGTGCCATCCCGGGAGCGAGTGTCGACAGCCCGAGGCGGTCTGCCAGGATGGGCGCGTGGCGCACTTCCACCCCTTCCCCGGCATCCGCTACGACCGCACGACGGTCGACCTCGGGGCCGTGATCGCCCCGCCCTACGACGTCATCGACGACGCCCAGCGGGCCGCCCTCGCCGCCCGCGACCCCCACAACGCCGTGCGCATCGACCTCCCGGTCGACGAGGACGGCCGCGACCGCTACGACGTCGCCCGCGCGCTGCTCGCCGCCTGGCGGGCCGACGGCACCCTCGTCACCGACGACCGCCCGGCGTTCACCGTCTACCGCATGGCCTACCTCGACGACGCCGGCGTCGCCCGCCACACCACGGGCGTGATCGGTGCGCTGGAGCTGACCCCGCCCGGCACCGACATCCTCCCCCACGAGCACACGACCCCGAAGGCGCGCAGCGACCGGCTCGACCTGCTGCGCTCCACCCGGGCCAACACGTCCGCCATCTGGGGCCTGTCGCTGGCCAAGGGCCTCACCGACCTGCTGCCCACCGACCGCGCGCCGGACGCCAGCGTCGACGACGGCGAGGGCACCACCCACACGGTGTGGGTCGTCGACGACCCCGCCGAGTGCGCCGCCATCGCCGAGGCGGTGGCCGCCCAGCCGGTCGTCGTCGCCGACGGGCACCACCGCTACGAGACGTCCCTCGCCTACCGGGGCGAGCGCGAGGCCGCCGACGGCACGCCGGGCGAGGCGGCCGCGACGCTGGCCTACCTGGTCGAGCTGGTCGAGGACGAGCTGACCGTGCGGGCCATCCACCGCCTCGTGTCCGGGCTGCCCGAGGGCACCGACCTGGTCGACGCCCTCGGCCCCTGGTTCGAGCCGGTCGGCGCCCCGCCGGCCGGCGTCCCGCTCACCACCGCGATGGCCGACGCCGGGGCGCTGTGCGTCGTCGGCCCGGCCGGGGAGGCGCTGCTGCGGCCCCGCAGCGAGGCGCTGGCCGACGCCCGCGACCTCGACTCGGCCCGGCTCGACGTCGCGCTGGCCGCCATCGGGCCCCACGATCTGCGGTTCCAGCACGGCGTCGACAACGTGCGGGCCGCGGTCGCGTCCGGCGACGCCCAGTTCGGGGTACTGCTGCGACCGGCCACCGTCGCCCAGATCGAAGCCACCGCCCATGGAGGCGAGCGCATGCCCCCGAAGACCACGTTCTTCCACCCCAAGCTCAAGACCGGCCTCGTGTTCCGGAGCCTCGGCTGATGGACGCATCCGAGGCCCTCGACTTCCTGCGTTCCAACCACCGGGCCGTCATGGCGACCACCAAGGCGGACGGGTCCACCCAGATGTCCCCCATCACCGTCGGCATCGACAGCGAGGGCCGGGTCGTGGTGTCGAGCCGGGAGACGGCCTACAAGGTCCGCCACCTGCGGGCCCTGCCCTACGCCGCCATCTGCGCGTTCACGGACGACTTCTTCGGTCCGTGGGTCCAGGTGGAGGGACCGGTCGACGTGGTGTCGCTGCCCGACGCCATGGAGCCGCTGATCGACTACTACCGCAGCATCAGCGGCGAGCACCCCGACTGGGACGACTACCGGGCCGCCATGGAGAAGGACCAGCGGGTCATCCTCCGCATGACCGTCGAGCGGGCCGGCCCCAACGTGTCGGGCTGACCTACCGCAGCGCCGGCGCCACCTCCGCGGCCAGCAGCCGCAGGTGGTCGAGGTCGGACAGGTCCAGCACCTGGAGGTAGAGGCGCTCGGCGCCGGCCTCGACGAACCCCGCCAGCCGTTCGGTGACCTCGCCGACCGTGCCGGCGGCTCCGTTCTTGCGCAGCTCGTCCGGGTCGCGGCCGATGGCGGCGGCGCGGCGCCGGAACGCGTCCTCGTCCTCGCCGCACGCCACCACGACGGCGGCCGAGAACGTCATCGTCGCGGGGTCGCGCTCGACGGACTCGCAGGCGGCGCGCACGGCGTCGACCTGGCCGCCGAAGGCGGCCAGCGGCGGGAACGGCACGTTGAACTCGTCCGCGAAGCGGGCGGCCAGCCGGGGCGTGCGGGTCTTGCCCCACCCGCCGATGATCACCGGGGGCCGCGGCGACTGGACCGGCTTGGGCAGCGCCGGCGACTCGGTCAGCTGGTAGTGGGTCCCGGCCCAGGAGAAGCGCTCGCCCGGAGGGGTCGTCCACAGGCCGGTGATGATGGCCAGCTGCTCGCCGAGCCGCTCGAAGCGTTCGCCGAGGGCCGGGAACGGGATGCCGTAGGCCGCATGCTCCTGCTCGAACCAGCCGCTGCCCAGCCCGAGCTCGACCCGGCCGCCGGACATGGCGTCGACCTGGGCCACCGCGATGGCCAGCGGTCCCGGCAGCCGGAACGTGGCGGCGGTGACGAGCGTGCCGAGCCGGATGCGGGTCGTGTCGCGGGCCAGCCCCCCGAGCGTGACCCAGGCGTCGGTCGGCCCCGGCTCGCCCGCGCCGTCGCCCATCGACAGGTAGTGGTCGGAGCGGAAGAAGGCGTCGAAGCCGAGCGCCTCGGCCTCGAGCGCGACCGCCAGCAGGTCGTCGTAGGTCGCCCCGAACTGGGGCTCGGTGAAGATGCGGAGCGCGGTCACGCGCCGGACGCTACCGCCGGCAAGTCACGTCCACGGGACGGCGACCGTCTGGGATCATCGCGGCATGCCGCCGGGACGGGTCGAGTCGCACTCGTGTCCGGGAGCTCCCGCGGCCTGGGCCGGGCGATCGCCGAGCGCCTGGCCGCCGACGGCCTGGCCGTGGCGGTGAACGGGCTCCACGACGGCGACCGGCTCGACGAGGTGGTCGCCGCCATCCGGGCTCGGGGCGGCACCGCCGAGGCGTTCGCGGGCGACGTGACCGACGAGGGCCAGGTCGCGGCGCTGGTGGCGTCCGTGGAGGGGACCCTCGGCCCGGTCGACGTGCTCGTCGCCAACGCCACCGGCCCGCAGCCGGAAGCGCCCCTGGGCGAGGTCGGCTGGGACGACCACCTCGCCCAGCTCGCCTTCTTCGTCAAGAGCCCGCTGCTGCTCGGCCGGGCCGTCGTGCCGGGCATGCGCGAGCGCGGCCACGGGCGGATCGTCCACGTCGACTCGGAGGTGGCCGACCGGCCGCCACCGCACCGGTCCGCCTACGCGACCGCCAAGAGCGCGCAGATCGGCCTCGCCCGCAGCTGGGCGCGGGAGCTGGCGCCGCACGGGATCACCGTCAACACCGTGGCGCCCGGCTTCGTGCCGGTCGAGCGGCACGCGGACGTGGGCGACGACGACCGGCGCGCCTACGTCGCCACCGTGCCGGCAGGCCGGTTCGGGACGGTCGACGAGATCGCCCACGCCGTGAGCTTCTTCGCGTCGGAGGAGGCCGGCTACGTCACCGGCCAGCGGCTCGTCGTGGACGGCGGGCGCAGCCTCGGTTGAGGCGAGGTCAGTTCACTTCCCAGGTGGCACCCGAGCGCAGCAGCGTGGCCAGGTCGCCGGGACCCCGCTGGGCCTGGGCCGCCGCGATCTGGGAGTCGACGCCCTCGCCGTAGTCGGGCCGGACCACGTCGCGGAACACGCCGATCGGCGTGGGCTCGTGCGGGCCCCGGGCCAGCCGGGACAGCATGAACGCCACGCTCGGGTCGTCGCGGGTCTCGTCGTGGACGAGCAGCGCGTCCTCGCCGACGTCGGCGACGTCGACGATGTGGGCGCCCCGCTGCGAGTCGATGACCACGCCCTTGCTCCCGTCGGTCCCGAACCGGATCGGCTCGCCGTGGCGCAGCGGGATGAGCATGTCGTCGCGGTTGACCTTGGCGGTGATCGTCTCGAAGGCGCCGTCGTTGAACACGTTGCAGTTCTGGTAGATCTCCACCAGCGAGGACCCGCGGTGCTCGAACGCCTGGCGGATGACGTCCATCATGTGGTGCCGGTCCATGTCGTGGGTGCGGGCCACGAACGTGGCCTCGGCCCCGATGGCCACGCTCACGGGGTTGAACGGCGTGTCGAGGCTGCCGAACGGGGTGGACTTGGTGACCTTGCCCACCTCGCTGGTCGGCGAGTACTGCCCCTTGGTCAGGCCGTAGATCTGGTTGTTGAACAGCAGGATCGTGATGTTGACGTTGCGGCGCAGGGCGTGGATCAGGTGGTTGCCACCGATCGACAGGGCGTCGCCGTCGCCGGACACCACGAACACGTGCAGGTCGGGGCGGGCCAGCGCCAGGCCGGTGGCGATGGCGGGCGCCCGGCCGTGGATCGTGTGCAGCCCGTAGGTGTTCATGTAGTACGGGAAGCGGGCGGCGCAGCCGATGCCGGACACGAACACGGTGTCCTCGCGGCGGATGCCGAGGTCGGGCATCAGCAGCTGCACGGCGGCGAGGATCGAGTAGTCGCCGCAGCCCGGGCACCAGCGGACCTCCTGGTCGCTGGTCCAGTCCTTGCGGGTCGTGACGGGGATCGTGGTGTCGGTCATGCCTGGTCCTTCAGATGGTCCACGATCGCCTGCTCCAGCTCGGATGCGGTGAACGGCAGGCCCCGCACCTTGGTCACCGACTTCGCGTCGACGAGGTACTCGGCCCGCACGAGCCGCGACAGCTGGCCGAGGTTCATCTCGGGCACGAGGACCCGCGGGTAGCGGCGCAGCACGTCGCCCAGGTTGCGGGGGAAGGGGTTGAGGTGGACGAGGTGGGCGTGCGCCACCTTGTGGCCGGCCCGGCGGGCCCGGCTCATGGCGCCGTCGATGGCGCCCCACGTCGAGCCCCAGCCGAGGACGAGAAGGTCGGCGTCGTCGACGTCGCCGGTGACCTCGACGCCGGGGATGCGGTCGGCGATGCGGGCGACCTTGTCGGCCCGGATGCGCACCATCAGCTCGTGGTTGGCGGGGTCGTAGCTGACGTTGCCGGACCCCTCCTCCTTCTCCAGGCCGCCGATGCGGTGCATGAGGCCCGGCGTGCCGGGCAGCGCCCAGGCCCGGGCCAGCGTCTCGGGGTCGCGCACGTAGGGCCAGAACACGCCCTCGCCGTCGTCGCCGACGTGGTTGGGCTCGGTGGCGAACGTGATCCGCAGCTCGCCGAGGTCGTCGACGTCGGGCAGCTTCCAGGGCTCGGTGCCGTTGGCGATGTAGCCGTCGGACAGCAGCACGACGGGCGTGCGGTACTCGAGCGCGAGGCGGGCGGCCTCGATGGCGACCTCGAAGCAGTGGCTCGGGCTCTTGGGCGCGATGATCGGCAGCGGTGCCTCGCCGTGGCGGCCGTAGTAGGCCATCAGCAGGTCGGCCTGCTCGGTCTTGGTGGGCAGGCCCGTGGACGGGCCGCCCCGCTGGATGTCGATGATCAGCAGCGGCAGCTCGAGGTTGACCGCCAGGCCCATGGTCTCGGCCTTGAGCGCCATGCCGGGACCGCTCGTGGTGGTCACGCCGAGGTGCCCGCCGTAGGCCGCGCCCAGGGCGGCGCCGATGCCGGCGATCTCGTCCTCGGCCTGCAGCGTGCGCACGCCGAAGTTCTTGTGCTTGGACAGCTCGTGGAGGATGTCCGACGCCGGCGTGATCGGGTACGACCCGAGGAACAGCGGCATGCCGGCCAGCTGGCTGGCGGCCACCAGGCCCCACGCGAGCGCGGTGTTGCCGTTGATGTTCGTGTAGGTGCCCGCGGGCAGGACCGCCGGGTGGACCTCGTAGGGGTGGTCGAACAGCTCGGCCGTCTCGCCGAAGGCGTGGCCGGCCTTGAACGCCGCGGTGTTGGCCTCGGCCACCTGGGGCTTGGCCACGAAGCGGCGGGTGATCCACTCGAGCGTGGGCTCGACGGGCCGGGTGTACATCCAGGAGATGACGCCCAGGGCGAAGAAGTTCTTGGACCGCTCGGCGTCGCGGGGCTTGACGCCCAGCGGCGTGACCGCGCCCTTGGTGAGCGAGGTCATGGGCACCTCGTACACCGTGTAGGCGTCGAGGCTGCCGTCGTGGCGCGGGTCGGCGGTGTAGCCCGCCTTGGTGAGGTGGCGCTCGTCGAAGGCGTCGGCGTTCAGGATGAGGGTGGCGCCCGGCGCCACCCGGCCGACCTGGCTGCGCAGCGCCGCCGGGTTCATCGCCACGAGCACGTTCGGGGCGTCGCCGGGCGTGGTGATTTCGTGGTCGGAGATGTGGACCTGGAACGCCGACACCCCGGCGAGGGTCCCGGCCGGGGCCCGGATCTCCGCAGGGAAGTCGGGCAACGTCGCCAGGTCGTTGCCGTACAGCGCGCTGGTCGTCGTGAACCGGTCGCCGGTGAGCTGCATGCCGTCGCCCGAGTCTCCTGCGAATCGGATGATGACCCGATCGACGACTTCAGGCGCTCTGGCCCGGTGTGTGGTGTCGGTCAACTGCGTCCCCCTTGACGTGACCTCTTACCTGTCGGTGACCTTATCGCCTCGCGCGGCGGCCCAGACGCACCCTCTCCCATCGGGAGGGTGCGTGCACGCTGCGTGGACTCCCGCTCGGGTCAGGCGATGGTGACCGAGGCGTCGAGATAGACGTCCTGGATGGCGTTGAGCAGCTCGACGCCCTCGTTCATCGGGCGCTGGAACGCCTTGCGTCCCGAGATCAGCCCGATGCCACCGGCCCGCTTGTTGACGACCGCGGTGCGCACGGCCTCGGCCAGGTCGGACGCGCCCTTGGACTCGCCGCCGCTGTTGATGAGCCCGATGCGGCCCATGTAGCAGTTGGCCACCTGCCAGCGGCACAGGTCGATCGGGTGGTCGCTGGTCAGCGTCTCGTACACGGCCTTGTTGGTCTTGCCGTAGCTCTCGAGGGCGTTGTAGCCGCCGTTGTTGGTGGGCAGCTTCTGCTTGATGATGTCGGCCTCGATGGTCACGCCGATGTGGTTGGCCTGGGCGGTGAGGTCGGCGGCGTTGTGGTAGTCGACCCCGCCCTGCTTGAACGCGGGGTTGCGCAGGTAGCACCACAGCACGGTGAACAGGCCCAGCTCGTGCGCCCGGTAGAAGGCCTCGCTGACCTCCTGGATCTGGCGGGTGGCCTCGTCGGAGCCGAAGTAGATGGTGGCGCCCACGCCGGCCGCGCCGAGGTCGAACGCCTCCTCCACCGAGCCGAACATCACCTGGTCGAACTTGTTGGGGTAGGTGAGCAGCTCGTTGTGGTTGATCTTGACGATGAAGGGGATGCGGTGGGCGTAGCGCCGCGACACGGCGCCGAGCACGCCGAACGTCGAGGCCACGGCGTTGCAGCCGCCCTCGATGGCCAGCTCCACGATGTTGCCGGGATCGAAGTACTTGGGGTTGGGGGCGAAGCTGGCCGCGGCCGAGTGCTCGATGCCCTGGTCGACGGGCAGGATCGACACGTAGCCGGTGCCGGCGAGGCGCCCGTGGTCGTAGACCGACTGGAGTGACCGCATGACCTGGGGTGACCGCTCGCTGAGCGAGAACACGCGGTCGACGTAGTCCGGCCCGGGCAGGTGCAGGTCGTCGCGTGGGATGCCCTTCGACTCGTGGGTGAGCAGGCTGTCGGCCTCGTCGCCCAGCAGGGTCTGGATGTCCACCACGTGCGTGCTCCCTCGTGCGTTCGTGCGTTGGGTCGTGCCCCCACGCTAGTGCCACCGGGGTCGCCGATGCCCCTTCCGACATTGCAAGTTGAAAGTGGCTTCATGTTCGATTAGAACCAGTTCGAAGAGGGGAAACGCCGGGGGGCGCACGGCCGGGCACCGAGAGTGCTCGGCCGTGCCCGGCGATCGGCGGCGAATCGGAAAGGACCGAACGCCGATGGCAAGGGGCCGCGCCCGCGCAGCACACCGACGACGCCTGGCCATGGCGGCGACCGTGCTCGTGCTCGCCGCGACCCTGGCCCCCGCCGTGCCCGCGACCCCGGCGGCGGCTGCGCCCTCGCAGGCGGCCCCGCCCGCCGATCAGTGGTTCACCCTCCGCAACCGGCACAGCGGCAAGGCGCTCGACGTGCTCGGCTTCTCCACCGCCGACGGCGCCGACGTCGTGCAGTGGGCCGACCTCGGCGGGGTCAACCAGCAGTGGCGGTTCGTCAGCTCCGGCGACGGCTGGTACCGGATCGTCAACCGGCACAGCGGCAAGGCGCTCGACGTGCTCGGCTTCTCCACCGCGGGCGGCGCCGACGTCGTGCAGTGGACCGACCTCGACGGTCACAACCAGCAGTGGCGGCTCACCGACGCCGGCGGTGGCTACGTCACCCTGATCAACCGGCACAGCGGCCAGGCCCTGGAGATCTGGACCTGGTCCACCGCCGACGGCGGCGACGCGGTCCAGTGGCCCGCCACCGGCGGCGCCAACCAGCAGTGGCAGCTCGTCCCCGTGGGCGGGGGCGGCGGCACGGGCCGCCAGATGGAGGACCTCGACCGTGGTCTCGTCAGCATCCGCGTGAGCGGCGGCAACCATGTGAGCTGGCGCCTGCTCGGCACGGATCCCGCCGGCGTCGCCTTCAACCTGTACCGGGGCACGACCCGCGTCAACGCCGTGCCCCTGACCGGCGCCACCAGCTACACCGACCCCGGCGCGGCCACGGGGTCGACCTACACGGTGCGGCCGGTGGTGGGCGGGGCCGAGCAGGCGGCCTCGGGGCCGTCCCGCGCCCTGGCCACGAGCTTCCTCGACGTGCCGATCTCGGTGCCGGCGAGCGGCTACACGGCCAACGACGCCAGCGTCGGCGACCTGGACGGCGACGGCGACTACGAGATCGTCCTCAAGTGGGACCCGGCGAACAGCCGGGACAACAGCCAGGCCGGGGTGACGGGCAACGTGTACGTCGACGCCTACGACCTGGCCGGCACCCGGCTGTGGCGGATCGACCTCGGCCGCAACATCCGCGCCGGCGCCCACTACACGCAGTTCATGGTCTACGACCTCGACGGCGACGGCCGGTCCGAGGTGGCCATGAAGACGGCCGACGGCACCCGCAGCGGCACCGGCCAGGTCGTAGGCGACGCCGGCGCCGACCACCGCAACACCGACGGCTACGTCCTCACCGGACCCGAGTACCTCACCGTCTTCGACGGGCGCAGCGGCGCGGTCCTGGCCACGGCCGGCTACATCCCCGCCCGGGGCAACGTGGCCGCCTGGGGCGACTCCTACGGCAACCGGGTCGACCGGTTCCTCGCCACGGTCGCCTACCTCGACGGGCAGCGTCCGAGCCTCGTGTTCAGCCGGGGCTACTACACCCGCACCGTGCTGGCCGCCTGGGACTTCCGGGACGGCCGGCTGACGTCGCGGTGGGTGTTCGACTCGAACGCGGCGCCGGCCTACGCCGGCCAGGGCAACCACAACATCAGCGTGGCCGACGTCGACGCCGACGGGCGCGACGAGATCATGTTCGGGGCGATGGCGGTCGACGACGACGGCCGGGGGCTGTGGAGCACCGGCTACGGCCACGGCGACGCCTACCACGTGGGCGACCTCGACCCGGACCGGCCGGGGCTCGAGGTGTTCGACATCCAGGAGCGGGTCGGGAACGCGGGCGTCCACTTCGACGACGCCCGCACGGGGGCGACGATCTGGCGCAAGCCGAGCGGGTCGGGTGCCACCGAGGGCCCGGGCCGGGCGTCGCGGCCGACGTGTGGGCCGGTTGTCCCGGGGCGCGGAGATGTGGGCGTCCGGCGGCGGGCTGTCGGGCCGCATGTGGAACCGGGCGGGCGCCGACGTCGGCCGGGCGCCGTCGACCGACGAACTTCGTGGTGTGGTGGGACGGCGACCCGGTCCGGGAGCTGCTCGACGGCGTCGCCATCGACCGCTACGGGCCGGGCGGCGACCAGCGCCTGCTCACGGGGTCCGGCGTGGCCGCCAACAACGGCACCAAGGCCACGCCCGCGCTGACCGGCGGACCTCTTCGGCGACTGGCGGGAGGAGGTCGTGTGGCGCACGTCGGACAGCCGGGCCCTGCGGATCTACCTGACGACCGCGCCGACCGACCGGCGGATCACGACGCTGATGCACGACCCGCAGTACCGGGTGGCCGTGGCCTGGCAGAACGTGGCCTACAACCAGCCGCCCCACCCCGGCTTCTACCTGGGCGACGGCATGGCCACGCCGCCGCGCCCCGCGATCTACGTGCGGTGACACCGATGAGGGGGATGCCATGTCCACGATCGAACGAAGGACCAGGGCGCCGGGCCTGCACCGGCGGGCCCGGGGGGCGGTACTCGCCGCGGCCGTCGTCGCGGCCGCGGTGGTCGGTGCCGGCGCCGGGGTGGGACCGGTCACGGCCGGGGCCGCTCCCGTGGCGCCGGTGCAGACGGCCCCGGCGACGGACACCTGGTACAAGCTGATCAACCGCAACAGCGGCAAGGCGGTGGACGTGCTGGGCTGGTCCACCGCGGACGGCGCCGACGTCGTGCAGTGGGCCGACCTCGGGGGCACGAACCAGCAGTGGCGGTTCGTGAGCTCGGGCGGCGGCTACTACCGCCTGGTCAACCGGTTCAGCGGCAAGGCGCTCGACGTCCTCGGGTTCTCCACCCTGGGCGGGGCCGACGTCGTGCAGTGGGCCGACCTGAACGGCGTCAACCAGCAGTGGCGGCTGACCGACGCGGGCGGCGGCTACGTGAACCTGCTCAACCGCAACAGCGGCCAGGCGCTCGAGGTGTGGACGTGGTCGACCGCGGACGGCGGCGACGTCGTCCAGTGGCCGGCCACCGGCGGCACCAACCAGCAGTGGCGGCTGGTCCCGGTCGGCCCGGTGGGCGAACCGCCGCCTCCCCCGCCTCCGCCTCCCCCGCCCCCGGCGACCGGCCTGGCCGGCTGGGCCACCCAGGGCGGCGGCACGACGGGTGGCGGCGGCGCGGCCACGACGACGGTGACGAGCGCCTCGGCGCTGACGAGCGCGCTGTCGGCGAGCGGCGCCCGGGTGATCCGGGTGTCGGGGACGATCTCGTGCTCGGGGATGCTGCGGGTGGCGTCCGACAAGACCGTGGTCGGCAACGCGGGGGCCGTGATCGCCGGCTGTGGGCTGAACGTCTCCGGCGCGAGCAACGTGATCATCCGCAACATCAGCTTCCGGGGCTGGAACGACGACGCGATCAACGTGCAGGAGTCGACCCGGGTGTGGATCGACCACAACTCGTTCACCGACGGCTACGACGGCGCCGTCGACGTCAAGCGGGGGTCCGACTACGTGACCGTGTCGTGGAACCGGGTGTACGGCCACGACAAGTCGATGCTGCTCGGCCACAGCGACGACAACGCGTCGCAGGACGTCGGCCACCTGCGGGTGACGTACCACCACAACTGGTTCGACGGCAGCGGGACCCGCCACCCGCGGGTGCGCTTCGGCAACCCGGTGCACGTCTACAACAACTTCTACTCCGGCAACGAGTACGGCGTGGCGTCGACGATGAACGCCGGCGTGCTGGTCGAGGGCAACTACTTCGAGAACGTGGAGGAGCCGACCCTCGTCGGCTACGCCGACTCGGACCCCGGGGCGCTGGTGCAGCGCAGCAACCACTTCGTGGGCTCGGGGTCGCCGCAGAGTGCGGGCAGCGTGGCCCGGATCCCGTACACGTACGGCCTGGACACGGCCTCGGCGGTCAAGGGGATCGTCACGGCCGGGGCGGGCGCGGGGCGCATCTCCGTGTAGGAGCGCCCCGCCCGAGGTGTGCTGGCGCAGGCGTGACGTTGTCGCCGCCCGTTGCGTCTGCGCCGGCACTCCCTCGCTTAGAGCGTGCTCGGACAGGTCACGTCGTAGCGGCCACCGTGCCCTGTGTCTCCCGCTCTTGCTGCGTTCGCAGCGGGCCGCTCGGGCCACGGCTCCGCCTATCGGCGCAGCCTCTCAGCGGAGGGCCCGGAGGCGGGCCTGCACGTCCACGAAGTCGGGGTCGGCGTTGGCGACGAGCCCGAACAGCTCGCGGGCCCGGGGCAGCTCGCCGGCCCGCTCGTAGAGGTCGGCGAGGGCGTAGGCGACGCGCAGGTGGTGGAGCTTGGCCTTGCGGGTGGGCTTGGGTCCGGCGGCCAGGAGCTCGATCGCCTCGTCGAGGCGCCCCTGGTCGGCGAGGGCCCCGGCGGCCACGATGCGGCCCTCGGCCACGAGCTCGGCCCCGGGGCTGGCGGCCCGGAGCTCCTCCCACAGCTCCTCGACCTCGCTGTAGCGGCCCAGCGCCCGGTAGCAGTCGGCGAGCACGGGGTGCTGCTCGGAGCTGCCGGTCTGGGTCCGGAACGCCTCGAGCTCCCGCGCGGCCTGGGCCCAGCGCCCGAGCCGGTAGAGCGTGAGCCCGTACAGCTCGCGCACGGAGGAGGCCCCGGGCGCCTGCTCGGCCAGGGGGCGGAGGGTGCGGCGGGCGTCCTCGTACCGCTCCCGGCGGAAGGCGTCGGTGGCGTCCTTGAGCCGGGCCTCGAACCGGGCCAGGCGGTTGGGCGCCACGACCCCCTTGAGCTCGTCGTCACCGACGTCGTCGCCCGCCCGCGGCGCACGCTCGGACCGGGCCGGCGCCGGCTGCGCCGCCTGCCGGCTGCGACCGACGGCGTCGGCGGCCTCGTCGCGCAGCTCGCCCTCGTCGATCCACTGCTCGGGCTGCCAGTCCGATCCCCGCGCCGAGGGCTCGGCATCCCGGCCCGCGGCGCGCCAGGCATCGGAGGCACTGGTGGCCCGGCCGGCCCCGCGGCGGGCGAGCCCACCCCAGGAACGGGGACCCCGCATCTCCCGGTCGTCGTAGCGCTCCGGCCCGTAGGACGGCCGAGCATCACGACCCGGCCGATCGGACCCCGTCCCTCCACGCGCCGGGCGGTCGCCGCCGGAGCGCGAACCCGAACCCCGCGAACCCGCCCCCGACCGCGGCGCATCCGACCCGACCCGGGCCGGTCGCTCCCGTAGCGCTGACCCGAACCCCGCGAACCCGACCCCGACCGCGGCGCATCCGACCCGGCACCCGAGCGACCCGGCCGGTCGCTCGCAGAGCGCTGGCCCGAGCCCCGGGGGCCCGAGCGCGGGGGCCGGTCGTCCGCCGAGCGAGGGGCATCGGGCCCTGTGCCCGAGCGGGCCGGGCGGTCGCCGCCGGAGCGCTGGCCCGAGCCCCGGGGGCCAGAGCGAGGGGGCCGGTCGTCCGCCGAGCGCGGGCCGTCGGACCGGGCGCCCGAACGCGGGCGGTCGCTGCCGTAGCGCGGGGCCGCGCCCCGGGCGCCTGCGCCCGGGCGCGGGCGGTCCGCTCCGTAGCGCTGGCTCGTGTCGCCGGCGCCGCGGTCGGAGCCGGAGCGTCGGGTGGTGGGGCGGTCGTCGTCGGGGCGGGGCTTGCGGGACGCCGTGCCGCCCTGGCGGGGCTTGCGCGACGCCGTGCTGCCCTGGCGGGAGGAGGTCGTGCGCTCGTCGCCGTAGCGGGGGCGGCGGTCGCGGGTCGAGCCGGCGCCCGACTGGGGGGATCGACGGCTCGACGCCGTTCCGCCCTGGCGGTCGTCGGACGGGCGGGGCTTGCGGTTGGCCGATGTGCCCGTCGAACGCGTGCGTGCGCCCTGGTTCGCGCCCGGGTGCGAGCTGCGTCGGGGCGGGGGGCCGCCGCTCCCCCGGCGGCCGTCGCGGTCGCCGCCTTGGGATCGGGGGGGTGCCATGGGATGCAGCCTACTTTCAGAAATCTCGACCAGGACGTGCGGGGAAAACGCGAAGAGGACCGCCCTCAGGCGGCCCTCTTCAAAGCGAAATCCGGCGGCGACCTACTCTCCCAGGCGGTCTCCCGCCAAGTACCATCGGCGCGGGAGGGCTTAACTTCCGTGTTCGGAATGGGAACGGGTGTGACCCCTCCGCCATAGCCACCGAAATCTCTTGTCACTCGGGGGACGCCGTCGGGCGTCCGCTCCCTGAGGACTCCATAGCGAGCACGCACATCATTGTAAATCCAAGCCCTCGGCCGATTAGTACCGGTCGGCTACACACGTTGCCGTGCTTCCACCTCCGGCCTATCAACGTGGTCGTCTACCACGGGCCTTACCAGGTTAACCCTGTGGGGAACCTCATCTTGGAACGGGCTTCGCACTTAGATGCTTTCAGCGCTTATCCCTTCCGCAGGTCGCTAACCAGCAGTGCCTTTGGCAAGACAACTGGCACACAAGAGCTGCGTCCGTCCCGGTCCTCTCGTACTAGGGACAGCCTTCCTCAAGTTCCCTCCGGCTGCAGCGGATAGGGACCGAACTGTCTCGCGACGTTCTAAACCCAGCTCGCGTACCGCTTTAATGGGCGAACAGCCCAACCCTTGGGACGTGCTACCGCCCCAGGATGCGATGAGCCGACATCGAGGTGCCAAACCTTGCCGTCGATATGGACTCTTGGGCAAGATTAGCCTGTTATCCCCGGGGTACCTTTTATCCGTTGAGCGACGGCGCTTCCACACGCAACCGCCGGATCACTATGTCCTGCTTTCGCACCTGCTTGACGTGTTGGTCTCGCAGTCAAGCTCCCTTGTGCCATTGCACTCGACGCCTGATTGCCAACCAGGCTGAGGGAACCTTTGAGCGCCTCCGTTACTCTTTAGGAGGCGACCGCCCCAGTCAAACTACCCACCTGACACTGTTCCCGATCCGGATCACGGACCTAGGTTAGAGTCCCGGCATACGCAGGGTGGTATTTCAAGGTTGACTCCACACTAGCTAGCGCCAATGCTTCCCAGTCTCCCACCTATCCTACACAACGCATACCAAAACCCAATATCAGGCTGTAGTGAAGGTCCACGGGGTCTTTCCGTCCTGCTGCAGCTAACGAGCATCTTTACTCGTACTTCAATTTCGCCGGGTCGGTGGTTGAGACAGTAGGAAAGTCGTTACGCCATTCGTGCAGGTCGGAACT
>CAVWYL010000030.1:0-122500 GCA_963759225.1 uncultured Acidimicrobiales bacterium | reverse complement strand
GCCGTGGGCGGCGTCGCCGGTCACCCGGCGGATGAGGTCGATCCCCGCCACGATGTTGCCCCACTGGTCGGACCCGCCGATCTGCATCGCCACGCCCAGCGTGCGGTGCAGGTGCAGGTAGTCGTGGGCCTGCAGCAGCATGTAGCTGAACTCGGTGTAGCTGATGCCGTGCTCGCCGCCGAGCCGGGCCTTCACCGACTCCCGCGCCAGCATCTGGTTGACCGTGACGTGCTTGCCCACGTCCCGGAGGAAGTCGACGAGCGTGACCTCCGCCGTCCAGTCCCGGTTGTCGACCAGCAGCGCCCGCCCGTCGTCGAAGTCGAGGACCCGCGCCATCTGCGCCTTGATGGCGGCGACGTTGGCGGTGAGCGTGGCGTCGTCGAGCAGGTTGCGCTCCTCGGACCGGCCGCTGGGATCGCCCACCATGCCCGTCGCCCCGCCCGCCAGCGCCACCGGGCGGTGCCCCGCGTCCTGGAGCCGCCGCAGCACCAGCAGGCCGATCAGGTTGCCGATGTGCAGGCTGTCCGACGTCGGGTCGCAGCCGTAGTAGATCGAGACCGGCCCGCCGGCCAGGAGGGAGGCGAGCGCGGCCCGGTCGGTGCTGTCGTGCACCAGGCCGCGGGCCTCCAGGTCGTCGAGGACGGATGCGGGAGCGGTCACGCCCGACATCGTCCCCGGCCGGGCCGGGCGGGTCCAGCCGAATGCCGCGCCGCCGCCGACTGGACGCCGGGCGCGGCGGCCAACGAGCCTGGAGCGGTGATGACCGAGACCCGGCCGGACACCGGCCAGCCGGAGGGCGACGACGCCTCCGGCGGATGGCGCTGGACCCCCACCCGCATCGTGCTCGCGGGCGTGGTGGTGGCCCTCGTGTCCATGTGGGTGTACGTGCTCTACCTCGCCTTCGGGCCCGGCCGGCAGCCCCCGATCGACCGGCTCGACGATCCCGCGTTCGCCGAGGCCGCCGAGGTCCGCTGCGCCGACGCGGTGGCCGACGTCGACGAGCTGCCCGTGGCCACCGAGTCGGCCACGGCCGCCGACCGCGCCGCGGTGGTCGACGAGGCCGACGCCACCTTCGCCGCCATGCTCGACGACCTCGACGGCATGGTGACCCTGGCGCCGGCCGGCGACCAGCGGCGGCGCGCCACCGAGTGGCTGGCCGACTGGCGGACCTACCTCGGCGACCGGGAGGCCTACGCCGACGCGCTGCGGGAGGACCCGAACGCCCGCCTGCTCGTGTCGGAGAAGGCCGGCGAGGGCCGCCAGATCACCGGCTGGATCGACGAGTTCGCCCTCGCCAACCGCATGCCGTCCTGCGCCACCCCCACCGACGTCTGAGCCCTCCCCGAGGCGGGCCGTCATGGTGGTGGTCGAGCACGGTCTCCCGACGTAGCTGGCACACTTCGTGGTGATGTTCGGCGCGGACAACGGATCCTCCCTGCTGGACCAGTTCGGCCCTGGGTCGTCCCCGGGTATCGCCCTCGTCGGCGTCTGGTCGGCAAGGTCTGGAGCGCGGCACCGCAGCGCGTGGCTGACCGACAAGCGGCTGGCGGCGTACTCCCGCCTCGGCGGCGCCCTGCAGCAGGCCCGTACGAGCGCGTTCAACGCCGCGGCCGAGACCGAGGCCGCGGGCCGGGCCGACCGTGCGGCCGACATGCGCCGCGTCATCGACACGACCCCGCAGATGTTCGCCGAGATCGGGCTGCTCGGGCCGAAGCCGGTCCACGACGCGAGCGGGTCCGCCATCGCCGCGCTCATCGACTTGCATCAGGCGGTCGTCACGGCGTGCACGGACACCGCGGAGGGCGTCCCCGTCGAGGTGCCTCAGGAGGCGAACGCGGCGCTCGGCCGGCGCATGGACGACTTCATGGCTCTGGCGTCGCGGGCGCTCGGCTAGCGGGGTCGGCGCGGCCGGCGGGGCCCAGCCCGTCGAGGACCGCGAGGGCGGCCCGGGCGAGGCGCAGGAGGCCGTCGTCCACGTCGAAGCCCGGCAGCTCGTCGTAGGTGGCCCAGCGCAGGTCGAGGGACTCGTGGTTGCCCGCCGGCCGGGCGCCGGGCGGCGCCAGGACCAGGTAGCGGACGTCGAGGTGGTCGTGGGGGCCGTGGGGCGGGGCGACGTGGTGGACGTCGAGGTCGACGGCCGGGGTCACGACGGACAGCCCCGGCACGCCCGTCTCCTCGGTGGCCTCCTTCCAGGCGACCGCGGCCAGGTCGCCGTCCCCGTCGGCGTGGCCGCCGGGCTGGAACCAGCGGCCCAGCTTGGCGTGCAGCATGAGGAGGAAGCGGCGGGAGGCGGGATCGACGACCATCGCCGACCCGGTGAGGTGGCCGGCGGCGCAGTGCCGGTCGAGGGCGTCGGGATGGGCGTCGAGG
This sequence comes from uncultured Acidimicrobiales bacterium, assembly GCA_963759225.1. Taxonomy (GTDB): domain Bacteria; phylum Actinomycetota; class Acidimicrobiia; order Acidimicrobiales; family VFJN01; genus ZC4RG19. The sequence goes on along the minus strand of CAVWYL010000030.1, from coordinate 120,130 downwards.
AAGGCCAGCATGGTGGCCCGGTGGGCCTCGTGGGACGGCTCGCCCGGGCGGGCTGCGACGATCGCGGCGCGGGCGGCCGCCGGCGCGGCGGCCCCGGTCCGGGGCGGGGGGCCGGGGGGATGGACGACGAACGGCACGGCGGGATCCAGTCTGTCGTCTCTCACCGCGGGTATCCGCGGTGAGAGACGACAATCGGTGGGTCAGCGGGGTCGTGGCACCCGGACCGAGACGTTCGGGTCGGCGGGGTCGTACCAGCGCCACGGGTGCTCGGCGCCGGCGGTGAGGCCGATCCGGGTCGTCCGGACCGGGTCCCGCGGCGGCGGGGTGCCGTCGTCGAGCACCGTGACGCCCCGGGCGCCGGTGACCAGGTCGGCCCCGTCGAACGTGCCGTCCAGGCCCAGCGCCTGGCACAGCTTGGCCGGGCCGCTGCACAGGTCGCGCTCGCGGCGGGCCGCGGGACGGGCCGCGAACATCTCCTCCAACCCCTCCACCGGGGCCAGCGCCCGCAGCAGCACCGCCACCCCCTCGCCCTCGGCGCCGCAGACGGCGTTGGCGCACCAGTGCATGCCGTACGTGAAGTACACGTACAGCCCGCCCGGCGGCCCGAACATCGTGCGGTTGCGGGGCGTCTCGCCCCGGTAGGCGTGGCTGCCCGGGTCCTCGCCGCCGCAGTAGGCCTCGACCTCCACGATGCGGCCCGAGCGGACCGGGCCCGGGCCGCCCGCCCCCGCATCCACAGGCGCCGCCACCAGCAGCTTGCCGAGCAGCTCGGGGGCGACGACCCGCGGGTCGCGGGCGTAGAACTCCCGCGCCAGCGGGGACGCCACGAGCGCCTACCCGACGCGCTCGGCGTCCGCGTCCAGCCGGCGGGCGAACCGCTCGACCTGGACGGCCACCGGGCCGGGACCGGCCCCGCCGGGGGTGGTGCGGCGGGCCACCGGGCGGCCCGGCTCCAGCAGCGCCACCCCCTCGGCACCCAGGTCGGGATGGGCCTCGACCAGCTCGGCCAGCGGCACGTGGCGCTCCAGGCTGTCGCGCACCAGCGCGCCCACCAGGGCGTGGGCCTCCCGGAACGGCAGCCCCCGCTCGACCAGCAGCTCGGCCAGATCGACCGCGGCGGCGTAGGGCGAGTCCGCGGCCTCCTGCATCCGGTCCAGCGAGAACCCGAGCGTGGCGTACAGGCCGGTCAGGGCGGTGAGCGCCAGCGCCATCTGCTCGACGGCGTCGAACAGCGGCTCCTTGTCCTCCTGCAGGTCCCGGTTGTAGCTGAGCGGCAGGCCCTTCAGCGTGGCCAGCAGGCCCGTCAGGTCGCCGATCACCCGGCCCGCCTTGCCCCGGGCCAGCTCGGCGATGTCCGGGTTCTTCTTCTGGGGCAGCATCGAGGACCCGGTGGCGTAGGCGTCGTCCAGGCGGGCGAAGCCGAACTCGTCGGTCGACCACAGGATGATCTCCTCGCCCATCCGCGACAGGTGGATGGCGAGCAGGCTGAGGACGAACAGGGACTCGGCCACGAAGTCGCGGTCGCTCACCGCGTCCAGGCTGTTCTCGAACCGGGCCGCGAACCCCAGCTCCTCGGCCGTGCCGTCCGGGTCGAGCGGCAGCGACGAGCCGGCCAGCGCCCCCGCGCCCAGCGGGGACACGTCGAGCCGGCGCCGGCAGTCCACCAGCCGGTCGACGTCGCGGGCCAGCGCCCACCCGTGCGCCAGCAGGTGGTGGGCCAGCAGCACCGGCTGCGCCCGCTGCAGGTGGGTGTAGCCGGGCAGGTAGGCGGGGCCGGCGTCGCGGGCCCGCTCCAGCAGCACCCGCTGCAGGCCGAGCACGCGCCGGGCGATGTCGGCCAGCTCGCGCTTGGCCCACAGGCGCAGGTCGGTGGCGACCTGGTCGTTGCGGCTGCGGCCGGTGTGGAGCTTGGCCCCCGCGGGACCGGCCAGCGCGGTGACGCGGCGCTCGATGGCGGTGTGGATGTCCTCGTCGCCCCGCTCGAACGCGAACTCGCCCGACGCCAGCTCGGCCTCGACCCGGTCGAGGGCGGCCAGCACGATGCCGGCCTCCTCGTCGGTGAGCAGCCCGGACTCGGGCCAGGCCCCGCACGTGGGCCCGGCTGCCGGTCAGGTCGTCGACGGCCAGCCGCCGGTCGTAGTCCAGGCTGACCGTGAACGCGAGCAGCTCGTCCGCCGGACCCCCGGCGAACCGCCCGTGCCACAGCGTGGTCACTGCTGCGCCTCCGGCGCAGCAGTGACACGCCGCCGCTTCGCGGCGGGCAGGGCACTGTACTGATGGTTCGGCCGCACTTCGTGCGTCCTCACGGGGCCCCGGGCCCCTGGATGCCCGACCACGTCTGGATGCCGAGGCCCCACAGGCGGACGAAGCCCTCGCTGTCCTCGTGGCGGAAGTTGTCGGCCGAGTCGTAGGTGGCCAGCGAGTAGTCGTACAGGCTGCGGGGACTGCGCCGGCCGGTCACGGTGCACGAGCCGGGCGCCAGCCGCAGCCGGACCTCGCCGGTCACGTGGCGCTGGCTCTCGTCGACGAAGGCGTCGAGCGCCTGGCGGAGCGGGCTGAACCACAGGCCGTCGTAGATCAGCTCGGCGTAGCGCGGCTCGAGGCGGGACTTCTCCCGCTGCAGGTCCCGCTCCAGGCAGATCGACTCCAGGTCGGCGTGGGCCAGCATGAGCGCCAGGCTGGCCGGGCACTCGTAGGTCTCCCGGCTCTTGATGCCGACCCGCCGGTTCTCGACCATGTCGATGCGGCCCCAGCCGTACGAGCCGACCAGCTCGTTGAGCCGGGCCACCATGGCGGGCATGTCCATCTCGACGTCGTCGAGCGCCACCGGCACGCCCTCGTGGAACGCCACCACCACGTCCGCCGGCTCGGTGGCCGTCTGCCTGGTCAGCAGCCACACCCCGGGCGGCGGGACCGCCCACGGGTCCTCCATCTCGCCGCACTCGATGGCCCGGCCCCACAGGTTGTCGTCGATGGAGTAGAGCTTCTCCTTCGTCGCCGTGATCGGGATGTCGTGGTCGTAGGCGTAGAGGATGCACTGCTCGCGGCTCATCCCCCACGACCGCACCGGGGCGACGACGTCGAGGTCGGGGGCCAGCGCCCGCGTCGACACCTCGAAGCGGACCTGGTCGTTGCCCTTGCCCGTGCAGCCGTGGGCCACGGCGTCGGCCGCGTGCTCGCGGGCCGCCGCCACCAGGTGCTTGACGATCACCGGCCGCGACAGCGCCGACACCAGCGGGTAGCGCCCCTCGTAGAGCGCGTTGGCCTTGAGGACGGGGACGCAGTAGTCGCGGGCGAACTCCTCGCGGGCGTCGACCACGATGGCCTCCACCGCGCCGGCGCCGAGGGCGCGCTGGCGCACCACGTCCCAGTCGTCGCTCGACTGGCCGACGTCGACGGCCAGGGCGATCACCTCGACGCCCAGGTTGTCGATCATCCAGCGCACGGCCACCGACGTGTCGAGGCCCCCGCTGTAGGCCAGGACCACTCGCTTCGCCATGATTGCTTCCTTCGTCTCGGGGGGATGTTGCGGGCTCTACAGGCCGGCCAGCTCGGAGAAGTGGCCGGCGATGGTCGCGCCACTGACGTCCTCGGTGACCACGACCACGATCGTGTCGTCGCCTGCCACCGTGCCGAGCACGCCCGGCAGGCCGGAGCGGTCGAGCGCGGACGCGACGACGTGGGCGGACCCGGGCGGGGTGCGCAGCACCACGAGGTTGGCCGAGTGGGCCACCTCGACGACCCACTCGCTGAACACCCGGCGCAGGTGGTCGAGCGGGGCTCGCTGCTCGGACGGCAGCTCGGGGATCGCGTACACGGTCTCGCCCCCGCCGACCCGGACCTTGATGGCGCCGAGGTCCTCGAGGTCGCGGGACACGGTGGCCTGGGTCGAGGCCACGCCCTCGGCCGCCAGCAGGTCGACGAGCTGGGCCTGGCTGCTCACCGCGTGCTCGGCCAGCAGCCGCGCCACCCGGTGCTGGCGCTGGGGCTTGGCCAGCGTGCGGGGGGCGTCGGAGGCGTCGAGGGCGGCGTCGTCGGTGCCGCTCACTGTGTTGATGGTTCGCTCGCGGTGCTCGCTCACTGGGCGGCCTCCTCGATCAGCCAGCCGAGCAGGCCCCGGAAGCTGTGCAGGCGGTTGTGGGCCTGGGCGATCACCCGGCTCTGCGGGCCGTCGACCACGGTCGCCGCCACCTCCTCGCCCCGGTGGGCGGGCAGGCAGTGCATGAACACGGCGTCGGGGGCGGCGGCGGCCATGACCCGGTCGTCGACCTGGAAGCCCTCGAACGCCCGGGCCCGGGCCTCGGACTCGGCTTCCTGCCCCATGGACGCCCACACGTCGGTGTGCACGGCGGCGGCACCGGCCACCGCCTCGGCGGGCCGGGCGGTCACGACGGGCTCGGCGCCGTGGCCCCGGAGGCGGTCGACGTCGGCCGGGGTCGGCCCGTAGCCCGGCGGGCAGGCCAGGCGCACCTTCATGCCCAGCATGGTCGCCCCGATCGCCAGCGACCGGGCCACGTTGTTGAAGTCGCCGACCCAGGCCACGGTGGCGCCCGCCAGCTCGCCCAGGGACTGGCGCATGGTGAGCAGGTCGGCCAGCGCCTGGCACGGGTGGCCCTGGTCCGACAGCAGGTTGACGACGGGGATCGTGGCGGCGCCGGCCAGCTCCTCCAGCAGGGCGTGGTCGTAGACCCGGCCGCCGAGGGCGGCGTGGTAGCCGGACAGGACCCGGGCGATGTCGGCGACGGCCTCCCGCTCGCCGCTGCCGACCTCGTCGCGCCGGAAGGTGACCGGGTGGCCGCCCAGCTGGACGACGGCGGCCTCGCACGAGTGCCGGGTGCGCAGCGACGGCTTCTCGAAGTAGAGGCCGACCGTGCGGCCGGCCAGGGGCCGGTCGCCGCCCGGCGGCTCGGCGGCCCGCCGCAGCACGGCGTCGAGCTCGGCCGGGGTCAGGTCGTCGATCTCGAGCAGGTGGCGGACCGTCACGACGCCAGCACCCCCGCCAGCAGGGCGACGGCCTCGTCGATCTGGTCGTCGTCGATGAGCAGGGACGGGGCCAGCCGCAGCGCCGTCGGGGTCACCGCGTTGGCCACCAGTCCCGCGTCGAGCAGGGCGGCGTTGACCGCCCGGGCGTCGTGGCCGTCGAGCTCGACGCCGAGCAGCAGGCCCGATCCCCGGACGGAGGCCACGCCGGGCAGGGCCACGAGGCGCTCGGTCAGGCGGGCGCCGGCGCGGGTGGCCCGGGCGGGCACGTCCTCGGCCTCCATCGTGGCCAGCACGGCCCGGGCCGCGGCGGTGGCGAGCGGCTGGCCGCCGTAGGTGGTGGCGTGGTCGCCCGGCTCGAACACCGCGGCCACCTCGCCCCGGGCCCAGCAGGCGCCGATGGGGACGCCGTTGCCCAGCGCCTTGGCCATCGTCACGACGTCCGGCCGGATGTCGAGGTGCTGGAACCCGAACCAGCGGCCCGTCCGGCCGAGACCGGTCTGCACCTCGTCGACCATGAACAGCGCGCCCCGCTCGTCGCACAGCCGCCGCACCCCGGCGAAGTACTCGGCGGTGGCCGGGTTGACGCCGCCCTCGCCCTGCACCGGCTCCAGGAGCACGGCCGCCACCGACGGGTCGAGAGCGTTGGCCAGGGCGTCGAGGTCCTGCCATTCGACGTGGCGGAAGCCCTCGGGCAGGGGCTGGAACGGCTCGTGCTTGGCCGGCTGGCCGGTGGCGTGCAGCGTGGCCAGCGTGCGGCCGTGGAAGCTGCCGTACGCCGACACGACGACGTGGCGGCCCCGGCCGCCGAACCGCCGGGCCAGCTTGATGGCGCACTCGTTGGCCTCGGCGCCGGAGTTGCAGAAGAACACCTGCCCGCCCACGGGCTCGCCGTCGCCGATCAGGCGGTCGAGCGTGCGCGCCACCTCGGGGCCGGGCACGGTGCCGAACAGGTTGGACACGTGCAGCAGCGTGCGGGCCTGGGTGGCGAGGGCGTCGGCCACCGCCGGGTGGGCGTGGCCCAGCGAGGTCACGGCCAGCCCGGACAGCATGTCGAGGTAGCGGCGCCCGTCCGCGTCCCACAGGTGGCAGCCCTCGCCCCGCACGAAGGTCACGGGCGGGGGCGGGTACGTCGCCATCAGCGGGTTGGGCGATGCGGGCGCGGTGGTGCTCACGGGCGGTCCTCCGCGGTGATCATGGTGCCGATGCCGGCGTCGCTGAACAGCTCGAGCAGCAGCACGTGCGGCACCCGGCCGTCGAGCAGGTGGGCCGAGCCGACGCCGTGCTCGACGGCGTGGAGGGCGGCCGCCACCTTGGGGATCATCCCGCCGGACAGGCGGCCGTCGCCGATCATGGCGGAGAGCTCGCCGGCGGTGATGGCGCTGACCAGCGAGGCGGGGTCGTCCACGTCGGCCAGCAGCCCGGCGACGTCGGTGAGGAACACCGCCTTCTCGGCGCCGAGCGCCTCGGCCAGGGCGCCGGCCACCGTGTCGGCGTTGATGTTGTAGGCCTGCCCCGCGGCGTCGGACCCGATGGTCGACACGACGGGGATCAGGTCCTCGGCCAGCAGCTGGTGCAGGATCGTCGGGTTCACCGCCATCACGTCGCCGACGTAGCCCAGGTCGGGGTTGCGGGCGCCGGCCAGGATGAGCCCGGCGTCCTCGCCCGACAGGCCGACCGCCAGGGGCCCGTGGACGTTGATGGCGGCCACGATGTCGCGGTTGACCTTGCCCACGAGCACCATGCGGGCGATGTCGACGGTCTCGGCGTCGGTGACCCGCAGGCCGTCGCGGAACTCGGGCTCCTTGCCGAGCCGGGCCATGAGCGCGCTGATCTGCGGGCCGCCGCCGTGGACCACGACCGGGCGCAGGCCGACGGCCCGGAGCAGGACGACGTCGTCGGCCACGTTGCGGCCGAGGTCGGGGTCGACCATGGCGTTGCCGCCGTACTTCACGACGACGACGGCGCCCCGGAACCGCTGGATGTAGGGCAGCGCCTCCAGCAGCACCGCGGCCCGGTGGGCGGCGTCGGCCTGCGTCTCGACCGCCGGGGCGGTCACTGGACCTCGCTCCGCTCGGTCATGACGTGCCCTTGTTCTCGTCGATGTAGCCGTAGGTCAGGTCGTTGGTCAGCACCCGGGCCCGGCCGTCGGCCACGCCGAGGTCGCAGTGGAGGTCGAGGTACGCCCCCGCCATGTGGGCGGCCACCGCGGCGGCGTCGTGGTCGGCGGCGACGCACCCCCGGCTGACCACGGTCCCGCCGTAGGCGATGGTCAGGGTCGCGGGGTCGAGCTTGACCCCGGCGGTGCCGAGGTCGCTGGCCACCCGGCCCCAGTACGGGTCCTCGCCGAACCACGAGCACTTCACGAGCTGGCTCTCGGCCACCTTGCGGGCGGCCTGGCGGGCCTCGGCGTCGGACGCCGCCCCGGTCACCCGCACCCGGACGACCTTGGTGTGGCCCTCGGCGTCGCCGACCATCTGGGTGGCCAGGTCGAGGCACACCTCGGCCACGGCCGCCGCGAAGCCGGCGGGGTCGGCCGGCGGGCCGGCCCGGCCGCCGGCCAGGAGCAGCACGGTGTCGTTGGTGGACGTGCAGCCGTCGACGGTCATGGCGTTGAAGCTGCCGGCCACGCCCGCCCGCAGCACCTCGGCGAGCGCGGCCGGGTCGAGCTCGGCGTCGGTGGTGAGCACGGCCAGCATCGTGGCCATGTCGGGGGCGAGCATGGCGGCGCCCTTGGCCAGGCCGCCGACCACGAAGCCGTCGCCCCGCACCACGGCCTCCTTGCGCCGGGTGTCGGTGGTCATGATCGCCTCGGCCGCCGCGATGCCGTGCGCCGGGTCACCGCCCCGGGCCGCGGCCACGGCGGGGATCCCGGTCCGCAGCGCGTCCATCGGCAGCGGGTAGCCGATCAGCCCGGTCGAGCACACGAGGACGTCCCCGGTCGTGCCGCCGAGCGCCGCCGCCGTGAGCGCGCACATCTCGGCGGCGTCGGCCTCGCCCTGCTCGCCCGTGGCGGCGTTGGCGTTGCCGCTCGACAGGACGACGCCCGCGGCCCGGCCGCCGCTGGCCGCCAGGTGGCGGCGGCTGACCACGACGGGGGCGGCCACGACCAGGTTCTGCGTGAACACGCCGGCCGCCGCCACCGGCGCGCCGTCGTCGGTGGCCACGAGGGCCAGGTCGGCCTCGCCCGCCGCCTTGATCCCGCACGCGACCCCGGCGGCCACGAAACCCTGCGGCGCGACCACGCTCACGGGTACACCCCCACCGTCGGCAGGCCGGTGGTCTCGGGCAGGCCCAGCATGAGGTTGGCGCACTGCACGGCCTGGCCCGAGGCGCCCTTGACCAGGTTGTCGAGGGCGGCGATGGCGACGACCCATCCGGTGCGGGCGTCGGCCCGGGCGGTGACGTGCACGGTGTTGGCGCCGAGCGTCGCCTTGGTGGCGGGCGGCTCGTCGACCACGACGACGAACGGCTCGCCCTCCCACGCGTCGCGCAGCGTGTCGAGGGCCAGCGCCGTGGTCAGGCCGGGGTCGGTCGCCCGGGCGTAGCACGTGGCCAGGATGCCCCGGTTCATCGGCGCCAGGTGGGGGGTGAACAGGACCTCCACCGTGGTGCCGGCGGCGCGGGTGAGGCCCTGCTCGATCTCGGGGGTGTGGCGGTGGTCGAGCAGCCCGTAGGCGGTGAGGTTCTCGTCGACGGTGGTGAAGGCGGTCGTGGCCTTGAGGCTCCGGCCGGCGCCCGACACGCCGCTGGCGGCGTCGACCACGATCCCGCGGGGCTCGACCAGGCCGGCCCGCAACAGCGGGGCCAGCGCCAGGATCGAGGTCGTCGGGTAGCAGCCGGGGGACGCCACGCGGGTGGCGGCGGCGATCTCGTCGCGGAACAGCTCGGGCAGCCCGTAGACGAACGTGTCGAGCAGCTCGGGGTGGGTGTGGTCCTCGCCGTACCACCGCGGATACAGCGCGGGGTCGGCCAGCCGGAAGTCGGCGGCCAGGTCGACCACCCCGCCCACCCGGTCGACGATGTCGGGCACGACCTCCTGGGATGCGCCGTGCGGCAGCCCGAGGAACACGAGGTCGAGGCCGTCGACGCACTCGGGGTCGTACTTCTCGAAGCTCATGCCCCCGTAGGCGGCGGCCAGGCTCGGGTACAGGTCGGCGACCCGGGCCCCGGCCTGGGTGTCACCCGTGGCCAGGCGCACGTCGAGCTGCGGGTGGGCGGCGCACAGCCGCAGCAGCTCGGCCCCGGTGAACCCCGAGGCGCCGACGATCCCGACCGAAGTCATCGATAGAGAATACGTGCGAGTGCATAGTCATGCAACCCGCAGGGAGTCAGCCCCGCAGGGTCGCCGCGTGGCGGGACTCCACCGCCTCGATGCAGCGGTCGCGCACCTCCGCCACCTCGTTGTCGGTCAAGGTGTGGTCGGGCGCGTCGAGCCGCAGCGTGTAGGCCAGGCTGCGGCGGCCCGCCGCGATGCCCGGGCCCCGGTACACGTCGAACAGCCGCAGCGAGGCCAGGCGGTCGCCCGCGGCCGACGCCAGCGTCGCCTCCACGTCGCCGGCCGGCACCGCGTCGTCGACCTCGAACGCCAGGTCCACGTCGCTCGACGGGTAGACGCTCACCGGCCGGTACACGTGGGGGTCGCGGGCCATGCCCCCGACCGTCGTCAGGTCGACCTCCAGCCAGCCGACGCGCTCGCCGATGCCGTGGGCCGCCAGCACCTCGGGGTCGACCTCGCCCAGCGCGCCGACCGTCTCGCCCGCCGGACCCACCAGCCGGGCCGACCGGGTCGGGTGCAGGCCGGGGACGACCTCGTTGCGCAGGGCCACGTCGGGCACGCCGAGCGCCTCGGCGACGGCCCGCCACTCGTGGACCGCCTCGGCCGCGTCCCGGCCGCCGAGCGCCACGGCCAGCACCTCCCGCTCGTCGGGCAGGTCGGCGTCGGCCGCCGCCGGCCGCCGGAACACGTGACCGATCTCCCACAGCCCGACACCGGTGTTGCGGCGGGCGGCGTTGGTGGCCAGCGCCCTGATCAGGCCGGGCAGCAGCGACGTGCGCAGCACCGACTCCTCGGCCACCAGCGGGTTGGCGATGGTGATGCCGTCGTCGGGCAGGCCGCTGCGGGCCAGGTCGCCCGGGGCCAGGAACGGCATCGGCATGGCCTCGGCCAGCCCCCGGCCGATCAGCAGCGCCCGCAGCCGCCGCCGCTCCAGCTGGGCGGTGGTGAGCCGCCCGGCATGGGCCGACGGCGGCAGGTGCGTGCCGATGCGGCTGTAGCCGTACGTCCGGGCGACTTCCTCGACCACGTCGATCTCGGTCGACGAGTCGTAGCGCCAGCTGGGGACGGTGACCGACGTGTCGTCGCCCCGGACCTCGGTGGCGAAGCCGATCGGCTCCATCAGCTCCTTGACCTCGCCGGCGGTGATCGCCGTGCCGAGCAGGCGGTTGATCCGGCCCGTGCGCACCCGCACCGGCGACCGGTCGGGCAGCTCGCCGCGCACGTCGACCGTACCCGCCTCCAGCCGGGCCCCCGAGGAGGCCACCAGCTCCGCGAACCGGCGGTGGGCCAGGTCGATGATCTCGGGGTCGGTGCCCTTCTCGAACCGGGCCGACGCCTCGGACCGCAGCCGCAGCCGCCGCGACGACTTGGCGATGCCGAGCGGCAGGAACCACGCCATCTCCAGCAGCACGTCGGTCGTGTGCTCGTCGATCTCGGTGTCGGCCCCGCCCATGATCCCGGCGATGCCGACCGCCCGGTCGTCGCCGTCGCAGATCAGCAGGTCGTCGGCCGTGAACGTGCGCTCGACGCCGTCGAGGGTCACGAGCGACTCGCCGGGCCGGGCCCGGCGCACCCGCAGCCCGCCGCCCCGCACCTTGGCCAGGTCGTAGGGGTGGTTGGGCTGGCCCAGCTCGAGCATCACGTAGTTGGACACGTCGACGAGCGAGTTGATCGGCCGCATGCCCAGCAGCGTCAGCCGGCGGGCGACCAGCGGCTCGGACTCGCCCACCGTGACCCCGGTCAGCACCCGGGCGGTGAAGCGGCCGCACAGGTCCGGCGCCTCGACGTCGACGTGCACGCCCGGGACCTTGGCCGCCGGGACCTCGGTCACCGCCGGCTCGGGGATGGCGAAGGGCACGCCCAGGCGGGCCGCCAGGTCGCGGGCCACGCCGGCGACCGACATGGCGTCGGGCCGGTTGGGGTTGATCTCGAGGTCGTAGAGGACGTCGGCCTCGACGCCCATGGCCTCGGCGAAGCCGGCGCCGACCGGCAGGTCGGCCGGCAGGACGAAGATGCCGGCGTGGTCGTCGCCGAGGCCCAGCTCCTTGGCGGAGCACAGCATGCCGTTGGACCACTCGCCGCGCAGCTTGCGGCGGCCGATCTCCATGCCGTTCGGCATCACCGTGCCCACGGTGGCCAGCGGCACGAGGTCGCCGGCCGCCATGTTGAACGCCCCGCAGGCGATCTGCAGCGCCTCGCCGTCCCCCGTGTCGACGTCGACGAGCTGGATGCGGTCGGCGGCCGGGTGGGGCCGGGTCTCCAGCACCCGGGCCACGACGATGCCGTCGAGCCCCTGGCCCAGCAGGTCGAGCTGCTCGACCGCCATGCCCAGGTCGCTCAGGTGCTCGCCGAGCGCGACGGGGTCGCCCTCGATCGGCGCGAAGTCTCGGAGCCAGGACAGCAGGACCTTCATCGGTGCCCTCGGATGCGTGCGACCGGCCCGACCCTAGAACTGGGCCAGGAACCGGATGTCGTTGGTGAACAGGTCGCGCAGGTCGTCGACCCCGTGGCGGGCCATGGCCAGGCGATCGATGCCGAAGCCGAACGCGAAGCCCTGCCACTCCTCGGGGTCGACCCCGCAGGCGCGCAGCACGTTGGGGTGGACCATGCCGCAGCCGCCCAGCTCCATCCACGAGCCGTCGGGCCGCCGGATGTCGAACTCGGCGGACGGCTCGGTGAACGGGAAGTACGACGGGCGCAGGCGGGACGAGAAGTCGCCGCCGAAGTACGCCTTCGTGAAGGCGTCGATGGTGCCGGCCAGGTCGGCGAAGGTGATGTCGCGGTCGACGACCAGGCCCTCGATCTGGTGGAAGACCGGCATGTGGGTGGCGTCGGCCGTGTCGGACCGGAACACCCGCCCGGGCATCACCGAGTAGTACGGCGGCGGTCCGCCGCTCATGACCCGCACCTGCACGGGCGACGTGTGGGTGCGCAGCAGCGTCGTGCCCGGCGCGCCGTGGTTGACGTAGAGCGTGTCGTACATGTCGCGCGCCGGGTGGCCGGGCGGAAAGTTGAGGGCGCCGAAGTTGTGCCAGTCGGTCTCGACCTCGGGGCCTTCGGCGACCGTGAAGCCGAGGCCGACGAACACGTCCTCGAGCTCCTCGATGGCCTGGGTGACCAGGTGCATGTGGCCGCCGGGGCGCCCGGGCAGCACCTCGGTGAGGTCGACGCGCTCGGCGAGGAGCTGCTCGACCCGGCGGGCGGCGTCGAGCACGGCCCGGCGCTCGACCAGCGCGGCGCCCAGCGCCTCGGTGGCGGCGTGCAGGACCTTGCCCACCGTGCGGCGGCCCTCGGCGTCGAGCCCGCCCAGCCGCTTGCGCAGCGCGGTGAGGGCCGAGCGCTTGCCGAGCACGTCGATCTCGACGGCCCGCAGCTCGTCGGGCGTGGCGGCGGCGGCGATGCGCACCCGCGCCTCGTCCTCCAGCCGGCCGATCTCCGCGACCAGGTCGTCGGGGGGTACAGGAGAGACGTCGTTGTCCGTCATGTCGTCGTGAACCCTGCCGCTCGCGGCGTGGCCCCGTCCAGTCGATTGGCCCGCCGCTGGCGCAGCGACTCGAAGCACAGGACCGTGCCCGCCATCCCCACGTTGAGGGAATCGGTCCGCCCCGCCATGGGGATCGTGACGGACCGGTCGACCGCGTCGGCCACGGCGTCGGGCAGGCCATGGGCCTCGCTGCCGAGCACGAGCGCGACCGGACCGGTGAGATCGGTGGCGTCGTAGGTCTCGCCGCCCCGGGCGACGGTGGCCACGGTGGTGACGCCCCGGGCGGCCAGCGCTTCCAGCACCGCGCCGCTGTCGCCGGCCCGGGTCACCGCCAGGCGGAACAGCGAGCCCGCGGACGACCGCACGCACTTGGGGCCGAAGGGGTCGACGGAGCCGTCGCAGAAGAGCACGGCGCCCGCGCCGGCGGCCTCGGCCGAGCGCAGCAGCGTGCCCGCGTTGCCGGGGTCGGACACGCCCACGAGCACGAGCGCCAGCGGGCCGGCGGCGGCCACGGCCTCGGCGGGCGGGACGTCGGCGATGCGGGCGATGGCCACCACCCGCTGGGGGGTGACGGTGTCGACGAACCGGCCGAGCGACCCGGCGCTGGCACGGTGGACGGCCGCCCCGGCGAGGGCGGCCCGGTCGAACAGGTCGGCCGGGCAGTCGGGCTCGGCCACCACCTCGGTGACGGCGACCCCGGCGTCGAGCGCCTCGGCGAGGAGCGTCGGACCGTCGATCACGTAGGCGCCGTCAGCGCTGCGCGCCTCACGGCGGCGGGAGAGCCGCCGCAGGCGTTGCAGCGTGTGGTGCCGGGCGCCGATCGGTTCGGCCATCGACCGCCCTCGCCGGGGACCCCGTCGACCTCTCGGGTCAGGCCTCGGCCGGCGCGGCGTCGAGCGCGTCGCGGGCGGTGGTGACCAGGGCCGCGAACGCGGCGCCGTCGGTGACGGCCAGGTCGGCGAGGACCTTGCGGTCGACCTCGACGCCCGCCTCGCGCAGCCCGGCCACGAAGACGCTGTAGCTCATCCCGTTCTGGCGGCAGGCGGCGTTGATCCGCTGGATCCACAGCCGGCGGAAGTCGCCCTTGCGGGCGCGACGGTCGCGGAAGGCGTAGTTCAGGCTGTGCATCACCTGCTCGTTGGCGGCGCGCCGGGAACGGCTCTTGTTGCCGTAGTAGCCCTTGGCGCGCTCGAGAGTGACACGGCGCTTCTTCTTGGCGTGGACGGATCGCTTCACCCGGGCCATGGGGAGCTCCTTTCGTCGATCGGGGGTGGGGGGACGGGCACGCGGGCGGTGCTCAGCGGCGGCCGAGCAGCCGCTTCATGCGCGCCTCGTCGCCGGGAGCGAACACCTCGTCACGCTTGAGCCGGCGGGTGCGCTTGGTCGGCTTCTTCTCGAGGATGTGCTTCATGTTGATCTGCCGGCGGCGCAGCTTGCCGGTGCCGGTGATCTTGATGCGCTTGGCCGCACCGCTGTGCGTCTTCATCTTGGGCATGGCTGGTCCTTGCTCTGGCGGGCGACGGGGCCCCGGGGGCTGCTACGTGTCGCTCGACTGCGGTTGCGGGTCTGGTGCCGCGGCCGGCGTGGTCTCGGCGTCCGGTGCCGGTGCACCCGGTGCGCCCGCCTCGGCGGCTGCCGCGGGGGTCGCACCGGTGGCGTCGGACTCGGCCTGGCGCTTGGACCGCTCGAACGCGGCCTGCGCCTTGCGATCGGGGCCCAGCACCATGGTCATGTTGCGACCGTCCTGGCGGGGGAAGATCTCGACCTTCCCCAGGTGCTCGACCGCACTCACCACGTCGTCGAGGATGCGCCGCCCCAGCTCGGGGTGGTGCATCTCTCGCCCTCGGAACGTGAGCGTCACCTTGACCTTGTGCCCGTCCTGCAGGAAGCGCTCGACCTTGCGGGTCTTGGTGTCGAAGTCACCCTTGGAGATCTTGGGGCGGTACTTCATCTCCTTGATGGAGACGTTGCTCGCCTTGCGACGGGATTCCTTCGCCTTCTGCGCTGCCTCGTACTTGTACTTGCCGTAATCCATGATGCGGCACACGGGCGGGTTCGCCTGTGCCGCCACCTCGACCAGGTCGAGGTCGTTCTCGCGGGCGATGGACAGGGCCTCGGGCAGGGGCTTGATGCCGATCTGCTGACCGTCCGGACCGACGAGACGCACCTCGCGTGCGCGGATGCGGTCGTTGATCCGGGGTTCGTTGTTCGCCGGCGTAGCTATCGCCGATCACTCCTCATCGATGCGCAGACACCTCCGTACGCAGCTTCCTGTGGAACTCACCAACTCGACCGGTCATCCGCCGAAAACGACGAACGGACGCCGGGGGAAGCCGACGTCCGCGACGGGCAGTGCCCGGTGCGATCGATCGACCCGGACGCACGCTCCGCCGGAGGTGGCCGGGTGGGGGCGACACGCCCCTCTGCAGAGATCACAGAGTGAGCCGGCCCCACTTCCCATTGAGTTGTTCGACGTAGGGTACCAGCGGTCGGCGACGAGTCCACAACCCGACGCCGAGTCGGCGTCCACGACCCGGCGCCGCGTTCTAAGGTCAGGACCGATGAGCCTCTGGACCCCATCCGGGGAACACCCCGTCGACCGGCCGACGTCCGGCGCCGCCGTCCGAGGCCCCGCCGGGCCCCGCCGGACCGGACATCGACGAGGCCGACCTGTCGCCCGAGGAGCGGGCCGCCGCCGAGGAGTACGCCACCCAGGTCGAAGCGATGCGCCGCCAGCTCCTCGAGCTGCCGGCGGGTGTCGTCGTCGGCCAGCACGCCCTCCAGTTCTTCGACGTGGCCGGCCTGTACCTGTCCCAGCCGACCCCCCGCACCGACGACGCGCGGCTCGCCATCGACGCCCTGGCCGCCGTGGTCGAGGGCCTCGGGGCGCGCCTCGGCGAGGCGGAGACGCCGCTGCGCAGCGCGCTCCACCAGGCCCGGCTCACCTTCGTCGAGGCGGCGCGGGGCACCGGCGGTGCCACCGGCCCGTCCGGCCCGACGCCCGATCACGACCCGGACCACTGAGCGCGACGCGGGTGTGCGGCTGTGTCCCTGGATCGGCCCGGCCCGCCCGCCCTGCGCACCTGGCTGGTCGTCGGCCTCGCCGGCGTGGCCATCGTCGCCTTCGCCGTGGCCCGGGCCGCCCGCAGCCCGGACGCGCCGCCGCTGGACGTCGCCGTCGTCGGCGACTCCTTCGCCGAGCAGGCCGCACCGGCGATGCTGGCGATGGCCGGCGAGCGCGGCGTCCGCACCGAGGTCGTGGCCTTCGGCGGCTCCGCCGTGTGTGACCGCGACGACACGTTCACGCGCCTTCGCCGCGCGCGACCCCGGCGTGCTGGTCGTGTCGTTCGCCGGCAACGACCTGACCCCGTGCATGCAGCGCACGGACCACCCTGGCGGTCCCGCCGAGACGGCGGCGGAGTACGCCACCGACCTCGACCGGGTCGTGCGCGAGTTCCTGGCCGCCTCGCCCGGACACCGCCGTGTACGTCGTGCCCCCGCCCCCGGTGCGGGATGCGCCGTTCGAGGCCAACGCCGCCGCCATGCGGACCATGTACGACGGCTTCGTCGCCGACCATCCGGACGTGCAGGTCGTCGACGTCATCCCCGCGCTCGGCCCCGGCGGGCAGTTCCACGCCAGCCTGCCGTGCGAATCGTGGGAGTCGGCGGCGTGCGAGGCCGACGGCACCGTCCAGCTCCGCCAGCAGGACGGCATCCACCTCACCCCGGCCGGGGGCGCGCGCTACGCCCGGGCCGTGCTCGACGCCGTCGGACCCGCCGTCAGCGGGCCGTGATGCGGTCGGCCTCCCACCGGCCCAGCCGCCCGGGCACCACGAGGAACCGCACCGACCGGCCGACCGGGATCGTGCGCGTGCCGTCGGCGATGGCGGTGCAGTGGAACGGCACGTCGGTGCCGTCGTCGGCGGCGATCGTGCCGAGGCCCCGGTCCTCGTCGAAGCCGGCCACGACCCCCGTGGCCTCCGAGAACGGGGTCACCTCAGTGGACGATCTTGGCGAGCGGCAGCTCGAGGATGTCGGACGCGCCGGCGTCCTTGAGCGCGGGGATCAGCGTGTTGATCTCGGACTTGGCCACGACCGTCTCGACCGCGTAGCCGCCCTGGCCGAACAGCTCGGACACCGTGGGCGCCTTCATCGACGGCACCAGCGCGATCACCCGGTCGAGGTCGTCGCGCCCGACGTTGAGCTTGACCAGCACCTTGCCCCGGGCCTCGAGCGCCCCGTCGAGCAGCGTGCGGACCTGCTCCATGGCGTGGCGCTTGGCGTCGTCGGCGTAGGCCGCCGGGTTGGCCACCAGCTCGGTGTAGCTCTGCAGGATCTCGTCGACGATCTTGAGACCCGCCGCCCGCAGCGCCCGGCCGGTCTCGGTGATCTCCACGATGCAGTCGACGATGTCGGGGACCTTGGCCTCGGTCGCCCCGTAGCTGAGGCGGATGTCGGCCTCGATGCCCTTCTTCTCGAAGTAGCGCCGGGTCGACTCGGGGTACTCGGTCGACACCCGCACGCCCTGGGGCAGGTCCTCGACCCGCTGGACGGGGCTGTCCTGGGGCACGGCCACCACCATGCGGATGGGCCGCGAGCTGTTCTTGGAGTAGTGCATCTGGCCGAGCGCCACCACCTCGGCGCCGGTCTCCTCGACCCAGTCGCGCCCGGTGATGCCGAGGTCGAAGAGCCCGTCGGCGACGTAGCGCGGGATCTCCTGCGGGCGCAGGATGCGGACCTCGTCGATGCGGGGATCGTCGATCGACGCCTTGTACTCGACGGACGACGACCGGATGACGGTCAGGTCGGCCGCCTCGAACAGGTCCAGGGTCGCCCGTTCGAGCGAGCCCTTGGGGATCACGAGCTTGAGCACGCGTCGAGGGTAGGCGGCCCGCGGCGCGAACCGGCAACCGGATACGTGCTGTTCAGCCCGGGTTCGCGCCGAAGCGGCGGGCGATGCCGGCCATCTCGACGGCCACGGTGGCCGCCTCCTCGCCCACGTTGTGGCCGCCGGGCCCCTCGGACCGGGCCAGCGCCTGGCGCTCGTCCTCGGTGGTGAGCACCCCGAACGCGATCGGGACGCCGGTGCGGAGCTGGACGTCCTGCACGCCCCGGGCGCACTCCCCCGCCACGATGTCGTAGTGGGTGGTCTCGCCCCGGATCACCGCGCCGATGCAGATCACCGCGTCCACCCGGCCGGACACGGCGAGCGCCCGGGCCGCGAACGGGATCTCGAACGATCCCGGCACCGACACGTCGACGATGTCGTCGGCCACGACGCCGAGGGCCTTGAGCCCCCGCTCGACGCCGTCGGCCAGGCGCTCGACGACCCGCGGGTTCCAGCGGGCCCGCACGACGCCGACCCGCAGGCCGGCGCCGTCGAGCCCGTCGGGCACCTGGGCCCGGTCGGTCCCCTCAGCCACCGGTCACCTCACAGCACATCGTCGAGCCCCTCCAGCAGGTGCCCCATGCGCTCGCGCTTGGTGCGCAGGTAGGCGATGTTCTCGGGGTTGGGGGCGATCTGGAGCGGCACCCGCTCGGTGATCGTGATGCCGAAGCCCGCGAGCCCGCCCTTCTTGGCCGGGTTGTTGGTCAGCATCCGCATGGTGGTGATGCCGAGGTCGACGAGGATCTGGGCGCCGATGCCGTACTCGCGGCTGTCGATCGGCAGGCCGAGCTTCAGGTTGGCGTCGACCGTGTCGTGGCCCTGCTCCTGCAGCCGGTAGGCCTGCAGCTTGTGGCCGATGCCGATGCCCCGGCCCTCGTGGCCCCGGTAGTAGAGGACGACGCCGAGCCCCTCCTCGGCCACCTGGCGCATGGCCGCCTGCAGCTGGGGGCCGCAGTCGCAGCGCAGCGACCCGAACACGTCGCCGGTCAGGCACTCGCTGTGGACCCGCACGAGCACGTTGTCCTGCCCCTGCACCGCGCCCCGCACGAAGGCCAGGTGCTCGGTGCCGTCGAGGGTGGACTCGTAGGCGTAGCAGGTGAAGTCGCCCCACTGGGTGGGGATGCGGGCCTCGCCCACCCGCCGGACCAGCTTCTCGGTCTGGCGGCGGTAGCGGACGAGGTCGGCGATGGTGATGAGCAGCAGCCCGTGCTTCTCGGCGAACGCCTCCAGCTCGGGCAGGCGGGCCATGTCGTCCTTGGCCTCGTTGACGAGCTCGCACAGCACGCCGGCCGGGTAGAGGCCGGCCATGCGGGCCAGGTCGATGGCGGCCTCGGTGTGCCCGGCCCGCTTGAGGACGCCGCCCTCGCGGGCCTCCAGCGGGAAGATGTGGCCGGGGCGCAGGAGGTCGCCGGCCCGGGTGGCCGGGTCGACGAGGGCCTGGATGGTGCGGGCCCGGTCGTGGGCGGAGATGCCGGTGGTGGTGCCGTGCCGGAAGTCGACGCTCACGGTGAACGCGGTGCGCATGCTCTCGGTGTTGTTGGCCACCATGAGCGGCAGGTCGAGCTCGCGGGCCCGGTCCCGGCTGACCGGGGCGCAGATCACGCCCGAGGTGTGGTGGAGGAAGAAGGCGATGGCCTCCGGCGTGGCGAACTCGGCCGCCATGATGAGGTCGCCCTCGTTCTCGCGGTCCTCGTCGTCGACGACGATCACGATCTCGCCCCGCCCGATGGCGGCGACGGCCTCGTCGATCTTGGCTAGCGGCATCAGCTTCCCTCCGGGGACTGGCCGGCCGAGCGGTCATCCTTCCACGCCAGCAATCGCTCGACGTACTTCACGGTGACGTCGACCTCGAGGTTCACGAGGTCGCCCCGGCCCTTGCGGCCGAGCGTCGTGACCGCCGTGGTGTGGGGGATCACGGCCACGGTGAAGCCGTCGTCGAGCACGTCGACCACGGTGAGGCTGACGCCGTCCACGGTGATCGAGCCCTTCTCCACGATGTAGCGGAGCAGCTCGCCGGGCATGGCCACCCGCAGGTCGGGCGCGGGGTCGAGGATCTCGCCCACCCCGTCGACGTGGCCCTGCACGATGTGACCGCCGAGCCGGTCCTGGACCCGGACCGGGCGCTCGAGGTTGACCGGGTCGCCGGGCCGGCGCTCGCCGAGGGTGGTGCGCTTGCGCGTCTCCTCGGAGACGTCGGCCTCCCACCAGCCGTCGCCCTGGTCGACCAGGGTGAGGCAGCAGCCGTCCACGGCGATGGAGTCGCCCGTGGAGGCGTCCTCCAGCACCCGGGTGGCGGCGATGCGGACCCGGTCGCCCGTGACCGAGTCGATGGCGCCGAGCTCTTCGACGATGCCCGTGAACATCAGGTGCTCCTCGCAGGGTGCAGGTCGACGCGGATGTCGTCGCCCAGAGGGGTGACCCGGGTGATCCGCCCGCGCCACACGTCGGCCATCGTGGCGGCTCCCGGCCCGGTAAACAACCCGGGGGCGTCGTCGCCGCCGAACAGGGCGGGCGCCAGGTAGAGCACGTAGGCGTCGACCAGGCCGGCCCGGTGGAAGTCCCCGGCCACCGTGGCTCCCCCCTCGACCAGCACCTGGAGGACGCCGCGGGCCCCGAGGTCGTCGAGGATGGGGCCGAGGTCGCCGCGCACCTCGAGCGCCGGGTGCACCCGGGCGCCGGGGGGCGCGGTGCCGAGCACGACCCGCAGCGGGTCGCGCCCCTCGACGTGGCGCACGGTGAGGGCGGGGTCGTCGGCCCGGACCGTTCCCGCCCCCACGAGGACGGCGTCGCTCTCGGCCCGCAGGCGGTGGGCGTCGGCCCGGGCCGCCTCGCCGGTGATCCACCGGCTGGTGCCGTCGGGGGCGGCGGTGCGGCCGTCGAGGCTGGCGGCCAGCTTGAGCACGACGTAGGGGCGGCCGGTGGTGCGGTGGGTGACGAACGGCGCCAGCTGCCCGGCCACGACGTCGGCGGCCACGCCCTCGGTGACCTCGATCCCGGCGGCCCGCAGGCGCTCCAGCCCCCGCCCGTCCACCTGGGGGTCGGGGTCGCCGAGGCCGACGACGACCCGGCCCACGCCGGCGTCGACGAGGGCGTCGGCGCACGGCGGGGTGCGGCCGTGGTGGCTGCACGGCTCCAGCGTCACGTAGGCGGTGGCGCCCCGGGTGTCGGCCCCGGCGGCGGCCGCGGCGGCGAGGGCGACGGCCTCGGCGTGGGGCCCGCCCGGCGGCCGGGTGGCGCCCTCGTACGCCTCCCCGGTGGCGGTGACGAGGACGCAGCCGACCCAGGGGTTGGGCGACGTCGTCGTGCGCACGCCCGCCGCGAGCTCGACGGCACGGAGCATGTGCCGGTGGTCGTCGTCGACCGTCATCGGCTACAAATTAGAACACGTTCTAATTCTGGTCCACTGCTCAGGTCAGTGGGGCCGGCCGCCGGTCAGGAGGTCGAGGGCGTGCGGGACGACGTCGAGGACCGCGTCGAGGGTCTCGACCGCGCCCTTCGACGACCCCGGCGTGTTGAGCACCAGCGCGGTGCCCACGCGTCCCGGCCACGGCCCGGGACAGGCGCCCCAGCGGGCTGACGAGCCGCATGGCCTCGGCCAGCCCGGGGGCCTCGCGGTCGAGCACGGCCCGGGTCCCCTCGGGCGTGAGGTCGCGGGGCCCGAAGCCGGTGCCCCCGGTCGTCACCACCAGCCCGGCGAAGCCGGCGGCCAGGTCGCGCAGGGCCGCCGAGACCGCATCCACCCCGTCGGCCGTCACCCGCCGCTCGACCACGTCGAACCCGGCCGCGGCCAGCCGCTCGGCCAGCGCCTCGCCCGAGCGGTCCTCCCGGGTCCCGGCCACGACGCCGTCGGACACGGTGAGCACCTTGGCCGGCCAGGCCGTCACCGGGCACCGTCCCGCAGGCGCTCGAGCGTGCCCGCCACCCGCCGGGACCGGGTCTCGGCGCGCTTCGCCTCCTCGATCCACTCCACGTACTCGCGGCGGTGGGTGAACGACAGCCGGTCGAACGCGGCCGCGGCCTGGGGATCGCCCGCGAGCGCCGCCGCCAGGTCGCCGGGGACCTCGACCGTGCGGGGCTCCTCGTCGAGCGCCACCGCGACGTCGAAGCGGTCGCCCACGTCGACGCCGGCCGCCGCCCGGTTGGCCTTGCTCACGCCCACCATCGACCGGCCGCCGTACACCGCCAGCCGGGTGCGGAACGTGTGGTCCCCGATGGTCACCACCACCGGCGGGCGCTTGGCGTCGCTCAGGGCCGCGGCCGCCGCGGGCGGCACGTCGAAGGCGGCACCGCCCGTGTCGCCGGCCGCATGCAGCTCGGCCGCGAAGCGCTGGGGCTCGGTCACGCCGGCACTCTACGGGCGTAGCGGAACAGGCACATGCCGTCGGTGCCCGCCGCCTGCGGGAGCAGCACGGCCCCCCGGCCCCACGGCCGCCACGGGTCGCCGGGCCCCTCGAGCGGCTCCAGGTCGGGGCGCTCCCCCGCCAGCCACGCGTCCACCCCGGTGGACTCGGCGGCGGTGAGCGTGCACACCGAGTACACGAGCGTCCCGCCCGGGCGGACCAGGTCGGCGGCCGCCGCCAGCAGCCGGCGCTGGAGGGCCGCGAGCCGGTCGACGGCGGCGGGCTCGACCCGCCAGCGCAGGTCGGCCCGGCGCCGCAGCGTGCCGAGCCCCGAGCACGGGGCGTCCACCAGCACCCGGTCGAACGAGCCGGGGCGCCACGGCGGGGCGGTGCCGTCGGCGGCGACCACCGCCACCCGGTCCCCGAGGTCGAGGCGGGCGGCGTTGGCCGCCACCAGGCCGGCCCGGCCGGGCCGCACGTCGGCCGCCACCACCCACGCGCCCGCCCCCGCCAGCGCGGTGGCCTTGCCGCCGGGGGCGGCGCACAGGTCGAGCACCCGGTCCCCCGCGCCGGCGCCGACCGCCGCCGCCACCTGCTGCGACGCGGGGTCCTGCACGTAGCCGTCGGGCCGCTCCGACGTCGTGGCCGCCTCGTTCATCGCCGCCAGCGCGGCGGCGGCCACGTCGGGGCCGAGGTCGGCGGCCAGGAGGCCGGCCACCCAGTCGGGCACGCTCAGCCGGGTGGCGTCGTCGGGCCACACCACCGGGGACTCCGCCACCCGGCGCAGCACGGCGTTGACGAGGCCGCGGGCCCGGCGGGGGGCCACGGCCACGGTCTCGGACACGGCGGCGTGGGGGGCGACGCCCGCGAACGCGAGCTGGTAGGCGCCGAGGCGCAGGGCGTTGCGGACCCGGGGCTCGACCGGGCGGGCCAGGAACCGGTCGGCCAGGAAGTCGCACGCCCGCCGCATCCGGGTCGTGCCGTAGACGAGGTCGGTGGCGAACCCCCGGTCGGGCCCGGTCAGCCCCGACCGGTCGAGCGCCGCCGACAGGGCCAGGTTGGCGTAGGCCCCGCCCTCGTCGATGCGCTCGAGCACGTCGAGGGCGACGGCCCGGGAGCTGGCCTCCGGGGGTGGCGTCACCGGCCGAGGCCGGCCGCGACGTCGCCGGCCACGCCCCGGGCCCAGGCGGCGGCGGGCATGCGCCGGCGGCCCTCGGGCTGGACCTCGACGAGCCACAGCGGGCCGGACCCGGTCGCCACCTCGACGGCGTCGGGCGCGCCCGGGGCCAGGGCGGTGCGCCACAGCTTGAGCCGGTGGCCGGCGTGGGTCGTCCAGGCGCCGCCGATCCGCACCAGCCGGTGCAGGTCCAGCGCGGGGCGCGACCAGTCGACGGCCAGCTCCGCGGGATCGATCTTGTGGGCGTAGGTGGCCTCGCCCTCCTGGGGCCGGGGCTCGCCGAGGCCGCCGGCCAGGTTGTCGAGCAGCAGGTCGCGGCCGAGCGTCCGCGAGCCGGGCCCGCAGCTCCGCCGCCGTCTCGTCGGGCCCGATCGTGACCTCGGCCCGGTCGTAGACCCCGCCGGTGTCGAGCCCCTCCTCCACCACCATGAGGTCGACGCCGGTGCGCTCGTCGCCGGCCAGGATGGCCCGCTCGACCGGCGCCGCACCCCGCCACCGGGGCAGCAGCGAGAAGTGCAGGTTCGCCATCGGCAGCTGCAGCAGCACGTGCGGCTTGATCAGCCGCCCGAACGCCACCACCACGCCGAGGTCGGCCCCGGCCGCCAGCGCGTCGTCGACCCGGTCGCTCACCGCCAGCCCGGCGTCGAGGGCGGCCTGCTTGACCGGCGACGGCACGAGCGCCCCGCCCCGGCCCCGGCGGCGGTCGGGCTGGGAGACGACCAGCGCCACGTCCCAGCCGGCGTCGACGAGGCCCTGCAGCGGCACGACCGACGCCTCGGGCGTCCCCAGGAACACGAGGCGGCGCGGGTGGGCCGGCGCCGGCGGCAGCTCCACCGAGGGGCTAACCGAAGGACAGGCCGCTGCGCCGTGGCTCGGCGTCGGCCAGCACGGACGGGCCCATGCCCAGGTCGCGGATCGTGCGCAGCGCCTGGCGCCGGGTGTCGGCGTCGAGCCGCTCGAGCAGCAGCACGCCGTCGAGGTGGTCGATCTCGTGCTGGAAGCAGCGGGCCAGCAGCTCGTCGGCCTCGATGCTGACGTCGTTGCCGTCGAGGTCGATGCCGGTGAGCAGGACCTGCTTGGGCCGCACGATCTGCCACGACAGCCCGGGCACCGACAGGCACCCCTCCTCGTAGTCCCACTCGCCGTCGGACTCGGTGATGGCCGGGTTGATGAGCGTGCGGGGACCCTCGCCCACGTCGTAGACGAACATGCGCTTCTCGACGCCGACCTGCGGCGCGGCCAGACCCACGCCCGGCGCCTCGTACATGGTGGCGATCATGTCCTCGGCCAGCTTGGCCAGGCGCCCGTCGATGGTGGTGACCTCGGCGGCACGCTGCCGGAGCACCGGGTCGCCGACCACGCGGATGCTGTAGGGAGCCATGACGACCCAGGCTACCGTCGCTCAAGTGGGCCCGTCGCCGCCACCGGAGCACTACTTCTCGCCGGCACCGGCCGCCCCGTCGCGCCCGGCGGAGGTGCGCCTCGACCTGCCCGACGCGTCGTTCACGCTGCGCACCGACCGGGGCGTGTTCTCGGCGGCCCGGGTCGACCCGGGCACCAAGGTCCTGCTGCTGACGGCCCCGCCGCCGCCCCCGGCCGGCGACCTGGTCGACCTCGGCTGCGGCTACGGGCCGATCGCGCTGACGCTGGCGTCGCGGGCCCCCGACGCCACGGTGTGGGCCGTGGACGTGAACGAGCGGGCGCTGGCGCTCACCCGGGCCAACGCCGCCGCCGCCGGGCTGGCCAACGTGCGGGCCGTGCGGCCCGAGGACGTCCCCGAGGGGCTGCGCCCGGCCGGGCTGTGGTCGAACCCGCCGGTCCGGGTGGGCAAGGCCGCCCTCCACGAGCTGCTGGGGACCTGGCTCCCCCGGCTCGCCGGCGGCGCCCACGCCCTGCTGGTGGTGCAGAAGCACCTCGGCGCCGACTCCCTGCAGCGCTGGCTCCAGGGCGAGGGGTGGACGGCCGAGCGGATCGCCAGCCGCATGGCCTACCGGGTGCTCGACGTGTCCCGTCCCGGCGCCGGGGGCGCGCACCCATGACGCGGCAGCTCGACTCCACCGGGCTCAAGCGCCTCCACCGCGCCTGGCGCCGGCGCGCCGCGGGCGAGGTCGGGCTGATCCTCGACCACGTGCAGTCGCCGTTCAACGTGGGCGCCATCCTGCGCAGCGCCGCCGCGTTCAAGGTCGACCACCTGTGGCTCGTCGGCGACACCGCGTCGCCGACCGACACCAAGGCGGCCAAGCTCGCGCTCGGGTCGCAGCGCTTCGTCGACTGGACCTGGTACGACACCGCCCCCGAGGCGGCGGCCGCCGCCCGGGAGGCCGGCTACCGCATCCTCGGCATCGAGCTGACCGACGACGCCGTGCCCCTCGACCAGGTCACCGTCGACGGGCCCGTCGCCCTCGTGCTCGGCCACGAGGACCGCGGCCTCTCCCCCGCCGCGCTCGCGACCTGCGACGAGGTGGCGTTCATCCCCCAGCTCGGGCGCATCGGCTCGCTCAACGTCGCCACCGCCGCCGCCATCGCCCTCTACGAGGTGCGCCGGCGCTCGTGGGCCGTAATTCCTGGTGGGGACCGCGGGGGCGCGGACCTACCCTCGGGCGGGTGACCGAGCCCACGGTACGCGTCATCACCGACGACGAGTTCGCCGACTCCCTGCGGGTCGTGCGCACCGCGTTCGTCTCCCCGCCCCCCACCGACGAGCAGGTGGAGGCGCGCCGGCCGTTCATGGCCATCGACCGCTGCCACGCGGCCTTCGACGCGGAGGGCCGCATGGCCGGGGTCGCCCGGGCGTTCGCGGCGCCGATCACCGTGCCGGGCGGCGCCGAGCTCCCCTGCGGGGCGGTCAGCGCCGTCGGCGTGCTGCCCACCCACCGCCGGCGCGGCCTGCTCACCGCGCTCATGGACGCGCAGCTGGCCGACGTGGCCGACCGGGGCGAGCCGCTGGCCGCGCTCATCGCCGCCGAGTACCCGATCTACGGGCGCTTCGGGTACGGGCCCGCCACCGAGGCCGTGGGGCTCCACGTGGACGCCCGGGCCGCCCGCTGGCTGGAGCCGCCGACCGGCAGCGTCGAGCTGGTCGACAACGAGACCTTCGCCAAGGAGATCGACGCCCTCTACGACCGCGTCCGCCGCGACACCCCCGGCCACATCGTGTGCGAGTCCGAGCGCTGGCGGGTCCACGCCGGCGTCGAGCCCTGGCCCGACGGCGACGAGGGCGCCCGGCGCGACAGCCACAAGGTGCTGTGGCGCGACGACGACGGCGAGGTGCGGGCCGCCGTGGCCTACCGGGTGGACGAGACGTGGGAGCGCAACCGCCCCGCCGGGAACCTCAGCGCCAACGCGCTGGTGGCCGCCGACGGCCGCGCCGAGGCCGAGATGCTGCGGTTCCTGGCCTCGGTCGACTGGGTGACCGAGCTCACGATCCACCTGCGGCCCGTCGACGACCCGGCCCCCCTGGCGCTGGTGGACGGCCGCACGGCCCAGCTGCGCCACCGGTCCGACCACCTGTGGGTGCGCATCGTCGACGTGCCCGCCGCCCTCGGGGCCCGGCGCTACGCGGTGCCGGGGTCGCTCGTGGTCGAGGTGATCGACCCGCAGGGCTTCGCGGCGGGCCGGTTCCGGCTCGACGGCGGGCCCGACGGGGCCGAGTGCGTCACCACGACGGACGAGCCCGACCTCGTGGTCCCGGCCAAGGCGCTCGCCGCCGCCTACCTGGGCGGGCAGCCGTGGGGCCGCCTGGCCGCCGCCGGCTGGGTCGACGAGCGACGCCCGGGCGCGGTGGCGCGGGCCGCCGGGCTGTTCGCCACGGTGCGGGCACCGTGGTGCGCCTACACGTTCTGAGGCTCAGGTCACGCGGTCGCCGCCGTCCACCGTCACCTCGGCGCCGGTCGTGCGGGCGAAGCCGTCGCCGCACAGCGCCACCACCGCGGCCGCCACGTGGCGGCAGGCGACCTCGGCGCCGGTGCCGGACACGCCGTCGGGGTGCACGACGTTGACCCGGATCCCGTCGCCGGCCCACTCGAGCGCGGCCACCCGGGCCAGCTGGGTGACCGCCGCCATGGGCGCCGCGGCGGGCGCCACCACCGCCACGCTGCCCCCGACCGGCGACACGGCCAGGTAGGGGTGCGCGGCCCGCAGCGCCAGGGCCGCGGCGCCGGCGTTGGCGGTCACCGCCCGCTCCCACGGGAGCGGGTCGAGCTCGGCCGGCGGCAGGGACGGCGGGACCACGCCCGCGCCCAGGACGAGGACGTCGAGACCCCCGTAGCCGTCGACCGCGGCCCCCACCGCCTGCTCCACGGCGGCGGCGTCGGCGGCGTCGCCCGTCACCGCCCGGTACGCGGGCCCGGCCGCCACACCGTCCACGGCGGCGTCGAGGTCGAGGCCCGACGACCGCGGCGCCGGCATCGAGCAGCGCGGTGGCGCAGGCCCGGCCGATGCCCGACGCCGCCCCGGTCACGAGCGCCACCCGCCCGGTGAAGGGGGCCGGCGCCGGCTCGGCCTGCACCGCGGGCCCGTACTCGACCGCGAACGCCTCGGCCTCGGTGACCGGTGCGTAGCCGCCGAGGGCCTCGGCGTGCTCGATGACCCAGGCGGTGTGGGCGTAGACCTCGGCCGCCACCGCGGCGTCGGCCGGGCGCTCGCCGGCCGCCACCACGCCCAGCTCGGGGTCGATCACGACCCTCGGGGCCGGGTCCCGCGGCACCAGCTCCCGGTCACCGCGGTGGTGCTCGACGTAGCCCCGGTAGGCGGCGGCGTAGCGGGCCGCGTCCCGGCCGAGCAGCGGCACCCGCTTGGTCCGCAGCACGTGGTGGGGCGTGGCGGGGCCCGACTGGCTGACCCGGGCCAGGTCGGGCCGGGCGGCGAAGCGGCGGGCGCGGTCGCCCCGCCACCGGTGCAGCACCAGGGGCCGGCCGGCGGCCGCGGACAGGTCGCGCCGCAGCGTGGCCAGCCCGCCCAGCTCGCCCGGCAGCACCCGGCGGGGCGGCCCGGGGTCGCCGGTGCCGAAGGCGCTGTCGTCGCCGCCCTCCCGGGCCCCGAAGCCCGGCGGCATCAGCCCGGCGGGCGGGAACGACGCCGCCCGGGCCGACGCGGCCTCCACCCGGGCCAGGGCGCGCGCCACCAGCGCGAGATGGCACTCGTACGCCTCCCGGGCGTCGTCGGCGAAGGTGACCAGGCCGTGGCGGGCCAGCACCAGGCCCGCCACGCCGTCGCCGTCGGCGGCCTCCGCCAGCCGCTCGGCGCACACCCGGGCCAGCGCCAACCCCGGCCTCGCGTACGGCACGACGAGGGCGTCGCCGCCGAACACCTCCTCGGCCAGCTCCACGCCCCGCGGCGTGTCGGTCAGCGCGAGCACGGCGTCGGCGTGGCTGTGCAGCACGAACCGCTGCGGCACCAGCGCGTGGAGGATCGACTCGACGGACGGGGCCGGCGCCCGGGGGTCGAGCGACGCCGCCTGCAGCTCGCCGGCCATGCGGTCGTCGTCGAGCTCCGCCAGCGTGGCCAGCGACGCCACCCGGTCGAGCCGCAACGGGGTGAACCCGGCCCGCTCGATCGTGGCCATGTCGCCGCCGCGGGCCGTGACGTGCAGCACCCCGACCGGCTCGCCGAACAGGTCGCGCTCGACGACCTTGACCGAGCTGCCGCCCCCGCCCGCCAGCACCAGGCTCGGGTCCGCCCCCAGCAGGCGCGAGGCGTACACCAGCTTCCCCAGGTCGTCGGCGCCGTGCTCGGCGGCCTCGACGTCGTCCCAGTGCGGACTCACAGGCGCTCCCCCGCCGCGGGCCGGACCACGCGGCGCTCGGTGACGATGGCGGTGACGAGGTCGGCCGGGGTGACGTCGAAGGCCGGGTTGACCGCCCGGGCACCGGCGGGCGCCAGCGGCCGGCCGGCCCACGCGAGCACCTCGTCCTCGCTCCGGTCCTCGATGGCGATGGCGGCGCCGTCCGGCGTGGCCGCGTCGAGGGTCGACTCCGGCGCCACCACCACGAACGGCAGCCCGGCGCGGGCGGCGGCCAGGGCCAGCGGGTAGGTCCCGATCTTGTTGGCGACGTCGCCGTTGGCGGCGACGCGGTCGGACCCGACCACCACCGCGTCGACGAACCCGCGGGCGATGAGCGACGGCCCGGCCCCGTCCACCACCACCCGGTAGTCGGCGCCCATGCGGCCCAGCTCCCAGGCGGTCAGGCGGGTGCCCTGCAGCAGGGGGCGGGTCTCGTCGGCGTAGACGCGGCCGAGGCGCCCCCGCGCCTGCAGCGCCCGCACGACGCCGAGGGCGGTGCCGATCTCGACGGCGGCCAGCGCCCCGGTGTTGCAGTGGGTGTGGAGCCGCAGCTCGCCGGCCCCGCACAGCTCCTCGACCAGGTCGGCGCCCCGCTCGCCCATGGCCCGGTTGGTGGCCACGTCCTCCTCCAGGACCGCGAGCGCCTCGGCCGCCACCGCGTCGTCGCCGTCCGGCATCCGGGCGGCCACCCGGTCCACCCCCCACGCCAGGTTGGCGGCCGTCGGCCGGGCCGAGCGGACCGTCTCGACGGCGGCCGCCAGCGCGCCGGCGTCCCAGCCCTCGGCCCGGGCCTGGCGCACGGCGAGCAGGACGCCGAGCGCCCCCGCGGCGCCGAGGGCGGGTGCCCCCCGCACGGCCAGCCGGCGGATGGCGTCGGCCAGCCCGTCGACGTCGGCGACGCGCAGCATCCGCACGTCGTGGGGCAGCGCCGTCTGGTCGACCAGGACCACGGCGCCGTCCACCCAGTCGATCGTCCGCACGGCGCCACTGTACGGGCGGTCAGATGCGGCGGGGATCCACCGCCACCCGCAGCCGGCCCGCCGGCCGCTCGACCGCGGCCAGGGCGTCGCACAGCACCTCGTGGCCGTCGGCCCGGACGAGCCAGTGGCCGTCGGACGGGCCCAGGACCTCGACCCCGGGCGGCGTGCCCAGCGCCTCGACGAAGGCGGGCGCGGCCGGGCCCGAGACCTCGGCCAGCGCGGTGGTCGGCGGGAACCGCAGCAGGGCCCGCCGCTCGGCCTCGGCCGCCGCGGCCCGGCCCGGGTCGCCGTGCAGCGCGGCCTGGACCACCTCGTGGCGGGGCAGGAACGTCTGCACCACCACCCGCCCGCCCCGCTCCTTGCCGCCCACGAGCCGGGCGGCCCGGGCCAGCAGCCCGAGCGCCTGCTCCGCGGCCCGGTAGCGGGGGGCGAGCAGCTCCTGGTCGAAGTCCAGGAACGCCACCACCTCGGCCCGGCGCACCTGGTGGAGGCCGGCCTCGGTGCCGACCACGACCCGGGTCCCGGGATCGACCGGCCCGTCGCGCCCGGCGCCCCGCTGATCTCGGCCACGGGCTCGCCCACCAGCGCCTCGATCTCGTCGCGCACCCGGGTCACGCCCTGGCGCAGCGCCTTGAGCCGGCCGCCGCCGCAGGCCGAGCACACCACCGGCCGCACGGCCCCGCACCGCACGCAGGCCAGCTGGGTGTCCGACGGCTGGGTCACGTTGGCGTCGCACCGCTCGCAGCGGGCCAGCTCCCCGCACGCGGCGCACGCGAGCAGCCGGGCGCGGCCCGTGCGGTTGAGCACGCACACCACCCGGCGGTCGCCCCGCAGCAGCCGGACCAGCGGCGGCGGCAGGAGCCCGGTGCGGGGGTCCTCGCGGCGCATGTCGACCACGTCCACCACGGGCCAGCCACCGCGCTCGTCGGCGCGGGGGCGGGTGACCAGCCGGCCCCAGGCCAGCGCCTCGAGCGAGGGCACCGGCGACGTGAGCACGCACGGCACCCCGGCCCGCCGGGCCCGCTCGGCGGCGACGTCGCGGGCGTGCCAGGTCGGGGCCTGCTCCTGCTGGTGGGCCTCGTCGTGCTCGTCGATCACCACCACCGCGGCCAGCCCGCCGACCGGCGCCCACGCCGCGGCCCGGGTCCCGACGACGGTGGCCCCGGCCGCCCCCTGGGCCCAGTCCCGGGGATGGCGGGCGACCGGGACGCCGGCGCGGGCGAGCCGGCCCGCGACGTGGCCGGCCAGAGCAGCCGTGGGACAGAGCACGAGGGCGTGGCCGAGGGCGGCGGCGGCCAGCGCCACGCCCGCCGGGTCGGTGGCCGGCGCCAGCCGCACGAGCGACCGCGGGTGGCGGAGGGCGTCGGCCGCCAGCCGGTCGACGGCCCCGTCGGCCCGGCCGGCGGGCGCGGCGGCGGGGAGGCCGGTGACCACCCGCTCCGGCGACGCCGTGCGCAGGAACGACGCCGGCCGGCCCGCCCAGCGCCACGCGGCCCAGGTGGCCAGGTCCAGCAGGTCGGGGGTCGGCCCCCGGCCGGACCAGCGGGCCAGGGGCCGCAGCGCCACCCCGGCGGGCGGCTCGACGTCGAGCGCGACGATCCAGCCGCCCACCCGGCGGCCGGCCAGGGCGACGCGCACCCGGTCCCCGACGCGCACCTGGTCCCCGAACGCGTCGGGGACCAGGTAGTCGAAGCGCTTGTCGATGGCCGGCTCGTCGACCAGCACGCGGGCGACGGGCCCGCCGTCCATCAGAGGCCGAGGGCGCTCTTGACGTCGTCGACCCGGGTCGTCTGCTCCCAGGTCAGCTCCTTGTCGTTGCGGCCGAAGTGGCCGTAGGCGGCCGTCTTCTTGTAGATCGGCCGGCGCAGGTCGAGGTCGCGCACGATGGCAGCCGGGCGCAGGTCGAACACCTCGTGGACGGCCTCGCCGATCCGCAGCGGGTCGACGTTCTCGGTGCCGAACGTCTCGACCAGCAGCGATACGGGCCGGGCCACGCCGATGGCGTAGGCCACCTGGACCTCGACCTTCTTGGCGGCGCCGGCGGCGACGAGGTTCTTGGCCACCCAGCGGGCGGCGTAGGCGGCCGAGCGGTCGACCTTGGACGGGTCCTTGCCGGAGAACGCGCCGCCGCCGTGGCGGGCGGCGCCGCCGTAGGTGTCGACGATGATCTTGCGGCCGGTGAGCCCGCAGTCGGCGTGGGGTCCGCCCAGCTCGAAGCTGCCGGTCGGGTTGACCAGCACCCGGAAGTCGTCGTCCTGGAACTGGGCCGGGACCAGCGGCCGGATCACGTGCTCGACCAGGTCGGGCTTGATCAGCGTCTCGGCGTCGAGGCCGGGCTGGTGCTGGGTCGAGATGAGCACCGTCTTGAGGGCGACGGGCACGCCGTCCTCGTAGTCGAAGGTGACCTGGGTCTTCCCGTCGGGGCGCAGGTACGGCAGGATGCCGGCCTTGCGGACCTCGGCCAGGCGGTGGGCCAGGCGGTGGGCCAGCCAGATCGGCAGCGGCATGAGGTCCTCGGTCTCGTCGACCGCGTAGCCGAACATCATGCCCTGGTCGCCCGCGCCCTGGCTGTCGAGGTCGGCCTCGGCGCCGGCGGTGCGCTTCTCGTAGGCGGTGTCGACGCCCTGGGCGATGTCGGGCGACTGCGGGTCGATCGAGGTGACGACGCCGCAGGTGTTGCCGTCGAAGCCGACGGACTCGCGGTCGTAGCCGATGCCCTTGATCGTCTCGCGGACGATCGAGGGGATCTCGACGTAGGCCGAGGTGGTGATCTCGCCGGCGACGATGGCCAGGCCGGTCGTCACCATCGTCTCGCACGCCACCCTGGCCTGCGGGTCCTGGGCGAGGATGGCGTCGAGGATCGAGTCGCTGATCTGGTCGGCCAGCTTGTCGGGATGGCCTTCCGTGACGGACTCGGACGTGAATGTCCAACGGCTCACGATTGCTTTCTCCTGTCTAGGACGGCAGTGAACACGGCACGGGCGATCGCCCGCTTGTCGGCCAATGGCACGTCGCGCTCAGTGCCGTCGGCATCGAGGAGCACGACCTGGTTCGTGTCGTGCTCGAACCCAGCGCCCGGAGCCGTCACATCGTTGGCGACGATGAGATCCGCACCCTTGGCTGCGAGCTTGGAAGCTGCATTCTGCCGCACCTGGTCGGTCTCTGCAGCAAATCCGACGAGGGTCTGCCCCGGGCGCTTGCCGGCGCCGAGGCCCGCGAGGATGTCGACCGTCGGTTCGAGGACGATGTCGGGGACGCCGTCGCGCTTCTTGATCTTGGACTCCGCCGGCCGCGCCGGCCGGAAGTCGGCCACGGCGGCGGCCATGACGACCACGTCGGCGCCGGTGGCGGCCTCGCGCACCGCCGCGTCCATCTGGGCCGCGGTCTCGACCCGCACGACCGTGGCCCCCGGCGGGGCGGGCAGGTCGACCGTGGTGACCAGCGTGACCTTGGCGCCCCGGTCGGCCGCCTCGGCCGCCAGGGCGTGGCCCTGCTTGCCCGAGGACCGGTTGCCGACGAAGCGCACCGGGTCGATCGGTTCGCGGGTGCCGCCCGCGGTGACGAGGACGTGGAGGCCGGCCATGTCGCGGCTGCCGGCCAGCGCCGCCTCGCAGGCGGCCACGATGGTCTCGGGCGAGGCCAGCCGCCCCTTGCCGATGTCGCCGCCCGCCAGGCGCCCCTCCTCGGGGGCCACGACGTGCACGCCCCGGCGCGCCAGGGTGGCGAGGTTGTCCTGCACCGCCGGGTGCTCCCACATCTCGGTGTGCATGGCCGGGCACACGACCACGGGTGCCCGGGTGGCGAGGAGCGTGGCGGTCAGCAGGTCGTTGGAGATGCCGGCGGCGTAGGTGCCGATCACCCGGGCGGTGGCCGGCGCCACGACCACGAGGTCGGCGCCCTGGCCCAGCCGGGTGTGCGGGATCGGGTCGGCGTCGTCGAAGAGCGACGTGTGGGCCCGCTCGGACGCCAGCGCCGAGAACGTGACCTCGCCCACGAACCGGGTGGCGCCGCGCGTCAGCACCGGCGTGACGTGCGCCCCCCGGTCGACCAGGCGGCGGCAGACGTCGATCGCCTTGTACGCCGCGATGCCCCCGGAGACACCGAGGACGATGCGCCGCCCGTCGAGCACTACGGCCCTACCCGGAGCCGGCGCCCTCGGCGGTGGCCTCGCCGTCGGCCGGCTCGCTCGGGTGCACCATCACGATCTTGTCGCTGGCGATCTCCTCGAAGGCGATCGACAGCGGCTTGCGGGCCACGGAGGTGACCTGCGGGGGCACGATCGACCCCAGGCCCTCACCGAGCTGGTTGAAGTAGGCGTTGATCTGCCGGGCGCGCATGGCGCTCAACGTGACCAGCGAGAACTTGGACCCGGCGCGATCGAACAGCTCCTCGATCGACGGGTTCATCATCGTGTCTTGGCGTGAAGCCATGGGGGCGCGCACCTCGGCAGCCGGAAGAAGATCCAGCGGACCAGCGTACCGGACGGGCACCACCGACGGTGAAATCCCCCGGAGCACGCTCGTGCGGGCGCGGACAGGTCACGTCGTCGCGACCACCGTGGCCTGGGTCTCCCGCTCTTGCTGCCTTCGCAGCGGGCCGCTCGGGCCACGGCTGCACCTATCGGCGCAGCCTCTGTCTCCCGCTCTTGCTGCCGTCGCAGCGGGCCGCTCGGGCCACGGCTGCGCCTATCGGCGCAGCCTCTGTCTCCCGCTCTTGCTGCCTTCGCAGCGGGCCGCTCGGGCCACGGCTGCGCCTATCGGCGCAGCCTGTGTCTCCCGCTCTTGCTGCCTTCGCAGCGGGCCGCTCGGGCCACGGCTGCGCCTATCGGCGCAGCCTCTAGGCCCCGCCCAGGTACGACGCGTCGCCGAGGCCCGACAGCGTCTCCCAGGCCGCCAGGGACCACTGGTCCTCGACCTCCTCGCCCTGGTCGCGTGCGGCCCGCACGGCGCGGTCCCACACCAGCGCCCGGGCGATCTTCGCCGCCCGGCACGCGAGGGCGAGGGTGGCCGCCAGGTCGTCGCCCGCGAACACGCCGAGGTAGGCGTCGCGGGCCCGCAGCACCGCCGGGTCGTCGTGCGGGACCTCCAGCAGCTTCGCCACGAAGCCCAGCGGCACGAGCGCGGCGGCGAAGGCGTGGGCCACGACCGCGTCGCCCCAGTCGTAGAAGCGGGGGGCGGCGGGGTCGCCGAGGACGTTCCACGGGTGCAGGTCGTTGTGGTCGAGGCTGGCCGGCACCGGCGACCCGTCCAGCCGGGCGCACCAGTCGGCCACCTGCGGCCGCAGCGCCGCCACCGCCCGGTGGGCCTCCGGCTCGGCCACCGCGGCGGTGGCCTCCAGCGCCTCCTCGAACCGCTGCGGCAGGGCCGCCGGGCGCATGTCGGTCACCCCGGCGGCCAGCAGGTCGCCGGTGTGCGGCGCCAGGTCGAGCTGCAGCCGCCCGTAGGCGACGAGTGCCGCCGTGAGGGCCCCGGCCAGCTCGTCGCCGGCCATCCGCTCGCCGAGGACCGGCCCGCCGTCGGGCAGCAGCATCCAGCCCCGCGCCGGGTCGGTGGCGAGGGGGACGAGCACCCGGTCGGGGACGGTGCGGGCCAGCAGGTCGTACACGCCGACCTCGAACGCGGTCCCCGGCGCGCAGGCCTTGAACCACACCGGCCGCTCCCCCGCCGGCACCCGCAGCACCGTCGCCCACGGGCGCAGGTGGGGCTGCGTGACCTCGCCGGTGCGGGCCAGGCCGGCGGCGGCCAGGCCGGCGTCGACCCACGCCACCGCGCCGTCCCGCCACGCCGCGCTCGACCAGACGGCGACGCCGTGGCCCCCGGCCGGCGCCATGTCAGGCGAACAGCTTGTGGGCGGCCTCGACGATGCGGTCGCCGATCTCGGTCGGGCCGAGCGCCACGGAGTCGAGGACGAGGTCGTAGATGGACGTGTCGGCCAGGTCGAGCCCGTACAGCGCCAGGTAGCGGGCGCGCTCGATCGCATGGCGCTCCTCGTTGTCGGCTCGGGCCTCGGCGAGGGCGACGCCCTCGCGTTCGGCCACCCGGGCCGCCCGGACCTCCGGGTCGCAGTCGATCCACACCGTGACGGCGGTGAGGCCCTCGTTGTGGGCGATCCAGCCCGCCAGGCGGGACTCGATCACGGCGTCACCGCCGCGGGCCAGATCGGCGAGGCGGCGGTCCAGCTCCTCGTCGACCTCGGGGTGCTCGGCGGCGTACACGCCGAACTCCGGCAGGGTCAGCCCCCGCTCGACCGCCATGGCCCGGAACACCTTGCCGCCCGGGACGAGACGGATCTCGAGCCGGGCGGCAACGTGGGTTGCTGCGGTTGTGGTGCCCGACCCCGGGGGGCCGGAGACCGTGATCAACAAGCGGACGTGAGCCCGCTCAGCCCGAGAAGGCGTCGAGCAGCGACTTGCGTTGCTGGTCGCCCAGGCCCCGGACGCGTCGGCTGTCGGCGATGCCGATCTCCTCCATCGCCCGGCGGGCGCGGACCTTGCCCACTCCCGGGAGCGATTCGAGAACGGCCAGCACCTTCATCTTGCCGACCATGTCGCTCGAATGCGCCTGGTCGAGGAGGTCGCTCAGGGTCAACGAACCCATCTTGAGCTTCTCCTTCAATTCGGCCCGGGCGCGGCGTGCCTCGGCGGCCTTGGCCAGTGCTGCTTCGCGCTGCTCAGGTGTCAATTGCGGTGGCTGCGGCATGGCGCGCACCCTAGCGCGCGCTCACACGCGGATCGTGCACACCCCCAGGCGGGGGCCCCTGGAAGGCCCTCCGGCGCGGTCGCTACGCGAGCGACGCGACGACGGCGCGGGCGGCGGCGGCGGGGTCCGGGGCGCGCGTCACGGCCCGCCCGAGGATGATCAGATCGGACCCCGCGGCCAGCGCGTCCCGGGGCGTCGCCACGCGTCCCTGGTCGTCGACCGGGGAGCCCTCGGGGCGGATGCCCGGCGTCGCCAGCACGGCGGCGGGGGCGATCTGGCGCACGGTGGCGATGTCGGGCACCGCGCACACGAAGCCCGCGCAGCCGGCCTCGAGGCCGATCGCGACGCGCTGGCGGAGCAGGTGGGTCGACGCCTCGGGCTCGCTGGTGAGGACCGTGACCCCGAGCGGCACGGGCTCGGGCGCACCGGCGCCGGCCGCGCCCTCCCGCAGGCCCTCGACCCCGGCCCGGACCATGGCGGCGCCGCCGGCCAGGTGCACGTTGAGGTAGCGGGCGCCCAGCGCGCCGATGACCCGGGCCGCCCGGCCGACCGTGTTGGGGATGTCGTGCAGCTTGAGGTCGGCGAACACGTCCACCCCCAGGTCGGTCAGCGTCGTGATGGCCTCGGGCCCCGCCGCGCTGTACAGCTCGAGGCCGACCTTCATCGTCCCGAAGAACGGCGCCAGCTCCCGGGCCATCCGCAGCGCGGGGACGAGGTCGTCGAAGTCCAGCGCCAGTGCCAGCCGGTCCCGCACGTCCGGGGTCACCGCGTCGTCAGCCATCTACGTCTCCGATCAGCTCGTGGAGGTGCGCCACCCCGCGGCGCCGCACCCAGGACTCCAGCTCGTCCCGCACCCGCGCGGGCGCCCGGGGGTCGGCGAAGGTCGCCGTCCCCACCTGCACGGCGGTGGCGCCGGCCAGGACCAGCTCGGCGGCGTCGGCGCCCCGGGCCACGCCGCCCACGCCGACGATCGGCAGGCCCGGCAGCGCCCGGTGGACGTCGAACACCGCCCGCACGGCGATCGGGTGGATCGCCGGGCCCGACACCCCGCCGCCGTTGGGGCCCGACCCCAGCCGGAAGCGCCGGGTCTCGGGATCGATGGCCATGCCCATCACGGTGTTCACCAGCGTCACCGCCTCGGCGCCCGCCTCGGCCACCGCGGCCGCCACCTCGGCCAGGTTGGCCGCATTGGGGCTCAGCTTGGCCCAGCGGGGCCGCCGGCACCCCGCGGTGGCGTCGAGGACCGCCGCGGCCGTGGCGGGCGCATGGGCGAACAGGTCGCGCCCGGCCTCGGTGTTGGGGCACGACAGGTTGACCTCGACCGCCACGACGCCCGGGGGCGCGCCGGCCAGCAGGTCGGCCGCCCGCCGGTACTCGTCCACGCTGCGGCCCCAGATCGAGGCCACGACGCGGGCCCCGGTGGCGAGCAGCGGCGGCAGGTCCTCGGCCAGCCAGGCGGCGACCCCGGGGCCCTGGAGGCCCACGGAGTTGATCATCCCCGCCGTGGTCTCGTGGACCCGCAGCGGGGGGTTGCCGGGCCAGGGCTCGGCGTGCAGCGACTTCACGACCACGGCCCCGAGCCGGGACAGGTCGAGGTAGGGCGCCAGCTCGGCCCCGTGGCCCGCGGTGCCCGACGCCGTCATGACCGGGTTGGGCAACGTCACCGACCCCACGGTCACCGCCATGTCGACGGGCAGCGCCGCGGTCCGGAAGCTCACGGGCGGTGGTACTCCTGCAGGGTGCGCACCCGCAGGTCGTGGCGGGAGCGGTCGACGCTCGACTCCGCGGCCGCCAGCGCCGCGGCCGCGGTGGTGAGGCACGGGATGCGGTGGACGTTGGCCGCCCGCCGGATGTAGGCGCCGTCGGCCCGGGCGCCCCGGCCCCGGGGGCTGTTGACCACGAGCGCCACCCGCCCGCCGGCGATGAGGTCGACCGCCGTGGGCCGGTCGTCGTCCACCGGCGGCGACTCGTCCTCGGAGGACACCTTGGCCACCCGCTGGGCGACGGGGACGCCGTGGCGCTCCAGGTGGTCGGCGGTGCCGTCGGTGGCCGCGATGGCGAAGCCGAGGTCGACGAAGCGGGCCGCGGCCTGCACGCCCGCCGGCTTGTCCCGGTCGGCGAGCGACACGAACACCGTGCCGCCGTCGGGCAGCCGGTCCCCCGCCGAGATCTGCGCCTTGCCGAAGGCCAGGCCGAAGGTGCGGTCGATGCCCATGACCTCGCCCGTCGAGCGCATCTCGGGGCCGAGGATGGTGTCGGCGTCGGGGAAGCGGTTGAACGGCAGCACCGCCTCCTTGACGGCGATGTGGCCGCCCACCGGGGGCCGCAGCAGGCCCTCGTCCCGCAGCTCGGCCAGCGTGGCGCCCACCATGACGCGGGCCGCCGCCTTGACCAGCGGCACGCCGGTGGCCTTGGCCACGAACGGCACGGTGCGGCTGGCGCGGGGGTTGGCCTCGATGACGAACACCTGGCCCTGGCGCACCGCGTACTGGACGTTGATGAGGCCCCGCACGTCGAGGGCGTCGGCCAGCCGGCGGGTGTAGTCCTCGATGACCGCCACCGTCTCGGCCGACAGCGAGTGCGGCGGGATCGAGCAGGCCGAGTCGCCGGAGTGGACCCCGGCCTCCTCGACGTGCTCCATGACCGCCCCGATGACCACCTCGCCCGTGTGGTCCCGCAGGGCGTCCACGTCGACCTCGGTGGCGTCCTCCAGGAACCGGTCGACCAGCACCGGCCGGGACGCGGACAGCCCGCCCTCGCGGCCCAGCGAGCCGAACGCGGCCAGCTCGTCCATGGCCCGCCGCAGGCCGGCGGCGTCGTAGACGATCTCCATGGCCCGCCCGCCCAGCACGTAGCTGGGGCGCAGCAGCGCCGGGTAGCCGATGCGGTCGACGATGGCGAGGGCGTCGTCGAGCGTCGTCGCCGTGCCCCCGGCGGGTTGGGGGATCTCCAGGCGGGCGCACAGCGCGTTCCACTGCTCGCGGTCCTCGGCGGCGTCGATCGACGCCGGCGAGGTGCCGAGCACGAGGCCCTCGGGCAGCGCCCCGGCCAGCTTGAGGGGCGTCTGGCCGCCCAGCGCCACGACGACGCCCACGAGGTCGCCGGCCGCCCGCTCGGCCTCGATGACGTTGAGGGCGTCCTCCAGCGTGAGCGGCTCGAAGTACAGCCGGTCGGAGGTGTCGTAGTCGGTCGAGACCGTCTCCGGGTTGCAGTTGAGCATCACGGTCTCGTAGCCGGCGTCGGCCAGGGCGAAGCTGGCGTGGACGCAGCAGTAGTCGAACTCGATGCCCTGCCCGATCCGGTTGGGACCCGATCCCAGGATCAGCACCTTGCGGCGCTCGCTGGGGACCACCTCGTCCTCGTCCTCGTAGGTCGAGTAGTGGTACGGCGTCGACGCCTCGAACTCGGCGCCGCAGGTGTCCACGGTCTTGAACGTGGGCCGCACCCCGGCCGCCGTGCGGGCGGCCCGGACGTCGGCCTCGGCGGCGTCCCACAGCCACGCCAGCTGGGCGTCGGAGAACCCGAGCTGCTTGGCCCGCTTCCAGTCGCGCCGGCCCATGCCGGCGAAGCCGGTGGCCGCCAGGTGCTCGCGCTCCTCGACCACCCGCAGCATCTGGTCGAGGAACCAGGGGTCGACCCGGGTGGACGCGGCCAGGTCGTCGACCGTGATGCCCCGGCGCAGCGCGGCCTCCAGCTGGAAGGGCCGGTCGGGGGTGCCGATCGAGGCCCGGGCGACCAGCTCGCCGTCGTCGAGCGCGTCGAGGGCGGCCTCGGCCGGGTCGCAGTTGAGCCCCGCCCGGCCGTGCTCCAGGCTGCGCAGCGCCTTCTGCAGCGACTCGGGGAACGTGCGGCCGATCGCCATGGCCTCGCCCACCGACTGCATCGACGTGCCCAGCACCCCGGCGCTGCCCGGGAACTTCTCGAACGCCCACCGCGGCACCTTGGTGACCACGTAGTCGATCGTGGGCTCGAAGCTGGCCGGCGTCTTGGCCGTGATGTCGTTGGGGATCTCGTCGAGCGTGTAGCCGACGGCCAGCTTGGCGGCGATCTTGGCGATGGGGAACCCGGTCGCCTTCGAGGCCAGCGCCGAGGACCGGCTGACCCGGGGGTTCATCTCGATGATGACCATGTCGCCGTTGGTGGGGTCGAGGGCGAACTGCACGTTGGAGCCGCCGGTCTCCACCCCCACCCGCCGGATGCAGGCGAAGGCGGCGTCCCGCATGGCCTGGTACTCGACGTCGGTCAGCGTCTGGGCCGGCGCCACCGTGATCGAGTCGCCGGTGTGCACGCCCATGGGGTCGAGGTTCTCGATCGAGCAGATGACCACGCAGTTGTCGGCCCGGTCCCGCATGACCTCGAGCTCGTACTCCTTCCAGCCCGCGATCGACCGCTCGATGAGGATCTCGCCGATGGGGCTGGCGGCCAGGCCGACCGCGGCCAGGCGGGCGAAGTCGTCGCGGGTGGCGGCGATGCCGGTGCCCTTGCCGCCGAGGATGTAGGCCGGCCGGATGACGACGGGCAGGCCGATGCGCCCGACCACGTCCATGGCCTCGTCGAGGCTGTGGGCGGTGGCCGAGGGCGGCACCCGCAGGCCGATGCCCTGCATGGCCTCCTTGAACCGCTCGCGGTCCTCGGCGGTCGCGATGGCCTCGGCGTTGGCCCCGATCAGCTCCGGGGTGCCGGGCACGCCGACGGCCTTGGCCTCGACCAGCTCCATGGCCAGGTTGAGCGCCGTCTGGCCGCCGAGGGTGGGCAGCACGGCGTCGGGCTGCTCCCGCTCGATGATGCGGGCCAGGTGGTCGGCGTCGAGCGGCTCGACGTAGGTGGCGTCGGCGAAGTCGGGGTCGGTCATGATCGTGGCCGGGTTGGAGTTGGCCAGGATCACGCGGTAGCCCTCGGCCCGCAGCACCTTGCAGGCCTGGGTGCCCGAGTAGTCGAACTCGCAGGCCTGCCCGATCACGATGGGGCCGGCGCCGATCAGCAGGATCGACCCGATGTCGTCGCGGCGGGGCACCTAGCGCCCCCTGCTCGCGTCGACGAGCGCGGCGAACTCGTCGAACAGGTAGGCGGCGTCGTGGGGGCCGGGGCCCGCCTCGGGGTGGTACTGGACGCCGAAGGCCCGCAGGCCGGCGGCCCGCACGCCCTCGACCACCCCGTCGTTGAGGTTGACGTGGGTGATCTCGACGTCGGGACCGAGGGATCCCTCGGCCACCGCGTAGTTGTGGTTCTGGCTGGTGATCTCGACCCGGCCGGTGGCCAGGCGCCGCACGGGGTGGTTGCCGCCGTGGTGGCCGAAGGGCAGCTTGTGGGTGGTGGCGCCGAGCGCGGTGGCCAGCAGCTGGTGGCCGAGGCAGATGCCGAACACCGGCACCTCGCCGACCAGGTCCCGGATGGCGTCCACCGCGTAGGTCACGGCCGCGGGGTCGCCGGGGCCGTTGGACAGGAACACCCCGTCGGGCTCGCGGGCGAGCACCTCGGCGGCCGGGGTGGCCCCGGGCACGACGGTGACCTCGCCCAGCCCGGCCAGGTGGCGCAGGATCGTGCGCTTGATGCCGTAGTCGTAGGCCACGAGGCGCCGGTCGCCGCCGGTGGCGGCCACGACGTAGGGCTCGGCGCAGGTGACCGTGGCGACGAGGTCGACGCCGTCGGTGCCGGGCTCGGCGGCGGCCGCCGCCTTGAGCGTGACCTCGTCGGCGGCGCCGAAGGCACCGGGCAGCGCGCCGGTGTCGCGGATGTGGCGGGTCAGGCGGCGGGTGTCGACGCCGGCGATGCCGGGGACGCCGTGGTGGCGCAGGTAGGCGTCCAGGTCGCCGGTCGAGCGCCAGTTGGAGCGGCGCCGGGCCAGGTCCCGCACGACGACGCCCCGGGCGAACGGGCGCCGGCTCTCGTCGTCGTCGCCGTTGACCCCGTAGTTGCCGATGTGGGGGTAGGTGAAGGTGATGATCTGCCCGGCGTAGCTGGGGTCGGACAGGACCTCCTGGTAGCCGGACAGGACGGTGTTGAACACGACCTCGCCGGAGGCGACGCCGCCGGGCGCCCCGGCGCCGATCAGCTCGCCCTCGAACGTGGTGCCGTCGGCCAGCACCAGCAGGCCCTCGTGGAGGCTCACTGGTGCACCCTTCGGGATGCACGCAGTGAGCGGTCGGCACTTCGTGCCGAGTAAGGCACTTTGCCGATGATTCGCTCGCTGCGCTCGCTCATTGCCGGATCCGTTGCATGTTCATGCAGGCTAGTGCATGACCCTTCATCGCTGCGCCTCGGCGTCGACCACGACGGCCTCGCCCGCGTAGACGGTGTGGCGCACGCGCCCGGTCAGCGTCATGCCCGCGTAGGGCGTGTTGCGGCTGCGGGACGCCAGGCGCTCGGGCTCGACGGTCCAGGTGGCGGACGGATCGACGACGCACAGGTGCGCGGGCCGCCCCTCGGCCAGCGACCCGTGGGCGTCGCCGGCGCCGATGACGGCCGCGGGCCGCCACGACAGCAGAGCCAGGACCTCCGCGACCGGCAGGTCGAGGTGGGTCAGCGCCACCGCCAGGGCCGTCTCCAGCCCGAGCATCCCCGGCGGCGCCTCGTCGAAGGGCTGCTCCTTGGTCTCCGGCGCGTGCGGGGCGTGGTCGGTGGCGATGCAGTCGACGGTCCCGTCGGCCAGGCCGGCCCGCACCGCCGCCACGTCGTCGTCGGTGCGCAGCGGCGGGTTGACCTTGAACACCGGGTCGTAGGACGCGCAGCGCTCGTCGGTGAGCGCCAGGTGGTGGGGCGTGGCCTCGCACGTCACCGGCAGGCCCTCGGCCTTGGCCGCCGCCACCAGCGCCACCGACCGCCGCGTCGACAGGTGCTGGAAGTGGACCCGGCCCCCGGTCAGGCGGGCGAGCGCGATGTCCCGCATCACCATGACCTCCTCGGCCTCGGCCGGCTGGCCGGGGATGCCGAGGCGGGCGGACGTGGCGCCCTCGTTCATGGCCCCGCCCGCGGACAGGACCTTGTCCTCGCAGTGCTGGGCCAGGGTCACGCCCAGGCCCCGGGCGTACTCCAGGGCCCGGCGCATGAGCCGGCCGTCCTGCACGCCGTCGCCGTCGTCGGTGAAGAACCGCACCCCCAGCTCGGCCAGCTCGGCCATCGGCGCCAGCTGGGTCCCGGCCCGCCCGACCGTGATGGCCCCGGACGTCCGCACCTCGCAGCACGCGCCCCGGCCCAGGTCCAGCACCTCGCGGGCCACGCCCGCCGAGTCGATGGCCGGGGTCGTGTTGGGCATGGCCAGCACGCAGGTGAAACCGCCGAGCGCCGCGGCCCGGGCCCCGGTCTCGACCGTCTCGGCCTCCTCCTTCCCCGGCTGGCGCAGGTGGGTGTGCAGGTCGACGAGGCCGGGCGCCACCAGGCACCCGCCGGCGTCGAGGACGACGTCGGCCGCCAGCGACGACCCGTCGCCGGCCACGGCGGCGATGCGCCCGTCCTCCACCAGCACGTCGGCCCGGCGGGTGCCGGAGGCGTCCACCACCTCGCCGCCCCGGATGACGATCGACTTCATCGGATCCCTTCCAGCTCCCGGCCCGAGCCCAGCAGCTCGAACAGCACCGCCATCCGCACCGCCACCCCGTTGCGCACCTGGTCGATCACGACCGAGCGGGGCAGGTCGGCCACGTCGGCGGCGATCTCGACCCCCCGGTTCATGGGACCGGGGTGCATCACGATGGCCTTCTCGCCCAGCAGGTCCACCCGCCGGCGGGTCAGGCCGTAGCAGGCCGTGTACTCCCGCAGCGACGGGATCAGCGCCTCGGTCATGCGCTCCTGCTGCATGCGCAGCAGGTAGACGACGTCCACGTCAGGGAGCACGGCGTCGAGGTCGTGGCTGACCCGCACCGGCCAGCCCTCCGTCGACGGCGGCAGCAGCGTGGGCGGCGCCACCAGCGTCACCTCGGCGCCCATGGTCGTGAAGGCCCACGCGTCGCTGCGGGCCACCCGGCTGTGCTTCACGTCGCCCACCACCGCGATGCGCAGCCCGTCGAGGCCGCCCAGGTGCTCGCGGATCGTGTAGCAGTCGAGCAGCGCCTGGGTCGGGTGCTCGTGCCAGCCGTCGCCCGCGTTGACCACCGAGGCCGACACCCAGCGGGCGATCTGGTGCGGGACCCCCGCCGAGGCGTGGCGGACCACGATGGCGTCGACCCCCATCGCCTCGATGGTCTC
The DNA here is from genome assembly GCA_963759225.1 of uncultured Acidimicrobiales bacterium. Lineage (GTDB taxonomy): Bacteria > Actinomycetota > Acidimicrobiia > Acidimicrobiales > VFJN01 > ZC4RG19. The sequence continues at coordinate 75,341 of CAVWYL010000030.1, read as the reverse complement.
GACCGTGTCCCGCAGCGACTCGCCCTTGCGCACCGACGACGTCGACACCGAGAAGCTGAGCGTGTCGGCCGACAGCCGCTTGGCCGCCTGCTCGAAGCTGAGCCGGGTGCGGGTCGAGTCCTCGTAGAACAGCCAGGTCACGGTGCGCCCCTGCAGCGCCGGGACCTTGGGCATCCGGCGCCGGCCCACCTCGGCGAAGCTGTCGGTCAGCACGAGGAGGCTCTCGATGTCGTCGGCCGTGAGGTCGGCCACCCCCAGCAGGTGCTTCATCGTCCCTCCTTGACCAGCTCGCCCAGCTCGACCCCGTCGAGCGTGGCGTTGACCACCTCGTCGCGCCGCGTCGGCAGGTTCTTGCCCACGTAGTCGGCCCGGATCGGCAGCTCCCGGTGGCCCCGGTCGACCATCACCGCCAGCTGCACCGCCCGGGGCCGGCCGTAGGTGTGCACGGCGTCCAGCGCGGCCCGGATCGTGCGCCCCGTGAACAGCACGTCGTCCACCAGCACCACCACCTGGCCCGCCAGGTCGCCGGGGATGTCGGTCACCGCCGACGGCAGCACCGGCCGCAGCCCGATGTCGTCGCGGTGGAACGCGACGTCGAGGGTGCCCTGCGGCACGGTCGTGCCGTCGATCTTGTCGAGGGCCTCGGCCAGGGCCGCCGCGAAGGCGACGCCGCCGGTCTGCAACCCGACGAGCAGCACCTCGTCGAGGCCGTGGTTGTGCTCGACGATCTCGTGCGCCATCCGCCAGATGGCCCGGCGGACGTCGTCGGCGTCGAGCACCTGTGTCCGGGCAACGAAAACGCCCCCGAACGGGGGCGTGCTCCTGCGTTCGCGCTCTGCCACTACGGGGACCTCCCCATCGCTCTGTCCGTGCGGGACTCACCGGACCCGCTTCACGGTCAGGGCAGCAGGGTAGCAGCGCCCGGGCGCCCCTCCGGGGACCGGGACCAGATCTCGGTCCCCGCCGCCGCTCCCAGCCGCCGGAACCCGGCCCGGCGGGCCACCGCCGCGGAGGCGGGGTTGGCCGGGCTGATGCGGGCCCACACCTGGCGCAGCCGCAGCGGCGGGCCGGCCGCCCACGCCGCCACCAGGGCGACCGCGGGTGCCGAGCGGCCACGTCCCCGGTGGGCGGCCGCGATCCACCAGCCGATCTCGCCCCGGCGCCGCACCCGGTCGATGTTGCGCAGGCCGACCTCGCCGAGCACCAGATCGTCGTCGTCGACCGCCACGATGACCAGGTCGAGGGCCAGTCCGGAGGCGAGCCGGGCGGGGGCGCCGAGGATCCAGGCCTCGGCCGCCGCCGGTGAGCGGTCCTCCGGGGGGAGGGACCCGGCGGCCACCTCGGGGTCGGACCACGCCGCCACCAGGGCGGCCACGTCGCCGGCTCGTCGCCCGCCACGGGCGCAGGGCCACGCCGGCCACGGCGTCGGCCAGTGCGGGATCGGGCAGGGCGAGCCCCGGGGTCACCCCTCTTCAGTACCCGGCCGCACCTCGGACGCCACCGCGGACAGCACACCGTTCACGAAGCGGGGCGAGTCGTCGGTGCCGAACCGGCGGGCCAGGACCACCGCCTCGTTGATCACGAGCGCCGGCGACCGGTCGGGCGCCGCCGCCAGCTCGTAGCTGCCGATGCGCAGGACCGCCCGGTCGACGGCCGCCAGCCGCTCCAGCGACCACTTCGGGGCCACCAGCCGCTCCAGCCGGGCGTCGATCTCGGCCCGGCGGGCGTCGACCCCCTGCACCAGCTCGACGGCCAGGTCGTCCGGCTTCACCGGCAGCCCGGCCAGCACGTCGGCGGCCGGCACGCCCTTGGCCTCGGCCTCGTAGAGCAGCTCCAGCGCCCGCTCCCGGGCGCCGCGGCGGCTGTCCCGTGCGCTCGGTTCGAGATCCCCCATGGCGGGCTCAGGCCCGGGTGAGGTACTCGGCGGAGCGGGTGTCGACCTTGATGCGGTCGCCCGTGTTGACGAACAGCGGCACCTGGACGACGAGGCCGGTCTCGAGCGTGGCCGGCTTGCGGGCGCCGGACACCCGGTCGCCCTGGATGCCGGGCTCGGTCTGGCTGACCGCCAGCTCGACCGCGGCCGGCAGGTCGGTGCCGATGATCTCGTCCTTGTAGAACTGCAGCACCATCGTCGAGCCGTCGACGATGTAGTTGGTGGCGTCGCCCAGCGCGTCCGGGCCCCACGTGGACCTGCTCGTAGGTGCTGTTGTCCATGAACACGTAGTCGCCGGCGTCGCGGTACAGGAACTGCATGTCCTTCTTGTCGACGACGGCCTGCTCGACCCGCTCGTCGGACCGGAACGTCCGGTCGAGCACGCCGCCCGAGCGCACGTTGCGCAGGGTGGTGCGCACGAAGGCCGGGCCCTTGCCCGGCTTGACGTGCTGGAAGTCGACGACCTGGAACAGCCCCTCGGAGAGGTCGAGCGTCATGCCCCGCTTGAGGTCGTTGGTGGTGGTGGCAGCCATCGGAAGGAGATGCTCCTGGCGCGTGGACGGAGGGACTAGAGGGCCGGTTCCTTGGGGGCCCGCGTCAGCGGGCGGCACCCGTCGGGAGTGACCACGACCGTGTCCTCGATGCGGACGCCCCCGTGGGCGGGGAGGTAGACGCCGGGCTCGACCGTGACGACGTGGCCGTCTGCCAGCGTACCAGCCGGCACCGTCGACAACCTCGGTGGCTCGTGGATGTCGAGGCCGACGCCGTGGCCCGTGCCGTGGAGGAACGCGTCCTCCCAGCCGGCCTCGGCGATCACCGCCTTGCACACCTCGTGGACGGCCTGGGCGTCGACCCCCGCCCGCACGGCCGCCACCCCCGCGGCCTGCGACTCGCCCACCACCGCCAGCATCCGCCGCTGGACCTCGTCGATCTCGCCGACCGCCAGCGTGCGGGTCATGTCCGAGTGGTAGCCGTCGACCAGCGCCCCGAAGTCGATGACGACGAGGTCGCCCTCGGCGATGCGGCGGCCGCCGGCCCGGTGGTGGGGCTTGGCCCCGTTCGGGCCCGAGGCGACGATCGTGTCGAACGACGGGCCCTCGGCCCCGAGGCGGCGCATCTGCCATTCCAGCTCCAGCGCCACCTCGGCCTCGGTCGGCCCCTCCCCCAGCCGGGGCCGCACGGCCGCCAGGGCGGCGTCGGCCAGCGCGCAGGCGGCCTCGATGCGGGCCACCTCGCCCGCGTCCTTGCGCTCGCGCAGCACCTCGACCAGCCCGCTGGTGGCGACGAGCGCGGCGGCGGGGAACCAGTCCTCGTCGTAGCGGCGCTGCTGCGCCCACGAGACGTGCTCGGACTCCAGCCCCAGGCGGCCGATGCCGCCGGCCGCCGCGGCCAGCAGGTCCTTCTGCTCGGCGCTGGTGCGCCCGATCTCGATGGTCGCCGCCACGCCCGCCGCCGCCAGCTGGTCGGCCGACTGGTCGCGGTAGCGGCCGTCGGTCACGAACACGAGGTCGTGGCCCCGCACCAGCAGCAGGGCGGCCGACCCGGTGAACCCCGTCAGGTAGCGGATGTTGGTCAGGTTCGTCACGAGGACGGCGTCGCAGCCGGCCTCGTCGAACCCGTCGCGCAGCCGCCCCGTGCGGGCGGCGACGTCCATCGGCGGCAGGGTCGTCGGGTCGAAGCCGTCACCCGGGCGGCAGTCAAGCCTCCAGGAGCAGGGCCGCGGCGTCCACCGCCAGGCGGTAGCCCGCCCCGCCCAGCCCCGCGATGGTGGCCGAGGCCACCGGCGCCACCACCGACGTGTGCCGCCACGCCTCCCGGCTCTGCGGGTTGGACAGGTGCAGCTCGACCACCGGCCCGTCGAAGGCGGCGAGGGCGTCGTGGATCGCCCAGGCGTAGTGGGTGAACGCCCCGGGGTTGACCACGATCGCCGCGCACCGGCCCCGGGCGCCGTGGATGGCGTCGACCAGGGCGCCCTCGTGGTTGGACTGCAGGTGCTCCAACGTCAGGCCGTGGCCCTCGGCCGCGGCCCGGGCGGTGGCCACGTGGTCGTCCAGGGTGGCGGTGCCGTAGACCTCGGGCTCCCGCGTCCCCAGCAGGTTCAGGTTGGGCCCGCTGAGCAGCAGCAGCACCGGTCGGTCGCTCATCGGTCGCCCATCCGCGCTCCGGGGCCGGCGGGTGGCGTCGTGCAGCAGCCACGACAGCGGCGCGGCCGCGTCGTCGGGGTCGACGCCCGGCACGACCTCGACCCCGCCGGGGCCGTCGAGGACGAAGGTCAGCCCGTCGACGGCCTTCTTGTCCCGGCCCATGAGGGCCAGCAGGCGGTCGCGGTCGAGCCCGCCGGGCGGCGTCGCCGACAGGCCGTAGGCCGCCAGCACCCGGTAGTGCTCGCCCACCCGGGCGTCGTCGATGCGCTCCAGGTACCAGGCCAGCTCGGCCGCGTAGGCGAGGCCGACGGCCACGGCCTCGCCGTGGCGCAGCCCGTACTCCCCCGCGTTCTCCAGGGCGTGGGCCAGGGTGTGGCCGTAGTTGAGCACGGCCCGCCCCCGGCGCTGCGCGGGGTCCTCCCGCTCGTCGGCCGCCACCACCGCCGCCTTGATGCGGACGCAGGCGGCGATGCGCTCGTCGAGGGGCAGCGCCAGCAGGTCGTCGCCGGTCAGGAAGTGGTACTTGGCCATCTCGCCGAGCCCGCTGCGCCGCTCGCGCTCGGGCAGCGTGGCGAGCGCCGCCGTGTCGCACACGACCGCGGCGGGCTGCCAGAAGGCGCCGACCAGGTTCTTGCCCTCGGGCAGGTTGACCCCGGTCTTGCCGCCGATGGCGGCGTCGACCATGCCGAGGAGCGTGGTCGGCACGTGCACCACGCCCACGCCCCGGTGGTACACCGCGGCCGCGAACCCGGCGGTGTCGGTCACCACCCCGCCCCCCACGGCCACCACCTGGTCGCCCCGGGTGAGGCCCCACCGGGACCACGCCCGGCACAGGTCCTCGACGGTGCCGAGGGTCTTGGCCTGCTCGCCGTCGCCGATCGGGAACACCCGGTGCTCGCGGCCGACCTCGACCGGGAAGTCGATGCCGGCCTGGGTCACGACCGCCACCCGCCGGGCCGAGGGGGCCAGCAGCCCGGGCAGGCCGGCCGCGGCGCCCTCCCCCACCACCACCGGGTAGGTGCCGCCCCCGGCGGCCACCTCGACGGTGATCACCGGGGCACCGCTCCCCGGTCGGCCGCCAGGGCGGCGATGTGGCGGGCCAGCGCCCGCTTGGGCTGGTCGTCCACGGCGTGGAACGGCTCGACGTCGACGGTCGCGTCGGCCACCGCCTGGTACAGGGGCTCGCGGTCGGCGGCCAGGCGGGTCAGCCGCTCGCGGGGGTCGCCGCCCGCCAGCAGCGGCCGGTGGGCGGGGTCGGTCCGCCCGGCCAGGAACCCGGCCGAGGCCCGCAGCCACACCACGAACGTGGGGGCCAGCAGCCGGCGGTTGGCCTCGCCGGTCACGACGCCGCCGCCCGCGGCGATGACGAGCGGCGAGGGCCGGGCCACCAGCTCGGCCAGCACCGCGGCCTCGACGGCCCGGAAGGCGGGCTCGCCCCGGGTCCGGAACAGCGTGGGCACCGTGCAGCCCTCGGCCAGCTCGACCTGCTCGTCGAGGTCGGCGAAGGGCCGGTCCATCACCTTGGCCAGCCGGCGGCCCACGGTGCTCTTGCCCACACCCATGAGGCCGACCAGCACCACGTGCGGGGCGTCAGCCATCGCGCAGCGTCGCCGCGTAGGCGTCGGCGTTGCGGACCAGCTCGGTCACCGAGTCGCCGCCGAACTTGCGCTGGGCCTCGCCCGCCAGCACCAGGGCCACCATCGTCTCGGCCACCACGCCCATGGCGGGGACCGCGGTGACGTCCGTGCGCTCCTTGAAGCTGACCGTCTCTTCCTTGGTCTCGACGTCGACCGTGGTGAGGACGGGGCGGTTGAGCGTGGCCAGCGGCTTCATGCTGGCCCGGCACACCACGAGCTCGCCCGTCGTCATGCCGCCCTCGACGCCGCCGGCGCGGGTGGTGTGGCGGCGGTAGGCGCGGGCCTCGGCGTCCCAGTGGATGGGGTCGTGGGCCTCGCTGCCGGGCAGGCCGGCCACCTCGAACCCGTCACCCACCTCGACGCCCTTGACGGCCTGGATGCTCATGAGCGCCTGCGCCAGCAGCCCGTCGAGCCGCCGGTCCCAGTGGACGTGGCTGCCGAGCCCCACCGGCACCCCGTAGGCCAGCACCTCGACCACGCCGCCCAGGCTGTCGCCGGCCTTGGCCACGGTCTTGATCTGCTCGACCATGGCCTCCTCGGCCACCGGGTCGAAGCAGCGCAGGGGCGAGGCGTCGACCCGGTCGAGGTCGCCCGGGCCGGGCCGCTCGACGGCCTTGGACCGCACCGAGCCCATCTGCACCACGTGCGACACCACCTGCACGCCCAGCTGGGCCAGCAGGTTCTTGGCCAGCGCCCCGGCGGCCACCCGGGCCGCGGTCTCGCGGGCCGATGCCCGCTCCAGCACGTCGCGGGCGTCGGTGAAGCCGTACTTCTGCATGCCGGCCAGGTCGGCGTGCCCGGGGCGGGGCTGGGTGAGCGGGGCCTTGGTCTCGCCCGGCTCGACCGCCATCTCCTCGTGCCAGCGGTCGGACCGGAACCACTCGGTGTTGGCGATCTCGACCGCCACCGGGGAGCCCAGCGTGCGCCCGTGGCGGACGCCGCCGATGATCGTGACCTCGTCCTGCTCGAACCGCATGCGGGGGCCGCGGCCGTAGCCGAGGCGCCGCCGGGCCAGCTCGTGGCGGATGTCGTCGTGCGTGACCGGCAGGCCGGCCGGCAGCCCCTCGACGATGACGACGAGGCCGCGGCCGTGGGATTCCCCTGCGGTCAGGTACCGGAGCACCTCACGACGATACCGGCCGGCCCGGCGCGGCCCGGCATGCGATCCCTGGTCAGGTCACCACACGGCCAGGATCACGACCGCGCCCGCGGCCGCCACGGCGGGGCCGAACGGGAACGGCCTGTCCCGGCCCCGCACGACCAGCAGGACCAGCCCGCCGACCGCCCCGCCCACCGCGGCCAGCAGGCCCGCGTTCAGGACGGCCTGCACCGGGGCGAGGCGGGGGTGGACGGGGTCCCACCCGTACCAGCCGACGGCCAGGCCGACGAGCGTGGCCAGCCGCACGTCGCCGAAGCCCAGCATCCGGGGCGAGATCAGGTGCAGGACCAGCAGCATGCCCCCGTAGACCGCGGCGCCCAGCAGGCCGCCCCACAGGCGCCGGGGGGTGCCGTCCACCAGCGACACCACCACGAGCCCCGCCGCCACCACCGCGGCCGTGAGGTACACGAACCGGGTGGGGATGCGCATGACCGCGAGGTCGACGGCCGACATGGCGACGAGGCCCGCGAACAGCGCCAGGACCGGCACGAGGGCCGGCTCCGGCCCGATCACCGCGGCGGCCGCCGCGAACAGACCGGCGGTCACCAGCTCGACGGCCGCGGTCCAGCCCGGCAGCCGGGCGCGGCACCCCGGGCACCGCAGGGCCAGCGGCAGCCCCGGGCGCACCGGGCAGCCCGCCGGGGGCCAGCGAGTTGCCGCAGCGCGGGCACCGGGCCCGGGGCCGGCCCAGCTCGCCCCTCCCGGGGACCCGGCCGAGCAGCGGCGGGACGGCGGACCGCCAGCCGATCCACCAGGTGACGGCGTGGTTCAGCAGGGGCCCGACGACGACGGCGCCCACCAGCGCCGCGCCCACCACCACAGGACGCCGGTCACCGACCGGTCACCGGGAGGTGGCGAGGACCTCGTGGACCCCCCGCAGGCGCGTCCCCAGCACGCCCCGGGCCAGGCTCGAGTCGAGCCGGCAGTCGAGCGGGCGCCCCGCCGGGGCGGGCACGCCCCGCACCGGGCGGCCGGCGATCAGGCCGGCCAGCTCCCACCGGGACACCGCGTCGGGCCCGGCCACGTGCAGCGGACCGGCCACGTCGCCGGCGCACAGCTCGAGCAGCGCCGCCGCCAGGTCGTCGACCTGGGCTGGGCACCGCAGCTCGTCGGTGTAGAACGCGGCCCCGGGATCGCCGGCCACCTGCTCGTGCTTGCTGGCCGGGCGCCCGGGCCCGCCGTACAGCAGCGACGTGCGCACCAGCACCGCACCCGGCGCGGCCGCCGCCACCAGCCGCTCGGCCTCGGCCTTGGCCCGCCCGTAGTCGGTGATCGGCGACGGGGCGTCGACCTCCCGGTAGGGCCGGCCGGCCCGGCCGTCGAACACGACGTCGGTGGACAGGTGGACCAGGCGGGCGCCGACGGCCGCCGACTCCTCGGCCACCACGCCGCTCGCCGTCGCCGTCACGTCCCACGCCCCGGGGCCCTGCTGCACGTACGCAGTGTGCACCACGGCCGCGGGCCGCAGGGTGTCGAGGAGGGCACGAACCTGGGCACGGTCGCGCACGTCGAGCCGGGCCGGGCCCGCCTGGGAGTGGCTGGTGGCGGTCACCGCCCAGCCGGCGGCCGCCGCATGGCCCGCGAGGGCGCGTCCGAGGTAGCCGGAGCCGCCGGTGACGACCAGCCGGCGACCTCCGGCGGGCGCGCTCAGCGGACGGTCGAGAGGAAGCTGATGAGCCGCCCGCGCTGGGCGGCATCGTCGCCGGGAGCCAGCCGCGAGCCGCCGGCCGAGCCGCCGTTGTTGCCCACGGTGGCCTGGACCGCGGACCGGGCCTCGGGGCTCATGGCCGCCACGTGCGGGGCGATCTCGCCGCTGGTGTCGGGCACGGGGGGCCGGGGCGGCCCCAGGCTCGACAGCCCGGAGAACGGGGACGACACGGGGCCGGTGATCGGGCCGACCGGGCCCGTGTTGGACAGGTCGTCGGCCGCCCAGTGCAGGTCCGGCGGCAGCGACGAGGGCCCGACCGGCCGGATCTGGCCGGTGTCGCCGCCGAGCGGCGACGGGCCGAGGCGACCGTTGTCGAACGGCGAGCCCGTGCCGGGCTCGCGGCGGGGAGCGGACCCGCTGCCGTTGCGCTCGCCGCCGAGCGGCGAGGGCGGCGGCACGCGGCCGGCGTCGCCGGGCGAGCGCCCGGGCAGGCGGGGCGCCTCGGACGGCGACCGGCCCGGCGCCCGGCCGGGCTCGACCGGCGGCCGGGGCGGGGTGCGCCCGGGCTCGGCGGGGCCGGACGGCATCCGGTCGGCCGGGGGCCGCGCCGGGGTGCGGCCGGGCTCGACCGGCGGCCGGGCGGTGCGCCGGGCTCGACCGGCGGCCGGGCCGGGGTGCGACCGGGCTCGGCGGGGACCGATGGCATGCGGTCGGTCTCGGGACGCACGCCGGGCGGCGGGATGCGGTCGGCGTCGGGGCGCACGGCCGGCGGGTTGCCGGTGTCGCCGGGACGGACGGCCGGCATGCGGCCCGTCTCGACCGGGTTGGGGCCGCGGCGGTCGGCCTCGGGGCGCAGGCTGGGGCGGGGGGCGTCGGCCGGGCGGCCGGCGTCGTTGGTGCGGGCCGGCGGCAGGTCCGGGATCGCGGGCGCCGCGCCCGACGGCGGGGTTCCGGGCCGGGTGCGGCCGGAGGCCCGCCGCGACGGCAGGCCCGGCGGCTCGCCGGGCGCCTGGAGGCTCGGCACGTCGTCCCGGGACCGGGACTGCCCGTTGCTGGCGCCGGCCGTGGTGCGGGGGTCGGGCACGGTGGGCATCTCACCGGTGCGGTCGCCCTGCATCCAACCGGCGCGGTGGCCCTCGCCCAGGGGCTCGGGAATGCCCACGTCGGCCACCGGTGCGGGGCGCCGGGCCAGGTCGGGGGCGTCGCGGCGGCTGCCGCCGGCGGGCGCCTCGATGTCGGCCACGCCCAGCTCGACCAGGTCGCGCACGGCCCGGGACACGCCGAGCTCGGTCAGGCCCAGCTCGGAGGCCAGCTCGCCGACGGTGCGGCCGCCGGCCACGGCCACGACCGACCGCCAGCGGTCGGCGTCGATCGTGACCTCGTCGGCGGACAGGTCGATGGCCAGGCTCACGTGGTGGGCCAGCGAGGGCACGACGGCCTCCAGCTCGCTCCACTCGCCGAGCAGGGCGGTGGCCCGCCGCAGCACGTCCTCGACGTCCTCGCCCGCGCCGTTGCTGGCCTGCGCCGAACGGTCGTCGGCGTCGAACGCGAACGACCCGGTGTCGAAGCGCAACAGCTCGAAGACGACCTCGTCGGTCGGTGTTCCCTCCACGGCCCGGTCGGCGTCCGCGTCCACGACGCTGCCGCCGTCGAGCCAGACGCCGCCCTGTCCCCGGTCACCCTCGATCCGCAGGCAACCCGTCTTGGACGTGGTCGCCAACAGCCGCAGGACATCCGGTAGGGAGAACGTGTCGAGTGTCCCTTGCAGCGCCAACGCCGTACCTCCGATGTCGTGATCGGCCCGCCAACTTCCCCAGCGCTCCGCAGCAGCATAAGCCGTAACAGTCCCGCGCGCTCAACGTCACATTTCCCGCGGGCCCGTCCACCCTGCTCCCCACCCCTCAGCCGGGCGTCTGCCGGCGGGCCAGCGCATGCCTCGCGGCCGTGGTCATGGCGTCTATCGGGGGGTCCCCGCCCGTCCACCGGCGGTAGGCGTGGGCCGCCTGGTGGACGAGCATCCCGAGGCCACCGACCGCGGTCGCGCCCCGGGCGCGGGCCTCCCCAAGGAGGGGGGTCACGGCCGGGTGGTAGACGAGGTCGGCCACGACCTGGCCGGCGTGCAGCGACTCCGGGTCCACGGGCAGCGGATCGCCCGCGGACCATCCCCAGCGACGTGGCGTTGACCACCAGGTCGGCGGCGGCCACGTCGGCCGTGTCGCCGACCCGCCCGGCCGAGCCGGCGAGCGCCGCCGCCCGGACGGCGCGGTCGGGCGTCCGGTTGAGCACGGCGACGTCGGCCGCCCCCGCCGTGCTCAGCGCCCGGACCACGGCCCGCCCGGCCCCACCGGCGCCGACGACGACACAGCGCAGGCCGGACACGTCGAGGCCGGGGTCACGCCGCAGGCCGTCGAGGAACCCGTCGCCGTCGGTGTTGTCCCCGACGAAGTCGTCCCCGTCGCGGTAGACGCAGTTCACGGCGCCCAGCTCGGCGGCCACCGCCGTCGTCGCGTCCACGGCCGCGCAGGCGGCCGCCTTGTGCGGCATGGTGACCGACAGACCGCCGAACCCCAGCGTGCGGGCGGCGTCGACCGCGGCGGCGCCCTGCCCGTCGGCGACCTCGAGCGCCACGAACGCCCAGTCGGCGCCGGTGGCGGCGAAGGCCGCGTTGAGGATCGTCGGGGAGAGCGAGTGGCGGATCGGCGAGCCGATCACGGCCGCCAGGCGGGTGGCCCCGGTGATCACCGGGCGGCCCCGCGGTCCGCCGCCGTCAGCCGCACCCGAGGCCCTTCTCCTCGCACTCTTGCCTTCAGGCGCTGGAACTCGGCGTAGTCGTCGGTGAAGGCGTGACGACCGGTCTCGCCTCGGCCAGCACGTACCACCGCCAGGGACCCTCGGCCGGGGCCAGCGCCGCCTCGAGGCTCGCCCGGCCCGGCGAGGCGATGGGCGTCGGCGGGAGCCCGGTCCGCGTGCGCGTGTTGAACGGGGTGTCGGCCTCCCAGTCGATCGAGCTGGGGTCACACGGGTACACCCCCGACTCGTAGCACGACGTGGCGTCGATGCCGAGGGCCTCGCCGGCGGCGAGGCGGTTGTAGATCACGCGGGCGACCTTGGGGCGGTCCTCGTCCACTCCCGCCTCCTTCTCGACCAGCGAGGCGACGATCAGCGCCTGGTACGGCGTGATGCCGAGCTGGGCGGAGCGACCGGTGATGTCCAGCTCGGCGGCGGTGGCGTCCAGCTCGCTCACCATCCGCTTGATGACGACGGCCTCGGTGTCGCCCTCCTCGATGCCGTAGGTCTCCGGGAACAGCGTGCCCTCCAGGACGGGCTGGTCCGGGGGCAGGAGCGTCGAGCGCAGCGCCGGGTCGGCCAGTGCGGCCTGCAGGCCCTCGCGGGTGAAGCCGGGCACGCCCTCGGCGGGGTCGACGAGCCGCTCGACGGTCTGGTTGACGGTGAGGCCCTCGGGCACGGTCACCAGGACGGAGTTCGGCGGCAGCGGGTCCTGCTCGAGGTCGGCGATGGCCTCGGTGAACGACGAGTTGAGGTGCAGGCGGTAGGTGCCGGCCTGGAACGATCCGACGTCGCGCAGCTTGGTGTACCAGTCCCAGACGGAGGCGTTGCTGATCACGCCGGCGTCGGCCATCACCTTCCCGATGCCTGCTGTGCTGGTGCCCTCGGGGATCTCGACCAGGACCTCCTCGCCCGGCTCGCCCGGCGGGTCGATCTCGCCCTGCACCCACGACCAGGCGAACCAGCCGGCCGACGGCCGCCGCCAGCGCCAGCACGGCGAGCACCACGAGGAAGATGGCGCAGCCCCGGCGCCGGGGCCGGTCGTCCTCGCCGTAGTCGTCGTCGTGCTCGTCGTAGTAGCTGTCGTCCCCGTAGCTGTCACCGGTCGTCAGGTCGGTGCCGGCCACGCCACGGACCCCGGCGTCGTCCGCCTGCGCCCACCGCGCCTCGGGGTGCGCGGCCGTGACGGCCTCGGTCGCCCCGGTGCCCCGCGCCAGCCCCGGCCCCCGGGCCGCCCAGTAGGGACCTGCGGTGTCGCGGTACTGCACGTCCGGCTCCGGACCCGGCCCGGGCACGCCGTACCCGCCCCCGGCCCCGGGCGGTCGCCCGCCCCATCGATCGTCGTACCCGGCCGCGGCTCCGGCCGCCGCCGCCGCACCGTACCCGGCCCGCCGGCGACGACCCCGCGGCGCGTCGTACCCGGCCTGACCAGCCCCGGCCCCCGCCGCAGGCCCGTCATACCCCGCCTGCCCGCCACCACCCGCAGGCCCGTCGTAGCCCCGCCTGCCCGCGGCCACCCGCAGGCCCGTCATAGCCCGCCGGACCAGCCCCGGCCCCGCCGCAGGCCCTCCGTAGGGGGCCCGGCCGCGACGACCCCGCGGTGCGTCATACCCGGCCTGACCAGGCCCGGCCCCCGCCGCAGCCCCTCCGTACCCGGCCCGACCGCCACCACCCGCAGGCCCGTCATACCCCGCCTGCCCGCGGCCACCCGCAGGCCCGTCATAGCCCGCCGGACCGGCCCCGGCCGCAGGCCCACCGTAGGCGGCCCGGCCACGGCCGCCCGCGGGAGCGTCGTACCGCCCGCCCCCCGGGGGCGCGGCGGGGCGCTGGCGGGCCGCCGGATCGGGGCCGCCCGGCCGCCGCAGCGGCGACGGTGCACTCGACGGCGGTCCCACCGCCTCCGGCGCCGCCTGCCCGCGGCCGTCACCCCGCTGGGGCAGCGGGGGCGCGCCGGCCGTGCGGCTGGTCACGCCCCGGGGGCCGTTGGACCCCTTGCGGGGGGCGAGGTCGGACAGGTCCGACAGGTCCGTGGGATCGCCCCGGTCCTCACCGTCGCCCCGGCGGCGGGCGCGGCCCTTCGGGCCGACGCTGTCGCGTCCCCAGAAGTCGTCGAAGCCCTCCGCCGCGGCTCGCTTGCCGCGACGGCGCTTGGACGTTGACGGGTCTTGGTCAGAAGACGGCATGCGCGGTATGTGCAGGAGCGGTGGGTACGGACATGGCCCCGGTGGTCACGACGGTACCTACCCCTTCGGCTGGCCAGCATCCAGCCACGACTGCAGGATCACCGTAGCAGCGACCTGGTCCACGACTTGGCGACGCTGCCCCTTGCGCACGCCCATGACCCGCAGGCTGCGCTCCGCCTCGACCGTCGACAGCCGTTCGTCCCAGGTCACGACGGGGACCTCGAGCGCGGCCCGCAGCTCGTCCACCTCGGCCAGGATCGCCTCCGCCGCCGGGCCCACCGAGCCGTCGAGCGACAGCGGCAGCCCCACGACGACGATCGTGGCGTCCGCCTCGGCCACCAGGGCCGCGATCCGTCCGTGGTCACGGCTCCGGTCGCCGCTGCGGGTGACCACCTCGTACGGCGTCGCCACCGTGCCGCCGCTGTCGGACAGGGCGACGCCGATGCGCCGGGTCCCGATGTCGAGGGCGACCGCCCGCGCCACGCTCAGGCCAGGCCGGCGGCGGCCCGGACCTGGTCGAGCGCCTCGTCGAGCCGCGACGCGTCGCGGCCCCCGGCCTGGGCCAGCTCGGGGCCCTTGCCCCCGCCGCCGCCCACGGTGCGGGCCGCGTCGGCGATGAGGTCGCCCGCGTGGAGCCCGCTGTCCTTGGCCACGGCCGCCACCAGGGTGACGCCGCCGTCGGGCTTCTCGCCGCCGATGACCGCGCCCCGGACGCCGGGCTGCTGGCGCACCGCCACCGCCAGGTCACGCACCTCGTCGGGCGCCAGGCCCTCGACCCGGGCCACGACCACGCCGTCGACCGCGCCGGAGGCCAGCTCGACGGACCGGTTGCCGGCCGCCTGGCGCCGCAGGTCGCGGATCTCGTCGCGGAGGGCCTTGAACTCGCCCCGCATGCGCTCGGCCGCCATCGGCAGCTCGTCGGGGGTCGTGCCCAGCGCCTCGGCCGCCCGGGCCACCAGGTCCTCCTCCTGGCGCAGGCGGTCGATCGGCCCGTAGCCCGTGACCGCCTCGATGCGGCGCAGGTTGGAGCCGATCGACGACTCGGACGTCACCTTGAGCGGGCCGATGTCGCCGAGGCGGCGGACGTGGGTGCCGCCGCACAGCTCGACCGAGTGCTCGCCCGCCTCCAGCACCCGCACGATGTCGCCGTACTTGTCGCCGAAGAACGCGATGGCGCCCAGCTCGCGGGCCTCGTTCATCGTCGTCTCGAAGTGGCGCACCGGCGGGTTGTCGAGGATCTCGCGGTTGGCCAGGTCCTCGATCCGCCGGAGCTGGTCGCGGGTCACCGGCTCGAAGTGGCTGAAGTCGAACCGCAGGCGGTCGGGCGCCACCAGCGAGCCCTGCTGGCGCACGTGCGGGCCCAGCACCTCGCGCAGCGCCCAGTGGAGGATGTGGGTGCCGGTGTGGTTGCGGCGGATGGCGTCGCGGCGCTCGCCGTCGATGCGGGCGGTCGCGGTCTGGCCCGCCTCGACGTGGCCCTCCCGCACCGTCACCTTGTGGCGGTGCAGGCCGGGCAGCCCGTAGGTGGTGTCGACCACGTCGAGCACGCCCGTGTCGGTGGTGATGGTGCCGGTGTCGCCGATCTGGCCGCCCGACTCCGCGTAGAACGGCGTGCGGTCGAGGTAGACGCCGTCGCCCGCCACGGCCAGCACCGTGGCGGTGGACTCGTACTCGTCGCGGCCCGTGAACTCGGTGGGGCCGTGCTCGGCCAGGATCTGCTGCTGGGTCGTGACCTCGTCGCCGGTGGCCACGCCGCCGCCCTTCTTCGCGGCCCGGGCGCGGGCCCGCTGGTCGTCCATCGCCGACTCGAAGCCGGCCACGTCGACCCCGAAGCCCCGCAGGTCGGCGGTCTCCTGGGTGACCTCGAAGGGGAACCCGTAGGTGTCGTGCAGCTGGAACGCGACGGCGCCCGGCAGGGTGCCGCCGGGCTCGAGCCGGTCGAGCTGGGTGTCGAGGATCTGCGAGCCGGTGACCAGCGTGCGCCGGAACGACTCCTCCTCCCGAGCGATGATCGGCAGGACCAGGTCACGCCCCTCGACGACGATCGGGTACGCCTCGCCCATGAGGTCGATGGTGCGCTCGACCATCGCCGGGAGCACCGGCCGCTCGACGCCCAGCAGGTAGGCGAAGCGGATGGCCCGGCGGATGATCCGGCGCAGCACGTAGCCCCGGTCCTCGTTGGACGGGATGACCCCGTCCGCCACCAGGAACGTCATCGTGCGGGCGTGGTCGGCCATCAGCCGCAGCGCGATGTCGCCGAGCTCGGACTCGCCGAGCCGGTGCCCGGTCACCGACTGCGCCTCGCCCACCAGCGCCGTCAGCGTGTCGGACGCGTACAGGCTGGGGCTGCCGGCCAGGACCGCCATGATGCGCTCGAGGCCCGCGCCCGTGTCGATGTTCTTGGACGGCAGGTCGGACAGCTTGCCGTCGGCGCCCCGCAGGTACTGGGGGAACACCAGGTTCCAGATCTCGACGTAGCGGTTCTCGGCCGCCGGGTTGGCGGGACCGCCGTCGGGCCCGACCTCGGGCCCGTTGTCCCAGAAGATCTCGGAGGACGGGCCGCAGGGCCCGGTCTCGCCCATCTCCCAGAAGTTGTCCGCCCCGAGCCGCTGGATGCGCTCGGCCGGGAAGCCCACGTCCTCGGTCCACAGCCGGGCGGCCTCGTCGTCGTCGGTGTGGACCGTCACCCACATGCGGGCGGGGTCGAGGCCGAGCACCTCGGTCACGAACTCGTAGGCCCACGCGATGGCCTCGGCCTTGAAGTAGTCGCCGAAGCTGAAGTTGCCCAGCATCTCGAAGAAGCTGAGGTGGCGGGGCGACCGGCCGATGGCGTCGAGGTCGTTGTGCTTGCCGCCCGCCCGCACGCAGCGCTGGACCGACACCGCCCGCGGCGGGCGGTAGGGCACGGCCTCTTCCCCCAGGAAGTAGGGGACGAACGGCATCATGCCGGAGTTGGTGAACATGGGCGCGCTCGGGTGCGTCGGGATGAGGCTGCCCGACGGCGCGATCGTGTGCTGCCTGGCGACGAAGAAGTCGGTCCAGGCGCGGCGCAGCTCGTCTGAGGTCCGCGGTGCCATAGGTGGGTAGAGCCTAGTGCTGACCTGCGCGTTCGCCCTGCAGGGTTACCCGCCGGGCCGCAGCTCCTCGCGCAGCTGGGTCTCGCGGTGGACCATGGCCCGCCGGCCCTCGCTGACGGCGTCCCGCAGGTCGGTGCCGAACCGGCGGACCGAGGTGGTCATGTCGTCCCTGACCTGCTCCGGGGCGTAGCGGCGCACCGTGCGCAGCACCCGGTGGCGGACCCACATGGCGCCGCCGAACCCGGCCGTCGCCCCCGTCGAGAACCAGATCACCCGGCGGAACACGGCTCAGCCCTCGGACCCGTTGCCCTCGGGCCGCCGGCCCCGCAGCCGCCGGGCCGCCTTGGCGGTGCCGCTGGCGAAGGCCACGCCCTTGATCACCGGGTTGGCCATGGCGATGTAGGCCAGGCGGGAGGCGGAGTCGACCGTGCCGGTGACCGACTCGGCCGTGGTCACGAGGCGGTCGAGGCGCACGATCTCGTGGTTGGCGGCGTCGACCGTGTCGCGCAGGTCCTCCAGCACGGGCACGGTCTCGGTGCGCAGCAGGCCGGCGACCTCGCGCAGCGCCCGCAGCGTGCGGACGACCGAGACGGTGACGACGGCCAGCAGCACGACCGCGGCCACGCTGCAGATGGCGACGATGACGGCGGCGAGGTCGGTGGCGCTCACTGGTGCACCCTTCGGGATGCACGCAGTGAGCGATCGGCACTGCGTGCCGAGCAACGCACTGCGTCGATGGTTCGCTCGCTCCGCTCGCTCACGACCCCTCCCCCTGCTCGTCGGCGGCCAGCCGTTCCATGCGCTCGGCGATCTCCTGCTCGTAGCCGTGGCGGGAGGGCTCGTAGTACACCGCGTCCCGCACCCCGTCCGGCAGGTACCGCTGGCGGACCCAGCCCCGGGGGTCGTCGTGAGGATAGTCGTAGCCCACGCCGTGCCCGAGCGAGCCGGCCGAGCGGTAGTGCGCGTCCCGCAGGTGGGGCGGCACCTCGCCGCCGGCGCCGTTGCGGACGTCGTCCCGGGCCCGCCACAGCCCGAGGGCCGAGCGGTTGGACTTGGGCGCCGTGGCCAGGTGGACCACGGCCTGCGCCAGGTTGAGCTGGGCCTCGGGCAGGCCGACGTACTCGACGGCCTGGGCGGCGGCGGTGGCGACCACCAGGGCGGTCGGGTCGGCCTCCCCCACGTCCTCGCTGGCGAGGATCACGAGGCGGCGGGCGATGAAGCGGGCGTCCTCCCCGGCCTCCAGCATGCGGGCCAGCCAGTGCAGGCCGGCCTGGGGGTCGGAGCCCCGGATGCTCTTGATGAAGGCGGACACCACGTCGTAGTGCTCGTCCCGGCCGTAGCGGTGGAGCTTGGTCCCGAGGGCGGCCTCGGCGTCGGCGACGGTGACGGCGGGTGCGCCGCCGGGGTCCCGGGCCCGGGCCAGCGCCACGGCCACCTCCAGGCTGGTGAGGGCGTGGCGCCCGTCGCCCCCCGCCCGGTCGGCCAGGTGCGCGAGGGCCTCGTCGTCGGCCGTGGCGCCCTCGGCGTCGAGTCCCCGGCGCAGCAGGGCGGCGACGGCGTCGGCGCCGAGGGGCTGGAGCCGGAACAGCGTCGACCGGGACAGCAGCGGCGCGTTGACCTCGAAGTAGGGGTTCTCGGTGGTGGCCCCCACGAGGACCAGCAGCCCGCTCTCGACCGAGGGCAGCAGGGCGTCCTGCTGGGCCTTGTTGAACCGGTGGACCTCGTCGAGGAACAGGATGGTGCCCTGCTCGCGCTCGCCGAGCCGCTGGCTGGCCTTGGCCACGATCTCCCGCACGTCCTTGACGCTGGCGCTGACCGCCGAGAGCTGCTCGTACGCCTTGGCGGTGTGGCGGGCGATGACCTGGGCGAGCGTGGTCTTCCCGGTCCCGGGCGGCCCCCAGAAGATGGCCGACGACAGCCGGTCCGACTCGACGAGGACGCGCAGCGGCTGGCCCGGGCCGACCAGCTCGTCCTGCCCGACGATGTCGTCGAGCCGCAGCGGTCGCAGCCGCGCCGCCAGCGGGGCCTGCCGCGCCAGCCGGTCCTCGGCGGCGGCGGCGAACAGGTCCATGCCCGGCGACGCTACCGGCCGGGCGGCGGGTCAGACGGTGAGGACGAGCTTGCCCGTGGTGCGGCCCTGTTCGCCCTGCGTGTGGGCCGCGGCCGCCTCGGCCAGGGGGAAGGCGGCGGCGACGTCGACCCGGAGCTCGCCGTCCTCGACCAGCTGGGTCAGGGCGTAGAGGCCCTCGTGGTCCGGCTCGACGAGGAACGCGCGGTAGCGGGCGCCCCGGTCGCGCACGGCCGTCGCCAGGTCGGCGGGGGCGCCGGACGGGACGTTGACGAACAGCCCGCCGGGGCCCAGGCACGGCACGAGGTCGGCGCTGCCGCCCACGAGGTCGACGATGACGTCGACCCGTCCCGCGGCCGCCGCCACGTCGTCGGTCGTGTAGTCGATCGGCTCGTCGACGCCGAAGGACCGGAGCGCGGCGTGCTTGGCGGCGCGGGCGGTCCCGAGCACCGTGGCGCCCCGGCTCTTGGCCACCTGGGTCGCCAGGTGGCCCACGCCACCGGCGGCGGCGGTGATCAGGACCCGGTGGCCGGGCTGGACGTTGGCCGTGTCGACCAGGATCTGCCACGCCGTGAGCCCGGCCAGGGGCAGCCCGCCGGCCTGCTCGAACGACAGCTCGGCCGGCTTGGCGCAGAACTGCCGGGACGGGGCGGTCACGTACTCGGCGTACGCGCCGGCCTGGCGGGGGAACCACGGCATGCCGAGCACGGAGTCGCCCGCCCGCAGCGTGGTCACGCCGTAGCCGACCTCCTCGACGACCCCGGCCACGTCCCAGCCCAGCGTGAACGGGGGGTCCCCCAGCACGGCCGCCATCCCCCGACCGGCCCGGGTCTTCCAGTCGACCGGGTTGACACCGGCGGCCCGCACCCGGACCAGCACCTCGGTGGGCAGCGGCGCCGGCACCGGCGCCTCGGCCACCTCCAGCACCTCGGGGCCGCCGAAGCTCTTCTGCGTGACGATTCTCACGCCGACAGCGTGCCTCATCCGGAGGCGGCGAGCGGATCCGGCCCCGCCCCGTCAGAATGGGTGCGATGCCCGACGCCCGCCGTTCCCCCCGGCTGACCAGCGACGAGGTCTCCAGGGTCCTGCGGCGGGCCGCGGAGCTGGACGCGCTCACGGCCACGCCCGGCGAGGTCGACGGCTACGACCCCGGCGCCATCGAGGACGCCGCCCGGGAGGTGGGCCTGTCGCCCGCGGCGGTACGCCAGGCCGTCGCCGAGCTGCGGGTCGGGGCGCTGCCCGTGCCGGGCGACCGCCGACCGGCCAAGCCGGGCCGGTCCCGGACGGTCAGCCACCAGCGGCTCGTCGCCGTCGCGCCCGACGCGGCGCTGGCGACCGTCGACCGCTTCCTGCGCACCCAGATGTTCGAGCAGCGCCGCCGGGCCGGCGACCGCGCCCTCTACCGCCCCCGCAGCGACCTGGTGGCCAGCCTGCGGCGGGGCCTCGACTTCGCCGGCGCCATCAAGCTCGACGGCCTCCGCACCGTGTCGGTGACCGCCGTCGCCGCCGACGACCGCACGCTGGTCCGGGTCGAGGCCGAGCTCACCGCCAGCCGGGCCAACGCCGTGGCCGGCGGCGCGGCCGCGGGCACGACGGTCGCCCTGTTCACCGGCCTGCTGGGCGCGCTGCTGGCCGAACCGGTCCTGGTCGTGGGGGCGCTGCCCGCCGGGGCCGCGGTCGGCGGCGGGGGCATCCGGGTCGCGGAGGCCCGCTGGCGCCGCCGCCGCGACGACGTGGCCGAGGCGCTCGACTCGCTGCTCGACCGGCTCTAGCGCCGAGGCCCGCGCCGCCCGGACCAGGACGACGGCGAGCACGGCCACCGCGGCCAGCGCCGCGGCCCCGGCGATCAGCAGCGCGGTCCGGCGGCGGTCCTCCGCCTCGCTCTCCAGGTCGTCCATCCGCTCGGCGACCGTGGCCCCCACCTCGGCCCGGAACGCTTCGTGGCCCTCGGTGAACGAGCCGCCGGCGACGGCGGCGAGGTCGACGCCGGACCGCCCCCGACCCGGTTCCTCGTTCAGCGCCGCCTCGGCCAGGCTCACCAGCTCGTCGAGGCCGTCGCCGGCCAGCGTGTCGTCGGCCACCGCCCGGTAGGGGCCGGTCGCCAGGCCGTCGAGCTCGGCCTCGCCGCTCTGGACCTCGGCGAGGCTCTCGGCCAGGCCCGCGATCTCTTCCGGCGTCGACGACGGGATGACGCCGTACAGCAGGACCTCCCGGACCAACCAGCGCGGCCCGGTGCTGCTGGCGCAGGCTCAGGATGGCGAGGTGGGTGCCCCGGCGCACCTCGGGGTCGCTCTGCGACGCGAGGATCGCCTCGTCCCGGGCGTCCAGCACCCCGTCGATCAGCGCGGTGTAGCCGGCGGCCAGCGACTCGGCGGACTCGACCTCGTCCAGTGTCCGGCTCGCGCTCGGTGGAGGCATCGCGCCCCGCAGGTCGGCGAGGGTCCCCTCCACGTCGCCGAGGCTGTCCTGCGTCTCGGCGGGCCCGTCGTCCTGCGCCGCCACCAGCGCCTCGTCGGTCGCCACCGTCGCGTCGTCGAACGACGCGGCGCCGAGGTCCAGCGCGTCCTCCGATCCCCAGGACGTAGGCCGTCGCGTAGTCGCGCTCGGCCTGCAGGCGCTGGACGAGGGCCGGCACCGTGTCGTCGGCCGCGATCGCCTCGTCGGCGTGGAGATCGTCGAGGTCCTGCCCCGCCTGGTACGCAACCGCCCCCGCGCCCAGTGCGACCAGCACCAGCACGGCGAGCACGACACCTGTCACCACCCACGTCCCCGCGCCGCTCGTCCGGCGCGGCGCCTGCATGTCAACCGCCATTGCCCACCTCGTCGTCGTCCTCGCGGTCCTCGACCCGGATGCCGAGGGACGGGAACACGGCCAGCGCCAGGTCGAGGATCTGGTCCGGGCCGATCACCAGCTTCCGCAGTGCCGCCGATCCTCGCACACCCGCGATCGACGTTCCGTGCAGGGCGACGCCGTCGAGCCGGGACTGGGACAGCTCGGCGCCGTCGAGGCGGCAGTCCTGCATGCGGCTGCCCTTGACCCTGGCGGCGTACCAGTCGCTGCCCGTGAGGTCGCACCCCACGACGTCGGCCCGCTCGAGCCGCGCCATCCGCAGCCAGGCGTCCTCCATCCGGCAGTCGTCGAAGAGCACGTCGGTGGCCGCCAGGTCGGCCGCCACCAGCGACGACAGCCGGCAGCGCCGGAACCGCACCCGCCGCAGCACCGTGTTCCCCAGCGTGAGCCCGGCCAGGTCGCAGTCGTCGAAGGCGACGTCGGCCAGCTCGGCACCCTCGAGGTTCGCCCCCGGCAGCCGGACGCCGGACAGCCGGGCGTGGGTCAGCACGAGCCCCCGGACCGCCAGGTCGGCCGCGAACCCGCCGGCGACCGCCACGTTGTCGAGGTGGGCGTCGTCGACCAGGTCGTCGAGGCCGGCGTCGTCCGGCTCGTCCGCCAGCCGGGGCGGCGCCGCGGGCGACGGCACCGCTCAGGCCCGGGGCGGCAGGGTGCGCAGGCCCAGCTCGGCCAGGTAGGCCGGATCGATCGGCGTCGGGGCCTGGGTCAGCGGGTCGGCGCCCGACTGCGTCTTGGGGTAGGCGATCACCTCGCGGATGTTCTCCTCGCCGACCAGCAGCGCCACCAGCCGGTCGATGCCGAACGCGAACCCGGCGTGGGGCGGCGCCCCGAAGCGGAACGCGTCGAGCAGGAAGCCGAACCGCTCCTGGGCCTCGTCCGGCCCGATGCCGAGCAGCCCGAAGATGGTCTGCTGCACGTCGGCCCGGTGGATCCGCACCGAGCCCGAGCCCAGCTCCCAGCCGTTGAGCACCAGGTCGTAGGCCTGGGACCGCACCCGCAGCAGGTCGGCGGGGTCGTCGGAGGACAGCAGGTCGACGTCCTCCGGGTGCGGCATCGTGAACGGGTGGTGGGCCGGGATGGGCCGTCCCTCGTCGCCCAGGCCCTCGAACAGCGGGAAGTCGACCACCCACAGGAAGTGGAGGCCGCCCTCGGTCACCGGGGGGCGCCCCAGCTCGAGGCGCAGCAGGCCGAGCACGTGGCGGGCCACCGCCCTCGTGTCGGCCACGAGCAGCAGCAGGTCGCCCGGCTCCGCCGCCAGGGCCGACCGGACGCCCGCCAGCTCGGTCTCGGACAGGAACTTGGCCACGGGGCTGTCGAGCGCGTCGTCGGTGACCCGCATCCACACCAGGCCCTTGGCGCCCCAGCGCTTGGCCGCGTCGGTGAGGTCGTCGAGCCGCTTGCGGGACGTCTCGCCCCCGGCCCCCGGCACCCGGATGCCCTTGACGCACTGGCCGGCGAACGCCTTGAACCCGGTGCCGTCGAACACGTCGGTCAGCTCGACCAGCTCCATGCCGAAGCGGATGTCGGGCTTGTCGGAGCCGTAGCGCTCCATGGCCTCGTGCCAGGTCATGGTGGGGATGTCGCCCACCTCGGCCCCGGCGACGGCGCCGACGGCCGACCGGATGGCGTCGGACACGAAGGCCAGCACGTCGTCCTGGCCCACGAAGCTGGCCTCGACGTCGAGCTGCATGAACTCGAACTGGCGGTCGGCCCGGAGGTCCTCGTCGCGCAGGCAGCGGGCGATCTGGTAGTAGCGGTCGAGCCCGCCGACCATCGTGAGCTGCTTGAACAGCTGGGGGCTCTGGGGCAGGGCGTAGAAGGCCCCGGGATGCAGGCGGGAGGGCACGACGAAGTCGCGGGCGCCCTCGGGGGTGGAGGCGATGAGCATCGGCGTCTCGACCTCGACGAACCCCTGGCGCTCCATCGAGGCCCGGATGGCGCTGTTGACGGCGGCGCGGGCCCGGAGGTTGCGCTGCATGCGCTCGCGGCGCAGGTCGACGTAGCGGTGGCGCAGCCGGACCACCTCGTCGGTGTCGACCCGGTCGTCGACCGGGAACGGCGGCGGCTCGGCCCGGTTGAGGACCTCGACCGTGCACTCCCCCACCTCGACCTCGCCGGTGGGCAGGGCCGGGTTGCTGGTGCCCTCGGGACGGGCGCGGACCACGCCGGTGACCCGCACGACCCACTCGTTGCGGACGTCGACCGACCCGTCGATCACGCACTGGACCACGCCCTCGCGGTCGCGCAGGTCGAGGAAGGCCAGGTGCTCGCCGTGCTCGCGGCGGCGGGCGACCCACCCGCACAGCGACACCGTCTCCCCGGCGTGGGCGGGGCGCAGCTCGCCGCACCAGTGGGTGCGCATCCCCCAGGCCGGGGCGTCGGTCACTGGTGCACCCTCGGGCGCACCGTGCCGAATCGCCACTTCGTGGCGACAGGACGACTGTGCTTCTGGACCTCGCTCCGCTCCGTCACTGTGCCTCCAGGATCTTGCGGACCCGGTCGACGACCTGGTCGCGGGCGACGATCTCCTGCTCGGCCCGGCCGAGGTCCCGGACGGTCGCCGTGCCGTCCGCCACCTCCTGCTCGCCGACGATGACGGCCACCGGGGCGCCGGAGCGGCCCGCGACCTTCATCTGCGACTTCATCGACCGGCCGTCGTAGGCCCGGTCGGTGCGCAGGCCGGCGGTGCGCAGCTCGTGGGCCAGGTCGCGGGCGGCCGAGCCGTCGGTGGCGTCGACCACGAACACGTCGAGGACGCCGGCCGGGGCACCGAACACGCCCTCGGCGTCGCAGGCCAGCAGCATGCGCTCGATGCCGGAGCCGAAGCCGATGCCGGGCGTGGGCGGGCCCCCGAGCTGCTCGACGAGGCCGTCGTAGCGGCCCCCGCCGATGATGGTGGACTCGGCGATGCCGAGGGCGTCGCTCTGGAACTCGAACAGGGTGTGCGTGTAGTAGTCGAGGCCGCGGACCAGGCCGGCGTCGAGCGTGAACGGGATGCCGAGGGCCTGCAGGCCGGACTGCACCCGCTCGAAGTGGCGGCGGGACCCGGCGTCGAGCACCTCGGCGATGCGGGGCGCACCGTCGAGCGCCGCCTGCGTGGCCGGCGACTTGGAGTCGAGGACCCGCAGCGGGTGGGTGTCGATCTTCTCGCGGTCCTCCGGCGCCAGGGACCCGGCCCGGTCCCGCAGCCAGGCGGACAGCGTGGCGGCGTACGCGACCCTGTCCTCGGGCGTGCCCATCGTGTTCACGGCGAGGTGCCAGCGGGTCAGGCCGAGGGCCCCGAGGTAGGCGTGGGCCAGGGCGATGACCTCGACGTCCACGTCGGGGTCGGCGGTGCCGATGACCTCGACGTCGACCTGGTGGTGCTGGCGCAGGCGGCCGGCCTGGGGCCGCTCGTAGCGGAACACGGGCGTGACGCACCACACCTTCCACGGCGTGGGCGGCCGGTGCTGGACGTAGGCCCGCACGACCGACGCGGTGGCCTCGGGCCGCAGCGCCACGTGGCGGTCGCCCTTGTCGCGGAAGTCGTACATCTCCTTGCGGACGATGTCGGTGCCGGCGCCGATCCGCTGGAAGACGCCGACGTCCTCGAACAGCGGGCCGTGCACCAGGCCGTGCCCGAACCGCTCGGCGACCCCGGCGAAGGTGGCGACGAGCGCCTGCCACCGCGCGGACTCCGGCGGCAGCACGTCGTGGGTGCCGATCGGGGCGCGGAAGGTCTCGGACATGGCCAGTCGAGGCTAGCGGCGCCGGGGCGGCGGGCCGAACCAGGTTCAGACGGCGTCGGCCGGCTCGCGGCCGAAGCGCCGGATGCGGCCGTCGAGCCAGAACGCGGCGGCGAGCACGAACGCGGGCTCGGCGGGGGCCCGGAACCGGGTGGAGCCGTAGAAGATCAGCACGGTGATGACGACGTTGAGCACGGCGCTCCACAGCGGGAACGTCGGGATGCGGGCCCGCCGCATGGCGACGACGCCGACGAGCGACGGCACGGCCAGCACGATCATGTACCCCGGCGGGTGGTCGGCCCCGGGGATCGAGACGCCCTTGTCGAACGCGTAGGGATGCACGAACCCGTGGCCGTCGGCCAGCAGGTTGGCGCCCCGGTGGTAGTAGTACGCGTCGCCCGCGATGCTGTCGACCTGCTTCCAGCCGAGCGTGTAGCCGAACCGCACGCCGAGCGCCACGAGGCAGATGACCAGCAACGCCAGCCACCACTTCCGGCTCGGCCGACCGAGCTGCGGCAACCCGGACACGGGCTCGACCTGCTCGGGATCACCGGCCGGCTCGACCCCGGCACCCGCTGCGACATCCGGCATCCGGCGGGCCGTCCGCCACGGCCGCGGGCGCACGGGCAGCGGGCTCGGCCGCGGGGGCCCGATTCGGCGGCCCGCACGCCGTTGGGCGGCTCGGGCGCGACCCGCGGGCTCGCGGGTCACGGTCTCGTCCCGCGCCGCGTCAGGCGCTCCCCCACCAGGCACCGGGCGAGACTAGCCAAGCCCGCCACCGGGGCCGGACTCAGCCGACCGGCGACGGCTCGCGCACCAGCCGGATCCGGCCGTCGGCCAGGTCGTAGACCCCGCCCCACACGACCGTCCCGGGCGGCAGGGTGCCGGCGGCCAGCAGCCGGTCGACGTCGGCCGCCACGCTGTCGTCGACCTGGTCGAAGGGCAGGAAGTCCACGCCCACCAGCCCGGTCTCCCGGGCCAGGGTGTCGTTGCCCACGCCCTCCAACCCGCAGCCGGTGTGCTGCACGATGCCCACCTCCGCCACGCCCAGCGAGTGGGTCGACAGCGCCAGGCTGCGCACCACGTCGTCGGTGACCCGCCCGCCCGCGTTGCGCAGGACGTGGGCGTCCCCGACCCCGATCCCCAGCGCGGCCAGCGGGTCGATGCGGGCGTCCATGCAGGTCAGCACGGCCAACCGCAGCGCGGGCTGCATGCGCCCGGCCGGCGCCGACACCGACCGCTCGGCGGTCGTCGCCAAGAGGGAGTGGATGGCATGGGACATTCCCGCAGACGCTAGCGGCGACCGCTCACTCACCCCAGTTGGTCCAGCACCGGCAGCCACCACTCGACCGGCAGGCGTCCGAGGCCGTCGGGCGGATCGGCGGCCAGCGCGACGAGGGCCCGACGCAGCCGTGTCAACCCTGGTCGCGTCCGCGGGTAGCGGGTGTGATGGCAGAACACGACCCCGACATGGTCGGCCACGACCTGGATCGCTACTGGCGAAGGTGCGGACGTCCTCCGTCACGACGACCCGGCGATCCTTCGCCGCGTGGCGGAGCACGGCCACGTCGTCGGCGCCCCGCAGACCCGGACGATCGGCGGTCAGGGCGACAGTGTCGACCCCGGCCGCGCTCAGGTCACGAGCGAGCCAGCCGGGATAGTGCTCGTCGAGCAGGAGGCGGAGGCCGGCGAACTCAGATGTCATCGAGCGACCGGCGCCGTTCCCACGCGGCCAACGCTTCGTCCTGCGCCGCGTGGTGCTGGCTCACCTGCTCGTCGATCTCCTGCCGGTTGTCGGCCCAGTAGGCGAGAGCCGACTCGACCTCGTGCACCGACAGACCGATCGCGTCGGCCACGAGCTCAGGACTGCGGCTGTCCTTGTCGTGCTGCAGCCAGGCCTCGGCGACCGTCCAGACCTGGGGCCCGGCGGCGAGGGCAGCTCGTCGTTCACCACCGTCGGATGCGACGAAGACGATCCCCGGGTGGTCCTGCATCCGCAGCCACTCCTGCAGGGCGACGACAACGACCGTCGACTTCTTGGCCCGGTTCCGGCAGCGCGTAGTCACCAAGCTGCCGGTCCACCGGCTCCGGGAAGCGGACGTTCGTCGGTGCTACCACGCGCTACAGCGTAGCAACCGAGGGTCAGCCGCCCTTGCCCGGGACGATGCGGTAGGCGTCGTAGACGCTGTCGATGCCGCGGATCGTGGACAGCAGGGAGTCGAGGTGGGACGGGTCGCCGAGCTCCATGTCGAAGCGCATCTTGGACACCCGGTCCGAGCCGGTCTGGGTGGTGCAGGTCAGGATGTTCACGTGGTGGTCGGCGAAGGCGGCCGTCACGTCCCGCAGGAGGCGGGCCCGGTCCAGGGCCTTGACCTCGATCGACGCGATGAACACGCCGCCCGGGGCGAGGTCCCACTCGACGTCGATGAGGCGGTCGGCCTGGCCCTCGGCCAGCGACACCGCGTTGGCGCAGTCGGCCCGGTGGACCGACACGCCCCGGCCCCGGGTCACGAAGCCGATGATCTCGTCGCCCGGCACCGGCGTGCAGCAGCGGGACAGCCGGACGAACACGTCGTCCAGGCCCTCGACGTGGACCCCGGCCGGCCCCCGGTTCGGGCGCGACCGCCGGGGCTCGCGGATGGTGGTGGGCAGGGAGTCCTCGCCGTCGCCGGTCGTCTCCCGCAGCGCCTTGGACACCCGCGACGCCGCCGCCTTGGCCGACACGTGGCTCTCGCCGATGGCGGCGTACAGCGCGTCCAGGTCGGCGTAGTTCATGGCCCGGGCCGTGTCGGCCAGCATGTTGCCCGACTGCAGCTTCTGGACCGGGAGACCCTCCCGGCGCAGCGCCTTGATCAGGTCGTCCCGCCCCGACTCGATGGCGTCCTCACGCCGCTCCCGGGAGAACCACTGGCGGATCTTGGACGCCGCCCGGGGCGTGGCCACGATCTGCAGCCAGTCCCGCGACGGGCCCGCGCCCTCGACCTTGGACGTGAAGATCTCGATGGTGTCGCCCGAGGACAGCGTCGAGTCCAGCGGCACCAGCCGCCCGTTGACCCGGGCGCCGATGCAGGCGTGCCCGACCTCGGTGTGGATGGCGTAGGCGAAGTCGATGGGCGTGGCGTCCACCGGCAGGGTCACGACCTTGCCCTTGGGCGTGAACACGAAGACCTCGTCCTGCTCGAGGTCGACCTTGAGCCGCTGCATGAACTCGTCGGGGTCGCTGGTCTCGGACTGCCAGTCGACGATGCGGTTGAGCCACGGCAGGTCGCCGGCGTTGGGGTCGCGGTCCTTGTAGGCCCAGTGGGCGGCCACGCCCTGCTCGGCCCGGGCGTGCATCTCCCACGTGCGGATCTGCACCTCCAGCGGCTTGCCCTGCGGCCCGATCACGGTGGTGTGCAGCGACTGGTACAGGTTGAACTTCGGCATGGCCACGTAGTCCTTGAACCGGCCCTGCACCGGCTTCCACGTGGCGTGGATCGACCCGAGCGCCGCGTAGCAGTCCTTGACCGACTCGACCACGACCCGCATGCCCACCAGGTCGAAGATGTCGTCGAACTCGCGCCCCTTCACCACCATCTTCTCGTAGATGGAGTACAGGTGCTTGGGCCGCCCGGTGACCTCGGCGTTGATGCGCAGCTCGGCCAGCCGCAGGCGCACCTCCTCCAGCACCTGGGTGAGGTAGATGTCCCGCTCCGGCGTGCGCACCGACACCATGTGGTCGATCTCGGCGTAGCGCTTGGGGTGCAGGGCGGCGAACGCCAGGTCCTCGAGCTGGGTCTTCACGTCCTGCATGCCGAGCCGGTGGGCGAGCGGGGCGTAGATGTCGAGCGTCTCGCGGGCGATGCGGTCCTGCTTCCACGCCGGCATGGCGGCGATGGTCCGCATGTTGTGCAGCCGGTCGGCCAGCTTGATGATCAGGACCCGCAGGTCGCGGGCCATGGCCACCAGCATCTTGCGCATGGTGGCGGCCTGCTGGGCCTCCCGGGAGTTGAACTGGACCCGCTCCAGCTTGGTGACGCCGTCGACGATCGAGGCGACGTCGGTGCCGAAGTTGCGCTCGATGTCGTCGAGGGTGGTGCCCGTGTCCTCGACCGTGTCGTGGAGCAGCGCGGCGGCCACGGTGACGTCGTCCAGCCCGAAGTCGGCGACGATGCGGGCGACCGCCAGGGGGTGCTGCACGTACGGCTCGCCCGAGTTGCGGGACTGGCCCCGGTGGGCGTCGGCCGACCGCAGGTAGGCCCGGGTGATCAGCGCCGTGGGCGCCTTGGGGTGGCGCCGCCGGAAGGCGTGCAGCAGGGGCGCGACCTCGTCCGCGGGCGGCTGGTGGTTGCGCCGCCATGGCAGGACCCGGTCGACGGTCGGCACGCTGCCCTCCTTCGGAACGAGCTACACGGTGATCAGGCTGAGTATGTCGTGATCAGTCAGTTTCGCCCGTCCACCCAGGAAACCCAACTCGACGACGAAGGCCAGGCCGGCGATGCGCCCGCCCAGCCGCTCGACCAGGCGGCACGTGGCGGCCGCCGTCCCCCCGGTGGCGAGCACGTCGTCGACCACCAGGACAGTGTCGCTCGCGCCGAGGGCGTCGTCGTGGACCTCCAGCGTGTCGGTGCCGTACTCGAGGGCGTAGGTCTCGGACACCGTGGTCCACGGCAGCTTGCCGGGCTTGCGGACCGGCACGAACCCCGCGCCCACCCGGTAGGCGACGGCGGCGGC
Source organism: uncultured Acidimicrobiales bacterium (assembly GCA_963759225.1). Classification (GTDB taxonomy): domain Bacteria; phylum Actinomycetota; class Acidimicrobiia; order Acidimicrobiales; family VFJN01; genus ZC4RG19. The sequence continues at coordinate 45,416 of CAVWYL010000030.1, read as the reverse complement.
GAAGATGAAGCCCCGGGCCTCGACCCCCACCACCGTGTCGACCCCGAGGGCGGTGGCGTGGTCGGCGACGGCGTCGACCGTGGCCCGGAACGCCTCGACGTCCGCCAGCAGCGGCGTGACGTCCTTGAACACGATCCCCGGCTCGGGGAAGTCGGGCACGTCGCGCAGGTGCGACGCCAGCCACGCCGGATCCGGGGGTCATGGCGGCCGAATCTAGCGGCGGGCGCCCTTCGCCTTCTTGCGGGGCCGGGGCGGGATGACCGGGCCGGCGCCCCGGGCGCCGGAGGGCGCGTCGCCGGTGCCGCCGGCCACCGCCGCCGCCTGGCGGGCCGTCGTCGTCCGGCCGGTGACCACCGCGGCGGCCACCGCGTCGGCGTCGCCGCCCCGGGCGTCGATGCGGCGCTTGATGTCCCGGTAGCGGGGCTCGCGCTCCTTCAGCAGCGCCAGCATCGGCGAGGCGATGAAGATCGACGAGTACGCCCCGCAGAACAGGCCGATGAGCAGGGCGATCGCGAACTCCTCCAGCACCGCGGCGCCGAGCATCCACGACCCCACGACCAGCAGCGACAGCACCGGCAGCAGCGCCGTGATCGTCGTGTTCAACGACCGCATGAGCGCCTGGTTGAGCGACACGTTGACCATGCCGCCGTAGCTGAGCCCGCCCGTGGACGACACCAGCCGGGTGTTCTCGTCGACCTTGTCGAACACGACGATGCCGTCGTAGATCGAGTAGCCGAGGATCGTCAGCACCGCGATGACGGTGGCCGGCGTCACCTCCAGGCCCGTGATCGAGTACACGCCGACGGTGATGACCACGTCGTGGATGAGGGCGGCCAGCGTCGGGAGCGCCATCTTCAGCTCGAACCGGAACGCGATGTAGACCGTCACGAGCACGAGGAACACGATCAGGGCCCGGACGGCCTTCTCGGTGATCTCCTGGCCCCACGACGCCCCCACCTCGGTGAGGGTCACGTCGTCGGTCGACGACCCGGTGACGTCGGCCAGGGCGGCGGTGATCTCGTCGGTGCGCTCGGCTCCCACCGGCTCGGCCTCGACCCGGATGGTGGTGCCCTCGTCGCCCTCCAGCTCGGTGATGGTGGCCCCCTCGATGTCGACGGCGCTGCGGGCGTCGGCGACCGAGGCCTCGCCCGCCGGGACCTCCCACACGACGCCGCCCTCGAAGTCGATGCCGAGGTTGAGGCCGCGGGTGACGAGCGACCCCAGGCTGAGCACGATCGCCACGGCCGAGATCGTGAACCACAGCTTGCGGCGGCCGACGAAGTCGATGTTGGTCTCGCCGTGGTACAGCCGGGTCCAGATCGAGCGCTTGACCGCCCGCTTGGCCACCGGGCGGCTGCGGTGGTCGCGGCGGCTGCCGTCGGTCGGCGGGGCGTCCGCCGGAGAGTCGGTCTCCTCGTCGGTCACGTCGTCGCCCAGGTCGTCGGTGCGGTCGCTCACTGGTGCACCCTTCGGGATGCACGCAGTGACCGATCGGCACTTCGTGCCGAGCAACGCACGTTGCTGATGATTCGCTCGCTCCGCTCGCTCATCGTCCCACCCCCGCGGTGGCGACCGGCCGCTCGGCGGCCGGTTCTGCGTCCGGGGCGGCCAGGCCCCGGGCGACGCCGAGGACCGGCATCTCGGTGAACACGCGGCTGCGGGACAGCAGGATGACCGACGGCCGCGTGTAGAACCAGGCCACGAACACGTCGAGCACGGTCGACAGGCCCAGGAAGAAGGCGAAGCCCCGCACCGACCCCACCGTCAGCCACCACAGCACGGCGGCACCGATGAAGGCCGACGTGTCGGCGGCCAGGATCGTGCGGAAGGCCCGCTTGAACGCCCGCTCGGTCGAGCTGCGCAGCGTGCGCCCGGCCTTGACCTCGTCCTTCAGGCGCTCGAAGTACACCACGTAGGAGTCGACGGTCACGCCGATCGACACGATGATGCCGGTCACGCCGGCGAGGGTGAGCGCCAGCCCCTGCGCCTCGCCCAGGTAGCTCACGATCGTGTACAGGAGCGAGCCCCACACGGTGAGCCCGACGATCACGACGGCGCCCAGCGCCCGGTAGTAGAGCACCATGTACAGGGCCACCAGGCCGAGGCCCACGAAGCCGGCGATGATGCCGGCCCGCAGCGAGTCCTCGCCGAGCGTGGCCGACACGGTCTGCACGCTCTGGCGCTCCAGCTCGACGGGCAGGGCGCCGTACCGCAGCACGAGGGCGAGGTTCTTGGCCTCGGACTCGCTGAAGCTGCCGCTGATCGAGATCTGGTCGGCCTCGTAGCTGGGCTCGTTGATCGACGGCGCCGACTGGACGACCGAGTCGAGCACGATCGCCAGGCGGCCGCTCGGGCACACCTGCGGGTCGGGCGCCTGGTCGTAGCACTTGGCCGCGATCTCGTTGAACTTGTCGATGCCGTCGTCGCCGCCCCGCATCTCCAGCGCGACGAGCCACTGCCCGTTCTGGATGTCGGCGTTGGCGGTCTTGACGATGCGGCCCGTCGCCAGCGTCGGGCCCAGCTGGTAGAGGCTGCCGTCGTCGAGGCCGGGCAGGATCACCGTGGCGTCGGCGGCGTCCTGCTCACGGGGCGTCGGCTCGATCTGGCTCGGGTCGGTCACGGGGGCCGGCGCGGTGGTCGGCGGCGTCACCGGGGCGGTCGTGGTGGTCGTGGGCTCCTGGAGCGGCGCGGACGCGCTCTCGCCCTCGACGAGGCCGGCGGCCGCCTCCGACGGGGCCGTGGTCTCGGTCGGGGCGGTGGTCGTGGTCGCCGCGTCGGCCGGCGCGGTCGTCGTCGTGGTGGCGTCACCCTCGTCCTCGGCGGCGGCGTCCGCCAGGCCGCTGAGGTCCTGCATGACCGGCCGGAACCGCAGCTCGGCGGTCTGGCCCACGAGCTCCAGGGCCCGGTCCCGGTTCTTGACGCCGGGCAGCTGGACCACGATGGCGTCGCCCTGGCGGGTGATCTCGGGTTCGGCCACGCCCAGCGCGTCGACCCGGTTGCGGATGATCTCCACCGCCTGGTCGAGCTGCTCTCCCGATGCGTCGGACGTCGGCGCCAGCACGACCGACACGCCGCCCTGCAGGTCGAGGCCCAGCTCCGGGCTGTTGCCCTTGATCAGGGTGTAGGCGAGGCCGCCGTAGGCCAGGACCAGGATGAAGATGAGGGGCAGCAGGATCTTGCGTCGCATCAGCTCACACGTTGGGCTCCGGCGCGGCCGGTCCCGGGTCGTCGGACCCGGCCGTCGCGGCGTCGACGGAAGGGTCCGGTTCGGTGGCGTCCTCCACCTTACGGAGGACGGCCTGGCGGGCCACCCGCAGCTCCACCCCGTCCGCCACCCGCAGCGTCATCTCCTCGGCGTCGAGGTCGACGATGCGGCCGTAGATGCCGGCGGACAGGATGACCTCGTCGTCGGGCTCCAGCGAGGCCACGAGCGCCTGGTGCGCCCGGACCCGGCGCTGCTGCGGGAGGATGAACAGGACCCACAGCAGGACGAAGGTGACGGCGAGGATGAGGAGCGGCTCCATAGGCAGCCGGACGAGGTTAGCCCCCGCCGTCCCCCGACCCCCCATCCGGCCCGGCGGACCCGACCGGCACGTCCCAGCGCTCCGCCACCTCGGCGCGTAGCGACGCCAGCGTGCCCTCGCCGATGGCGGCCCGGATGCGGTCGACCAGCCCGAGGGTCCAGGACACGTTGTGCAGGGTGAGCAGGCGGGGTGCGGTGGGCTCGGCCACCGACAGCAGGTGGCGCAGGTAGCCCGCGCGACCAGCGGGCGCACACCGGGCAGCCGCAGGCGGGGTCGACGGGACCGCCGTCGTCGGCGTAGCGCCGGTTGCGCAGGTTGAGCCGCCCCTCCGAGGTCAGCAGCGTGCCGTGCCGCGCCAGCCGGGTGGGCAGCACGCAGTCGAACATGTCGACGCCCCGGGCCACCGAGTCGACGATGCCGAGGGGGTCGCCGAGGCCCATGAAGTAGCGGGGCCGGTCGGCCGGCAGCACGCCGAGTGCGGCGTCGAGGGCGGGGAGCATCTGGCTGCGGTCCTCCCCCACCGACAGCCCGCCCACCGCGTAGCCGTCGAACCCGACCGCCACCGTGCGCTCCGCGCTCTCGACCCGCAGGGCGTGGTCGGTGCCGCCCTGGACGATGCCGAACTGGTTGAGGTCGTCGCGCCCGTGGGCCAGGAACGCCTTGCGGGCCCGGCCGGCCCACAGCGCGGTGCGGTCGACGGCGGACCGCAGCACGGCGTGGGGCGACGGCAGCGGGGCGCACACGTCGAGCACCATCTGGATGTCGCTGCCCAGCTTGACCTGGATGTCGACCGCGCCCTCGGGGCTCAGGTGGTGGCGGCTGCCGTCGTAGGTGGACGAGAAGGTGGCGCCCTCGTCGTCGACCTTGGGGCCGAGCGAGAAGACCTGGTAGCCGCCGGAGTCGGTCAGCACGTGGCCCCGCCAGTCGGCGAAGCCGTGGATGCCGCCGAACCCCTCGACGACGTCGGCCCCCGGGCGGAGCATCAGGTGGTACGTGTTGCCCAGCACGACCTCGACACCCAGGTCCTCGAGGTCGGCGGACGACAGGGTCCGCACCGCGCCCCGGGTCCCGACCGGCATGAAGCACGGGGTGGCGAAGGTGCCCCGGGCCGTCGTGACGGTGCCGGTCCGGGCCGCGCCGTCGGTGGCGCCCACGCGGAAGCCGAGGGTCATGCCCGGGCCACCAGCATGGCGTCGCCGAAGGACAGGAACCGGTAGCCGTCGGCCAGGGCCAGGTCGTAGAGCTCGCGCCAGCGGGGGCCGACGAAGGCGTCGAGCAGGACCAGCAGCGACGACCGGGGCAGGTGGAAGTTCGTGAGCAGCACGTCCACCTCCCGCCACCGCCAGGGCCGGTGGATGAACAGCTCGGTGCGGCCCTGCAGCCGGCCCGACAGCGCCGCCGACTCCAGGGCCCGGACGCTGGTGGTGCCCACGGCCACGACCCGCCCGCCCCGGGCCCGGGTGTCCTCGCAGGCGGCCAGCGTGGCCTCGGGGACCGCGTAGCGCTCGGCGTGCATGTGGTGGTCCTCGACCTTGTCCGCGGTCACCGGCCGGAACGTGCCCATGCCGACGACCAGCTCGACGGGGGCGACCGCGGCCCCCGCGGCGCGGCACCGGTCGAGCACGGCGTCGGTGAGGTGGAGGCCGGCCGTGGGGGCGGCCACCGATCCGGGCCGGTCGGCGAACACGGTCTGGTAGCGCTCGGGGTCGTCCAGGGGCACGGTGATGTAGGGCGGCAGCGGGACCGCGCCGTGGCGGTCGAGGGCGGCCAGCTCGTCGTCGCCGGGATGGACGCGCAGCGTGACCTCCCGCGTGCCGTCGCCGGGGCCGGGCCCGCCGACGTGGACCTCCAGGTCGTCGCCCGCGGCGAGCACCGTGCCCGGCCGGACCCGGCGGCTGGGCCGGACCAGGGCCTCCCACCGGCCGGCGGGGTCCTGCTCCAGCAGCAGCACCTCGACCTCGCCGCCCGTGGGCTTGCGCAGCCGCAGGCGGGCGGGCAGGACCCGGGTGGTGTTGACGACCAGCAGGTCACCGGGCCGGACCAGGTCCGGGAGGTCGGCGACGGTGCGGTGGGCGACGGTCCCGGCGGCCAGCGGGGCGTCCACCAGCAGGCGCGCCGCGTCCCGGGGCTCGGCCGGCCGCTGGGCGATGGCGCCCTGCGGCAGGGGGTAGTCGAAGTCGGCGAGATCCATGGGGCCGGGAAAACCTATCGGCGCAGCGTGCCCGCTACAGTGCGTGCCGGTGACGGGCGGCGAGAGCGAGCAACCGTGACCGGGCGCGCCATCGGCCACCAGACCGGGCCGCGACCCGGCGACGACGTGCTGGGCGCGGCGCGCCCCGCCGCCAGTATCCCGGACGCCCCGCGTCCGGCCGCGAGCATCGTCGTCCCCGCCCACGACGAGGAGGCCGTGATCGGCCGGCTGCTCGACTCGCTGGCCGAGGGCCTCGACGGGGCCCGGCTCGACGTCGTGGTCGCCTGCAACGGCTGCACCGACCGCACGGCGGACATCGCCCGCGACCGGGGCGCCCGCGTGGTGGAGGTGGCCGAGCCCTCCAAGATCGCCGCCCTCGACGCCGGCGACGCCGCCGCCGTCGGGTTCCCCCGCTTCTACGTCGACGCCGACGTGGTGCTCACCGGGCGGGCCGTGCTCGACGTGGCGGCCGCCCTGGCCGAGCCCGGCGTGCTGGCCGGGGCCCCGCCCATCCGCGTCGACTCCGCCGGCCGCTCGTGGGCCGTGCGGGGCTTCTACGCGGTGTGGGACGCGCTCCCCTACTTCGAGGACGCGCCCATCGGCTCGGGCGTGTACGCCATGTCGGAGGCGGGCCGGGCCCGGTTCGACCACTTCCCGGACGTGATCGCCGACGACCTGTTCGCCCGCAACCTGTTCCGCCGGTCCGAGCGCCGGGTGCCGGACACCGACCCGTTCGTCGTGCAGGCGCCGTGGAGCGTGCGGGCGCTGGTGCGCCGCCGGGTCCGGATCTACGCCGGCAACATGCAGATCGCCGCCCACCCCGAGCTGGGCCGGCTCCCGGGCGGGCAGGAGCCGAGCGAGCCGTGGTGGCGGGCCGTGCTGCGGCGCCCGTCGCTGGTGCCGGCGGCCGTCCCCTACCTGGCCGTGAACACGGTGGCCAAGCTGCAGGCCCGCCGCCTCGTCCGCAGCGCGCGGCCGGTGGCCTGGGGCCGCGACGACACCACCCGCACGGCCGCCGCCGATCCCGCGGGGTCCCCGCCGTGAGCGTCGCCCCGCAGGCCGCCGGCACGCCGGCCGCCCAGCGCCGCCGGCGGGTCAGCGTCGTCGTCGTGTCGTACAACACCCGCGACTGGCTGGGCCGGTGCCTGGGGTCGCTCCCCGACGCCTGCCGGGACCACGACCTCGAGGTGATCGTCCTCGACAACGCCTCGGCCGACGGGTCGGCGGACCTGGTGGCGCAGGACTTCCCGGACGTGCGGCTGATCCGCAACGACGAGAACGTCGGCTTCGGCCGGGCCGTCAACCGGGCGGCCACCGAGGCCACGGGCGACTTCCTGCTGCTGGTCAACCCCGACGGCTACCTCGAGCCGGGCGCCGCCGACCACCTGGTGGCGTTCGCCCTCGACCACCCCGAGTACGTCATCTGCGGCGGCCGCACGGTCACCCCCGACGGCGACCTCGACCCCCGCTCCTGCTGGGCCGCCCCCAGCCTGTGGAGCCTGACGTCGAGCGCCCTCATGCTCAGCACGCTGCGGCCCGGATCGGCGCGGTTCGACCCGGAGGCCATGGGCGACTTCGGGCGGGACGAGGCCCGGGCCGTCGACATCGTGACCGGCTGCCTGCTGCTGGTCCGGTTGGACGACTGGCGGGCCCTCGGCGGCTTCGACGAGCGCTACTTCATGTACGGCGAGGACGCCGACCTGTGCCTGCGGGCCACGGCCACCACCGGGCGGCGGTGTGCGGTCACCCCGGAGGCGGTGATGGTCCACGCCGTCGGGCTGTCGTCGGCCACGACGCCGGCCAAGCACGAGCTGCTCCTCAAGGGGCGGATCACGTTCGTGCTCAGCCGGTGGGCGGGCTGGCGGGGCCAGGCCGGGCGGGCGCTGCTCGTCGGCGGGGTCCTGACCCGGACGGTCGCCGCCCGGGCCGGCGTGGCCCGCGGCACCAACTGGCACGAGGTGTGGCGCCACCGGCGCCGCTGGTGGAAGGGGTTCGACATGCCGGAGACGGCGACCGCCGCCCACACCGGGCGGACCAACCTGCGGACGGGGCGGGTGCGCCAGAGCCGCTTCCTGCGCTCGCTGCTCGATCCCCGCAGCTACGTGCACGCCCTGCGGCTGCTGCACTACTTCCACTACACCCACGTCGGCGAGGTCGGGAAGCTCACGCTCGGCCCCGAGGTGCGCCTGGCCCCGAACGCCAGCTTCGCCAACGCCGAGCGCATCACGATCGGCGCCCGCACCCGCGTCGGCGCCCGCACCCACCTGTGGGCCGGCGACGACCACGGCAGCATCCGCATCGGGTCCGACTGCAACTTCGCCCCCAGCTGCTTCGTCACCGCCTCCAACTACGGCATCGAGGCCGGCGAGAAGATCCTCGACCAGGAGAAGCAGGACGCGGACGTCGTGATCGGCGACGACGTGTGGTTCGGGACCGGGGCCGTCGTCGTGGCCGGGGTCAGCATCGGCGACGGCGCCGTGGTGGCGGCCGGGTCGGTCGTGACCGCCGACGTGCCGGCGGGCGCCATCGTGGGCGGCGTGCCCGCCAAGGTCATCCGCGCCCGCTGAGCGGACGGGCTCACGGCGCCGACGCCACAGCGTCGGGGCCGAGCCGCCGGGGCCCGCCGAGGGCGGCGGGGCCAGGTCGAGGTGGTGCCAGGCCGCCGGCAGGGCCACCCGGCCCCGGGGCGTGCGCATGAGCAGTCCCTGCTGGATGAGGAACGGCTCGTAGACGTCCTCGACGGTCTCGGTCTGCTCGCCCACGCTGATGGCGAGCGTGGACAGGCCCACCGGCCCGCCCCCGAACCGCTCGCACAGCGCCGACAGGATGGCCCGGTCGACCTTGTCGAGGCCCCGGCCGTCGACCCCGAACAGGGCCAGGCCCCGCTCGGCGGTGGCCCGGTCGACGGTGCCGTCGCCGGTGACCTCCGCGAAGTCGCGCACCCGGCGCAGCAGCCGGTTGGCGATGCGGGGCGTGCCCCGGGCCCGCCGGGCGATCTCGGTGCAGCCGGCGGCGTCGATGCCCACGCCGAGGATGCCGCCGGCCCGCTCGACGATGGCCTCGAGGTCGGTGGCCGTGTAGTAGTCGAGCCGGGCCACCAGCCCGAACCGGTCGCGCAGCGGGCCGGTGATCGACCCCGTGCGGGTCGTCGCCCCCACCAGCGTGAACTTGGGCAGGTCGAGGCGGATGGAGCGGGCCGCCGGCCCCTTGCCCAGCACGATGTCGAGCTGGAAGTCCTCCATCGCCGGGTAGAGCACCTCCTCGACCGTGCGGGGCAGGCGGTGGATCTCGTCCACGAACAGCACGTCGCCGTCGTCGAGCTGGGTGAGGATGGCGGCCAGGTCGCCGGCGCGCTCGAGCGCCGGTCCCGACGTGGTCTGCAGGTGGGCGTCGAGCTCGTGGGCGATGATGACGGCGAGCGTCGTCTTGCCCAGGCCCGGGGGGCCGGAGAACAGCAGGTGGTCCGGGGCCTGGCCCCGCCGCCGGGCGGCCTCCAGCACGATGCCGAGGTGCTCCTTGAGCTCGGCCTGGCCCACGAACTCGGCCAGCCGCCGGGGGCGCAGCGTGGTCTCGGCCGCCGACTCGTCGGGCCCGGGGCCGGGGTCGAGAAGCTCCTCCCGCACCGGCTAGCGCCCGCCCGCCAGCCGCTGCAGCGCCAGCCGCAGCAGGGCACCGGCATCGCCGTCGCCGTCGCCGTCGCCGTCGCCGTCCATCTCGGCCGTGGCCGCCCGGATCTCGTCGGCCGAGTAGCCGAGCCCCGCCAGGGCCTCGCGCACGTCGCGCGCCGCCGTCCGCTCGCCGACCACGGCCAGTCCGGCGCCGACCGTGACGGGGACCGAGCCGTCGTCGGGCACGTGCAGCCGCGACTTGAGCTCGACCAGCAGCCGGGCGGCGGTCTTCTTGCCGACGCCGGGCACCAGGCACAGGGCGGCGATGTCGTCGTCGGCCAGGATGCGGACGAGGGCGCCCGGCGCGTGGACCGACAGGATGCCGAGCGCCAGCGCGGGGCCGACCCCGTGGGCGCCGAGCAGCGCCTCGAACGTGACCCGCTCGTCGCGGGTGGGGAACCCGTAGAGGACCTCGGCGTCCTCGCGCACGTGGTGGTGGACCCACACGAACACCTCGTCGCCCACGTCGCCCAGCGCCACCGCCGTCGTCGGCGACACCACGACGACGTAGCCGATGCCGCCCACCTCGACGAGGACCTCGCCCGCGCCGCGGTGCAGCAGCCGCCCCCGCAACGAGCCGATCACCGCCCCGCCCCCACGGCCCCGGCCGCCACCGCGGCCCGCGCCACCCGGCGGCGGAGCGGGGCGTGGGCCAGGTAGCACAGGGCCAGGGCCACCGCGTCGGCGGCGTCGACCGGGCGCAGCGGGGTGGCGATGCCGAGCAGCGCCTGGACCATGCGCTCGATCTGGTCCTTGTCGGCGCCCCCGTACCCGGCCACGGCCTGCTTGACCTGGTTGGGCGAGTACTCGACCACCTCGCACCCGGCGGCCACGGCCTCGACCATGGCCACGCCCGCGGCCTGGGCCACGGGGATGGCGGTGCGGGCGTTGACCTGGAACAGGACCCGCTCGACGGCCACGACCGCCGGCCGGTGCTCGGCCAGCAGCTCGCGCAGGTCGGTCTGCAGCGCGGCCAGGCGGTGGGGGACGTCGAGTCCCGGGTCGGTGCGCAGCACCCCGGCCGCCACGGCGCGGGGCCGGCGGCCGACGCGTTCCACCACCCCGTAGCCGCAGCGTGACAGCCCCGGGTCGATACCGAGCACGAACATGGGTTCGGACCCTAGCCGGTCCTCCCCCGCCCCCGGTGGACCCCCAGAGGCTGCGCCGATAGGCGTAGCCGTGGCCCGAGCGGCCCGCTGCGAAGCAGCAAGAGCGGGAAGCACGGACCACGGTGGCCGCGATGGCGTGCTCGATCCGCGCGCGCTCTCAGGTGCGGGCGGCGGCCACCGCCGCCACCACCTCGGCGGTGGGGCGGAACGACAGGCCGGCCACGGCCCGGTGCACGTAGCGGATCACCCCGGCGGCGTCGACGACGAAGATCGAGCGCCGGTAGAAGCCCACCGGCCCGAGGATCCCGTAGCGCTTCCCGACCTGCTTGTCGGCGTCGGACAGCAGCGGGAACGCGAACCCGCCCTGGTCGGCGCTGAAGCCGTCGTGGCTCTCCACCGACTGGGGGCTGATGGCGAGCACCGTGGCATCGACGTCGCGGAACTCGTCGATCTCGGCCGTGTAGCTGTTCAGCTGGCGGGTGCACACCGGCGTGTTGTCGCCGGGGTAGAACGCCAGCACGACGGGGTTCCCGGCGAACTCGGACAGCGTGTAGTCGCGGTGCCCGGCCTCGGTGCCGTCGGTGCCGGGGAGCGTGAAGTCCGGCGCCGTCTCCGACCTTGCGCTCACCTGCGTGCCTCCGGCCGCCGGCGAGCCATCGCCGCTCGCGGCGAGTAGGACACTGTGTTGATGGTTCGCTCGCACTTCGTGCTCCCTCACCCGGCCTCCACGGTCTCGAGGATGGTGTCGGGGATGTCGAAGTTGGCGTGCACGGCCTGCACGTCGTCGTGGTCGTCGAGGGCGTCGATGAGCCGCAGCACCTTCTTGGCCCCCTCGGCGGTGTCGAGCGCCACCGTCGAGCTGGGGATCATCGTCAGGTCCGACGAGTCGACCGGGATGCCCGCGCCGTCCAGGGCGGTGCGCACGGCGTGCAGCTCGGTGGGCGGCGTCGTGACCCGCCAGCTGTCGCCGTCGTCGACGATGTCCTCGGCACCGGCGTCGAGGGCCGTGAGCATCAGCTCCTCCTCGTCGACCGACCGCGGCACGATGATCTGGCCCTTCCGCTCGAACTGCCACGCCACCGCGCCCGGCTCGGACGTGGACCCGCCGTTCTTGGTGAAGATGTTGCGGATCTCGGCGCCGGTGCGGTTGCGGTTGTCGGTCAGCACCTCGACCATGACCGCCACCGACCCGGGGGCGTAGCCCTCGTAGGTGATCTGCTGGTAGGTGACGCCCTCCAGCTCGCCGGTCCCCCGCTTGACGGCCCGGTCGATCGTGTCGAGGGGGATCGAGCTGTCCCGCGCCTTCTGGAACATGGTGCGCAGCGTGGGGTTCGTCTCCGGGTCGCCGCCGCCCTCGCGGGCGGCCACCTCGACCTGCCGGAGCAGCTTGGCGAACAGCTTGCCGCGCGCCTTGTCGTTGGCGGCCTTCTTGTGCTTGATGGTCGCCCACTTGGAATGGCCGGACATCACACCACCTCGTTGAGGAACAGCTCGTGCAGGCGGGGGTCGTCGCCGAGCTCGGGATGGAACGCCGCCGCGAGCACGGGGCCCTGGCGGCACAGGACGGGCTGGCCCTCGACGGTAGCGAGGACCTCGACGTCCGCGCCCACCTCCTCGACCCAGGGGGCCCGGATGAACACGGCGTGGACCGGGGCGCCGTCGAGCCCGTCGACGGCGATGTCGGCCTCGAACGAGTCGACCTGGCGGCCGAAGGCGTTGCGCCGGACGCCGATGTCGATGGCGCCGAAGCAGCGCTGGTCGGGGCGGCCGTCGAGGATGTCCCGCCCGAGCAGGATCATGCCGGCGCAGGTCCCGAGGGCGGGCAGGCCGGCGTCGAGCGCCTCGGCGACCGGCTCGAACAGCCCGGACGACTCCAGCAGCATCGACATCGTGGTCGACTCGCCCCCCGGCAGCACCAGGGCGCCGACGCCGTCGAGGTCAGCCGGCGAGCGGACTGTCACCGGCTGGGCGCCGAGGCGTGCCAGCATGGAGGCATGTCGCGCCGACGCGCCCTGCAGCGCGAGCACGCCGACCTTCACCTGGGGGCCTCGTTCCTGCGCACATGACGCAACGATTGTACGGGCCGGGCCCCGAACGGCGAGAATCGTCCGCTGACTGGGAGACGCGGGGGGCGACGAGCAAGGAGCGGAGGTTCTCCGTGAACACCAAGGGCCACGGCCGACACACGACACGTATCCGGGGGGCGCTCGCCGCCTTCGTGGTGCTGGCGGTCGTCGCTGCGGGCACCGGGTGTTCGGCGGGCGGCGACGCCGAGGGCGAGGCCGCTCCCACGTTCCGCCGGGCCGAGGGCGACGCGCTCGCGTTCGACGAGCCCGTGTCCACGGCGTCCGACCTGATCGCCCCCGCCTCCGAGGACGAGCCCTGGACGATCGTCGGCTCCGTGCTCGATCCCGAGGTCGGCGCGGCCACGGCCGCGGTGTGGACGTCCGAGGACGCCGTGGAGTGGGAGCGCTCCGGCGTCGACCCCCACCGCCGCGGCGCCGGCGAGTCGATGGCGGCCGCCGTGCCCACCGACGACGGCCTGCTGGCCGTGGGACGGGCCGGCGACGGCGACGAGTCGGACGCGGCCGTGTGGCGCCAGGACGGCGACGAGTGGGTGCAGGCGCGGCCCGAGGCGATGGCCGGCGAGCACGAGCAGTGGGCCTTCGACGTGGCGGCCGGTGCCGGCGGCGTCGTCGTGGCCGGCGGCGAGAGCGCCTGGGGCGAGGTCCGGGCCCGGCTGTGGTTCAGCGCCGACGGCGAGACCTGGGAGACCGTCGACGGCGGGCCGGGCGGCCCGCTCGACGCCACCGGCGAGGAGTCGGTGCGGGACGTGGCCAGCTTCGGCGAGGGGTTCGTGGCCGTGGGGTCCACGCGGGTCGACAACGAGCAGGACGGGGCCGTGTGGTACTCGGCCGACGGCAAGTCGTGGGAGCAGGTCGAGTCGCCCGGCCTCGCCGGCCCCGGCCGCCAGGAGCTCAGCTCGGTGGTCGACATCGGCACCGGCCTCGTGGCCGGCGGCTACGCCGACGGCGACGGCGGCATGGGCGTGGCGGTGTCGTGGGTGTCCCCGGACGCCCGGACCTGGACCGGCAGCGCCGGCAACCCGCTCCCGCTGCAGGAGGGCCGCAGCGAGGGCGCGAACGACATGACCATCCGGTCGCTCACCGTCGACGACGCCGGCATCCTCGCCGCCGGCGGCAGCGAGTGGCGCCCCCACGTGTGGCGCTCCACCGACGGGGGCCAGACCTGGGCCCTCCAGCCCAACCCGGTGCACGGCGGCCTGTTCGAGGACGGCGTGCAGATCGAGGACGCGGCCGGCTCCGCCACCGTCCCGGCCGTCGCCATCGGCTCCGGTCCCTCGGTGCTCCGCTTCGGCACCCGCTGGGAGGACGTCACGGGCGACGCCTTCCCCCGGGGCGGCGCCGTGCCCTTCGCGACGTCGGTCGCCGAGAGCCCGGACGTCACGATCGCCGGCGGCGGGCGGCTCACGCCCGCCTCGGGTGTCGAGCGCGAGAAGTACACCGGCCAGATCTGGCGGCAGGGCGGCAACGGCGCCTGGGAGGCGATCGACAGCGATCCGCTGTCGTCGGGCCGGGTCCTCGACGTCGTGCCGTTCAAGGGCGGCTTCGTGGCCGTCGGCATGGAGGACTTCGGGCTCGCCGCCACGCGGGACATCTCCAACGACGCCCTCCCGGACGGGATGGTGTGGATCTCGCCCGACGGCGAGACGTGGGGCCGCATCGGCACCACCAACGCCCGCATCGACGACGCCAGCCTGGCCTACCTCGAGGACCAGAGCCCCGAGAACGCGAGCGTGATCGTCGAGCTGGAGCGGGGGCTGCCGCCCGAGTCGCTGGCACCCGCCGGCGGGCCGGGCACCCGGTCGCTCGCCGCGGCCGCGCCGATGCTGGACGGCTTCATCGCGGTCGGCTCCGCCTTCTCGGGCGTCGACGCCGACCCGATCGTGCTGCTGTCGCTCGACGGCGCCACGGTGCAGGAGGATCCCACCGGCATCGGCGGCCCCGGCATCCAGACCCTGAACGACGTCTGCGTGGCCGAGGACAACACGACGGTCGCCGTGGGCCTGGCCGGCAGCACCGGCACCCACGATGCCATCGTGCTCCACCGGGCCCCCGCCGATGGCGCCTGGACCCCGGCGCACGGCGGCCGACGGCTCGTTCGGGGGCGCCGGCAACCAGCTCACGTACGGCTGCGCGGTCGGGCCCGACGGCTTCATCATCGTCGGCTCGGACGACGCCAGCGGCGACACCGACGCCCGGGTGTGGACGTCGGAGGACGGGCTGGAGTGGACCCAGATCGAGGCCGGGCCGTTGGGCGGCGGCGGCGACCAGTGGGCCAGCGCGGCCTCGGTCGTGCCCGACGGCGACGAGGCCGACGGGTGGCTCGTCGCCGGCACCGACACGTCCCACGGCGACGGCGACATCGCCCTGTGGCGGGTGTCCGCCGGCGGCGACGTCGCCCGCCGCGACGAGGGCGAGCGGTCGCTCGCCGGCCCCGGCGACCAGACGGTCACCGGCGTCACCGTCGACGCCGACGGCCACGTCACGCTGGCCGGATCCGACTACGGCCGGGTCGGGCTGTGGGAGTCCGACCGGCTCGACCGCTGAGCTGAGCGCCCGGGCTCGCCCTACCAGCCGCGCTCGGCCAGGCGGACGTCGAGGCCGGCGATCTCGTCGCCCCGCATGGCCTCGCCCAGGCCCCGGCTCACCTTCACGAGGATGCCGGGGTCGTCGTAGTGGGCGGTGGCCTCGACGATGGCCTTGGCCCGGCGGGCCGGGTCGTCGCTCTTGAAGATGCCCGAGCCGACGAACGTGGCCTGGGCGCCGAGCTGCATGACGAGGGCGGCGTCGGCGGGCGTGGCGATGCCCCCGGCGCAGAACAGCGGCACCGGCAGCGTGCCGGTCTGGGCGACCTCCTGCACGAGGCCCACGGGCGCCCGGAGCTGCTTGGCCCAGTCGTAGATCTCGGCCGAGTCGGCCTGGGTGATCTTGCGGATGTCACCGAGGATCGACCGGAGGTGGCGCACGGCCTCGACGATGTTGCCGGTGCCCGCCTCGCCCTTGGAGCGGATCATGGCGGCGCCCTCGCTGATGCGGCGCAGGGCCTCGCCGAGGTTGGTGGCCCCGCACACGAACGGCACCGTGAACGCCCACTTGTCGATGTGGTGGGCCTCGTCGGCCGGGGTGAGCACCTCGGACTCGTCGACGTAGTCGACCCCGAGGGACTGGAGGATCTGCGCCTCGACGAAGTGGCCGATGCGGGCCTTGGCCATGACCGGGATGGTGACGGCGGCGACGATGCCCTCGACGAGCTCGGGGTCGCTCATGCGGGCCACCCCGCCGTCGCGGCGGATGTCGGCCGGGACCCGCTCCAGCGCCATGACGGCCACGGCCCCGGCGTCCTCGGCGATCTTGGCCTGGTCGGCGGTGACGACGTCCATGATGACCCCGCCCTTCAACATCTCGGCCAGGCCCCGCTTGACGCGCTGGGTGCCGGTGTCGTGGGCGGGAACGGGAGAGGTCGCCGACTCGGTCATGCGACCAGTCTACGAGGGACGATGCCCGCCCTCCCCAGCCAGTTCCGCCCGAAGTGGACCGAACTCGCCGTCGCCCTCGACCCGGGTCGCGGGCCGAGGGGCGGCGGGTCTAGAGCTCCCGGAGCAGGGCGATGCGCTCGTCGAGGGGCGGGTGGGTGTCGAACCTGCGGTTCCAGCCGGACAGCTCGCCCTCGGACTCGGTCTGGGCCGAGGGCTGCCCGAGCCACAGGTGGGCGGTGCCCCGGCTGGTGGCGTGGACGACCGTCGAGTCGTCCCGCAGCTTCTCCAGGGCCGAGATCAACCCCGGGGGGTAGCGGGTCATCTCGACCGCCGTCAGGTCCGCCAGCGTCTCGCGGCGGGGGCTGATCGCCCGCCGCATGGCCGCCGCCGCCACGGGCGACAGCGCCAGCAGGGCGAAGCCCACCACCGACAGGGCCGCGAACGGCCCCGGAGTGCCGCCGTGGCGCTCGTCGAAGTCGTGGTGGCGGGTGCGGCCCAGGCCCCACCAGCGCAGGCGCACGCAGAGATCGGCGAGCACGCCGACGGCGCCCACCATGGTCACGGCCAGGGTCGACACCAGGATGTCGTGGTTCTTGACGTGGGACAGCTCGTGGGCGAGGACGCCCTCCAGCTCGATGCGGTTCATGGCGTCGAGCAGGCCCGTGGTCACGACGAGCGCCGCGGTGCGCGGGTTGCGGCCGGTGGCGAACGCGTTGGGCGCCGGGTCCTCGATGACGTAGAGCGCGGGCTTGGGCAGGCCGGAGGCGATGCACAGGCCCTCGACGACGTTGTGGAAGCGGGCGTACTCGTCGACCGGCGCCGGTGCGGCCCGGCTCACGCGCAGCGCCACACCAGCCGCGCCGCGGTAGGCGGCGACGCTGACCGCCGCGGCCACGACCACCGCCACGACCAGCCCGACCCAGCCGCCGCCGAACAGCAGCGACAGCAGGGCGAGGACGACCGCCACGAGCACGGCGAAGCCCGCCACGAGGAGCCGGCTCCGGCGCTTGTTGGCCGCGATCTGATCGTTCACGAGGGCGCCCGCCTGGGGGGACAGCACGGCGGCCACCGTCAGAAGCTGACCTGGGTGGGACCGCGCGACTCGTCGTCGGCCTGGAAGTACTCCCGCTCCGAGAACGAGAACGTGTTCGCCAGCACGTTGCTGGGGAAGCTCTGGATCTTGGTGTTATAGCGATAGACGGTGTCGTTGTAGAACTGCCGGGCGTAGGCGATGCGGCCCTCGGTGCCCGTCAGCTCCTCCTGCAGCTGGGCGAAGTTCTGGTTGGCCTTCAGGTCGGGATACGCCTCGGACAGCGCGAACAGCGACTTGAGCGCCCCGGTGATCATGTTCTCCGCCTGGGCCTGGTCCGCCGGACCGGTGGCGTTCATGCCCGCGTTCCGGGCGGTGATGACGGCGTCGAGGGTCTCGCGCTCGTGCGACGCGTAGCCCTTGACCGTCTCCACCAGGTTGGGGATGAGGTCGTAGCGCCGCTTGAGCTGGACGTCGATCTGGGCCCAGGCGTTCTCGATGCGGTTCCGCAGCGAGACCAGCCCGTTGTAGGAGACCACGACGTAGATGCCCAGCAGGATCAGGAGCACCACGATGACGATGAGGAAGATCACGGCCGCTCATCCTAAGAGGGCGCGGGGGTCGGCCGGGCATCGGCCACTCGGCGACCGGCCGGCCGGGACCGCGGCCGCACTGCGGGTCAGCCGGCCAGCCGCTCGTAGCGCTCGGCGTAGGCCTCGCCCAGCCGGGTCATCGCGAACTCGCCGGCCCGCAGCTCGGCCGCGGCCAGCAGCCCGGCCCGCGCCGGGCCGTCGGTGAGCGCCCGGTGCAGCGTGCGGGCCAGCGCCTCGGCGTCACCCGGGGGCGTGAGCAGGGCATCGACGCCGTCGGAGGCGACGTTCGCGTAGCCGTCCAGCGCGGACGCGACGACCACCGCCCCGGCGGCCATCGCCTCCAGCAGCACCACGCCGAACGACTCGCCGTGCAGCGACGGGGCGCAGAACACGTCGGCGCCCCGCATCCGGGACGCCACCTGGTCGTCGGTCAGGCGCCCCAGCCACTCGATGCGGGGATCGCCGCCGTGGCGGGCGCGCAGCGACTCGGTCTGGGGCCCGGTGCCGCCCACCCACAGCGTGACGTCGCTCGGCAGGAAGCGCAGGGCGTCGAGGAGCACGGCCAGTCCCTTGCGCTCCTCGTGGCGGCCGATGAAGAAGATGGTGGGTCCGGCGGCGGGCTGGGGCACGGCCTTGGCGAAGCGCTCGACCTCGATGCCGTTGAACAGCAGCTCGTAGGAGCCGCCCACCGCCTTGCGGGCCGTGGCCAGCGCGTCCTTGGACACGGCGCAGCGGATGTCGAGCCGGCGGGCCAGCCACCGCACCGCGGGCTTGGCCGCGGCGTAGGCCGCGCTGTCGCCCGCCCGGTGGAACGTGCCCACGATGGGGGCGTTGCGGAACAGCAGCGACGTCATCGTGGGCCCGGGGGCGAGCGGCTCGTGCAGGTGGAGCACGTCGAACGCCTCGTCCCGCAGGGCCCGGATGGTGCGCAGCTGGGCGGCCGGGTCCGGCGCCAGCGGGGCGAACGAGCCGTTGGAGGCGGTCGGCACGCTGTTGCCGAGCGGCGTCACGCCCGCGTCGGGCGGCGGCCCGTCGCAGGGTGCCAGGACCCTCGTGTCGTAGCCCTGCACCCGCAGGACACGCGCCAGCCCCAGCACCTGGGCCTGGACCCCGCCGGGGACCGTGAGGCTGTAGGGGCAGACCAGCCCGATGCGCACGCGTCGAGGGTACTGCACCCCCCACCGGGCCCGAGCCGCCGACTCCGGCAGCGGGAGCAACGGCCCGGAACGTTCAGAGCCGGACGGGGGCCTGCGCGAAGTCGCTGGGCCAGTTCGGCTGCAACAGGTGCCACTGCGCCGGCGCCCGGCGGATCAGCTCCTCCAGGTGCTCGGCCAGGGCCTGGGTGATGCGGGCCACGTCCTCCCGGAAGGTGCCCTGGCGCTCGACCGGCACCGGTGGCAGCACGACGCCGTGGTGTCCCCGGCCCCGGTCGTAGATCGCGGTGGGCAGCAGCGGCGCGCCCGTGCGCAGGGCCAATACGGCCGGGCCGGACGGCAGCGTGGTCCGCTCGCCGAAGAACGTGACCTCGACGCCCGTCCGGTTGATGTCCCGGTCGCAGAGCAGGGCGATCACGTCGGTGCGCTTGACCGCGGCCACGATCTCCCGGCCGGCGTGGGGGCCGAGCGGCACGATGTGCATCCCGATGCGCTCACGGAAGTCGACGAACCAGTCGAACAGGGCCGGCGGCTCGATGCGCTCGACCACGGCGGTGACCGGGATGCCCCGCACCCGGGTCAGCCAGTAGGCCGTCCACTCCCAGCTGCCGAGGTGGGGCAGGCACAGCATCGGCCCGTGGCCCGCCTTGCGGGCCCGCTCGACATGGTCGAACCCCTCGTAGGTCATGCGGTCGTCCAGCTCGGTGGGCCCCACCGACGGCAACCGGAACGACTCGCCGTAGTAGCGGCCGTAGGACCGGTAGACGCCCCGCACCCGCCGCCGCAGCGCGGCGCCCTCCAACCCGGGGGTGACCCGGCGCTGGTGGCGCGCCACCATGGTCGGACGGTCGCCGGGCCTCAGGCTCGCCAGTGCGGCCAGCTGGGGCGCGGCCAGGTCGACCACGTCCGCCCGGGACCGCCTGGGCCAGCGCCGAGGCGGTCCGGTAGGCCGGTGTCACCAGGTCCATGGCGCGTCAGCGACCGGGTCCGGCCGGGGCAGGGATCAGCGCCGCCGGCGGTTGACCAGCGGCTGGCGGCGCCACGTGCGATGGGTCGAGCGGGCCACCCGGCGGGAGCGCCAGCGGGCCGCCAGCGGCTGCACCTGCGGCGCGGACGCCTGGTTCCACACCGTGACGAACCGCTGGCCGGCGGTGAACACCGTGAGGATGAGCATGACCCACAGGACCGGCACCAGCAGCGACTCGAACAGCAGGCCGAAGGCCAGGAACGCCAGCCGCTCGGCGCGCTCCATGATGCCGCCGCGGGCGTCGAAGCCGAGCGACTCGGCCTTGGCCCGCTCGTAGGACACGAGCATCGACGCCGCCAGCACCGCCAGCGGCAGGATGGAGACGCGCCCGCCCTGCGTCGAGTCGAGGTACCACGCCACGCCGCCCAGCAGCAGGGCGTCGCTGACGCGGTCGATCACCGAGTCGAAGAAGGCGCCGCGCGGCGACGCCGTGCCCGAGGCCTTGGCCACCGCCCCGTCGAGCACGTCGGGCACCGCGGTGAGCACGAGCAGCAGGAGGCCGGCCCGCAGCCAGCCGTTGGCGATGGCCACCGAGGCGGCGATGGCCATGACCAGGCCGGTCGTCGTCAGGTGGTTGGCTGTGATGCCGGTGCGCCGGATCTGGGCACCGAGGGGTCGCAGGCCCTTTTCGAAGGTGCTGCGCCACCGTCCGTCAAACATGACGTACAGGTTACTGCGGCGCCGCTGTACCCCACGCGCGCCGCCGCGTTCTGCGCTCGGGCGAACACGCAGGTCCGCTACTCTCGCCCGCACATCGCACCAACCACCGAGGGGGGAGCCTGGTGAAGCGGTTCGCGACCGATCACATCCGCAATGTCGCCCTTGTCGGCCACGGCGGGTCGGGCAAGACCAGCCTGGCGGAGGCGCTCCTGCACCGGGCAGGCGCCATCAACCGCCTCGGCCGGGTCGAGGACGGCACGACGGTGTGCGACTACGACCCCGAGGAGCACAAGCGGGGCATCTCGCTGTCGCTGTCGGTCGCCCCGTTCGAGTGGCGTGACCACAAGATCAACCTCATCGACACGCCCGGCTACGCCGACTTCATGGGCGACGTGTCCGCCGCGCTGCGCATCGCCGACCTCGCCGTGTTCGTGGTCAGCGCCGTCGACGGCGTCGAGGTCCAGACCGAGGAGGCGTGGCGCCTGGCCGCCGGGCTCGGCGTCCCCCGCATGGTGTTCGTCAACAAGCTCGACCGCGAGCGCGCCAACTACGACACCACGCTGGCCCAGCTGCGCGACCGGCTGGGCGCCGGCATCGCGCCGCTGGAGCTGCCCATCGGGCAGGAGGCCGGGTTCCGGGGCATCGCCGACCTGCTCACCGACACCGCGCACATCTACGAGGGCGGGGTGCCCCACACCGAGCCCATCCCCGACGACATGGAGGCGCTCGAGCACCAGGTCCACGACAACCTGGTCGAGGGCATCGTGGTGGCCGACGACGCCATGCTCGAGCGCTACCTCGAGGGCGAGTCCCTGACGCTCGACGAGCTGGAGCACACGCTGCACGACGGCATCGCCGAGGCGACGGTGTTCCCGGTGGTGGTCGGCTCGGCCACCCGCGAGATCGGCATCGACCGCCTGGCCGACTTCCTGGTCGAGATCGGCCCCTCCCCCCTCGACCGGCCGGCCACCATCACGGTCGGGTCCAACGGCGACGCCGCCCGTCGACCCCATCGAGGTCCCCGCCGAGGCCGGCGGCGACCCCCTCGCCTTCGTGTTCAAGACCATCGCCGACCCCTACGTGGGGCAGGTGAGCCTGTTCCGGGTGCTGTCGGGCACGGTGCGCCCCGACGACCACCTGGTGAACAGCCGGACCGGCACCGACGAGCGGCTGCACGGCCTGCTCACCGTGCGGGGCAAGGAGCAGGAGACCGCCTCCGAGCTGGTCGCCGGCGACATCGGGGCGGTGGCCAAGCTGGCCGCGACCGCCACCGGCGACACCCTGGCCCCCAAGGGCAAGCCGGTGACCGTGCCCCCCATCGAGCAGCCCGAGCCCACCCTCGCCATGGCCGTGGTCCCCCGGACCCAGGCCGACGAGGACCGGCTGGCCCCCGCCCTGCACCGCCTGGTCGAGGAGGACCCGGTCCTGCGGGTCGAGCGGGTCGACGAGACCCACCAGACGCTGCTGCACGGCACGGGCGAGACCCACCTGCAGATCACGCTGGAGAAGCTGACCCGCAAGTTCGGCGCCAACGTCGACACCGAGGAGGTCCGGGTCCCCTACCGGGAGACCATCACCGGCGGGGCCAAGGGCGTCGAGGGCCGCCACAAGAAGCAGACCGGCGGCCACGGCCAGTTCGGCGTGTGCGTCGTCGACCTCGAGCCCCTGCCCCGGGGCGGCGGCTTCGAGTTCGTCGAACCAGATCGTGGGCGGCGCCATCAGCCGGGGCTACATCCCCGCGGTGCAGAAGGGCATCGAGGAGGCGATGGGGGCCGGCGGCGTGAACGGCTATCCGGTGGTCGACGTCAAGGTCACCCTGACCGACGGCAAGGAGCACTCGGTCGACAGCTCGGAGATGGCGTTCAAGGTCGCGGGCCGGCTGGCGTTCCGCGCGGCGATGGCCCAGGCCACGCCGGTGGTGCTGGAGCCGATCAGCCGCCTGGAGGTCACGGTGCCGGTCGACCTGCAGGGCGACGTCATGGGCGACCTCAACTCCCGCCGTGGCCGCGTCCAGGGCACCGACACCGCCGAGCTCGGCCGCCAGACGGTGGTGGCGCTGGTGCCGACGTCGGAGATCCAGCGCTACGCCATCGAGCTGCGGTCGCTCACCGGCGGCCGGGGCCGGTTCCGGGCCGAGCACGACCACTACGACGTGCTGCCGGCCCACCTGGTGGCGACGGTCAAGCGGGAGATGGGCGAGGAGGCCTGACTACTCTGAGCACCGATGGAGCGGTGCGACGAGTGCGGGTTCGACCCCGCCGACCTGCGCCCGCCGGACATGGTCGTCGCCATCCGGTCGTTCGGGCGGCGCTACCGGGCGCCCCTGACCCGGGGCCTCGCCGGCGAGGACCTCGACACGATCGTCCGCACGTCGCCCGGCCCCGGCGTCTGGTCGGCGCTGGAGTACGCCGCCCACGTGGGCCAGGTGTTCGGTGAGTTCGACGGCCGGGTGCGGGCCGCGCTCGCCGGGACGGAGCCGGACGAGGCGGTGGTGGACTGGGAGGCCCGGGTCGCGGCCGCGTCACCCGGCCTCGACCGCGAGGCGGTGACCGAGGGCCTCGACGACGCGGCCGACACGCTCGGCACCACGCTGGCCGAGCTGAACGCGGACGAGTGGGAGCTGCCCACCCTCACCGGCCGGGGCCGCGAGGTGCCCGTGACCGAGCTGGCGGTGATCGCCGTCCACGAGGGCAGCCACCACCTGCTCGACGTCGGCCGGGTGCTGCGGGCGGCCCGGGGGCGCTAGCCGGGCAGGATCTTCTCGACCGCGGCCGTCACCTCGCTGGAGGTGGGGTCGACCATGGGGCTGAACCGGGCCACGACCTCGCCGCCCGGCGCCACCAGGAACTTCTCGAAGTTCCAGCGGATGTCGCCGGTGTGGCCGTCGTCGGAGTCGGCCACCTCGACCAGCTCGCGGTACAGCGGGTGGCGCCCGTCGCCGTTGACCTCGACCTTCTCGGTCATGGGGAAGGTCACGCCGTAGCTCGTCGAGCAGAAGGTGGCGATCTCCTCGGCCGTGCCCGGCTCCTGGCCGCCGAACTGGTTGCAGGGCACGCCCAGCACCGTGAAGCCCTGGCCGGCGTAGCGCTCGTGGATCTCCTCGAGGCCCGTGTACTGGGGCGTGAGCCCGCAGTTGCGAGGCGACGTTGACGACGAGGACGGCCTTGCCGTCGTAGTCGTGCAGGTCGGTGGGGCTGCCGTCGAGGCGGTTGATGGCCACGTCGTAGATGGACATGCGGGCAAGCTACCGGCGCCGGGGTGGCCGGCGCGCTAGAACCGGGCGATGGACCTGTCCCAGCTCGCACCGTCGGACGCCAGCGTCGCTCTCCGGGGGCTGGAGAGGCGGTACCGGGGCCTGTTCGCCGGGCTCGGCGAGGACGAGTCCCCCGACGACGTGGCCCACCGCAGCTCGCACGGCTGGTCCGCGATCGAGCACATCGTGGCGGCCGCGTGGGCCATCGGCGCCGCGGACCGGGCCCTCGCCGCGGTCGCGGCCGGCGACTCCCCCACCCTCGACCCCGCCGACGTCGACGCCGAGGCCCGCCCCAAGCCCGGCGCCCCCACCGGCACCGTGCACGAGCGCCTGGCCGAGCTGGGCTTCGAGGCCAACGCCGCGGCCGACCGCATCGACAACACCCCGGCCGGCGACTGGGACCGCACCGGCTACCGTCGGCGGGACCGGCCGCACCGTCACCGCCCTCGACCTGGCCCGCGGCGCGGTCGACGCCGGCGTGAGCCACCTCCGGGCGGCCGAGACGGTCCTCGGCGCGGTCCGCCGCACCGGCCCCTGAGAGTGCGCCGATAGGCGGAGCCGTGGCCCGAGCGGCCCGCTGCGAATGACCTGTCCGCGCACACTCAACGGAGCGCGGTCCCACATCCGGGGAGCGGCGGTCCCGAATCTCCACCTGCAAGCCACCGACGGCTACAGGAGGAGAATCCCATGCAACCCGTCACGCGCCGCTCGTTCATCGCAACGGGCACGGCGGGAGCAATCGGGGTGGCGGGCGCCGCCACCATCGTCGGCCCGCTGACCTCGGTCGCGGCTGCCGACACCGCCGACGAGCTCACGCCAGGCGAGGCCGCCGCGCTCAGCGGCCCCACCATGCTCCAGGTCCTCGACGCCGCCAAGGGCGAGGTCGAGATCCTGGTCGACGAGCGCTCCATCGTGTTCACCGACAAGACCCTCGTGGCCCGCGTGCTGCGAGCCACCCGGTAAGGACCACCGACGATGTCCTCGCACCGCGAAGCGCCCGGGATCTCCAAGGACCCGGTCGCCGACAACACCGACACCTATGCGTTCGTCACCCCGAACGACACCGTCACGATCATCACGAGCTACCTCCCCGTCGAGGCTCCGGCCGGCGGGCCGAACTTCTACGAGTTCGGCGACGACGTGCTCTACGAGATCAACATCGACAACGACGGCGACGGCAAGCCGAACATCAGCTACCAGTTCAGCTTCGAGACCGTGAACACGAACCCGAACACGTTCCTGTACAACACGGGTCCGATCACGGCGCTGGACAGCCCCAACTGGAACCGCCGCCAGTCCTACAAGCTGACCAAGGTCACCCGCCGGCCCGGCCGCCGGGACCGCGCCGAGGTCCTCGCCCGGGGCATCCCTGCGCCCCCCTGCAACATCGGCCCCCGCTCGACCCCGAACTACGAGAACCTGGCGGCTGCGGCCGTCAAGACGCTCCGCACGGGCGAGAAGGTGTTCGCCGGCCAGCGGGCCGAGAGCTTCTTCGTGGACCTCGGGTCGGTGTTCGACCTGGGCACGCTGCGGCCCTTCCAGGACCTGCACCTGATCCCGACCCCCAAGGGGACCGGCGTCGACTCGATCGAGCAGGTCAACGTCCACTCCCTGGTCATCCAGGTGCCGATCGCGCACCTGACCCGGGACGGCCGCGTGCCCCGCGACCCGATGGCCCAGAACTCGGCCATCGGCGTGTGGGGGGCCGCCAGCCGCCAGAAGGGCATGTCCCGGGGCTACGGCTACCGCCGCAGCGCCGGCCCCTGGCAGCAGGTGTCCCGGCTCGGCAACCCGCTGTTCAACGAGGTCATCGTGCCCCTCGACCGCAAGGACGAGTGGAACTCGGTCGGCCCCGACAAGGAGAGCCGGTTCGCCAAGTACGTGGCCCGCCCCGAGCTCGGCGCGCTGCTGCCGGTGCTCTACCCGGGCGTGTTCCCGAACCTGGCGGCCTACAACAAGGACCGGGCCGACCTGCTGGCCATCCTGCTGACCGGCATCCCCGCCGGCGTCATCGACGGGTTCCAGAACTTCACCGGGACCACGCAGGCCGACGTGCTGCGGCTGAACATGGCCTACGCACCCAGCGCCAACCCCAACCGGCTCGGCCTCCTCGGCGGCGACTTCGACGGCTTCCCCAACGGCCGCCGGCTTCCCGACGACGTGGTCACCATCGAGCTGCGGGCGGTCGCCGGTGCGGTCCTCCCGCTGGTCGACGACACCTTCACAGCCGGACGGTGCCGCCAACCTCATCGAGGACGGCACCTTCCCGCCGGTCCGCCAGTTCCTGGACGACTTCCCGTACATCGGGACGCCGTTCAGCGGCTACGACATCCCGGCGGCCTGACGGTGCATCCGCACCACCACACACACAGCCACACCGCCACGCTGGCGCCCACGTCCGAGAGCTCGGACGTGGGCGTCAGCTCGCTCCTCGACATCGGGGACGACGTCGGTGCGTTCGTGGTGTACCTGCCGGGCGACACCCCGTCCGGCGAGCTGGAGGCATGCCCGGCGGGGCGACCGGCCGAGCGCTTCCACACCGGGGTCCACCCCCGGCGGGTCGGTGACGGCACCCTGCACGTCGCCGTGTTCCCGCAGGTGGTCCGGGGCAGCTACCAGGTCCTCGACGACGCAGGCATCCCGGTGGCGCTCGTGCAGGTCACCGGCGGGCACGTCGCCGAGATCGACCTGCGCTGACTCCGCGACCCCAGCGCCCTACGGCCCCCCGGTCGCCTCACCGGGGGGCCGTGGCGGCGTACTGGTCGGCGGGGACCGGCTCGGTGGCCTCGTAGCCGACCGGCAGGAACAGGTCCCCGGCGGTCGTCCAGTACCAGACACCCCAGTGGTAGAAGCCCGAGAAGGCGGCGGGGTGCTCGGCGATGAGCTCGGCGTAGAGCTGGACGCCCCGCACGTAGTGGTCGCTGTGGTTGTAGTTCCACAGGGCGCCGGCCATGTCGCCGGGGGCCCCGTTGGCCTGGAGGTAGCGCCCGGCGGCGAGGATGGACTGGCGGGTGTCGTTGATGTCGCCCTCGCCGTAGGCCGCCCAGGTGGCCGGCATGAACTGCATCGGACCCTGGGCGCCGGCCACCGACGTCCCCCGGATGCGGCCCAGGCCGGTCTCCACCAGGTTGATGGCGGCGAGCACGTTCCAGGGCACCCCGAAGGTGGCCTCGGCCTCCCGGTAGTAGCCGGCCAGCTCGGCCGCGGGCGCGGGCGCGACGATCCGCCACGTGGGCATCTCGGTGGCCGGGCGCCGGCCCAGGGTCCGGAACTCCCGCCGGGCCTCGGCGTGGGCCTGCACCGCCGGGTGGAGCTCGGCCGGCAGCGCCGCCAGCACGGGGGCGTCCCAGTCCGGGTGGTCGCCGAGGACCCGGTAGGCGGCCTGCTGGGCCAGGGCGGCGGTGGCGATGTCGGTCTCGCTCGCCCCCGGGGTGCGCAGCGTCGCCTCGGCCGCCGCGATCTGGGCGGCCAGGCCGGCGGGATCGGCGGCGACGGCGGGCGGCCGCAGCGTGGCCGGGTCGACGGGCGCGGTCGTCGTGGTGGTCGGGGCCGCGGTCGTGGGCGGGGCGGTGGTCGCGGGCGTGGTGCCGGTGGTGGTCGACCGCGGGCGCGGCGTCGTCTCCCCCGCCGCCGCCCCCGCAGGCGGCGGCGACCAGCGCCAGCGTCACGGCGGCGGTTCGGGCACGCACGGGGAGCCACCCTAGGCGAGCCGAAAATTCCGGCGCCACGCGCCAACCCGGGGGGCGGCCGTGCGAGACGACGATCAGTCGGTGTCGAGCTCGGACCAGTCCTCGGGGTTGTCCTCGACGAAGTGCTCGACGATCTCGCCGTCGACGCCGTCGACCAGGACCAGGCCGCGGCGGGCCGGGGGGTTCTCGGCCGAGTACAGCAGGATGCGCCAGGTGGGCCGGCTGAGCAGGCCCCGCCACCCCATCTGGGCGGACGCGTGCCCGACCGGGAACCCCACGGCCCGCGAGGCCGCCACCAGGGCGTCCTGCTCGTCGACGTCGAGGTTCCAGCCGGTGATCAGCTGGTAGGCGCCGATCACGGCCAGCAGGATCGCCGCGAACAGCAGCCCGCCGTTGACGTAGACCGAGTCGTCCACGAGCAGCCACACCGCCACCAGGATCACCGAGATGCCCAGGTAGAGGTAGCCGGGCACCCGCCGGCGGTTGTTGTTGGGGAACAGGTACGGCCCGACGTAGCCCGCGGCGTCCAGGTCCTCGGGCAGCTCGTCGACGACGTCCTCGTCGCGCTCGGTCGGGTGTCGGTTCCTCCGCCATGGCCTCCGCGACGCTAGCCATCCGGCCACGCGTCACGCAGCTTGCGCCAGGTCTCGTCCAGCGACTCGGGCAGGACCCGGGCCTCGGCCACCGACGTCATGAAGTTGGAGTCGGCGTTCCAGCGGGGCAGCACGTGGACGTGGAGGTGCGACGGGATGCCCGCCCCCGCCGCCTCGCCCAGGTTGAGGCCGACGTTCACGCCCTGGGGCCGGTAGGCGGCCTTGATCGCCGCCACCGCGGCGCGGGTCGCGGCCCACAGCTCGGCCGACTCCGCCGGCGTGAGGTCCTCCAGCTCGCCCACCTCGCGGTAGGGCATCACGAGCACGTGACCGCACGTGTACGGGTAGGCGTTGAGCATGGCGAACGTCACCTCGCCCCGCCACACCACGTGGGTCTCGCCGTCCGGCAGGCCGGCGTCGAGGATGCGGCGGAAGATCGACCCCTCCCCCGCCAGCGCGCCGTTGCCGGCGGCCGCCACGTAGCCCGACCGCCAGCCGGCCCACAGCCGGTCCATCAGCTGTGCGCGGCGATCTCGTCGAGCACCCGGGCGACGAACGCGTCGACCGGCACCCCGCGCTCGACGTCGCCGCCCCGCGGGTTGTCGCCCACGGTGCCGGCCGCCACGTCGTCGTCGCCCACGACCACCACGTGGGGGATCTTCTCGAGCTTGGCCTTGCGGATGCGGGCCCCGAGCGGCTCGTCGGCCTCGACCGCCTCGGCCCGGATGCCCTCGGACCGCAGCCGGTCCACCAGGTCGTCGCCGTAGCCCGCGTGGTCGGAGCGCACCGGCAGCACCTGGACCTGCACCGGCGCCAGCCACACCGGCAGCGCCCCGGCGGTGTGCTCCAGCAGCACGCCGAAGAACCGGTCGAACGACCCGAACAGGGCCCGGTGGATCATCTGCGGGCGGTGGCGCTGGTTGTCGGCGCCCACGTACTCGAGGTCGAAGCGGGGCGGGAACTGGAAGTCGACCTGGATGGTCGACAGCTGCCAGCGCCGGCCGATGGCGTCGCGCACGTGGACGTCGATCTTGGGGGCGTAGAACGCGCCCTCGCCCTCGGCGACCACGTAGGGGATGCCGACCTCCTCGACCGCGTCGCGCAGCGCGGCCTCGGCGACGTCCCAGTCCTCGGGCTCGCCCACGAACTTGTCGGGCCGGGTCGACAGCTCGGCCTCGAACTGGTCGAAGCCGTAGTCGCCGAGCAGCCGCAGCACGAACCGCAGCAGGCTGGTCAGCTCGCGCCGGCATCTGCTCGGGGGTGCAGAAGATGTGCGAGTCGTCCTGGGTGAAGCCCCGGGCCCGCAGCAGGCCGTGGACCACGCCCGACTTCTCGTAGCGGTACACCATGCCGAACTCGAACATCCGCAGCGGCAGCTCGCGGTACGACCGCTGCCGCGACCGGTAGATGAGGGTGTGCATGGGGCAGTTCATCGGCTTCGGGTAGTACCGGACGCCCTCGTCCAGCTCCATGGGCGGGTACATGCCGTCCGCGTACCACTCGAGGTGGCCGCTGATCTTGAAGAGGTCCTCCTTGGCCAGGTGCGGGGTGAAGACGAACTCGTACCCCGCCTTCTCGTGCTCGGCCCGGCTGTAGTCCTCCATCAGCTTGCGGATGAGGCCGCCCTTGGGGTGGTAGAGCGGCAGGCCGCTGCCGACCTCGGGCGGGAAGTGGAACAGGTCGAGCTCGGCGCCGAGCTTGCGGTGGTCGCGCTTGGCCGCCTCCTCGAGGTGGTGGAGGTGGGCCTCCAGCGCCGGCGCGGCTGTCCCACGCGGTGCCGTAGATGCGCTGGAGCTGGGGGTTGTGCTCGTCGCCCCGCCAGTAGGCCCCGGCCACCCGCAGCAGCTTGAAGTGGCCGAGGTGGCGGCCGGTGTGCTCGACGTGCGGGCCGCGGCACAGGTCGATGAACCCGGGCCGGCCGGCGAAGGGCGGGTGGTCCTTCGGCTTGGCCGGCGGGTTCTCGTAGGTGCGGACGTTGCCGGCCGCGCTGGTGGCCGACATGGGGTCGGTCGACGCGTTCTCGATGATCTCGAGCTTGAAGCGGTGCCCGTCGAAGATCTTGCGGGCGTCGTCGGCCGGCAGCTCGTCCCGCACGAACGCCTGGTGCTCGTCGATGATCTCGCGCATGCGGGCGTCGATGCGGTCGAGGTCCTCGGGGGTGAAGGTGCCCCGCCGGGCAGCTCGAAGTCGTAGTAGAAGCCGTCCTCCACCGGCGGGCCGATGCCGAAGGTGGCGTCCGGGAACAGGTCGAGGACGGCCTGGGCCAGCACGTGGGCGGTCGAGTGGCGGATGGTGTACAGCCCCCGCTCGCTGTCCGCGGTGACGATGGCCACCCGGTCGCCGTCGGCCAGCGCGGCGCCGAGGTCGCGCTCCTCGCCGTTGACGTCCGCGATCACCGCCGCCTTGGCCAGCCGGGAGCCGATGCCCTGGGCCAGGCCGAGCGCCGTCGTGCCCGCCGGGACCGATCGGCTCGATCCGTCGGGCAGGGTGATGGTGATCTCGGCCATGGACGCCGAGGTTACCGAGCCGCGCTGACGGCTCCCGCACCGGTTACGGCCGGCGGCGCCGCGGCCGTCGCCGAGGACGATGGCCGTCGGCTGGGACGGCAGGGCCTCGTGGCGGCGGGTGGCGTACTCGTCGACGTAGTCCTGGCCCGACAGGCTCGCGGATCTCGTACATCAGCTCGTCGGTGAGCTGCCGCAGCACGAGCCGGTCGTCGCCCCCGTCGCGCGTGGAAGTGGGGGTCGATCGGCCGGCCGATGCGGATCTCGCACGGGCGGAACGGGCGGGGCGCGGTGGCCCCGGGGGGCTGGATCTCGCGGGTGCCGATGATGCCGACGGGCACCAGCGGGGCCCCGGTGCGCAGGGCGAGCCGGGCGGGTCCGGTGTGACCCTTGCGGAGCTTGCCGTCGCGGCTGCGGGTGCCCTCGGGGTAGATGCCGAACAGCTCGCCCCGGCCGAGGATCCCGGCGGCGGCGTCGAGCGCCCGCTTGGCGGCGTCGCCGCCCTTGCGGTCGATGGGGATCATGCCCAGCGCCGGGAACAGGTGCCGGGTCTTCCAGTCGTCGAGGTACTCGGCCTTGCCCACGAAGGTGATGCGCCGGGGCAGGACCGACGGCAGCAGGAACGAGTCGATCACCGACGTGTGGTTGGGGCAGATGATCGCGGGCCCGTCCGCGGGCAGGTTCCCGGCCCCCCGCAGGTGGATGCGCCACCCCAGCTTGAACAGCGGGCGGAGGATGGCCTTCGCCACCGGGTAGAGCTGGCCGTACTCACGCTCGGTGCGCTCGGGGCCGTCCTCTGCGGGCATGGTGCGACTCTACGCCTGTCCGGGACCGCGCGACGGCGGACCGTGCCGGGTCAGGGACGCGTCAGGTCGACGCCGAGCAGCGCCGCGGCCTGGGACACGTCCTTGCCGTCCGCGGCCGCCTCGTCGACGGCGGCCACGGCGACCGGCGTGGTCAGGTCGTCGTCGAGGGCCGCCCGCACGGCGTCGAGGGCGGCGTCGCCGTCGCCGTCCCCGGAGGCGGCCGCCTGCCAGCGGGCCAGCCGGTCGGCGGCGGCGGGCATGATGTCGCCGGTCCAGTCCCAGGGGTGGCGGTAGTGGTGGCCGACGACGCCGAGGCGGATCGCCCGGGGGTCCCACAGCTTGCGCAGCTCGGACACGAACACGAGGTTGCCGAGGGACTTGGACATCTTCTCGCCGTCCATCCGCACCATGGCCTGGTGCAGCCAGTGGCGCACGAACGGCTCGCCGGTGGCCGCCTCGGACTGGGCGGCCTCGCACTCGTGGTGGGGGAAGATCAGGTCGGCGCCGCCGCCGTGGAGGTCGATGGTGGTGCCCAGCTCGCGGAGCGCCAGCGCCGAGCACTCGATGTGCCAGCCGGGCCGGCCGGGGCCCCACAGCGACTCCCACGACGGCTCGTCCTCGGCCGAGGGCTGCCACAGCACGAAGTCGAGCGGGTCGTGCTTGTGGGGGTCGTCGGGGTTGCCGCCGTGCACGGCGGCGAGGCGCAGCATCTCGTCCCGGTCGTAGTGGCTGACCTGCCCGAACCGGTCGAACTTCGAGACGTCGAAGTACACGCCCCCGCCCGCCTGGTAGGCGTAGCCCCGGTCGAGGACCATGCCGATGAAGCCCCGGATGTCGGGGATGGCGGAGGTGGCGCGGGGCTCGCTCCAGCACGGCAGCATGTCGAGGGCCCGCATGTCGTCGTCGAAGCGGGCGGTCTCGGCCGCCGCCAGATCGAGGTAGTGGACGCCCAGCTCGCGGGCCTTGCGGAGGATGTCGTCGTCCACGTCGGTGACGTTGCGGACCGCACGGGTGTCGTGGCCGCGGTCCCGCAGCCGCCGCTGGAGCACGTCGTAGGTCAGGTAGACGGCGGCGTGGCCGACGTGGGTGGCGTCGTACGGCGTGATGCCGCACGTGTACATGGTGACGACCGGCCCGGGCACGAACGGCACGACCTCGCCACGAGCGGTGTCGTAGAGCCGCATGGGCTCCCCTTCGGGCTCGCGGGGGTCGTGCCCGCTCACGCAGTCGACTTCTTCCCGGCCGCGGGCTCGTCCTCCGACCCCGACCCGTTCGGCTTGGCGGCCGCACTCGGGCTGCGGGGCGGCCTTGGCCCCGAGGCCCAGCGCCTCGTCGGAGATGCCGGTGAGCTTCAGGGCCACCCGGGTCTTGTAGTGCATGTTGAGCTGCAGCAGCACGGCGGTGAACGACTCGATGGGCGTGGCCATGGCCAGCTCGCCGGCGTTGAGGGGACGCATGTTGGGGATCTTGGCCACGATCTCGCTCGTGACCTCGACCGCCTGGTGGTGGTCGGAGCAGATCAGCACGTCGCTCTCGATCGGCTCGCTCAGGTCGCCCAGCTCCTTCGCCGGCACGTGGTGGAAGGCGGCGGCCACCATGCAGTGCGGCACGGCCGCCTGGACGCTGGCGGCCACCGAGCCCCGCGGCGGCACCAGGGGCTGGAACTCCTTGCCGAGCTTGGTCAGCGCGTTCGCCATCGACACGACGACCTTGCCCCGGAGGTGGTCCTCGACCGACACGGCGGTCTGGGTGGCGCCGTCCCAGGGGGTGGCGATCACGACCAGGTCGGTGGCGGCGGCCGCCGCGTTGTCGCCGGCGCCGATGGTGAGGCGCCGGTCCGGCCACTGGTCGAGCAGGTTGTCGACCACCTCCATGGCCCGGTACCGCGACCGGGACCCGACGACGACGTCGAAGCCCACCGATGCCAGGCGGGCGGCCAGCGCCTTGCCCGCAGGGCCCGTTCCACCGAGGATGCCGATGCGCACGGCGACAACCTAGGGCGGCCGGCGGACGGGTTCCCAACCCGCCGGCCGCCCCGGCCGTCCCTAGAGCGTGCGCGGATAGGGCACGCCGTCGCGGCCACCGTGGTCCGTGCTTCCCGCTCGTGCTGCTTCGCAGCGGGCCGCTCGGGCCACGGCTACGCCTATCGGCGCAGCCTCAGCAGGCCGCGGCGACCAGCCCGTAGGGGTTGACGGGCGATCCCCCGCCAGGGTGGTACTCGAAGTGCAGATGGGGTGTGCCGGCGGCGTTGCCGGAGTCGCCGACGTAGCCGATGACGGTGCCGGCCTCGACCCAGCCCGCGCCCTCGTTCTCGTAGGACGAGAGGTGGGCGCCGTAGTAGGTGTTGCCGTCGTCGCCGTGGACGTACCAGGCGAGGCCGCCGGCGTCGCTCGAGTGGTGCTCGAGGGTGCCGCTGACGGGGGCGACGGTGGGGGTGCCGTACCCGGCCATCATGTCGGTGCCCTTGTGGGCCCGGCCGCCGCTGCGGGCGTCGCCCCACGAGTCGACGAAGTCGACGCCGCCGTCGACGGGGCAGACGATGTCGGCGCCCGCCGCGGGCTCGGCCGGGGCCTCGGGCTCGGGGGCGGGCTCGGGCGCCGGTTCCGGCTCCGGGGGCGGCGGCGGGGGCGGGACCGTCGTGGTGGTCGGGGCGACCTTGGGCAGGGTCGGTGCGGTCGTCGTCGCCTCCCGGGCCACCGGCGAGTTGGCCGGGGTCCGGGTCGACGAGGCGAGGGCGAATTGGTCTGAGCCGGCGGTCCCGGAGCGGCCGGCGTCTGCCGTCCGGTCTCCCATTCCGGTGGTGGCCACGACCACCACGAGTCCTCCAGCGATCAGCGTCGGAAACAGCTGTTGTCGGCGCATGGGGCGGACACCGTATCGAATCAGTTACGAAGATTGCGATTCGGTGTCAGAATCTCTACGTCGTAAGGCCACGAACCCCGCGGCCCGGCGCGGGCCGCCTACGGTCGCCCGCCGTGACCCCCGACGGCGCCGCCGCGCCCGCCCTGCGGCTCTCGGCCGTGACCCTGGTCCGGGACGGCGCCACCCTCCTCGACCGGGTCGACTGGGTCGTGGGCGCCGGCGAGCGCTGGGCCGTGCTCGGGCCCAACGGCTCCGGCAAGACGACCCTGCTGCGGGTCGCGTCGCTGTACCTCCACCCGTCGTCCGGCGACGTCGAGGTGCTGGGCGAGCGCCTGGGCCGGGTCGACGTGCGCCGGCACCGCACCCGCATCGGCCTCGTCAGCCCCGCCTTCGCCGACCTGCTGCGGCACGACGTCACCGTCCTCGACGTGGTCATGGCCGCCCGGGAGGCCGCGCTGGAGACGTGGTGGCACAGCTACACCGGGGCCGACCGGGCCGCGGCCCGGGCCCTGCTCGACCGCACCGGCACCGCGGCGCTGGCCGACCGCACCTTCGGCACGCTGTCCTCCGGCGAGCGCCAGCGGGTCCTGCTGGCCCGGTCCCTGTGGGGCGAGCCCGGGCTCGTCCTGCTCGACGAGCCGACCGCCGGCCTCGACCTCGGCGCCCGCGAGGACCTGGTCACCCGGCTGTCCGGCCTGGCCGCCGACCCCGGCACCCCGCCGACCGTGCTCGTCACCCACCACGTGGAGGAGATCCCGGCCGGCTTCACCCACGCCCTGCTGCTGCGGGCCGGGCGGGTGGTGGCCCGGGGCCCGATCGGCGACGCGCTGACCGCGGAGGCGCTGTCGGCCACCTTCGGCCTGCCGCTGGCGCTGGACCGGCGGGACGGCCGCTACACGCGCGCCGCTCGGTCGACCGGCAACGCACTGTGTCGATGCTTCGCTCGCTGCGCTCGCTCACGTCCCCACCAGGGCCAGCAGCCGCGGCTTGGACCGGTTGATCTCGTCGGCCAGCAGCCGCTCGACCAGCGGGCCGCCCAGCCCGCCCCCGTAGTGCAGGTGCATGTCGAGCCGGCTGCCTCCCTCGACCGGGGTCACCTCGGCCGCCAGCACCCAGCCCGCGTGCTGGCGGCCGTCGTGCTCGACCCGCTCGAAGCGCACGCGGGACACCGGCTCGTGCACGGTGCGCACCATGCGCAGGCGCTTGGAGCGGGCGAAGGGCCCCAGCCGGCCCCGGAGGTCCACCGACCAGGCCGGGCCGGCGTCGCCGGCCATCGCGGCGACCGCGTCGGCCCGGGGCACGATGTCCAGCCACTGCGGGTACCGCCCGAGGTCGTCGACCCAGGCGAACAGGTCGTCGGGCGGGCAGGGAGCCACGAGGTCGGCCGTCACGTCCACGCGGCGATCGTGGCACACCCGCCCGCGGGATCCGGCGCCACGGCCACGAGGACGCCCTCCCCCACCTCGACCGTCGCCGGGCCGCCCGCCAGCTCGTTGCTGACGCCCCGGGTGGTGCCCGGGGCCAGGTCCTCGCCCGCCAGCGGGTAGCGCAGGCCGCGTGGTCACCACCCGCCGGGCGGGGCCGTGCACGGGGATGAGGCTCACGAGCGCCCCCGGCTCGCCGGTGAGGGCCAGCCGGTGGCGGACGACCCACAGGTGGGCCGGGCCGATCCACGCCTCCACCGCCACCTCCGCCAGCCGGGGCCCGGCCAGCGACAGCGCGACGGCCAGGGCGTGGTCGAAGCGGTCGCCCGTCCCGGTGACCGCCACCAGGCGCTCGGGCCGCCCCGCCGCGAGGGCGGCGTCGACCGCCAGGTCGAGGTCGGTGGCGTCCTTGGCCGCCGGGTGGCGCTCGACCCGGGTGCCCGCGGCCTCGGCGGCGGCCAGCGCCGCGGGGTCCACGGAGTCCATGTCGCCCACGACCACGTCGACGGCCAGCCCGAGGGCGAGCGCGCCCTCCAGACCGGAGTCGGCCGCCACCACCCGCGGGGCCGGGCCGAGGTCGCCGAGGTCGCGGGCGTGGATCGCCGGCGGCCCGCCCCCGCCCACCACCACGGCCACGCTCGTCACCCGGCCAACCTAGGGCGGCCACGGCTACCGTCGCCCCGTGCAGCGCACCCTGTTCGACGACGACCACGAGCTGTTCCGCGACAGCGTCCGGCGGTTCATCGCCGCCGAGATCGCACCCCGCAACGACGAGTGGGAGCGGGCGGGTCTCGCCGGTCGCGAGCTGTTCACCGGCGCCGGGAAGCACGGGTTCCTCGGCATGGCCGCGCCCGTCGAGCACGGCGGCGGCGGCGTCGACGACTTCCGCTACAACCTCGTCATCGCCGAGGAGATCCAGCGGGCGGGCATCAACGCCGCCGGGCTCGGGCTGGACGCTCCACAACGACATCTGCCTCCCCTACTTCCTGGCCCTGGCCGACGACGACCAGCAGGCCCGGTGGCTGCCGGGCATCTGCTCGGGCGACCTGGTGACCGCCATCGCCATGACCGAGCCCGGCATCGGCTCCGACCTGGCGTCGATGACGACGACGGCCCGTCCTCGACGGCGACGACTACGTCGTCAACGGGTCCAAGACGTTCATCACCAACGGCATCAACGCCGACCTCGTCATCACCGCGGTCAAGACCGACCCGGCCGAGCGGCACCGGGGCATGTCGCTCGTCGTGCTGGAGCGGGGCATGGACGGCTTCGAGCGGGGCCGCAACCTCGACAAGATCGGCATGCACGCCCAGGACACGGCCGAGCTGTTCTTCACCGACGTCCGCGTGCCGGTGGCGAACCGGCTGGGCGAGGAGGGGCAGGGGTTCCGCTACCTGGTCACCAACCTGCCCCAGGAGCGGCTGTCGATCGCGGCCACCGGCGTCGCCGCGGCCCGCGCCGCCTTCGACGGGACCCTGGCGTACGTCAAGGAGCGGACCGCGTTCGGCCAGCCCATCGGCTCGTTCCAGAACAGCCGGTTCCGCATGGCCGAGATGGCCACCGAGATCGAGCTGGCGCAGACCTTCGTCGACCGCTGCGTGGTCGCCCTCAACGCCGGCGACCTGACCGCCGAGGAGGCGGCCATGGCCAAGTGGTGGTGCACCGAGCTGCAGGGGCGGGTCGTGGACGCCTGCGTGCAGCTGCACGGCGGCTACGGCTACATGGCCGAGTACCCGGTCGCCCGGGCCTACGCCGACGCCCGCATCACCCGCATCTACGGCGGCACGACCGAGATCATGAAGGAGATCATCGGCCGGTCCCTGGGCCTCTAGGGGCTGGCGCCCACGGTCACCCGGCCGACCTGGCGGGCGCCCCGCACCAGGCTCTCGGCCAGCCGCCGCCCCGCCCGCCCCGGGTGGGCGAGCGCCCAGCGGGCCGGCGGCAGCGCCCGCAGCGGGTGGCGGAGCTGGCCGACGATGCCGGCCGGCAGCGGCTCGGCCACGCCGTACACCTCGGGCCGGCGGTCCGGCGGCAGGTAGAAGGTGCCGAACAGCATGTCCCACAGGGGCAGGAGGCCCGTGTAGTTGCGGTTGTGGGCCGCGGGGTCGTCGGCGTGGTGCCAGTGGTGCATCTCGGGCGTCTGGACGATGCGCTGCAGCGGCCGCCACCGCCAGCGCACGTTGGCGTGGGCGAAGACGCCGAGGACCACCAGCAGGGCGGCGGGCAGCGCCGCGGCCTGGGGCGTGAAGCCGGCGCCGAGCAGGAACGCCACCGGGACCCCGATCAGGGCGCCGTCGAGGGGGTGCGAGCGCAGCCCGCTGATCCAGTCGAGGTGCTGCGACGAGTGGTGGACCATGTGGAAGCGCCACAGGAACGGCACCTCGTGGCTCCAGCGGTGGACCCAGTAGGCGGCCAGGTCGAACAGCAGGAACCCGAGGATGATGCGGGGCGCCGGCCCGAGGGCCGCCACGAGCGGGCGCAGCGCCAGGCCGGGCACCCAGGCCAGGCTGAGCACGCCGATGCCCACGCCGATCACCAGGCCGACGACGGTGAGCAGCGGCTGGGCCAGCGCGTAGGCGAGGTCGGTGCCGAGTCCGGGGCGGCGCAGCGGCTGGCGGTGCCGGGGGAACAGCCGCTCGAACGGGACGACGAGCACGAACAGGCCGGCGATGACCCGGAGCGGCGAGGGGTCGGCGGCCACGACCGCGACCAGCACCGCGGCGAGCAGGGCCCGGCCCGCCCAGGCCCGGGCGTCGAGGGTGGCGAGCATGAGGCCGACCCTACGGGTGCCGCGTTAGCGCAGGATGACGGCCCGGTGGTCAATTCGGTTGACCATTTCGCCCAGCGCGAGGCATGGTGGAAATCGTTCAACCGAGTTGACCATCTGGAGGCGTTCCCCGTGCCCGTCGTTCCCGCCCCCGCCGAGCCCACCCACGAGCTCGGCACCACCCGCTTCACCTCCCTCGCCACCCCCAGCCGCGGCTCGACCGAGACGTCGGTGTGGCAGGTCGAGGTCGCGCCCGGCACCGAGCCCACGCCCCACTCCCTCACCCGGGAGGAGGTGTTCGTCGTCCTCGACGGCGTCGCCGCCGTCACGATCGACGGCGAGGCGGCCGAGGCCCGCGCCGGCGACGCCATCGTCGTCCCGCCCGGGGTCCGCTTCGTCCTCGCCAACGGCGGCGACGCGGCGCTCCGCCTGCTGTGCTGCCTGCCGGTCGGCGGGCAGGCCACCACCGACGAGGCCGGCCCGTTCACCCCGCCCTGGGCGCTGTGACCGAGGCGCCCGTCCCGCTCGCCCGGCTGTTCGCCATGGCCTTCCGGGACCTGATCGACGACCTGCACGCCCGGCTGTCCGACCGGGGCTGGCACGACCTCCGGCCCGCGTTCGGGTTCGCGCTCGTGGCCGCCCGGGACGGCCCCACCGACGCCACCGCCCTCGCCGGCCTCCTGGGCGTCACCAAGCAGGCCGCGTCCAAGCTGGTCGACTCCCTGGTGGCCGCCGGCCTCGTCGAGCGGTCGGTCGGCGCCGCCGACGCCCGCCGCCGGCCCGTGGCCATCACCGACCGGGGGCGGCGGCTGCTGGCCGCGGCCGAGGAGATCTACGCCGAGCTGGAGGCCGAGTGGGCCGGCGTCGTCGGCCGCGACGACGTCGAAGGCGTCCGGACCACGCTCGCCACCGTGCTGAGCGCCCGCCACGGGGGCGGGCTGCCCCCGGTCCGGCCGACCTGGTGAGCCCGCTTAGCGGGCGAGCATGTCCTTGGCGATGTGGGTGATCTGGATCTCGTCGGTGCCGCCGTAGATCTGCAGCACCTTGGCGTCGCGGGCCAGCTGCTCGACCTGGAACTCGCTCATGTAGCCGTTCCCGCCGAACAGCTGCACCGCCTCCAGCGCCACCTCGGTGGCGGCCCGGGCCGCGTACAGCTTCATGGCCGACGCCTCGGCCAGCGTGAAGCCCCGGCCGGCGCGCGGCCGCCTCGATGGTCCGGAACACGAGGTTCTCGACGTTCAGCCGGGCCACCTCCATGCGGGCGAGCTTGTCCTGGATGAGCTGGAACTCGCCGATCGGCTTGCCGAACTGGACGCGGTCGCGGGCGTAGGCCACCGACAGGTCCACGCACTGCGAGATGATGCCGAGCGCCATGGCGGCCACGCCCGACCGCTCCTGCCCGAACGTGGCCTTGGCCGCCTGGCGGCCCCCGCCGGGCAGCTCCTCGGACTCGCCGATCAGCCGGTCGCGGCCGGCCCGCACGTCGGTCAGGAACAGCTCGCCCGTCGGCGAGCTGTGCATGCCCATCTTCTTGAGCGGCTTGGACTGCTCGAGGCCCGGCATGCCGGTGTCGAGCACGAAGCTGACGACCTTGCGGTCCGCGGGCGGGTTCCCCTCGTCCAGCTTGCAGATGAACACGATGGTGTCGGCGTAGGGCCCGTTGGTGATGAAGGTCTTGGACCCGTTGAGCACGTACTCGTCGCCGTCGCGCCGGGCCGTCGAGCGCATCGAGCCGAACGCGTCGGACCCCGAGCCGGGCTCGGTGATGGCCCAGGCGCCGATCTTGTCCATGGTCAGCAGGTCGAGGGCCCAGCGCTGCTTCTGGGCCACCGTGCCGCGGGACAGGATCGCCGAGGAGGTCAGGCCCATCGACACGCCCATGGCCGTGACCATGCCGGGGCTCCACCGGCTCAGCTCGATGATGGGGATGAGCTGGAAGGCGGTGGCGTTGGCGGCGTCGGCACCCCCGCGGTCCTCGCCCTCGGAGGCGGCCTCCCCGACGTCGGCCTCGCCCCCGCCCTCGGCCGCCGCCAGGTCGCGGGCGATCTGGCGGGCGAAGCGGTCGCGGGCCATGGCGTCCATGCCGAACGTCCGCATCAGCTTGCGCAGGACGTCGTAGGGCGGGAGGTCGCCGTGCTCGAGCTCGCGGTGGAGCGGCACGACCTCCTTGTCGATGAAGTCCCGCACGGCCGCCCGCACCATCTGCTGCTCGTCGGACCACTCGATCACCGCGACCCCCAAGGTTCTCGCACCATGCGTGCGACGACCATACGGGCCGTCGCCGCACCGCACCAGCGGGGCGCACCGGCGGCGACTGTGGAGACGGCCCCGAGAAGTGGCATCCTGTACGGACCCCTTCTGGGACGTTCGAGGAGCTGTGCGTGTCGTTTCGCGTCAAGGATCGCGTGGTGTACCCCCACCACGGGGCGGCCGTCATCGAGGCCACCGAGAAGCGGGCGATGCCGCCCGACGGCGAGGACAAGGAGTTCTTCGTCCTCCGGATGACGCACGGCGACCTGGTGCTCAAGGTGCCGGTCGACAAGGCCGAGGAGATCGGGATGCGGTACCCGATCAGTGTCGAGGACGTCGAGGACGTGTTCGAGGTCCTGGCCAAGAAGGACGTGCGCGAGCCCACCAACTGGTCCCGGCGGTTCAAGAACCACCAGGAGAAGCTCAAGTCGGGCGACGTCTACCAGGTGGCCGAAGTGGTCCGGAACCTGGCCCTGCGCGACAACGACAAGGGCCTGTCGGCCGGCGAGAAGTCGATGTTCGTCAAGGCCCGTCAGGTGCTGGTGTCCGAGCTGGCGTTCGCCCTCGACATCAGCGAGGACGAGGCCATGGACCGGCTCTCCAAGACCATCGCCTGAGCGCTATCCGCCGCCGGCGGCCGGCCCGCGCCACGCGACATCGGAGCTCCGGCGCGACGATCTAAAGTGCCGTGCTCCGGGCTCGGCGGCTCGCTCACGCCCGCCGAGGCTCCGGGCCGGGCGACGGCGGAACGAGCGATGAGGACGACGACAGCATGAGTGATGCACCGCAGGGTCCTGACTGGTGGCAGGCCTCCGACGACAAGTGGTATCCCCCGCCGCGCCCGCAGATGCCGGGCGACGCTCCGGTGGCGGCGCCGGCGTTCGCGCCGCCGGGCGCGCCGCCCTCGGGTCCGCCGACGGGCCCGCCGAGCGGCGGCTACCCCCCGAGCGGCGGCTACCCGCCAACCGGGCCGCCCAGCGGCCCCGGCTTCCCGCCGGGGCCCGGCGGGCCCGGCGCCCCCGGCCCGTACGCGTCCGGGCCCTACGGCGGTCCCGCCCCGCAGTCCCCGAACCGCACGCCGCTGTTCATCGGGCTCGGGGTCGTCGTGGCCATCGCGGTCATCGGCCTGATCGTCGCCCTGTCCGGCGGCGACGACGAACCCAGCGAGACGGGCAACCCCCCGCAGGTGACGGTGACCGAGCCCGAGGTCACCACCATCGACCCGACCGAGACCACCGACGGAGGCTCGAGCGGCACCGCGTCGTCGGGCACCACGGAGATCGAGGGCCTGGCGATGGTCGAGAACGGCTTCTCCGTCGCCGAGGACGACAGCATCGTCGAGGGCTCGTACGGGATCATCATCGAGAACCAGGGCGACGAGCTGGTCACCAACTTCAGCGTCGAGGTGGCGATCTACGACCTCAACGACACGGTGGTCGGCACCAACAGCCACATGGTGGCCAAGCTGGCCCCCGGCGAGCGGCTGGGCATCGGCTACGACATCAGCGACGACGTCTCCAACGGCATCGACCGGCTCGAGGTCGGCTTCGAGGAGGGCTACGGCGACTCGGTGCCCGAGGGTGCCTTCTCCGTGTCGGATGTGGCCACCACGACCGACGAGTACGGCACCGAGACGACGTTCGTCGTGGCGTCCAGCTACACGGTCGACCTCGACAGCCCGTACGCCTACGTCATCTACCGCGACGCGGCCGGCAAGATCATCGGCGGCACCTACGGCATCGTCGACATGGTCCCGGCCGGCGGCCGGGCCAACGGCACCCTGACCTCCTACGACCCGGTCCCCAACGTGGCGACAGCCGAGGTCTGGGTCGACCAGGGCTACTTCTGACCCACTGACCGCTCCGGCGGCCCCCCAGCCCCCACACACGCATGACGGGCAGCCAGCAGACACCGGACGCGGCCCGCTCGGCCTCTCTCCTGCGCCTCTACCGGACGGTCGGGCTGGCGCTGGTGGTCGGGATCGTCGGCCTGCAGTACATGACGGCGAGCGACGAGCAGCGCCTCGCCGCGATGGCGACGACCACGACCGCGACCCCACCGCGTCGTGTACCGGGACGCTGCCGGCGCCGTCGTCGGCGGCACGTCGTCCGTCGTGGGCGTCATCGCCGCCGGGACCGACAGTCTCGGTGCGGTCGGACGGCACCGTCCCCGGCGTCGCCACTGCCGCCGTCACCGTTGACCCCGTCACCTTCGGCTGAGCCGGGGCGCGCCCGCGCCCCGCCGATGGCCGCCGGGCCGTAGGTTGTCCGCACATGGCGGGCACGGTGGCGGAGCCGGAGCAGCGGGGCCGCTGGCAGCGGATC
The DNA here is from genome assembly GCA_963759225.1 of uncultured Acidimicrobiales bacterium. Taxonomy (GTDB): domain Bacteria; phylum Actinomycetota; class Acidimicrobiia; order Acidimicrobiales; family VFJN01; genus ZC4RG19. The sequence goes on along the minus strand of CAVWYL010000030.1, from coordinate 2,427 downwards.
GCTCCTCGCCTCGTGCCCGTGGGAATCGTCGCCGTCGTGCTGCTGGTGGCGTTCGGCGTCCTGGTCAACGTCCGCGGCACCCCGTGGGGGTCCCGGGAGTTCTTCTTCGGCGGCCGCGGCCTCGACGGCGGGGCCGAGGGGTCGCTCGCGTTCGCCGTCGACAGGACGGCGGACGGCGGCGGGGTGTCGATCCAGGTGTCGGACCTGGCGGAGCGCGAGCCGGGCACCGCGGCCGACGGGCTGGCCCACCCGGCCCAGCACGCGTGGTCGCCGGACGGCAGCCGGCTGGCCTACACGGCCCAGGTCGGCGACGAGCGCGTCTTGCGGGTCGCGCCGGCCATCGGCGGCGACGCGACGGATCTGGTCCGTACGGACGCGTCGATCAACCAGCTCAGCGACCTGGCCTGGTCCCCCGACGGCAGCGAGCTGGCGTTCGTCGCCGACCTCGACCCGGAGGCGTCGTTCGACGGGCTGTGGGTCGTCCCCGCCGGGGGCGGCGCCCCCCGGGCGGTCGGCCTGCCGCCCGTCCCCACCGAGCTCTGCTTCGACACCCCCGCCGGGCGGGGCTGCGACCCGGACATCACCGGCGACGCCCTCGGGACGGCGTGGTCACCCGGCGGCGGGCTCGTCTACCTGTCCGAGATCATGCCCGGCGAGGGGCCCGGCATGCCGAGCCGCCAGGCCACCCGTGTCGTGGCCGTGCCGCCGGGCGGCGGGCCGCCGGCGGTCGTGACGGAGGTCGAGGGGCCCCTGGACCAGCTGGCCGTCGCCCCGGACGGGCGCCACGTGCTCTACGGCCTGTCGACGGCCGACGCCCAGGTGTGGGACACGGCGTCGGGGACGGCCGCGCGGCTGGCGGACAGGATCGACACTCCGGCCTGGTCGGCGGACGGCGAGCGGCTGCTGTTCGCCAACAACCGCCAGGTCATGGTGGCCGACGCCGACGGCGGCCACGTCCGCCGGCTCACCCGCACGGTCCGGCGGTCCGAGGACAGCCTGGAGGGCGGCAGCGACATGTTCGACGTGATCATCCCGGCCGAAACCGCCTGGTCGCCCGACCGGCGCCACGTGGCGTTCGCCGGCGGGGAGGGCGACGGCGACAACATCTACGTGATGAACGCGGACGGCACGGGCCAGACGAGGGTGCTCAGGGTCGACGGCGCCGTCGCCGCGCTGCACTGGCTGCCACCACGAGGCTGACCGCGGCGACGGCACCGCCGACCCCCGCCGGAGCGCACCGGGCGGTAGCGTGGCGGCAGCGCGGCGACCCCTCTCCGGGGTCGTGGGGGTATCGAGCGACGGAGATGCTCGATGCACAGGGCTCTGGGACTGTTCCTGGTGGCGGCGATGGCGGCGCTCGCCGCGTGCGGCTCGGATACCGGCGGGGGGACCGGGGGCGGCGATGCCGCCCAGGGGGGCGACAAGGCGAACGCGGCCACAACGACCCCGCTGGCCGCGGAGGCCGCCGACGACGAGGCGGGCACGTTCACCGACGAATGCCCGACGGCGGAGGAGGTGTCCGGCCAGGTCGGCCTGACGATGACGCTCACCCAGGTCGGAGTCCGAGAGCGCGTCGGCAACGTGGTGCCCGAGTTCGGCTGCACGTACATCGGGCCCAACGCCTCCCAGCTCGCCATCGCCGGCAACCGGGAACGCTTCGACGACGGGGAGGCCGCCGCCGACTACGAGCTGGACGTGTACGACTTCGGCCCGGGCGAGCTCACCGCCGCCGGCCCGCTCGACAGCGAGCGCGACCTCGACCTCGGCGACCGCGCCTACGCGAACAGCCGGGTCACCGAAGCACTCGCAAGCGACGGCTACGTGGTGAACGCGCGGTTCATCGCCCGCCTCGGCGCCCGGGTCTGCAACGTCACCGTGCATGAAGACAACGCGTCGGCCCCTGCGCTCACCCCGGCCCAGGAGGCGGTCGGCCTGTCGGTCCTCTCGGCGCTCTGCGATCTGTGAGCGCGCATGACCACGATCAGCTGAGGCGGCGGCGGTTCACGTCTCGTTCACGCCGGGCCGGCACCGTGTCCTGCACGCGAGCGACCGCTTGCGTTCCCCCACTACAGGAGCAGGAACATGCGTACACAGCGTGCCAGACGGCTGCTGGCCGGCATCTGCATCGCGGCGTCCCTCGGGGCCGGAATCGGCGCGGCCGGGGCGACCCCGGTCGACCAGCCGAGCGGCGGCGGGGGGTGGGGCACGCCCCGCGACCCGCGCCGCGACCCGAGCGACCCGGGACCCCGCGAGCCCACCGAGGAGTGCGACGACGAGGGCAACTGCGAGTGCGTCGAGCATCCGCCGATGACGTCGCCCCCGGAGACCAGCCCGCCCAGCATCCTGGCGGCGGACTGCTGACGGTCCGGCACACCCCGCTCGACCGGCCGAGCGACGACGTGCGCGACTGAGCCGGAACAAGGCGCT
>CAVWYL010000029.1:0-113445 GCA_963759225.1 uncultured Acidimicrobiales bacterium | reverse complement strand
GCACGAGCAGCCCGGTCGAGCGGTGCGCCACGGTGTCGAGCAGGCCACCGACGGCCGAGCCGACGACGGGCACGCCGCACGCCATCGCCTCGAGCGGCACGATGCCGAACGGCTCGTACCAGGGGACGCACACCACCACGTCGGCCGACCGCAGCAGCGCCGGGACGTCGGGACGCGCCACCGCGCCGAGCAGCCGGACGTGGTCGCCGACGCCCAGCCTGACCGCCAGGTCGCGCAGGCGGCGGGCCTCGGGGTCGGCGTGGAGCCGGTCGGCCGGTGGGCCGCCGGCCACCAGCAGCTCGGTGCCGGGGAGCCGGGGAAGGGCGGCGATGACGTCGTCGATGCCCTTCCGGGGGACCAGCCGGCTGACGACAACGATCCGGTGGCCACCCCGCCGGGGCGGCGCGGCCGGGCCGGTCGGGCGGAACGCCGTCGGGTCGATCCCGCACGGCACGATCGTGATTCGGTCGGTGTCCCCGCCGAGCCCCGCGAGCTCGTCGACCTCGTCGCGGCACGTCGCCACGACGTGGTCGGCCTCGCGCAGGAGCTGCGCCTCGACCCGGGCGCGGTCGCCCGGGCTCGTGTCGGCCTCGCCCTGGTGGCGCCGCTTCACGACCCCCAGCGCATGGAACGTCTGGACGCACGGCGGGGGGTCGGTGAGGGTGCGCGCCGCCTCGAGGGCCGCCCACCCGGACATCCAGAAGTGGGCGTGCACGATGTCGGGCCGCCGGGTGGCCCACCGGCGGCGCAGCGCCCGCGCGAAGTCGGGCATGTAGCGCCACATCCGGTCCTTGGCCACCGGGACCAGGGGGCCGGCAACGACGTGCTCGACCGCCACGCCCGGCGCCATGCGCACGCGGGGCGGCAGCAGGGGGACGTCGGCCCGGGTCGACACGGTCACCTGGCAGCCGAGGCCGGCCAGGTGGGCCGCCAGCGCGGCGACGTGGACGTTCTGCCCGCCCGCATCGGTGTCGCCGAGCACCGCCAGCGGGCTGGCGTGCTCGGACACGAGCTCGACGCGCAGCTGTCTCACCGCGTCACCGCCTCGGCGCCGGTGCGGGCCGCCAGCCGGTCGAGGGCGGCGACGACGCTGGCGCTCGTCACGGGCGCCAGGCACATCTGCTCGTCGAGCGGGCACGTGCGGCTCCGGCAGCCCGCACAGGGCACGTCCTGGTCGCCGAGCACCTCGTGGGGCACGCCCCATGGCCGCCACCGGGCCACCGGCACCGTGGCGGCGAACGCGACCACGACCGGTGTGCCGACGGCGGCGGCGAGGTGCATCGGGCCGGTGTTGCCGCACACGACGGCGTCGGCGCCGGCGAGCACGGTGCCGAGCTGGCGCAGGGTCAGGCGTCCTCCGAGATCGATCACATCGGGCGGTTCCCCGAGAACCGCTTCGACGAGACGCGCTTCTTCCCTGCCTCCCGTCACGGCCACCCTCCGTCCGGTGCGGCGCACGGCGCGGACGACCTCGCGCCACCGTGCCGGCGCCAGGGTGCGGGCGGGGACGCTCGATCCGGGGTGCACCACGACGTACCGCCCGGGTCCCACCGCGCGGGCCACGTCGGGCGGCAGCGTCCGGTCCCCGAGGTCGACGGCCAGGCGGACGTCGGGCGGTGCCGGGAACCCGAGCGCCTCGGTGACGAGCAGGCCGCGCTCGATCTCGTGGACGTCGGGGTCGCCCGGGATGCGCACGTCGAGCAGCGAGCCGGCGTGGTCGTGGCTGACCGCGGCGATGCGGGCGACGCCTGCCCACCGCAGCAGCAGTGCCAGCGGCAGCGGACTCTGGTGCGACGAGCCGAGCACGGCGGCGTCCGTCACGTCCGCGGCCCGCAGCCGTGCCACCAGCGCCCGGGCCTCGCGCTCGTCGACCGGCATGGGCACGGTCTCGATCCAGGGCGCGTGGTGCTCGACGACCGCGGTGACGCCGGGCAGCAGGTCGGCCGCGGCCCGGCCCCGGGGCCCGCACAGCACCACGACGGGGCGGCCGGAGCCGGCCGCCGCCCGCACCGCCGGGCCGGCCAGCAGGACGTCGCCGGCGTTGTCGAGCCGGGACACGAGGACGGCCCCTGTGGCGGCCGCGCTCACGGCCGGCTCCTCCCGTCGGCCGCGGGCGCCGATCGGGCGAGGAGGAGGTCCACCGCGGCCCCGAAGTCGGGGGCGACGCAGGGCGCGCCGTCCACCTCCTCGGCCCGCGTGACGGCGGTCGGCACCAGCACCGCCGCCCCGGCGCCGGCGGCCCGGGCGGCAGCGAGGTCGGCGCCGATGTCACCGACGACCGCGCAGCGGTCGACGGGCACGCCGAGGGCGGCGGCGGCGGCCAGGACCATGCCGGGCGCGGGCTTGCGGCAGGCGCAGCCGTCGTCCGGCCCGTGGGGGCACCACAGCACGGCGTCGAACGGGCCGAGCAGCTCGGCGACGCGGGCGTTGACGGCCTCGACCTGCGCGGGGGTCAGCAGGCCCCGGGCCACGCCGCTCTGGTTCGACACGACGGCGAGCCGCACGGCGGCGGCCCGCAGCCGGGCCAGCCCGCCGGCGACGCCGGGCAGCGGCTCGACCCGGTCCGGGTCGCCGTTGTAGGGCACGTCGACGACAAGCGTGCCGTCCCGGTCGCACAGGACCGCGTCGATCGTGCGGCTCTCGTCCACCTGCGGCGCCTACCCACCTCCTCCCGATCCATCCCCGCCATCGGACCCGCCTGCCAAGGGCCGGATCGGTCGCGTTTCCCGGGCCCGGTCCCGGGTAGGCGGCGTGCGAGCGCGAGCTGCGCGACCGGGCCTGGCATGAGGAGGACACCATGCGCGCCGTCACCTGGCAGGGACGTGAGAACGTCCGGGTCGAGGACGTCCCGGACCCGACGATCGAGGAGCCGACCGACGCTGTCGTCGAGATCACCTCGACGGCGATCTGCGGATCGGACCTCCATCTCTACGGTCCGTTGGCTCCCCTCATGGAGCCGGGCGACGTGCTCGGCCACGAGCCCATGGGCCGTGTGGTGGCCGTGGGCGACGACGTGTCGCACATCGCCGTCGGCGACCGGGTCGTGATCCCGTTCAACATCTCGTGCGGCTCCTGCTACATGTGTGACCGGACACTGTTCGCGCAGTGTGAGACCACCCAGAACCGCGACCAGGGCACCGGGGCCTCGCTGTTCGGCTACACGAAGCTCTACGGCCACGTGCCCGGCGGCCAGGCCCAGCTCCTGCGGGTGCCGCAGGCCCACTTCGGACCGATCAAGGTTCCCGAGGGCCCGCCCGACGACCGGTTCCTGTTCCTCTCGGACGTGCTGCCCACCGCGTGGCAGGCGGTCGCCTACGCCGACGTGCAGGGCGACGGGAGCCTCGCCGTGATCGGCCTGGGGCCCATCGGCCAGATGGCGGCGCGCATCGCCCGCCACCAGGGCATCGAACACGTCTACGGTGTCGACCTCGTGCCAGAGCGCTTGGCGATGGCCGAGCGCCACGGGATCGAGACGGTCGACCTCCGCAGCAGCGACGACGTCGCCGACTCGCTGCGGGCGCTGACCGGTGGGCGCGGTCCCGACGGCGTGATCGACGCCGTCGGGCTCGAGGCGCACGGGGCACCCGTGGCGAGCGCGATGCAGCGGGCCGCCGGCCTGCTGCCCAAGGCGGTCAGCGAGCCGCTGGCGAAGAAGGCCGGCATCGACCGCCTGACGGCGCTGCGCACCGCCATCGCCGCCGTGCGCCGCGGCGGCACGCTGTCGGTCGTGGGGGTGTACGGCGGTGCCTTCGACCCGCTCCCCATGTTCGAGCTCTTCGACAAGGGCGTGCAGATCCGCATGGGGCAGGCCCACGTGAAGCGGTGGGTGCCGGAGATCCTGCCGCTGCTCGAGAAGGACGAGGACGTCCTGGGCCTCGATGACTTCGCCACGCACCGGCTCCCCCTCGAAGACGCACCTCGGGCCTACGCCATGTTCCAGGCCAAGCAGGACGGGGCGATCAAGGTCGTCCTGCAGCCCTGACCGACCCGGCCGGCTGGCCAAGTGAGGTGGCCCCTCCCGCTGACGACCGGGCCGCGCCATGACGCACGTCGCGGGCCCGCCGACCGCCGCCGGCATCGCGCTCAGCGGCTGGTGCGGCCGGGTACGACGCGGCGCACCCGGTGGGCGGCCAGCGCCGCCCGGGCCGCGTTGGCGCCGCAGGCCCCGTGGACGCCGCCGCCCGGGTGGGCCGACGCCGAGGCGAGGTAGAGGCGGCGGATCGGCGTGGCCGGCCGCCCGAGTCCGGGCAGCGGTCGGAACACCAGCTGCTGGTGGAGCTGGTTCGTGCCGCCGGCGTTGTCGCCCTCGACGAGGTTGGCGTCACGGCGCTCGAGCTCGGCGGGTGGCAGCACGTGGCGGGCCACGATCCGGCCCCGGAAGCCGGGGGCGTGGCGCTCGACGCGATCCTCGATGCGGTCGACCACCCGGGCGACCTCGTCGCCGGTGATCGGTCGCACGCCGGCGCCGTCCTGCACCCGGAACGGCACGTGCGTGTACGCCCACGCCGACTCGGTACCGGGTGGCGAGCGGGTGGGGTCAGCGGTCGTCATCTGCCCGAGCACGACGAACGGCTCGGACGGCAGATGGGAGCCGCTGATCGCAGCCGCCTGGAATGCCAGCTCGTCCACCGAGTCGGCCAGGTGCACGGTCCCGGCGCGCCCGATCGCCGGGTCGTCCCACGGGATCGGTGACCGCAGCGCCCAGTCCACCTTCACGGTGGCCCAGCTGCGCTGGAACCCCGCCAGCGCCGCCACCGTGCGGTCGGGGAGATGATCGACGCCCACGAGCCGGCGCAGCAGCACGTCGGCGTCGACGTCGGCCAGGACGGCCCGGTGCGCCCGCACGAGCGAGCCGGCGACCTCCACCCCGAGGGCGCGTCCCGACTCGACGACCACGCGGTCGACGGAGGCACCGCAGCGCAGCCGGCCACCGGCCTTCTCGAGCCGGCGGACGAGCGCCCCCGCCAGCTCGCCGGCCCCGCCGACCGGAGTGGGGAAGCCGACATCCTGGGCGAGCGACGCCAGCAGCCAGCCGAGGAACCCGCTGGGCGGGGCGTCGGGTGGCACATCGGAGTGCAGGGCGTTGCCGGCCAGCAGCAGCTTGGCGCCGTCACCACGGAACTGCTCGTCGCCGAGGCGCCGGACCGGCAGCAGCAGGGTCCGCAGCAGGGGCAGCACCTGCCGGGGCCCGATGCGGGCCAGGGCGCGTGCCGCCGGCACGACCGGGGGGAACGGCGCCAGGAAGGCGTCCAGCACGGGCCGGCCCTCGCGCCGCCACCGGTCGTGGAGGCGCAGCCAGGCGTCGCCGTCGCCGGGGGTGGCGGCCTCGAGCCCGGCGGCGGTCGCCTCGGGCACGCGCTCGATCACGGCGGCCGGGCCGTCGAGCTGCGCGTGGGCGACGACCGCCGGTGCCTGGGCCCAGGCCAGGCCGTGGGCTTCCAGGTCGAGGCGGGCCAGGGGCGCCGGGGGGCGGGCGAGCGGGTAGAACGCGCTGAAGAGGTCGTTGCGGAAACCCGGGGCGGTGACCTCGGCGGTGGCCACGGCGCCGCCGGGTGCCGGCTGCGCCTCGAGCACCAGCACGTCCCAGCCGGCGTCGGCCAGCAGGTTGGCGGCCACCAGACCGTTGGGCCCCGCCCCGATCACGACGGCGTCGGCGGCGTCGGTGCAGGAGGTCATGCGTCCACCTTGGCGCCGGCACCGGCCGGTCGTGTCACCCGTCGCCGGCCTCGTCCGCGTCCCGCCCGGCATCGGCGATCATCGCCTGTCGTCCCGGCCGCGGGGCCGCCGCACCGGTGTCTCGACGACCCGCGGCCCGGGCCATCGAGCGGGCGCGCCCCCGGGCGACCTCCTCCAGCCGCGCGAGGACGCGCTCGTTGCGCCAACGGGTCGCGGCCGCCAGCGGCGGCGACCAGGCCAGCGCAAGCGCCCCGCTGACTGGGGTCTCGGTCATGGCCACGTGCGTGCGGTCGCCCTCGCCTGTCAGCCGGAACTCGACCTCGGCGCTGCCGATCGGCCGGAGGCGGACCAGGAGCCGCAGGCGGCGCGGCAAGTCCCCCTCGAGCACCTCGGAGTGGTCCCGGATCGTCACCGGCCCGAAGCCGAGCGTGTGGTGGAAGCGGGCGCCCGGCGCCGGCCAGGACGGGTCGAACCAACGAATGCGCCGACTCCCGACGACCACGCCGTCGTAGGCGCGGGGGTCCGCCAGCACGGTGGCCACGGCCTCCTCGCCCACGCTGAGCGTGCGGGTGACGGTGGCCCCCTTCCGCTCGGTCACAGGTCCTCCAGCGCTCGGACGACGCGGTCGCGCACGCTGGTCGGCACGACCCGGGCGGCGACGGCGAAGGGCGCCGCCGCGGCCGGGGTGCGGTAGCGGAAGCGGGGGTGGGCGGCCCGGAGGGCGGTGCCGAGGACGGCGGCGACGTCGGACGCTTCGGCGCTCCGGTCGCGCACCTGGTCCTGCAGGGCGATACCCCGGTCGTAGACCTCGGGCCGCACCGAGCGGCTGCGGCGCTCGGTGAGGTCGTCCCGTGCGGCATCCCACAGGGGCGTGCTCGCGGCCCCGGGCTCCACGAGGACGACGTCGACGGCGTCGTCGACGACCTCGACGCGCAGCCCGTCGGCCAGGGCGCTCAGGGCCCGCTTGGTGGCGCTGTACCAGCCCTGGAGGGGCAACGTGGCCTCGCCCAGCGGCGACGAGACGAGGACGATGCGGCCGCCGCCCCGTCGTCGCATGCCCGGCAGTGCCAGCTGCACGAGCCGAACAGGCGCCAGCAGCATGACCTCCAGCTGGTGGCGGGCCTCGGCGATCGTCACGTCCTCGATCAAGCCCGGGTTCATGAAGCCGGCGCTCGCGACGACGGCCCAGGGCTCGACCCGGTCGACCAGCGCGGCTGCTCGGCGGTCGTCGGTCACGTCGAGGACATCGGCTGCGACCTCGACGCCCGCCTCGGCTGCCGCCGCGTGGACCCCGGCGACCTGCTCGGGGCGGTGCACGGCGGCAACGGAACGAAACCCGAGACGCGCCGCCTCGATCGCGGTGGCCAGCCCGATGCCGGAGCCGGCCCCGGTGACCAGCACGATGCGCTCCACGCCCTCAGGTCCGCCGTTCCTCGGTGGGCAGGCGGTCGGGCCGGTCCTCGTGCGAGCGCTCGGGGAAGCGGCGTTCCGCCTCGTCGACGTCGCCGCCCGTCTCCTCGAGCAACTCGTCGACCTCCTCGTCGTCGCGGGCGGCCTGCTGACCGAGCCAGTCGTCGACGGTGCTGTTGGGCGGTTCGACGATCTCGTTCTCGTCGTTGCGCTCTGCCGGAGCCATCGATCCTCCTCAGGTGTTCTCGCGTGCGGCCGAGATGTCGGCGAGGGCGCTGTTCGAGTCGCGCTCGATGGCGAGATCGCCGATCGAGACGATCCCGACGAGGCGGCCGTCCTCGACCACGGGGATCCGGCGGACGGCCTGCTCACGCATCAGGTCGACGACGACCTCGATCCGGTCCTGGGGGCCGACCGTCACGACCTCGCCGCTCAGCACGTCGGCCAGCGGCGTGTCGGGTCCGCGGCCATGGGCGACCGCCCGCACGACGATGTCACGGTCGGTCACGATGCCGCGCACGGCCTCGCCCTCGACGACCACCACGTTGCCGGTGTCGTCGTCGCGCATGCGGGCGGCCGCTGTCTGGATGTCCGCGTCCGGCGGACAGGTGACCGGGTCTCGTGTCATCAGATCGGCGATCGACTGCCTCATGACGTGCCTCCTCGACGTGGCTTCCCCGGGGCGCCTACCCAAACTTCGCAGTAGGAAACTCGTGGTTGCGTCGTGCAATCAGGCGCTGGCCGCGGCCGCGCTGTCGATGAGCCGGCTCGTCGACCGCCCGTCGACCAGCGGCACCAGCACGACATGGCCGCCCCACCGGGCCATGACCTGCCCCTCCTCCATGTCGGTTCCCTCGTAGTCGGCGCCCTTCACGAACAAGTGGGGCCGCAGGGCTCGCAGTGCCCGGGACGGCGTGTCCTCGTCGAACGCCACGACCTCGTCGACACAGGCGAGGCTGCGCAGGATGGCGACGCGATCGGCCACCGGGTTCAGCGGCCGCCCTGATCCCTTCAGCCGCCGCACCGAGGCGTCGCCGTTGACGAGCACGACCAGGTGGTCACCGAGGCCGCGGGCGTGCTCGAGCAGCTGGACGTGCCCGGCATGCAGCACGTCGAAGCACCCACCGGCCGCGACCACGACGCCGCCCGCCCGGCGGACCGCGGCGGCCGGGGCCTCGCCGGTCGGCGGGGCCAGCGCCACGACCGTGCCGTCGGGGTCGGAGGTCACCGCCGCGCCCAGCGCCGCCGGGGTCCCGCCGGGCACCCGCCCGGCGACGTAGGTCCGGGCACCGGCCACGCCGGCCTCGACGGCCCCGCGGCGCGACGCCCCGGTCGCCAGGGCCAGGGCTGCGTGCACGGCGAGGGCGTCGCCCGCACCGCAGGCGTCCCCCCGCGCGGGCCGGGTCGGCACGACGACGGGCAGCGCCCCGGGCTCGGCGAGCACCGCGCCCCGCTCGCCGGTGGTCAGCGCGACGGCAGTGCCGAGCGACGCCGCCACGGCGCCGGCCAGCTCGACGAGCCAGGGGACCGCGGCATCCCCAGTCGGCGATGTTGCCTCGCCGATGAGATCGAGCGCCTCGCCGACGTTGGGCGTCACGAGGGTGGCCGCGGGTGGCCGGGGCCCGAGGCTGTGGGGGTCCCACACCACGGGTGGTCCCTCACCTGCGGCCGGCATGCCGATCACGACCTCGGGCAGTGCGGCGAGCCCCCGCCCGTAGTCCGAGATCAGCACGGCATCGGCGGCGGCCACGGCATCACCGGCCGCCGCCGGCCACGGCCCCGGCGGGACCACGGGGTCGCACCCACGGTCGACCCGGGCGAGGGACTGTCCCCCCGACCGCAGGCGCAGCTTGACCGGCGTCGGCCCGTCGAGGCCCAGGTCGATCACGTCGATGCCGGCGTCGGCCAGCAGGCCGGCCAGCCGGCGTCCGTCGCCGTCGGCGGACAGCGCCGTCACCAACGTCACGCGGGCGCCTGCGGCGGCCGCCAGCGTCGCCGCCAGGGCCGCCCCGCCGGCCCGAACGTGCTCGACGGGGGAGTCGACCACCGGGGCGGGGGCGTCGCGGCAGACCCGGCGGACGTCGCCCTCCCAGTCGAGATCGAGCAGGGAGTCGCCGATGAGGCACAGGTGAGGTCCCGACACGGGCGGCGCGTACCCCCGGCGGTCGGCGGCATACCGCATCGTGGTCGACGACCAGGGCCGAACTCGCCGTGGCGATCGCGGCGGGCGGACGTACGGGCGACGGCGAAGGCCCGTGAGCAGGGCAGATGGCCTCACGGCGGGCGGGAACCGACGTTGCCGGCAGGGATCCGGCTCTTCCCGGACCGATTCTGTGTACGCCGGTCGGGATTGGGTAGGCGCTCGGCTTGCCGAGAACCGCTTCTCCCCCGGAGGACCGCCCATGGGCACGCCACCCCGAATGCAAGAGGGGCTCGACCCCCGGTTCGCCCGCTTCCGCGCCACGGGCGACATGGGGGTCCGCAACGCTCTCGTCGAGGACTACAGCTGGCTCGCGTCGTTCTGCGCCAGCCGCTTCGCCCGGCGTGGCGAGCCCCGAGATGATCTGCTCCAGGTGGCGCTCGTCGGTCTCGTCAACGCAGTCAACCGGTTCGATCCCGACCGGGGCCTGTCATTCAGCACGTTCGCCGTTCCCACCATCGACGGCGAGCTGCGACGCTATTTCCGCGACAAGACATGGGCCGTCCACGTCACCCGCCGGGCGAAGGACGCCGCCCGCAGGGTCGCCCCCGCGGTCGACGACCTCACGGCGCTGCTGGGCCGCAACCCGACGGTGACCGAGGTCGCGGAGCACACCTCCCTGGACACCGAGGACGTGCTGGAGGCGTTGGAGATCCACCACCACCAGCGGGGTGTGGCGCTCGAGGACGGCGAGGGCGAGGACACCCGCGAGAGCTCCTACCTCAGCACGCTGGACGTCGGCTACGACGCGGCCGAGGCCCGCACGGTGCTGGCGGGCCTCCTGGGTGCGCTGCCCACGGCCCGCGATCGCCGGATCGTGCACCTGCGTTTCGTCGACGGCCTCACCCAGTCCGAGATCGCCCACGAAGTCGGGATCAGCCAGGTCCAGGTGTCGCGGCTGCTGCGGGCGAACCTGGACCGCATGCGGCGGGCTGCCTCGCGACGCGGACGACGGCCGGCATCCTGCTGAGATCGGCCGACGGCCAACGTCAGGCGAACCCGACCCTAGGTGTCAGGGTTGTCTTCCACCGCCCCGCGGTAGGAGTCCTTCGAGCGCCGCGCAGGGAGGACGTCGCCGGTGGTGCGACAGACGAGCAAGACCTTCGAGAACACCGAAGAGGCACCGGTCCGTGCCCGCCGGTTCGTCGAGGAGTGCTTGAACGCTTGGGGCCTGAGAGGGATCGGCGAGAGGATCGTTCTGGCCGTCAGCGAGTTGACCACGAACGCCGTGGTGCACGGTCGGGGGCGCATCACGTTGACCGTGGGGGACACAGGTGACCGGGTGCGCGTGGCGGTGGCGGACGAGGGTGGCAGGGAGCCGGTGATGAAGGACCCCGGCGCCGTGAGTGGGGAGGCCGGCGGAGGCTGGGGACTGCGCATCGTCGACACCATCGCCGACAGATGGGGAACGGAGAGCAGCGACCACGGGACCGTGGTGTGGTTCGAACACCGGCTCGCAACGCCGTGACCAGCCGCGGCGCCCCTCAGCCCGATCGGCTCCTCGCCATGTGGCGCGTCGGTCAGCGTAGAAGCGTTTCGAGGTCGAGGGATTCACCGAGGGTGATGCCGTCCGAGGTGATCTGGAACTCGCGTACCGTCGACGTGTGTGATCCGCCTCGTGGTCACGCCCTCGAACGAGTCGTCCTGGCCCTGAGCGTGTCATCAGAGGTTCGGCGACAAGAACGGCCGCAGCCGCTGGACGGCCCGGGCGAGCAGACGGGACACCTGCATCTGGCTGACCCCCAGCCGCCGGCCGATCTGCGACTGCGTCTGCTCCTCGAAGTAGTACCAGGTCAGAAGCCGCACCTCGTCGGGGTCGAGATGAGCCAACCCCCGCCGCAGGGCCACCAGGTTCTCGACCCCGGTCATGCCCGCGTCGTTCGTCGACAGGTCCGAGGCGCTCTCCCCGAGAGCGAGGTCGGGGTGGTCGATCGATGTCGTCGACCGGGCGCGACGGGCGCCCTCGACGACCTCGAGCCGGGCGAGCGGCACGCCCATGAAGTCCGCCACCTCGGCCAGGCTCGGCCGCCGGCCGAGGTCCTGGCTGAGCAGCTCGACCGCGTCCTGCTGCGGCTTGGCCAGCTCGTGCACGGTCCTCGGCACCCGCAGCGCCCACCCGCTGTCGCGGAAGTGGCGGCGCAGGGTGCCGACGATGGTGGGCGTGGCGTAGGCGAGGAACGGCGTGCCCCGCGACGGGTCGAACCGCCGCAGTGCGAGCATGAGCGCCTCGTGGGACACCTGCACTAGGTCCTCGAGCGGCTCGCCCCGCCGGTGGTGCCACCTGGCGGTCGCCGAGGCGAACGCGCTGTACCGCTGCACGAGGCGGTCGAGATGCTCGGGCTCGTGCCGATCCGCGTAGGCGACGTGCATGGTCCACAGGCCCACGTCGACCACGGGGCGGGCGGAGCGCGGAGCGATCCAGGCACGGGGGGCCGGCACCCGGGGCACACTCAGCACGGCACGCGCCCGGTCCCGAGCAGACCGCAGACGGCCCATGCCACGCGGGGACCGCTCGCGAGAGAACGCACGCCTCGACCAACGTCACCGACCCCTGCTTCCCCGGCGACCGGGAACCACACCTGCAAAATCGCGGGTCTCATCGATCTCACACGGGGTAGTTGAGACCCACCGAAAGAGGTGGCCCCATGCGATGAGCAGCACCGAACGCTCACGGCCCTCCCGCCCCGACACGCCACCGGACGGGAGCCGTACCGAGCTCGACCGCGCCGCGGCGGAGCTCGAGGCGCTCGCCGACGCCCACGAGAAGTGCAGCGACGACCTCGAGACCGTGGAGTCGACCGTCGACGTCCTGCTCGACGACGAGTCCTCCCATGTGCTCCTCCTCGACGAAGAACACAGGGTGACCGGCGTCAGCCGCGGCATGGCGCGCCTCCTGGGAAGCGAGCGACCGGTGCTCGGGCAACGGCTGACATCGGTGGCGCTGCCGGCTTGGTCGGGCCTCGATGCCGCGCTCGACAGGGTGACCGCGGCAGAGGACTGGCAGGTCGTGCCCGTGGACGACGATGCGGGGCGGCTGATCGTCCGGCGGGCCACCGGCGACGACGACCCCGCCGTGTACGTCGTGCGCTACGACCAGCCGGACTCGTGACCGTTCCTCACCTCCGAGAACGACTCCCGATGGCGCCGGATCCGCTCGGTTCAACGGGGTAGGCAAGGCGCATGCCTCTCCGAGCGATCGCACTCAACTGCACACTCGAGCCCAGTCCCGAGACCTCCAGCACCGACGTCCTGCTCGGCGAGCTCTGCGACGCGCTGCGCAAGGGACGTCCGACGAGGGCGACGGCGACGCCTGGCCGGGGCTGCGCCGGCAGTCCTCGACGCCGACATCCTCGTGATCGGCACGCCCGTGTGGTTGGGGCAGCCGTCGTCCGTGGCGAAGCGAGTGCTCGAGCGGCTCGACGCCTTCCTGGGCGAGACCGACGACGCCGGGAGGATGATCAGCTATGACAAGGTGGCCATCGTGGCGGTCGTCGGGAACGAGGACGGCGCACACCACGTTTCGGCTGAGCTGTTCCAGGCCCTCAACGACGTCGGCTTCACCATCCCCTCGGGGCGCGGTGACGTACTGGGTCGGCGAAGCCATGGGCGGCACCGACTACAAGGATCTCGACGCCAAGCCCGAGGCTGTGACGTCGGCGACCGCGACGGTGGCCCGCAACGCCTGCATCTCGCCGGGCTGCTGGCTGAGCGCGACTATCCCGCGGGCTGAGCAGCGCCTTCGCCAGTCAGTCCGCCTCCGCGTCGAGCACCCGGGGCCGCGGCCGGCCGGGGAACATCTCGGAGGACGTGCACACCGGCGGCGTCGCCGCAGGCGAGCCGCAGCAACCGGCGTCCCGGAACGCGGTCGCACACCAGTGCGATCCGCTCGACCTGCGCCCAGTCACGGAGTGCGATCACCAGGTCCTGGACCCCGTGCGGCGACGCCAGCACGGCGTCGCGCAGGTCGACCACGACCGAGCGGTGGCCGTTTCCGAGGCCGACGAGGCCGGCAGCTACGTCGCCCACCGTGCGGTCGACCACGCCATGAACCGTCACGAGCGCTTCATCGCCGCACTGCTGCATGTCGATGCGCAGGGACATCGCCACCCTCCCGCCGGCGTCGGCCATCGTGGGTTTACCCCGGGTTCGCAGCAGCAAACATGCAGGTCGTCCGTCCAGATTGCTCGTGCACCCGCGTGAGACCGGACGCGGGTAATGGCAGATGCGGGATGTCGACTGGCGGCGACAGTGGGGGGAGGACGTCGCCAGTGGTGCGACAGACGAGCAAGACCGTAGAGACACCGACAGGCACCGGTCGAGGCCCGCCGGTTCGTCAGCGTGGCGCGGCGGGCGAGGGATTGGGACTGCGAATGGTCGACACCATCGCCGACAGATGGGGAACCGAGAGCCGCGACCAAGGGACCGTGGTGTGGTTCGAGCATCGGCTCGCAACGGAATGACGAACCGCAGCGCCGACGTCGTGTTGGTCGGTCAGAGCGAAGCTCGGCAGCCTTCACGTCGACATCGCTCCGACGAAGCTCCGCGATCTCCCCGAACGGCGGCAACACCCGGGTCTCCAGCCAACGAGAGTGAGGAACGCCCGCGTTTGCGACCCCGGCGCGGGCCTTCCTCGCACTCACGAGCAACGCAGGCCGCGATCCACGCGATGGCTGAGGCCGTCGACGTCCTTCCGCCCTCTATGCCGAGGCGGGGCCGCCTGCGGCCCTACCTCACCGCCACCAACCATGCCAAGGAACCGCCCGCGTCTTCAGTTTGCCAACCCTGACCCGAGCCCCGGTCCGGCTCCCCACCCCAGCTGCAAATTGGGGGAGGGGCGGGGTCGTCGTGGGCGGTCAGAGCTCGCTGCGGATGGCCCACAGGTCGGGGAAGACGGGCGTGGAGAGGGTCGTGCGCAGGTACGCCGTCCCCGGCGAGCCGCCGGTGCCGGACTTGGTGCCGATGGTGCGCTCGACCATCTTCAGGTGGCGGTAGCGCCACTCCTGCACGCCTTCGTCGATGTCGACGAGCCGTTCGGCCACCTGGGCGGGCTCACCGTCGTCGCGGTAGACCTCGAGGAGGACGCGTTCGCACCGCGCTCGTCGGTTCCGCCGGCCACTCGACGTCGCGGGCGAGCACCTCGGCCGGCACGTCGTAGCCCTGGCCGGCGAGGTAGCGCAGGAACGAGTCGAACAGCGACTGCCGGGCCATCGCCGCGGCGATCCGCCCCCGTGCCTCGTGACCGGCGGGATAGTGCTCGAACACCCGGCGGTCGCGCCGTCCGAGCACCGCCTCGAGCTCGCGGAACTGTGCCGACTGGAAGCCGCTCGACGCCTCGAGGCGGTCACGGAAGCCGAGGAACTGGCGCGGTGTCATCGTCTCGAGCACGTCGATCTGGGCGACGGCCACCTTGAGGATCGTGAGCACCCGGCGCAGCGTGTGCAGCGCATGCGCGGTGTCGCCGTCCTCGAGCCGCCGCTGGAGGTGGGCGAGCTCGTGGAGCAGCTGCTTGAACCACAGCTCGTACACCTGGTGGATGACGATGAACAGCAGCTCGTCGTGCTCGTCGGAGCGGGGGCGCTGCGCTGCGAGGATCTCGTCAAGGGCGAGGTACGAGGTGTAGGTGAGGGCAGGGGCGTGCTTGGTCATGGCCGTCACTCCTCGACGTACCGCCCGCTCCTCACCCTAGGAGCACATTCCTACCGCCCGGGGCTCTCGCCGCCGGCGGCCACCAACCGTGCGGCGGTCGCCGGGTCGTGGGCAGGAAGAACGACCAGGCCGTGGTGCCGCTCCCGCAGAGCGTTCGTCATGGCCGTGGTGGCCTGGAGGCGGCGCGAGCTTCCGAGGCCTCAGAACCCTCGGCGGTCAGCGATGACCTCGACGGTTGGCGACGTCGCTGGGCCGAGATTCGGGTCCTCGTGGGCACCAGGTTCGGCATGCTTGCCAGGGGCGATCGCGGTCTGGTCCCACGGTGCGCTAACCGTGTGAACCATGATCTGGTGCGAACCGCAGACCGGATCGATCGTGACCTTCTGGCGAGAGCTGACGAAGCTCGAACTGGCCCTAGCGGGGGCCATCGTGCTCGGTATCGCGGGTCTCGTGGCGTGGGATCCGTCAAACGCTGGTCTGAACCTGGCCACCGAAGGTCTCGGTGTTGTTGCGTCGGTGCTCGTGCTCGAGCAGGTTCTCGAACGTCGACAACGTGCGCGAGACGCGCTGCTCGCCGACCAGACGACGGGCGCCGTGCTGGCGCGGGTCGATCAGGCCGTTGAACACTTTGGCCGTTCGGTGTCGGCGGCAATCGGGTTGCCGTGGTATGTGCAACACGCCACCCGAGAGGCCGAGACCTGGCGGACGCGCATCGCCGATTCGGCGTGGACGCCGGGCCAGGCGACCCTCCCTAAGCGCCTGCCGGACTGGGAGAGGCGGCGCCGCGAGGGCGACGAACAGGTGGCATCCGACCTGGATCGCATCCCCGATGCCCTCCGAGGCTTTCGAGAGGCACTCGAGGACGCAACGTTTCGCCTGTCGGTACTCCTCGCGCTGTCCGAACGCGTCAACGACACCATCGGTCAGCTTCAGCGCATCCTCGACGCGACCGAGCATGCAAGGATGTTCAGGCTCTGCTCGGACTATGTGCTCGGCGCCCGTGCTTCAGGGCATGAGCACTGGGTTCTCAGCGGCGAAGGCGTTCGCGATCTGGCATTGCTGATCGCCGACTACCTCGATACCCGGCCGCGCCCTCCGCGACGAGGTAGCGCGTAGTGCCCGATCTGGAGGTGGCCCCGCCTGTGCCGGCGGCGCACCAAGGTTTACAGGATCAAGGGCTCGTCATAACCACGTGCCAGCGGTGAGGGCGTTCGTGACGGAGCGCCGGGTTCGGCTGCGGCTGGTGGCCGCCCGTGCGATCGCGGTGGCCAGTGCGGCTGTGTTCCGGGCCGCTCCCGGGGTAGCGCCGTCGAGCAGCTCGTTCCAGTAGACGGCCCAGCCGCCGGCGAGGGCACGCCCGACGACAGGGGCAGTGAGGAGCCGGCCGGTCGCGGCGACGACGGTGGCTCGCCGCACGAGTGCGGCCTGGATGGCGGCATTCGACGCGTGGAAGGTGGCGTAGCGCTGCGCCAGGAACGAGCGGTAGGGGGTGGCCGGAGCGGCCGGGCATGCGAGGACGGCCTCGGCGGCTGCCCGCCCGCTGGCCAGGGCCTCGGAGATCCCCTCGCCCTGGAGCGGGTTGACGAGCCCGGCCGCGTCCCCGACCAGCAGCACGCGGCCGCGCGCCGGGACCGTTCCCACCATCCCCATCTTGAGCCAGCCGCCGAGCCGCGCGGCAGGCAGGCGGGCGGTTCGATCGAGCAGCCCGAACCGGTGGAGCACACCGACGAAGGCACCCAACGACCGGGCTGCATGGCCGGCCGCGGCCCGGTCGCCGAGCACGCCGACCCCGACGCCGAGGTTGGCCCGCCCCCCGGGCCCGGGGAAGACCCAGCCGTAGCCGGGGAAGCCGCGCCAGCGGGTCTCGTCCCACAACACGATCGTCGGCAGGTCGACGGACGCGTCGAGGTAGGAGCGCAGCGCGAACCCCCACAGCACCCGGTCCGCGTCGACCAGGCCGGCCGCCGTCGCCACCCGGCTCGTCGCCCCGTCGGCGCCGATCACGACGTCGGCGTGCAACCTGGTCCCGTCCGACAGCTCGAAGCCCGCCAACCGCCCGTCGTCGAGTAGCGGTGCGCCGGCGCGAGCCGTGCGCGCGATGCAGCCGGCGTCGAGAGCGGCGGTGCGGAGCTTCTGGTCGAGCTCGACACGGGGGAGCGCGACACCGTGACCCGGATAGGTCCGGCCGGGTCGGCACGGCAGCCGGACCGACCGCCCGGTGGGGCCGACCACCCGCATGTCTCCCACCGGCTCCGCTCCCGCCGCGTCCATGCCCAGCTCCTCGAGCACCTGCACTCCCCGGGGGCCGACGAGGTCGCCGCACGCCTTGTCGCGCGGGAACACCGTCTTGTCCACGAGCGCGACGCGTGCGCCGCCTCGGGCGAGGACCAGGGCGGCCGTGCTGCCGGCCGGTCCGGCGCCGATCACCGCGACATCCGTACTTTCCGCAGGCACCACCCCACCCTCCCGTGGGTACAGTCGACAAACGCCCGATGTGCGGGAGGCGCCTGTGCTGACCCGGTCGCGTCAGGACCCCACCAGGTTCGCGGCAGCAGCTGTTCGACGGCCTTCCCCGGCGCTACGACCTGCTCGCCGAGGCGTTGTCGTTCGGTCAGAACCGGCGCTGGCGCCGGACCATGGTCGACAGCGTCGTCGAGGGCGACCCCGCCACAGTGCTCGACGTGGCCACCGGCACGGCCGGCGTCGCCCTCCAGCTCGCCCGCCGGACGGGCGCCCACGTCACCGGGATCGACGTCACCGAGGCGATGCTGCGCCGTGGCCGGGCCTCGGTCCTGCACCACGGTGTGGACCAACGGATCGCGCTGGTCGGCGGGCAGGCCGAGCGGCTCCCGTTCGCCGACGCCACGTTCGACGCGCTGACCTTCACCTACCTGCTGCGCTACGTGGCCGACCCGGCCGCCACCATTGCCGAGCTGGTCCGCGTGGTCCGCCCGGGCGGCACCATCGCCAGCCTCGAGTTCTACGTTCCGCCCCGCCGGCTGTGGCGCGGTGCCTGGTGGCTCTACACCCGCGTGGGCCTGCCCGTCCTGGGAGGGCTGGCGGGCCGGGAGTGGTACCGCGTCGGGCGCTTCCTCGGGCCCAGCATCTCCGCCCACTACGACCGCTACCCCCTCCCGACGACCGTCGACGCCTGGCTGCGTGCCGGAGTCGCCGACGTCGGCGTCCGTGTCATGAGCCTCGGGGGAGGGCTGGTGATGTGGGGCCGCCGCGTCGATGACTGACCGTCGCCCTGCCTTCTACGCTGCGACCGGCCCGGCGGGGGAGTGGTGGACGCTCCTGCACCCGCCGTACACGGCGTGGCACCTCTCCTATGTGGCCATCGGCGCCGCCCTGGCACCGCGGCTCGACGCCCAGCGCCTCGTCGCCACCCTGCTCGCGTTCTTCCTCGCCGTGGGGATCGCCGCGCACGCCCTCGACGAGCTGCACGGACGACCCCTGCGCACCTCGATCCCGTCCCCGGTGCTCGCCGCCGCCGCCACCGCCGCGCTCGCCGGCGCCATCGTCATCGGCGCCGTGGGCGTCACCCGCACCGGGCTCGTGCTCGTGCCCTTCATCGTCGCTGGCGCGTTCCTGGTCGCCGTGTACAACCTCGAACTGTTCGACGGCCGGTTCCACACCGACGCGGCGTTCGCCGCGGCGTGGGGCGCCTTCCCCGTGCTCACCGCCTACGTCGCCCAGGCCGAACGGCTCGCCGTGCCCGCGCTGCTCGCCGCCCTGGCCGCGTACGCCGTGTCGAGAGCGCAACGAAGCCTCAGCAGCAGCGTCCGGTTCGTCCGCCGCCAGACCCGCCGGGTCGACATCGCCCTCGACCTGCAGGATGGCGCCGAGCGGACCGCACACGAAGAGCTGCTGTTGGCCCCACCGGAAGCCGCGCTGCGTGCCCTCTCGTGGGGCCTCCCGGTACTTGCCGCGGCACTCGTCGCCGCCCGCATCTAGGACGTCTGGGGATATGGCGAGGATCCCCGCCCTCGTCGGACTTGATGGCGTACACGGCACCTAACGTGCATCCATGCCGGGGATCCGCGCCGAGACGCTGCTCACGATGACCTACTTCATCAAGTCATTCACTCTCGACCGGGCGTGGCTCGGCCTGGCCGACGAGGAGCTCTTCTGGGAACCCGTCGTCGGCGCGTGGGGCGTTCGGCGGCGAGAGGAATGCACAACGCCCAACCCCTTCGGCAGTGCGGACCCCGACTGGGTCGCCGACTACGACGCCGACCTCGCGTCAGGAGCGGACTGGCGCACGACGATCGAGCCGCTCACGACCATCGGCTGGCTGTTCTGGCACGTCGGCTCCCAACCCGGGCGCCTCGCCGACCTCGACTTCCTCGGTGGATCGGAGACCGCGCGCAGCGGCTGGACGTCTCCGTACCTCACGCCCCACCCGATCTTCACGTCCGGCGCCGACGCGGTGGAGACGATGCGCAGCGGCTGGCGCCGGCTCATCGATCGTCTCCGGAGCGCCACCGACGACGACCTCGAGCGTCCGACCGAGTGGTGGACCTACGGCGCGCCGCGTCCCCCGGCCTCGGGCGCGGAGATCATCGCGTCGACGCTGAACGAGATCAGCCACCACGGCACGCAGATCTGCACGTTGCGAGACCTCTACGTCCTTGGCGGGGGCCGCACGTTCGCCACCGTCTGACCGTCAGCGTGGCGTTGCGATACCTGTCGGGATTCGGGCTTTGCCCGGCCCCGAGCGGCGGGGGCGGCGGTAGGTTGCGGTGATGGAACGGCGGATCTTCGGGCTCGAGAACGAGTACGGGATCACGTTCACCCTGCGGGGGCAGCGGCGCCTCAGCCCCGACGAGGTGGCGCGCTACGTGTTCCGCCGGGTGGTGTCGTGGGGCCGTTCGAGCAACGTGTTCCTGGCCAACGGGGCTCGCCTGTACCTCGACGTCGGCAGTCACCCCGAGTACGCCACGCCGGAGTGCGACTCGATCCTCGACCTGGTCACCCACGACAAGGCCGGCGAGCGGATCCTCGAGCAGCTCCTGGTTGCGGCGTCGCAGCAGCTGCGCGAGGAGGGCATCCGGGGCAGCGTCTACCTGTTCAAGAACAACACGGACTCGGCCGGGAACTCCTACGGCTGCCACGAGAACTACATGACCTCGCGGCGTGACGACCTCGGCCACTACGCCGAGGTGCTGATCCCGTTCTTCGTGTCGCGGCAGATCTACGCCGGGGCGGGCAAGGTGCTGCAGACGGCGCGGGGGGCGATGTTCTGCATCGCCCAGCGGGCCGAGCACATCTGGGAGGGCGTGTCGTCGGCGACGACCCGCAGTCGGCCGATCATCAACACCCGCGACGAGCCCCTCGCCGACGCCGAGCGGTACCGGCGGCTGCACGTGATCGTCGGGGACTCGAACATGAGCGAGTACGCGACGTTCCTCAAGGTGGGGGCCACGTCGATCCTGCTGCGCATGCTGGAGGATCCGACCTTCGTGCTGCGGGACATGACCCTGGAGAACCCGATCCGGGCCATCCGCGAGATCAGCCACGATCCGACGATGAAGCGCCTGGTGCGGCTGGTGAACGGGCGGGACGTGTCGGCGCTCGACATTCAGTCCGAGTACCTGGAGCGAGCGCAGCGCTACGCCGAGACCCGCGACCTTTCGCCGCTGGAGGCCCAGGCGCTGCAGATGTGGGAGCACTGCCTGACCCGGCTGGCCGACGACCCGCTGTCGCTCGACCGCGAGGTGGACTGGGTGATCAAGCACAAGCTGATCGAGTCGTACAGCGCCCGGCACGAGCTGCCACTCTCGGACCCGCGGGTGGCGCTGATCGACCTGCAGTACCACGACATCGACCGCCGCCGCGGCCTCTTCTACAAGATGCAGGACCGCGGGCTGGTCGAGCGGGTGACCAGCGACGAAGCGATCGACAGGGCCGTCGAGGTCCCGCCCCAGACCACCCGGGCCCGCCTCCGGGGCGAGTTCATCCGCCGGGCCAAGGAACGCAAGCGCGACTACACCGTCGACTGGGTCCACCTGAAGCTCAACGACCAGGCCCAGCGCACCGTCCTCTGCAAGGACCCCCTCCGCTCGCACGACGAACGGGTCGAGCGCCTGATCGCCAGCCTGTAGCCGCTAGCCGAGAGGTCGTCGCCGTGCGGTTTCGCGGGCACCTTGGTTGTTGGTGGAACACGAAGCGGTCAGGACTCAGGCTGGCTCTGTCGGTCGATTTTGAAGACCCTGTTCAGGCCGGCGTTGTGCAGCGTTTGGAGGATCGGATCCGTCGGATTGTGGAGCACGAGTTTGAGGCCGGCCGCGGTCTGCGAGTGCCACAGCTCCATCAGCGCGTGCAGGCCTGACGAGTCCATGAAGGTCGTACGTGACAGGTCGACGATGACGTTCTGGCTGCGCGATGCGGCCGCTTCCAGCATCCGCACCAACGTGTCGTGCGTGGTGAGATCGATGTCCCCACGCATGTAGACGACGGTCACGTCGTCTGCCTCGCTGATCATGACGTGGTAATCGCCGGACTCGCTCATGACGAACGCCGCTCTTCACACAGTCAGCGGAGGCGGCTCGCCTCGTCAAGCAGGCTCGATCCCTCGGCGATCAGTCGGACGGCGCGGGCCAGCTCAGGTGCCGCCTGGTCGCCGTCGCGGCTCCGCGTGAGTGCCGGGGCGGAGACGGACGGCACGGTGAGCGCGGGGCGGGCCGGCGCGACGACGATCCGGGCATCGATCGTCAGCAGCGGCATGCCGAGTAGCCGGGCGCGGACGCGGGCGTCGACAACGACATCGCCCTCCCGGGGCGCCACCGGCCGCCGACCCGCCCGGCGACCCATCACGCCGACTTCTGGCGAACCGCCGAGAGGCCCGAGCTGACGGCGGTCATGCCGGCCACGAACCCCGCGACGCCGGCGGTCTTGGCGATCGTGCGGCGGGACGGCAGCAGCCGCCGCGCCGAGGCCGCCACCCGCTCCCTACGTGTTTGGCGACGGAAAAGCATCGACGTTGTCTCCTTGGTGATCACCGGCGCCCGGCCGGTGCCTTCTTGATGGCGTTGACCAGCTGGACCTTGGACATCGTGGTGCGCCCCTCGATGCCGAGCGCGGCGGCCTGGCGAACCAGGTCGGCCTTGGACTGGGCGGTGGAGGGCGCCGCTCGGCGAGGCGACCGCCGGGCGCGGCGCGCCGGCACCGGCGGCGCGGTGCGGACGCTGGTGGTCGAGGCCTGGCCGCTGCCGTTGGTCGCCTGCTCGTACTCGGCGACCTGCGACCTGACCTCGCCCGCCTCGGCGGCCAGGCGCTCGGCCTCGCGCCCGGCAGTGGCCGCCGCCGCCAGCGCGGCCTGCGCCGCCCGGTCAGCCGTCTCCCGGGCCCGGGCCACGGCGTCGGTGGCTCGGGCCACGGCCTCCTGGGCCCGGTCGCTCGCTTCCTCGGCCGCCTGCTGCGCAGCCCTGGCCGAGTTGGCGGCGGCGTCCTTGGCCCGGGCGATGGCCGCGTCGGCCTCCTGCTTCGCCTGGCGCCGCTCCTCCGCGACCCGCTCGTCCGCGTCGTGCCGGGCAGCCTGCACCCGCTCGTCGGCGTCGCTCTTGACCTTGGCGACCTGGGCGCTGGTCTCGGTCTTGACCTTGTCGATCCGCTCCGACGCCACCGCCCGGCTCTCGGCCTCCGTCTGGCGGGCCTGCTCGAAGGCCGCCTCGCTGGCGCGCTTGGCCTCCTCAGCGGCCTGGCGGGCCTCCTGCGCGAGCGCCAGGGCCCGGCTCTCGGCCTCGCGGGCCTCCTCGGCGGTGCTCCGGGCGGAGCCGACCAGCGCGTCGACCGCGGTGCCGTTGCCGACGAACGGCATGTGCTCGGCCACCGATCGCCGGGCGTGGCTCAGCGCGCTGCCCACGCCGGTGGCGGCGTCGCTCGCACCACTCAATCCCTTGGCGGGCGTACGCCGCATCCGCCCGGCGACCCATGCCGCGTTGCTCGGCAGATCCTTCAGCCCCGTCGCAGCCCTACTCTTGACCCAGGTGACGGGATGATGCGTTGCCATGGCCTACCTCCGAGAACGATGCCCCCCGCTCACTTCCCGCCACTGAGCAGGGCAAACACCCTCCGTTGCGTGCGGGACCGCAGACGGAGAGGAGGGCGCCTTGATTAGTGGCGAGTCGGTCACCCTCCCCGGTCTTGACCTGACGCAGGGTGAAAAGGACCGCTGGTCAGCGCTCTTCGGTCGTGACCCGGCGACGGTCCGTGGCGGCCAGGGTTCGCGCCAGTTGCCAGGCCCCGGGACGTCGACAGACCTGTCCCGGGACCTGGTCGCCCGGCTACCCCTGGGCTTGGCTCTTCACTTCCTGGGCCGAGGTCCGGACATCCTCCTGCATCGTCCCCGCGGCGTCGGTGGCCCGCTGCTTCACCTGCTCGGCACCCTCACGGGCGCTGGACTTCACGTCCTCCACGACCTGCTGGCCGGCCTGCTTGAGCTCGTCCTGAAGGGGCTGTGCCTGCTCGCGCAGCGTCCCCGCCAGCCGTTGCTCCGGCTCGCTCGGCGGGATGAGCGAGGCCGCCAGCAGGCCGGCGCCGAACGCCACGAGGCCGGCGGCGACGGGGTTGCCCTGGGTCTGCTCGACCACCGTGTCGGGAACCTGTCGGGCAGTGTCCACCACCGACCCGGCGGTGTCCTTCGCGGTGTCGGACAGGTGCCGGGCTTGGTCGCCGGCCGTGCGGGTGGTGCTCCCTGCCCGGCCCATGACCCGCTCCCGGACTGACCGCCAGCCATCGGCCACCGCCTGCCGCCGCCGGTCGACGATGCGCCGGGGGCTCGTGCGGTCAGCGATGGCGTCGATTGTGTCGGACATGTCGCGCCGGGTGTCCTCGATGTCGGCTCTCACTTCACTTGCGCTCTTGCCCATTGGGCATCCTCCTTCAACGTCTCCACGGTCTCCTCCGGCACCGGCCGCACCTCGCGCAGCTGGTCCCGGCCCTTCAGGGCGAGGACGGCGCCGATCGCGCCGACGACCACCCCGACGATCAGGAACGCCCATCCGGTGTCGATCACCTCGGCCAGGCCCCAGGCGGCTGCCGTGGCCACCAGGGCGAGCCCGAGGTAGGCGATCAGGCCGCCGGCGCCGAGCATCGCTGCCGCCCGCCCGGCCTTGGCCGCCTCCTCCCGGATCTCGACCCGGGCCAGCTCCATCTCCGAACGCATCAGCTCGCCGACGTCACTCGTCAGCTTGCCGAACAGCTCCCCGAGCGACGCGTCGTCCGGGCCGGCGCCGTACGGTCCGCGGGGGTCCGGGCCCTCGAAGGTGCTCATCGCCCCGCCTCGGGCTCCCCCAGTTGGGGATCGCCACCCGGCACGACTGTGGTCTCCGGGTCACGGTACGCCGGTACCGTCGCGGGAGCCGTCAGGTCGCGCTCCGGGCCGGGCACGAGGGCTGCCGTGGCGCCGGTGGTGAGCGGCGGAACTTCGGTGTCGCCCAGGGCCTGCAACCGGTCACCGTTGCCTCCGGTGGAACCGGCCGTCGTGTCGGTCGTGGCCGCCTGGGCGCCCCGGAACAGCCGCCCGGCAGCGAAGCCGGACGCGGCCGCCATGGCCAGAAACACGCCGGGGCGGCGCCGCGCGAACGATTGCACGTCGTCCACCAGGCCGTCGAGGCCGCGGCTGCCGATCCGCTCGGCCGCCGTGTGAAGCCGCTCGCTCGCCTGGTCGGCGTAACGACCCAACTCACCGGCCCCCTCCCGGTCGCCCGAGGCGAGTGCCCGGAACTGGGAGCTGAGGTTGTCGAGCGCGCCGGCGGTCCGGTCGGCGCCTTGCCGGGCCTGCGAGCGCAGCGCCGACCGCGTCTCATCCACGAGGTTCTGGGCCTGGGCGGCCGCCTCGGACGCCACCGCCGACACCTCTCCACGGGCGTCACTGGCGACGCTCTGCGCCTCGTCCCGGGCCGCGCTCGCCACCTGGCTGGCGCGCTCGGTGGCGCCGGGATCGTGTGTGTCCATCTGGTTCGCCATGGGACCTCCTGGTTCGGATTGCCGCCGGACGCCTACCCACCGTTGGGGCGTTTATGCAGGGCAAACGCCGGAGCGTTGCCGTAGTCGAGTTGGTCGACTACCGGGCTCACCCGCCACCGAACGCGGCCATCACCCGGCCGGGGGAGAGCGGCGCCACCCGGTCGTGGAGCAGCGCCGCTCGGGCCGCGTCGGCCCCGCGGAACACGTCGGCGAACGAGCCGTGGCCTTCCGAGCCTCCGCGGCGATATCGGCAACCAGGCCCATAGGACGATCCTGCGCCCGTCCCGGGCGGGTGACCACACTCTGGGCAACGAAAGCACGCAGCGCTCACTGCCAGAACGCGGTTTGGCGTCGTCCCGCGAGGGAAGGCCCAAGCGCATGACCGACCGGAGGGCGACGCCGTTGCCCTTGATGCCGTTCGGTCCGAGCCGGAAGCCTCTGTACCGCTGCCGATGTGACCACTCTGGCCAGAGACGGCGGTGGCGGGCGGGGGAGTTGACGCGAGACCGTTCGGGAAAGGCTCTGGTGCTACTCTCACCGACGTGTCGGCCAGAGGGCACGGAGATATATTGAAGAACACTGAACGGCTCCGACGCCTCGAGTCGGTCACGGACGCGGCTCTGACCCATCTCGATGTATCGGACCTGCTCGTAGAGCTGCTCGAACGCGTCCGCGAGATCCTCGACGTCGACACCGCCGCCGTGCTGCTGCTCGATGAGGCGACCGGCGACCTGGTCGCCTCCGCCGCGAGCGGCATCGAGGAGGAGGTGCGCCAGGGGGTGCGTGTCCCGATGGGCCAGGGCTTCGCCGGCCGGATCGCCGCCGAAGTCACACCCGTCGTCATCGAGGACGTCGGTCACTCCGATGTGCAGAACCCCATCCTGAGGGAACGGGGCATCGAGACGCTCGTCGGGGTGCCCCTGGTGGTCGAGGGCCGGGTCATCGGGGTGCTCCACGTCGGGTCGGTGACGCTCCGCCGGTTCGAGCCCGACGACGTCGAGTTCGTCCAGATGGTCGGCGATCGCGTGGCGCTCGCCATCGAAGCCCGGCGCTCGAACGTCGAGAGCGCGGCCGCAGCCGCCCTGCAACGCAGCCTGATTCCCGATCGACTGCCCACGATCGCCGGTCTCGAGCTCGCCGGCCGGTACCTGCCTGCCGGTGCCGGCGGCGTGGGCGGCGACTGGTACGACGTGTTCGTGCTCCCGACGGGCCGCGTGGGCGTCGTCATGGGGGACGTCATCGGTCGCGGACTGCGGGCGGCGGTGGTCATGGGCCGCCTGCGCAGCGCGCTGCGTGCCTACGCCCTCGACACGGTCGAGCCGGGTGAGGTGCTCGAACGGCTCGACCGGAAGCTTCAGCACTTCGAGGCGGGGCAGATGACCACCGTCCTCTACGCCATCATCGACACCGACCTGACCACCCTGACGGTGTCCTCAGCCGGGCACCCCCTGCCCATGATGTCCTTGCCGGGCTCCGATGTCGCCACCGTCGCCGCCGACGTCGATCCGCCGCTCGGCCTGGACACCGGCGTTCGACGGCGGACGACCACCCTCGGTCTGCCACCCGGTGCGGTGCTCGCGCTGTTCACCGACGGTCTGGTCGAACGACGAGGCGAGTCGATCGCCGAGGGGCTCGAGCGATTACGCAGTTCGTTGACGGCCGGCTCGGCCGAGCAGCGTTGCGCTACGGCGATCCACAGCATGCTCGGTGGGGCCGACCCTGAGGACGACGTCGCCCTGCTCGTCATCCGCCGCGAGGACAGCGGCGAGCGCCCGCCGCTGCACGTCAACGTCCCCGCCGTGGCCACGTCGCTCGTCGTCGTCCGGACGGCGCTCCGCCGCTGGTTGTCGGCGCTCGGTGCCAGCGACCGGGAGGCGTCCGACGTGATGCTCGGCGTGGGCGAGGCGACAGCCAACGTCGTCTCGCACGCCTACGGGCCGAGGGGCGGCTCGATGGATGTGAACCTGTCCTGCTCGGCTGGCGAGATCGTGGCCACGATCCGAGACACGGGCCGTTGGAGGCTGCCACGCGGCGAGAACCGGGGTCGAGGCATCAACATCATGCAGAAGTGTGCAGACCAGGTGTCGGTGGACACCACCGAGGCGGGCACCGAGGTGTGTCTTCGATTCCACGTCAAGGGAGCTCCGGCATGAACGACGCCCGCGTGGACGTGAGAACGAGCGGTGACCAGGTGCACCTCACGATCACCGGTGATGTCGACCTGGCCAACGCTGCGGACGTCGAGGCCCAGCTCACGGTCGCGATCCGCAACCGCGCCACCGGTGTGACGCTCGATCTCAGCGACGTGACGTACCTCGACAGCGCCGGCCTGCAGGTCGTGTTCGCGCTGACGGTCACGCTGCGGCGGTTGCAGATCGGCATGCGGGTCATCGCACCCGAGGGCTCACCGGCCCGCCACGCCATCGAGATGGCGGGCATGGCGTCGATCGCCGAGATCCAGCCGTCGGCCTGACGCCGCCCGAGGCTCGCCAGATCGCCGCCGAACCGGTCAGCTATCCGGGAGGAGCTCGCCCACGCCGGTCATCTCGACGACCCGCGCCACACGCTCGGACATTGCGACGACGCGGAACTCGGCACCCCGGTCCATCGCCGCCTTCCGGGCGGCGAGCAGCCCGTGCAGGCCGGCGGAGTCGATGAAGGTGATCCCGCCCACGTCCAGGTCGATGACCTCGGCATCGCGGTCGCGGGACAACCTCTCGCACAGGACGGCGGACGAGTGCAGGTCGAGCTCGCCGGCCACGACCACCACGGAGTGTGTGCCCTCACGCCTCACCGACACCGAGAGATCCTCCGGTGCCACCATGGTCATGCCACTCCTCGCGGTGCTCGGTCGGTGCTCGAGCCCGATGCTACGCCGATGCGCACCGCCCCGCGTCCACCGGGATGGGCGCTCGGCCGAGTGCGGGGCGAGGTCCCTCGCGAGGCATCGGTCAGCGTGCTCTGTGCCGAGGTCGAGGCCGAGGGCGGTGCCCCGCCCGGCCGTGACCGCGGACGGTCCCAGGCGATCGGTCTGACCTCTACCGCCGTGGCCCCTTCGGCACGGCGACGTCGATCCAGACGAGGCGGTGGTCGGAGCTCGGGAACGGGAAGTCACCGACCAGGCGGAACAGGGGGTCCTCGGCGGGCGGCCAGAACACGGCGCCGTCGAGGATGCGCAGCGGACGGGACGGCAGCACGTAGTCGACCCGCAGGTTCCCTGGCGCCGAGTCGGCGAAGTCCGCCGTGTCCAAGGCCGGATCCCCGCGGTGGGTGAGGTTGGCGCCGCCCTGGCGTTCGGCGGCGTCGGCGGCCCCCTCGCTCGCCGGCGTCAGGGAGGTGTTCACCCGTGGATGGTCGAGCAGCAGCTGGGCCGCGCCGGGCACGCTGTCGCCGTCGAGTGGGTCGGCGTTCTGGTCGCCGGCGATGATGAACCGGGCTCCGGGCGCCAGGCCACCCCCGCGCCCCGCGTCGTCGTAGATGTATGCCGACCTCCGCCCGGGCGTGACGTAGTCGGCCCAGAACCGGATCTCGTCGTGGTTGCGCCGCCCGTTGCGGTCCTCGGGGCCATCGAAGACCGGCGGGGTCGGATGGCTGACGAGGAAATGCACGCTGCGCCCGTCGACGTCGAGTGGCAGGTCCCAGTGCGACTTCGACGACAGGCGCACGGCGCCCAACTCGTCGGCGGAGAACCAGTCGGCCGGCTCGGGCGTGGCCGGATCGTCCGGTAGCAGGGCCGCGGGCATGTCGGCCCAGAGGAACGTCTGGAACGTGCGGACGTCGTCGAGCACGATCGGGTGCATCGAGTAGACGGCCATGCCGAACTGGCCGGGGAAGAAGCCGAATCCGAAGGCGTCGTCGGGCCCGCCGACCGAGCCGTCGTTGTTGAGGTCCAGGCCCGACGGGATCCCGGTGTTGGACGGCGCCACGAAGTGGTACGGGTACTCGATCGCCGCCGCGCCGTTGTGTGGCACAGACAGGTAGTTCTGCTGGAACAGGAGCGCCGCGGCGCCGTCGGCGTCGAAGTCGAACTCGTTGATCAACACCACGTCGGGCCGCGCCCGCTGGATGATCTCGGCCACGGTCGCCGCCTGGGCGTTGTCCGGGGTGGACAGGTGCTCGATCAGCTGTCCCGGCAGGTTGCGGTTCAGCGACGCGTTGAACGTGGCGAAGCGAACGACCGGCGGCGGCCCGTGGCGCCCCTGTGTCGACGCCGTGCTCGGTGACACGCCGCCGATGGTCATGGCACCGGTCGCGCACAGCAGTGCAGCCAGCGTCCGGCGGATCGGTCGTGCTCGCATCACGTCCACCTCCCGGGGAGAGCCACCTCCACCTCGGGACTGGACGCTACCGCGTGCACGTCTCCCCGCCGACCGGCTCCGGTCTCGCGCCGGAGTGGTTCCTCACACCGCTGGTTCGCTGTCCGTGTCCCGGATGGTCACCTGGCCGGTGTCGCCGTCCACGAGGACGACCGTGCCCTCCGGGAGGTCGCTGGTCGCCCCGGCGTAGCCGACCACCGTGGGGACGCGAGCCTCCCGAGCGAGGATGGCGAGGTGGGACAGCACCGAGCCGGTCTCGGACACGATGCCCCTCAACCGTGGCAGCAAGGGCCCCAGCCCAGGTGACAGCGTCGTGGTGACGAGCACCGAGCCGGTCGGTGGGTCCTCGTTGTCGTAGGTGACCGGCCCGAAGCCCTCGCCGCCACCGGCACCCGTACCCCCGCCCACCTCGCCCGCACACTGCGCTCTGATCGGCTTGCCGAGATCGGACAGCTGGAACCAGGCGGGGAGCGGCGCCCCGAAGTCATGGTCGTGCGTGGCCACGAGGGCGGGAACGACGACGGCCCGATTCGTTGCGACCGCCTCGACGTGCTCGAGCGTCATGTGGCGGATGAGCTCTGGTTCCGGGAGCTCGGCCACGGCCGCCAGCCGCTCGCCGAGCTCCCAGGCGGCGCGGCCGGACAGCTCCTGCACCCAGCGGACCCGAAGCCGGAGGGCCTCGCGGGTGATGCCGTTGTCGCTGCAGCGCTGGCACTCGGGCGTCGGCATGTAGACGGGCGCCGCCTCCTTCGGCATCTCCGGCGAGGGCGCGACCCGGGGGGCGGTCAGCGCGAGGACCGTCGGGCTGCGAGCGAGGATCTCCTCGTCGCTCAGGCCGTCCTGGCGGGCCTCGGCCAGCACGCGGAGCGCCACCGAGGCACCGGTCATGCGGTTGCCGCCGGGGTCCGTGAGCATGCCCATGAGGATCTCGTGGGCATGGAGTGCCCGCAGGATGACCCGGCTGCGGTGCAGCAGTGCGATGAGCTGCCGGCTGGTCAGGTCGCGCAGGGGCGGGACCGCTTCGAGATCGGCATCGGTGCGGTCGAGGAGGTTGTCGGCCAGTTGCGGCAGCGCCGAACGCAGCCGGCCGACACGCCACGCGCCCCGCAACCGACGGGCGGCCGGGATCGGGTTCAGCTTGTGGGCGACCTTCCGCTTCGGCTGGATCTCGCCGGCCAGCCGCAGGTCGATGGCGACGTGCCCGTCGACGCAGACCACCACCTCGCTGGCGTCGACCTCCGCCTGGGTCGCGGTCCCGGCCAGGACGACGGCTTCGCCCACGGCTTCCCGCAGCGGGGGGACCCAGAGGTCGCGTTCGAGCTCGGTGAGCGGGGCCGGGAACGTCTCCGCGACCGGACCCGGACCGAAGACCGGACCGCGGGGCACGCCCCGGATCTCGGTCGTCACCGGGCGCGACTGGAGGAGCCAGATCTGCTTGTCGTCGGCGATGGCCCACTCGATGTCCTGCGGGCCGCCGAAGACGGAGTTGGCCTCCGCGGAGAGCGCCACGAGCCGGCGGAGGTCTGCCCTCGCCAGCCGCGGGCCGTCGTTGGCCTCGAACTCGAGAACCTTCACGCTCGACTCGTCGAGCACGTACTTCGAGCCGTCGACCTCACCGCTGACCAGCGGTTCGGGCCCGCCCCGGACGGCGGTGACGACCCTGCGGTCGCTCCGTCCCGACACGGGATCGCAACCGAACATGACACCGCCGAACAGCGGCTCGATCAACGGCTGGACCAGGACGGCGATCGGGTGCTCCGTGGCGCTGGCACGCTGCCGCGAGTCGAGGACGGCGGTCACGGCGGCGACGAACGCGTCCAGGCCGCTGATGCCGATGACCGACTCGAACTGGCCGGCCATCGACGACGTGGCCGTGTCCTCCACGACCGAGGAGCTGCGGGCCACCAGCGCCCTCTCGTCGCCACCCGCCCGCTCGAAGGCCTCCCGCACCGCTGGGTGCTGCGACACCTGGGCACCGCCATCGACGGCATCGCAGAACTTCGTCGTGAGAACGACCCCGGGAAGCGTGGCGAGGCCGGCCACGGCGCCCCGCGCCAGGGCTGCCGCCTTGCCGCCGACCAGCGCAGGTTCGACCGAGGCGTCGTCGCTCAGGTCGACCAGGAAGGGCCGTTGTGCCTCCGCGGCGCGCGATGGCGTGCGCGATGCAGTCCGGAGAGACTCGCCCCTGTTCATGGCATCCCCAGTACACATGGTCAACGGGAACTCTGCCAGGGGTTAACCCCTTGGCCCGTTCGATGCCGGTGCTCAGCTCTCCTGCCGGTCCGGCTCCCGGAGGGGGAGGACGACCTCGAACCGTGTGTCGCCCGGAGTCGAGTTGAGGCGGATCTCGCCGTGGTGGCGCCCGACGACGATGCGCCATGCGATGTCGAGGCCGAGGCCGGTGCCCTTGCCCATGGGCTTGGTGGTGAAGAACGGCTCGAAGATCCGGGTGCGGACCTCGTCAGGCACGCCCGGTCCGGTGTCGGCGACCTCGACGACCAGCCGCTCGTCGTAGCCGGAGCGGGTGCGCACGGTGAGGGTGCCGTGGCCTTCCATGGCGTCGACCGCGTTGTCGATGAGGTTCGTCCACACCTGGTTCAGCTCGCCCGGGTAGGCGGCGATGTGGGGGAGCGAGCGGTCGTAGTCGCGCACGATCTCGATGCCATCGCCGAGCTTGTGGCCGAGCATGGTCAGTGTGGCGTCGAGACCCTCGTGCACATCGAAGGTTTGCAGCGGGGCCCGATCCATCTGCGTGTACTGCTTGGCCGACTCGAGCAGCCCCGAGATCCGACCGGCGGCCTCGGTGATCTCGTCGAGCAGACCGTCCGACTCCAGGACGCGGACGGGGTAGGTCAGCCCGGCATCCAGATGCGACGCCGGCACCAGCTCGGCCATGTCCGCGAGCCACGCCACGTCCACGCCGGCGGCGACGAACATGGGCGCGAGCTCCCAGCTCGCCTCGACCCCATGGTCCTCGAGCCAGCCGGCCAGCTCGTCCTCGCGGTCGGACACCTCCATGGGTGACAGGTCCGGTGCATCGCGGCGGCGCTCGAGCGCCCGAGTGACCAATGCCGCGATCCCTTCCAGCTGGGCGGGATCGAGGTCGGCGCGGATCAGCCGGCCGAGGTCGGACCGCATCCCGGTCAGTCGATCACGGAGCGTGGCGGCGGCTCGCATCACCGCGGCCACCGGGTTGTTCAGCTCGTGCGTGAGGCCAGCCGTGACCGCGCCGAGCGCCACCAACCTCTCGTGTCGCTCCACGATCTCGCTGGCGTCCGCGCCCTGGGTCGCGGCGCCCTCGAGCAGGTGGGCGGCCATCGGGAACCACTCCCAGACAGCCCGGCCGAAGTCGTCGGCGGGAATCTCGAAGAGGCGGCACGGGGTGACGGCGCGGGCGGTGCTCGGATACACCTTGGGGACGCCACGGTCGGGCACGACAGCGTTGAACGCACCGGTGTAGGCGCCGCCGTAGTCGGTGCGGAACAGCTCGAGCTCACCGCCCTGGACCCGCTTGGACATCGACAGCGTGCCGGACAGCAGCACGAGGAAGCACGAGGCCGGAGCACCTTCGGCGTGGATGATGGCCCCCGCCGGGTACTCGACCAGCCGGCCGCGCTCGATCAGCCAGGCGAGCTGGTCGTCGTCCAGGCGCTCGAACAGGAACAGGGTGCGCAGCCGCTCGGGCGCCAGCCATGGGGACCCGCTCCGCTCGCTCACTGGCGCACCCTTCGGGATCCGCGCAGTGACCGGTCGGCCCTGCGGGCCGAGCAACGCACTGTGCTCATGGTTCGCTCGCTCCGCTCGCTCACTGGTGCTCCAGGTAGCCGTGGATGAGCTGGATCGCCATGGCGCCCTCGCCGACCGCCGACGCCACCCGCTTCACCGAGTTGGCTCGGACGTCCCCCGCCGCGAAGATACCCGGCGCGCTGGCCTCGAGGTAGTAGGGGTCGCGGTCCGGGACCCAGCCCGGCGGTCGGCGACCGTCCACGACCAGGTCCGGCCCCGTGAGCACGAACCCCTTTGCGTCCCGAGCCACGACGCCGTCGAGCCATTCGGTCCGAGGGGCGGCGCCGATGAACACGAAGACGTAGCCGGCCGGCACCCTCTCCTCCGAACCGGATGCGCGGCGGCACAGCGTGAGCCCCTCGAGGTGGTCGTGCCCGTGGACCGCGGCCACCTCGGTGCCGAGGAGCACCTCGATGTTCGGGGTCTCGTCGATCTGGCGGATGAGGTAATACGACATCGACCTCTCGAGGCTGTCGGCCCGTACCAGCAGCCTGACCCGGCGCGCGTGCCGTGCCAGGAACACGGCCGCTTGGCCCGCCGAGTTGGCGCCCCCGACGACGTAGACGTCATGGCCGACGCAGGCTGGAGCCTCCGTCACCGCCGACCCGTAGAAGACGCCGCGGCCGGTCAGCGCGTCGGCGCCCGGCACCCCGAGCTTGCGGTAGGCGATCCCGGTGGCGAGCAGCACGGCGTGTGACACGACCTCGCCACCGTCGGCGAACCGGACGGCGCGGGACGAACCCCGGACGTCGAGGCCGACCACATCGCGTGTGGTCAGGATCTCGGCGCCGAACTTGTGGGCCTGCCGTCTGGCCCGGTCGGTCAGCTGGCTGCCGGTCACGCCGTCCGGGAAGCCGAGGTAGTTCTCGATCCGGGAGCTCTGGCCCGCCTGTCCGCCTGTCGCCTGCCGCTCGACCAGCACCGTGCGCAGTCCCTCCGAGGCGGCATACACCGCGGCGCCCAACCCAGCGGGCCCTCCGCCGACGATCACGACGTCGTAGAAGTCGGTGTTCGGCGTGGTCGACAGTCCGACCCTGTCCGCCAGCTCGCCGATGCTCGGGTCGACGAGGTAGTCGCTGTCCGGCGTGACGACCAGCGGGATCCTGGTGACGTCGACCTCGGCGGCCGCCAGCAGGCGGCGGCCCTCCGCATCGTCGCTGCTGAGCCAGCGGTAGGGCACGGAGTTGCGGGCGAGGAAGTCCCGCACCTCGAACGAGCGGGCCGACCACCGGTGCCCGACCACCTGGACCTGGCTGGTCGGCCGCTCGTCGGTCGCCTGCCACAGCTCCAGCAGGGAATCGACGACCGGGTAGAGCTTCTCCTCCGGGGGATCCCACGGTTTGAGCAGGTAGTGGTCGAGGTCGACGACGTTGATCGCCTCGATGGCGGCGTCGGTGTCCGCGTACGCGGTGAGAAGTGCCCGCCGCGCGTGAGGGAACAGGTCCATCGCCTCCTCGAGGAACTCGAGCCCGGTCATTTCGGGCATGCGATGGTCCGCCAGCAGCACGGCGACCAGGTCACCGCGCAGCTTCAGCTCACGCAGCGCCTCCAGTGCCTGGGGACCGGACTCGGTCCGCACCACCCGGTATGCCTCGCCGTACTGGCGGCGGAGGTCCCGGGCGACGGCGCGCGACACACCCGGGTCGTCGTCGACCGTCAGCAGGATGGGCTTACGATCTGTGTGGACGGCCATGGAGCCATCGACGGTATCCGCGTCAGGGCGCGTGTTCGCCGTGTTATCGGTTCGACGGGTGCGCCATCGCGCAGGAGCGAGCGTGTCGCGGTCCGATAGGTTCCGGGTCACAGCGACACCACGAGGCACCAGTTCGATGACTGTGGACATGAGACCAGCGACGCGACGGATGGCTGAGCTGATCGAACAGGTCCCCGACGACCTGCTCGACGGGCCGACGCCCTGCCCGGCCTACACGCTCGGCGACCTGCTCGACCACGTCAGCGGGTTCGCGCTCGCCTTCACCGCCGCCGGCAGGAAGGGGACCGTGCCCGGGAGCCCGGACAGAGCGTCGGGCGACGCGTCGCGCCTGGGCAGCGAT
This sequence comes from uncultured Acidimicrobiales bacterium, assembly GCA_963759225.1. Lineage (GTDB taxonomy): Bacteria > Actinomycetota > Acidimicrobiia > Acidimicrobiales > VFJN01 > ZC4RG19. Next base: position 78,385 of record CAVWYL010000029.1, on the reverse strand, counting down.
TGGCGCCGCCGACTCCCGCGGGAGCTGGACGCTCTCGCCGAAGCCTGGCGCGACCCGGCGGCATGGACGGGGGCGACCCGCGCCGGCGGGATCGACCTGCCCGGGGAGATCGCGGGTCTGGTCGCCCTGGACGAAGTGGTCGTCCACGGTTGGGACGTCGCCCGGGCCAGCGGACAGACCTACGCCTGTGACGGCGACCTGCTGGAGGTCGTGCACGACTTCGTCGCGGGGTTCGCGCAGCCGGGCCAGGAGGAGACGCGGGACGGGATCTTCGGTCCGGCGATCCCTGTGCCCGGCGAGGCGCCACTGCTCGATCGCGTGATCGGGCTCACCGGGCGTGATCCGGCCTGGTCCCCGCGCTGAACGGCGGCGGGCTCACCGACGACTGGCTGCGGTCCGAGTTGGGTGCGGCGGGCCGGGCGCTGAGGATCGCGCCCGACCCGCTCACCACTCAGCCCTCTGCACGCATCGTTGGGTGCCGAGGGCTGCTGGTCAGGTCACGATCTGGCTGACGCGCCCACCCAGTGCTTGTGACCTTCCACGTGACCGCGTAGCGAAACCACGACGCTGCGCACCGTGAGATCGGGCGCGCGTGCCCCTGCGGCAGGCTGTGGCGATCGCGAGACGTCAGCCTGGCCGTCGGACCCGCTTCGGTGCGTCCACCCGTGAGGACGACGGTCTTCGTGATCTGCACGGTGCGGGCCTCGACGTCGAACCGCGATGCTTCATCGTCCGAACGCCCACGCCACCATCAGCGGGAGCTCTCCTTGCCAGAAGGCGTCGCCGTGCGTCCCGACCCTCTCGGTCATGACGACGTCCGCACCTGCATCGCGCAGCGCGGTCGCCCACCGGGTCGCGTTCTCGTGGAAGAACGGCTCCAGCGTGCCGGCGACGAGGTACACGCGCGGAATCGGGCTCGGCATCACGCCAGGCGGCCGGTAGCCCGCGCCCGGCGAGGCGGAGAAGACCGCGCTGTAGACGTCGGGGTGCCGGAGCCCGATGGCGAGCGCGAGCTCGCCACTCGCCGAGACACCGAACACTGCGGTGCGTTCGGTGGGCAGCGAGAGGCCGAAACGCGACCGCGCCCATCGGCGAACGTCCTCGACGAAGAACTTCTCGTGTGCCGCGAACCGTTCCGGGTCGAAGCCCGGTGAGTACTCATGGAGCCGCGCCGTCTCGTCGGCGGTCCGGTGTACACCGACGATCATCGTGGACGGTACGCCGGCTGCCTCGAGGAACCCGCCCCACTGCGAGATCAACTGACCGTCACCGGCGAACACGACCGCCTCGGGCGGTTCCGGCGGGACGTACACCGTGACCTGCCGACCACCGTCGTACTCGAGCGTCTCGGTGACGAGCTCTCCCGCTATCGGGTCGGCACGCGCCGGTTCCGGCGGTGGTTCGGGACCGCCTGCGCCGACGGCGGTTTGGTCATCCATGGTCGCACCTCGATCGGAGTAGCGGTCAGCGGAATGGGGCCGCGTGACGCCGGGCAACCCTCTCGAGACCGCCGTCGTTCGTCATGGACGAGCGTCCCCGTGACACCCTCGTCCCCCAGCGACGCGGTGTTTGAGAGACTTTCGGCCGCTGCAACCCGTGTCAAGCGTTCGACGACCGTGTCCGCCGTGCTCGGCCTGCGAGAGCGGTCCCTGCGCCTCAACGTGTTGACGTGCAGCGGGTTCCGTGCCACAACGCCCGATGGATCAGCTCTGCTGCTGGGCTGGTCACGGGAGGCAGTGCGATGACCGAGCCACTGATCGATCCAGCCAAGCGGGCGGAGTGCTCGTGCTGCGGGAACGAGCGGCCGGCCGAGGAGCTCGTGCGCCTGGGTCGCCATGACGAGATCGCCCTGTGCGACGGCTGCATCGGTTGGCTGGCCGATCGGCGGAGCGGCCACGCGGTGCGCCGGACGATCCCGATCCTGGCCACGGGCGACGTGTCCCGAGCCGTGGCCCACTACGCCGCGCTCGGGTTCGAGACCGAGCACTGGGACGGCGGCGGTTACGGGTTCGTCATGCGTGACGGGGTGGAGCTCCTGCACCTGGGCGAGCGGGAGGACTTCGACCCCGCCACCAACACGGTCAGCTGCTACCTGCACGTCATAGACGCGGACGCGCTCTACGCCGAGTGGGCGGCGGCCGACGTGGCGGGCGAGCTCGTCGCCCCCTTCGACACCGACTACGGCCTGCGGGAGGGCAGTCACACGGACCCGGACGGCAACGTGGTGCGCTTCGGATCCTCGATCCCCGACCCCGACCCGGGCGACCGCGGCGGCGACCTGGTGGCCGCGGACGACCCGGTGGCGATGGCGGCGACCAACGCGGTCCAGTCCGGCGACCTCGACGCCCTGCGCCAGCTCCTGGACGACCACCCGGGCCTCGTGACAGCCCGGATCGGCACCACCGATCAGTCCCGCACGCTCCTGCACGCGGCCACCGACTGGCCCGGCCACTTCCCCAACGTCGGGCCGATCATCGGCCTGCTGGCCGCCCGAGGTGGCGACGTGAACGCCCGGTTCGTCGGATCCCACACCGAGACGCCGCTGCACTGGGCCGCCAGCAGCGACGACGTCGAGGCCGCCACCGCGCTCCTCGACGCCGGCGCCGACATCGACGTGCCAGGCGCCGTGCTGGGCGGCGGCTCACCGCTGGCCGACGCGGTCGGCTTCGGCCAATGGAAGGTCGCCCGCCTGCTCGTAGACCGCGGCGCCGCTACTCGCCTCAAGGACGCCGCCGCCCTCGGCCTCCTGGCCAGGCTCGACGGCCTCCTCGGCGCCGACGACGCACCCGGACCCGACGAGGTCACCGATGCGCTGTGGTCGGCCGCCCACGCCGGCCAACAAGCGGCGGCCGAGCACCTCCTCGCCCAAGGCGCGGACCTGAACTGGATCGGTTGGGACGGACTCACCCCGCTGGACGTGGCAACGCAGGAAGGCCACGAGGAACTCGCCGCACGCCTCCGGGCCCGCGGCGCCAAGCGCGCCAGCGAGCTGGCGACCTAGGGAGCCTGCTGCAGAGGCAACTCGCGGCAGCAGCAGCCCGGGTAGCGCTCACAGGGCTGGACGAGCACCCCGCGAGACACCAAGCAGCCGCAATCGGCACAGGAGATCTCCATCCTGGTCAGCAGCTGCCGAACCCTGCCCGGTCCGGGTGCTCCGCCAGCCGCAACAGACTCCCCCGCACCGTCCGATCACCACAGCACCAACACCCAGTGGTCGGGGGTTCGAACGCTCCACCAACAGCCGTCGCGTGCATCGCGCCAGTGTCGCGCCCCGGTCCAGAGTCGGACACAGCCGGCCGCACTGCCAGGCTCCGAACGCCTGCACGATGCCGCGTGTGGTGCTCGCTTGGTGGCCGCCTGCCGCACGAAACACCGACGGGCAGGGACGCCTCGTGAGACACTGGGCGCGTGGGCGATGAGCGCCCTGTCCACGTCGAGTCTGAGGCCACGACCGAGCGGGACGTGGCGGACGCGGGACATGGCGCCGCGGGCAAGGGGGTGTCGGCGAGGCGGGTCGTTCGTGAGCCTGGGCGCTGGTCTCGGCTGGTCGTGGTTGTCGCCGTGGTGGGGTTGGCGGCCGGGGGACTGTTCTGGTGGGCAGGTGGCCGTGGGCCGGGAGATGGACCGTCATCCGGCAGGGCCAGCGACACCCGCCCCACACGTGTGGCGTTCAACGACGCTGTACACCGGCTGGGTCAGAACGCTTCGTTCGCCTACGAGGGCGAAGTCCACGCCGCCGAGCAGAGTTCGTTCCGCCCTGGTGACTGGACCGCCCGCGACGTCACCGTCGAAGGCGCCGTGCTCCTGGACCATGGCCTGACCCGTGACGTGGCGGTCGATGCCACGGGGCGAGCGGTGGAGACACTGACGTCCGGTCCCACCGTTTGGACCCGCAGGGCATCGACCGTCGACGAGCTTGGCGACGAACCATGGGAGTTCCGCTCCGTGCCCGGTCCGCCATCGCTGGGGACAGCCGCTGTGGCCATTCTGATCTTGTCGGCGACGGACCCCTCGGAGGCGGCACGTGACGCCACCGGCCGGCGCCTCATACACGCCACGTTGCCCCCGGGCGACCCTCGGGAGGGCTATGGCGATCTGCTCGCCGGCGCCGAGTTGTTGCTCACGCTCGACCTGGACGGCGACATCGTCCGCATCGCGGTCCGATCGGCGCACGACGATCCCGACCTCGTTCTCGAACTGGACATCATGCGACTGGGCCATACCCAAGCGATCGCACCTCCCGACGGCGGCGATGCCGGCTTGCGCCGCACGGTCCCCGTTGGCGAGCTGGAGGCCGCGGGGGTCCGCCCAGTCGAGCTCGGACGCGTCCCGGAGGGATGGAAACTCACCGGCGCGTGGGCGATCCCGGCACCGGAGGGTCCCGCCGAGTGCCTGCGTCTCTATCTGTCGTACCGCGATCCCGACGCCGTGTCCCACGGTTTCATGAGGCTCAGGGTCACGGCGCCCACATGTGGATGGATGGAGCCCGGGGATGGTGAGCCGGAGCCGCTCACCGCCGGATCGTTCGATGGCACGGTCGTCCAGGCCGCATCAGGCAGTACCGGCGATCTCTTCGACGGCAGAACACGGGTCGGCTTCCTGACCGACCTGTCCGCCGAGGACGCGGCCACGCTGTTGGCGTCGCTGCGGCCGTTCGACCCGGAGCGGGAGCCGACGTCGCTGGCCGGCATCCCGTCAGACTGACTGACCAGTCTCGCCGTGCTCAACCATGGCCCAGGTCACGCGGCCGGTAGCACGACTCGCGACGCAGTATCTGCGGGCAGGTCAGGTGCTCTGGTTAGGCCAGACGTTCGGTTCGGCGCCCGTGCTTCGAGGGAGTGCCAATGTCTGGATCCGGTGCGGTCTTTCGGACCTGGTGGGCTGTCGGGCTGAATCTTGAGCCCATTGAGCCAGCCAACGCGGACGGTGAGCCATGGCAGGTGGTTGGTACCCCGACCCCACAGAGCGGCACGAGTACCGCTGCTTCGACGGTACGACCTGGTCGGAACACGTGGCCGACGGAGGCAGGGTCACGCGCGACCCGATCTCTCCCGATGCAGGCCCTCCTCCTCCTCCTCCGCCTCCCGGCTCTGAGGCTCGAGCCAGCGTTCAATCGGCGGACGAGCCCTTCAGGAAGATCGCGAGATGGGCCGAGAAGCACATGCAGGTTGCAGCCGGTTGGGTGGTTGACAGAGACGGCAACGACCCCAGAGCCGGTCGACCGGTGCTCGACCACGAGCCGAGTCAGTCCGTGTTGGGCCAATGGAGCGGACTTGTGGACGCGGTGCAGAAGTACGCGCTTTCCGGAGTGAACATCCCCCACGGGTCTGAGATGGTCGGTGTCCTGCGCGCAGTCGCTGCCTCTGACGACGCGGAGAGCCGCTTGCTGAAGTCCATTGACGCGAAGATCGACGCCTTGATCAAAGGGCCGTACAACACGGGCCGGACCCGGATTCACGAAGCCCTGCGACTCGGTGCGGGCGATCCCGCCGCTCGCAGCCACGTCGAGCATGCCAAAGACGCCTTCTACCAAGCCCATGGCCAAGCGGCGTCGGTACAGAGCCAGGCGCTCGTGGAATACCAGCTCGGACTCTGCTGGCTACTACTCGGCCGTCGGAATGACGCGATCCACTGGCTTGCGCGAAGTCATGCGTCCGCCCTGCAGGTCACCGACGAGTTGGCGCGCTGTGCGGAGAACGTCAGAGTGCTGCGATCCCCGGAAGCCACCGCCGTCGCGGTGATGACCGGTGGCGTCTTTCATTTCGGGATGAAGTTCAAGAAGATGGTGGCCGCGCAACGCGCTCGGCACGCCCTCGATGAGATGCTGCCCTTCGTCGACTGCGTCTCCCGATGCCACAACAGTCTCGTGGAGGAAGCCGACTGGGTCCGGGCTCTCTCACTGCAGAGGACCGGCGCGAACTCGTTCGAACTCGCACCGATCGCCGTGAAGGGTCCGGAACCTGGTGGCAGTCGCTACTAGGTCCGAGGCGAGGTGAGCTCTGGTCTGACCGCCCGGTCCGGACCCATCAGTGGCACTCGGCGATGCGGCGCTCGAGGTGGCGGCGCTCGGCCGGATTGGTCGTGAGGGTCAGGGCGGTGCGGTAGTCGGCTGCGGCCTCGGCGGGGCAGCCGAGGCGGCGCAGCATGTCGGCGCGGGTGGCGTGCATCAGGTGGAAGCCGTCGAGCCCGTCCAGGGTGTCGATCTGGGCCAGCGCCGCGGCCGGACCCGCGGTCATGCCGTAGGCGACGGCCCGGTTGAGCCGGAACACCGGCGTCGGGGCCACGGCGACGAGGCCGTCGTAGAGCCGGGCGATGTCGTCCCAGCGGGTGTCCTCGGCCCGGGCGGTGTTGGCGTGCACCGAGGCGATGGCGGCCTGGAGCTGGTACGGCCCCGGCGGCTCGTCGCGGGCGGCGGCCGCCGCCTCGGCGAGCAGGCGGTTGGCCTCGGCGATGGCTGCGCCGTCCCAGCGGGAGCGGTCCTGCTCGGCCAGCGGGACCAGGACGCCGTCAGCCGTCGCCCGTGCCGCGGCCCGGGCGTCGTGGAACAGCATCAGCCCCACCAGGGCATGGGTCTCGGGCGTGGGGACGGCCGTGTCGACCAGCCGGGCCAGGCGGATCGCCTCCTCGCTGAGATCGAGGCGGGTGAGGCCGCGCCCGAAGCTCGACGCGTACCCCTCGTTGAAGATCAGGTACAGCACCGCCAGGACGCCCGGCAGCCGCTCGTCCAGGAGGTCCGGCGGCGGCACGTGCAGCGAGATCGCGGCGTCGCGGATCTTCTGCTTGGCCCGCGTGATCCGCTGCCGCATCGCCGGCTCGGTCACGACGAACCCCCGGGCGATCTCGGCCGTGCTCAGCCCGCCGAGCGTCCGCAGCGTCAGGGCCACCCGGCTCGGCGGCGACAGCGCCGGATGGCAGCAGGCGAACATCAGCGCCAGACGCTCGTCGCCGAGGGGCTCGTCCGCCGGCCACCCGGCCTCCGGCGGTGCACGCGGCTCGTCCCGCCCGCCGTCGCCGGGGCGGGCGGCAGCGGACTGGGCCTCCTTGCGCCGCCCGGCGGCCGTCCGGCGCAGCCGGTCGATGGCCCGCCGCCGCGCCACGGTCACCAGCCAGCCGCCCGGATTGGCCGGCACCCCGTCGACCGGCCACCGGACGAGCGCGGCGGCGGCCGCGTCCTGCAGCGCGTCCTCGGCCAGATCGATGTCGCCCAGCGCCCGCGCCAGCACCGACAGGACCCGGCCCGGCTCGGCCCGGAGGGCCCGGTCCAGGGCCTCGCGTGCCGCCCCCTCCCGCTCACCGAGGAAAATGTCGTCGGCCATGTCGCCGCCAGTGTGGCTCGTTCGTCACAGGGTCACAGCACGACGAAACGGAGGACCTGATGGCCGAGTTCCTGCTGATGTACAACGTGGGGCCCTGCGAGCCGCCGCCGCCGCTCCCGCCCGACGAGTTGGAGGCGGTGATCGCCCGCTACATCGCCTGGGGCGAGCGCATGGCCGCCACCGGCCACGGGTCGGACCGCAGGGGCGCCCGCCTCAGCGACGTGTTCAGCGACCCCGGCCGGATCTTGTCCGGCATTGACGGCGACTTCCTCGCCACGGACGGCCCCCTGGCCGAGACCAAGGAGGTGGTCGGCGGCTACGCGGTCATCACGGCGGCGGACTACGACGAGGTCGCCGAGCTGTGCCGGGACCATCCCGCCATCGGCACCGGCCAGCGCATCGTCGTCCGCCAGCTGGCCTAGGAGTGATCGCACGCAGGGTTCGTGGGTTCACTCCCGGCTGGTGATCCCATCGACCCTGGCGCACGTCGGCGAGCTGGACGCCGTGACGGCGGCCGGCGGCGTCGGGGAGGAACACGACCCCGGCCCTCTCGAGGGCGCGGGTCACCGCGTCGACGGTGGCGACCCGTGCCTCGAGGACGTCGCCGCTGGCCTCGAGCCGCTTGATCGTGATCGCCGACACGCCGGCCCGCTCGGCCAGCACCAGCTGGCTCCAACCGAGCAGGGCCCGGCCCGCACGGATCTGGCGGCTGGCTGATCGCCGCTGGCGCCCCGCCCGCACCGGTCGACGGCGACGAAGGTGAACGAGTCGGCCAGCGCGGCCGCCACGCCGGCCCTCGATGCCGCGTCGTAGGTGCTGCCGCCCACCAGCACCAGCGGCGGCCCGGTGCCCGTCGTCGTCGCAGCGATGACCGTCCCGTCAGGTGCGGTCGTGCGCATGTGGCTCCTCCATCGGATCGCGATCTCTCCGCGAGGGAGCTACGGCGTCGGTGTGACACGTGGGATCACTCGATGGGGCGGCGGGCGAGCGCGGGTGGTTCGCGGCCGGCGAGGACCCATCCGGCGGCGGCCGCCACGAGCGGGAGGCCCACCACGATCGCCGCCAAGTGGGCGAACGGCACGTGGCCGAGCGGCCACGGCTCGTCGAGGTAGCAGGCGACCAGCGCGGCGTAGGCGCCGGCGATGCCGAGCAGGGCGCCGAGGAAGCCGAGCGCCGCGGCGGTCGCGGCGGTGATCGCCCGGCGCACCGCACCGCCGGCGCCCGTGGCGGTCAGCGTGCGCATGTCGGCCGCGGCCTCGCTCCGGACCAGCCCGACGGTCATTGCCAGGATGCCCAGGGCGACCAGCACGCCGATGGCGGTGGCGATCGAGCGCACGACAGCGGTCGACTGTGGCCCCTCGCGGACCTCGAGGAACAGCCCGGCGCTGGTCGCCGCCTCGCGGGCGTGGTCGATCTGGTCGCTCGTGAGCGGCCGGTCGGTCTGGACCAGCCAGCCGGACCGGGCCGCTTCGAGCCCCCTGGGCTCGAGGGCCTCGGGTGTGACGAGAACGCTCGGCAACGAGCGGTAGTCCGGCAGGTCGACGTGCTGGGTCACGGCCGGGTCCGGTTCGGGCGCTTCGTCGCTCTGGTCCGAGAACTCGGGAGGCCACACCAGCTCGCCCGTGAGGCTGGTGACGGCCTCGACGCCGGGATCGATCTCGTCCGGGTCGATGCCCGCCCAGGCCAGCAGCTCGGGCGTGGCCATGTCGATCGGACGTCCCTCGAAGGAGCGGGGGCCGGTCTGCCAGGCCAGGACGCCGGACGGACGGCCGCCGGTGTCCTCGCTCTCGGCCGGCACGGGTGCGAGGGATGCGCTCGGGTCGATGGCCGCGTCGAGCGGCACCACCGTGGCGTCACCCAGCGCCCCGGCGAGCTCGTCCACCTGGCTGTCCATGAGCTCGATCTCGGCCGGCGTGCGCTCGGGGACGACGTGACGCGGGTTGCCCACGCTCAGAACCAGCTGATCGCTGGCCAGGTTCCCCGGACCGGCGTCCCGGCGCGAGGTGGCGTCGGCTGCGCTGGCGATGACCACCACCGTCACCGCGATGCCAAGCCCCAGGCTGATGGCGGCAACAGCCGCCCCGGAGCGGGCCTGGTTGCGCCCCAGGTCGCGGAGCGCCAGGCGCGGCGCCAGTGGCAGCCGCCGGGCGACGACCGGCAGGAGGCTGACAGCCGCCGGGCTGAGCAGCAGCATGCCCAGCACCGTGGCGACGACGCCGCCGACGACGAGCAGCGGCTGGGCCGAGCCGTCGGAGGTGTCGATGCCGGTCGCGAGGCCGGCGAACCCGGCCACGACCAGGACCACCGCGAGGGCGAGCGTGCGGTGCGCGGGGTGGGGCCGCGGCGGCCGGGCCGACAAGGCCTGGACGACCGGGATGCGGGCCACGCTGCGCGCCGGCCACCACGCCGCCGCAGTGGCCGAGAACACGGCGAGCACCATGCCCGCCGCCACCAGCCACCACGGCCGGTCGCCGGGATCGACCCGGTGGCCGATCGCCTCCTCCACGTGCCCGGCGAGCACGATCCAGATGCCGAGTCCGAGCGCCGTGCCCAGCACGGCGGCCACCACGCCGACGGCGACGCCGTTGGCCACCACGACCAGCCGCACGTGCTTCTCGGTGGCGCCGATCGCAGCGAGCATCCCGAGCTGGCGCAGCCGCCGCTGGGCCACCACCACGAACCCGGCGGCGGCGATCAGGCAGACGAGCAGTAGGACCACCGTCGACATGCCCAGGGTCACCACGGCTGCGATGGTCGCTGTGTCCTCGCCACGATCCCCGACCGCCACACCGCCGGGGATCCCGCTGATGAAGGCGTCCATCTGCTCCTCGTCCGCGTCGACTAGCAGCGAGATCCGCTCGGCCTGCTCGATCCGCGACGGCGTGACGAGTGCGAAGCGGTCGCCGAGATCGGCGGGGTTCTCCACGCGGCCGACGACGGTCCACCGGGCGCCGCCCAGCTCGACCGTGTCACCGATCGTCACGTCGAGGAGGTCGGCGACGTCCTCGGTGACCGCGAGCTCGTCCGCGGCGCGCGGGTAGCGGCCGGCGAGGACGGCGATCATCGGCGCTCCGTACGGACCCTCAGGGTCCTGGGCCCGCAGCTCGACGCGCTCGACCGAGCCGGGGACCGGCTCGGTGCTCAGCCCGATCGCCTCGACCGTGCCGAACGTGGCCTCGGCCGAGGCGATGGTCTCGGCCACGGACAGGGTCCCGGCGGCGGCGCCGGGCCCGGCGGGGGCCTTGCCGCCGAGGTCGATGCGCTGCTGGGCGATGCCGAGGGCACCGTCCTCGATGGGCGCCGTGCTGTAGAGCGCGGCCGTGCCCCCGCTCGCGACGGCCACCGCCAGCGTGAGCATGACCAGCACCAGCAGCTGCTGGCGCCACTCGCGGCGGAACAGCCGCCACGCCCAGCGGACCACCGCGCGGCGGGCGGCCACGCCACCGCTGCGCTCCCACCCTCGGCCCTGGCCCGCGCCGTTGCCGCTGCCGCCGGCCGGCGGCCGGTCGAGGAGCGCCGGCGTCGAGCCTGGGGGCGACGGTCCCGAGGCGACGGTCACGGCCGGGCGCCCGGTGTGAGGAGCGACTCGGGCCCGGGCGCGGGGGAGGTGTGGTCGACCACCCGCCCGTCGCGGAGGAAGACCACCCGGTCGGCCCACGCCGCCAGCTGGGCGTCGTGGGTCACGATCACGCCGGCCACGCCGCGCTGGCAGGCCCCGCGCAGCAGGCGCATCACCGTCTCGCCGCTCACCGAGTCGAGCGCGCCGGTGGGCTCGTCGGCCAGCAGCAGCCGGCGATCGCCCACCACGGCGCGGGCGATCGCGACGCGCTGGCGCTCTCCACCCGAGAGCTCGTCGGGATAGCGCCCGGCCCGCTCGGCCAGGCCCAGCTCGTCGAGCGCCGCCAGCCCGGTCGCGCGGGCGGCCCGGGCGCCGGTGCCGTCGAGCTCGAGCGGCAGCGCGACGTTCTCGGCGGCGGTCAGCCCGGCCAGCAGGTTGAAATCCTGGAAGACGTAGCCGATCGAGCGGCGCCGCAGCCCCGCCCGGGCGTTGCGGGACAGGCCGGCCACCGCGACGCCGTCGATCGTGACGGTCCCGGACGACGCCTCCTCGAGGGTGCCGGCGATCGTGAGCAGCGTGCTCTTGCCCGAGCCGCTGGGGCCCATCACCGCCACCAGCTCGCCGGCGCCGACCACGAGGTCGATGCCGTCGAGCGCCCGCACCGTGGTCGCGCCCTCGCCGTAGACCCTGGTCACGTCGTGCAGCTCGAGGATCGAGGCGGGGCCGCTCATCGGTGCTCCTCGACCCGGGCCTCTCGGCGGTCCCGGTCGCCGAGACCGTGCGCCAGAGGAGGTGGGCCGGTCACCGGCGTCGGGAACCGCAGCAGGCGGGCGTCGGCCGCGTCGAGCCAGCGGACGATGGCCTCCAAGCGGAAGAGCTCGGCGTCGGCCACCAGCGCGAGCGCCACATCGTCCTCGGGCACACCGGCCTTCAGGTGGGTGTAGCGCTGCATGGCCTCCACCAGCCGCCGCCGGTGGACCTGCACGACCTCGTGCACGTCGACGCCGGGCACGATCAGCGCCACCAGCACCTTGATCACCAGCTCGTCACGCGGCGGCGTGCCGGCCTCTGCCGGCGTGCGCAGCCAGCCGTCCAGCTCGCGCTCGCCGTCGGCGGTGATCCGGAAGCCCTTCTGCGGGCCCTCCTCGGTGCCGTCGGACTCGACGAGCCCGTCGCGCTCGAGCCGCTGCAGGGTCGTGTACACCTGCCCGACGTTCAGGGGCCAGACCTCGCCGGTGCGGGCCTCGAACTCCTGCCGCAGGCGCAACCCGTACTTCGGCCCCTCGCTGAGCAACGCCAGCAACGTGTGCCGCACGCTCATCGGCCCATCCCTTCCTCACGGTCCGGCTCGACCATACCGGGTAGTATACGCAGTATTATCGACAGCGCAAGGCGCACCAGCTGGGCGGTGCGAACCACACCCCGAGGCGGGCTGGCGGGCGGGCCATCTCGGCGGAGCGCACGTGGACGGCGAGGACGCCAGCTCGGTGCGCTCTGGACCGACCTCCTCGCGTAGCCTCATGCTGCAGGCCGACGGCTCGGAGGGGGTCCGTGATGACGTCGATCGGTATCCGTCACGTGCACCTGCTCGTCGCGGAGCAGGCGCGGGCGATCGCGTTCTACCGCGCCGTGTTCGGCATGGAGGAGCAGTTCCGGGATGGGCCGATCGTGTTCCTCGGGACTCCCGACGGCGGCGACTCGCTCGCGTTGCATCTCGCCACGACCGATGACGAACGCGAGCGCATCGGGCAGCAGGGTGGGTGGGAGCACTTCGGCATCCACCTTCCTGACCGTTCGGTCGAGGGCGTCGATGCCGCGGTGAAGCGAGTGGAGGCGGCCGGAGGGCGGCTGCTCGACCGAGGCGAACACGCGCCGGGCGTGCCCTACGCGTACGTGACCGATCTGGACGGGTACGCCATCGAGATCTGACCCCTCGGCACGGTCGGGTCGTACAGTCGCATCGGTGGTCTTGTCCGTCGAAGACGTGGTGCCGTTGCACCTCGCCGACGTGACGTTTCCGGACTGGCATCCGTTGCACGGCGGGACGGGCGCGGTGCTGGCGTTCGCGTTGCGGCACCCGACCGGGTTGCTGCTGTTCGAGACCGGCGTCGGCACCGGCAATCCGTTCATCGACGACGCGTACCAGGTGCAGCGACGCGCCATCGACGCCGCGCTCGGCGCGCACGGCCACGACGTCGACGAGGTGCGGCTCATCGTCAACTCGCACCTGCACTTCGACCACTGCGGCAACAACCCCCGCTTCCCGGGTGTGCCGATCTATGTCCAGGCCGCCGAGTACCGGGCGACCCGGGAGCCGTACTACACCGTGCCCGAGTGGGTTGACTTCGACGGCGCCGAGTACGCGGTCATCGACGGTGACGTGCAGGTCGCCGACGGCGTGCGCGTCCTGTCGACTCCTGGTCACTCGCCCGGGCACCAGTCCGTCGTCTTCGACACGGCCGACGGTGGCGTCGTGCTCGCGGGGCAGGCGGTCTACTCCAAGGCCGAGTACGAACACCTCCAGGCGACCGGCACGGTTTCCGAGGACGATCCGCCGCCCGACCCCGAGCAGTACCTCGCGTCGGCAGCACGGCTCATGCAGTTGCAACCCCGTCGCGTCCACTTCAGTCACGACACCGCAGTGTGGGAGCGGTAGCGCGTCACCCGGCACTCAGGGATAGGCCGCCAGTTCGTGGGACTGAACGTCAGGGAGCTGCATCACCGAACAGCAGGAGGCAGACGGCGTCCGCGTGCGCTTCGATGACGGCGTCGGCGGACGGGTCGAGCGAGCTGAGTCGCCGGCACTCCGGCGCGAGCACGAACATCGTGGGGCCTGCGCCGGTGAGGATGTAGTACAGGTGCACCGGGGGGATGGGCGGTACCGCGCCTCGGGCGGCCAGGCGCTCGAACAGCTCGATCGTCCCGTCGTAGATCGGGCGTACGTGGCGGTCGACCAGGTAGTCCATCCGCGGGCCGTCGGCCTTCGACTCCTGCATGATGATCCGGTGGAGCTGCGGGTTCCGCGCCGAGAAGGTGACGAACTCGCGCACGAGGAGCTTCGCGCTGGTGACCTCGTCGACCCCGCGGAGCCCGGTGGTCCGCTCGGCGAGCGTCTGGCGCAGGAGATCGAACAGCGAGTCGACGGCGGCCTGCCAGAGCTCCTCCTTCGAGCGGAAGTGGTAGTTCAGCAGGGGCTGCGTCACACCGGCTCCGGCCGCGATCTCGCGTGTCGTCGCACCGTCGAACGACCGCTCCGAGAACAGGTCGGCGGCCGCGGCCACGATCCGGTCGCGCGTGGGGTTCGCCGACGGGCGGGTGATCCGGCCCGCGGGCTTCGACTGTGATGTCGACATCGGCCCCGAGCCTAATCAACTGAGAAGACTATTGACAGATTCCTGATCAATCGATCAAGGTTGGCGTTCGATGCACGACCACCGCGCTCGCTACGGCCCCCACAACCCCGGCGAGACCTACGTCGCCCACGACATCGCCGAGAACGTGGTCGACCTCGGTGAGGTCCGGATGAACTACGCGACGTCGGGCGATGCATCGGCGCCGGCGCTGCTGCTCATCCCGGGCCAGACGGAGTCGTGGTGGGGCTACGAGGCCGCGATGCCGCTGCTCGCCGGGCACTTCCAGGTGTTCGCCGTCGATCTGCGGGGCCAGGGGCGCAGCACCCGCACGCCCGGCCGCTACACCCTCGACAACATCGGCAACGACCTGGTCCGCTTCATGGACCTGGTGGTCGGGCGACCGGCGATCGTGAGCGGCCTGTCCTCGGGTGGCGTCCTGGCGGCCTGGCTGTCGGCCTACGCGAAGCCCGGTCAGGTGCTCGCGGCGCTGTACGAGGACCCGCCGCTGTTCGCGTCGGAGACCCGGCCGCCGGTGGGCCCCGGCCTCCGCCAGTCCATCGGCCCCCTGTTCGACCTCTGGAGCACGTTCCTGGGTGACCAGTGGTCGATCGGGGCCTGGGATGCGATGCGGGAGGGATCCGCGGACCGGTTGCCCGAGCACCTGCGGGCCATCCCGGTTCCGGACGAGCCGCCCCAGAACCTCAAGGAGTACGACCCCGAGTGGGGCCGGTCCTTCTGGACCGGGACCGTCGGCGCCTCCTGCGACCACGAGCGGATGCTGCGCAGCACCAAGGTCCCGTCGGTGCTGCTCACGCACCACATGCGGATCGTCGACGACGCCACCGGCTTCCTGTTCGGCGCGATGTCCGACCAGCAGGCCCAACGGGCGCAGGCCCTCCTCGCCGGCGCGGGTGTGAAGGTGGACTACCGGTCGTTCCCCGACGTCGGTCACTCGATGCACGGCGACCGGCCCGACCTCTACGTCGAGACCCTCCTCGACTGGGTGAGGAGCGTCGGCGCGTGAGAGCGCCCCGCTCGATCGACGTGCACGCCCACTACCTCCCGGGGAGCTACCGGGCGGCGCTGGTGGACAACGGTCACGGCCAACCGGACGGCTTCCCGCAGATCCCGGCCTGGTCCGCCGAGGAGCACGTCGCCGTGATGGATCGGCTCGGGATCGCGACGTCGCTGCTGTCGATCTCGTCCCCGGGCGTGCACCTCGGCGACGGAGCGGCGACGCCGGACCGCGCCCGCGAGGTGAACGAGGCCGGCCACCGAGCCGTGCGCGACCATCCCGGACGGTTCGGCCTCTTCGCCTCGATCCCGCTGCCGGACGTCGATGCGTGCATCGCCGAGATCGCGCACTGCTGCGACCGCCTCGACGTCACCGGCTTCACCGCGCTCACCAACGTCGGGGGGACCTACCTGGGTGACCCCGCCTTCGGACCGGTGTTCCGCGAGCTCGACCGGCGCGGCGCCCGGCTGTTCATCCACCCGACGTCGCCGGCGTGCTGGGAGCACACGTCGCTCGGACGTCCCCGGCCGATGCTCGAGTTCTTCTTCGACACCACCCGGGCCGTGGTCGACCTCGTGCTGAACGGCACCGTCGCCCGGCACCCGGGGATCGAGTTCCTGATCCCGCACGCCGGGGCCACGCTGCCGGTGGTCGCCGACCGGGTGCGCGCGTTCTCCCAGGTGCTCGCGGTGGATCCTGGGGTGGACGTTCTCCGTGACCTGGGCCGGCTGCACTTCGACCTCGCCGGCTTCCCGGTGCCCCGCCAGCTCGACGCGCTCCTCACGCTCACGACGATCGAGCACCTCCACTACGGGAGCGACTACCCGTTCACCCCGGAGGTCGTCGCCGCCATGGCCGGCGAACGACTCGCCGAGGCCGGCGACCCGCCGGGGTCGTTGCCGGCCGCGCTCCGGGCCAACACCGAACGGCTCTTCCCCGCCCTCGCCGCCGTGCGCTGACGATCCGACCCACCCGACAGGAACACCCATGCAGCATCGACTCGAACTCGGCTACCTCGTGCTCGAGGTGCCCGAGCCGGACAGCCTCACCCCCGTCCTGGCCGACGTGGTCGGCCTCGTCGCCGGCGAACCCACGCCGTCGGGCGCGCCCACGTGGCGCAACGACGAGCGCGCCCACCGGCTGATCGTCCAGCCGGGCCCGGCCAACGACGCCGTCGCCCTCGGCCTCGAGGCGGTCGACGCCGACGCGTTCGACACCACCGTGGCGCGCCTCCGGGCGATGGGCCTCGACGTGACCGAGGGCGCCGGCGACGCCGGGGAACGCCGGGTCGGCCGCCTGGCCCGGACCACGGCGCCGTGGGGCACGGAGGTCGAGATCGTGCTCGACCCGGCCGACGCGTCGACCCCGTTCTCGTCGGCGCTGGTCCCGGGCGGCTTCCTCACCGCCGGTGTGGGCTTCGGCCACGTCGTGCTCGCCACGACGTCGTTCGACGAGTCGACGGCATTCCTGACCGACGGCCTGGGCTTCGAGCAGACGGACTGGCTCGACACGGAGATCGCCGAGGGCATCACGCTGGAGGTGCGCTTCTACCACTGCAACGCACGGCACCACACCGTCGCACTGGCTCGCGCCCCCTTCGAGCTGCCGCAGGTGCTGCACCACATGATGTTCGAGACGAACGACCGCGACGACGTCGGGGCTGCCTTCGATCGCCTGTGGGCCACCGAGCTCGGCATCCCGAACGGGCTCGGCCGCCACGACAACGACGGCATGTTCAGCTTCTACCTGCAGACCCCGGCCGGCTTCCAGATCGAGGTCGGCCACGGCGGTCGCGTCGTCACCGACGGCTGGGACGACAACCGGGCGTACGACGCCATCAGCGCATGGGGTCACCAGCCCCTGCGGCCGGCGTGAGCCCGCCCGGGCACGCCGGCGGGGCGGTCGACGTCGACGTCGCCGTCGTCGGTGCCGGCCCGGTCGGGCTGGTCCTCGGCATCCAGCTCGCACAGCGCGGCCGGTCGGTCGCGGTCCTCGAGCAGTGGCCCGACCCCTACCCGCTCCCGCGGGCCGTGCACTTCGACCACGAGGTCGGGCGCATCATCCAGTCGTGCGGCATCGGTGACGAGGTCCGGGCGATCTCCGAGCCGGCCGAGATCTACGAGTGGCGCAACGGGCACGGCACGACCCTGCTCCGCTTCGGTCGCGCCGGCGCCGCCATGTCGGGCTGGCCGTTCTCGTCGATGTTCTGCCAGCCGGAGCTCGAGGCGCTCCTCCAGGGACGGGTCGAGGCGCTTCCCACGCTCGAGGTCCGGCGAGGGGTACGGGCCCGCAGCATCGACCAGCACGACGACCACGTCGTGGTCCACCACGTCCCGGTCGAGCCCGGTCCCGGCCGCCGGCTCGTCGAGCGGCCCGACGCGCCGGGCTCGATCCGCGCCCGCTACGTCGTCGGCTGCGACGGCGCAACTCGACCGTTCGCAGCCTGCTGGGCGTCGGCATCGACGATCGTGGGTTCTTCTACGACTGGCTGATCGTCGACGTCGTCCTCGACGAGCCGAGGGTCTTCGACCCGCCCAACCTCCAGGTCTGCGACCCGGCGCGCCCGACGACCGCCGTGTCGGGCGGACCGGGACGACGGCGCTGGGAGTTCATGCGCCTCCCCGGGGAGCGGATCGAGGACCTGAACCACGAGGCCCGAGCCTGGGAGCTGCTCGCCCCGTGGGGCGTGCACCCGGCCAACGCCCGCCTCGAACGGCACGCCGTCTACACGTTCCAGGCGCGTGTCGCGGCGCAGTGGCAGGTCGGTCGGGCCTTCCTCGCCGGCGACGCCGCCCACCAGATGCCGCCGTTCGCCGGTCAGGGCATGTGCGCCGGCCTCCGTGACGCCGCGAACCTGGCGTGGAAGCTCGACCTCGTGCTCGACGGACGTGTCGCTCCCGGGCTCCTCGCGACCTACGACCAGGAGCGTCGACCGAGCGCCAGCGCCGCGATCGACTTCTCGATCGAGCTCGGCAAGGTGATCTGCGTCCCGGACCCGGCGGAGGCGGCGGCGCGCGACGAGGCCATGGCCGCGGCGTACGACGGCGGGGTGAGCGATGCGCCGGGCCTGCCCGGGATCGACGGCGGCCTCGTCGCCGCCGGGGTGCCTCTCGCCGGCGAGCTGTTCCCGCAGGGCGACCTCGACGGCCGGTGGTTCGACGACGTCCACGGCGCCGGCTGGCGCCTCGTGACGGTCGACCCCGACGCGGCCGGTCTCGACCCGGCTCTGGTCGCCTGGCTCGGCACCATCGGCGGCACCGTGGTCGACGTGGCCGGCGCGGCCGAGGACCTCGCCGCCTGGTTCGAGGCCCACGACGTGCGCTGGGCCCTCCAGCGACCCGACTTCCACCTGTTCGGCACCGCGACCGACCTGGCGGGGGCGGCGGGGCTGCTCACCGACCTCCGCCGGCAGCTGGCGCCGGCGTCCACCGACCGACCGGCAGGGAGAACATCATGAAGCTCGCCAACCTCGACGGTCGTCTCGTCGTCGTCCTCGCCGACGGCGTGGTCGACGTCGCGACCGCCAGCACCGGTCGGTTCGGCCCCGACCCGATGTCGGCCTTCGACGACTGGACCGCGTTCGTGGGATGGGCGGCCGGCGTCACCGACGCCACCGCCCCCCTCGACGAGACCCGGCTCCGGTGCCCCGTCCCGCATCCCCGGCAGGTCTTCGCCATCGGGCTCAACTACCGCAGCCACGCCGAGGAGTCGGGCATGGCCGTCCCCGAGGTACCGGCGACCTTCACCAAGTTCCCGGCGTCGCTCGGCGGGCCGTTCGACGAGATCGAGATCGTGGGCGACGCCGTCGACTGGGAGGTCGAGCTCGTCGCCGTCATCGGCGTGCGGGCCGAGCACGTCGACGAGGCCGACGCCTGGGGCCACGTCGCCGGGTTGACGGTGGGCCAGGACGTCAGCGACCGCCGGCTCCAGTTCGCGGCGGGGATGCAGTTCTCGCTGGGCAAGTCCCGGCGGGGCTACGGCCCGATGGGGCCCTGCGTCGTCACCCCCGACGAGGTGCCGGACCCGGACGACCTCCGGCTCGGCTGCTCGGTCGACGGCGAGACCGTCCAGGACGCCCGGACGAGCGACCTCATCTTCTCCGTGCCGCGCCTCGTCGCCGAGCTGTCCTCGGTGCTGCCGCTCCTCCCGGGCGACGTCATCTTCACCGGCACCCCGGCGGGTGTCGGCATGGCCCGGCAAGCCGCCGCGGGCGCTGGCGCCCGGCCAGGTCCTCGAGAGCTGGATCGAGGGCATCGGCACGATCCGGAACCGCTGCGTGCCGCCCACCGCGTCGCCGGACGTCGTCCGATGAACCGGGTCGTGCTCACCGGGACCGGCGTCCCGGTCCCGGACCCCGAACGGGCCGGTGCCGGCACCCTCGTCGAGCTCGACGGCGTCCGCCTCCAGGTCGACGCCGGGCGGGGCACCGTCCTCCGGCTGGCGGGCGGCGAAGGTGCCCCTGCCGAGCCTCGACGCCGTGCTCCTCACCCACCACCACTCCGACCATCTCGTCGGGCTGGCCGACCTCCTGCTCACGCGCTGGATCTCGGGCGCCCACCACACCACGATCGTCGCCCCGGCCGGCCCCACGGCCCGCTTCGCCGCCGGTGTGCTCGACCAGTGGCGCGACGACATCGCCGTCCGCACCGAACACGCCGGCCATGGCGGCGCCCCGACCGTCGAGGTGGTCGCGTTCGACGCGACCGACCGTCCCGCCCCGGTGTGGCGTGCCGGCGAGGTGACCGTGTCCGCCGTGACCGTGCACCACGAGCCGGTGCTGCCCGCCGTCGCCTACCGGATCGACGGGCCCGGCGGATCGGTCGTCGTGAGCGGGGACACGACGGTGTGCGCGGAGGTCGAGGCCCTCGCCGCGGGCGCCGACGTGCTCGTGCACGAGGTGCGCCTCCGATCGTTCGCCGTGGCCGTCGAGGGAACCCACTACGGGCCCATCGCCGCGTACCACGCCGACGCGGTGGATCTGGGGGCCGCCGCCGAGCGCGCCGGCGTCGCACGCCTCGTGCTCACCCACTTCATCCCGCCGCCGACTGACGGTTACGGGCCGTTCGTCGACGAGGTGCGCCAGGGAGGCTTCACCGGCGAGCTGATCGCCGGCGACGACCTCACGACCGTGACCTGGTGACGTCCGACCGGGCGCGCCCCTACAGCAAGCTCCCGACCACGAGGACGGCGATCGTGAGCCCGGCGAGGATGGCGAGCAGCGGCCAGACGAACCGGAGGTACTTGCCGTAGGGGACGCGGGCGATGGCGAGGCCGCCCATCACCACGGCCGACGTCGGGGTCACGAGGTTCAGCAGCCCCGACGCGCTCTGGTAGGCGGTGACCACCAGGCTGCGGTCGGCGCCGGCGAAGTCGGCCAGCGGGGCCATGATCGGCATGGCGACCGTGGCCAGCCCCGACGACGACGGGATGAGGAACGACAGCGGCAGGAACAGGATGTACATCACCACCGCGAACGCGGCCTCGCCGACGTCGCCCAGCGCCTCCTCCGCCCAGTGCAGGACCGTGTCGGTGATCTGGCCGTTGTTCATGACCACCGTGATGCCGCGGGCGATGCCGATGATGAGGGCCACGCCGACGAGGTCGCGGGCGCCGTCGACGAACGTCGTGGTGAGCTCGCCCTCGCCCATCCGGCCCGCGAGCCCGATGAGGATGGCGAACAGCAGGAACGACGCCGTCATCTCCGGGAACCACCACCACAGCGTCGGGAGCCCGATGCCCAGGTCCTCCCACGGGATCACGCCGTAGATCATCACGGCGAAGGCGCCGGCGAACAGGCCGAGGACGAGCTTGTGGGTGCCGGTGAGGACGACCGTGCCCGTGGCCTCGTCGGCGGAGGCGGCGAAGTGTTGCTCGTTGGCCTCCTTCATGTCGTAGACGAGCGACGTGGACGGGTCCCGGTGCACCCGCTCGGCGTAGCGACCCACGAACCAGATGCCGGCGGCCAGGCCCACCACGAGGATGACGAGCCGCAGTCCCAGCCCGTCGCTCAGCGGGATGTCGGCGAAGCCGGACGCGATCCCGGTGGCGAACGGGTTCACCGTGGACCCGAGCACGCCGATGCCGGCGCCGAGCAGGATGACCAGCGCCCCGACCACCGCGTCGTAGCCGGCGGCGATCATCACCGTGATGACGAGGACGTAGAACGCCAGGCTCTCCTCGGCCATCCCGAACGTCGTGCCGCCGATGGCGAAGACGATCATGAGGAGGGGGATGAGCCGCCGCTCGTGCCCGTGGAGGCGTTGCACGAGCAGGGCGATCCCGGCCTGGATCGCGCCGGTCTTCATGGTGATGCCGATGAACCCGCCGATCACCAGGATGAACAGCGCCACGTCGATGGCGCCGAAGAGCGTCCCGTCGTTGAACACGTCGACGTTGCCGGTCGCAGGGTCCTCGATGCCGTAGAGCCCGTTGATCGGCGCGTCCAGCGAGTCGACGATGATGCGCTGCGGCTGGGAGTCGACCTCCTCGTACGTGCCGGGGATGGGTGACCCGTCCGCGTCCAGCGCGTACGTGCCCGCG
Source organism: uncultured Acidimicrobiales bacterium (assembly GCA_963759225.1). Classification (GTDB taxonomy): domain Bacteria; phylum Actinomycetota; class Acidimicrobiia; order Acidimicrobiales; family VFJN01; genus ZC4RG19. Next base: position 56,602 of record CAVWYL010000029.1, on the reverse strand, counting down.
GGGATGACCCACGTGGCCAGCGCGGTGAGCACGATGAGGGCGAACAGGATCGTGTACGCGGACGGCAGGGTGAACCGCGGCTTGTGCTCCTCGGCGCCGCCGTCGCCCCCGCCGTCACCGCGGTCGTCGCTGGTGGCGACGGCTTCCTCGTCGCCCGGGGCGGACTGCACCTCACTCGACATGGCGCACGTCCTCCGGGTCGGGCACCCGGCCGCCGACGCCCGGGATCGTTGCGGGCCCAGGCGAGCAGACCGATGACGGCCAGGGACACGAGGATGGCGACCAGCACGCGGCCGGCGGTCATGCGGTCCATGCGACCCGCCTCCTCAGACGGGGTCCCGCAGGAGCGGGCACGTCATGCAGTGGCCGCCGCCGCGGCCCTTGCCCAGTTCGAACCCGGCGATCTCGACCACCTCGACGCCGGCCTCGCGCATCTTGGCGATGGTGTACGTGTTGCGCTCGTAGGCCACGACCACGCCGGGCTCGAGCGCCACGACGTTGTTGCCGTCGTCCCACTGCTCGCGCTCCTGCTGGTAGGCGTCGCCGCCCGTCTCGACGACGGTCAGCTTGTCCACCCCCAGGGCGTCGGCCACCGCCGCCTTGAAGTCGTCCTCGACCGTGACGTGGAAGTCGCCCTCGCTCGTGCCGGGCCGCAGGCTGATCGCCCGGATCTTGTCGACCACCTGCGGGTACGCCGTCGCCTTGTCCCGGTCGAGCAGCGTGAACACCGTGTCGAGGTGCATGTGGGCCCGGTCCCGGGACATGACGCACGCGATCACCCGCTCGGCGGCGCCCTTGGCGAACAGCGCCTTGGCGATCTGCTCGATCATCCGGGCCTGCGAGCGCTCGCTCATGCCGATGAGCACCGCGCCGTTGCCGATCGGCATGACGTCGCCGCCCTCGAGCGACGCCAGCCCGAAGTCCGCGGTCTCCAGCCGGCCGTCGGGGCCCTCGGGCGGGTACCAGAACTCGAACTCCGCACCGGCGAACATCGGGTGCGCCCGGTAGATGGCGGCCACGTTGTAGGCCTCGCGGCGCCGTGCCGGCCAGTACATCGGGTTGACGGACACGCCGCCGTAGATCCAGCAGGACGAGTCCCGCGTGAACAGCGTGTTGGGCAGGGGCGGGAGCACGAACTGGCTCGTGTCGTCGAGGGCGGCGCCGATCAGCGACGTCCCGGAGATCGTCCCGAGGTCGAGCCCGGACTCGGCGACGGTCATCCCGCCGACGAGGTGCCGGGCGAGGTCACCCGGCTTCAGCTCGGCGAGCAGGGCCCGGATCTCGTCGACGAGCGACCAGCTCACGGTGTGCTCGGAGGCGACGAGCTCGATGACCCGCGTCCGCGCCTCGTCGCTCGCCGCCAGCGCCTCGGTGAGCAGGTCCGTGAGGAGGAACACCTCGACGCCCCGCTCGCGCATGCGCGCCACGAACTGGTCGTGCTCGTACTGGGCCCGCTCGACCCACAGCACGTCGTCGAACAGCAGGTCGTCGTGGTTCGACGGCGTCAGCCGCTGGAGATCGAGGCCCGGGCGGTGGACCATGACCTTGCGCAGCTTGCCGACTTCCGACTGCACACCGAAGCCACTCATGTGACCTCCTCCTTCGCCACGGCGGCCGGCTCGGGGGCGACGGTCGTGCCGGCGACGCCCTCCACGATCCGCTCGATGTCCTCCAGCGCACCGATGGCGGCGCGCTTTCCCGGTCGCCTCCACGAACCGGGCGGCGGCGTCGACCTTCGGCCCCATCGACCCGGCGGCGAAGTCGCGCTCCCGCAGCTCCGGCGGCGTGATCCGGTCGATGCGGCGCTGCTCGGGCGTTCCCCAGCCCTCGTAGACGCCGTCGACGTCGGTCGCCATCACGAACAGGTCGGCGTCGAGGTCACGCGCCAGCAGGGCGCTGGCCCGGTCCTTGTCGATCACCGCCTCGACCCCGCCGAGCGTGCGCTCCTGGCCGGGCACCCAGGCGGTCGGGATCCCGCCCCCGCCCGCGCAGATCACGAGGACACCCCGCTCGAGCAGCCACTGGATCGGCCGGATCTCGAAGATGCGCTTGGGCTCGGGGGAGGGGACCACGCGCCGGAGGTGCTCGCCGTCACGCTTGAAGATCCAGCCCTTGTCGGCGGCGAGCGCCGCCGCGTCCGCATCGCTGTAGATCGGGCCGACGAACTTCGTGGGGTCGTCGAAGGCGGGGTCGTCGGTGTCGACCTCGATCATCGTGAGGAGCGTGGCGAACGGCACGTCCGGGGGCAGCAGGTTGCCGAGCTCCTGCTCGATCAGGTAGCCGATCATCCCCTCGGTCTGGGCCCCGAGGACGTCCAGCGGGTAGGCCTCGACCTCCTTGTACGCCGCGGCCTGCAGCGCCAGGAGGCCGACCTGGGGCCCGTTGCCGTGCGAGATCACGAGCTGGTGGTGCTGGGCCACCGGCGCCAGGGCGCGCGCCGCGGTCCGCACGTTGGCCCGCTGGACGTCCGCGGTCATGGGCTCGCCGCGCTTGAGCAGCGCGTTGCCGCCGAGGGCCACGAGGATGCGCACGGCCCGCCCTCAGCTCCCGAGCGTCGCCACGAGCAGGGCCTTGATCGTGTGCAGCCGGTTCTCGGCCTGGTCGAACACGATGCTGGCCGGCGACTCGAAGACCTCGCCGGTGACCTCGAGGCCGCCGGTCATGCCGGTGTGCTCCATGATCTCCCGCCCGACGACCGTGTTCGGGTCGTGGAACGCCGGCAGGCAGTGCATGAACTTGACCCGCGGGTTGCCGGACTTCTCGAGGAGCGCGGTGTTGACCTGGTACGGGGTGAGCAGGCCGACCCGCCCCTCCCAGACGTCCTTGGCCTCGCCCATGGAGACCCACACGTCGGTGTGCACGAAGTCGACGCCGGCGACCGCGTCGCCGACGTCCTCGGTGAAGGTGATCCGTGCCCCCGTGCGCCCGGCGATGTCACGGGCGACGGCCACGACGTCGTCCGGCGGCGCCAGCGCCGCGGGCCCGGCGAGGCGGACGTCGGCGCCCAGCAGGGCCCCCGTCACCAGCAGCGAGCGGCCCATGTTGAAGCGGCAGTCGCCGACGAACGCGTAGGTGAGCGCGTCATAGGGCTTCCCGCTCGCCTCGTGCATGGTCAGGAAGTCGGCCAGCATCTGCGTGGGGTGCCACTCGTCGGTGAGCCCGTTGTAGACGGGGACGCCGGCGTACTCCGCCAGTGTCTCGACGTCGGACTGCTTGTTGCCCCGGAACTCGATGGCGTCGTACATGCGCCCGAGCACGCGGGCCGTGTCGGCGACCGACTCCTTGTGGCCGAGCTGCGAGCCCGACGGGTCCAGGTAGGTGACGTGCGCGCCCTGGTCGAACGCCGCGACCTCGAACGCCGACCGCGTCCGGGTCGAGGTCTTCTCGAAGATCAGGGCGATCTCCTTGCCCTCGAGCCGCCGGGCCTCGGTGCCCGCGTACTTGGCGGTCTTCAGCGCCTCGGAGATCTGGAGGAGGTGCCGGAGCTCCCGGGGCTCGAAGTCGATCTCCTTCAGGAAGCTGCGGTTGCGCAGGCTGAACATCGTGCGTGCTCCTCTGTCGGGGGCGGCGAGAAGGTCCTGCTGAGCCGCACGATGGCGCCGTCTCGGGTGGGAGGCACCCACCCACCCCGGGGTGGTTGTCGGCAGGCGGGCCACCCGCGCACGGGTGGTGGCCGCCCACCCGCGGGGACGCGACCATCGGGAGGCCGAACCGAGGAGGCACGAGTGGACGTTTCCTATGACGAGCGCGTGTACACGCCGCGTGGCGCCGGGTGGCTGGCGTTCTCGGCGACGATGCTCGTGATCAGCGGGGTGTTCAAGATCTTCGACGCGCTGTGGGCCTTCAAGTACGACGACGAGGTCTCGCCGGAGGTGCAGACGGTCCTGTTCGAGAACGACCTCGAGTCGTGGGGCTGGGTCTGGCTCGGCGTCGGCATCCTGCTCGTGCTGGCCGGCATCGCCGTGGTCAGCGGCTCCGAGGTGGCGCGGTGGTTCGGCATCATCGTCGCCGCGCTGGCGGCGATGGCCTACCTCCCGTGGATCTACTACCAGCCGCTGTGGACGATCCTCAGCGTGACGCTCGCCGTCATGGTGATCTACGGGCTGGCGGCGTACGGTGGCCGCCGGTCGTCCGGGCCCCCCGGTCCCGGCCTGAGCGGCAGGAGCTAGTTCCGATGACGGCGACGATCACTCCCACCAGGCCCGAGGAGGAGCCGACCAGCTGGTACAGCCTCGGGGCGGACGAGGTGTGCCGGCGGCTCGACGTCGACCCGGCCGCCGGCCTCAGCTCGGCCGAGGTGACCGAGAGGCGGCAGCGGTACGGGCCCAACAAGCTGGCCGAGGAGGCGAAGGAGCCCTCCTGGCGGGCGTTCCTGCGCCAGTACCGGGACCTGATGCAGCTGGTGCTGGTCGGCGCGGCGGTCGTCAGCATCGTCGCGCTCCAGGACGTCTCGACCGGGCTCGTCATCATCGGCCTCACCGTCCTCAACGCGGTGATGGGCCTCCACCAGGAGGGCAAGGCCGCCGAGAGCGTCGCCGCGCTCCGGCAGATGCTGATCATCACCGCCAACGTCAAGCGCGACGGCCAGATCGTCGAGGTCCCGGCCGAGGAGCTGGTGCCCGGGGACATCGTCGGCTTCGAGGCGGGCGACAAGGTGCCCGCCGACGGCCGGGTCCTGGTCGCGGCGACGCTGGAGATCGAGGAGGCGGGGCTCACCGGAGAGAGCACGCCGGTCGCCAAGAGCATCGACGCGGTGCCCGGCACCGACGTCCCGCTCGGCGACCGGCTGGACATGGCGTACATGAACTCGCAGGTGACCCGCGGCCGCGGCGAGATGGTGGTGACGGCCACCGGCATGGCCAGCGAGGTCGGCCACATCTCCGCCATGCTGAGCGGGGTCGAGCAGGAGAAGACCCCGCTCACCAAGCAGCTCGACCAGATCACCGTGCTGATCACGATCATGGCGGCCGCCGCCCTGGTCCTGATCATCGTGCTCGGCCTGGTGCGCGGCGAGGACTTCGACACGCTCTTCCTCGTCGGCATCAGCCTCGCCGTCGCCGCCATCCCCACCGGCCTCCCGGCCGTCGTGACCATGCTGCTCTCGGGCGGCACGCGGGCCCTGGCCGAGAAGGGCGCCATCGTCAAGCGGCTGCGGTCGGTCGAGACCCTGGGCTCGACGTCGGCCATCTGCTCGGACAAGACCGGCACGCTCACCCTGAACCAGATGACGGCGCGCGAGCTGGTGACCGTCGGCCGCCGCCACAGCATCGACGGCGAGGGCTACTCGACCGTCGGCCGCATCCTGCGTGTGGCCGGCACCAGCGACGCGCCGCTCGACCCGTTCATGCTCCCGATGGCGCTCGCCAACGACGCCGTCATCCGCGACGGCGCCTGCATCGGCGACCCGACCGAGGGTGCGCTCGTCGTCCTGGCGGCGAAGAGCGGCCTGGACGTCGACGAGACCCGCCGCGAGCTGCCGCGGGTCGCCGAGGTGCCCTTCGACGCCGAGTACAAGCTCATGGCCACGTTCCACCGGATGGACGACGGCGGGCGGCCGGTCATCCGCTGCTTCGTGAAGGGGGCGCCGGACGTGCTGCTGGCGCGCTCCACCCGCTACTTCGGCGAGGAGGGCGTCACCGGGGAGCTGGCCGGCGACGCCCGCGACCGCGTCCTGGCGGAGAACGACCGCCTGGCCGGCGAGGGCCTCCGGGTCCTGGCGGTGGCCCGCCGCGACTTCGATCCCGACACCTTCGACCCCGCCGGCGACCTGCTGGGCCTCGTCGCGGAGCTCGAGCTGCTGGCGCTGGTCGGCATCGTCGACCCGCCCCGCAAGGAGGCCAAGGACGCGATCGCGCTGTGCAAGGCCGCCGGCATCCGGGTCCGGATGATCACCGGCGACCACGCCACCACGGCCGCGGCGATCGCCGGCCACCTCGGCATCGAGGGGCGCGCGCTCACCGGGGCGGAGTTCGCGGCGCTCACCGACGACGAGCTCGACGCCCAGGTCGACGAGATCGGCGTCGTCGCCCGGGTCGCACCGGAGGACAAGGTGCGGCTGGTCAGCACCCTCAAGGGGCAGGGCAACATCGTCGCCATGACCGGCGACGGCGTCAACGACGCGCCGGCGCTCACCCGGGCGGACATCGGCGTCGCCATGGGGATCACGGGCACCGAGGTCACCAAGGACGCCGCCGAGATGATCCTGACGGACGACAACTTCGCCACGATCGTCACCGCGGTCGAGGGGGGCCGGGGCCTCTACGACAACCTGATGAAGTACATCCGGGTCCAGATGATCATGCTGGCCGGGTTCATCCTCACCTTCGTCGGCGCCGGGGTCTTCACCATCGCGGACGGCGTGCCGCTCCTGCCGCTGCAGATCCTCTGGATCAACTTCGCCATCGACGTCCTGCTCGCCGTCGGCCTCGGCTTCGACGCGGCGACCCCCGGCCTCATGGAACGGAAGCCGCGATCGCCGGACGACCCGGTGATCCCCCGGGCGCTGGGCATGCGCCTGGGCCTCGCGGGCCTCCTCATCGCCGTGGCGACGCTCGTCGTCGTGGACTGGGCCGAGGGCCGCCACGGGCTGGCGATCGCCACCACCATGGGCCTGACCACGACGTCACTGCTCCACATCGCCGCCGCGCTCGAGTGGCGCGACCCGAGCCGGAGCGTCTTCAACCGCGCCACGGTCGCCAACGGTCGCTTCAACCTGCTGATGGTCACGGCGGTCGCCCTGACGTTCCTGGTCACGACCATTCCCGGCCTCCAACGCATCTTCGACACCGTCGACCTGGACGGCGACCAGTGGCGCGTGTGCCTCCTGGCCGTGCTCGCCTACCTGGTGCTCACGGAGCTCGGCAAGCTCGCCCTCCGCCTCCTCGACCACGAGTCCGCGTGACCGACGGGCCGGACGCCGGCGCCGGAGGGTTGGCGGCCGACGGGCCGGAGACAGGCACCGCAGGGTTGGCGGCCGGCGAGAAGCGGCTGGCCCTCCTCCTGGCGATGGCCATGTTCGTGCTCGTCGTCGACACCTCGCTGATGAACGTGTCGATCTCGGCCGTGGTCGAGGACATCGGCACGACCGTGAGCGGTGTCCAGTCGGCCATCGCCCTGGAGGCCCTGGTCTCGGCCGCCTTCATCCTCATCGGTGGCAAGGTGGGCGACCTCATCGGCCGCAAGCGCGCCTACGTCCTGGGACTGCTCGGCTACGCCGTCGGGGCGCTGGCGATGACCGTGGCCCAGGGCCTGACCGTGATCATCGTGTTCTGGGCGATCATCGGCGGGCTCGGCGCCTCGCTGCTGTTGCCGGCCATGCAGTCGCTCATCCACGGGAACTTCGAGGGGCCGGCCCAGAAGCGGGTCTACGCGCTGGTCGGCGCGGCCGCCGCCATCGCCGCCGCCGTCGGGCCGCTGCTCGGCGGCTTCATCACCACCTACCTGTCGTGGCGCGTCGCCTTCCTGCTCGAAGCGGTCGTCATCGCCGTCGTCCTGTCCGGGATCGGGCTCGTCCGCGACGTGCCCTACACGGGACCGCGGGGCATCGACGTCGTCGGCTCGCTGCTGTCCGTGCTGGGCATGGGCGGCATCGTGCTCGGCATCCTGGTGTGGCAGGAGGGCGGCGAGGCCGTGGCCGCGCTGATGGCTGCGGGGGCCATCGCCATGGGCGGGCTCGTGTGGTGGCTGCTGCGCCGCCGGCGCCGGGGCGAGCCGGCGCTGCTGGACCCCGGCCTGTTCGACTCCCGGCTGTTCCGCCACGGGATCTCCGGCCAGATGCTCCAGCAGATCGCCCTGGGCGGCACCATGATCGCGCTGCCGATCTTCCTGCAGATGGTGCTGGAGTACGACGCCATGCAGGCGGGCCTGTCGATCGCCCCGCTGTCGCTCAGCATGTTCGGCCTGGCGTTGCTGGCCGGCAGGAGGGCCGGCACGCGCCGTCCGAGCCACATCATCGTCGCCGGGTTCGCGCTCCTCGCCGCCGGGCTGGTGGTCCTGATCCCGATCGTGCCCCGGGCCGACTCCGGGTGGTACCTCGTGATCCCGCTCGTCATCGCGGGCTCGGGCCTGGGCCTGCTCGTGTCCCAGCTCAACAACTACACGCTGTCCCCGATCTCGGAGGAGCGGGTGAGCGAGGCCGCGGGTGTCAACTCGGCGGCGGGGTCGTTCGGCCTGTCGTTCGGGCTGGCGTTCGCCGGCGCCATCATGCTCGCGGCCCTCTCCCTGACCTTCACGAACGAGGTCGACGCGAGCACCGTGCTGCCACCCGACGACAAGCAGCAGGTGGCGGACGCGCTGGAGGAGGACGCCGAGGTGATGAGCAACACCCAGCTGGAGGCGCAGCTGGCCGGCGAGCCGGAGGACGTGCAGGCCGAGATCATCCGCATCAACACCGACGCCCGCCCCCTGGCGCTCCAGATCGCACTGTGCATCCCGATCCTCGCCGCCCTGCTCGGGCTGCTGATCGCCCTGCGGATGACGCGCCTGCCCGATCCCGAGCCGTCCGAGGCGGCGGAGGGGATGGCCGCCCTCGGGTGACCGTCCGTCGGGGCCGGGCTCAGAACGGCGTCGGGATGTGCTGGCCGCCGGGCTCCGGCTCGCCCTCGTCGGCCTTGCGCTCGGGGAGCGCGACGTCCCGGTGGGCCAGGGGCTCGTAGGGGACCTGGCCGAGCAGGTGGGTGATGAGGTTGAGCCGCCCGCGGCGCTTGTCGTCGGTTCGCACGACGTACCACGGCGCCCACGCGGTGTCGGTGGCCGCGAACATGTCGTCGCGACAGCGGGTGTAGTCGTGCCACCGGGTGTACGACTGGAGGTCCATGTCGGAGAGCTTCCAGACCTTGCGGGGGTCGTCGATGCGGCTCTGGAGGCGCCTGGTCTGCTCGGCCTCGCCGACCTCGAGCCAGTACTTGAGCAGGATCGTTCCGGAGTCCACGATCGCCTGCTCGACGCCCGGCACCAGGGTCAGGAACCGCTGGGCCTGCGCCTCGGTGCAGAACCCCATGACCCGCTCGACCCCGGCGCGGTTGTACCAGCTGCGGTCGAAGATCACGACCTCGCCGGCCGCCGGCAGGTGGGGGACGTAGCGCTGGACGTACATCTGCGACTTCTCGCGGTCGGTCGGCGAGGGCAGCGCCACGACGCGGAACACGCGGGGGCTGACCCGCTCGGTGATCGCCTTGATCGTCCCGCCCTTGCCGGCGCTGTCCCGGCCCTCGAACACGATGCAGACCTTCGTCCCGGAGGCCTTGACCCACTCCTGCATCGCCACCAGCTCGGCATGCAGCTTGCGCAGCTCGGCGTCGTACTCCTTGCGCTTCATCTTCGTGCTCATACCAGCTTGCACGATGGCCCGACGGTGGGTGGTCCGGCCCCACCCGGGACCGGGTGGAACCGATCGGCCGCCATCCGGCGTTCACCCACATAGGGTGACGCCCGGAGACGGCACGGGCGTACCCTCGTCACGTGGTCACGGCCAGCGGTACGGCAGCCGCCACGATGCCGGCGTCACACGTCCGGGCGAAGCTGCGGCCGCCCGGGGTTCCGCCGCACTACGTGCGGCGCGCTCGCCTGCTCGGGCTCCTGGACGAGGCGGTCGCGGCGCCGCTGACGCTCCTGGTGGCACCGGCGGGTTCCGGGAAGACCCTGCTGCTCGCCGGCTGGGCGGCCGAGGCGGCGCTCCCCACCGCATGGCTGGCGCTCGACGACGGCGACTGCGACGCAACCCACCTCTGGAAGGGCGTCTTCGCGGCGCTCGACGCGCTGTCACCCGGCTGTGGCGACGAGGCGCGGGCGATGCTCCGGGGGACGAGCACCGTCGTCGAGGCGATCGGCCGGCTGGTGGACGACCTCGACAGGACCTCGAACCCGGACTCGGTCCTCGTCGTCGACGACCTCCACCTGGTGGACGCCGATCCCGTCGTGGGGGAGTCGCTGGCACTCTTCCTGCGGCACCTGCCGCCATGGCTGCACGTGGTCGCGGCGTCCCGCCGGGAGCCGGCGCTGCCGCTCGACCGCCTGCGGGCGCGTGGCCTGTTGCGCGAGATCCGGTACGCCGAGCTGCGGTTCACCCGCGACGAGGCGCACGACCTGCTGACCCGGTTGGCCCCGCCCCTGCCGGACGAGCAGGTCGACGCGGCGGTCGCGCACGCCGGCGGCTGGGCGGCGAGCCTGCAGCTGATGGCCCTCGCGTCCCGGTCGGCCCGGGCCACCGACGAGGTGGTGCCTCCGACCCACGGCGACGACGCCCTGATCCAGGCCTACATCGTCAACGAGGTCCTGGCGGCCGAGGACGCCGAGCTCGTCGACGTCCTGGCCGACGTCGCCGTGGTCGACCGGACGACCCCGGGTCTCGCCCGTGCCCTGACCGGCCGCCCCGACGCGCGGGACCTGCTCCGCCGGGCCGAGGCGCGGGGCCTGTTCGTCACGCGCCTCCCCGCGCCGGGGTCGTTCGAGATCCACGGGCTCGTGCGCGCCGCCCTGGTGGCCGAGGCGGCGGCGAACGCGCCCGACCGCCTGGCCGAGCGCCATGCGCGGGCGGCCCGGTGGTACGAGGAGGTCGGCGAGACGGTCCTCGCGCTGGAGCACTGGCTGCTGGCCGACCGGCCGCGCGACACGCTCCGGCTCCTGGCGGCCGAGCACGCCAACCTCTACGACGACGGCCGGGAGGCCGTGGTGCTCCGGGCGATCGCCGCCATCCCCGCGGAGGTGGCCAGCGGCGACCTGCGTGCCATGCTCGACTTCGCCTGGTGCCACCTGCTCGTCGACCGGCAACGCTTCATCGACCTCGTCGAGGAGCTGACCTGGTGGGCGGACCGGCCGGGCACCGAGGCCGGCCTGCGGCCCCGGGTGACCATGCTCCAGTCGATCCGCGCCACGGTCAGCGGTCGGTGGGGCGACGGCGGGATGCTCGCCCGCCAGGCGATCGCGACCATGGGGGACCGCTGGTGGCGTGATCCGGTCGGGAGGTTCTGCTGGAACATGCTGGCCCGCGAGGTGGCGCTGTCCGAGCAGTGGGACACGGCGGGCGACGACGTCCGCGACGCCGAGCTCGCCCTGGGCGTCGACCCCGAACGCCGCCTCAGCTTCGAGGGAACGAAGGCCCTGGGGCTCGCGCTCGCGGGGCGGCCGGTGGACGCCCTGCGGGTGGCGGCCGCGGTCCGGCGCGCCGCCACGATGACGGAGATGACGATCCTGCGGCTCGAGCTCGGCGTGGCCGAGGCGATCGCCCACCGGGAGATGGGCGATCGGTCACGGGCGCTCGGCGAGCTGGAGGCCCTCGCCCACACGCCGGCCGGAACGATGCTCTACTGCCAGGTCCTCGCCGGGGCCGAGCTCGTCCAGGCCTACGTCGACCAGGGCGATCCCGCCGCCGCCCGCCATCAGCTCCGGCGGATGGAGACCCTGGTCAGGGCCGAGGCATTCGGATCGGAGGGCGTCGCCTGGGTGGCCCGGGCGGGCACGCTGGTGGCCCTGGCCGACGGTGCCGTGGGGGAGGCACGCCGGTGGACGGACCTGGTGGACGATCCGTTCTGGTCCCGCGTGTGCGCCGCGCGCATCGACCTGGCGGTCGGCGCCCGTGCCGACGCGGCCGCGGCCCTCGAGGGGGCCGTGCCGCGCTGCGTACGGCATCGAGTGGTGCGGGCGGCCCTCCGGGCGCGTGCCGCTCCGGACCGTGAGGGGTCGCTCCGCGAGGTGGAGCACGCCGTCGAGCAGGCGGCGAGGGCCGGGCTCCTGCAGACCCTCGCGTCCGAGGGCCCGGAGGTCGTGCAGCTGGTCGAGCGGGCTGCGGACCGGGCCCCCGAGGAGTGGGTGGACCGCCTGCGCCGGGCCGCGATCCCGACGGGTCACGTGCCCGTGGCCGCGGGCGATCCCGTCGCCGCGCTGACAGGCCGGGAGCGAGACGTGTTGCGCCTCCTGGCGGGCCGGCTGACCGTGCGCGAGATCGCCGCCGAGCTCTACGTCTCCCCGAACACGCTCAAGTTCCACCTGAAGACGATCTACCGCAAGCTGGGCGTCGGCTCGCGCGCCGAGGCGGCGGAGGTGGCGCGGCGCATGGTCGCAGTACCGCCGCGGTCGGGGAGTCCGACGTGACCGCCGCGAACACCTTGGCCATCTGACGCTCGAGCTCGTTGCGGGTGATCAGACCGCGGGCGAACAGGTCGGCGACCTCCGCGAGCGACGCCGCCGGGTCGAACATCGCCGCCCAGCCCTGGCCGCCCCCGTCCGCACGGCACGGGGGCCGGACGAGGACGTCCGGGCGCTGGCTGCGGGGAGTGGGGTCTCGACGCATCGTCACCCTCCTGGCTCGTCGTCGGGTAGGTCCTCGATCACGGCCTCCAGATGGAGCACGGGGATGCGCTCACCGGCGACGATCCGGCCGCCGGCTCGCCGGGCCGCGCTGGAGAGATGCCGGGCCCAGCGGTCCTCGGCCACGACGACGAGCCCCACCTCGCCCGGGCGCACCGCGCGCGAGGCCAGCGCGAGGTCGTTCTCGCTGAGCAGCCCGACGTCCCCGTCGAGCGTCGACAGCGCCACCAGGTCCTCGACGTCGCCGACCTCGAGCACGTCGAGGCCGCCGTCGGGCCCACGGTCGAGCACGACGATGTCCAGCACCCGGATGCGCCCCGACCGCACCAGATCGGCCACCGCGGGAACGACGGTGCCCAGCGCGGCACGCTGGGGCAGCACCACGACGAAGTACTCGACGAGGTCGGTGGCGAGATCGGGCTCTGTTTCGTCCGTCAAGGTCTCGTCCCGTCCCCTTCCTGCCTACCGGGCGGCACCACGCATGGTGACCGGCGGGTGCGTAGTCCCGCACCACCCCATCGCGGGTGGTCACGAACTGCGATCCACCCCGGCCCGGGTAGGGTCGACCCACCCGGGCCGGCCACAGCATGTGATCGTGGACGAGGGGTTCGACGAAGGAGCGATTCACGATGGAGAGCATTGACGCCGGGCCCATCGACGTGGTCATGCTCGAGTTCCCCGGCAACCAGTTCAACGGTGGCATCGCTCCGGCGCTGCGGGACCTCGTGGTCAGCGGGCAGGTGCGGGTCGTCGACCTGCTGTTCGTGTTCAAGGACGACGACGGCACCGTCGGCTCGATCGAGCTCGCCGGCCTCGGCGCCGAGCTGGAGCCGAGCTTCGTCGACCTCGACGGCCAGCTCGGCGGCGGGCTCCTCGACGCCGAGGATGTCGAGGACGTCGCGAGCGGCATCGAGCCCGGGAACTCGGTGGCGGTGATCGCCGTCGAGAACCTGTGGGCGATCCCGTTCATCAACGCGGTGCGGAGTGCCGGCGGCCTGCTGGTCGACCAGTTCCGCGTGCCGTCCGAGGTGGTGGCCGCCGTCCGGCAGGCCGTCGATCAGGGCACCTGACCAGGAGACGATCACGATGGGACTCATTCGCGGCATGGCGCGCACGGCGGTGGTCGCCGGGACGGCGACGGCGGTGTCGAACCGCGTCTCCCGGCGCCAGGCCTCCCGGTGGCAGCAGCAGGAGTACGACCAGCAGCCGGACTACCCCCAGCAGCAGGCGTACGCCCAGCCGGCCCCGCAGGCCTACGCGCCGGCGCCGGAGCCGGCCGCAGGGGGCGACATGTCCGCCGAGCTGGAGCGGCTCGCCACCCTGCGGAACCAGGGTGTGCTCACCGACCAGGAGTTCGCTGCGGCCAAGGCCAAGATCCTCGGGCTCTGACGATCCACCCACCGGCGGGTGGCGCCCACCCACCCGCCCCGGGGTCAGGGTCGCGGCCAGGTTCCGCGTAGGCGGTTCAGCCGACAGTGGGAGGTAACACGATGCTCTTGGCCGACTTCGGTACCGGTCAGGTGTTCTGGTCCATGCTCTGGATCACGCTCTTCGTGATCTGGATCTGGTTGCTCATCGCGATCTTCAGCGACATCTTCCGCAGCCCGGACCTGTCCGGCTGGGGCAAGGCGCTCTGGTCGATCTTCGTGATCTTCCTGCCCTACCTCGGGGTCTTCGTGTATCTGATCGCCCGGGGCGGCAAGATGCGGGAGCACGCGATGGCCCAGGCCCAGGCCCAGGACGAGGCCATGCGGGCCTACGTCCAGGACGTGGCCGGCTCCAGCAGCGGCAGCACCGCCGACGAGCTGACCCGGCTGGCGGGCCTCCGCGACCAGGGCGTCATCAGCGACGCCGAGTTCGAGCAGCTCAAGGCCAAGACGATCGCCTGACGGCCGCTCGGATGACGGGCACGACAGCAGACGGCCCGCCGCACGCCCTGGGCGTGCGGCAGGCCGCGTTCATCGGCGTGGGCGCGATGGTCGGCGCCGGGATCTTCTCGCTGCTCGGCGCCGCCGGGGAGGTGGCGGGCGCGGCCGTCTGGCTGTCGTTCCTGATCGCGGGGGCCGTCGCCGGCCTGCAGGGGTACTCGTTCGCCAAGTTCGGCGCGCGGTACCCCACCGCCGGGGGCCTGCTCGAGTACGTCGTCCGCGGGTTCGGCGACGGTCACGTCACGGGCGTCATCGCCTGGCTGCTCCTGAGCGCGAACGCCATCATCACCGGCATGGTCGCGGTGTCGTTCGGCAGCTACGCCAGCGAGGCGGTGGCGGACGGCAGCACGGCCGGGGTGAAGGTCTTCGCCGTCCTCGTGGTCGTCGTGATGTCGGCCCTCAACATCCTGGGCTCCCAGGCCGTGGCCCGGGCCCAGACGATCGTCGTCATCGTCGTGATCGGCATCCTCACGGTGTTCGCGGTGTCGACGCTCGCGAACCTCGACGCCGACCTCCTGGCCTTCTCCGGCTACCCCCCGGTGCGCGACATCGTGTCGAGCGTCGCCCTGACGTTCTTCGCCTTCCTCGGCTTCGGCGTCATCACGTTCACGGCCAAGGATCTCGCCGATCCGGCGCGCCAGCTGCCGCGCGCGGTGTACCTGGCGCTCGGGATCGCGACGGTGATCTACGTCGCGGTGGCGCTGGGGGTCTTCGGCACGCTCACGGTCGACGAGGTGATCTCGTCCGGGGGGACCGCGCTGGCGGTCGCCGCCGAGCCGACGCTCGGCCGGGCCGGGTACTGGCTCATGAGCGTGACGGCCCTGTTCGCCACGGCGGGCGCGACCAACTCGGGGCTGTACCCCGCGCCCGGACTGTGCGAGGAGATGGCCTCCATCGGCCAGTTCCCGCCACTGCTCGGCCGCCGGCTGGCGGGTCGCGTACCCGTCGGGCTGGTGGTCACGGCGGCGGCGGCGATCATCCTCGCCATCGGGTTCGACCTGAGCTCGATCGCCTCCATCGGCAGCGCGATCGCCCTGGTGGTCTTCACCCTCGTCACCGCCGGCCACCTCCGCGTGCGCCACGAGACCGGCGCGAACACGGTCATGCTGGGCCTGGGCATCGTGACCACGGTCGTGGTGCTGCTGGCGTTCACGTTCACGACCCTCGTCGAGGAGCCGGCGACGGCCGTGACACTGGTCGCGATCCTCGCGCTGAGCATCGCGCTGGACCTCGGCTGGAAGCGACGGGCACGCGCAGACACCCCTCGTCCCGCTGTGAACCCGGTGCCGGCATCCTGCGTCCGTTCGTACCGCTCTTCCGGCACGAACGAACGCAGGAGCCGAGCTCTCACCGACTAGAAGCCGGCGATCGGGCGGACGGGGTCAGCCGCGGCCGCGGCCGTCGTCCGCGATCTGGGCACGGATCTCGCCGCCGGGGCGGCCGGTGGAGTGGACGTTCACGTACGTCGCTCCGGCACGCAGGGCGCCCACGAACTCGCCGAACTCGCCTGCGGCGAGGCCCTGGGCCGCGGCGCCGGCACCGATGTCGGCGGCCGCGATGGTGCCCGTGATCGTCCCGCCGGCCGCGGGGCACGCCTGCGTGCCGGCGGGGCCGTTGCCGAGGTTGGAGCACAGGAACACGACGATGGGACCGTTGTTCGTGGCGTTCTCGAAGTGGATGTGCGCCTGCGTGGCGGCCGTCTCGAGGCCGCCGAACGTCAGCTCGTAGTCGAACGAGTCGCCGGACCGGGCCAGGTCGATCTTGAACTCACCCATGCCGGGCGTGGAAAGTGCGGGCACTTCCTCGTAGCCGGTGAGGCTCTCGCGTTCCCTCACGTTGTCGGCCACTGCAGCCGTACCCATGCCGATCACCGCCACGAACGCGACGGCGGCAGCAAACTTGACGCGTGCTTGCACGGTCTTCCTCCTCCAGTCGGATAGACCGGACGGCCGCTATCCCCCATCGGTCGGCCAGCCACTATGTGACCTCACGCTAACGCGCTCCGGGGTGGCCGTGTCGGGACTGTGCGATCAGGCCGGTACCGGCGCCGCGGGCTCGATGCCGACGGCCTGGCGGAGCACCGCCGCCCACCCGTCCGCGTCGATGCCGAGGGCGGCGACCCGGTCGGCGGCCGCCTCGGCCGCCTCGGCCGCATCGGCGTGGCCGACGGCCTGGCGGGCCTGGGCCCATCCGAGGCGGGCCACGGCCTGGGCGACCTGGTCCTCGGTGGCGTCGACCCGGGCGCACAGCTCGGTGAAGCGCTGCTCGACGGCCGGCCGATCACCGCGCCGGGCGGCGACGGCGCCGGCGGCCAACCCGGCCCACATCCGGTCGAGGTAGGTCGAGCGCTCGTCGTCCTCGACGACCCGCGCCGCGGCCAGGGCCTCGTCGCGCCGGTCGGCGGCGGCCAGCGCCAGGGCGGTCACGGCGCCGCAGTAGCCGACGGCGGCGCGCTCCCCGGTCGCCCGGCTCACCTCCCGCAGCAGCTCCAGCGCCTCGGCCGGGCGCGAGTGCTGGAGCAGCAGCAGCGCCCGGGACACGAGGAACTCGCCGGCGCCCGCGGTCGTCAGGTCGTCCGACGACAGCTCGTGGGAGGGGAGGACGTCGAGCGCGGCGGCCGCCCGCCGCCGATCGCCCACCTGGACCGCGGCGCTGAGCAGCCCGGTCGCGGAGAAGGCGGTGAACCGCGGCGAATGGCTGGGGAGCAACGCGGCCCGGGCCTGCTCCAGCACCGCGAAGCCCTCGTCGACGCGGCCCGCGGTCACCAGCGCGCGACCGAGGGGGAGGCGGGCCTGGACGCGGCCGTAGTCGTCGTCGATGGCGTCGAACGTCGCCAGGGCCTGCCGTGCCCGCTCGACGGCCGACTCGGCCCGCCCCGTCCAGAGGCGGATGCTGGCCGTCAGCACCTGGCCCATGCCCAGGGCCCAGCGGTCGCCGGCCTCGCCGGCCGCGCCGAAGACCTCCTCGGCCATCGTCTCCGCCTCCTCCGGGTACCCCGAGTAGAAGCGGGTGAAGGCGAGCAGGCCCATGGCCCAGCCCAGCCCGCCCCGGTCGCCGAGCTCGGCGAAGAGGGCGGCCGAGTCGTGCAGCAGCGATCTCGGCGTCGTGGATGCGGCCGGCGATGAAGTGGGCCCACGACAGGTTCTGCAGCGCCCAGGCCCTCCCGAGGCGGTCCCGCTGCGCCGTGTAGATCTCGAGGGCCGGCTCGAGCGAGGCCACCGCCGCCTCGGGGTCGTTGCGCAGCAGGGCGGCGAACCCCCGGACCCGCAGCGCCGCCGCCCGGCCCGCGTCGTGGCCGGCGGCGCCCGCCCGGGCGAGCGCCGCGTCGAGCAGCGCCTCGGCCTCGTCGGGGGTGCCGCTCCGCAGCGCGACCTCGGCCACCTCGATCGTGGCCGCCACCGCCGCAGGCTCGTCGGCGGCCGCTTCGGCGAGAGCCAGCGCCGCCTCGGCGTCCGCGCGCGCCGGCACGATCTCGCGCAGCTCGCGGTAGGCCGCCGCCCGGGCGAGCAGGAGCTCGCCCCGGTCGCGCACGGCGGCCTCGGCCGCCGCCGGCCCGGCGACCGCCGGGGTGTCGAGGAGGGTCAGCGCCTCGGAGAACAGCAGGGCGGCCCGGCGCGGGGTGTCGGCCCGCGCGGCCCGCCTGCCGGCCCGCCGCAGCCAGTCGACCGCCCGGGCGACGCTGACGTCGAGCGTTCCCGGCGCGCCCCCGAGGTCGACGCTCAACGCCGCCGCCCGCCCGTAGTGGTGGGCGATGACGTCGATCACCGCCTCGTGGTGCTCGTACTCCTCGTGCTCGAGCCACGACCCGATGCCCGCGTGGACCTTGGCCCGCCGCTGTTTGGTCATCGTGCCGTAGGCGACCTCCCGGACGAGCTCGGAGTGGAACTCCCACGACTCGCCCTCGACGGCGAGCAGCTCCTTGGCCTCGAGCGCGCGGAGGCTCGCGTGCACGGCGCCATCGCCGCCGCTGGCCCTCGCGCTGCATGATCGCCAGCCATTCGACCCGGCCGCGCGAGCCGAGCACGGCCGCGTCCTCGAGGACGTGGCGCTCCGACGAGCGTCAGCGCGTCGAGCCGGGCGGCGACCAGGCCGCGGAGGGTGTCGGGCACCTGGGTCGACCCCGATCCGTCCAGCCACGACACCAGCTCCTCCAGGAAGAACGGGTTCCCGCTCGCCCGGTCGAGCAGCTCGTCGGCCACACCGTCGTCCAGCGCGGCCAGGCGGTCACCGGCGAGGGAGCGGAGCAGCTGCGTCGCGGCGTCCCGCCCGAGGGGATCGAGGTGGACCACGACCGAGTGGTGCCCTCCCTCCGGTGGCGACCAGCGTTCGGTCAGCGCCGGGCGCGCGGTGGCGAGCACGACGAACGGCAGCCGGGCGGTGCTCTGCAGCAGCCCGCCGACGACGTCGAGGACGGCCTCGTCGGCCCAGTGGAGGTCGGACAGCACCATGACCACCGGGCGCCGGCGGGCGAGCGCCGCCGTGAACGCCAGCAGGGAGCCGGTGACCTCGTCGCGGGCGCGGGTGGCGTCGATGCCCCGGAGGACGTCGAACCCGAGGAGGTGGAGCAGGCCCTCGACGACCCTGTCGACCGCGCCGTCGGCCCCGTCGGCACCGTCCAGCGCCTCGGCCACCGCGGCGCGGACCTTGCCGGTGACGACCTCCTGGTCGTCGCCGGAGCTCGACGTCGCAGGCGGCCTGGACCGCGCTGGCGATCGGCCACCAGACGTTGGCCTCGCCGTACGGGACGCAGCGCCCGGGCAGCACGGCGGCGCCATGACACTCCCGGCCCTTCTCGGCGACGTCCTCGACCAGGCGCGACTTGCCCAACCCGGCGTCGCCGAGCACGAGCAGCAGCGCGGGCCGGCCCCGGTCGATCGCCATGTTCAACGTGTGGGACAGCAGCGCGACCTCGTCGTCGCGACCGACCAGCGGGGCGCGGCGGCGGTCCGACCGGTGTCCGGGCGGGAGGCGGGCGTCCTCGGCCACCCACGCGGCCACCGGCGCCTCCCGACCCTTGGCGGCGATGGCGCCCACCGATCGGTACGTGACCACCCGTTGGGTGGCGAGGTAGGTGGCCTGCCCGACCAGCACCTGTCCCGGTTCGGCGGCGGACTGGAGGCGCTGCGCGGTGTTCACGACGTCGCCCATGGCCGTGTAGTCGCCGCCGGCCCGCAGGGAGCCCACCAGGACCTCCCCGGTGTTCACGCCCACCCGCAGCCGCACGTCGAGCCCCAGGTCGGCGGCCGCCTCGCACAGCGCGTCGGGGAGGCGGAGCGCGGTCCGCACCGCCCGCTCGGCGTCGTCCTCATGGGCGGTCGGGGCACCGAACAGCGCCAGGATGGCGTCCCCCACGATCTTGTCGACCCGGCCGCCGAACTCCTCGATGACGGCCACCAGCCGCTGGAAGCACCCGTCGACGATGCCCTTGACCTGCTCGGGGTCGCGGTGTTCGGACAGGGTGGTGAAGCCGACGATGTCGGCGAACAGGACGGTGACCACCCGCCGCTGGTCGCCGCGCAGCTCCAGGTCGGCGCCGCAGCTCGGGCAGAACCGAGCGCTCTCGGGCACATCCGCGCCGCAGACCGGGCAGGTCACGAGACCAGTGTATGGACCCGCCTCCCCGCTCCCCGGCGACGATCTCAGCGCCGGGTCGACCGGCCGCGCCCGCGGGGGAGCGGCTCGTGGAGGAGTTCGTAGACGATCGTGGCCGACCGCTGCACGTAGGCGTCCGCCCGCCGGCGGGGGATCCCGGAGAAGGCGGTGGTCGTGGTCAGCGCGACCTCCCGGCCGGGAAGCAGGATGAAACCGGCGTCGTGCGAGACGTCGTCGAGCTCGCCGGTCTTGTTGGCGAGGTGCTCGCGAGGGATGACGGCCCCGTACTTGGTGTTCACGAGCTGGCCCCGCATCAGCCCGATGACGCGGTCGCTCGAGGCGCGGCTCAGGATCGTGCCCTCCCAGATGCGGGTCAGCAGCTCGGTCACCTCGCCGGCGTCGACGTAGTTCTCCCGCAGCGGCGGCCCCGCGGGGTGGATCAGCTTCCGCCCCATGTGCAGCGTCGTGAACCCGAGCCCGGCCATGTGGTCGTCGACCGCGGTGACGCCGCCCACCACGTCGATCAGGGCGTTGGTGGCCGTGTTGTCGCTCACCTGCACCATGAGCTCGACCAGCTCGCGGACGCTGATGTCCAGGGGAAAGGCCCGGTGGCGGAGCGTGCCGGAGCCGCCGACGACGTTGGGGGAGCCGGCGGGGACGGTGACGATCGCGTCGAGGTCGACCTCGCCGTGGTCGACGCGGTCCATGAGCAGCGCCAGGACGGGCAGCTTGACGAGGCTGGCCCCCTTCACGGTCTCGTTGCCCCCGGCCCGGGCCGCGGCGCCGTCGTAGCTGCCCGACAGGTCGTGCACGGTGATGCTGAGCGTCACGCCGTGCGCCGCCGCCTCGGCGACGAGGCGGCCGAGCCGAGCGTCGAGCTCCGGCCAGGCCGGCCGCTGTCCGGCGCTCACGGAACCCGACGCTCGGGACGTGCCGACGCAGTTCCGGCCTGGCGGTGCTCGACGCGGGCCACGCCGGACGCTAGCAACCCCGCGTCCGAGCGGCCTCAGCCCGCGATCGTGGCGGCGACGCGGCCGTGCACGAAGACGACCGCTCCTGCCGGGTGCCTCGGCCGCCGCCGTCGCGTCGCCGGTCCGAGCGTGGCGGCGGCGAGGCCGAGGATCGCGGCCAGCAGCACGGTCGTTCCGCCGGTCAGCTCGGGCGGATGCGACGGCCCGTGATGCTGCCGGGCAGGATCCGCATCCAGTGCGCCTTGTCGCCACCGGCCCACGACTCGAGGGGGAGTCCGGTCATCCGCTCGAGCGACCGGGCGTCATAGATCGTGACCTCCTCCAGCCTCCCGGTCAGCACGACGCTCCAGCCGGTCCGCTCCGACCGGTCGAAATGGTCGATCTCGAACGCCACCCGCGCCCTCGGGCCCTGGGCCAGCTTGGTGCCGGGGGCGGTCCGGAACACGACGGTGTCGCCGTCGAGCGCGTAGTTCACCGGGAACACGGCGGGTGTGGCGCCGTTGATGATGGCGAGGCGCCCGATCTCGTCGCCCGCCAGCAGCCGGCGGCACTCGTCCGGGTCGATCACCTCGAGGCCGGTGCGGGCGTCCACGAGCGGCTTCATGCGTCCGCCTCCTCGACGGGCAGGACCACCACCGGGCACGGGGCGTGGCGGGCGAGCTGGTCGGAGACCGAGCCGAGCAGCAGCCGGCCGAGGCTCCCGAGACCCCGGCGCCCGACGACGACCAGGTCCGCGGCCTTGGCGGCATCGAGAAGCGCCGACGTGGCGGTTCCGCACACGACGGTGCGCTCCACGGTCGCGTCGCCGGCGCCCGGCCGGGCCGACGCCTGCTCGATCATGCCGTCGACCAGGCGCCGGGCGGCGTCGTCCACGGCGCCCGGGTCGACGGCGACCACGCCCGTCGGCAAGCCGTAGGCCATCGGGAACTCCCACGCGTGGACGACCTCGACCGTCGCGCCCCGGGCGCTGCCCTCCGCCATCGCCCACGACAGCGCGGCGGCCGAGCCGGCGGAGCCGTCGACCCCGACCACGATCCGCCCGCCGGTGGCCCGGTGCGCCGGATCGTCGACGTCCCGGACGATGGCGACGGGCACCCGGGCGTGGTGCAGGCACTGCTGGCTCACGGAACCGAGCAGCAGGCCGCGGAACCCGCCGAGGCCCCGAGCGCCCACCACGAGCAGGTCAGCGCCCTCCGAGGCGTCGAGCAGCGCCGGGACCGGCAGGTCACACACGGCGCGGCACACCGTTGTCACCGGCGGTGCGGGGCCGACCGACGAGACGACGAAGGCGCGCAGCGCAGCGACGGCCTCGCCGGCGTCGTAGTCCGGGTCGAACCGGTGGCTCCCGTCCTCGTGGTATTGGGCGAACAGGTCCCAGGCGAGGAGGGCGATCACCTCGCTTCCCCGGATCCGTGCTTCTTCGACCGCCCAGCGCAGAGCGGTGGCGCTCTGCTCGGAGCCGTCGACGCCGACGACGATCTCTGTCATGCCGCCAGCGTGCGCCGGGCGGCTCCGCCCGCGGTAGAGGCGATGGTCCCTCGCCGCGGAACCGGTCGGTGGTCCCCTCGACGAGTGACCTCCCGCCCTGTCCGCGGCGTCACCGTGGGCGCACCCTGAGACCCATGAGAGCACTCGTGACGTACGGATCGAAGCGTGGCGGCACGGCCGGCCTGGCCGAGATGCTCGCCACCGCACTGCGGGCCCGCGGGATGGAGGTCGACGCCCTCCCGGTCGCGGGTGTCGGCTCGCTCGACGCCTATGACCTGGTGGTCGTCGGTGGGGCGCTGTACGCCAACCGCTGGCACCGCGATGCCCGGCGGTTCGTCCGCCGGCGCCGGCGGGAGCTGCGCGGGCGGCCGGTGTGGCTGTTCAGCAGCGGCCCGCTCGGCGACGAGAACCAGGCGCCGGACATCCCGCCCGTGCGCCAGGTCGCCGCCTGCGCCCGTCGAGTCGGGGCCCGCGGCCACGCCACCTTCGGCGGGGCGCTCGCCCCGGATGCGGGCGGCGTCGTCGCCCACAGCCTGGCGAGAAGCCTCGCGGGCGACTGGAGGAACCCGGCCGACGTCGACAGGTGGGCCGCCGAGATCGTCGGTGACCTGACGGCGCAGGCGACGTCGAACGCGGTCCAACGGCCCTAGTGCCGGCGATCTCATCTCGATCGTGACCGAGCAGGACCTCACGCAGGCGCTCGGTCCCGCTCAGCGCGGGACGGGCACGGCCAGGTAGTCCATCACCGCCGACACCGGGGCATCGCAGCTCCCGCACCGCTCGGCGTCGTCGAGTGCGGCTGCGCTGACCAGGCCGACCGGCCGGCCGTGCCGCAGGACGGGCGCCACGCTGTCGCCTGTCGCACGCAGGTGGGCTCGGGCCTCGGCCACCGTGCTGGCCGGCGTCAGCGGCGGCACGGCAGGGACCCGGTCGCGGGCTGTCGGGTCACTGCCCGTCCGGGGCAGCGTCACCGGGCACCTCCGTCTCGCCCCCCGCCGACCGCGGGGCCTCCGACCAGATGCGGCGGCCCGTCACCTCGGCCGGCACGACGCGGATCCAGTGGACCTTGTCGCCGAGCGCCCAGTACCGCAGCGAGAGCTCGGCGGCGGCCCGCAGCTCGTCGGGGTCGCGGAGCTCCTCGGCACGGCCCTTGACGAGCACGCTCCAGCCGGTGGAGTCCGCCGGATCGACGCCGTCGACCTCGAAGCACACCGCCGGGCTCCGCAGCAGCGACCGCAGCTTGATGCCGGGGTCGGTGCGGAACAGGATCGTGTGCCTGTCGACCACATGGTTCACCGGGTAGATCTCCGGTGCGCTGTCGTTCAGGACGCCCAGCCGGCCCACGGGCGCCGCCTCCAGCAGCTCCCAGCAACGGGCCGGGCTCAGGTGCTCGAGCCACGTCCTACCGTCGATGACGCCCATCGGACCTCCCCGGGTCGTCCGTATCGATCGTGAGCTCGTCCGCGGCCAGGTGCACCGCGCCCGCGGCGGCGGGCACGACCAGCGTCGGCCGCGCGGCATGGGCCGCCACGGCACGGGCGACGCTGCCGAGCAGAGGATCGGCGGGATCACCCTGCCCCCGGGAGCCGACCACGATGAGGTCGGCCTCGATGTCGTCGGCGACGTCGAGCAGCGTCGAGCAGGCGTCCCCCGAGCGGACGATCACCTGGACGTGGACGCCGCGGCCGCGGATGTCCCGCACCTGGTCCTCCAGCAGGGCCGCGGTCTTCTCCAGCGCCTGCTCCTCGCCCGGGCTCGTGGTGGGCCGCCGGCCCGAGGGGGAAGGGCTGGTCGTACTCGAACGCCTCCACGACGCTCAGCGAGCCGCCGAGCGACTCGACCAGGTCGGCCGCCACGCCGAGAGCCGCCAGCGCAGGCCCGGATCCGTCGACCCCGACGAGAACGTGGTGCAGGCGGATGCGGCCGCGATCATCGGGGCCGCCGGTGCCGTCGGGGACGACCAGCGCAGGGATCCGTCCGGCCTGCAACAGCCGCAGGCTGGTCGAGCCGATCGCCAGCTCCGGCCTGGTGCCCGTTCCCCGGCTGCCGACCACGAGCAGCGCGGCGTGCTCGCGCTCGGCCGCCCGCAGCAGGACCTCGACCGCGTCGCCGTCCTCGATGTCGATGCGGTGGGCGACGCCGCTGTCCACCAGCGGGGCGGACCAGGCGCTCGCCGCCACGTCGTCGGCGCGCTCGATGAGACCGACGGCATGGACCGCGACCACCTCGGCCCCGAGCACGCGGGCGAGGGCCGCGGCCCAGCGCAGCGCCTCCTGCGACGTGGGCGACCCGTCCACACCGGCGACGATGGTGGGTGCCGTCATGGCTCCAGCGTCGCCCGCGGACGACCGAGGCTGCCAGAGTCGAAGGTCACACCGCCGGCGGATGTCCCGACCGGCGAGGCGACCACGGCCGCGCCGGGACCGACGACTTACGATGACGCGCTGATGAGCGAAGTCGCGGGCCCTCGCAGTTTGCGCCATCTCCTGGAGGCGGTGCTCACGGTCGGCAGCGAGCTCGACCTGCCCGCCGTGCTCGACCGGATCACCAACGCCGCCGTCGACCTCGTCGACGCCCGGTACGGGGCGCTCGGCGTGCTGGACGAGTCCCGCACCCGCCTCGCGCAGTTCATCACGGTCGGGATCGACGACGAGACCCACGCGGCCATCGGTCGGCTCCCCGAGGGCCGCGGCATCCTCGGCCTGCTCATCGCCGACGCCCGGCCGCTGCGCCTTCCCGACCTGCGGGAGCACCCGGACAGCTACGGGTTCCCGCCCCACCACCCGCCGATGCGGTCCTTCCTCGGCGTGCCGATCCGGGTGCGGGACGAGGTCTTCGGCAACCTCTACCTGACCGACAAGACGTCCGCCGAGGTGTTCACCGACGTCGACGAGGAGCTGGTCACCGGGCTGGCCGCCGCCGCCGGCGTCGCCATCGACAACGCCCGCCTCTACGCCCGCGTCCAGGAGCTGGCGCTCGTCGACGACCGGGCCCGGATCGCCCGCGACCTGCACGACACCGTCATCCAGCGGCTGTTCGCGACCGGCCTCTCGCTGCAGGGGGCGGCGGCGCTGATCCACAACGACCCGGTGACCGCCGGCGCCCGCGTCGAGGCCGCCGTCGACGACCTCGACACCACGGTCAAGCAGATCCGCTCCGCCATCTTCGCCCTCGAGCCCCGCTCGTCCTCGTCGGCGGCCGCCTCGGGCATCCGCAGCCGCGTGCTGGGCCTGGTGAGCGAGGTGACGCCCCTGCTCGAGGCCGAGCCGACGGTGGTCTTCGAGGGACCCGTCGACACGGCGACCCCCGATCACCTGGCCGGCGACCTGCTCGCCACCCTGCGGGAGGCGCTCAGCAACGTCGCCCGCCACGCGCACGCCGACCGGGTCGAGGTGCGGGTGAACGTGACCGACGGGCAGGTCACCCTGTGCGTGGCCGACAACGGCGTCGGGCCCCCGGCCCCGGAGGCACCTCGGGGACGCGGGCTCGACAACATGGCGTCGCGGGCCCGGCGGCTCGGCGGCTCGTTCGACCTCGTGCCCGCCCAGCCCCGAGGCACCAGTCTCACCTGGCGCGTCCCGGTCGCCTGAACGTCAGTCGCGACGGTGCTGGCGGCGGTCGGCCAGGCGGGCCCCGTAGACCGCGGCCTCCGTGCGCCGGTGCATGCCGAGCTTCGTCAGCAGGTTCGACACGTAGTTCTTGACCGTCTTCTCGGCCAGGTACATCCGCTCGCCGATCTGCCGGTTGGTCAGCCCCTCGGCCAGCAGGTCGAGGATCCGGCGCTCCTGGTCCGTGAGATGGACGCCGCCCTCGGCCTCCTCCGGGCCGTGCCGTAGGCGATCGAGCACGCGGGCCGTCACGGTGGGGTCGAGGAGGGACTGCCCCGCGGCCACCCTGCGCACGCTGTCCACCAGGTCGTTGCCCCGCACCTGCTTCAGCACGTAGCCGGACGCCCCGGCCATGATCGAGTCGAACAGCGCCTCGTCGTCGGCGAACGACGTGAGCATCACGCACCGGACCTCCGGGTGTCGGGAACGGATCTCCCGGCACACCTCCACGCCGTCGCCGTCGGGCAACCGCACGTCCAGCACCGCGACGTCGGGCGCCACGGCCGGGATCCTGCGCAGCGCCTCGTCCGCCGTCCCCGCCTCGCCCACGACGACGATCTCGTCGCCGGCCCCTTCCAGCAGCTCTCGCACGCCGCGGCGGACGACCTCGTGGTCGTCGAGCAGGAACACCCGGATCGTCACGCTGGCCTCGCTCTCCTCGGACACGCGGACTCCGATCTCGTGCGCCCCCATCATGTCGCGCGCGTCCTCATGGGCCCCATGGTCGCCGCCCACCGGCCCGCGCGGCAGGGCCGAAGGTCCTTTGTGACTTCGGGCCTCGAGGTCGGGACCTTCGGCCCTGGGGCCGCCGTCCGACTGTCCGTACGTTCGGGGTAGGCGGGTCGCCTGACCCGCACAGGACAAGGAAGGCACCGAGATGAGTGTCACGCAGAAGGAGCGACCGCTCACCACCACCACAACCCCCGCCACCGGCACGGAGGAGATCGTCCGGCTGCCCCGGCGCACCGTCGACAAGCTCCTCATCGGCGTCGGTCTGGTCGCTGCGTTCGTGTTCGCCGCGGCCGGCGCCCTGTTGATGTGGGGATCGAACTTCGCCGAGGACTACGTCCACGACGAGCTGGCCTCGCAGAACGTCGTGTTCCCCGACGCGGACAGCCTCCGCGAGGAGGGCCGCGACGACCTCGTCAAGTACGCCGACGAGCAGGTCACCACCGGCGCCGAGGCCGAGGCCTACGCCGGCTTCATCGCCGGCCACATGGAGGGCATCGCCGACGGCAAGACCTACTCGGAGATCGACGACCGGGGCGCCGCCCAGGCCGTGGTCGACGCCCAGGAGTCGGGCGCCAGCCCCGAGGAGATCGCGGAGCTGCAGGCGACCGCCAACGAGCTGCAGGGCGCAGCGGGACTCGCTGTTCCGGGGCGAGACGCTGCGAGGCCTGCTGCTGACCAGCTTTGCGTGGGCCACGATCGGCATGATCGCCGGCATCGCCGCCTGGGTCGCCTTCGCCGGCGCCGCCCTGCTGGTCGCCCTGGTCATCGCCGGAGTCGTCCATCTCCGTCGCTCGACCAGCTGATGCCGGGACGATCGCCGGGACCACGGTCCCGGCGATCGCCCGCGACCGGAGGAGTTGACATGGACCTGGACCGCAACGGCCTCGAGGTGCTCGACCGGGCGGAGAGCCTGCGGCTGCTCGGGCACGGTCGTGCTGGGCCGGATCGCCATCAGCAGCAAGGCGCTGCCGGTGGTGCTGCCCGTGAACTTCTCGTTCGACGGGCGGCGGATCCTGTTCCGCACCGGCGCCGGGACGAAGCTCGAGGCGGCGACCGACAACACGGTCGTGGCGTTCGAGGTGGACGAGTTCGACCTGGAACGGCAGTCGGGATGGAGCGTCGTCGTGACGGGCGTAGCCCGCGAGGTGACCGACCCGGGCGAGCTGGCCGACGCGCGGCGCCGGCCGATCACCCGCTGGGCCGGCGGCTCCGACGACCGTGTGGTGTCGATCTCACCCGACCTGGTCTCGGGCCGCCGCCTCCACCCCCAGGCCTGAAGCTGGTGACCGGTTCGGTGAACCGGTCACCAGCACGGGCAACCTCGATCAGGCGAGATCGAAGCGATCGAGGGTCATGACCTTGTCCCACGCCGCCACGAAGTCACGCACGAACTTCTCCTTCGCGTCCTCGGAGGCGTAGACCTCCGAGAGGGCCCGGAGCTGGGAGTGCGAGCCGAAGACCAGGTCGACGGCCGTCGCGGTCCGCGTGACCTCGCCCGTCGCGCGATCGCGACCCTCGTACACGTTCTCGTCCGAGGCGGATGCCTTCCACTCCGTGCCCATGTCGAGCAGGTTCACGAAGAAGTCGTTGCTCAACGTCTCGGGCCGGTCGGTGAAGACGCCGTGGGCGGACTGCCCGGCGTTGGCGTTCAGCGCCCGCATGCCGCCGATGAGGACCGTCATCTCGGGCGCGGTGAGCGTCAACAGGTTGGCCCGGTCCAGCAGCAGGGTCTCCGGCGACAGCTTCTCACCGGCCCGGAGGTAGTTCCGGAACCCGTCGGCCGTCGGTTCGAGCACGGCGAACGAATCCACGTCGGTCTGCTCCTGCGAGGCGTCGGCGCGGCCGGGCGCGAACGGGACCGTGACGTCGTACCCGGCGTTCTTCGCCGCCTGCTCGACGGCCGCGCACCCGCCCAGGACGATCAGATCGGCGAGCGACACCTTCGCTCCGCCGGACTGCGAGCCGTTGAAGTCCTGCTGGATCCCCTCGAGGGTCTGCAGCACCTTGGCCAGCTCGGTCGGGTCGTTGGCGTCCCAGTCCTTCTGGGGCGCAAGCCGGATCCGTGCCCCGTTGGCCCCGCCCCGCTTGTCGGTGCCGCGGAACGTCGCCGCCGACGCCCAGGCCGTGCCGACCAGCTGGGAGATGGACAGTCCCGACTCGAGGATCTTGCCCTTGAGGGCGGCGATGTCCCCGTCGCCGATCAGGTCGTGGTCGACCGCCGGGATCGGGTCCTGCCACAGCTGCGGCTCCGGCACCCACGGCCCGAGGTAGCGCGAGACGGGCCCCATGTCGCGGTGCAGCAGCTTGTACCACGCCTTCGCGAACGCGTCGGCGAGCTGGTCGGGGTTCTCGTGGAAGCGCCGGGCGATCGGCTCGTAGATCGGGTCCAGCCGCAGCGAGAGGTCCGTCGTCAGCATCATGGGCGCGTGCCGCTTCGACGGATCGTGGGCGTCGGGCACGTCGTCCTGGGCTGCCGGATCGGTCGGCTTCCACTGATGCGCACCAGCGGGGCTCGTCGTCAGCTCCCACTCGTACTTGAACAGGTTGTCGAGATACCCGTTGTCCCACTGCGCCGGGTTGTTGGTCCAGGCGCCCTCTATGCCGCTGGTGATCGCGTCGGAACCGACGCCGCTGCCGTAGCTGTTCACCCAGCCCAGGCCCTGGTGCTCGACGGGGCAACCCTCGGGCTCCGGACCGACGTACTCGGAACCGACCGCACCGTGGCACTTGCCGAACGTGTGGCCGCCGATGATGAGCGCGGCCGTCTCCTCGTCGTTCATCGCCATGCGGGCGAAGGTCTCCCGGATGTCCCGGGCGGCCGACAGCGGATCGGGGTTGCCGTTCGGGCCCTCCGGGTTCACGTAGATGAGGCCCATCTGCACGGCGCCGAGAGGACCGGAGAGCTCCCGGTCGCCGCTGTAGCGCTCGTCGCCGAGCCACGTGTCCTCCGGGCCCCAGATGATCTCGTCGGGCTCCCAGATGTCCTCACGCCCGAAGCCGAAGCCGAACGTCTCGAACCCCATCGACTCCAGGGCGACGTTGCCGGCCAGGACGAGGAGATCGGCCCAGGAGATCTTCTGGCCGTACTTCTGCTTGACCGGCCACAGCAGCCGGCGCGCCTTGTCGAGGCTCGCGTTGTCGGGCCAGCTGTTGAGGGGAGCGAAGCGCTGAGCGCCCTCGCCGCCACCGCCCCGGCCGTCGGCGATGCGGTACGTCCCGGCGGCATGCCAGGTCAGCCGGATGAAGAGCGGCCCGTAGTGGCCGTAGTCGGCCGGCCACCACTCCTGCGACGTCGTCATCACGTCGACGATGTCCTGCTTCAGCGCGTCGACGTCGAGGGACTTGAACGCCTCGGCGTAGTCGAAGTCCTCGCCCAACGGGTTGGACCGGGGCGAGTGCTGGTGGAGGACCTGCAGGTTCAGCTGATTCGGCCACCAGTCCTGGTTCGAGTGCGGCCGGGACGGCTGGGGAGTGGGGGCGGGGATTGCTGGGTTCTCGCTGTCACTGCCGGTGTCAGACACGACGGTCCTTCTCCTCTATCGATGTTTCCTTCAGATGGCTGGTTGCTGTCGCCGCGGCGCACTCGGGGCATCGGCCCCAGTAGATGACCTCGGCTTCGTCGACCTCGTAGCCGGAGTCGTTGGCGGCCGTCAGGCACGGAGTGTTGCCGACCGCGCAGTCGACGTCGACCATCCGGCCGCAGGCTCGGCAGATGAGGTGGTGGTGGTTGTCACCGACCCGGTCCTCGTAGCGTGCCGGCGACCCGGCGGGCTGGATGCGCCGGAGGAGGACCTTGTCGGTGAGGGCGCCGAGGGCGTCGTAGACCGCCTGACGGGAGATGGCGCCGATCTCGACCCGGACGACGTTGTAGATGTCGTCCGCGGTGCTGTGCGGTCGGTCGGACACCGCCCGCAGGACAGCCAGACGCTGGGCCGTGACCTGCAGGCCGTGCTGCCGGAGCAGCGCATCGTTGTCGACGGGTGTTCCCCCGGACATGCCCGGAGCCTAGCCAAATTATGGTGTCTGTCCAGAACCGGCTGAATACCAGTTCCCGAATCGATCGTCAGTCCGCCCGTCCCGTACTGTGCCGCCCATGACCGCCGAGGTCACCGGGACGGGACGCTGATGACGTCGCCCAACATCCTCATCGTCATGACCGACGAGGAGCGGTACCCGCCCCCGTACGAGACCGCGGCGCTCGCCGCGTTCCGGCGCGACCACCTGCCGGCCCGCGAGTCGCTGCGCGCCGGCGGCCTCGAGTTCCACCGCCACTACACCGGCTCGACCGCGTGCCTGCCGAGCAGGGCCACGCTGTTCACGGGGCAGTACCCGTCCCTGCACGGCGTCACGCAGACCGACGGGCTGGCCAAGCGGCACACCGACCCGGCGATGTCGTGGCTCGACCCGAACTCGGTGCCGACGCTCGGCGACTGGTTCCGGGCCGGCGGCTACCGCACCCACTACCGGGGCAAATGGCACATCTCCCACGCCGACCTCGTCGTCCCCGGCACCCACGACGGCCTCATGGCCTCCGGCGACGACGGCACGGTCATCGCCGAGGCGGTCGAGGCGTACCGCAGGGCCGACCGGCTCGACCCGTTCGGGTTCTCCGGGTGGATCGGGCGGGAGCCCCACGGTGCCGCCCGGGCCGACTGCGGCGCCGTCCGGGACGGGATCTTCGCCGACCAGGTCGTCGAGCTGTTCGCCGAGCTGGCGGCGTCGCGGCGACGAGGGCCCGTGGCTGGCCGTGGCCTCGTTCGTCAACCCCCACGACATCGCGTTCGGCGATGCCGGCTGGCAGGCGGTCCTCGGGTTCGGGCCGCCCGACGACTCGGTGCCGGAGATCCCCGAGCCGCCGTCGCAGGCCGACGGGTTCGCCGGGCGGCCCGCGTGCCACGAGCAGTTCACGGCCGCGTGGCCCCGGATGCTGTTCGACATGCCC
Source organism: uncultured Acidimicrobiales bacterium (assembly GCA_963759225.1). Lineage (GTDB taxonomy): Bacteria > Actinomycetota > Acidimicrobiia > Acidimicrobiales > VFJN01 > ZC4RG19. The sequence continues at coordinate 25,038 of CAVWYL010000029.1, read as the reverse complement.
GCCGACCTCGCCTACCGCCGCCTCTACTACCACCTGCACAAGCTGGTCGACCGGGCGATCGCCCGGATCCTCGAGGCGCTCCACGACGCCGGGTTCGCCGACGACACGATCGTCGTGTTCACGTCCGACCACGGCGACCTGCTGGGCGCCCACGGCGGGATGGTGCAGAAGTGGCACAACGCCTTCGACGAGGCGCTCCGCGTCCCGTTCGTCGTGTCCGGTCCCGGGGTGGCGGCGACCGCGTCCGGGGTGACGGTCCCGACGAGCCACGTCGACCTGCTGCCGACGCTGCTGGGGCTGGCCGGCATCGACCTCGAGCGGGCCGCGGCGGGCGTCGCCGAGCACCACGACGAGGTGCACCCGCTCCCCGGCCGGGACCTGAGCGCGGTCGTGACCGGCTCGGCCGCGCCCGAGGGCGTGGCGTCGCCGCTCTACTTCATGACCGAGGACGACATCTCCCGGGGCGCGTCCATGACCAACCGTGCTCACCGGCGAGCCGTACGAGGCGGTGGCGTTCCCGTCACACGTCGAGACCGTGATCGCCACCGTGCCGACCGGCCCCGATGGCGCCGGCGAGCTGTGGAAGCTCAGCCACTACTACGAGCGGCTCGACGACTGGGACGCCGCCCACGGCCTGCCGCGCCCGCCGTTCGCCGGTCCGGCGGCGGAGCCGCTGTTCGAGCTGCACAACCTCACCGCCGACCCCGAGGAACGCCACAACCGCGCCGGCGACGCGCCCGCGGCCCTGCGCCGGCTGCAGTCCGTGCTCGACGACGAGCGGGAGGCCAAGCGGCTGCTGCCGGCGCTCCGGAACCCCTGACGGGTCAGCTGTCCTCGTACTTGAACGACACCGACAGCTTGGCCCGGTAGGTCAGGGCGCCGTCCGCCCCCACGTCGAGATCCTGCTTCACCACCTCCGCCACGCGGATGTCGCGGAGCGTCTCGCGCGCCTTGGTCACCGCCGACGACGCGGCGTCCTCCCACGACGTCGTGCTCGTGCCGATGATCTCGATCACCTTGTAGACGCTCATCGCTACCCTCCGCGGCTGTTGATGTGCGTTCCGCACCCTACGCCTCCCGTGCACAGGCGGCTCGGCCGTTGTCGGATCGGGGCCTCTCCCGTTCGTCGTAGGGGCATGGATCGGGAGAAGGCAGTGCTGGTCGGGCACCTCGACGCGCAGCGCCGGCACGTGCGGGGCATCCTCGGCGGGCTGACCGAGGACCAGCTGCGCCGGCCCGTGCTGCCCTCCGGGTGGCACTGCCTGGGGCTGGTCCGCCACCTGGCGCTCGCCGACGAGCGCTACTGGTTCCGTTGCGTCGTCGCCGGCGAGCCGCTGGACTGCCTCCCGGGGGGCTCCGACGGCGACTGGCACGTCGGCCCCGAGGTGACGGCCGCCGATGTGTTCGAGCGCTACGAGGACGAGATCCGCCGGTCCGATGCGATCATCGCGGCGACGGCGCTCGACGCCCCGCCCCGGCGACCAGATCCGGTCCGGGCGCGCTGGGGCCTGGAGCTCCCGGACCTGCGCTCGGTGGTGATGCACGTCATCACCGAGACCGCGGTCCACGCCGGGCACCTCGACGCGGTGCGCGAGCTGATCGACGGCCGCCAGTGGGTGGTCGTTCCCGCCGACAACCAGGAGGACGATCTGTGAAGTACATGATGTTCGTCGTCGTCGACCCCGACGCCGCGGCCGAGGCCGAGTCCGAGCCGTCCGAGGACGAGCTGACCATCGAGGAGTGGGTCGCCGACGTCGACGGCCGGGGGAAGCGCCTCACCGGGGACGCCCTCCGCCCGGTCAGCGACGCCACGACCGTGCGGGTCAGCGGGGGCAAGGTGCTCGTGACCGACGGGCCGTTCACCGAGTCGAAGGAGTGGATCGTCGGCTTCGACGTCCTCGAGTGCGACGACCTCGACGAGGCGATCGCCATCGCGGCGCGGCACCCGCAGGCCCGCGGCGGCAAGCTGGAGCTCCGCCCGTTCCTGACGGACGACGGGTGACCCCGGACGCCGTCGCCGCGGCGGTGGCGGGGGAGCGGACCGCGATGGTCGCGAGCCTCATCCGGCTCACCGGGGACTGGGACCTGGCCGAGGACTGCGTCCAGGACGCCGTCGCGCGGGCCCTCGTCCACTGGCCCCGCGACGGCATCCCGCGGTCGCCGGCCGCCTGGCTCACCACGGTGGCGCGGAACCGGGCGCTCGACGTCCTGCGGCGGCGCCGGACCGAGCGGGCGAAGCTCCAGGAGCGGGCGATCCTGGACGAGATGGGCGCCGATCCCGACCCGGCCAGCGGCGGCGGGCGGCGGGCCGGCCGGGTCCGACGACCGGCTGCGGCTGATCTTCACCTGCTGCCACCCGGCGCTGCCGCTCGACGGGCGGGTGGCGCTGACGCTCAAGGTCGTGGCCGGGCTGAGCACGGCGGAGATCGCCCGGGCGTTCCTCGTGTCGGAGCCCGCCATGGGGCAGCGGCTGCTGCGCACCAAGCGCAAGATCGCCCACGCCGCCATCCCGTACCGGGTGCCGCCGCCCGAGCTGCTCGCCGAGCGCACGAGCGGCGTGCTGGTCGTCCTCTACCTCATCTACAACGAGGGCTACGGCCGGCCCGACGGGCGGCTGGCCGGCGAGGCGCGGCGCCTCGTCCGGATGCTCGTCGACCTCATGCCCGCCGACGACGAGGCCCGCGGGCTGCTGGCGCTGGTCACGCTGCAGATGTCCCGGCGGGCGGCCCGCTTCGACGCCGCCGGCGAGCTCGTGCCGATGGAGGCGCAGGACCGCAGCCGCTGGGACGCCGCGCTCGTCGACGAGGGGCAGCGCCACCTGCGGCGCGCCGGCCCGCTCGGGCCGCCCCCCGGGGCCGTTCCGGCTCCAGGCGCAGATCGCCGCCTGCCACGCCGCGGCCCCGTCGGCCGGCGCCACGGACTGGGCCACGATCGTGACCCTCTACGACGCCCTGCTCGCCGCCGAGCCGTCGCCGGTGATCGCGCTGAACCGGGCCATCGCCGTCGGCTTCCGCGACGGCTACGACGCCGGCCTGGCCGAGCTGGACGCCCTCGACGCCCGGCCGCTGGCCGGCTACCACCTGCTCCCGGCGGCTCGGGCGGACTTCCTCCGCCGCCTCGGGCGCACCGCGGACGCCGAGCGCGCCTACGTCGCGGCCGTCGCCCTCGCGCCGGCGGGCGGGCCGGAGCAGCGCCTGCTGGGACGGCGCCTCGCCGAGGTCCGGGCCGCCCCGGGCTGAGCATCCCGAAACCCACGCTGGGGACGGGGGCGACTACGAGATGCCCCTGGCATGGGCTAGTATACGAACATACGTTCGTAGTATGGAACTGACATGGCGAGAGCGCAGGATGAACAGGTTCGTCGGCGTCGACGAGCACGGGCAGGACGTGGGCCAGGTCGGCCTCGTCGTGAGCGATGGTGGCGCGGAACGGTACTGGCACGGCTGGCGCCGCGACGGCAGCCCGATGGGCATCGACGTCGGCGGGTTCGCCACGGCCGAGGAGGCGATGGCGGCCGTCGACGCCTCGGGCTGAGCCTCCGGTCGGTCGTCGGGCTCGCTCGGTCCCCTCGGCCGCGGGGCGGCCCGGGTCCCGGCCGGGCGCGCGCGTGGGCCGTGCGGTGGCGTGGGTCAGTCGTCGGGCAGCAGCGATGGTGCCTCGGGGCGGCCCGGCACCCAGCCGAGCACCCGGTCGAGGTCGCGCTCGTCGATCCGCTCGGCTCTGACGTCGATGGCGGAGATGCGGTCGAGGCGGAACAGCCGGCCGTCGTCCCGCAGGCGGCACCAGCCGACGAGGAACCAGTCGCGCTCGCTGCGGTACAGACCATGGCACTCGACCAGGCGGCGGGTGGTGCGGTCCTGGCCGTCGGTGTACTCCAGCTCGGCCAGCAGGCGCTCGGCGACCGCCCGCTCGACGGCGGCCACGATCCCGGGGTCGCCGCGGGCGCCGGCGGGGGTGATGCGGATCCGGGTGCCCAGCGCGCCGGCGGCCGGGGCCGCGTCCCCGGTCAGCACGGCGGCGAGCTTGGCGGCGGCGGTGCGGGCGTGGCCCGCGAACGGGACGTCGCCGGCCGCCGCCAGGGCGATGGCGACCGCCGTGGCCTCGAGGGTCGTGAGGTTGAGCGGGGGCAGCGTGTGGGCGGCGTCGATGCCGTACCCGCCCTCGGGCCCGGGCTGCGACCAGATGGGCACCGCCGCCTGCTGCAGGCTGGCGATGTCCCGCTCGATCGTGCGGGCGCTCACCTCGAACCGCTCGGCCAGCCACTGCCGGGGCACGGGCCGCGGGCGCGGGCCCGCAGCTCCTCGACGATGGCGTACAGGCGGTCGGTGCGGTTCACGTCGGACGTCGACCGTACGCCCGCAGCGCCTCCAACGCCTCCAGCGTCCGGATGCCCCGCCACTCCCACAGCGCGGTCTCGCCGGGCGCCGGCCAGTCGACCGGCCAACCACCGTCGGGCTGCTGGGAGGCCTCCAGGTGGTCGAGGAAGGCGTCGATCGTGCTGTCGGTGAACGCCGTCCGGAGGGGGTGGTCGGGCCGGGCTGCCAGGTCGATCGGCGTGTGGGTGTCGGGACCCGGTGCCTCGCCCGGCGTCAGCGGGATCACGGCGCCCGCGGCGAGCAGCTCCCGCACCCGGTCGAGGGCCTTGTCCGCGGCCGGCCGGTCGGCGGCCTGGGCGCAGAGGGCGGCGAGGTCGGTGACGTGGTACTGGCTCGGCGCCTCGCCGGTGGCCGTCACGCGGTCGAGCTCGGCCCAGCACCAGGCCTCGGCGTCGTCGAGCCACGCGGCCCGCACGCCGGCGCCGCGGAGTGCCGCCACGCAGCCGCCCGTGGGCGTGAGGGCGCCAGGCGGGGGGTCGCCTCCCGGGTCCCACCACGGCGCCCGCGGGTACCCGTCCACGGTCGGCAGGCAGAACGGCAGGGCGCCGTCGGCCGTCACGATCGATCCGAGCCAGTCCGCGGCGGCTCTCGGCGACCGGCATGGCGAGGCGGTCGACCGCGGCCAGCGCCTCCAGCGCCAGGCGGGTGGCCTGGGGCTGGCTGTGGGGGGTCCGGCAGTCGGGCTCCAGCGCCTGGCCGAAGCCGCCGTCGGGGTTGCGGTATGCCAGCACCGCGGCGGCCACGCCGTCGGGGTCGGGCTGCTCGAACTCGTGGGCGAGCCGCCGCCGTTCCAGCAACCGGCCGTGCCGGCGCACGAACTCGACGGCCTCGTCGAAGTGTCGGTCGTTCATGACCGGCAGCCTCGCCGACCGGTCCGACAACCCCCTGTCGACAATTCCCGGGCGATCGCGGGCCTGCGGATCGGCTGTTCCGACATGCTGGGACCGTGACGGACCGGTCGGTGGTCGAGGCGTGGGACGAGGTCGCCCCGCTGTACGGCGCAGGGTCGTCGCCGTTCCGGCAGTTCGCCGAGCGGTTGGCGGCGTGGGCCGGCGTCGCCACCGGCGAGAGGGTGGTCGACCTGGGGTGCGGCAACGGGCTCGGCCTGGCCGCGCTCCTCGACGGCGGGGCGGCGCCGGTGACCGGCGTCGACTTCTCCCGGGCCATGCTCGCGGCCAGTGCCGAGCGGCTCGCGGCGCGGGCACCGGCCCGCCCGGTGGCGCTGGTGCAGGCGGACGTCGTCGCCCTGCCGTTCCGCGACGGCGCCTTCCACGTCGCCGTGGCGTCGTCCGTGTTCCAGTTCGTGGGCTACGCCGGTGCCGCCCTGCGCGAGTGGCGGCGCGTCCTGGCGCCGGGGGGCCGGCTGGCGCTGTCGATCCCGTCCGGCGCTCCCGCGGCCGACGGCCCGCCCGACGTCAACCTGACGCTGCTCGCCGAGTTCTTCGGCCGCCTTCCCCCCGAGGCGCAGCAGCGGCTGCGGGCCCGGCCCCGCGTCCCGGCCCATCCGCCCGACCTCGGGGACGCGTGCCGGGCGGCGGGCTTCGCCCACGTCGACGTCGCCGACGTCGAGTTCGTCACCACGGTCCCCGGCCTCGACGCCTGGTGGGACCTGCAGTGGACCCACGGCTTCCGGGGGTTCCTGCGGGAGTTCGACGAACCCACGCTGGACGAGATCCGGGCGCGGGCCTTCGACCTGGTCCGGCCCCGCTGCACGGCCACCGGCGAGGTCGAGGGCCGCCAGGTCTTCCGGTTCGTGCGGGCTAGGTGATCTGGGCGAGCAGGTGGGCGGCCTCGCCGATGCCGCCCCAGTGCTCCACGATCCTGCCGTCCTCGACCCGCCACATCTCGACGTGGTGCACCTCGACCGTGCGCCCGGTGGCCGCCACGCCGAGGACCGGACCGACGTGCGTCGCCCGCCAGGTCACGTGGTGGACCACGCGATCGCCCTCGGCGACCAGCGCCTCGGTGACGGGCTGCCGTGGGCCGAGCCCCGAGAAGAACTCGCCCATGCGCCGGCCGGTCTCCACCAGCCCGGCGCCCCACGTGTGGGAGTGGTAGCGCTCGACGTCGAAGCACTCGGCGATGACGTCCGCGTCCCAGCGGCCGGCGACGGGGTCCCACCCGTCGTCGAGGAACCGTCGCACCACGGCCTTCGGGTCACGCGCCATGGCGCGCAGGCTAGGAGCCCAGCGTCAGTCGGTGAGGCCCACCGGGCAGGACACGCCCGTGCCGCCCAGGCCGCAGTAGCCGAGCGGGTTCTTGTGCAGGTACTGCTGGTGGTAGTCCTCGGCGTACCAGAACTCGGTGGCGTCCTCGATCTCGGTGGTGATGGCCGGGTAGCCGGCCGCCGTGAGCTTGGCCTGGTACGCGTCCCGGCTGGCCTCGGCCGCCTTGCGCTGGACCTCGTCGCTCACCTGGATGATCGAGCGGTACTGGGTGCCGACGTCGTTGCCCTGGCGCATGCCCTGCGTCGGGTCGTGGCCCTCCCAGAACACCCGCAGCAGGTCGTCGTAGCCGACCTTGGCCGGGTCGAACACCACGAGCACCACCTCGGAGTGCCCGGTGCGGCCCGAGCACACCTCCTCGTAGGTCGGGTTGGGCGTGTAGCCGCCGGCGTAGCCGACCGCCGTCGAGTGGACGCCCTCGAGCCGCCAGAACAGCCGCTCCGCGCCCCAGAAGCACCCGAGCCCGAACACCGCCCGCTCCATGCCGTCGGGGAACGGCGGCTCCAGCCGCGTGCCCAGGACGGCGTGGGTCGCGGGCACCTCGAACACCCGGTGGTCCCGGCCGGCCAGCGCCCCGTCGGGACCCACCATCCGCTGCTTGCCACGACCGAACAACATGACCCGAGGGTACCGGCGGCCCGCCCTGATATGACGGGTCGGCCGGGCCCCCGCGTGGAACAGTGAGGGCGTGAGCACACCCATCTCGCCCGAGCCCGGTTCCGGCCCCGATCCGGCGGTGCCCGCCGGTCCGTGGGCCTCCGACAGCGTCGCCCGTCCCGACGCTCCGCCCCCGACGGCGGTCGAGCAGCCGTCGAGCATCCGCACCGCCGTCCTCCTCATGTTCGCGGGCGCCGCCCTGAGCGCGGTCGGCATCCTCCTGACGCTGGTCCAGACCGACACCATCCGCGACCAGATCGAGGAGAACAACACCAACCTGAGCGAGAGCGAGATCGACACGGTCGTGACGTTCGCCATCGCATCGACCATCGTGCTCGGCCTCGTGGCCGTCGGCCTCTGGCTGTGGATGGCGTACGCCAACGGCGAGGGCAAGAGCTGGGCCCGGGTGGTCGCCACCGTGCTCGGCGCCCTGAACGTGGTGTCGACCGTCCTCGGCATGGTCCAGGGCATCACCGCGCTCAGCCTGGCCGTGAGCGTCCTCAGCATCGTGCTCGCCGTCGCGATCCTGGTGCTGCTGTACCGGCCCGACTCGTCCCGCTACTACGAGCTCCGCAGCGGCTGATCAGTCCAGCCCGGCCAGGCGCAGCATCGACGGCGGCACGGCGTCCTCGTCGCCCGCGGCCACCAGGGCGGCCCGCTCGACGTTGACGGCGTCGTGCTCGCGGTCCGTCCAGCCGTCCCACGGACCCGGGCCGATCCGGCCCGGGTCGCCGTCGGCGGCCGCGCACGCCCGCAGGTAGCCCTGCAGCGCCCGGACCTCCTCCTCGCCGCCGATGGGGCCGTGGCCGGGGACCACGATGGGCGCCAGCCCGACGAGCCGGTCGAGCTCGGCGGCCCACCGCAGCGGATCGCCCTGCCAGCACAGCGGCGCCGCCCCGAAGCTGCACATCGCGCCGGCGAACAGGATCTGCGCTGCGGGCACGCACGCCACCAGGTTCTCGGTCATCTGGCCCCCGGTGGCCACCACCGTCACGCTCGGCGTCAGCTGCACGTCCGACGCCACGACATGGCTGACCGGGCGGGTCACGACGTCGTCGAACAGGTCGGCGTCCTCGGGGAACAGGGCCCGCCAGCTGTCGACGTTGGGCGGCTGGTCGAGGTGGACGCTGGCCTGGCGGCTGCCGTAGACGGCCGCCAGCTTGAACCGGCCGGTGCCGCCGGCCTGCTCGACGCTGCTGCCGGTGAGCACGGCCCGCCGCACCGGCAGGCCCAGCGCCTCGACCTCGGCGGCGAACGGCTCGTACTGGTCGGGGACCATCAGCGTGTCGACGACGGTGACCCCGTCGGGGTCGACGACGACGCCGGCGTTGGGCCGGCCCCGGCGCGGCGGGCCGTCCGGCAGCCAGACGTAGAGGCCGGCGTCCAGCGGGGTGAGGGGCACGCGGCCAGAGCGTACGCCGCCCGAACCGGTACGATCCCTGCTGGGACAGGACGGCAAGGCGGCAAGGCGGGTCATGACAACGATCGCGGGCAGAGGGCGGCCTCGGCTGCTCGGGCACATCCATCGGCGACCCCCGGGTCCCGGCGCGGGCGGGGGCTGACCCGGTGGCGCGCCCGGCCCCCGGCGCCGACCGGTCGGTGGCGGTGCTGGAGCTGCTCGCCAGCCACCCCGACGAGCGCTTCACGCTGTCCGAGGTGGCGCGCCGCTGCGAGCTCAACAAGGCGACCGCCCACGCCCTGCTCAGCGCCCTGAGCGACCGCGGGGTCCTGCTGCGCCACCCCGGCGAGAAGCGGTACTCGCTCGGTCCCCGGCTCGTCGCCATCGGCGACGCCGCCCGCCGGGGCTACACCGCGCTCGACTTCGTGGGCCCCGTGCTCGACGGGCTGGCCGCGCGCACCGGCCTGTGGGCCCGGGCGTGGCGCCGGGTCGACGACCACGCGGTGGAGGCGGCCGATGCCGGGCGGCCACCCGACCGTCCCGGCTCGCTCGCCCGACCGGTGCGGCTCCCCCTGGCGCCGCCGCTCGGCGTGCTGTTCGTGGCGTGGAGCGACGCCCCCTCGGTCGAGGCGTGGCTCGCCCGTGCCGCGTCGGGCGACGCGGTGCGCCCGGCGCTCGACGTCCTGCCCGTGGTGCGCCGCCGGGGCTTCGCCGTGACCCTGGCATCGCCCGAGTGGCGGGCGCTGTCCGACCCCCGACCGGCCGGCGAGCCCGCGCCGGCCCCGGACGAGGAGCGCCGGCTGCTGCTCGCCGTCGCCCGCCAGCCGCTCCTGCTCGGCGAGGTCGACCCGGCCGCCACGTACCGCCCCGCGGAGGTGGCCGCGCCCGTGTTCTCGTCCACCGGCGAGGTCGAGCTCGTCCTGTCGCTGGCCGGCCCGGCCGACGAGGACGTCACCGGCGCCCGGGTGCTGGCACTGGGGAAGGAGGTGGTGGAGGCGGCCACCGGGCTGACCGACTCGGTGCGGGGGCAGCGTCCGGACCGCGACCTGACGCCGGGATCACCTTTCGGCCCCCCGACCATGGCATCTACCGTTTCGCATGCCCGACTACGTCGCCCCCCTGGCCGACATGCGCTTCGTGCTCGACAACATCGTCGATGTGGCCGCCCTGGCCGAGCTCCCCGGCTTCGAGCACGCCGACCCCGAGACGGTCCACGGCATCCTCGAGGAGTCGGGCCGGTTCTTCTCCGCCGAGTTCGCCCCCCTGAACAGGGTGGGCGACACGCAGCACAGCCGCCGCGCCGAGGACGGCTCGGTGACGACGCCCGACGGCTTCGCCCGGGCCTACGCCCGCTACGTGACGGCCGGCTGGGCCGGCGTGCCGTTCCCGGCCGAGTACGGCGGCGGCGGCTTCCCGTGGCTCGTCGCCATCGCCATGCAGGAGATGATGACGGCCGCCAACATGGCCTTCTCGCTGTGCCCGCTGCTCACGCAGGGCGCCATCGACATGCTGTTGCACTACGGGTCCGAGGAGCAGCGCGAGGTCTACCTGCCGAAGATGGTGTCGGGGGAGTGGACCGGCACCATGAACCTGACCGAGCCCCAGGCCGGGTCCGACGTCGGCGCCCTCACCACCAAGGCGGTGCCCGCCGACGACGGGACGTGGCGCATCACCGGGCAGAAGATCTTCATCACCTACGGCGAGCACGACCTGGCCGACAACATCGTCCACCTGGTGCTGGCCCGGGTGCCCGACGCGCCCCCCGGCACCAAGGGCATCTCGTGCTTCATCGTCCCCAAGTTCCTGGTGACCGAGGACGGATCGCCCGGTGAGCGCAACAGCGTCGAGTGCGTGTCCATCGAGCAGAAGATGGGCATCAACGCCAGCCCCACCTGCGTCATGGCCTACGACGGGGCCGTCGGCCACCTCATCGGCGAGCCCAACCAGGGCATGCGCTACATGTTCAAGATGATGAACAACGCCCGCCTGTCGGTGGGCGTCGAGGGCCTGTCGCTGGGGGAGCGGGCCTACCAGCAGGCCGTCGAGTACGCCACCGAACGCCGCCAGGGCCGGGCGCCGGGCGCGCCCGCGGGCGAGTCGTCGGCCATCGTCGACCACCCGGACGTGCGCCGGATGCTGCTCACCATGCGGTCCCAGATCGAGGCCCTGCGGTGCCTGGCGTACCTCAACGCGGAGAGCCTCGACCTGGCCGCCCGCCACCCGGACGAGGCCGTCCGCACCGCCCGCCAGGAGCTCGCCGACCTGCTCACGCCCATCACCAAGGGCTGGGGCACCGACCTCGGCGTCGAGCTGACCTCGCTGGCCGTGCAGGTCCACGGCGGGATGGGCTACATCGAGGAGACCGGCGTGGCCCAGCACTACCGGGACGCCCGCATCGCCCCGATCTACGAGGGCACGAACGGCATCCAGGCGATGGACCTCGTCGGCCGCAAGCTGCCGATGCGGGCCGGGGGCGCCGTGGCCGACTACCTGGCGGGGATCGACGCCACCGCGGCCGAGCTGTCCGGCGCCGGCGACGCCGACCTGGCCACCGTCGGCAAGCACCTGGCCGACGCCCACGCCGCGCTGCGCCAGGCCACCGACTGGCTGCTGGCCAACGCCCCCGCCGACCCCAACAACTCGCTGGCCGGGGCGACGCCGTACCTGCGGATGTTCGGGATCGTGACCGGGGGCTGGCTGCTGGCCCGCAGCGCGGCCGCCGCCCGCCGGGAGCTGGACGCGGGCGGGGGCGACGAGGCGTTCCTGCGCCAGAAGGTCGTGACGGCCCGGTTCTACGCCGAGCAGCTGCTGCCCCAGGCCGCCGGGCTGGTCCCGTCCGTCACCGCCGGGCCGGCGGACCTACTGGCCGCCGCCTTCTGACCGCTCGGCCAGGACCTCGGCCGACAGCTCCGACCACAGGGGCGGCGCCCAGTCGCCGAACGTGCGGTTGGTGAGGACCGCGCACGCCACCCCGGCGTCGGGGTCGACCCAGCAGAACGTGCCGGCCGCCCCGAAGTGGCCGAACGTGCGGGGCGAGCCGCCGGGCGCGGTCCAGTGGGGCGACTTGGCGCCCTTGAGCTCGACGCCGAGGCCCCACGGGTTGCGGTCGTAGCTCCCGAACCCGGGGACCACGCCCGCCAGCCCCGGGAACTGCTCGGTGGTCGCCTCGGCCAGCGTGGCCGGGGCGACGAGCGTCGGCACCAGCAGCTCGGCGGCGAACAGGGCCATGTCGCCGGCGGTCGACCAGGCGTCCCGGGCCGGCGAGCCGCGCAGCTCGGTGGCGGCCATGCCGAGGGGCGCCGTCACCGCCTCGCGGAGGTAGGTCGCCACGGGCATCCCGGCGGCGGCCGCCAGGGTCTCGCCCAGCACGTCGAAGCCCGTGTTGCTGTAGATGCGGCGGCGGCCGGGCGGCGCCACCGGCTCGGCGCCCTCGAACGGGAGCCCCGACGCATGGGCGAGCAGGTGGCGGACGGTCGCCCCCGGCGGGCCGGCGGGGGCGTCGAGGTCGAGCGTGCCCTCCTCGACGGCGACCAGGCACGCCAGTGCGGCCAGCGGCTTGGTGACCGACGCCAGGCAGGTGCGCCAGGCGGGGTCGCCGGCGGTGTCCCGGCCGCCGCGCCGGTCGACGACGATGCCGGCGGCCCGGTCGACGGGCCAGCGGGCGATGGCGTCGAGCGCGGGCACGGCCGCCCACGGTAGGGCGACGGCGGGCCGGGGCGTGCGGCTACCGTGCGGCGGTCGCATGGAGCCCGAGGGGGAGCCGCCGTGAGGACATCGCTCAGGAAGGTGGCGCTCGGCGCGGCCCTGGTCGTGACCCTGGCAGCGCCGGCGGCGCCGGCCGCGGCGCAGGAGGAGCCGCCGTCGACGACGGCGCGGGCGTCGTTCGAGGGCGGATGCGCGGACACCAGCAACCCGCCGGGGCTCGTGAGCCCGCCCGCGGGTGCGTCGATCGACGTCGTCGTCCCGGCCAGCGTCGAGCCGGGCCAGTCGGTCGAGCTGCCCGTGGTGGCCGTCAACGACAAGGCCGAGCTGGGTCGGGAGGCGCTGTTCGCCGACGTGGAGGTCAGCGGGGGCAGCCCGGCCGTGGTCGAGACCTCGGCCTTCGCGTTCGGCCCGTACCAGCCGCTGGCGTTCACCGTGACCGGCCCGCCCGGCGGCGTCGTCGAGCTGCGGCTGGCGTCGATGAGCTGGGCGCAGCTGGCGTCGATCATCGAGCTGCGGGCGAGCTACGCCTGCGCCGCGCCCGGCGGGCCCGAGGTCACGGTGCAGATCCCCATCGCCGGCGCGGAGTGCCAGGGCGTCCCCGCCACGCTGGTGGCCGGGCCCGACGCGCCGGCGGTGGCCGGCACGGCCGGCGACGACGTCATCGTGGCCCGGGCGCCGGGCGCGGTGGTGACGCCCGGCGGCGGCCACGACCTGGTGTGCGCCGAGGGCGGCGGGGCGACGCTCGGCTACGCGGCGTCGGCCCACGGGGTGCTGGCCGACCTCGGCCACGGCATCGCCCGGGACGCGGCCGGCGGCACCGTGCGCTTCACCGGCGTCACGGGCGTCGACGGGTCCCCGCGGACCGACCTCCTGGTCGGGAGCGACGGCGCCGACGTGCTGCGGGGCGGCGGCGGGTCCGACGTGCTCGTCGGCCGGGCCGGGGCCGACACGCTCGACGGCGGGCCGGGCGTCGACCTGCTGGTGGGCGAGGCCGGCGACACGTGCACCTCGGGGATCGCCCTCGGCTGCTAGGTCCGCGGACCGCCACCACTAGCATGGAGAGCCGTGCAGCCCGAGCACGACCCCGGATACGACACCGACGAGGACGCGCACATCGACGCGCTCGTCCGGCGCAACTTCGCCTTCATCGACCTGTGCGGGTTCACGTCGCTGACCGACGAGCACGGCGTCGGGGCGGCCGTCGCCGCGCTGTCCACCTTCCGTGCCGTCGTGCGCGAGCGGGCCGGCTGGCGCGGCGTGCGGGTGGCCAAGTGGCTGGGCGACGGCGCCATGCTCGTCGCCACCGAGCCGCGGCCGCTGCTCGACGCCGTGCTGCGCATGGAGCAGGCCCTCGACCTGCGGGGCTGCGCCCTCCCGCTGCGGGGTGGCGTCGCCGCCGGGCGGGTCATCCTGTTCGAGGGCGACGACTACATCGGCCGCCCGGTCAACCTGGCCGCCCGCCTGTGCGACGAGGCCGAGCCGCACCAGCTGCTCGTGACCGCCTCGCTGTTCGACGCCGCCGGCGACGGCCTGAACCACCGCCGGCTCGGTCCGCACGCCATCCGGGGCTTCACCCGGCTGGTCGACGTCGTCGACATGAGCGAGGGCGGCCACCACGTCGTCGCGAGCTGACGGGCCGGCTCCGCCCCTGCCGGAATGGGGGGCGGCACTGACTGACCGGTAGGCTCGATCGGAACCATGCGCAACGAAGAACAAGAGACGTTCTCTGCGCTGGGCGTGTCCTCTGATCTGGTGGCCGTACTCGACAGTGCGGGCCTGACGACAGCTTTCCCCGTCCAGCGACTCTGCATCCCCGACGCCCTCGCCGGCCGCGACGTCTGCGGCAAGGCCAAGACCGGCTCGGGCAAGACCCTCGCGTTCGGCCTCCCCCTGGTCGAGCGTGTCCCCGCCGCGTCCCCGAAGCGGCCGACGGGCCTCGTGCTCGTCCCCACCCGCGAGCTGTGCACGCAGGTCACCGACGTGCTCCGCCCCCTCGTCGAGGCCCGCAACCTGCGGCTCGTCGCCGTGTACGGCGGCGCCCAGATGTCCAAGCAGATCTCGGCGCTGGAGGCCGGCGCCGAGATCGTGGTGGCCACGCCCGGCCGGCTGATCGACCTGATCGACCGCAAGGTGGCCGACCTGTCGGACGTGGGCCTCGTGGTCATCGACGAGGCCGACCGGATGGCCGACATGGGGTTCCTGCCCCAGGTCGAGTGGGTGCTGCGCCACATCGGCCGCAGCCACCAGACCCTGCTGTTCTCGGCCACGCTCGACGGCGGCATCCAGGGCCTCGTGGACCGCTACCAGCGCGACCCCGTGTTCCACGAGGTCGGGTCGCCCATCCAGACGGTCGAGCGGATGGCCCACCGGTTCCTGCTGGTCCACGAGATGGACAAGCACAAGGTGGCCGCCGCCATCTGCCGGTCCGGCACCCGGTGCCTGGTGTTCGCCAACACCAAGCGGGCGGTCGACCGGCTCGCCCGCCAGCTGGTGGACGTCGGGGTCGACGCCAAGGCCATCCACGGCGACCTGCGCCAGGAGGTCCGGGAGCGGGCGCTCAAGCGGTTCACCGAGGGCAAGCTGCCGGTGCTGGTGGCCACCGACGTGGCGGCCCGGGGGCTCGACATCGACGAGCTCGACATCGTCATCCAGTCCGACCCGCCGCCGGACCCCAAGACCTACCTGCACCGCTCCGGGCGCACCGCCCGGGCCGGCGCCGCCGGCCTGGCCGTGACGCTCGTGCTGTGGAACGAGGAGCTCGAGGTGCGCCGGCTGAAGCGCCGCCTCAGCCTCGACGAGCCCATCGTGGAGATGTTCTCCAACGACGAGCGCCTGGCCGACCTGGAGAACTGGAACCCGGCCGCCGAGGGCGCCGCGTAGTCAGATCGCCTCGAAGGCGAGCGCCCACAGCAGGGCGGTCAGCGACAGGCCGTCGACGATCTCGCCCGAGGCGATGAGGCCGCGCACGTCCTCGACCGCATGCCAGGCGATGCGCTCGCTCTCGCCCACGTCGGTCGGGTCGCCGATGTGGGTGGCACCGTCGGCCACGAACAGGTGGAACCGCTGGTCGGAGCTGCCGTTGCTGGGCGCGTAGGCGCCGAGCGGCCGCAGCGGCCCGGCCCGCCAGCCGGTCTCCTCCTCGGTCTCGCGGGCGGCCGCCTCCTCGGGGGTCTCGCCGGCCTCGATGCGCCCGGCCGGGATCTCCCAGCCCCACGTGTCGGTGATGAAGCGGTGGCGCCACAGCAACAGCACGCCGCGGTCGGGATCGTGGACCACGGTGCCCGACGCCGCCATCGGGTAGCGGATCACGTGGTGGTCGAACCGCTGGACCCCGGGCACCTCGACGTCGACGAGGACGAGGCGCATCCACTCCGAGTCGTAGATCTCGCGTTCTCCGTGGACGGTCCAGCGCACCGGGCCAGCCTACGGTCGGATGTCGCGCCACATCGCGACGTGGGGGCCGATCTCGGGGTCGACCCACTCGTCGCCGTGGACGGCGAACCCGGCCCGCTCGTAGAAGCGGCGGGCGGGCGTGCGGGCGTTGCACCACACCAGCTCGCCGTCGTGGTCGGCCACGTGGTCGAGGACGGCGGCCAGCAGCCGCGCGCCGATGCCGGTGCCGCGGCGGGCCTCGTCGGTGGCCATGCCCCGCAGCCGCCAGGCGGCCGGGCGGTCGGGTAGCCACGGGCACGGCGCCGGGGTCACGATGGCGGTCCCGACGACCTCGCCGCCGGGCGTGCGGGCGGCGAAGGCGGCGGTGGCGGGATCGTCGTCGGCGGGCAGGCGGACCCGGTCGGCCGGCTGCCCGGCCCGCAGCACGCGGTGGCGCAGCGCGTGGGTGACGGCGGGGGCGACGCGCTCGACGGCGACGGGGGAGTCCGGGGCGGCCACCCGGGCGACGGTACCGTCGGTCCGGTGACCGCCCCCAGCCCACCCGTCCCCGGAGGCCGACCGGGCGAGCGCGGTGGCGCGCACGGCGGTCCGGCTGGCCCGGGAGGCGGGCGTGCCCGTCGACCCGGACCTGACGCTGTGGACCCTCGCGGGCGGCATCCCCGACCCGGGCGTCCAGTGGGCCGGCCGGCCGCGCCCACCCACCGGCGGGCAGCTCGCCGAGGCGCTGGGGGCGGCGCTGGAGACCGCCACCGACGCCGGGCGGCGCCGGGCCCAGGGCCTGCACGTGACGCCCACGTGGCTGGCGGACGAGCTGGTGGCCCGGGCGCTGCCCGGCGGCGGGCGGCCCACGGTGTGCGATCCCGCCTGCGGCGGGGGCGCCTTCCTGGTGGCGGCGGCCGAGGCCCTGCACCGGCGCGGGGTGTCCCGCCGGGACGTGGTGCGCCACCTGCTGTGGGGGGCGGACGTCGATCCCGTGGGGCTGGCGGCGGCCGAGGCCGCGCTCGCGCTGTGGGCGGGGGAGGCGCCCCCGCCGGGCCGGCTCGTCGCCGGCGATCCGCTGGCGGCCGGGGCCGCGCTGTGGCCCGGGGCGCCGGCCGGGGGCTTCGGGGCCGTGGTCGGCAACCCGCCGTTCCAGGGCCAGCTCGGCCGCCGGACGGCCCGGTCGGCCGCCGAGCGCCGGCGCCTGCGGGCCCGCTACGGCGACGTCCTGCGCCCGTACACCGACACGGCCTGGCTGTTCCTCCTCCTCGGCTGCGACCTGGTCCGCCCGGGCGGGCGGGTGGTGCTGGTGCAGCCCCAGTCGGTGGTGGGCGCCCGCGACGCGGCGGCGGTCCGGTCCGCCGTCGACGCGCGCGCCGACCTGCACGAGCTGTGGGCCGACGACGGCCGGGTGTTCGCCGCCGCGGTGCGGGTGTGCGCGCCCGTCCTGGTGCGCCGGTCGGCGGGGGACGGGCCCGCCCCGGACCGCTGGGCCGACCTGTGGGCGGGGACGCTCGGGCTCCCCGACCTCCCGGCGCTGTCCGACGTCACGCTGGGGGAGCGGGCGGGCGTCGTCGCCGGCTTCCGCGACGAGTACTACGGCCTGGTCGGCGCCGTCCGGGAACGGCAGCCCGGCGACACGGACGCCGCGACGGCTCCCCTCGTCACCAGCGGAACGCTGGCGTGGGGCCGATCCGTGTGGGGGGAGCGGGCGGTCCGCTTCGCCAAGCGCCGCTGGGACGCGCCGGTCGTCGACCTCGCCGCCCTCGCCGAGGGCGACGGCGTCCGGGCCGCGGCCCGCCGCTGGGTCGACCGCACCCGCCGGCCCAAGGTGGTGGTCGCCACCCAGACCGGCGTCCTCGTCCCCGCGGTCGACGAGGCCGGTGCGTGGGTGCCGTGCGTCCCGGCCCTGGCCGTCGTCCCCCACGACCCGGACGACCTGTGGCGCGTGGCCGCCGCCATCGCGTCCCCGGTCGCCAGCGCGTGGATGGCCCGCCGGGCCGCGGGCACGGGGCTCGACCGCCACGTGCTGCGGGTGTCCGGCCCGGCGCTGGCGGCGCTGCCCCTCCCGGTCGACGCCGGGGCCTGGGACGAGGCGGCCGCCGCCCTGCGGGAGCACGCCGCCGCGCCCGGCGATGCCGGCATCGAGCGGTTCGTGGCCGCGGCCGGCCGCGCCTACGACGCACCGCCCCCGGTCACCGGCTGGTGGCGGGAGCGGACCCGGCGCGGCCGAAACGGCTGGACCCCGGGGCCGTCGGGCGGGGTAGCCTGACCGCTGACATCAGGAGCGGCCGGTTCCTCCGGGGGCCGGCCCGGCAACCTGGTTCGGACAGCCAAGGTGCCATCCCGGCCATCCGGGGATGCGGCTCCACCAGGAGCAACCAAGTGTCCGTGCCCCCCTGCGGGAGGGCGCCTCGGCTGTGCGGACCCGCAGAGGGGTCATGGCCCGATCCGTACACTCGTTCCGTGGAACCACCGGTGCCGCGGCCTCGCGCGCGGCGAGGACGCCTCGCCCGATGACCGGCCACGACGGCTTCCGCCGCGCCCATCCCGAGCGCCCTGCCGGTCACCGGTGCGTGGCGGCCCGGCGACCCGGCCGGTCAGCGCCGCTTCCTGTCCTTCCCGGCCGAACGCCCCTTCGCCCTCGAGGGCGGGGGCCTGCTCCGGGGCGTGACCGTCGCCTACGAGACGTGGGGCACGCTGGCCGAGGACGCGTCGAACGCCGTCCTCGTGTGCCACGCCCTCACCGGCGACAGCCACGCCGCGGGCGGGCTCGGCACCGGCCACCCGACGGCCGGGTGGTGGACCGGGATCATCGGGCCCGGCCGGGTGCTCGACACCGACCGCTGGTTCGTCGTCTGCGTCAACGTGCTGGGCGGCTGCCAGGGCTCGACGGGCCCCGCGTCCCCCCATCCCGACGACGGGCTGCCCTGGGGGTCCCGGTTCCCCGTCGTGTCGATGCGGGACATGGTCCGCACCCAGGCCGCGGTGGCCGACCACCTGGGCATCGCCCGCTGGGCGCTCGTCGTGGGCGGGTCGATGGGCGGCATGCAGGCGTTGGAGTGGGGCGTCATGTACCCCGAGCGGGTCGGCGCGCTGGCCCCGATCGCCACCGCGGCCGCCGCCAGCGCCGCCCAGATCGGCTGGTGGAGCAGCGGCCGGCGTGCCATCCGCATGGACCCGCTCTGGCGGGGCGGCGACTACTACGACGCCCCGCCCGGGGAGGGGCCCCACGAGGGGCTGGCCACCGCCCGGATGATGTCGATGATGACGTTCCGCAGCGACGACGTGTTCAGCGCCCGCTTCGGGCGGGAGGTCGTCGAGCCGGTCGAGGGCTTCACCCTCTGGCAGCGGTTCGAGGTCGAGCGCTACCTCGAGTACCAGGGCGACAAGCTGGTCCGCCGGTTCGACGCCAACAGCTACCTGCTGCTGACCAAGGCCATGGACCTCCACGACCTCGGCCGGGGCCGCGGCGGCATGGACGCGGCGTTCGCCCGCCTGCGGGCGCCGGTGCTGTCGGTGGGGGTGACGAGCGACATCCTCTACCCGTCGCACCAGTCGCGGGAGATCGTCGAGCTGGCCGGCCGTGCCGGGGTGCCGGCGACCTACGCCGAGCTGGACAGCCCGCACGGGCACGACGCGTTCCTGATCGAGGTCGACCAGGTGTCCGCGCTGCTGGGCGACTTCCTCGCCCGTGTCGACAAGGGGGACCACCATGCCTGAGGAGCCCTCGCCGCCCGAGCCCGGGCCCGATCTCTCCGGCTGGGAGTTCGACACCCGCGCCGTGCGGGGCGGGCGCAGCTGGAGCGCGGACTCGCTGGCGCCCGTCCTGTTCCCGTCGACGACCTACGAGGTCCCGACCGTCGACGACCACCGGCGGATGGCGGGGGAGCCCCGCACCGCGCACTACTACTCGCGCTTCGGCAGCCCCTCCGTGCAGGAGTTCGAGCAGGCGGTGGCGGCGCTCGAGGGGGCGGAGGCGGCGCTGGCGGCGGCATCGGGCATGTCGTCGCTCACCGACGTGGTGTTCGGGCTGTGCTCGTCGGGCGACCACATCGTCGCCCAGCGCCAGCTGTTCTCGGTGACGGCCACGCTGCTCAACGCCCACTGTCCCCGTTTCGGGATCGACGTGACGTTCGTGGACGGGACCGACACCGCGGCGTTCGCGGCCGCGGTCCGTCCGGGCCGCACGCAGATGGTGCTCATCGAGACGCCCGCCAACCCCGCGCTGTCGCTCACCGACATCGAGGCGGTGGCGGCGCTGCCGGGTCCGTTCACGGTGGTGGACTCGACGTTCGCCACCCCGGTCCTGCAGCGGCCGCTCGACCTCGGCGCCGACCTGGTGCTGCACGCGGCCACGAAGGGTCTCGCCGGGCACAACGATGCGCTGCTCGGGGTGGTGGCGGGCAGCCGCGACCTGATCGAGGCCCTCTGGGGATGGCACGTGGTCCACGGCGGGCAGGCGTCGCCGTTCGACGCCTGGAACGGTCTGCGGGGCATCCGGACCCTCGGCGTGCGGGTGCGCCAGCAGTGCGCCACGGCGCTCGGGCTCGCCGAGCACCTGGAGGCGCACCCGGGGGTGGCCACCGTGAGCTACCCCGGGCTGGACTCCCATCCGCAGCGCGACCTGGCCAAGCGGCAGATGCGGGCCGGCGGGACGACGCTGGCCGTCGAGCTGGCCGGCGGGTTCGAGGCCGCCCGCCGGTTCTGCGAGTCGACCCGGATCGCCCGCATCGCACTGTCGCTCGGTGGGCCCGAGACGCTGGTGACCCACCCGGCGACGATCGCCGGCAGCTTCACGCCCGCCGAGCGGGCGGAGATGGGGATCAGCGACGGGCTCGTCCGCATCTCGGTCGGGCTCGAGGACCTGGCCGACCTGCGGGCCGACCTCGACCAGGCCCTGGACGCGGCCGCCGGGGCCGGGGCCGGCTGAGCGAGCCGTTCCGCCCGGCCCCGGCGACCGGTCAGGCCTGGGTCACGACGTCGGCGGCGTGAACAGGCCGAGGCGGTTCCCCGCCGGGTCGGTGACCATGCCGTAGACCAGGCCCATCGGGGTGTCGGTGGCCCCGACGACCACCTTGCCGCCGCCGGACTCGACCGCGGCGCAGGTGGCGGCCACATCGGCCACGACCACGCAGGGCACGGCGTAGGTGCCCGGGGTCGCTCGGCGGCAGGTCGGCGGTCGTGTCCTGGATGCCGCCCTGGAGGGCGTGGCCCTCGCCGGTGGTGATGACCGAGTAGTGGCCGTCGATCTCGAAGGTCCAGCCGAAGACCTCGCCGTAGAACCGGCGGGCGGTGCCCGGGTCGTCCGTGCCGATCTCGAACCAGCCGACGCTGCCGAACGGGGACGGCGCGGAGGCGGAGGCGGGGGCGGGGGTGGTGCTGGTGTCGGTGGTGGTGTCTGTCATGAGCCCACCGTGCGCCTGCCCGGCGACACCGTTATGTCGGGAATTTCACGGATGTGATTCGATCACTCCGCCAGCGACAGCCGCCGCAGCGCGAACGGGATGTCGGCACTGGGGTCGTACTCGCGGGGCGGGGCGGCCTCGCCGGTCAGCGCGGCGGACGCCACCCGGTCGACCCGGAAGGCCCGCAGACCCTCGCGCAGCCGGCAGTGGGCCACGAGGTACCACATGTCCTCGCGCCCACCGACGAGCGCCACGGGCTCGACCTCCCGCCGGGTGACGGACCCGTGCCTGTCCTCGTAGTCGATGGCCATGACCCGCGACCGCACGAGCGCCTGCTCGACGACCCGGGCCGCGGGCGGCCGGGCGTCGTCCTCGTCCGGGGCCACGAGGTGCACCCGGCCGGCCAGCTGCTCGGCGGCCGCCGCCTCGCTGGTGGGCATGGCCGCCACCACCTTGTGCAGCGCCGACCGCAGCGCACCGGCGAGCGGCGACCGCCCCGGCCGGGCCAGGGCGATGGCGAGGGCGGCCGCCTCGTCGGACGTGAAGTTGACCGGCGGGAGCGTGTGCAGGGGATCGATGGCGTGCCCGCCCCCCGGTCCCCGGGGTGGCATACAGCGGGACCCCGGCCTCCAGGAGAGCGCCGATGTCCCGCTCGATGGTGCGCACGCTCACCTCGAAGCGGTCGGCCAGCTGCCGGGCGGTGCGCGGCCGGGGCGCGACCGCCCGCAGCTCCTCGACCAGGGCGTAGAGCCGGTCGGTGCGGTTCATGCCCCGAGCATGCCGCACCCGGACCCGGATCAGATCCGCCGGTAGCGAGCCTCCACGAAGCAGTACACCGCGTACGCGATCAGCCCGGCGGCCACCAGCCCCAGCAGCAGCTGGCCGTACGAGGCCTCGACGAGCTTGAGCAGGGCGCCGTCGACGCCGATGGCCTCGGCCGGGTCGTACTCGATGGCGGCCTTGGCCAGGAACACCCCGACCAACGCGAACACCGCACCCCGGGCGATGTGCCCGACGACGCCGGATGCCACCGCGAACCGCTCGGTCTGCCGGCTCATCTCCTGGGTCTTGAGCCGCTTGCGGAACTTGCGGGTGGCGCCCCGGTAGGCGCTCCACAGGCCCTCGCCGAGGAAGCCGGCGGCCACGGCCAGCACGATCCATCGGCCCGCTGGCCACTCCAGCACCCGGGCCGTCTCCTGCTGCTCGTTGCCGCCCGTGCTGGCCGAGCTCGAGCGCACGAGCATGACCGCGACCGCGGCGGAGCCGAAGTACAGGACGGCCAGGCCGAGCGACTTGGCCCGCTTGGCCAGCCCCTTGGCGTCGGTGCCCTCGTTCTGGCGGTCCACGACCGCTTCGATCAGCCGCCACACGCCGTAGCAGGCGAACCCGACGGCGAGCGCGATGAGTGCGGCCGTGCCCCACGACTCGGTGGCGAGCTGGCGGAGCACGCCCTGCCGGTCGGCGGCCTGACCGCCCTGCCCGAGCGGGATCTGGATGGCCAGGATGCCGATCAGCGCGTAGGACACGCCCTTCGCGACCAACCCGATGCGGCCGGCGCGTTCCACCCAGTCGCCGTGCGCGGCCTGCCGGCCCCGATGCCGGATCTGTTGTGCGCTGGCCGTCGACATGTCTGGCTCCTCCTCGCCCCCGGACGCCGTTCCGCCCGGCGCCTCCATGACGGCGACAGGGGTACCCCCGCCGGAGGGCGGGCAGTCGGCCGCGGCCCGTAGCCTCGGACGCCGTGCCCGAGATGCTGGAGGTCGAGACGTACCGCCGCCAGGCCGAGGCCGCCGTGGGGCGCACCATCGCCGGGGTCGACGCCCCCGACGCCTGGTTCGTCAAGGCGGGCGGTACCCCGGCCGAGCTGGTGGCCGCACTGCCGGGACGGACGGTGACGGCCGCCCGGCGCCGCGGCAAGCTGCTGGTCCTCGACCTGGACGACGGCACGCGCCTCGGCCTGCGCTTCGGCATGACCGGACGGCTGCTGGTGGACGGATCGGCGTCGATCGACCGGCTGGAGTACTCCAGCGGCCGCGACGAACCGGCCTGGGACCGCTTCGCGCTGCGGTTCAGCGACGGATCGGAGCTGCGCCTGCGCGACCCCCGACGGCTCGGCGGCGTCGTGCTCGAGCCCGACGAGGACGCACTCGGACCGGACGCGCTCGCCGTGACCCCCGCCGAGCTGGATGCAGTGCTCGGGACCAGCTCGGCCCCGCTCAAGGCCCGGCTGCTGGACCAGGCCCGGCTCGCCGGGATCGGCAACCTGCTGGCGGACGAGGTCCTCTGGCGGGCGGGCCTCGACCCGGCTCGCCCCGCGGGCGGGTTGCACGCCGACGAGCGGTCGGCGCTGCACGCCGCGATCGGCGACGTGCTGGCCGACCTCGGCGGGCGCGGCGGCAGCCACACGGGCGACCTCCGCCAGGCCGCCGCCCTCGACGGCCTGTGCCCCCGGGACGGCACGCCGCTCGAACGCCGAACCGTCGGCGGGCGCACGACCTGGAGCTGCCCCGCGCACCAGCGCTGACGGTGGCGGGCGGCCAGCGGATTTCACACGCGCTTCACGCACGGTCGGGCCGGGTCCTACAGTCGGTGCGGGCAGGACGAGTAATCTCATTCCCGGCTGGGGGCCGACAAGGTGGAGTGGATGGTCGACGGTAGACGTAGAAGCGGCGGGCGGATCGCGCCGGGTCGGGCTGCCCTCGGGCTGGTCGCCGGCGCCGTGCTGGCTCTCACGCTGCTCGGGCCTGCAGGCGCCTTCGCGCAGCAGCCGCAGCCGACCGTGCCGGAGCCACCCTCGACGAGCGCGCCACCGCCGTCCTCGACGGAGCCACCGCCCCCGGAGGAGACCACACCGCCGCCGGAGCCCGAGCCCGCAGGAGGCACCGCCCACCACGCGCCGCCAGGCGGACGACGAGGACGAGGACCAGGACGAGCAGGCCGTGGCAGCCCCGGCCCCCGACCGCGAGATCACCTTCACCACCACGGCCAACCTGCTGGTCCCCGGCGGCGGCGCGCAGGACCCCGCCGCCACCACGACGACGACCACGCCGCCGCCGGGTCGGGCGGCGACGGGCGTGACGCCGACGACGAGAGCCGCATGATCTGGATGATCATCGCCGGCACCGCGGGCGCCGGTCTGCTGGTGGCTCTGCTCACCTGGCGCTACTGGCTGCTGACCCGACCGGGTCTCGAGCTCGAGGAACCGGGCGGCGACGGCGGAGATCACGCCGACCCGTACGGCCCGTACCCGCCGGACCGCTACTCGGGCGCCCCCGGTGGTCGCGACGCAACGTCGGTCGGCGCGGCGGGGCACGGCGCCCCGGCCCGCGGCCGACCCGGGCCCGGAGGACTCGGCGACCCGGCCGCCGGACCCGTCCCGCCACCCGCCGGACGACGGCGGGCCCAGCCGGCCCCGGCGGCGCAACGCCCGAAGCGCGGCCGCGATCGCTCCGCCCGGGGAGGCGACCCCTACCAGGGCGACCCCGGCGACACCGGGCCCGGGTGCGGTGTCGCGGTCGTACTCGGCCCCCGGGGCGATGGGCCCGGGCGGTGTCGTCGCCGGACGGCCACCCAGCCGAGGCCCGAGCGGGCCCGCGCCGGCGCCAGGAGCGCAGAACGGGGCGCGCCGCAGCGGTGGCGCGCCGGGACAGCGCCGGACCGAGCCGCCGCCCGGGCAGGGCGGCCGTGGCCGAGCCCCCGCCCCGCCCACGAACGGGCGCCGCGCCCGTCCGCCGGCCCCCGGCGGGCGGAACGATCGCGGGGGCAGTGTCCAGGGTCCCGGGATGCCCCCGTTCGGCGGCGGCTGGGGCTGACCCCGGTCCGTCGTGCCGGGTGGGTCCGGTACGGTGCAGCGCATGGCCGACACGCTCGATGTCGACGCGATGATCCAGCGGTTC